>CAWFCM010000025.1:0-262296 GCA_963814215.1 uncultured Alphaproteobacteria bacterium | reverse complement strand
CCGCTGATCGCTGATCTCTTGTCCCGGGCGAGCGTAGCGAGGCCCAGGGACCCCGGTTGGCTGCGGAAAAGAAAGAAACCCGGGTCCGGGGTCTGAGTGCATCACCAAAAGCGCGTTTACGCGCGTCTTGCGCGCGCTATGGTGCTGCGCCGCGCGGGGACACGCGCGGCTACGCCACCGCCCCGTGCAGGTCGTATTCGTCCGATTTCCGAACTTCACTGTAACGATGTCGCCGGCCTTGAGCGACTTTTTACTTTTCACATAGACCGCGCCGTCGATCTCCGGCGCGTCACTCTGGAACGGCCCTTCGAGCTGGTCGGGCCGACCCCGCCCATGATAACCTGCTGCTTCGAGCCGATCTTGCGCTTCAAACGCTTCGGGCACATCGAAATCGTCTGCTGGCGCGCCATGAAACGGTGCCAACGGTCCTCGATCACATCGGCGGGCACCGGCTCGGCAAGCTCGTTCGCGGCCGCGCCGCGCACCGGCTCATATTTGAAGCAGCCGACGCGATCGAGCGAGGCTTCGTCGAGCCACTCGAGCAGCATGTCGAAGTCCTGCTCGGTTTCGCCAGGAAAGCCGACGATGAAGGTCGAGCGTAGCGTCAGATCGGGGCACTGATCCCGCCAGCGCGCGATGCGGCGCAGCGTCTTCTCCTGCGCCGCGGGGCGCTTCATGCGCTTGAGCACGTCGGGGGAGGCATGCTGGAACGGGATGTCGAGAAAGGCAGCACGCCCCCCGTTCCTTGGCCGTCCGCCATCAACTCGATCACTTCATCGACGTGCGGATAGGGGTAGACATAGTGCAGCCGCACCCAGGCGCCGAGCGTGCCGAGCTCACGGGTGAGGTCAAGGAACTTGGCGCGGATCTCGCGATCCTTCCATTGGCTGGTGGCGTATTTGATATCGACGCCATAGGCCGAGGTGTCCTGCGAGATCACCAGCAGTTCCTTGACGCCGGCCGCGACCAGCTTTTCCGCCTCGCGCAGCACATCGCCGGCCGGGCGTGATATCAGGTCGCCGCGCAGCTTCGGGATACGAAAGGTGCAGCGGTTGTTGCAGCCCTCGGAAATCTTCAGATACGCGTAGTGCCGTGGCGTCAGCTTGATGCCTTGCGGCGGCACCAGATCGAGGAACGGATCGTGCTGCGGCGGCGCGGCGCGGTGCACCGCGTCGAGCACGCTTTCGTATTCTGTTGCGGCCCGGTGACGGCGAGCACGTTGGGGTATTTCGCCGTGATCTTCTCGGGCTCGGCGCCCATGCAGCCGGTGACGATGACCTTGCCGTTTTCGGCGAGCGCATCGCCGATTGCCTCCAGCGACTCCGCCTGCGCGCTGTCGAGGAAGCCGCAGGTGTTGACGATCACCATGTCGGCGCCCTTGTGCTCGCGGGTGAGCGCATAGCCCTCCGGCAGCGGCGTGATGATGCGTTCGCTATCGACCAGCGCCTTGGGGCAGCCGAGCGAGACGAAGCTCACATAGGCGCGGCTTTGTCGCCGGTTTGTTTCGGATTGTCGGGTCGCACCGGGAGGAGCTATAGCCGAACGCTGGCGAGATCAAGCTCCAGCAGCTATCTAAGTGTCTGTTTTGAAAGTCGGGATCGCTGCCGGTCATGTCTGAGCCTCATCACGCCTCCGACCCGCCGCCGGCCGGGTGATCGATCCCGTTTGCGGAATGACGGTCGACCCCCAGGTGACGCCGCATCGGCACACGCACCAAGGCAAACCGCATTTCTTCTGTTCCGCCGGGTGCCGCACCAGGTTCGCCGCCGAGCCCGAGAAATTCCTCGGCGCCAAGGCTGCGCCGGAGCCGATGCTGGACGGCACGATCTACACCTGCCCGATGCATCCGGAGGTGCGGCAGGCCGGGCCGGGGAGTTGCCCGATCTGCGGCATGGCGCTTGAGCCGGACGTGGTGACCGCCGACAGCGGTCCCAATCCGGAGCTCGCCGATATGACGCGGCGGTTCTGGATCGCGCTCGCGCTAACCGTTCCCGTGTTCGTGCTGGAAATGGGGCAGCATGTGTTAGGCCTCAATCTCGTCGGTCAGCCGTGGTCGAACTGGCTGCAGTTCATCTTCGCCACACCGGCCGTGCTGTGGGCCGGCTGGCCCTTCATCGTGCGCGCCGACCAGTCGATCCTGACGCGCAACCTCAACATGTTCACGCTGATCGCGATGGGGACGGTGGTCGCGTGGGCGTACAGCGCGTTCGCGACAATCGCACCGCATCTCTTGCCGCATCAGTTCCACGGCCACGACGGCGCGGTCGCGGTCTATTTCGAGGCGGCCGCGGTGATCACCGTGCTCGCGCTGCTCGGTCAGGTGCTGGAACTCAAAGCGCGCGATCGCACCTCCGGCGCGATCAAGGCGCTGCTGAACCTGACGCCGAAGATCGCGCACCGGATTTTGCCGGGCGGCTACGAGCGCGACATGGCCGTGGATGCCGTCAACGCCGGCGACATGCTGCGCGTCAAACCGGGCGAACAGATTCCGGTCGACGGCGTGCTGACGGAAGGCCAGTCGGCGGTCGACGAGTTCGATGCTGACCGGCGAGCCGATGCCGGTCGGTAAGGCGCCGGGCGCGAAAATGGTGGCGGGCTCGCTCAACACCACCGGCAGCTTCACCATGCGCGCCGAGAAGGTCGGCCGCGACACCATGCTGGCGAAGATCGTGCAGATGGTGGCGCAGGCACAGCGCTCGCGCGCGCCGATCCAGCGGCTGGCGGATCGCGTATCGGGCTGGTTCGTGCCGCTGGTGATCGCGGTCGCGCTTGCCGCGTTCAGCGCATGGGCCTGGTTCGGTCCTGAGCCGCCTTATGCGTATGGATTGATGGCGGCTGTGTCGGTGCTGATCATCGCGTGCCCTTGCGCGCTGGGTCTCGCGACGCCGATGTCGATCATGGTCGGCGTCGGACGCGGCGCGCGTGCCGGCATCCTGATCAAGAACGCCGAGGCGCTGGAGCGCATGGAGCGGGTCGACACGCTGGTGATCGACAAGACCGGCACGCTCACCGAGGGCAAGCCCAGGGTCATCGCAGTGACGCCGACCCATGGCCTCGACGAGCAGGACATCCTGCGTTTCGCCGCCGCCGTCGAGAGCCGCAGCGAGCACCCGATCGCGCATGCCATCGTCGCCGCCGCCGCCGAGCGCGGCATCGAACTTCCCGACGTGCGCGGCTTCAACTCGCCGACCGGAAAGGGCGTCGTCGGCATGATCGAGCGCCATCGCGTCGCGCTCGGCAGCGCGAAATTCCTCGCTGAGCTTAGCGTCGCCGCGGCGGAGCTGGAGCCGATGGCGGAACGGCTGCGGCAGGACGGTGCGACCGCGGTGTTCCTCGCGGTCGACGGCAAGGCGTCGGGAGTCATCGCGGTGGCTGATCCGGTGCGCGACACCGCGCCCGCGGCGTTGACGGCGCTTAAGCGCGCCGGAATCCGCATCGTCATGCTGACCGGCGACAGCCGCACCACCGCGAACACGGTTGCAAGCAACTCGGCATCGACGAGGTCGAGGCCGACCTGCTGCCCGAGCAGAAATCGCAGATCGTGGAGCGGCTGCGCCGCGAAGGGCGCGTGGTCGCCATGGCGGGCGACGGCATCAACGACGCGCCGGGTCTCGCCACCGCCGACGTCGGCATTGCGATGGGGACGGGCACCGATGTCGCGATCGAAAGCGCCGGGGTCACGCTGCTCAAGCCCGACCTCAACGGCATCATCAAGACGCGGCGCCTGTCCAAGGCAGTGATGCGCAACATCCGCCAGAACCTGGTGTTCGCCTTCATCTACAACGCAGCCGGCGTGCCGATCGCGGCCGGCGTGCTCTATCCGGCGTTCGGGATCCTGCTTTCGCCGATGATCGGTGCGGCAGCGATGGCGCTGTCATCGGTCAGTGTGATCGCCAATGCGCTGCGGTTGTCGCGCAAACGACTCTGATTTTCACCATCTTCATGCGCGGGCTTGACCCGCGCATCCATCTTTACATGGAAGTGACCCGGCAATTACGAACAAAAGGACCCCCTGCGAGCGCTAAGCGGCGATCGGCGCCGGATCGAGCGGTGCGGTCCAGGCGTCGTAGCCATAGACCCAGGCCGGATCGGTCGCCTCGCGCATCCAGGTGTTCTTCTGCGAGGTGCCCTGGATCTGCGATGTGCGCTCGCGCCGCACGGTCTCGTAGCGCCGGAATGCCGATGGGATGTCGTCCGGCGCGGCTTCGATGCAGCGCGTCAGCAGCACCGCATCTTCCATCGCGGTGGCGGCGCCCTGCGCCATGTATTGCGTCATCGGGTGACCGGCGTCGCCGAGCAGCACCATGCGGCCTTCGCCCCAGTGCGGCAGAGGATCGCGGTCGACGATCGCCCACTTGTGCACACGCGGACAGGCCTCCACCACCCGGCGCACCTGGTCGTGGAATCCGGTGAAGGCATTGCGCAGCGTTTCAAGGTCGCCGGTCGCGGACCAGGATTCCACCGTGAATTCCGGCTCCGGCACGCTGGTGACGAAATACACCTCGTCGCGGTTCGACGTGACGTAATAGGTCACGATGTGGCGGTCCGGCCCCCACCATTTGCAGCACTCGTCGATTTGGTAGCCGCGCAGCAGCGAAGCGGGGAACGTGGTGCGATAGGCGACGCGGCCGGTGAAGTTGGCGCGCTCTTGGCCGCGCCACAGCTCGCGCACGCGCGAATGGATGCCGTCGGCGGCGACGACCGCATCGGCGCGCGCTGTCGAGCCGTCGGCGAAGTGCAGTGCGACGCCGCCGCCGCGCCAGTCCAGATCGGTGAGGGTGCGGCCGAGCGAGATCAGCTCGGCGGGCACGCGCGAGGCCAGCGCCTCGTGCAAGTCGCCGCGATGCATAAGGAGATACGGCGCGCCGTATTTCGCCTCGGCGTCGGCGCCGAGCGGCAGCTCGTATTTCATTGCGCCCGAGTCCCACTCGCGGTTGGTCCAGGAGTGCGGCTGGAACGCGCGGGCGCGGATGCGCTGCTCAAGGCCGATGCCGCGCAGCACCCGCATCGCGTTGGGGCTCATCTGGATGCCGGCGCCGAGCCGCACGAACTGCGGCGCCTGCTCGTAGACGCGCAGCGGAAAGCCGCGCTGGAGCAGCGCGGCGGCGAGCGTCAACCCGCCCATTCCAGCGCCGATGATCGCCACGGATGGCAGCATTCCGCCTCAGTTCCGCTTGGCCTTATCCTTGGCCTCGACCTTCTGCTCGACCTCGGCGCTCAGCCGCTGGTAGTGACCGAGCCCGACCACGATGATAATCGCAGTCAGCAGCAGCGCGGTAGGGTAGAGCAGGGGCTGCAGATCCTCCTGCTGGCTGACGCGGAACACCGTGACCAGCGCTTCGATGAACACCGCGATGGAGATCGTGCAGATGAACTTTGTCAGGCTGCGCCGCGCCTCCGAGGTGAGTCGCATCTCGCGGCCGCGGATCACCTCCTCCTCGATGAAATACTTGGCGACGTCGAACACCGCGAGCGAGATCACCACATAGCCGATCGCGGCGAGCAGCGCGTTGCTGGCATCCGCCCATGATGAGGTGATGCCGGCGATGACGCCGACCGTGCCGTAGACGATCAGCGCCAGCGACAGCGCCATCAGTACCAGGCTCGCGGTGCCGAACGCGAACCGGGACAGCACATCCATCGCTTTGGTCATTGGGCCTCCTTGGGGCGGCTCGCCGCAGGTCCTAACGCCGTGGGGTGGGGAACGGGTTCCGCGCCAGTGTGTCCGGACCCGAAGTTCGCACGATTGTTGAGGGGAGCCACCTTTGCGAATGTCGGGTGCAAAAGGACACTGGAATCATAGAGTTGCCAGTGTCGCTCTGGTTCGTGCGTACCGGGGCGGGAGTTGAGTGCAATTAAACGCAGGCGCCTTGGGGGAACTCGTAGAAGCGCTGCGGCTTGTTTGGTCAGTTTCCCAGCTGCGATCTGGGAAAAGGAGGAGTCTATGAAAAAGTTCCTGCTGTTGGGCGCTTCAGTGGCGCTCTTGTCATTCGCTGTGATCGAGGAGGCGTCTGCGCAACGCGGCGGTGGGTTCCGCGGCGGTGGAGGCGCAGGCTTCCGCGGCACCCCCATGGGTGGCGGCTTCCGCGGTGGCATGGTTGGCGGCGGCTTCCGCGGCGGCGTGGTTGGCGGCGGTTTTCGCGGCGGCATGGTCCGTGGCGGTTTTCGCAGTGCCGCGATCGGACCCGGCTTCCGCGGCGGCGTCATCGGACCCGGCTTTCGTGGCGCCCGTTGGGCCGGGCCGGGCGTCGGCTGGCGCGGTCGTCCGGCCTTCATCGGCCACCGTGCCGCATGGGCCGGCGGTCCGTGGCGTCACCGTCATGGCTGGCGGCATCGCGGTTGGGGTTGGCCGGTCGCGGCCGGGCTCGGGGTTGGACTGCTCGCCTCAAGCGCCTATTACAACTCGTGCTGGCGCTACGACGGCTGGCAGTGGGTGAACGTCTGCTATGGCCCATGGGGTCAGCCCGGCTACTACACGTACTATTGAGGCGGCGAGACGCCGCGACCTAAAATTCGATTGATGGATCGGGGCGCCGGGACGATCCGGCGCGCCGACCGGCGATTGATGCCGGGACCGCGACACTAGCCTCAAATCACGTTCTGCATGATGCGACCATTCCACAACGACGACGACAAGACGTGAGCTGCAATCAACGTCGCGGTGGCGGGAATGAGCGACACCTGATAAGGCATGACCCGACGCGACGAGATTTTGGTGGCAAAAGTCGCATGCGATCTGATGGATCAGTTTTCAAGTCATTGGTCTCACCAAGCGGGAAGGGTGGCCGAGTGGTTTAAGGCAGCGGTCTTGAAAACCGGCATGGTGCTGGGATTAACGCTTTGAAATGCCAAAGTTTTCACGTTGCTAAACGGCCCGTGTGCCAAGCGCGTGCCAACTTTTCGCTGGGTGTTGGAGGGGTGGCCGAGTGGCTGAAGGCGCCGTCTTGAAAACCAGCGAAGATGGTTGGCAATACTTCGCAGGAGGAATTGGTTAGGTGTTGCGTGAGGCTGTTTGGGGTCACGGCGGGGTCTCGGGAAATCTGCTGGAGAGGTGGCCGAGTGGTTTAAGGCAGAGGTCTTGAAAACCTCCGTGGGTGCAAGTCCACCGTGGGTTCGAATCCCACCCTCTCCGCCAATTATCCGATAATCTCAACGATTTTTGGCGCTTGTCGTAAGCTACTCACACCTGTACCCACACCAGCGTTGGCGCTGCTGCCGGCGGGTGTGCATCACCTGCCGAGTTGCCAAAATTGCCAAATCGGATTTGGATTTCGACCGGACCAATCAGGTGGCGCAAGATGCGTTCAACCGCGCCCGCTGAATGCGAGCGTAGCTATCGTTAACGTGTCGGGAGCGCAGGCGGGAACATGCCCGCACGCTCCTGGCGCGCCACAGCTGACGCAGAACTATTAACTTCGTCGTAGGGTGGTCGGGGCAGCCAGAGTTGCGCGGTTCATTGGGCCTTCCTGTTTGCCGCGCGGTTCAGCGCTGGATGGTTGCTGCGCTGCTCGCCGCCATGCTGGCTGGTTGTGCCAGCCGACCGGGCCCAGAGTTGCTGACCCCGATCGCGGCGCCGCCCGGCGTAGGAGCCATGGACATCTATGTACCAGGGAATCACGGATCGCTCTTCAGCCGATTGTGAGCAGTGGGGCGTTATCGCTTTTTCTTCTTCTTTGCGAAAATCGCGTTCCAGTTATCCTTGTAAGCTTGGGAAACCGGCTTTTGACCCTCGCCCCTGCTGTAGCTGGAGGGTGCGGCGGGCGACTCGCCATCCTTGGCTGCGACCGGAGCGGCAGTTGCTTCACCACTCTTGGTTTTGGATGTGTCTGCGCCCGAAGCGCTCTTGTCCTTTGCTGGCGGCTCGCTTTTTGGTGCGGGAGTGGCTTTGGTTTTTTTGTCGTCGCTGGCCATTGTCTTTCCTTGCGCGAATCTAGCCGAACCGGAAGCTTGCGGCGTCCCCGCCGGACTTCTGGGTCAGACGCCAGTCCAGCATCAGCAGTCGGTCCTGGCCCCAGAACAGCTCGCCGTCGTAGACATAGGTCGGTGCGCCGAACACGCCGATGCGGATCGCCTCGTCCGTGTTGGCCTGATACTCCGCCTTCACCGCCTCGTTCTCGGTTGCGGCGAGCAGCGCCGTACCATCGAGGCCGCATTCGTTGGCGATCGCAACCAGTGTCGGGTGATCAGCGATGTTGCGGTCTTGCACCCAAACGGCGCGCAGAATCGCGTGCGTAAGCTTGCTCCAGTCGAGCTTAGCGTGCATCGCCGCGATCACCAGATAGCAGGCCCGGCGATCGGCGACCGGGTGAAACGGCGGTTCGAGATTGCAGGGCACCTGCAAGACCTCGCTCCAGCGCTTCAGCTCGGCATGGCGGTAGTGCTGCCGCTGCTGCGCGCGCTGCTTGAGCGGCAAGCCGCCGGACACCGACCAGACCTTCAGGAGGTCCATCGGTTTGTGCCGGACGGTCAATCCGTGGCGGTGGGCAAGCGCCATGAACCTCTGGTGGCCGAGATAGGTCCACGGCGACGACATTGCGTCGTAATAGTCGATGAACTTTTCGGCCATGAAATCCTGTCGCGGGCGGGCAGCGTCCGCCCGTTCAGGTCGTAGCCAATGGACCGCCTGGAATCAATCGATCTTGATGTTGGCGGCCTTGACGATCGGCCACCACTTTTCGATCTCGGCCTTCTGGTGCGCCGCGAGAGCTTCCGGCGACTGCTTCTCGACGGGCGGAATGACCTGAGCAAGCTCTCCAAGCGTCTTGCGTACCGCAGGATCGGCGAGCGCATCCTTGACGGCGCCGTTCAGCTTGGCGACCGCCGCCTTCGGCGTGCCCTTCGGCGCCCAGAGACCAAACCAGATCGACACATGGAGCTTGGGCAGCCCCGCCTCGTCGACCGTCGGAATGTCGGGCAACTGCGCAAGGCGAACCGGAGCAGTCACGGCATAGGCTTTGATCTTACCCGACTTCACGTGCGGCAAGGCATTCGCCACGTGGTCGAACATGAAGTCGATATTTCCCGCAAGCAGATCCTGCAATGCAGGCGCAGCGCCGCGATAGGGAACATAGTTCAGCTTCACCCCGGCGATGTTTTCGAAGTAGACGCCTGCGACGTGAGCGGCGCTGCCGGCGCCAATGCTGCCGACGGAAATCTTGTCCTGGTTGGCTCTCACCCACGCCAGAAACTCCTTCAGATCCTTCGCTGGAACGCCGTTCTTTGCCACCAGCAACATCGGATAGCTGGTCAGCAACGCCACCGGCTCCAGATCGGTCAGCAGATCGAACGGGAGCGGATACACTGCGCCGTTGATCACGTGCGTGCTCCAGTGACCGAAGCTGAGCGTGTAGCCGTCAGGCGCCGCACGCGCGACGCGGCCGACGCCGATGGTTCCGGCGGCGCCGGTCACGTTCTCGACCAGAACGGGCTGGCCGAGGCTCTCGCGCATGCGATTGCCCAAGGTGCGGATCAATGCGTCGGTTGGACCGCCGGCGGAGAAGGGAACGACGACGGTAACCGGGTGATTTGGAAAATCCTGGGCCGGCGAATGGGCGATGCCGGCAACCAGCACGGCGGCTGCCAAAGCAGCGCCAGACAACAAGCGGCTCATATCGAAAAAATCCTTCCTGCTCGGATCGATGGCGTTTCCGCGGCCACGCGCGACTAACGCCATGTAGAAGGCTCTTCTGTTTTCGGCAACTCGTCGCGCCACAAAAGAGATTCCATGCTCCAAAACCCGCGTGAGACAGCAACTCATACCAAAACTGGTCGATCTCTCAAAACGCGGCCGATGCCTGCAGGTGGCGACGACTGGCCGATTATCGCCACAGCGCCTTCGACGCCAGCTTGGCGCCCGCGACCAGCGCTTCCAGCTGGCCCAGGCGATCTCCGCGTGAACGCGGCCGCCGAGCCCGCAGTCCGTGGCGGTCGCGTGGCCGCTCGCGACGCGCGCGCAGGAACGCGAGCGGACGCGGCGGATCGGCATGCTGATGGGGTTTGCCGAGAGAGACCCGCAAGCACAGGCCTTCGTCGCGGCGTTCCGGGAAGGACTCCAGAAGCTCGGGTGGGCCGAGGGCCGCAACATCCGGATCGACACGCGTTGGGCGACACCAGACGACGTGGAGTTGAGGCAACAATTCGCCCAGGAACTCGTCGCGCTGCAGCCTGACCTCATTCTTTCGTCAAACACACCCCCGACCGCGGTGTTGCTGCAACAAACGCGCACCATCCGGGTCGGCATTCTCGTACGAAGCGTCCGCGTCCACCCCATTTGATCCAACTAAAGTCGTCCTAACCCTGGCGGGTCGGTTGGACGTCCGGGGTGACCGGTCCGGATACCGTCGGCGACGCTCGCAGGATTATTGGTAGCGTGTGCCCGGGAGAAGGCGCCTGGATCGCTGCTCGGAGCGGCATCCGAGAAGCACACGGACCATCCCGCTTCGCCTGGGTCCGCCCCATAGTGAACAGGCAGCCGGCAGAGATTAATTTGCCACAATGCCGGCCGCTTTGATGATGGGCCACCACTTGTCGATCTCGGACTTGTGGTGGGTGCCGAGTGCCTCTGGCGTCTGCCGCTCCCTGAGCGGAAGGTCCTGACCTAGGTCGCCGAGTCGTTGACGTGCATTCGGGTCGGCCAGGGCCTCCACAACGGCGGCGTTGAGCTTGGCGACAACCTCTCTCGGCGTTCCCTTGGGCGACCAAAGTCCGTGCCAAACGGCGATGTAAAACCCGGGAAGCCCCGCTTCATCTACGGTGGGAATCTCGGGCGCCGTGGCCAAGCGCGTCTCGGCTGTCACGGCATAGGCCCGGATCTTGCCGTCGCGGACATGCGGAAGCGCATTCGCGGCTTGGTCGAACATCAGATCGACTTGCCCTCCCAATAAGTCCTGCATTGCCGGTGCGGCGCCGCGATAGGGCACGAATTGGAAGTGCGTTCCTGTTTCCTTTTGGAAGTATGCGCCGGCGACGTGGGCGGCGCTGCCGGCGCCAGCAGTCCCCTGCGAAGCTTGGTTGCCCTTCAGCCAGGCGATCAATTCTCGCAAATCTTTTGCCGGCACGCCGTTTTTGGAGACGATCAGTTGCGGATTGCTGGCGACGAGCGCGATCGGCTCGAAATCTTTCAACACGTCGTACTGTAGCGGATAGATCGCGCCATTGAGGACATGGGTGCTCCAGTGGCCGATGCCGATGATGTAGCCATCGGGAACCGCGCGGGCGACGCGGCCGACGCCGACACTGCCTGAAGCGCCCGTGACATTTTCGACGATGACCGTTTGACCCAGCGATGCCCTCATCCGTTCGGCGATGATGCGAGCAATCGTGTCCGTCGGCCCGCCCGCTGCGAACGGAACGATGATCGTGATGGGTCTTGAGGGATAGGCTTGCGCTCTCGCGATCTTCGATATCGCCGGTAGCGCAGCAGTGCCGGCTGCGAGATGCAAAAATTGCCTCCGGGGAAGTTTCATGGCGATCCCTTCCGAAAAGCCGACGGCAAAGTGGCTTCATTCTGCCTTCGACTGGCGAATGACGCGAGCGCATTCATCTATTGTTGGTGATCGTGCCTACCGTCGGCACCAGGGCTGCCAATTGCCAGCAACGAGAAATTCGGCACCCTCTCGTTTTATGAGCAGCTCTTGGGCAAGCTGCGCGGCTTGCCTTGTGCGCGCAATGTACAGCGTCTGCGAACTACGCGCCAGCGCCAGGGCAGGATTGTCCCGGACCAGATTTCGGCAATTGGTTTGGAGTATTTGTTGCAACTGCTCAGGGCCGTTATTGGCACTAAGCGGACATCAAGGATGTCCGCTCTGATGTCTGCTGTCGGGGGTAAAGCGGACATGCGGTTCCGGGCTGCGCGATGTCGCGCTTTTGACCCAGGCTGTGTAAAAACGCGATCGGGTTGGTGGTGACGTAAGCTTCGATCCCGGCGGGATTGTGCGACTTGGCGCGGCCAATTTGGCAGAATCGGTCCGCGAAGAGGCCTGATGGCTTCTTGAGGCGAAGCACGCGGGTTTATTGGGGCTTATGAGGCCCGTCTTAGGCGTGGATCGCCGCCATCAATCCGCTGACTCCCAGCATGCTCATCACGCGTTTCATGTTGTAGGCCAGGACGTGCAGCGCCATCTCGGTGCCGACGTGCTTGAGCGTTTTCATTTGGAAGTGTGTCGATCCCATCCACGACTTTATCGTCCCGAAGGGATGCTCAACCGTCTCGCGCCGCTGGCGCATCTTCTCCGGATGCTCGTCGAGCCGACGCTGTACCGCATCGAGAACGGCCTCATGCTCCCATCGGGTGATCCGTCGCTCCTTGCCGGTGGTGCAGCTGTGTTTGATGGCACAGCTCTGGCAGACGTTGGTCCAGTAGCGGCGCAGGACCAATCCATTTTCCTCGTTCGTGTAGCGGTAGGCGAGCCTTTCACCGGCAGGGCAAATGTAAACGTCATCCTCAGCCACGTAGCGGAAGTCTTGCTTGCCGAAGCGCCCTTCCGCCTTTGAGTTCGAGGTCATCGGCTTGGGCAGCGTGACCGTGATGCCCGCGTTCTCGCAGGCCAGGATTTCCTCGCTACTGAAGTAACCGCGATCGGCGACAGCATCGAGGTTCTCCACGTCCAGCGTTGTCTTCGCCGCCTTGGCCACGGTTGAGAGTTGCGACCGGTCGGTTCCGACATTGGTCACCTCATGCGTGATAATCAGATGATGTGCGATATCGACTGCGATCTGCACGTTGTAGCCCACCACACCGGAGCCGCGGCCGCTGGTCGCCATTGAGCGGGCATCCGGATCGGTCAACGATATCTGCTGGTCCGGTGCCGCGAGCATTTCCACCTTGAGAACATTGAGCCGTCGCATCTGCTCCTTCAGCTTCTCGATCTTCTCTCTCAGGCGGCTCGTCTTGGTTTTGAGGGCCTCGGACGGCTCCTGCCGGTCGGCGGTGTCGAGTTGTTGCAGATAGCGCGTGACGCTTTCCTCGATCTGCGCCATGCGCCGCTCCATCTTGGCGCGCGTGAAGTTCTTGTCGCGGTTGTTCACCGCCTTGAACTTGCTGCCGTCAATCGCCACGCTGGCTTGCGTGAGCAGGCCCATCGTGCGGCAGAGTGCGACAAATCGGGCGCAGACCTGCCGGATCGCGCGACCGTTGTCCTTGCGGAAGTCGGCAATCGTCTTGTGATCGGGAGCGAGCCGGCCCACCAGCCACATAACCTCAACGTTACGCCCGGCCTCCCGCTCAAGCCGACGGCTCGACTGCACCCGGTTGAGATAGCCGTAGATGTAGAGCTTCAGCAGTACCGACGGATGATACGAAGGACGGCCGGTGACCTCGGGGGCGACCCCGCTAAATCCAAGCTCAGCCAGTTCGAGTTCGTCAACAAAAACGTCGATGACGCGAACCGGGTTGTCCTCAATGATCCAGTCTTCCAGTGATTCAGGAAACAGCGTCCTCTGACCGCGATCCGCTCCCTCAACGAAACGCCTCATCCGATCCTCCCGAAAATCGCGTGAGAATCATACCGCCAGAATCATTCGAAGCAGGACGTTTTTACACAGCCTGGACCCAAAGCGGACATCGGCCAGCATCTCATGTTGCAGTAGCGAAGCCGGTTTCAGCCCTATCAAAGCACTGGTTTGAGGCGCACGATGCCATCTCCTGAGCCCGGGGGCGGTCATGAGGCGGGGGCCAGCGAGCAATGAAAAAACGAGAGCGCATCACGGGAGAGCCAAAGCGCCGCAATGCGCCGAAGGTCGCGCGCCATCGTGGGTCTCCTGTTGCCAGCTTGAATAAGAAGGTTGCGCTGTTGAAGCGGGAGCGCGATGAGGCGCTGGAACAACAGACCGCGACCTCGAAGGTGTTGCAGGTCATTTCGAGTTCGCCCGGCAAGCTTGAGCCTGTTTTCCAAACCATGCTTGAGAACGCGACGCGGATCTGTGAAGCGCAGTTCGGCAATTTGTGGTTGGTCGAGGGGACGGGGTTCCGGAGCGTCGCCATGCACAATCTGCCGCCGGCCCTTGCCGATGAGCGGATGAAAAATCAGCTGATGGTTCCTGACTCGGACGATCCACTGGCTCAGCTCGCAGCGACGAAACGCAAGGTTCATATCGCCGACGCTCGGACCGAGAAAGTCTACAAGAAAGGATTTAGGCCATTCGTTGCACTAGTGGAGGATGGCAAAGCCCGGACGCTGCTTGTTGTGCCACTACTTAGGGAAGGAAAACTGGTCGGCGCATTCGCGATTTTCCGACAAGAGGTACGCCCCTTCAGCAACAAGCAGATCGAGCTTGTCAGCAACTTTGCCGCGCAGGCGGTGATTGCGATCGAGAACGCGCGGCTGCTCAGCGAGCTGCGCCAGCGCACCGACGACCTGTCCGAGTCGCTGGAGCAGCAGACCGCGACCTCTGAGGTGCTCAAGGTCATCTCCAGCTCGCCGGGCGACCTGGAGCCCGTGTTCAACGCCATGCTGGAGAACGCAGTGCGCATCTGCGAGGCCAAGTTCGGAAATCTGGCGCTGTATGACGGACGCGAAATGCGAATGGCCGCCATGCACAACGCTCCGCAAGCGTTCGCGGAACTGCGGCGGCGTGACCCGGTCATGCCCCGGGGATCGGTGATGGCACGCATCCTCGAATCAAAAAGTGTGATCCATATTGCCGATCTCACAGCCGAGGAGCCTTTCGCCAGCTCAGCCCTGGTCAAGATCGCTGGCGCACGAACCGCGGTGGGCGTCCCGATGCTCAAGGAGAATGAGCTGGTCGGCGCCATTGTCATCTACCGCACCGAGAAGCCGGGCGTTCACCGACAAGCAGATCGCGCTGCTGACCAATTTCGCCGCGCAGGCCGTCATCGCCATCGAGAACACGCGGCTGCTCAACGAGCTGCGCCAGCGCACCGACGATCTGTCCGAAGCGCTGGAGCAGCAGACCGCGACCTCGGAGGTGCTGAAGGTCATCTCCAGCTCGCCGGGCGAGCTGGAGCCGGTCTTCCAGGCCATGCTGGAGAACGCGACGCGCATCTGCGAGGCCAAGTTCGGCATCCTGTTCCTGTGCGAGGGCGATGGCGTTCCGCGCCGCTGCGATGCACGGCGTGCCGCGCGCATATGCGGCAGTTCGCGAACGCGGAGCTCGCTCCGCCCGGGCCCGGACATCCGGCTTGGCCGCGTCGTCGAGACGAAGCAAGCCATCCACATCGCCGACCTGCGCACGAGCCGGCCTACGTCGATGGCGATCCGTTAGCGATCGCCGCGCGTCGATCTCGGAGGCTTTCGCACCGTCGCTCGACGTGCCGATGCTCAAGGAAAACGAGCTGATCGGCGCCATCGCCATCTACCGCCAGGAGGTGCGCCCGTTCACCGACAAGCAGATCGAGCTGGTCACAGAACTTCGCCGCGCAGGCCGTCATCGCCATCGAGAACACGCGGCTGCTCAACGAGCTGCGCGAATCGCTGCAGCAGCAGACCGCCACCGCCGACGTGCTCAAGGTCATCAGCCGCTCGACCTTCGATCTGCAGGCGGTGCTCGATACGCTTGCCGAATCGGCAGCGCGGCTTTGCGATGCGGAACATGCGTGGCTGTTTCGGCGGGAAGGCGACACGTATCGATGGGCCGCCAGCTATGGCCATTCGCGCGAGAGCCACGAGCGGATCAAGACGCACCTGCTCACGCGCCGGCTTTCGCCCGGCCGCGGGTCGGTCGTCGGACGAGCGGTGCTCGAAGGCCGGCCAGTCCAGATCGCCGACGTGCTCGCCGATCCGGAATATGAGGAAACCGAATCGCAGAAGCTTGCGCAGTTCAGAACCGCATTCGCGCGCGCCGCTCCTGCGCGAGGGGGTGCCGATTGGGGCGATCGCCTTGCAGCGCACGATGGTCAAGCCCTTCACCGACAAGCAGATCGAGCTTGTTCAAACCTTCGCCGACCAGGCGGTGATCGCGATCGAGAACGTGCGGCTGTTCGACGAGGTGCAGGCGCGCACCGATGACCTGGCCGAGTCTCTGCAGCAGCAGACTGCTACCGCCGACGTCCTCAAAGTGATCAGCCGCTCAGCCTTTGATCTGCAGCCCGTGTTCGACACCATGGCGGAGAGTGTTGTCCGGCTGTGCGAAGCCGAACGGGCCTACATCTTCCGCTTCGACGGCAAGATGCTGCGGGCGGTGGCGTCCCACAACGCAGGCGCGGAGAATCAGGACTGGGTCTATCGGAATCCGATTCCGCTCGGACGGCATAGCGTATCGGCGCGTGCCGGCCTCGAGCGACGGACCGTGCAGGTCGCCGACATCCAGGCTGATCCCGAATATAGTTATGTTGCGCGCGACGTCGATCCGATCCGCACCACGCTCGCTGTCCCGATGCTCAAGGGCGACGAGCTGATTGGAACTATCACCATCTACCGCCTGGAGGTGAAACCGTTCACGGCGAAGCAGATCGCCTTGATGGAGACCTTCGCCGACCAGGCGGTGATCGCGATCGAGAACGTGAGGCTGTTCGACGAGGTGCAAAAGCGCACTGAAGATCTAACCGAGGCACTGGAGCAGCAGACCGCGACCGCCGAGGTGCTCAAGATCATCTCCAGTTCGCCCGGCCAAGTGGACCCGGTCTTCGACGCCATGCTAGCGAACGCGGTCCGCATCTGCGCGGCAAGCTTTGGCGTTCTGTTCCGGTACGAGGATGAGGCATGGCGTGCGGCGGCAATGTTCGGTGTGCCCGTGAAATTTGCCGAATATTGGCAGCGCGGACCGCAACGTCCAGGGCCGCGAACCGCGCTCGGCCGCGTCGCTGTGACCAAGCAGACGGTGCACATCGCCGACGTCACGGCCGAGCCAGCGTACGTCGAAGGCGAGCCCATATTCGTAGCCGCCGTCAATCTTGGGCGATTCCGGACGATCCTCAATGTCCCGATGCTCAGGGAAAATGAACTCGTTGGCTGCTTCGCAATCTATCGCCAAGAGGTGCTGCCGTTCAGCGACAAGCAAGTGGCGTTGGTCCAGAACTTCGCCGCCCAGGCGGTGATCGCCATCGAGAACACACGGCTGCTTGGCGAGTTGCGCGAATCGCTGCAGCAGCAGACCGCCACCGCCGATGTGCTGAAGGTGATCAGCCGCGCGACCTTCGATCTACAAACCGTTCTACAAACGCTCGTCGAGGCCGCAGCTAAGCTTTGCGGAGCGGACCAGGGCACGATCGCTCGGGAGCAAGATGGAGTATTTGTTCGAGCAGCGAGCTATGGTTTTTCAGAACAATTCAATGAACTCGTGAAAAATCTGCCAGTCGAACAGGAAGCGGGTTCAGCGACAGGGCGGGCTCTCCTACTGGGACGCACTGTTCATATTCCTGACGTACAAGCCGACCCCGACTACACATTTTCCGACGCAAAACGGTTAGGCGGTTTCCGGACCATACTTGCCGTTCCAATGCTGCGCGAGGGTAATGCAATCGGGGTGATCGCCCTGACTCGCATAGAGGTGCGGCCCTTCACAGACAAACAGATCCAGTTGGTGTCGACCTTTGCGGACCAGGCAGCGATTGCCATTGAAAACGTTCGCTTGTTCGAGAGTGTGGAGCACCGCACCCGCGAGTTGGCACAGTCTCTGGAAGACTTGCAGACGGCCCAGGATCGTCTGGTTCAAACTCAGAAACTCGCCTCGCTCGGGCAACTCACTGCTGGTATCGCCCACGAAATCAAAAATCCGCTCAACTTCGTCAACAACTTCTCGTCGATTTCTACCGAGTTGATTGATGAGCTGCAGGAGACGCTACGGGGCGTTCAAGCCGACGAACAAGATTCGCGCCGAAATCACCGAACTGACCGATACGCTGCGTGGCAACCTCGAACGGATCGTGCTGCACGGCAAGCGTGCTGATTCGATCGTCAAAAACATGCTCCTGCATTCGCGCGAGGGCTCTGGTGACCACCGACCGGTTGATATCAACGCCATCGTGGAGGAAAGCCTCAATCTCGCTTATCACGGCGCACGGGCCGAGAAGCAAGGCTTCAACATTACGCTGGAACGGTCGTTTGATCCTGCCGCGGGAGAGGTGGACCTGTTCCCGCAGGAGATCACGCGGGTTCTGCTAAATCTGATTTCAAACAGCTTTTATGCGGCGACGAAGCGTAAAGCGAACGCTAGTAGCGGCGCCTATGAACCGACCCTTACGGCTTCGACCAGGAGCCTTGGCGAGCGGGTAGAGATCAGGATCAGGGACAACGGCACTGGCATCCCGCACGAAGTGAAGGAAAAGATGTTCAATCCCTTCTTTACAACCAAGCCTCCTGGGGAAGGGACTGGGCTAGGGCTGTCCCTGAGCTATGACATTATCGTCAAGCAGCATGCCGGATCGATTGATGTCGATACACAGCCTGGTGAGTTCACGGAATTCAAGATCATCCTTCCGCGCGCAGCCGCGACAATTGCCAAATCAGGGGGACGGTGTGAGCCTTCTTATTCTCGTTGTTGATGACGAACCCGACGTTGAGCTTCTCTTTCGCCAGCAGTTCCGGCGCGATCTCCGCGCTCGCCGCTTTACCATGGAATTTGCCCAATCAGCGCCGGCGGCCCTGCAATGCATCAGCGACGCCAGAGACGCCTCGCTCATTCTAATCTTGTCCGACATCAACATGCCGGGAATGAGCGGGCTCGAACTTCTACCCAAGGCCAAAGCGGCCCGACCAGACGTCCCGGTCATCATGATCACTGCCTACGGCGATGCCGAGACCAAGCGCAAGGCACTCGAAGGTGGCGCCGATGCCCTGTTCACCAAGCCGATCGACTTCGTGTCGCTACGGGGTGAGATCGAAACACGGGTCGAACGTTCCGCATGACAGCGCGCATCCTGATCGTTGACGACGAGCCGGACCTTGAGGTTCTCGTCCTGCAGAAGTTCCGGCATCAGATCCGAGATGGCGCCGTGAACTTCGTGTTCGCCCACGATGGCGTCGAAGCCCTGGCGGCTCTCAAAGCTGACAGCACCATCGATCTGGTAGTTACCGACATCAACATGCCCCGAATGGACGGGCTATCGCTGCTGCAGAGGCTGCAAGAGGGTGAGGAGAAGGTTTCGACCATCATCGTCTCAGCCTATGGCGATATGATCAATATTCGCACTGCCATAAATCGCGGCGCCTTTGATTTTGTCACCAAACCCATTGATTTTGCCGATCTGGAAACGACCATCGCCAAGACGCTGCGGCATATCGAAACCCTGCGGGAAGCACGCCAACGGCAAGCAACAGCCGAACGCGCCTATGCGTCCCTGTCACGGTACTTTTCGCCAAACTTGGCCCAGCGCCTCGCCAGTGACACCGATTCTATTGATCTTGGTGGGCAGCGCCGTGAGATCGCGACGCTGTTCACGGACGTTGAAAGCTTCACAGCACTTGTGGAGACCTTGGAACCAAGCGTGCTCGGCCCGCTGCTCAATGAATACCTCACAGGCATGACCGACATCGTCTTTGCCCATGACGGCACCGTCGCCAAAATCGTCGGTGATGCCTTGCACGTCCTGTTTGGAGCGCCCGGCGAGCAACCGGACCATGCGGCTCGAGCAATCGCTTGCGCATTGGCCCTCGATGAATACGCACAGTCCATCCGCGACCAATGCCACAAGGGGGGTATCGCGCTAGGGGTGACCCGCATCGGCGCGCACGCCGGACCGGCAATTGTCGGCAATTTTGGAGGCGGGCGTTTCTTCGACTACACCGCTTACGGCGACACCATCAACGTTGCGGCGAGGCTGGAGGCAGCTAACAAGCAACTCGGAACCCGCATTTGTATTAGCGCGATACTGGCGAGCAAGGTCGAGTGCTTTCAAGGCCGGCCGGTCGGTGACCTCATTCTGCGTGGTAAGTCTGATGCACTGCGTGCCTTCGAGCCAATACGGGCTGAACGATTCGAAGACCCTGCAACGACGAGTTACCTGGATGCGTTCGGTAAGCTTGAAGCGACTGCTCCTGGTGCAACTGCGGCTTTCGCAGCGCACGTTGGCAAGCATTCCGACGATCAACTCGCAAGCTTCCATCTCAAGCGGCTGCTCAATGGGGCAACCGGGACGCGGATCGCTATGGAATAAGCGTCGCGCCGCCAACAATGCAATCGAATGGGATTTTTTCTGCGGTGCACAATGTCCGCTATTGGCACAAAGCGGACATCGAAGGGCTATCCGACTAATGTCCGCTTTTTGGGGGTAAAGATGGGGTAATCGGCCGGCGGCTTGTGGATAGCTGAAGATTTTGGGTGCTGCGCTTCAGGCTGATGGTGAAACGAGGTCCGTGTGTACGGCCTCAAGCATCAGAAGGAGAAGCGCAGCATGGACCATTTTGCTGGACTGGACGTTTCGGTCAAGGAGACCAGCGTCTGCATTGTGGATGACACGGGCAAGATCGTTCGTGAAGTGAAGGTGGCGAGCGAGCCTGAAGCGTTGCTGGCGGTGTCTGAAGAACCCCGCCTACCACTTCAAGCGAATTGGATTGGAAGCTGGACCGCTGTCGCAATGGCTGTTCAGTGCGCTCGCCGAAGCGGGCTTGCCGGTGATCTGTGTCGAGACGCGACACATGCGGGCGGTGTTGAAGGCGCAGATCAACAAGACCGACCGCAACGATGCGCGCGGCATGGCACAGATGATGCGGGTTGGGCTTTACCGCCCGGTGCATGTGAAGACGTTGCGCAGCCAGAAACTGCGGATGCTGCTGACCCACCGCAAGCTGCTGCAGTCGAAGGCGATCGCCATCGATAACGACCTGCGCGGTACCTTGCGCAACTTCGGCCTCAAGGTTGGCATGGTTGGGACGGTGAGGTTCGAGGCCCGCATCAGGAAGCTTGTCGAGAACTTGCCCGACCTGGCTGCGCTGGTCGAACCGCTGCTCGTTGTCCGACGGACGCTTCGCGAACAGTTCTGCATCCTGCATCGCCGCCTGCTGGCCATCGTCCGGGATGACGAGGTATGCCGGCGCTTGATGACGACCCCTGGTGTCGGCCCCGTGGTGTCGCTGACCTATCGAGCCACTGTCGACGTGCCCGCTCGCTTCCGCAAATCCAAGTCCGTCGGGGCGGTGTTTGGACTGACGTGCGCCAAGTATCAATCGGGCGAGGTCGATTGGAGACGGCAGAATATCGCGCTGTGGAGACGAGATGATGCGGGTCATGCTCTACGAAGCAGCTCAGAGCATGATGCGTTCCAAGAAATGGTCCTGGCTCAAGGCCTGGGCGATGCAGATCGCCAGGCGCCGCGGGATGAAAAAGGCGATCGTCGCGCTGGCGCGCCGGCTGGCCGTGATCATGCACCGCATCTGGGTTGACGGCACCGAGTTCCGCTGGACCCGAGAACAAGCCGCGGCAGCAGCATGAAATCTGTGCAGGATCAGATCCGATAGGAGGAAACTCGAGTTCCACCGTGCGGTGGAAAGATGTCCCTCGCGGGACGATGGATGAGGTGAGTTCGCATGTCCGCTTGGACCTGCCGTTCGTCTGACGGCAAGGCCGCCGTAAAGATTGTTCCGCCTCGTCCTCGGATCCCATGATGGAAGGGCCTTGGTGCCGATTCCGAAGAGAAGCGCGAGCCCGTGAGTGACATCGACACTGCAGCGGTGGATAGCCTGAAAGTGCTTGACCCCAAACGGCCGATTAGAGAAGCGGACATGGCAAAGACGGGCGCCATGTTGCCTAATGACCCAAAGCGGACTTCGGCCAGCATTTCATGTTGCAGTAGCGAAGTCGGTTTTCAGCCTATCAAAGTACTCGTTACAAGCTGGCCCCGCTACCTGCAAGCCCTTGGCTGCCGCGCCTGCGTGCTGCGGCACAAGCCGCACCGGGGGCGCACCTTTTACACTGTCGAGCGCGGCCGAAGCAGCTGCATCTCAAGCCGTTTGCAAACCGACATTTTGTGACGGGCGTCACAGAAACAGTTGCCCGAACTTGAAATATTAAGCACACGAGATAGGAGGTCGCCATGATCTTCACCCAAGGCAACACCCAAGTTTATTCTCCCTTCGGCTCCTTTGTCGTCGAACAACACGATACCGGTTACCTCCAGCGTCATATCCAGGACCTGCCACGTCCCGATCTGAAGTTGGGGAAAGAGCATCCACTGGCGCGGGACTATGGCGACGAGCGCCGTGCGGCCTGACACAACTACCCCAATGCGGCGATCTTCCGCCGCTTCTGACAATTGGCAGCCTAATGCGATCGGTACGCATAAATTTGTTCTCATGAATTGATCTCGCTTCGACCCGTACAAAGGCGGGGTATCATGAAGCTTTCAGGGCAGTTTATCCGGCTTCCGGGCGTCGGCTCGGATAGTTTGCTTGAGAACCGGCTTCCGGGCGTCGGCTCGGATAGTTTGCTTGAGAACGCCTTACGCGTTCGGGTTCGGCGGCGCTTGCTCTTTGATTTATCGCCGATGGCGCACTGTTCCGTTATCGGAACCTGCCTCACGACGTCGGAACTTCGCAAAGTCGTGAAAAAAGTTTTGGGCGATCACGTCCAAAAGCTCTCTGACCACGAAGTCCATACGCACGGTGTTCGATTTGCTTCCGTCGAGGGACTGCCGACTAAACTCCTGAACAAGGCGCTAGATGAAAAGCATGATTGCACTATCCGACGGTTTAATAAGGCAAAGATCGAAATCGAAGTGCGGGACTTGTGGGCCGAGGCAAAGAAAGAAGGCCAAATCGAGGGCGCGTACTGGGCTGCGATTACGCACCCAGCTGCCAGCGAAGCTTTCTTTACGCGGGTGTTCGGTGACGTGCACATGCTGTCGCACTTGGTCGGGTCGTCGAACCGTGCAGACATCCGGCGACTGACCCAATTCGAGGCCGAGGTCGTTGCGCTCCGGGCGAGCCTCGAAGAAACCAAGGCTGCCATGCGGGCCGGCGCCTCGCGGCGAGACGTCGAGATCCAGGCGCTTCAACGGACCCTTGCGGCAGCCGTCGCCGAGCAAACTGGCAACAACAACCCCAGCGAGGAAGCGACCACCCTCCGAAATCTGGTTGCACGGCTGCGTCAGCAAATAGCAGCGGAAACGGGCCGGCGCGAACGCTATGGCACGGAGCTAACTGAGGTAAAGGCGCAGGTAAGGAGCGTTCAGCAGGAACTTCGAGCGGCACAAGCATTTAATCGCCGGTTGGAGGACGACCTCCACGCGTTTGAAGCACACACACAGCCAATGTCGAGGGGCGGGACCGAGCAATGGCTCTGCGACAAGACCATCCTCTACGTTGGCGGGAAATCGTCCACTATTCAGAACCTTCGCGACCTCGTGGAGCGGCTCGGCGGGTCGCTCCTGCACCACGACGGTGGCCAGGAGCAGAAGATTGGATTGTTGCCAGGGCTGATTAGCCGTGCAGATTGCGCCTTCTTTCCGGTGGACTTCGTCAGCCATCAAGCAATGCAAGTCATTAAGCGGCAATGTGAGTTGTCACAAACTCCGTTCGTAGCACTGCATCGATCCGGCGTCGCGAGTTTTTCTCGAGGTCTGGATGAGTACTTAGCGGACCATAATATCCGCTCCAAAGCACACATTGTGTTGCCGGGAGGTGCGTAGTGGAGCGCACTGCACCTGCCGCGGATCCGACAACGGCGCATAGTGTAATGACCGCGCCGAGATTGTGGGGGATGACTTGGACGTTCCGCTTTCTGGCGGCAACGCTGCTATGTAGCGTCTGCACATCTGCAACGCTTGGTGAAACTGAAGAGTTAAATCGGTTTCGCCCTGCTGTCTTTTTTGAGCTTAAAACTGCTCTTGCAATTGCTCCCGACGGTTCATGGGGAGTGGCAACCGAAATAGAGACCAATCGGGCAATCGCGGTCGCGATTGCAAATTGCAAGAAGATGTATCGAAAAGATATCGGTTGCGGTTCTCAATTCACGTTAATAAGCGCTGGCTGGAGCCTAGCTATACGGTGCGGCAACGAGAACATCATAGTTGCCGAAAAGACCCTCGACGACGCCGTTGAGGCGGCCGTCAAACGCGAAACAGTTCTCAGGCTAGTTTATGCGCGAGAAATGCCGGCATGTATGCGCGTCCTAACTGTAAATCCGCATGGCGTTATAATTCGTCATGATTTGGAAGCCTCTCCGATGCCCGTCACGGAGTGCCCAGTCCTTGGAGCCCGCTGCGCAAATTTGGTCGCGCCGACGAGGTGATCGAATAGCCATCATTTTCTGCGGTGCATTGGTCGCTAATGGCACAAAGCGGACATTCAACTGGCACGTAGGAAACATCGAAGGAAAAGTGCGCCGTGACATTTTACTGTTGCGAGGCGGGAGCCGGCAACGTTCAGCCAGCGCGGCAATGGCGGAAAGCTGGACAAGGATCACATCTTCCAGCGCCTTGTCGGACAATTCGAGCGGGTCTTGGCCAAATCCCAGTACGTCTGGGTAGGAGGGGTGGGCGCCGATTGTGATATGCGTTTCACCAGCAGACGGATGGTCTCGCCCATGACGATCGCATCGCCCGAATGCGCGCGGCTTCAACCTGCTCTATGCCTTTGTCATCGTTCGGCTGGACCGCCGAGACCTGGTCTGGATCAACGTCACAACAAACCCGTCGGCTGAATGGATTGCACGCCAGCTAACCGAAGCGTTCCCCTGGAATGAGGAGCCGCGCTACCTCATCCGCGATCGGGATCGAGTTTATGGCACCGTCGTCACCCGCCGATTGCGCGCCATGGGTATTCGGGACAAGCCTATCGCACCGGCCTCGTCTTGGCAGAATGGCTTTGCCGAACGGCTGATCGGATCGATCCGGCGCGAGTGCCTGGACCATTTCATTGTGTTGGGCGAGGCACATCTGCGCCGCATCCTGCGAGCCTATGCTGGCTACTACAACTTAATCAGATCGGTCATTGGGCAAAGATGCGCCGGTCTCGCGCCCAGTTCAGCGGATCGGATCCATAAATTCCCACGCGATCCTTGGCGGGCTTCATCATCATTATGTGCGGGTTTAGGTTTTTGGTACACACAGGGGGCCGGTCACCCTCATCCTCGCGGGCCGCGATCGCGGTGCGGAACAGCCCCTCAAGAAAGGCTTGGGCCTGGGAGAGGAAAACCTGGGCCGTTGGCATCCCTGGATTATTCCACGAGTTCCCGAAACCGTCCCGTGCCCCCTGCAAATTTCGCACCGGCTGGCTGCCAAGCGGAGTCGGACGTGCTTATAATGCTTCCAATTTAAGAAGCCATCGGGGGAGGGCGTGGCCGGGCGACGGCCGTCTCAATCAGCAACATCGATTCGGGCGACCGTTCCACACATGACGGACGGAGCCCATCGTCCGAATCGGGCAAAAGCCCGGTCACACCAAACCAATATCGAGGGAGGGAACGCATATGGCGGTCTCGTTTACGATCAACGGCCAGGCGGCCAAGGTCGATGCCGGCAATGACACGCCGCTGCTGTGGGTGGTGCGCGAGCACCTGAAATTGACCGGCACCAAGTACAGCTGTGGCTCCGGCCTTTGCGGCGCCTGCATGGTCCATGTCGACGGCAAGGCGGTGGCCTCCTGCCAGACCGGTCTCAAGGACGTCGACGGCAAGAGGGTCACCACCATCGAAGGTCTGTCACCGCACGCCTCGCATCCGTTGCAGAAGGCCTGGATCGCCGAGCAGGTGCCGCAGTGCGGCTACTGCCAGTCCGGCCAGATCATGAAGGCCGCCGAACTGCTGGCGAAGACCAAGACGCCAAGCCGCGCGCAGATCGTCGAACACATGGACGGCAACATCTGCCGCTGCGGGACGTATCCGCGCATAGTGCGTGCCATCGAACGCGCCGCGCGGGAGGGCTGAACATGAACCAGCACATCAAGCCGGGCTCGCGCGGCCTCAACCGCCGCGACATGCTGGCCGGCTCCGCTGGCCTGACGTTTGCGTTTGCCCTTGGCGTGGGAGAAAGCGCGCAAGCGCAGGCCGCAGGCAAGCTCAACGCCTATGTCAGCATTGCAACCGACGGCACGATCACCATCATGGCTCCGGCGCCGGAGATGGGGCAGGGCGTCAACACGGCGCTGCCCCTGATCATCGCCGAGGAGCTGGACGCCGACTGGGCGAAAGTCAAGGTCCAACAGTCTCCGATCGCCGCCGCCTACAACCACCCGATCTTCAAGTCGCAGTTCGTGGTGGCCAGCATCACCACGCGCGGTTACTGGATGCCATGCCGCATGGCGGGCGCGCAGGCGCGCAAGGTTCTGATCGACGCGGTGGCGCAGAGATGGAACGTGCCGGCCGGCGAGCTCACGACCGAACTCAGCACGGTTGTCCATGCCGGCTCCAACCGGAAGATCGGCTACGGCGAAATCGCGGCGTTTGCCCAACCGCCGCAGGACCTGCCGGCGGTCAAGCCCGAGGAGCTCAAGCCGCAGGATCGGTTCCGCCTGATCGGCAAGACCGTTCCGCGCGTCGACCTCGCCGACAAGGTGTCCGGCAAGCCGCTGTACGCCAGCGACGTGCAAGTCCCGGGCATGGTGTACGGAACGATTGCCCGTTCGCCGATGCGTGGTTCCGGTCCGAAGTCGTTCAACCAAAGCGAGATCAAGGCGCAGCCCGGCATCATCGACGCGGTTGCGTTCGATCATGGCGTCGGCATTCTCGGCAGCTCGGTCGAGGCATTGTTCGCCGCGCGCCGCAAGCTGAAGGCGGAGTGGCGGGACGTGCCCGGGCTCAAGGTCAATTCCGAGAAGAACCTGCAGGAGTATCTCGCCCACGTGCGCGACCCGGCGCAGAAGGGGCTGGTTGTGCGCACGACCGGCGACGCCAACGCCGCCCTGGCCGGCGCGGCCCGCGTGCTGTCGGCCGACTTCACGTCGGACTACGTCTATCACGCGCAGATGGAGCCGCACAGCTGCGTCGCTTCGGTGAAGCCGGACGGCACCGTCGAAGTGTGGAGCGGCACGCAGTGGCCGACGAAAGGGGTGGAGGAGGCCGCCAAGGCCGCCGGCACGTCGCCCGACAAGGTCAAGCTCAATCTCATGCAGATGGGTGGCGGGTTCGGCCGCAATGCCTTCATCGAATACGTCGTCGATGCGGTGCTGCTGTCGAAGGCGGCCGGCAAGCCGGTGAAGATGATCCAGAGCCGCGAGGACGACGTGGCCGAGGGTCGCTTCCGGCCGATGACCGCGCAGCGGCTTGAGGTCGGCCTCGACGCCGGCGGCAAGGTGGTGGGCTGGAAGCACCGGCTCGCTGCCGACACAGTCGTGCCCTACGTGTATGGCCAAGAACGCATGGACGCCCAGAAGGGCAACGACCACATCGTGGTGTTCGGCGCCGACGTGCCGTTCTACGACGTGCCGGCCCATGTGACCGACCACATCTACGAGGACCGCGGCGTGCGCACCAGTCCTTGGCGCGGTATCGGCTCGGGCTACACCAATTTTGCCGTCGAGGGGATGATCGACGAATTGGCGGCGGCGACCGGCAAGAACCCGCTCGAATACCGGCTGGCGCTGCTCAAGGACGCCCGCGCCAAGAAGGTGGTCGAGCGGGCGGCGCAGCTTGCCGATTGGGGGCGCAAGCGCGAAGCCCGCGGGCTCGGCATAGCGTTCAGCAAATACGGCTTGCCGCCGGTCGGATTCTCGATGACCGGGACGGTTGCCGAGATTTCGGTTGATCGCGCCAGCGGCGCCATAAAGGTGCACAATCTATGGTGCGTGGCCGACGTCGGCCTTCCGGTGCAGCCCGGCAACATCGAGGCGCAGCTCGAAAGCGCCTTGATCTACAGCACCAGCGCGGCACTCAAGGAGCGGATCACGATCAAGAACGGCCACGTGGAGCAATCGAACTTCCACGACTATCAGGTGATGCGCATTTCCGAGGTGCCGGAAATGAAGCTCGAGATCGTCAGCAGCGGCCCGATCCCGCTGCCGGTCGGCGAGATTGCAATGGGCGGGACCGCGCCGGCGATCGCCAGCGCGTTCCTGGCACTGACCGGCAAGCGGCTGCGCGATCTGCCGTTCACGCCGGACCGGGTGATGAAGGTGCTGGCGTAAGACTGATTGCAAACGCCATGCCCGCCGCGTTCCGCCGGGGACGCGGCGGGTTTCCTTTGGGCGGGTGCTTCTCGTCAATTTGAAAGCAGCGAAGGCTATGGGCCTAAAAATCCCGGAGCCATTCCTTTGACGCATTGTCACGTAACGGGATTGGCTTCCAACTCCGCGCGTGCGCGGATAACGCAGGAGCACAGCGCATTCACCGTTCGCATTCATCTGCGCCCCACCTTCGTCATAGGGACATCGCGGGCGGAGAAGAGACGGCAGCGTCCATCGAAATAGCAAGCGGGATAATTGCTAGGGTTGCCGAGGAGTTTGATATTTCTGAAACCAATATCACTCTCACTATCCACATGGAGAATTATAAGGAGGGTACGCGGCACTGATGCCTGCCGGTGTTTCTTTGCAAAAGCTAAGAATTAACGGCGACCGCATAGCTCAAGCTCCGCTCAGCTACGATGACCCGCAAAAAGGAGGGCACCGGGCTAGGGCTGGCGATCTCGCGCCGGATCATCGAGATGCACGGCGGACGAATTGATGCGCTCGCAGCCGGACTTGATCGTAGCCTCCGGCCCCGAAGCTTCGCTCCAGGCGGTGGTCGGCGCGAGCCGCGCCATCCCGGTGGTGATGATGGCCATTAATTTCGATCCGATCGCACGCGGCTATGTGACCAGCCTGACGCGGCCCGGCGGCAACATCACGGGCGTGGTCTATCGCCAGCTGGAATTGGCGGAAAAGCAGGTCGAAATTCTGAACCAGACATTTCCGGAACGAAACCGACTGGCAATTTTTCTTCGATGCGCAGTCGGCCGATCAGTTCGGTGCAGCCGAGAGGTCTGCGAAGGCGCTAAAAATCGAAACTCTGGCTCTCAAGCTTGAAAATCCGCCGTACGATTTCGCAGCCGCGTTTCGCAGCGCCACAGCGGGCATGGCGCAGATGGTTCTGGTGTTGTCCACCCCCCACTTCGTCCGACACGTGACTTGGATTGCCGAACTGGCGGTCGAACATCGCCTTCCAACCATGTTCATCTCCCGAGGCTATGTCGAGGCTGGAGGACTGATGTCTTACGGCGCCGACTTTCCGACGATGTACCGCAGGACCGCCGAGTACGTCGCCAAGATTCTCAAGGGTGAAAAGCCCGCCGATCTGCCGTCGAGCAGGCCACGAAATTCGAGACCGTCGTCAACCTCAAGATTGCCAAGACGATTGGCGTCGAATTGCCGACCTCGATCCTGTTGCGCGCCGATAAGGTGATCGAATGAAGCGGCGCGATGTCGGCTAATGGCACTTAGCGGACAAAAGCGATGTCCGCTTTTATGTCGGCTATCGGGGGTAAAGCGGACATTCGCGGGCGGGCGCGGATGTCGCCTTTTGACCCAGGCTGTGTAAAAACGTCCTGCTTCGAATGATTCTGGCGGTATGATTCTCACGCGATTTTCGGGAGGATCGGATGAGGCGTTTCGTTGAGGGAGCGGATCGCGGTCAGAGGACGCTGTTTCCTGAATCACTGGAAGACTGGATCATTGAGGACAACCCGGTTCGCGTCATCGACGTTTTTGTTGACGAACTCGAACTGGCTGAGCTTGGATTTAGCGGGGTCGCCCCCGAGGTCACCGGCCGTCCTTCGTATCATCCGTCGGTACTGCTGAAGCTCTACATCTACGGCTATCTCAACCGGGTGCAGTCGAGCCGTCGGCTTGAGCGGGAGGCCGGGCGTAACGTTGAGGTTATGTGGCTGGTGGGCCGGCTCGCTCCCGATCACAAGACGATTGCCGACTTCCGCAAGGACAACGGTCGCGCGATCCGGCAGGTCTGCGCCCGATTTGTCGCACTCTGCCGCACGATGGGCCTGCTCACGCAAGCCAGCGTGGCGATTGACGGCAGCAAGTTCAAGGCGGTGAACAACCGCGACAAGAACTTCACGCGCGCCAAGATGGAGCGGCGCATGGCGCAGATCGAGGAAAGCGTCACGCGCTATCTGCAACAACTCGACACCGCCGACCGGCAGGAGCCGTCCGAGGCCCTCAAAACCAAGACGAGCCGCCTGAGAGAGAAGATCGAGAAGCTGAAGGAGCAGATGCGACGGCTCAATGTTCTCAAGGTGGAAATGCTCGCGGCACCGGACCAGCAGATATCGTTGACCGATCCGGATGCCCGCTCAATGGCGACCAGCGGCCGCGGCTCCGGTGTGGTGGGCTACAACGTGCAGATCGCAGTCGATATCGCACATCATCTGATTATCACGCATGAGGTGACCAATGTCGGAACCGACCGGTCGCAACTCTCAACCGTGGCCAAGGCGGCGAAGACAACGCTGGACGTGGAGAACCTCGATGCTGTCGCCGATCGCGGTTACTTCAGTAGCGAGGAAATCCTGGCCTGCGAGAACGCGGGCATCACGGTCACGCTGCCCAAGCCGATGACCTCGAACTCAAAGGCGGAAGGGCGCTTCGGCAAGCAAGACTTCCGCTACGTGGCTGAGGATGACGTTTACATTTGCCCTGCCGGTGAAAGGCTCGCCTACCGCTACACGAACGAGGAAAATGGATTGGTCCTGCGCCGCTACTGGACCAACGTCTGCCAGAGCTGTGCCATCAAACACAGCTGCACCACCGGCAAGGAGCGACGGATCACCCGATGGGAGCATGAGGCCGTTCTCGATGCGGTACAGCGTCGGCTCGACGAGCATCCGGAGAAGATGCGCCAGCGGCGCGAGACGGTTGAGCATCCCTTCGGGACGATAAAGTCGTGGATGGGATCGACACACTTCCAAATGAAAACGCTCAAGCACGTCGGCACCGAGATGGCGCTGCACGTCCTGGCCTACAACATGAAACGCGTGATGAGCATGCTGGGAGTCAGCGGATTGATGGCGGCGATCCACGCCTAAGACGGGCCTCATAAGCCCCAATAAACCCGCGTGCTTCGCCTCAAGAAGCCATCAGGCCTCTTCGCGGACCGATTCTGCCAAATTGGCCGCGCCAAGTCGCACAATCCCGCCGGGATCGAAGCTTACGTCACCACCAACCCGATCGCGTTTTTACACAGCCTGGACCCAAAGCGGACATGGGCATTGGGGCTCGAAACAGCGTAGGGTGATCTGCGGTCATTCGAGAACTGCCTCAAAAAAACGATGATGGGACGCGATGCAACGACGCGAGTTCATCGCAGTTCTCGGGAGCGTGGCGGTTTGGCCGGTTGCGGCGCGCGCGCAACAGACCATGCCGGTCATTGGATATGTCAGCGGCCGATCGTTGGAATACGAAGAGCGATTGCTGTCGTCGTTTCGCAAAGGCCTCGAAGAAGAGGGCTATACCGCCGGTCGGAACGTCGCGGTCCAGTACCGGTTTTCCGACGGCGACGACAGCAGGCTACCGGCGATTGCCGCCGATTTCGTCCGCCGCCAGGTGGCCGTGATCGTCGCCAGTGGGCCTTCGGCGTTGGCGGTCAAGGGCGCGACCTCGACCATCCCGATCGTGTTCAGCACCGGTGCCGACCCGGTGGGGCAAGGTCTCGTCGCCAGCCTCAGCCGACCGGGCGGCAACGCGACCGGCGTCGCCGTCTTCAGCAACGAGCTCGGAGCGAAGCGGCTGGAGCTGCTTCGTGAGCTGGTGCCCAAGGTCGGGCTGATCGCCTTTGTCGCCAACCTGCACAGCACCACAACGGCCGCTCAGGTCAAGGACGTGCAAACGGCGGCAGCGGCGTTTGGACAGAAAATCTTGGTGGTGAATGCCTCCACACCGGAAGAGGTCGAACAGGCTTTCGCAACCATCGCGCAACACAAGGCTGGCGCTGTCTTGTATAGCGCGCACCAATTCTACCAAATAGCCCGCGATCAGCTCGTGGCGCTCGCCGCGCGGCACCGGCTACCGGCGATGTACGAATGGCGCGAGTTTGTCGAAGCGGGCGGCCTCGTCAGCTACAGCACCAGCCGCGACGACTCGTTTCGCCAAATGGGCGTTTACGCCGGACAGATTCTCAAAGGTGCTAAACCCTCCGAACTGCCGGTCGTGCAGCCGACCAAGTTCGAGTTTGTGATCAATCTCAAGACCGCCAAGGCGCTCGGCCTCACGGTGCCGCAGAGCCTGCTCGTCGCGCCGACGAGGTGATCGAGTGAGGCGGCGCAAGTTCATCGCGGGTCTCGGTGGCGCGGCTGCGCGTGTGCCGTTTGCCGCGCGCGCGCAGCAGGCGATCGCGTGCGCCGCATCGGCGTGCTTCTGCCCGCAGCCGCGGACGATGCGGAATTTCAAACCCGCCTAGCGGCGTTCCATCAGGGGCTGGGGCAGTTGGGCTGGATCATCGGTCGCAACGTGCGGATCGATACCCGCTGGGCCACGGCCAATGCCGCCGACATTCGCAGACACGCGGCCGAATTAGTCGCGCTCACGCCCGACGTCATCCTGGCCCATGCGTCCACGACGGTGGGGCCGTTGCTGCAGGCGACCCGCACCGTGCCGATCGTGTTCCCGGTAGTCAGCGATCCGGTCGCCGCCGGCTTCGTCGACAGCCTTGCGCGGCCGGGCGGCAACGCCACCGGTTTCATGGACTTCGAATACGGCTTGGCCGCGAAATGGCTGGAGCTGCTGAAGCAGATCGCGCCGGACATGACGCGAGTGGCGGTCCTGCGTGACCCTGGTATCCCCACCGGCCCCGCTCAGTTCGGCATTATCCAGGCCGTGGCGCCGTCGCTCAGCGTCGAGGCCATCGCGGTCAACGTGCGTGACGCGGCAGAGATCGAGCGCGACGTAGCGACGTTCGCGCGCTCCAGCAACGGCGGCATGGTTGTGACGTCGAGCAGCTTGTCGCGGCTTCATCGCAATTTGATCGTCACGCTGGCGGCCCGGCACAAGCTGCCGGCGGTCTACTGGGACCGCTTCTTCGTCGCCGCCGGCGGCTTGATCTCCTATGGGTCTGATACCATCGACATGTACCGGCGCGCAGCTGGCTACGTCGACCGCATCCTCAAGGGCGAGAAACCAGCCGACTTGCCGGTGCAGGCACCGACCAAGTACGAGACGGTGATCAACCTCAAAACCGCCAAGGCGCTTGGCCTCGACGTGCCGCAGTCCGTGCTCGCCCGCGCCGACGAGGTGATCGAATAGGCCGATGTCCGCTATTGATGCTGTGGACGGCTCCTCCACCCGGCACGCGAGTGCCATGGATGTGGGAGCAGTTAAGGCTCCCACGATTCAGAGGAGCTATCCATGCAGACAGTCACGACAATCGGTCTCGACATCGCGAAGTCTGTTTTCCAGGTCCACGGCGTTGATGCTGCCGGCCAGGTGTTGATCCGCCGTAAGTTGAAGCGTCGTTACGTCCTTGCGTTCTTCCAGAAGTTGCCGTCATGCCTGATCGGCATCGAGGCTTGCGCCTCATCGCACCATTGGTCGCGCGAGCTGCAAGCACATGGCCACACCGTCCGGCTGATGCCGCCGGCCTACGTCAAGCCCTGTGTCAAACGGCGGAAGAATGACGCCCCTGATGCAGAGGCAATCTGCGAGGCTGTCGTCACGAGTGCTCGCCGGTTGTCAGGTGATGCGGTTAAGCTTGGCACGATTACGCAGCACCACATGGCGAGCCGTTGGTCGCGCAATAACAGCGGCCGCCTCAAAGGCTCCTAACACGCGCGCCACGGTTTCTATCGTCAAGCCAAGATAATCAGCGATGTCCAGGCGCGACATCGGCAGATAGATGTCAGTCGTGTTGGGTTCGCGCGACGCCATCTCCAAGAGAAATTCTGCAACACGCTCGTTGGCGTTCATGATGAGCAAGGTGGCGTGAGTTTGAGCGCGCTTGAGCTCGCAGGCTAACAGTTCCATGAGACGATGTGCGATCTCAATGTCGTGTTTGGCTAATACCGCCAAAACACTGCGCTTGATCATCAGAATTTTCGAATTGGTGATGGCTTCCGCGGAAAGCGCGTGTTCATTCTCGGCTTCGATGCCGAAAAATTCTCCTGAAAGGGAAAATCCACTGATCTGCCGGCGGCCGTCGCTGAGAACCTTGAAGGTTCGAACCGCGCCGTCGACCACTTTGTAGAGATAGTCGACGGGCTGCCCTTCGCCAAAAATTTCGCCATTTTGGACATAGTTTTTGGGCATGGCGGCAAGCAGCTCGGCCCAACCGGATAAAAGGCGTAGCTCTGTCGATGGGGCTGCGGGAAATTTTTGATGCGGCGTGACTTGGTCGGCCGTCCTTGGCACAGGCTTACTGGACCCGCTCATTGGATACCCTGGATGTCCGAGAATAGGTGTGCCCCCGTCCAAAACCCGCCCACGTGAAGTAAGTTCCGATGTGTCGACATACCTCAATCTCGCTGTGCCGACTGTGGCGGAAGTGGGCGCCTTCAAGCAACAAAGTGGCTGATATATCACAGCCCGTCGACAAGCTCATTCAATCTTGCTTGGCCCGCTCGGCGGAAGCCGAACGGCTTGCCGCAATTGAATCCGACCAGGTCGGTCTTCCTTGTATGCAACTGCCTGCCTGAACAAACAGGCCGCAACAGCCGGCGTTCTAACACGCACCTTATTTGGAATGTGTTATTCGACACTGAAGCCGCCGTAAGGCAGAAGCTTTCGCTCTAATCTGCGCCGACATCCTCCATTTGTGCTTGCGAACTACCGAGGCGGGGCTCGGTGGTCGACAGTGGCCGGTGCTTCAATCGTGCCCGATATGCCGAAGGCTAAGGCCAAGCCTCGCGCGCGAGCCGCGCGTAGCGGCGGGAGGAACCATCCACGTCGAGTGGCGTTCCTCACCATGACCGTCATTGTTGTAGATCGAGCCCAGGCAACCACCATTCCAAGGTGTGTCTATTGCAATAGTCTGATGAGCGCAGTGCCCACACGGCACGCCGCAACGAAGTTTCATCTTCAGTTCGTCTGCAATGCCTGCGGTTGGAAGGCGTCAGTGCCATTGGGCGCGTCATGATTTCGCGCGCGCTTTTGGTGTTCTTGGCGAGTTCTTTTCCGGCGCTAGCGCAGGTGCGGGAATATCCATACCCGAGCGAGCCGCAGTATCAGTATCCGGTGCAGAGCCGGCACTCGAAGCAGCTCAAATGTCCGAAAGGCCAGGCTCCCTTCCAGGGGAAATGCCGGATCATTCGGCCAGTCTATTAAGGAACGGTCGCGGCGCGGGAGAGTTGCCAGTCTCCAAGGCACCTCACAAAGAAAGAAGCACAATGAAGGTTTTGACACTCACTGCCGCGCTACTTGCTGCAGCACTTACGTCCGCAGTGGCCCAACAGCAGGGGCAGAACGGTCGGTTCTGCTTTACGAGCGAAGATGGCGGACGCAATTGTGGCTTTGCCACGCTCGAACAGTGCAACGCAGCGCGCAAAGGCGTGACACGCGATATCTGCGTCCCGAATGAAATGTCCGGGCGGGGCGACCGTCGGCTCATGGCTCCGACGCGCTAATCTAGCGAGAGACTACGCAAGGAGAGAGAGCCGCCGATCAGGCGGCTCTCTTCGTTGTGAGACTGTCAAACCATTCAAGGCCTTCGATGCGGAACCCGCGGAATTTGTTCGAAGGTCGCAGGAACCAAAACACTCGACCGATTGGATGCCACCGTGAAATCTTGAGCCGCAGGATTTCTCCAACAGTGCCTGCGCCCTGATCGCGCCGCGATAGGGCACGCGCCGGTCCCCTTGCGGAGTGCCCGTTGCTCGGTTCATCGCAGGAACTCGGATTGCTTTGGTGCGTTGCACAAAGGGGAGTTAGCAAGGGTGCCTTGATGATCGCGAACCGCGCCAACTGGTATGAGACGTTTGAGAGCTATGTTCTATTCTATCCTAAATTGAGTGCAGCAATCGCACTTGAAACAATGGCCGCTGCTGGCAGAATGATCCCTAGCAACAGCCGCGCCATAGGCGACACCGCTGCAACGCTCGTTGAGACAACGCCATCAATTCTTCTGTCGCCCGCTCGCCATGCAAAGAAGCGCGCCACGTCTACAAAGAAGCGCGCCACCTCGCGTAAATCACCCAACGGTCGCAAAACGGCCAAGCGCGGCACGGAACGGCGCAAGGCCGCGTGAGATCTGCCGCGCACAGCGGCGCGGCGACTCCGCCGCATGATGGATGCCGCGCGGGTCGTTGGGCGGTTCGCGGAGCGCCGCTTCGATGTCCGTGATCCAGATCGGCGGCCACTGCCACGGCACATGCTCTCGCACACAAGCGCGCCACGCAGCGCCATGATTGGGAAATCTTTGGGCCCCACGGCGGCGAGCGCAACGCCGAACGCCGGCGTGCGCGTATTGCGCGAGGCCAACGGCGTTTCGGGGTCTTCCGAGGTCGGGCAGCAGTAGCCCACTGCGCCTGAACTTCTAGAGTCCGCTTGTGGCACTTAACGCCGCGCGCCATCAAGCGCTCGAAGTTGGTGACGCCCTTGTCGCCGTCGCAGCAGCACTCGGCGTCGATGATGGCATTGCGTACATTGAGCCGCGCCACGTCCTCGACGATCCACGGATACCTTTCCGTCCAGTCCACGCCGGTCATGGTGTAGAGCGCCACGCGCTTGCCGTGAGCGTGGATCTGTAACCGGAAGCCGTGGTGCTTGATCTCGTGGACCCAGCCGCGAGTGAAGGCTCTGGAACGCCAAGGAACCATGGCCGCGAATATAGGCGGCGGGCGCGTAGGCATAGGAAGGCCCCGGGGGCTTGGAAGCTGGAGGGACCAACCGGGGCCTCGTCTAAGGGCCGGAGGAAATGTGGCCCTTCGACGTTTACCAACGCCGCTCCCGGCGCTGAGTTTCCAATTGCGGCCCTCTTGCGTACATTGTCTTTTGACATGTTGAAAAACGTCATATCGGTTTTGCGCGCTCTTGAAATTCAGTGGTCGCAAACCACTTAGCGACGCTCATGCCCAGAGGGGTGGCGACATGACTGTGCGCACGAAAAGACCTCTTAAAATTGTCGTGGCCCCACGGCTTGGAGGCGTCCTTGCAGCGCCTCCGGCTCTCACCGCTAGCACGCACACGGTGGACTACACGTGCGGCTACTGTGGCAGTGTCCTGATGCATGCGGACGAGGGACAGGTGCACCAACTCATGATCCGCTGCACGTCCTGCGGCTCGTACAACGAAACCGAATGACCACTGCGCCAGCGAAACTGAATAAACCTGCCCGTCATGAGAAGGAATTAGGTTGTGGCAAACCCAAAAGGCGCAATTTACGAACCCCCAATGAAGGGGTTTCCCCACGTTGTGGTTATCAAGCAAGGCGATGATTGCGAGGTGATCGCCGCCAAGACCAGAACCGAGGCGCGAAAAATCCTCTCGGCCAAACTGAACGGCGCGGCCTGGCAGTCACCACTATTAGCGCCCGCCGGGCCGCGCGCTAGGGTGATGGTCGCGTCGCGCTAGATCCTGCGCATCTTCGCATGACAGCCGATTGAGCAGCGGGCGGTGGAACCTTCGCGCTCCCCAGATTTATTAGCCAGGAAAATTCGGAGCGCGACGTGCGAAAGTGGTGGCGGATCGGTCTGTCGGCGCAAGAGATTAAATCCCTCGAGGCCGAAGCCCGCGCGTTGTGCGCGAATGGGGACGGGCCTGCGGAACGGAGGGCTGTCTTGAGTCGAGCCCGGAGCTTCGGCAGAGGCAAACGTTACCAGCTTGAGGCGATGCGATTGAGTCGGCTGGCAGCCTGTATGGCGCACCAGATAAAAGAAAAAAAGCGGCGACGTTGAACGCCGATAAGCGGACGACGGGCTGACGGGGTGACCACGCCGTGCGGCGGCTGCGAGCGAGCACCCCTGACAACGAAGCTAGAATGAAGCGCTGCCGTCGGGTTCCTCTTGTGCCCGTAGGCAGTCGCGCCGGGTTGCTCTCGCTGTCTGGGACAGGTGATCCGGCGCGCATTGGCACCTTGACACCGCGCGCTTGGGTTACCAGGTTTGCCTCCGTAAAACAGGAGGCTTACCACGTGGCCAAGCGTGCGGAAGAGGCGGAAGAGGATGTCACGACCTGCTGCGTGCGGCTGGGCGATGCGCAGGTCCTCGTCACACTGAACCAGGACCAATACCCCCTTCAGAAGTTTGCGATGTTCATCAAGGAGGGGAAGAATATCCGGAAGCTGACGCGGGATGAGGAGATGGCCTACGCCGCCGCTCCCTGCACAGCTGCGGAGCGCGACGCCGCCGCCGCGCGGCTGGGGACTTTCAAGGAGGTTCAAGCCGTCCTCAAGCCGAGGCCCTGGCGCGACGGCGAGATCGAGCTGGTCGTCGCCCAGATAGAGCGGAACAATCTTAAGAGCGGCAGCACCAACACCAACGAGTTGCATTAAGCGGAACTGCGGCTCTGCTCAGAAAGCCGTGATCAAATTGGACTCGTGAGTCCATTTTCAAAAAGGGAGCGCAGCCCTGCAGTCGACTCGTCAGTGAACCCTGACGCCGTCTTGCTCGACCACGATGCTGTCCCCGGTCGGGTCGTCGAGAACCTTGAAGCGGGCTCCAGCGACACCCACGTTTTCGCCTGCGCCGTGCCGGGACGACCGCGCTTGGCGATCCTCACGCCGTTGAAGACGACGAAGATTCACTATCGGTGACCTCCATCGCGCACGTGTCGCCGCGCTGTCTGGTGGCCATGATGTCGGCCTCCATGACCCACAGGCTGCCGGAAAGGAAGGAGTGTCGCAAGGCAGCGACGACTTCGACGTTGTTGCCGGCCCGCATTGGTTGACATCGTCACTAGCGGCCATCAAGGTTTGCCCTCTATTAACGAGGGGAGTTCACCGATGGCAAAGCGCCGCGACTTTCCGCCTGAGGTGCTGACGATACTCCGAGAACTCATGAGACAGTGATCTGCCGGAAGAGCAAGAGCGAATCAAGAATGCCTTGGTGGATCGGGTCATGCGCGACCCGGAAGCATAGCGGGCTCTGGCAACAGCCTCTTTCGAAAACATCTGGGACGACTTGGGGCGGGAGAAGAAGGGCAAGCCGGGCGCGGCTAAGGGAAAGAAGAAGAAGGCCAGGGCCAAGAAGTGACCTTCATACTTTATGAAAGAGCCGCCTGAGCTCGTCGGCGAACCGAAAACATCCGTCGCTTGTTCGAAGTCTCGTGTTTATTCGAAGCCCGTGGCGTCAGCGCAGAAAGCGGAAGATTTGCAACATTCCGAGGGTCAGTAAACACACCATCAGCGCCGTGGCGACCATCGTGTAGACTCGGCTCCCGGGGGAATTCTCGGTCGACATACATCCTTCCCATTGGCACCATGTATTCGTGGCCGCCCGGAACATCGCACGGCCGTGACGAGAATCGCATCGGCGACAATTGCATCGCGGTTATGCTTTGTCGTGTCATTCCAGCGTTCCTGCGACCCGCTGAGCCGGGACCTCAACGGGTACCCGGTTGATTACCCAGGACTGCTTTTTCTGACGGCGGCGTCGGCAACCCTTGATTTTACTAACTCATGCGATAATGCCCCGAAATCTTCCGAGTTCCAAGCGGGAACCTCGAAGGAAGACCAATCAGTTTCGACCGGTCATAAGGTCGCTGTGCGTTCGTACAAGAAGTTGCGGACCGGCACCCAAATCGATGCCAAAGCCGGCACCGTGATCGGTGCGGAACTGACCGTCGTCGGGGCCCCCAGGCGCGGCAAGGGTGGAGCAGCGTTCCAAATCTCGAAGCAATAAAAACGAACCAATTGGTAACCCAGCCAGCGACCCCATGGCGGAGGCGCCGTTCAATGGTTGGACATCGCTATCTCTGCAAAGCAAAAAATTTGACGAGGAGTGTTGCGACCGTTTGCGCTCGCGATTTCGGAGGGTGGCAGGGGGTGGGTTCGTACGCTGCGTGTTGCGACCCGATGATCGAGCGGTCGCATCGTCTTTTGTCGGGGGTGATCGACCGCCTTTTAGGCGTTGGGGCGCGAGACCGTCCCAACACCAACGCCGTACTCGCGTGCGATGGCGCGGATGCTTTTGCCGGCGCTGCGGGCGGCTCGCATCGTTTTGACCTTGGCTGCGTCATCCGCGATGCTTGCGGGCCGCCCCAGTCGCGTCCCTTCGGCCTTCGCCCGTGCCAGCCCGGCCATCACACGCTCTCGGATTATGGCGCGTTCGAACTCGGCGAATACGCCAAGCATCTGGTACATCGCGGCCGGACGGCGTGGACGTATCGAGCCCCTGCTGGTGTAAGTACAGATCAACGCCCTTCGCATGCAGCTCCTGTAGCACCCCTAACAGGTCCGTCAGCGAACGGCCCAGACGGTCAACCGACCATGCAGCGACCATGTCGACGTCGCGCCGGGCGACCGCCTGCATGAGCTCGCGTCCCTTGGCGCCGCTGATGCCCTGGTCGCTATAGACGGCCGCCACTTTCCATCCGTGGCGCTTGGCAACGGCCTGCAATTCGCGCTCCTGGTTTCGGGTCGTTTGGCCGTTCGCAGCGCTGGTCCGAACGTACAGGGCGACCCGCTTGGGAATTCCTCGTTTCGCGCTCATAGAATGCACTCCGTGCAACACGGATGCTGTACCACAAACGGCTGTTTATGGTACAGTTGCACCCTGTTTTGGAGGGGGTAAATGCCAGCCGCGAAACGACGAATGCCCAAGCGGGTCGCCCTTTACGTTCGAACCAGCACTGCGAACGGTCAAACGACGCGAAATCAGGAGCGCGAGCTGCAGGCCGTTGCAAAGCGCCATGGTTGGGACGTGGCGGCCGTCTATAGCGACCACGGCATCAGCGGCGCCAAGGGGCGCGATAAGCGCCCTGGCCTGGAGAGGTTGATGCAGGCGGTCGCTCGGCGCGACGTCGACATGGTTGCGGCGTGGTCAGTTGACCGCCTGGGCCGGTCGCTAACAGACCTTCTTGGGGTGCTGCAGGAACTCCATGCCAAAGGCGTCGATCTGTACTTACACCAGCAAGGGCTCGATACATCCACGCCGTCCGGCCGTGCGATGTATCAGATGCTGGGCGTATTCGCCGAGTTCGAACGCGCCATCATCCGAGAGCGTGTGATGGCCGGTCTGGCTCGGGCCAAGGCCGAAGGGACTCGACTTGGGCGGCCCGCAACCATCGCGGATGACACAGCCAAGGTCCGAACGATCCGAGCCGCGCGCGCCGCAGGCAAGAGCATCCGCGCCATCGCACGCACGTACGGCGTTGGTGTCGGGACGGTCTCGCGCCTCACCGCATAGGGGGCAGCCAATTCACCACGACAGAACGCGATGCGACTGCTCGACCATCGGGTCGCAGCACGCAGCGTACGAACCCGCCCCCTGGCACCCCCCGATCCAGGGAACCGAAATGGCCGCAACCCCTCTCGGCAAATTTTTCGCTCGGCAGAGATTGTGATTCGTCCGGCCATTCTTGAACTCGGCCAGGTCACATTGCAGGAAGGTCAGTCTCACGCCGCGCTAGGAATTGGAGAGCTTGCTTGCCCAACCCTTTCGCAGCACCTCGACGGCCTTGCCGGGCGTCAGGCCTGGGAAGATCTCCATCACATCCAGGACTTTTTGGCGGTAGTCCGGCAACAGGGCGGCCAACAGGGCCTGCTCTTCGGGGGTACGGGGCTTGGGCTGATTTATCGCCTTTGAGGCCACGCTTTTGCCTCGCGAGGCGGATTATCACCGCCCGTGTCACATCACGGACACCATCGCGCACTACACGAGTTGCGCGGCCGGCAACGTTCGTCCCGCTCTCTCAACCCATAACGATTTTGGAAACGCCTTGGGATCGGCCCTAACGTGAAAGGGATCCGTTTCCATGGTTCTTGCCCATAGTTCTGAGACTGCTGACGAAAATTTTTCGCACCGCGTCCAATCACCGTCGCCGGTGAATTTGTGTTTGCCCGTTCGCCTTGGTCAAGACGAAAAACCCGAAGGCCGCAGCGGTGCGCGTGCAGGAGGCCGATTGGTGAGGCGGGCCTCCTCGCCGCGATGTTTCCGGAGCGTGGTCCGGAGTTCGAGCCCAAGAATGTCGGCGGCGCGTTTGACCCGTGCGTCCCGGCGCCGAATTTGATGACGCTGGCAACGATCGCGATGGCGCGCTCACGGTGAAGGATGTCGCGAAACGCGTTGGTGTATCAGAAGCGACGCTATACAAGTATTTGCCCGCGCCAAGAGCACGATGTGCTTGAGCTTCTTTGGTTGATTGTTCAGTCGCGTTGCGCCGTCAGTGGCAGGAGAAGGACGAACGGCGCACGATTGGCAACTTAGGTGAGAACTTATAGCAAACGCCGCGCGATTGACCCCTTATCGGCCCGCCGATATTGTCGCGGTAGTTGAAAGACGGTTTGAATTTTCTTTTCCATCAAGACAACGGAGGTCGCTCATGCGAATCCGAATTGGGATCGGCGTCATCTCGCTTCTTGTCATTCAAACTGTCTACGCCGCCGCTGATCCGATCACGAAAAACCCGATTCCCGAACGCATTGTGACGCGCGGAATTGCGGTCGAGGTCGTGGAGCTGGCGCGCCTGCCCGACACCCGCGGGATACGCCCGGCCGATCAGGACGTAAAGCCGGCCGGCTGGGCGCGCATCAACTACGTGCGGGACCTTCCCGACGGCCGCCGCTTCGCCAACGACTCGCGCGGTTTTCTGTACCGGATCGATCCGAGCAATCGGCCCCACGTGTACGCAAATCTGGCGGAGACGTTTCCACGCGCGGTCTATAACCGGCTCTCGAGCGGGTTCATCGGATTCGTCTTCCATCCGGAGTTCGCGCAAAACGGCCTGTTCTACACCGTGCATGCGGAGCACGGCCCGGGCAATCCGGCGAAGCCCGACTTCATTCCGCCCGGCTACGGCCTGAAGGACGTGACCCACCACAACATCGTCACGGAGTGGCGCGCGACGAATCCGGCCGCCGACGCGTTTGCGGGCACCCGGCGTGAGCTGCTGCGCACGGCCCACATTGTCGCCAACCTGACGCATCCTCTCAGCGCGGTCGAGTTCAACCCGACGGCAAAGCCCGGGAGCGAAGACTACGGCCTGCTCTACATCAGCGGCAGCGATCATGGCTTCAGCAACGGCGGCGGACCGAACTCGAGCAATCCCGCGCAGACACAGCGTCTCGACTCGGTCATCTCGGCCATGCTGCGTATCGATCCGCGCAGTCCGTCGGTGACGGGTGGGCGGAAGGGGCTGGGCGACTACACGATTCCAATGGCGAACAAGTTCGCCGCGCTGGGCCCGCCCGTGCTGGGCGAGATCTACGCCCACGGATTCCGCAACGCCCACCGGCTGTCATGGGACACCGACGGGACCATGTTCGCCAACGACATAGGCATGAATCACATCGAGGAGATCAATATCATCCGCAACGGCGGCAACTATGGCTGGATGGCGCGCGAGGGTTATTGGGAAAACGGCCGCTGGCGCGGCGGCGCGCTGGGCGAACTCGGCGCGCTGAGCGAGCTCTACCCGCTGTCCGACGACATCCTGGACGGCCGCGTCAAGGACGGCTTCACCTATCCGGTTGCGATGTACGACCACGACGAAGGCATCGCGATAACCTCCGGGTTCGCGTATCACGGCCGGATCGCCGCGCTGCGCGGCAAGTATGTCTTCGGCGACATCAACCGCGGCCGCATCTTCGTGGCGGACCTTGCCGCGCTGAAGAAGGCCGACGACGGGATCCCCCGCACCATGGCGCCGATCGAGGAGGTGCAGCTCTACGAGCGGGACGCCGGCGGCAACCGGGTGAACGTATCGTTCCGGGAGCTCGTCGATCGGAAAATGGGGTCCCCGATCACCCGCGCCGATCTCTTCATCAGTCAGACCCGCGACGGCGAGCTGCTCATCACGTCGAGACAGGATGGCACCATCCGGATGCTCAATCCTGACAGCCGTGGCGAAAACTGAATTTGCGCCGGTTGGGGCGGCCCGTTCGCGCCAACAGCGACGCCAAAGGCAAATCCAGGTCGGCTTCGACATGCCAACCTCAACCGGCAAGCTCCGCGCTCTCGCCGTCACCACCACTTAGCAATCAGAAGTGCGGTCCATTTGATCGCTAAACTGCTCGCCAAACGCGCCGCCGAAATCCGAGCTGAAAAGTTTCTTGGAAACGCTCGTTTTAGAGAGATGCAGCTGTCCGCTTGGGTCACTTGCGGCCGTGACATCATCCCGTGCGCCGGAACATTTCACTCCTTCACGGCGCCGGTCATTGCTGCAACATAGTGCTCGACGAAGAAAGCATAGAGGATTACCAGCGGCATTGAGCCGACTAGCGCACCAGCCATCAGGGAACCCCAGCGATAGATGTCGCCGTCGACGAACTCGTTGACGATGGCGACTGGCACGGTCTTATTTTGCACGGATTGTAGGAAGGTCAGCGCGTAGATGAACTCGTTCCAGCATAGCGTGAAGCAGAAGATGAACGCGGAGATCAGTCCGGGCACTGCGAGCGGCAGCACAATTTTGGTGAGAATCTGCCAGCGTGAGGCGCCGTCGATCAGCGCACATTCCTCGAGCTCGTAGGGGATGGTCTTGAAGTAGCCCATCAGCAGCCACGTCGAAAACGGGATCAGGATCGTCGGATAGACCAGGATCAACGCCAGCGGCGAGTTGAACAGCCCATAGTTATAGATGACGGTCGAGAGTGGGATGAACAGGATCGACGGCGGCACGAGATAGGCGAGGAAGATCAGAACGCCGAGCATTTGCGCCCCCCTGAAGCGCAGGCGCACGATAGCGTAGGCCGCGAGCACGCTGGCAACAATCGACAGCGCCGTCGCCGCCGTCGCCACGTACATCGTGTTCCAAAGCCACCGCGGATAGGCCGAGTTCGAACAGCAGCTTGTGGATGTGTTGGAACGTCGGCGACCAGGTCCAGAACGGGCTGACCGTCTCCATGTCAAGCAGCTGTGCATTCGGCTTGATCGCCGTCAGCGCCATCCAATAGAACGGGAACAGCAAAACGATCAGGAAGATCGATAGCGGCAGGTAGAGCATGACGAGTTGGCGCGGGATCGATTCCAGATAGCTCATGCCCTCGGAATGGTCGGCGCCGGCGCGCGGCGTGTTTTTTGGGGCGGTCAGGTCAGTCATTGTCGTGACCCTGCTGCCATTTCCGCCGCTGCAAGCCGAACCAGGAGATCATGATCGCGGTGAGCAAAAACGGGATCATTGCGGTAGCGATTGCCGCGCCTTCGCCGAGCTGCCCCGCGATGATGGCGCGCTGATAGGAGAGGGTGGCCATCAAATGCGTGGCGTTGACCGGGCCGCCGCGAGTCATCGCCCAGATGAGCTGGAAGTCGGTAAAGGTGAATAACACCGAGAAGGTCATGACCACCGCGATGATCGGGGTGAGCAGCGGGTAGGTGATGTAGCGGAACATCTGCCAGCGCGAGGCGCCATCCAGCGTCGCTGCCTCATAAAGCGACGGCGACACGGTCTGCAATCCGGCCAACAGCGTAATCGCCACGAACGGTACGCCGCGCCAGATGTTGGCGAAAATTGTTGACCAACGCGCATTCCACGGGTCACCGAGGAAGTCGATGTTGGTCGCGATCAGGCCGAGCCTGCGCAGCGACCACGAGATGATCGAGTACTGGGTGTCGTAGATCCACCAGAACGCGATCGCCGAGAGCACGGTTGGCACGATGAATGGTATCAGGATCGCGGCGCGAATCATCGCCTTGAATGGCAGGTGCTTGTTGAGCAGCAGCGCGAGGTATAGCCCGGCGCCGAATTTGATGACGCTGGCAACGATTGTGTAGAGCAGCGTGTTGAAGACCGAAGTCCAGAATATCGAGTCGCTTGCGAGCCATTGATAGTTCTCAAGGCCGATGAACTCACCGTCGCGGCCGATCTTGGCATCGGTGAACGACAGCCAAATACCGAGCCCAAGCGGATAGGCGAGGAACAGCACCAAGATCGCCATCGCGGGCAGCATGAACCAATAGCCGAGCCAGTGACGGTTCGACTTGAGTTGGCTCCAGGCGGAGATTTCAGCCGCCGAGGCTGCGCGGCTTGCTGGGATCGAGGCATCGGCCATGCGGTCGTTTCGCTCTAACGCACGTAAGAAAAAAGAGGTCTTCGGCGGCCGTTTTTCTAGCCGGCCGCCGGCTGCATTTCGGTTTTAGCGATAGATGCGCCGCGCTTGACGCTCGGTCATCGCGATGGCGCCTTTGGCGTCCTCGCGTCCGGTTGCATAGTTCGCGAACATATCCACCACGAGGAAGTCGGCGATCGCCGCCGCCGCCTTCTCGCCGAGCGAGCCCAGCCCGCCGGGTGTGAGCGTGCGCTTCGACACGTCGCGATAGGGCGTACGCTTCGGATCGGCAGTCCAGACTGGGTTGGCGTCGTAGGCGTTGAGGAAGTGCGACAGGTAGCCCTGCGCCGCCGAAACCCACGGGTTGTAGTTCTCCGCCTCCAGCATGAACGCGGTCAACGCCTTGCAAGCCTGCGGCGACTTGGTGAAGGAGAAGGTGAGGATCGGGAAGGCAAGATGCAGCTCGGTCGGTCGGCCGACCGGCCCGATCGGCATGTAGGCGTGGTTCATGTCGTCGGCGACCGCTTTGTTCTCTTTTTGCGCGGTCACGTAGATCGAGATGCCGTTCGAGGTCAGGTGCAGGTCACCCTGCACGAAGATCTTGTTGTTGGACGAGTCGTTCCACGATGCCGTGCCGGGAATGAAGGTTTCGTACAACGCCTTGACATATTCGAGCGCCTTAACCGTCTCCGGCGAGTTGATGACGACCTTGTCGTTCTTGTCGACTAGGTTTCCGCCGTGTGCCCACAGCGCCCAGTGCAGCCAGGTGTTGGCGTCGCCCGAGGCGTGACCGAGCGCGAAGCCAGACGGCGTGTTGTTCTTCTTGAGCGCCTTGCAGAGTTCAAGGAACGCGGCGGTGTCCTTCGGGAATTCCTTGAAGCCAGCCTTCTCCATCGAGGAGATGCGGTAGTTCATCAGGCCGCCGGTGGTCGCGACAGGGATGCCGATCCACTTGGTGCCGGACTTGCCGTAGGTCTCGGCCGCAGGCGCCCATCCGCCGTACTTCTTGCCGAGGTAGTTCGCAACGTCAGTCAGGTCCATGCACTTCGATGGGAACAGATGCGGCAGGGAGTAGAGACCCCACACCATGTCGAGGCCCTGACCGGTGTTGGCCACCACGGAGGCCTTCGGCTGGATGTCCTCGAATGACTCGTTGGTCACCACGACGTCGACGCCGGTCGCCTGCTTGAAGGCGTTGATCATCTTCACGAAGGCCTGGTCCTCGGCTTCGACGAAACGGCGCCAGCGCATCAGGTTGATCTTGGCACCCTTCTCGGGCTTCCACGGCGCAGCCTGTGCCCAGGCCTTGGCCCAATCGAGCAACGCCGGGCCGGAAAGTGCAGCGGCGGCCGCGGCCGCGGTACCGCCTTGCATCAGAGTGCGACGATTAAACATGGTCATGATCGTTCCTCCCTTGGCTGTTCTACAATCGTTGTCCCGACGCCTCGTCGAACAAATGAACGAGCCGCGGATCTGGTTTGAGCCGGATCTTGTCGCCCGGCTTGAATTGATGACGCTCGCGAAACACCGCGATGATGTCTTGCCCACCCAGCTTGGCGACGACCTGGAGTTCTGAGCCGGTCGGCTCGATGACCTGCACCACCGCCTCGGTACCGTCGTCGGCAATCGCGAAATGCTCGGGCCGCACGCCATAGATCGCGCTGCGCCCGTCGCTGCCGGTTGGAGCCGTGGCGAGCGGCAGGCGCGTCCCGCCCGGGCCGTCGAAGCCAGGCGATCCGTTGGCGCGCAGCTGGCCCTTGAGCATGTTCATGGCTGGCGAGCCAATGAAGCCGGCGACAAAAAGATTCTGCGGCTTGTCGTAGAGTTCGAGCGGCGCGCCGATCTGTTCGACCAAGCCGTCGTTCATGACGACGATCTTGTCGGCCATGGTCATGGCCTCGATCTGGTCGTGCGTGACGTAGATCGTTGTCGTCTTCAGTCGCTGATGCAGCTCTTTGATCTCGATGCGCATCTGCACGCGCAACTTGGCGTCGAGGTTCGACAGCGGTTCGTCGAACAGAAATACTTGCGGATCGCGCACGATGGCGCGCCCCATGGCAACGCGCTGTCGCTGTCCACCGGACAATTGCCGGGGATAACGCGCGAGATAGGAGTCGAGCCCAAGAATGTCGGCGGCGCGTTTGACCCGTGCGTCGATTTCGGATTTTGCCGCGCGGCGAAGCTTGAGCGAGAAGCCCATATTGTCCGCAACCGTCATGTGCGGATAGAGGGCGTAATTCTGGAACACCATCGCAACGTCCCGCTCTTTCGGCGGCAGGTCGTTAACGACGCGGTCGCCGATGCGGATGACGCCCGATGTGATGTTTTCAAGCCCTGCGACCATCCGCAACAGGGTTGATTTCCCGCAGCCCGAGGGCCCGACCAGCACGACGAACTCGCCGTCGCGTATCGCCACGTCAATGCCATGGATGACCGCCGTCGCACCGAAGGCTTTACGTACGTCGCTGATCGCGACCGAAGCCATCCATTCCTCCCTGCCGGCGAGCCGTGAAATTCTTTTATTGGGCGTTTTATTCTTCTCGCGCCAGAGCGCGGCCGCTGCGCGTCGCGGGCGGCAAGAAATAATGGTTCCGCCGCCATACGGAAAGCAAGCCTGACGTTCGATCTAACGAGTGATCAAATGCTATACTGACTAGCCGCTTCACTCGTCTGCGGACCGGCTGCCAGGATGTCCAAAGCTCCGGTTTTTCGGTCGCAGTTAGCCCTTGACGACATTTTTCGCTCCTCAACACGTAATCGCTATCTTATCTGTTCGAGATAGGTGTTGCGTCGACCGGTTGAGATCACCGTTAGAAGCGGACCTGGCAACACCTTTCGGGCATGTCCGCTCTTCCCCCGAAAGCGGACATCAGCCGACCAGCTGCGAAGTCCGCTAAGTGCCAAAAGCTGCCATATGCACCGCAGCAAATGGCTTCGCTATTCGATCACCTCGTCGGCGGTCGCCAGCAACGCAGGCGGCACGGTAAGGCCGAGCGCCTTCGCGGCCTTGAGGTTGATCACCAGTTCGAACTTGGTCGGAAGCTGGACGGGAAGCTCGCTCGGCTTTTCGCCCTTGAGTATACGATCGGCATAGGTTGCGGCGCGTCGGAAATCATTGGTCAGGTCATTTCCGTACGACAGCAGGCCGCCGACTTCAGCGAAGAAACGGAAAGCATAGATGGCCGGGAGGCGGTAGCGCGCCGCCAGTGCTGCAATCTCCGCACGATGGCCGGACGTGAAGGTATCCGGCATCACGATGAGGCCGCCATTCGGCTCCCTTGCTTGTGCGGCAACGAAAGTTTCGAGTTCGGACGTGTCGCGAACAGGCGCGACAATCGGCTCCAAGGTGAAGAACGCAGCGGCGGCTTTGAAGGGGCTCAGCCAATATTCGGCATATGGCGCTGTTGCCGGGTTGTACAGGAGTGCGACCCGGTTGACGCGCGGGGCAATCTCCTTGAGCAACTCCAGCCACTTGCTGGCCATCGTCGGCTCCATATTATTGAAGCCGGTAACGTTTCCGCCCGGCCGCGGGAAGCTCGCGACGAAGCCGCTGCCGACTGCATCGGAAACACCTGCGAAAACGATGGGGATGGTGCGCGTTTGTTGCAGCAGCGCCGCCGTGGCGGGCGTGCCATGCGAAAGAATCAGGTCAGGCCGCAGCGCGATGAGTTCCTTCACGAAACGCTGTCTCGACTCCACGTCGCCGGGTGTCGCCCAGCGCGTGTCGATACGCATGTTGCGGCCCTCCGCCCATCCAAGTTTCTGGAGTGCCTCCCGGAACGCCGCGATGCGGGCCTGTCCTTCCCCGTCGCTCTCGGTAAGCGCCATCAGCACGCCGATCCGCCGCACACGATCGGACGGCTGTGCACGCGCCGAAAACGGAATCACCGCCGCGCCGCCGAGAGCTGCGATGAAATCGCGCCGCTTCATTCGATCACCTCGTCGGCGATGGCAAGCAGCGACGGCGGCACGGTAATGCCGAGCATCCTTGCGGTCTGGGCGTTGATGACGAAATCGAACTTGGACGCCTGCACGACCGGCAGGTCTGCCGGTTTGGCCCCTTTGAGAATGCGGCCCGTATAGACGCCGACCTGACGATAGGCATCCGTAATATCGCTTCCGTAGCTCATCAATCCGCCGACTTCGGCATACTCACGCCCCGAATACGTCGCTGGCACGCGGTGATGGTTTGCCAGTTGGACCAACTGGACGCGTCGGCTGTCCAAGAAGGCATCGCCGCCCACGAAAAGCGCGTCGGGCCGTTCGCGCACAAAGGTTGCAAAGGCCGCGTCGATCTCATGGCTTGTGCTGGCGTTGAGCACCTGGATTTGCTGTCCCATGGTCCGGGCCGCCGGTTCCACATCTCGCAACGTGGCCTCGGTATTTGCACCAGTCGGATTGACGAGCACCGCCACGCGAGTGGCTGCGGGCACGAACACACGCATGAGCTCCAGCCGCTTTGCAACCAGCTCGCCACTGAAGAAATTGATACCCGTGAGATTCCCACCGGGACGGGCGAGGCTCGCGACCAAGCCGAGCATGACGGGGTCTTGACCGGAAAGGAAAACGATAGGGATTGTCGAGACCTCGGTTTTGACTCTCAATGCCACATGAGGGCCTCCGCTCGCGACGATCACAGCGACCGGTCGGCGAGCCAATTCGGCTGCAAACTCCGGAATGCGATCAAGTCGATTCTCGGCCCAACGGTACAGGATCGTCGCATTGTCGCCCTCGACGTAGCCGGTCTCCTTCAAGCCTTGACGAAATCCACGCAGACGCTCCGTCAACGCATCGGGCGATCTCAGGTCAAGGAACCCGATCACCGGCATCGCCGGCTGCTGCGCGCGCGCCGCGAGCGGCCACGCCGTAGCCGCTCCACCCAGAACACCGAGAAATTCACGCCGCCGCATGCTCGCCCCTGGCTCTTGAGACGGCATCGTATCGGGTCAAATGAACACTTTGATAGGGGCAGAAACCGGCTTCGCTACTGCAACATGAGATGCAGGCTCATGTCTGCTTTGGGTCAATCGCATCGATTTTGGCCTGCCCAGGCCATGTCTGCTCTCCCCCCGATCGCGACCAGAAAGCTGACGTTCCCCGGTGTCCGAAACCTGCCATTAGCAGACATGGCGGCCTGGAGTTCCGGTGTCCGCTTTACCCGAAAGCCTCAGATCCTGCCAGCCAAGTCGAAGCGCTTCTGAATGCCTTGCTTGGCGCTAATGAAGGCGCGCTTGCATTTAGCGGAGATTGTAGTGCCATTCTCGACGTCAAATTCAGCGTCCCAGTTTGCTACACCTTGGCTATTGTCCAGTCTCGTTAGTTTTCGCACCGTCATTCCAACGCACTCTGGATGAGCCAGCAGCGCTTTGTTGAGTGCCGCGAGAAGCTCCTCAGTTGTCTTGCTGGCTTTTCTGTTAACGCTCGCCTTGATCATCCTGATTCCCTTGTGCGCACCTTCACCGCTGTCCTTTTTGTGTAATTTGAATCTGGCTGCCTTCGCGATCGACCGTGCCGATGTGAGCCCCGTCTGCGCCGATGCGGCGCTTGCCGCTAACGGAACTCTAGTCCACGCGGCGCCATTTGCGACATACGCCCTGGTACGGCTTGAGGCCCTTCGGACACTTTGTCTGCTTCTCACCGCGTGCGTCCATCGGCGGATATTGGTACTGCGGCTCTGATGGATACGGATACTGCGGCGCTTGCTGGCGGCCTTGCGCTAACGCAACGGTCGTCGCAAGCAGGCAAGCTGCAAACGCAAGTGCGAATCTGCGCATAGGGTTATTTACGGCCATCTTCATCATATGCGACTAACGGATTTGAGTAGGTTTCGTTCCGCGCGCCACATTTCGCGAAGTAAATATCATGTCCCTTTGGGTCAAAAGATAGTCCACGGTCGTTGTGTTGAGCTGACGCATTCCTATCTGACAAAAAAACCCAGAGAGGTCTCAACTATGAAAACTATCCTTGCAGTCGCCGCTGTGGTGGCAATCGTCACGCTGCCCGCCGAAGCTGCTCCCCGAAAAAAAACTCGTGCTCCTGCCGCGCAAGCCCAGATAGCTTGCACTTCGGCCGGCTGCCTGCGCGTTCCGCCTAACTGCCGTCCAGCTCCTGGGCGTACGTTTGACGGATCTCCCAGCGGGTTCGACGTTATGGTTTGCGACCGGGGCTCGTACTCGATGTACGGCGCACCGATGGGGTTGTGACGTGAGGACTATCGGACGCTGTGTCCAATAGCCCAGCAGCAGTTTCAGCGTGCCAATGAGCTTCACTGATTAAAGATTGGAGGTAGCCCCGCTTCGGCGGGGCTATCTATTGCGGAACCTCCGTCGTACCCCGTGACGGCACTCGTGAGCTCGGGACTACGCATGTCCGCTTAGCGTCCTTCGCGTCGATTTTGCCCCATCCGGGCCACGTCCGCTATTCATCCCATCGCGACCGAATAGCGGACATGCGGCCGGGTGATGGTGGGCGCGAAATTTCAGGTAGCCTGCGGCCAAGCCGATCAACCGACCAGGCCAAATTTTCTCGACACGTGAGCGGTCCTTCTGTACTGTCGACCCTGCATCAAGAGTAGGGCTGACGCCCTCGCCAACCTGCCAACCCGGGCAAGGTGGTCTCCCGCAAGGGGATGCGGCCAATTCGGCAACGAAACGGTTCGCGCGAACTGTCAGCCCTCCTCGGCACAACCGATGGAGGGTTTTTCAATGTGTGCACAAAGGCTTTCGTCTCTGCATGCACGAGGCAACGAGTATTCCCATGCCGAACACACAGTCCTGGCGTATTGGCTCGGCCAACAGACGGAACCTGTACCTGCTGCCGTCGATGAGGCCTGCCGCGAGCTTGGTTTTGGGGAACCACCATTGGCCCTCTACACTTCTGCGGACGCGGCGGTCGCTGACATTCTTCTTGATGACGTTGCACACGATCTCTTCTGGTCTTGGGCAAACGAGAGATCGCAGCAAAACGTCATGCTCGAACTTTTCGAGATCGACTGGGCCTCGTCCTCGGACATGTACAATTGGCCAGTCATTTACCAGGTTATTTGGGTGCCATTCTTTGCACGCTATGTGGTCGTGGCCAGAGCCGCCTGGCCTGACGCACATGGTTATGCTGATTTAGCTATCGGCAGTTTCGAGGCCGGCGACAACGTCGCCGCAGTGGCGAACGTCATCCAAAATGACTGGTCGAGACAACGGGACGAAGGTCAGTCCCGCTGGGTGCACTTCGCCTCAGCTGGGCTCATCAATGAGGCGACAGCAACACAGTGGGCCGACCAAGTTTGGCCCTTGAGCGTCTCAAATCGGCCGAAGGAGGCCTGAGATGCCGTCGTTCAGAACCGAAGTGATCGCAGACGATAGCGGTTGGACACCCAATAAGCTGCGAAGCGGTGGAGGACGGCGGCGCAAGCCAATCGCCGCTGCACTGGAAACGCCTTTCTGTGATGGCCATCACTGTGGTGCCCAGCCTCGCCCGCTAAGGTCACAACATCGGTGATGCAGCCCCTCCCTTCCCCCGGCATCACCTGAGAGCCCGCTCGGACTGTGGCCAACCGTCTGGGCGGGCACCTCTTTGCTCGGCGGACGCAACCGCGCCGGGGTCCGGTGCTTGTTCGCCGCTGCGACCGGCGGCATCCGCAGGTTTCGCTCGGCCTTTGCGCGCAGCTCCGGGGAAATTGCAAGGCGACCGTGATCCAGAACGATCCTTCGGCCGCCAGATCCTCACGACCAACCTTCATCAGGAATTCTAGCCCTCGGTCGGCCGATCCGAGGCTGCGAACTGCGTCGCGACGTGATTGCCAAAGCCGAACGCGCTCACCGGCAAGCCCGCTTCGGCCAGCGCACTGAACAGCCATTGCGACAGCGGTCCAGCTTCCAATCCAATGCGCCTGAAGCGGTAGGCGGGGCTCTTCAACACCGCCAGCAGCGCTTCGGGTTCGCTTGCCACCCTTACTTCACGAACGATCCTGCCCGTGTCATCCACAATGCAGACGCTGGTCTCCTTGACCGAAACGTCCAGTCCCGCAAAATGGTCCATGCTGCGCTTCTCCTTCTGATGTTTGAGGCCGTAACCACGGACCTCGTTTCACCATCAGCCTGAAGCGCAGCACCCCAAATCTTCAGCTATCCACAAGCCGCCGGCCGATTACACCATCTTTCGGGGGTAAAGCGGACGTCCAATCTGAACTCACCTCGTCGTCAACTTCGGCCACATACGGGTCGCTAAGTGTCGGCTGCCGAACAGTCAGAAATATTGGCGCTTGCTATAAACAGGGAGCGGGGACCAGCCGCTCTACCCCCGATACTGGCTCGGCCCCCGAAACTTAGGCCTCGGTCGGTTTTGAGCCGAGGCCTTTTTTTGGCCCGTTACTTGTCGGGGGATGGGCGAGCATCGGAAATATTGCTGGTGGAATGTGCCGAAACGACTTTGAATTTGGCGGACACCAGGTGAGGTTCAGGGCGTCAGGCACCTTCGGGGGGTGGTGACTGTGCAGGGGCAGATCAAGCCCTTGGTCTTTCCTGAGGCCTTCGTCTTAGCCCTGGCCCGCCTCCTCGGGTCGGGGCATTTTCTTATCCGATAAGAGGCGGGCTAACCGAGGCGGCTTTTCACCGCTCATATGTACTATCCATTTGCTATTTAGCACCGCTACACGATACCGCCATGACATGTTTGAGGTTCTTACTCGCAAACAGCTAATCATGAATTAGATCCAAGTAATATTGGTACGGTTCAAGATCCTCGCGGCGGCTGTTCTCTGAGTGCCGCCCGACGGCGTGAGCCGATTGCGCTGACGGCTGTAGCCCTCCCGACAAGTCAGTCAATCAAGAAATTGCTAGATGACAATTTCTCCCCGTCGGCTTCGCCTACTGGAATGGATTTCGATTGAGACCGTGGTGACCTGGGTGGAAGGATCAATTTGACGAAAGGGCTTGACCGCACGCGAGATCTATATCCTCTACATCGCGTTTCGCCGGATCTACTTTTTCCCCGAATTGCGCGTCCACGGCATGTCTGCTGTGTTAGTCTAGATTTCAATTTCCCGCTTGCCACTCGAGGGACGCCAGCCTTCTGTCCAACCGGGCGGTCAACCGCGGTTCCCGTCGTCGTTGTGGTCTTTCATTACCGTTGCATCATGGGTACCATTTTCATCAGCCATTCGAGCCGCGATAACGATCGGGCCATTGCTACCAAGCAATGGCTTGCTGAAAACGGCTGGGATGATGTCTTTCTCGACCTGGACCCCAAACGTGGCATCGTGGCCGGTCAGCGTTGGAAGGAAGCACTGCAGCAGGCGGCGCATCGGTGCGAAGTCGTGCTTGCCCTCGTATCGACGGAATGGCTCGCATCGGGCTGGTGTAAGGCCGAGGTCGATGCCGCCCGGTTGATGGGCAAGCAGATCATCATTGCGCTGATCGGGATCGACAAGGGCCAAGTGCCGATCGACCTGAGCGACGAGCAATGGGTCGATCTTGATCGCGATCCCGACGCCTGGACCCGTCTCAAGGAAGGTCTGACGCGTGTCGGCCTTGACCCGTCCAGCTTCCCGTTTGAACCGGGACGTCGTCCCTATCCTGGGTTTGCATTTCTTGAGGAGAAGGACGCAGCCATTTTTTTTGGACGCGATGCGCAGATCGTGCGCGGCCTCGACAAGATCCGTGGTCTCGTTCGCACTGGCGTCGATCGCATGCTGGTCATCCTGGGAGCTTCTGGTTCTGGCAAGTCGTCCTTCCTGCGTGCCGGGCTTTGGCCGCGCCTTAAGCGCGATGACCGAACTTGGTTGCCGCTACCGATCATCCGGCCCGAACGTGCGGTGTTGTCGGGTCAATTTGGGCTCGCACAAGCATTGCAGAGTGTCATGAGCTCCCCTGCTTTCGCCGATCAGATTCGCAAACGCGATCTTCCGCGCAGTCGCGGCACCATCCAAGAGTTTATTGAGACAAAAGAACATGGGCTCGCCGAGCTTTTTGACGCGCTGCGCTCCATCGCGCACGTGCCCGTTGTTTCGACCGAAATGGTGCCGCCGCCGACCGTTGTTCTCGCGGTGGATCAAGGCGAGGAACTGTTCAACGAAGAAGGCAAAGACGAAGCGAAGCGCTTCATTGCGATGCTCACTCACGCCCTGAAAGCCGGTCCGGGTGTGCTAGCGCTTGTGGCCATGCGCACGGATGCCTTTCCTCAACTGCAGACCGACCCAAATGTGGCCCAACTGTCGAAGGACACATTTACGCTCGATATGATGTTGGAGGGCTCCTACCGCGCCGTGATTGAGGGACCCGCGCGGCTGGTTCAGCCGAACCCGCTTAAGGTTGACCCCCAACTCACCGACGCGCTGCTTGAGGACGTGACTGGCCAGGACGCCTTACCGCTGCTCGCGTTCACGTTGGCGCATCTTTACGAGCGTTACGCAGTCGACAACGAACTCTCCCTTGCTGGTTACGAGAAGCTTGGCCGCCTCAAAGGAGTGATCAATTCAACCGTCAGAGAAGCCTTTGCAGAGGGCGTTGCCAAGGGCCATTTGCCGAAAGATGGCAAGGCTCAGTTTGCGCTGGCGCGTACCGCCTTTATTCCCCATCTGGCCCGGGTCAATGCAGCCGGTCAATTTGTGCGTCGCGTGGCCACCCGCGCCGAGATTCCAACCGAAGCATGGCCGCTTATCGATCGCTTCGCGGAGCAACGTCTGCTGATCAAGGATCGTCGGAGGATCGCGGGACAGGACCTCGAAGTGGTTGAGGTGGCTCACGAAGCGCTGCTGCGCGAATGGCGAGAATTGCATGAGGCGTTGCTGGCAGAGCGGGAATTTCTTGTTGCTAAAGCGCAACTCGAGCAAGAGGTCGCCGAGTGGCGCGCCGCATCGGAGAGCCCCAAGTCGGGCGCACTGCTCTCCGGAAACAAGCTTCTTCGCGCTCGCGACTGGTTGATCCCTGACTTCTCCGCCCAGCAGCTACTGCTTTCCGGCAATAAGTTGCATCGCGCTCGCGACTGGTTGGTCACACGCCCCCACGACCTCTCCCCCGACGAGCGACAATTCATCAAGTCCAGTAGCGACCTTGAGTCCAGGAACCGCCGCACGAGATACGCAGTCGTCACTATGGCTTTCATCTCGGTCGCGGGCTTCTCGGCCTACGCGTACATGCTGTCCTTGCGTGCTGATAGAGAACTTATGAAGGCGCAGACAACGCAGTCGCGGTTCCTGGCTGATCTTGCGCGTCAGCAGCGCGCCGCGGGCGACGCCGGAACCGCGGTCCTGCTCGCACTCGAGGCGCTGCCCGATCACGCGGCCGGTACCAATAGGCCTTATGTTCCTGAATCGGAGTTGCAGCTCGATGGTGCTTGGCGCGATCTCCGGGAGCGACTTGTTCTCGGGGGTCATGAAGGTGCTGTATCGAAGGCCGCGTTCAGCCCCGACGGCAAGCGCATCGTCACAGCGTCTGAAGACAAGACCGCGCGGCTGTGGGACGCCGAGACTGGCAAACCAATCGGCGAGCCACTCAAGGGCCACCAAGGTCTTGTCTCTAGTGCGGCGTTCAGTCCTGACGGCAAGCGCATTGTCACAGCGTCTCACGACGAGACGGCGCGGCTGTGGGACGCCGAGACTGGCAAACCAATCGGCGAGCCACTCAAGGGGCATGAATTTCCTTTAAGCAATGCGGCGTTCAGCCCCGACGGCAAGCGCATCATCACCGCGTCTTACGACAATGCGGCGCGCCTGTGGGACGCCTACACCGGCAAACCAATCGGCGAGCCGCTCAAAGGCCGTAAGTTGTCGACTGGGGAGACCGTTGAGGATGTTGTGTCGTACGGCGCGACCGTCGCGCCTTTCAGCCCTGACGGTAAACGCATCGTCACCGCGTATGACGGCCGCACGGCGCGATTGTGGGACGGCGAAACTGGCAAGCCAATCGGCGAGCCGCTCAACCATGGTTCTGTAAAGAATGCGGCGTTCAGCCCCGACTGCAAAACGCGTCGTCACCGTGTCTCCGGGCGCTCAGACGGCGCGCCTGTGGGATGCCGAGACTGGCAAGCCAATCGGCGAGCCGCTTAGTCATCTGAATGTTGTATACAGTGCGGCGTTCAGCCCCGACGGCAAGCGAATTGTCACCGCATGGGCGGCCGCCGCGGGGGCGCGGTTGTGGAACGGTGAAACCGGAAAGCCAATCGGCGAGCCGCTCAAGGGTCATGCGGACACTGTATTGAGCGCGGAGTTCAGTCCTGACGGTAAACGCATTGTCACCGCATCTAACGACAAGACGGCACGGTTATGGGACGCCGACACCGGCAAGCCAATCGGCCAACTCAAGGGCCATGCGGGCCGTGTATCAGGTGCGGCGTTCAGCCCCGATGGCAAGCGCATCCTCACCACGTCTGACGACAAGACGGCACGCTCATGGAATGCCGACACCGGCAAGGTCAGCGAGCCGCTCGAGGGCCATGACAAGGTTGTGTCGTACGCTGGGACCGTCGCGACGTTTAGCCCCGACGGCAAGCGCATCGCTACCGCGTCAGATGACAAGACAGCGCGACTGTGGGACGGCGAGACCGGCAAGCAAATCGGCGAACCGCTCAAGGGCCACGAAGATTTTGTAAAGCGCGCGGCGTTCAGCCCCGACGGCAAGCGCATCGTCACCGCGTCTGATGATAAGACGGCACGGCTGTGGGACACCGCGACCGGCAAGGCTATCGGAGATCCGCTGCAAGGTCATGCGGATACTGTATTGAGCGCGGAGTTCAGTCCTGACGGTAAGCGCATTGTCACCGCCTCTTTAGACAAGACGGCACGGTTATGGGACGCCGACACCGGCAAGCCAATTGCCGAACTCAAGGGCCATGAGGATAGTTTAATTAGAGCGGCGTTCAGCACTGACGGCAAGCACATCGTCACAGCGTCTGAGGACAAGTCGGCGCAACTATGGGACGCTAAGACCGGCAAGCCAATCGGCGAGCCGTTCAAGGGCCATGACGATCTTATACAGATCCTGGCGTTCAGTCCTGACGGCAAGCGCATCGTCACAGCGTCTGAAGACAAGACCGCGCGGCTGTGGGACGCCGAGACTGGCAAACCAATCGGCGAGCCGTTCAAAGGCCATAACAGTGATATATCGAGTGTGGCATTCAGCCCCGATGGCAAGCGCATCCTCACCTGGTCGAGTGACGGCATGGGTGACGACGCGGCACGGCTGTGGGACGCTGCGACCGGTAAGCCAATCGGCGAGCCGCTTAAGGGGCATGAGAAAGTTATATGGAGCGCGGCGTTCAGCCCCGACGGCAAGCGAATTGTCACCGCGTCTATGGACGAGACGGCGAGATTGTGGGACGCCAACACTGGAAAGCCAATCGGCGAACCTCTTAAAGGCCATGCGGACGCTTTAGTGAGCGCGGCATTCAGTCCCGATGGTAAGCGCATCCTCACCACCTCGAGTGACGGTATGGTGCGGTTGTGGGAAGTCTTTGCCGATACCCAAGCCCTTGTGTCGCACGCGAAGACAAATATCCCGCGCTGCCTGAGCGCCGCGCAACGCAACGCGTTTTTCCTGCCTCGTGACCCTCCCCAGTGGTGCATTGAATTGCAGAAATGGCCCTATCACGGCGGATTCGTGGAAGATGTTCCGTGAACCGTTCGACACGATTCCCGGTGCAATAGAGTTGCATGACAGAACGACGCGATGCGCGGCAGCAAGACGCTGCTTGTAAGACCTACCTAATCGGCAATCGCTCGTAAAAACTCTCGACCGCGTGCTGATGGGACGACATCCATGCCTTGATGTACTAATCGAAACGTCCAACGCTCTAATTGGCATTGAAGCGAAGAGGTTTGAGCCCTTCCGCCGCAGATTGCGTGCGGCCATGTCCGAGCGTATTCCCACCAAGCCTGGCGAGACGTGCTCGTACCATCCAGAGACTGGAAGATTCGAAGATGCCTGGATCTGGAAGGACCTGCTCGGGGAGGACTTCACCCGCGAGCGTGGGGAGAAGTGGAGAAGTCGGTGCCCCACAAAAACTCAAAAACTCGATTAGTCTCTCAGACGTTTGCTGAATACCCCGAATTTCCCGCGCGCTTGGTCGCACATTGATTTTTGTACTAAGCTTAGTTCAATGATCGTCCTTGCGTAATTTCTCGGATCAACTCAGCGGCGGCCATCTCGAGACACGCCTTTTGTTGTTCTTTGGTCAGATGTTGCCCAGGGTTCTTACTGCTGAGAGGTGCGAGCTTGCGGCATCTTTGATTCCATTTTTGTGCCAGCCACGAAAGGACCAGCGCAAACCCTGATGTATCGTAAGCGCTGTTGCGACCCCACCTTTCGCATTTAACTCGGTTCTGTGAGTCTGCGGTTTGGTTCTAACCGTTAGGCTTAGAATGGACACTGAGCATAGTGCTATCACGGAGCCGTTCCGCCGGATCGAAGTGTTTACCGGCACTGGGCGGCGGCGAACTTGGAGCTTAGAGGACAAGGCGCAGATCGTTGCCGAGAGCGTGACGAGCGGCGAGTCAGTCTGTGCCGTGGCGCGGCGTCATGGGCTATCTCCGCAGCAGTTGTTCGGCTGGCGCCGGCAAGCCCGGGAGCATACGGCCGCGAACCCTACCACCGAACCGCTGCTCGTGCCGGCGGTCATCGGAGCGCCGTTGCCTGAGCGCGCCGCCCCCGAGCGGAAGCGCAATCGGAGGCGCCAAGTGGATCGAATCTCCGGGATCATCGAGGTCGAGATCGACGGCGTGACGGTTCGGGTTGGTCGCGGCGCCGATGCGAAGACGGTCGCGGCGGTGCTGCGCGCGCTGAAGGCCGGCGCGTGATTGGTCCGACCGGTGCAGTTCGGGTGATGATGGCGACCAAGCCGGTCGACTTCCGCAAAGGCGCCGAGGGCCTGGCCGCGTTGGTGCGCGAACAGATGGCGGCCGATCCGTTCTGCGGCACCGTCTACGTGTTCCGCGCCAAAAGGGCGGACCGGATAAAGCTGGTGTTCTGGGACGGCACCGGCGTCTGTCTGTTCGCCAAGCGGCTCGAGGATGGCGCATTCCGCTGGCCCAACGTGCAGGATGGGATCATGCATCTGACTGCGGCGCAGCTCTCGGCGCTGTTGGAGGGGCTCGATTGGCGGCGAGTCCATGCCGCGCGACAAACCACGGTACCGTCGCAGCCGAGTTGAGCTGCGACACAGTGAATCAGTTCGATCCGAACGCTCGCGACGCAATGAGACCCATGATTTAATTGATTCATGGACTTGGCAGACGCGCTTCCTGACGATCTCGGCACGCTGAAGGCAATGCTGTTGGCGGAGCGCGCACGTGCCGAGCGGCTGGAACAGATCATCAAGGAGCTGCGCCGCTATCGGTTCGGCCGGCGCGCCGAGACGCTGCCGGAAGATCAGATGCTGCTTGGGCTCGAAGACGTCGAGCAGATCGCAGCAAGCAGCGAGGCGGAGAGTGAAGCAGCCGCTCCTCCGGCCGAGCGGGCGCGTCGCACCGCCAGGCGCCGCATGAACCGAGGATCGTTGCCAGCGCATCTGCCGCGTATCGAGATGGTGGTTGATGTCAAGGATCATACCTGTCCGTGCTGCCGCAACGCGCTGCATCGGATCGGCGAAGACCGCAGCGAGAAACTCGATATCATCCCGGCGCAGTTGCGCGTGCTGGTGGTGCGCCGTCCCAAGTATGCCTGTCGGGCTTGCGAGGAAGTGGTGGTGCAGGCGCCAGCGCCGGCGCGCTTGATCGAGGGCGGACTGCCGACCGAGGCGGCCGTGTCGCAGGTTTTGGTCTCCAAATACGCCGATCACCTGCCGCTTTACCGCCAGGCCCAGATCTATGCCCGGCAGGGCATCGCGTTGGATCGCTCGACCCTGGCGGGACTGGGTCGGCCGCGCCGCCTGGTTGCTGAAGCCGGTGCATGAGCGGCTGCTCACGAGATTGAAGACATCGACCAAATTGTTCGCCGACGAGACCACCGCGCCGGTGCTCGATCCCGGACGCGGACGCACCAAGGTCGGTCAACTCTGGGCCTACGCCCGCGACGATCGTCCCTGGGGTGGCACCGATCCGCCGGGCGTGGCTTACGTCTATGCGCCCGACCGCAAGGCGGAGCGACCGATCATCCATCTGGCCGGCTTCACCGGCATCCTGCAGGTGGACGGCTACGCTGGCTATCGCGCGCTCGCCAAGGGTGGCGCAGTGCAGCTCGCCTTCTGTTAGGCGCATGTCCGCCGTAACTTCTACGAACTTGCTGTCGGCGGCGCCGCACCGATCGCCAGCGAGGCGCTCAAACGCATCGCTGAACTCTACGCCGTCGAGACCGAGTGTCGAGGCCGCAGTCCCGATGAGCGGCGGGCGCTCCGGCAGCAGAAGAGCCGGCTCATTCTCGAGGCCCTCGAACCCTGGCTCAAGGCCAAGCTCGGGCTGATCAGCCAGAAGACCAAGCTCGCCGAAGCGATCCGCTATGCACTGACACGTTGGGAAGGTCTGTCCCGCTTCATCGAAGACGGTCGCATCGAGATCGACTCTAATGTTGTCGAACGCTCGATCCGACCGATCGCGCTCAACCGAAAGAACGCGCTCTTCGCCGGTTCCGATGGTGGCGGTGAGCACTGGGCCGTCATCGCTTCGCTAATCGAGACCTGTAAACTCTGCAACGTCGAACCGCAGACTTACCTCACAGACGTCATCACCAGAATTGTCACCGGTCATCCCAATAGCCAGATCGACGACCTGCTGCCTTGGGCCTATCCAACTGCATCGCCGCTCAGGGACGTGGCCTGAAAACATCGCTTACGATGTATCCCATATCTTCGGATCATAAATTGCTTCTGGTCGTCGATTGCCTCCGAGATGTATTCCTTCGCATTCGGCACTATCGTTTCAGCTGGCACCTCTTCTCCATCGATGCCAGGCACGCAACCTGTTTCGCTGAACATCTCGCTGGCTTCTTTTAGAAGAGCCATACGCTCTTTAGGTATTACCTTGCTCATGGGCGGAGGCTGCCAACTGAAGGCTCGCGTCGCAACTGAATGACTTTCCCGGCGTCTCTCAAATCATCGAGATAATCGGCCCAAGCCTGCGGTCGAGGCCAGTGCGCTGGCGACGGCCTGAAGAATCGTGTCCGGTCGCGGCTCTCTTCAATCTCACGACGGACATCCTCCGGCAGTTCCACAGGCGTCCGTCAAACCGACCGGTTGTTGGACCAGTGCCATAACACGACATCGCACCAGCGGTCGGGACAAAGCGGCCGCTGATTGAATTACGAGTCTGTCTCTTTTCAGCATTCCTAGTGAAGACTAATCGTCACCCAAACCTGCGCCCAGCCATTCGTCCGGCGCGGGGCCGCCCTCCGCAAAACGGACCTGGCACCTTCTCGTTTCATATTGTCCGGAAAAGAACGGTGCCAGCTTGGCCGTGATCGTGTTTTTCAACACGTCGCTGTCTTCGTAGGCTCGCAGCGCCTCTTTGGTCGTCCACAGGCTAATCGTCGAGCCAGAGTCGGGATCATCGAGGTCCTGTACCAGCCAGCGTCCGCAAAGACCTTCGACCGCGCCGGAATTCGAGATCGCGGTTTTGTAAGCCTGCTCAAATGCGTCCCATGTTCCCGGTTTTAGTTTGCCGCGAATGATGCGTAGTAGCATCGTTCCCTCCCTCAGCTTGGCCACGCAGCCGTCATCAAATAATGGCCGGATAACGGACCGCTGAACTGACGGCTGCACAACTCGTGCAGTGTCCGCAACTTTAGACGACGCTCAATGTCGGCTTCGCGGCGAAGGGAGTCCAGAGGCCCTTCACGCTCGATCCGGCACATCGCTGCCTCGGCGCACCGCAACAGCTCTGGCGTTGATCGCGAAACCTCGCGCGGGCAACACTGACGTCGCACATTCGCTAAACGGGTTTATGCCGAACAGACGTGGTTGGCGTGTTCGCAGGTTGGGACTGCAAACTGAGACATTTGCTACCTCGGAAGATGCGATCCCGTATCCTGGCTTGTTGCCCGGTGGGCTAGGCATTACCGATGTCCACTAAGGGCCAGGGCCTCGAACTGGCCAGTGAACAAGTTCATAGTGATCTGACGGGTCCTGCGGTAAGATTTTGGGTCTTTCGGGGAGGTCCGGCAGCAGCCATGGCCGGCAAGATTTTTATCAACTACCGCCGAGATGATTCAATCGGCATGGCCGGTCGGCTGCATGACCGGCTCGCGCAGACATTCGGGCACGACAATCTCTTCATAGATGTCGACAACATTCCGGTTGGAGCCGACTTTGTGGCGCATCTAAACAGCCAAGTGGCTGGGTGCAATGTCCTTCTGGTCGTCATCGGTCCCAACTGGCTGAATGCGAAGGACGAGAGCGGCCGGCATCGGCTCGACGATCCGGACGATTTTGTGGCGATCGAAATCGCGGCGGCGCTTACCCGCGACATTCGTGTCATCCCTGTTTTGGTCGATGGGGCGCGCATGCCGAAGGCGAGCGAGCTGCCGGATTCCCTGAAGCCGCTCGCTCGCCGCCAAGCCGCCGAGGTCCGCCACGCTCATTTCGGCCAGGATGCCGAGGCGCTGGTCGCAAGAATGTGCGAGGCTCTGGGTGGTGGTTCGGTTGGGTTGCGCCCGTGGCGAAGGACGGCGGTGGCGGGCGCGGCGGCAGTGGCAGTGATGCTTCTGGTCGGTTGGATTGGGTACTCTTGGATGTCGGCCCCGCGACCTGCTGCAGGTACCCGCCCCGTTGCGGACACGATAGCCACGGTGACTGCTAAGCCCCAGGCGGACGAGGCCGAACAGCAACGGCTTGCAGCACTGAAGGCGGAGCAACAGCGCCAAGCAAAAGTCGCAGCAGACGCAGAAGCAAAGCGCAATGAGGAGCAGCGGCTAGCTACTCTCAGGGCGGACGAGGCCGAACAGCAACGGCTTGCAGCACTGAAGGCGGAGCAACAGCGCCAAGCAAAAATCGCAGCAGACGCAGAAGCAAAGCGCAATGAGGAGCAGCGGCTAGCCACTCCCAGAGCGGAGGAGGAGCGCAGGGCCAAAGTGGGGCCCGATCCGACGACCGTAACAAAAAGGATCAAGCGAGAGGTTTCACTTGGATATCTCAACCTTCGATCGGGACCTGGCCAAGATCAAAAAGTGTTAGTCCGTATTCCAGCCGGATCGACGGGCGTTGTTATGAGGGGTCGGTGCGTAGCGCCGAAAGACAACACTAGCAGGTATCAATTCTGCTTAGTCGAGTGGAATGGCTATGAGGGCTGGGTTTCATCTAATGGATTGGAGTGAAATTTGGTGCGCGAGCAGCAGTCGGGCAACTTCGCGCCCACTAGGGAATTCAGGGCTGGCGCCTAATCTAAACACTGTTACGCGAATTGCGTCGAGGATTCCAGTCATGAGTAAACTCGAGGACACCCTGCCGAGCTTGGTCGAAACTGTTATCAGCGCGGCCGAAAGCCTAGAAGACGAAAGGCTCGAAACAGCGTGCGATGCGTTCATCGCCCACTTGCGGCGACAGCCCGCCTCGCCAGAGCCCCGGGTAGCAGACAAGGTTCTGGGCGAACTCCGGAAGTGGCGACACTTCGGCGCGATGCAAAGACTGGCTGATTCATTGATACGACTTGGGTGCGGTGCGCATGTGGTTTATCGCCAATACGCGCAAGCGTTAATCGACCGCGGGGAGCTCATTCCTGCACTCGAACTCCTATTGGCGCTTGCCGGGCGGGCTAAGGACGATCCCCAGGAATATTCTCAAACCTGTGGGCTATTGGGCCGCGCATATAAGCAGATCTACATTGAGGCCCAGGGTAGCCAACTCGGCATGGCAGAAACCTCGCTAGTCAACGCAATCGCTTACTATCGCAGAATCTACGACACCGACCCTCGGAACATCTGGCACGGGGTTAATGTGGTTGCTTTGCTTGGGCGAGCAGAGCGGGACGGCATCGCTATACCCAATGCACCCAATCAAAAGTCTATGGCTGAAGCAGTTGCCAAGTACGTAACAGAACGATGGATCGAAGAACTTCCTGCTTGGGAATATGCTACGGCTGCGGAGGCATGTTTGGCCCTTGAGGATTGGGCTGGCGCGGAGCAGTGGCTCCGAAAGTATCTAAGCGCGAAAGACGTGGATGCCTTCGCCGTCGCCGGCACGCTCCGGCAATTTACCGAGATCTGGGGTTTGCGTGTCGACGGCCCGGGCGGGGAGCTCATTCCGGTACTCCGAGCTGCGCTGCTCTTGCGCAACCACGGCCGGCTCGATCTCACGCCTGCCCAGGTCCATCGAATGCATGGTGCCAAAGCAAATGCATTCGAGCGCATTCTAGGCGACGGCGGGTTGGAGACGTATCGCTGGATGTGCCAGGGCATCGAACGGGCCCGATCAATCGGCAAGATTCGTCAGTCGAACGGGCGCGGCGTGGGCACCGGGTTCCTTGTGCGCGGTCGCGAGTTGTATGCTGCTCTGGGCGATGAAATCTTGCTGCTGACCAACGCTCACGTGCTGAGCGACGACGCTGCACACAGGGCGGCGGTGGGCCCCGATGACGCTCAGATCAGCTTTGAGGCTTTGGCAGAGCCTGGCGGCACAGCTCGATGGCATCGTATCACCGAGGTGGTATGGAAGTCAGGTCCTGAGGCACTCGATGCAAGCCTTGTACGCCTGGACCTGCCGCCGAAGGATGTCGAGCCCTGTCCGATCGCCAATAACCTGCCCCGGCCCGACGAGAATCAGCGCGTCTACGTCATTGGTCACCCTCTTGGAGGCGAACTAAGTTTTTCATTGCAAGACAATCGTCTCATTGATCATGAGGGCCCACCGAGCGGCCAACCGAGCCGGATCGGCCGCTGTCTTCTGCACTATCGGGCGCCCACTCAGCCCGGGAGCTCAGGAAGTCCAGTGTTCGCCCAGAGTGGCTGGAAAGTCGTCGGCCTTCATCATGCTGGCGGCGATTTCATGCCGAAACTAAACGGCAAGGTTGGCACTTATACCGCGAATGAGGGCATCTGGATTCGGTCGATCCAGGACTGCCTTGCATCAGCGTTGGGGTAATTCAACGCCCGTCGAAAAGCGACACCTGGGACTCTGGTCGATCCGTAGGAAATCGCGATGACAGATTATCTCCGGCGTCCATCTGTCTTTATGCACCTTATTATCCAGAAAGGTGCGACGGGTCTAAGGTTGAGACTTCTTCCAAGATGTATCCTGCCGCGATCGCAAGCTCGGCAAACTCCTTTGTATAGTCCTCTTTGCCACGCGGAGCGCCATCCCAGGCAATCACTGCGAGCCTTCGCAATTCAGCATCCTGAGAGGCGAGTCGGTCCGTCTCACGGAGAATTGCACGATTGACGTGTGAGTATGTCGATTGGCCGCTTTCTTGCAGGTCCAGCACGACGAGATCGTCACGCGACTTTGCATAGTCTGTTACGCGATCAAAGAGCGCGCCCCAGTACTCCGCGTGAGGTCGATCGACGACGGATGTCTGTCGAAAATGATCCGACCAGAAAGGCAAGACGATGCGGCTCCTAATGCCGATTGCCTGCGCCGCTGCCAGGGCCGTCAGATCACTGCCGCATGCACCTGAGGCTACCAAGCCCACGGCTTGCTCCCGCAAGAATAGAGTAATGAGAACTTCTCGTACTGTCGGAACTCTCTCAAAAGGGAAGCGTGGTTTCTCAGCATTCTCTTCGTCCGTGCGTCGCCCCGCGAAAGCAATGACGCTGCTCTGTTTGTTGTTGATCATCACTCGCCGTGCCAAAAAAGTTCGCGATCTAGACTTGATACACCCGAAACGCAAACAATTACTCGTTGCGCGAAACGCAAAAGTATCTTTAGTCGCGGAAATTGTAGCATCTCTCGCGGGTCATCATCTTCCTTCGTCGGCGGCGTATTGGGGAGGGGCGTTGTGAACCGGCTGGCCGCATCCTTCCGGCAGTTGGTGCTTCACCGGATAAATCGAGACCATACTTCTTGCCGGCTGGGAGATCGTTCCTCGCGTCTCATGAGGCTGACGAGGACAAGGGAATGACTTGTGGCGGATATTTTCTGTCGAACTCATGAGGCGCAAGTTGTGCCAATTTGACCGCATCGTACCAACCGATGAACATCGGAAGGATGGTCCAAAAAAACGCGAGATATATGAAACCGCGTCGTCGACCGCCGAGATAAAAGTGATGCAGTCCGAAGGCTCCACCGAACATCGCAAGCAAGACCGCCGTGGTCTGGCTGTTACGCGTAACCCAAGGTAGTTCCAGCGAAATGAAAACGTGTTTCATCGCCGTTTGAAGCGGGCCACGATACGGACGCATCAGACCAACCGCAAGGCCCACCCAGCTTACGCTGAACCGGATCGGTTCTTCCCGTGGTTTCAGAGCCTCATCAAAGAAGATGATCTTGCCGGCTACATCCTTACCCGCGGGCTTGCCCATGGACATCAGCTTCAAGCACAGTGGCGTCACCGCTGTCCTGCCTGATGGAAGCACCTGGCCAAAGCGCCGTTTGAAGTACTGGTCGAAAACCTCGGTATCCCCGAGGCTCACAAATAGAATCTGCCGGCGCGGCACGTGCGTCATCGCCTGTTCTATCTCCCACTGCAGATTTGGAGTCGAACCTGTGCGTATGATCACGAGCCGGGATCGAGCCATCATGTCAGTGACCTTCGCCTTCCAGTCCGCATCGCCGACATAGAGTCTCGCCGTACTTCCAGCCGCTGCGTAGGAGTCGGAAACCTACGTGAGCTGTAACGAGATAGAGTGCCAAGCTGGGTAGTGATACCCACCACAACTCCAACAGGGGCTTGAACGCGGGTAAATCTGCAAGCAGTCGGACGTACCCTTGCCGCCGATGAGTGCAATCACCGCATCGCACTCTGCGACGACGAAGGTTCGGACCTCCTGCCAGCGCTTGTCGGCCGGCTGGAATTGAGCTTGCTTCACAGTTTTCAGAGAAGATGACATTGGCCTTGACACCGCGAATTTGTAGAATATTCCGGTCGGTACGCGTAGGATGGTATGAAAATCGGTATTTTCCACCGCTTCTTGCGAGCGGTTTCCCCAGTAACATGTTCTAAAACGGATGATAGCGGGCTTAGAACAAAATGGTTTTCTGATTCCTTGAGCACGCGGAAAACAGGCGTTGCATTAAAATGGCGACCGGAAAGAAGGCCGACGGGCGCCGCAGAGGCGCCCCCAATAGGGCGACGGTCGAACGCCAGGCCGAGGTTGCGGCCTCTGGCAAGATCTTTGAGCGGCTCCGCATATTCATCAGCTCGAGGATGCAGGAGCTAGCACCAGAACGCGTCGCCATACGGGACGCTCTTGACCAGCTCAATCTGGACGGTTGGATCTTCGAGATGGACGCTGGAGCGCGTCCGCAAGGGATTCAGGGAACTTACAGACAGGAAATCAATGCTTCCGATTTATACATTGGTGTTTTTTGGCGCGACTATGGTGATTTCACCATAGACGAGTTCAACTATGCGAAAGAAAAACATAAGGATTGTCTTGTCTACGAAAAGCGTACGGAAATCGATGGCCAACGCGATCCGAAGTTACAGGAGTTTCTCGATCAAATCGGCAAGGTTGAGACAGGGATCACCGGGCGATGGTTCAACACGCTCGAGGAACTGCGCGAGGGAGTGAAGCAAGATGTCGCGCGTTGGCAGGCGCAGAAAATTCGTGAACTGAGGGAGTTCAACGTCAGATCCAAGTCCATCCCTGTTGAAATCGGCGAACAGCGCGATCTGAATATTCTGCTAGGCAACGTGCAGCGCTTCTGGGTGGAGGGTGTTCTCGAAAGATCAATGCAACGCGAACGCCTGCTCGAGATCGGGAAGGACACGCAACCAGAAGCCGTCGAAAATCCGTGGGAGGCCGTACTTCAACTTCCCTACAAACGCAGCAGTATCGTGCCTCTTGACAAGGGAATTCTCGATGTATTTGCCGATGTCGAACGCTCCCTGCTCATCCTAGGCCAACCGGGCTCCGGCAAGACGACGACGCTGCTTACACTGGCTCGCGAACTCATTAAGCGTGCACAAGGGGATAACACCGAGCCTGTTCCGGTGGTCTTTCACGTATCTTCATGGACTGCCACAGAGGACCCCCTGTCTGCCTGGTTAGAGAACGAACTGAGCGGCAAGTATCGAATCCCGAAGAGAATTGGCAAGGTTTGGCTGGAACGTCACCGGCTCCTGCCCCTGTTTGATGGCTTGGATGAATTGAGCGGACAAGACCGAATTGCGTGCGTGGGGGCTATCAACCGGTTCATCAAGGAGGTTGGGCTCCCAGGACTAGTTGTATGTTGCCGCACTGAGCAATATGAGGAACTGAAGGTCAAACTCGCACTCAATGGAGCCATTTGCCTCCAGCCGCTTACAGACGTACAGATCGACGCGTACGTTCAAGAAGCGGGCATTGCATTGGCAGGGCTGAGAAACGCGCTCCGGCGAGACAGTGTCCTCAAGGATCTCGCCCGCTCCCCACTCATGCTGAACCTGATGTGCCTAGCCTACCGAGATCACGACGTGGAAGAGTTAGCGGGGCGCGAAACGCCCCAAGAACTGAGCACGCATCTGTTCTCGACCTACGTCGATCTCATGTTTAAAAGACGGGGCCAAGCAGAGCGCGATTATCCGCGCGAGCGTGCGGTGGCCTGGTTGTCCTGGATCGCTAAGCGCTTGCTTCGCCACAACCAAACGATGTTCTTAATTGAAGAACTGCAACCCAATTGGTTGTCGACCAACTCTCAGCGTTGGGCATATCTAGCTGGTATTAGCCTCGTTCTGGGTCTTTCTATGGGCCTTGTCAACGCTACCTATTGGTCAATTTCCGTAATAGGCAACGCGGAAAGCAACGGAGCAGCCATTGTATGGCTAACGGTGATGCCAATTTGGTTTTTGGTTCTTGGCTGGGTCGACAGCGTCGGTTCCAGTTCCGGCCCCGCTGTTCTGGATCGTCTCCCGCCGGGGTCCTGGCGCGCCGCTGCAAAGATCCTCGTCAGCGCGTCCGCCTGGCTCCTCCTAGTGGCGATCCTATGGCCATTCGTCGATGAAGAATTGCGACTGCAACTGCTCTGGGCAGGCGTGCCGATGGTGTTGTGGATTGGGGCTAAGGGATCTAATCAAAACATGTACTACAGTATCGAAACCGTCGAATCTCTTGGTTGGTCACTGGCCCAGGCCCGCCGAGGTGTGCTGCCCGGGCTGCTTTCCGGCCTTGTCGTTGGCAGCGTTGTCTTTCTTTTACCCTCGGAGTTCAAGACCCAGGCGCGAGGAAATCAGGAGTGGTTTCTTTTCTTTGGATTTGCCGCCATCGGATTGGGGATCGGCGGACTCCTTGGCGGACTCAGGACGCGCAGCTTCGAGGGGAAGACTCTGCCAAATCAGGGAATTAGGCTATCCTTGAAGACGGCTATTTTTGTGAGCTTGAATACTGCGTGGCTCGTCGCGATTGCCGTGGCGTTCAAGGTCGCTGGGCAATTTGATCAGATCACCCTTTCAAAGACTTCAGTTAAAACCTTGTTGCTCTGTTTCCCTATTATCTTCCTCTGGTTTGGCGGCTTTGAGGTGCTCAAGCACTACGTCTTACGGAGTGTCCTCGGTGCTTCTGGCCAGTTGCCTTTGAACTTGCCTCGTCTTCTCGACCACGCTCGCAGCCTCAACCTCATGCAGCGGGTTGGCAGCGCGTATATCTTCGTGCACCGCCGTTTGCTCGAGCACTTGGCCATATCCGGGCAGCTGGCAAACACGCAACCCTCGCCGCGATGATCGCGGCTGGCGTGGAATAGGCTCATAGGCTGACGGTCCCACTCCATAGAGGACGCCTAATTGACATACGTCGTCAACGATAAGTGCATTCGCTGCAAAACTATGGACTGCGTCGAAGTGTGCCCCGTGGACTGCTTCTACGAGGGCGAGAACATGCTCGTCATCCATCCTGACGAATGCATCGACTGTGGCGTTTGCGAACCGGAATGCCCCGTCGACGCCATCAAGGCCGATAGCGAACCTGGGCTTGAGCAATGGCTGTCATTGAATGCGGAATTTTCGAAAATCTGGCCAAATATTCAAGTCAAAAAAACGCCCCCGCCCGACTGGAGGGAGTGGGAGGGGAAGCCGGACAAACTCCAATACTTCTCGCCAAATCCTGGCGCGAGCGACTGACGCGGCTTGCGGTTGCGGCGTGACCTCTCGCCGCGCTGACCCCGACGCATACCGTTCAAAGGAACTGCTTGCTGCGATGCGAATGGTCGCTAATGGCGCAAAGCGGACATCCCTAGTTGCACTGCACATTTCCGCTAGGTGCCACATACAGACATTCCGGTATTAGGTCTTGCCTGCCAAAAGTTTTTCCAAAGCTTCGCTGCCGCACGAGTATCCTGCGGCCAATCCGGATCGTGGGGATTTCCCTGCGCCGCGCTGCTTCATAGGCAGAACCGCGTGAAGTCCTGAGCAGGGATGCCACTCCCGGATAGCAACAAGATCTACGCCGATATGGCTGCGAACGGCCGCGTTTTTGTTGCTACGAATGCGGCCGAATAAGTGCTGGCGTCGACCTGAGGAAGCACCATGCCGGGACAGAGACCGAAAGTGGTGATCGTCGGCGCCGGGTTCGGCGGCTTGGACGCCGCTAAGACGCTGCGACGCACACCCGCCGATATCGTCGTGGTCGATCGCCAGAACTATCATTGCTTCCAGCCGCTGCTCTATCAGGTTGCGACCGCAGCGCTGTCGCCGGCCGATGTGGCCTGGCCAATTCGACACATCCTGCGCGCTCAAGCGAATGCGACGGTGCTGATGGAAGAGGTGCACGGCGTCGATCCGTCGCAAAAGCTGCTGCACACCAATTTCGGCGACGTTACTTACGATTATCTGGTGATCGCGACCGGTGCTATGCATTCCTATTTCGGTCACGACGAATGGGCCGATTATGCACCGGGCTTGAAGCGCATCGAGGATGCGACCCGTATCCGCCGCAGCATTCTGATTGCCTTCGAGCAGGCCGAGCTCACGACCGACGCCGCCGCGCAGCGGCGTTTGCTCACTTTCGTCATCGTCGGCGGCGGTGCCACCGGGGTCGAAATGGCCGGCGCGATCGCCGAGATCGCGCGACAAACCTTGGCCGCAGATTTCCGCTACATTGATCCGCGCACGGCCCGCATTGTGCTGATAGAAGCGGGGCCGCGCCTACTGCCGACATTCCCGACCGAGCAATCCGACTACGTGCGCACGGCGCTTGAGCGCGCCGGTGTCGAGGTTAAAACCGATACGCGCGTGACCAAGTGCGACGCGCAGGGCGTCGATTTCGAGGTCGGCCGGATCGATGCCGGCACGACCATTTGGGCCGCCGGGGTCGTGGCTTCGCCGGCCGCGCGCTGGCTCGATGCCGAGGCCGACCGTGCCGGGCGGGTGAAAGTCGGCCCCGATCTTTCGGTGCCAGGGCATCCGGACATTTTCGTCATCGGTGACACGGCTGCGGTCGCCGATGCGAGCGGCCGACCAGTCCCTGGCATTGCGCCGGCGGCAAAGCAGATGGGACATTACGTGGCCAAGGTGATCGCGGCCCGCATTGCCGGGCGTCCCAGCCACGCGCCATTTCGTTACATGCACCGCGGCGAACTGGCGACCATCGGCCGCCGCGCGGCTGTGGTGAAATTCGGCCGATTGCACTTGCGGGGATTTGTCGGTTGGCTGTTCTGGAGCGTGGTGCACATCTATTTCCTGATCGGATTGCGCAACCGCTTCATCGTCGCCTTCACTTGGCTGTGGAGCTACCTCACCTTCCAGCGCGGCGCACGTCTAATCACCGACCCGGAGCGGACGCCGAAAAAATAACCCTCGAAATCGAAGTCCCTCAGCAAAGATCAAGCTGGGCACCCGCCCCACATCGAGGAATATTTGCGGCTGGCAAAGCCTGAGCGAGCGCGACTATGTCCTTGGCCCGAACGTCGTGCCCGACAAGCTGCTTGCTACGGCCGACGAGGTGATCGAATAACGGCGAAATTGCTGCGGTGCATGAGTCCGCTTCTGATGCTGTGGACGGCTCCTCCACCCGGCACGTGAGTGCCATGGATGTGGGCGCTGTTAAGGCTCCCACGATTGCAGAGGAGCTCCCCATGCAGACAGTCACGACAATCGGTCTCGACATCGCCAAGTCAGTCTTCCAGGTCCACGGCGTTGATGCCGCCGACCAGGTGGTTATCCGCCGCCAGTTGAAGCGTCGCGCCGTCCTGGCGTTCTTCCAGAAGCTGTCACCATGTCTGGTTGGCATCGAGGCCTGCGCCTCGTCGCACTACTGGTCGCGCGAGCTCCAGGCACTCGGCCATACCGTGCGGCTGATGCCGCCGGCTTACGTGAAGCCCTACGTCAAACGGCAGAAGAACGACATGGCTGACGCTGAGGCGATTTGCGAAGCCGTCACCAGAGCCAACATGCGGTTCGTACCAACCAAGACGCCTGAGCAGCAGAGTTGCCTGATGCTTCACCGCACACGCCATCTATTCATCCGCCAGCAGACTGCCGTGATTAATTCGATCCGGGCTCACCTTGCCGAGTTGGGCATTGTTGCTCCAGTCGGGCGCAAAGGGGTCACGGAGCTTCTGCATGTTGTTGCCGACCCGAGCGACAAACGGGTGCCGGAGGTTGCCCGCGCGTGCCTTGCCGCGCTCGGCACTCAACTGCTCAGCCTCAAGGAGCAGATTGGGGAGTTCGACCGGATGATCATGGCTTGGCATCGGTCCGACGAGACGAGCAAACGGCTTCGTTACATTCCTGGGGTTGGTCCGATGCTGGCAACCGCCCTGGTTGCGAGTGTTGCCGACCCCAAGACCTTCCGATCCGGTCGCAATTTCTCGGCCTGGATCGGGCTCGTGCCGAAACAGCATTCGAGTGGGGGCAAGGACAGGCTCGGCAGTATCAGCAAAAAGGGTGACCGCTATCTGCGCGGCCTGTTCGTGGCCGGCGCGCTCGCGGTCATCCGCTATGCCAAGATCCACGGCACCAAGCATCGGCCCTGGCTCACGGCACTGCTGGCTCGAAAGCCAACCAAGGTTGCGGCCATCGCGCTTGCCAACAAGCTCGCGCGGATGGCCTGGGCCATGATGGCGAGGGGTGAGCGCTACAGGAATCCCGTCGCGTTGGCGGCGTAACGAGATCGCGCCGGACACCCGGCGTGATGTGAAGGTTGGGAGGGGCGAACAGCACGTAATGCAGAGCCGGTCGATCCGGCGGTCAGGACAACCCACATGTGCCATCGCATTGTTATCGAATGCGTGCTTTTGACCGGGACCTGATCCGCGGAGGGCATTATGGCCAGCGGTCATGTGAACCGCATCTAAAGGCCGAACACATGGCTGCACCGACCAATGCTGTAAAACGTGAAGAAAGCTCTTGCCAACTCGGAGCCGTCCACACATGGCACTTAGATGGTGTAATCGGCCGGCGGCTTGTGGATAGCTGAAGATTTTGGGTGCTGCGCTTCAGGCTGATGGTGAAACGAGGTCCGTGGTTACGGCCTCAAGCATCAGAAGGAGAAGCGCAGCATGGACCATTTTGCGGGAATGGACGTTTCGGTCAAGGAGACCAGCGTCTGCATTGTGGATGACACGGGCAGGATCGTTCGTGAAGTAAGGGTGGCAAGCGAACCCGAAGCGCTGCTGGCGGTGTTGAAGAGCCCCGCCTACCGCTTCAGGCGCATTGGATTGGAAGCTGGACCGCTGTCGCAATGGCTGTTCAGTGCGCTGGCCGAAGCGGGCTTGCCGGTGATCTGTGTCGAGACGCGGCACATGCGGGCGGTATTGAAGGCGCAGATCAACAAGACGGACCGCAACGATGCGCGCGGCATGGCGCAGATGATGCGGGTGGGGCTTTACCGCCCGGTACATGTGAAAACGCTACGCAGCCAGAAACTGCGGATGCTGCTGACCCACCGCAAGCTGCTGCAGTCCAAGGCGATCGCCATCGATAACGATCTGCGCGGCACCTTGCGCAAGAGGCGGCGACATAAAGATCAGGGTGTGAGATGGACCCGAGCAATCTTTACTGACCAGTTGCTACGAGTGCCGCTTTCCGGAAATCGCCAACCGTTTCGTCTCTCGTAATGCTCTTTGAAGCTTCCGATTTCATGTCGGAAAGCACGGAGAATAGTACAAACCCTCCCTTGCGCCGGGGTACGATGAAATAATTCGCCATCCGCGCCCCGTCAGAATCGTCGCACGATGAGATTCCGTGGAATACAACATCGCTGTCAACGAGTTCGCTTTTTCGGGCAGACACGAACTTGCCTTTGCATTCTTTCGCGTCATTACCGACCACAGCAGCAGCAACATCAAGGCCCTTTACGTTGCCTTGTGGTGGAATGATACGAACAAATCCAGAGGCCTCGTCAGAGCGCCACGCCGCGCCAGAAGACACAATATCTGTCGGTGTTTCGGCACGACTTAGAACCTTGGGACTTCGCAATGCAGTTTTCAGAATGAAATTCGAGGCAAGTTCAATTGCCTCGATTTGCATTTCTGAAGACGATGGCAAACCAGAATCCGGCTTGAGACTACTACCAACAGCCGCCGTAGCTACAGAACTACCAGCTGGCGGCCGCGCCCTGGGGGTTACGGCGAAATCACCTGCATTCGAGATACCGTTTTTCTGAACCGTCGAAACGCAGTTGACCAAAGTCGGCAGCAATTGCGAAGTCTGATCCAGGCTGAACTGAAAAAGTTGCCCCTGCGCGAATGCCGTCATTCTCGACCAGACGAGCAAGCAAAAAGCCGTTTGCGCGCGTGACGCTGTTACGCTTGTTACGCTTCTGCCAAGGGGGATGGGCAAGTGTTCTGGCAGGTTTTGGCAGGTGCGGCGTGGGTCGCCACGTGGGTAGAAACTAGGTCAGCATCAATTCTATATTGTTCTCAATAGTGTTCGGCGGACACCCCTCCGCCACAAGCGAAATCTTTCTCTTTACAATCAAAAGGATAGGGCGGAGGGCGATCTTTACCCGCATCTCTACCCGACACCGACGCTCGGGATAGCGCAGGGCCGCCCTAAAACCGCACCAGCGACTCGCTGGCGGGCAATGGCGGGCCATCCTTCGGTCTTTGCCGCGCCGATCCACAGCCTCACGTACTATTTCAGATAATTACAGTCGGGGTTTGTTAAACTCCGCCCTCGTTGGAGGGGTTGTCATGCGTAAAAGCAACAGCAACACGCTTCCCAAGCCGCCGCTGCCTGAGTACGACCGCTTCGGATTTCAGAACAACCTCAAGCGGTCGGACAGCGTTCATTGGAGCCGCCCATGGACGGTGGATACCGAACACTCCCGAAGCGATACTGAAAAGAGCGCCGATAAAGCGCGAGCAGTTCTGAAGAGAAGCTGACTCCACCAGTGCTGGGCGTGCTGGAAGCCACGCATGATGGCAGCCGGCAACTGATGCGGCCTCTCAGGCACCGAGCGGTGTATTGAAGAATGAGGCGTCAGCGGCATAACGCTCCGCTATTTCCGTCAAAAGCGGATAATTCCAGGTTTGATTACATGGACGGCAAACAAATGTCGTCTTGCGCATCTGCGGAGCACTCGGATGCGGCATTGCCGTCACGTAAATGAGTGCGCTTCGGCACTTTGGACAGTGCGCCGTTTCGAGCTCGGCCGGCGTCGAACTGCTTGGCCATGAGATCGTGGTGTTCGGCATGTCGCGCGCCTGGTCGGGCCCGCTCGCGATCGATCATGCGGTGATGCGGGACGCGATCGACGTTGACCCGGTGCGCGCGGCGCTGGGCCGACTGGGTCTTACGACGGCGGGACTGTTGCTCGCCGCTGAGCGCGAGCGCCTTGTTGCTGTGCTGGCCAAGGCCGAGGCGAGCCACGATTGCCGATAGGAAACGGCGCCGTCGGATTAGCGGCTTACCAGAAGCGGCGGCGGTGCCGGTCCGCGATCTTCCTCATATCAACTGGCAGGCTTATCAGCGCAGCGCTGCCTAATAATTGAGCGATAAAACGCATATTGTATGCAATGTGCTTGCACCCCTGAAAGCGCGATTTGGCTCCAACTATGGCGAAAACGACCTTCAAATCAGCCGCTTAGAGATTTCTACTTCACACCCGAAATTTTGGCACGGCGCTTGCGGAAGCTGCTTCAGATGAGTGTCTGAGGTTCGGGAGGGCTTCCATGAAACGTCGCGACTTTCTCAAGTCCACTGCTGCCGTGGCCGGAGCCGGCATGGTTCCCGCGCCCGCGATTTTCTCGCCGGCCAAGGCGCAATCGCGCCAGGAGACACTGCTGATCGTCTCCGAGAGCGGCCCCAACAACATCGATATCCACGGCGTCGGCACCAACGTGCCCGGCTACGAGGTATCGTGGAATTGCTACGACCGCCTGATCAGCCACGAGATGAAGACGGTCAATGGCGTTCCATACTACGACCGCGACAAGTTCAAGATGGAACTGGCCGACGACATGAAGGTCGGCGACATGTCGGTCACCTTCAAGCTGAAAAAGAATGCCAAGTTCCAGGACGGCTCGCCGGTCACCGCGCAGGACGTCAAGTGGTCGCTCGACCGCGCCGTCACCGTCGGCGGCTTCCCGACCTTCCAGATGCGGGCCGGATCGCTCGAAAAAACCGAACAGTTCGTCGTCGTCGATGACAACACGATCCGGGTCGACTTCATCCGCAAGGATCGTCTCACCATTCCCGATCTCGCGGTGATTGTGCCCGCGATCTACAACTCCGGCCTCGTCAAGAAGAACGCCACGGAGAAAGACCCGTGGGGCATGGAGTACACCAAGCTCAACACCGCGGGCTCCGGCGCCTACAAGGTCACCAAATGGACGGCGGGCACCGAAGTCATCCTGGAGCGCAACGACGACTGGGTTGGCGGACCGTTGCCCAAGGTGCGCCGCGTGATCTGGCGCATGGTGCCATCGGCAGGCAACCGCCGAGCGCTGCTGGAGCGTGGCGACGCCGACATCTCCTATGAATTGCCGAACAAGGATTTCGTCGAGCTGAAGGACGCCGGCAAGCTCACCATCACCTCGGTGCCGTTCTCGAACGGCTGCCAGTACATCGGCATGAACGTCACCAAGCCGCCGTTCGACAATCTCAAGGTCCGGCAAGCGGTCGCTCACGCGATCCCGTATCAGAAGATCATCGACGCCGTGCTGTTCGGTCTCGGCAAGCCGCTGCACGGCGCGACCTCCGCGCCGGAGCTCGCCTGGCCGGTGGCGCATAAGTTCACCACGGACATCGCCAAGTCGAAGGCGCTGCTGGCGGAAGCCGGTTACCCGAACGGGTTCGAAACGACGCTGTCGTTCGATCTGGGCTTCGCCACGATTAATGAGCCGCTTTGCGTGCTGGTACAGGAGAGCCTGAACCAGATCGGCATCAAGGCGACCATCAACAAGATCCCCGGCGCGACGTGGCGCACCGAGCTGAACAAGAAGGTGCTGCCGCTCTACACCAACGTGTTCTCCGGCTGGCTCGACTACCCGGAGTATTTCTTCATCTGGTGCTATCACGGCGCCAATTCCATCTTCAACACGATGAGCTACAAGTCGCCGAAGATGGACGGCTTCATCGAGCAGGCGCGCGACGCCGCGGCGGCCGGCCAGAAAGCCAAATACGATGAAGGCGTGAAGGGTTTCCTTGACGTGGCGTTCGAGGACATCCCGCGCATTCCGCTTTTTCAGCCGTATTCAAACGTCGCGATGCAGAAGAATGTCTCCGGCTACCAGTACTGGTTTCATCGCCGGTTGGACTACCGTGCATTGGTGAAGGGCTAATCGGATCGTCAAGCCCGGTCATAGCCGTTCGAAGAACGGGGTCGCTTCGCTCGCCTGTGGTGCCGGGCAATGACGACTTGAGGTGAGGCAACGGCAGGGGCGGCCAATGCTGGGCATGGTCTTCAAGCGGATGCTGCTGGCGGTGCCGAGCCTGATCGGCGTGGTGATCGTCACGTTCCTTTTGACGCGGGCGCTGCCCGGCGATCCGGCGGCATATTTCGCGGGACCGTCCGCGGACAAGGCGGCTGTCGAGCAGATCCGCGTGAAGCTCGGCCTCGACAAGCCGCTGGTGGTGCAATTCGGGCAATACGTCAACGATCTCGGTAGGGGTGATCTCGGTCAGTCGCTGACCACCGGACAGCCGGTAGCGACCGAAATCCGCAACCGCCTGCCAGCCTCGGCCGAACTGACATTGCTCGGCCTGTTCGTCGCCATGGCGATCGCCATTCCGCTCGGCATCCTCGCCGCAACCCGGCCCGGCTCGCCGATCGACCACGCTTGCCGCGTCATTGCAACGGCGGGCGTGTCGTTGCCGGTGTTCTTCCTCGGGCTGATTCTGGTGTATGTGTTTTACTATCTGCTCGGCTGGTCGCCGGCGCCGCTCGGGCGGCTCGACGTGTTCTACAGCGCGCCGCCTTCGATCACGGGCTTCTACCTGATTGACAGCCTGCTCACCGGCGAGTGGGAAACATTCCGCGCCGCCGCGAGCCAACTTATCTTGCCGGCGATGACGCTCGGCATTTTTGCGCTGGCGCCGATCGCGCGCATGACTCGCGCCTCGATGCTTGCGGTGCTGTCATCCGACTTCGTGCGCACCGCGCGGGCAAGCGGACTGACGCCTTACACCGTCACCGTCACCTACGCGTTCCGCAACGCCATGCTTCCGGTAGTGACCACGCTCGGTATGGTGTTCTCGTTCCTCCTTGGCGCCAATGTGCTGGTGGAGAAGGTGTTCGCCTGGCCCGGCATCGGCTCCTACGCGGTCGAGGCACTGATCGCGTCTGACTTCGCGCCGGTGCAAGGCTTCGTTCTCACCATGGCGATTATGTATGTCGCGCTCAACCTGCTGATCGACATCCTTTATGTCATGATCGATCCGCGCGTGAGGATCGAAGCATGAGCACCCTCGCTCCGAGCGCTCCTCAAGCCGCCTCGGGCCTGATCGCGACACTGCGCCACGCCCGATATATCATCAGCGGCAACCCGGTGACCGGACTGGCGTTCGGCCTGTTCGTCATCATCGTCTTGCTCGCCGCTTTCGGGCCCTATGTCGTTCCCTACGATCCGCTCGCCAGCAACACCACGTCGGCGCTGAAGCCGCCCTCGGCGGCGTATTGGTTCGGCACAGATCAGCTTGGCCGTGATGTATTCAGCCGTGTGATCGTGGCGACCCGGCTCGATTTCATCATCGCGGTCTCATCGGTCGCGCTGGTGTTCATGATGGGCGGTTTGTCGGGCGTTGCAGCCGGTTTCTTCGGTGGCTGGACCGATCGCATCGTTGGGCGCATCGCCGACACGATCATGGCGTTCCCGCTGTTCGTGCTGGCCATGGGCATCGTCGCCGCGCTTGGCAACACCGTGGAAAACATCGTGCTCGCGACCGCGATCGTGAATTTCCCGCTCTACGCCCGCGTCGCGCGCGCCGAGGCCAACGTGCGCCGTGAAGCCGGGTTCGTGCAGGCGGCTCGGCTCTGCGGCAACGGCGAATTTCGCATCCTGCTGACGCAGATACTGCCCAACATCATGCCGATCATGATCGTGCAGATGTCGCTGACCATGGGCTACGCCATCCTCAACGCAGCGGGTCTCTCGTTCATCGGCCTGGGCGTGCGTCCGCCGACGGCGGAGTGGGGCATCATGGTGGCAGAAGGCGCAGCCTTCATGGTGTCCGGCGAATGGTGGATCGCATTCTTTCCAGGTCTTGCGCTGATGGTGGCGGTGTTCTGCTTCAACCTGCTGGGCGACGGGTTGCGCGACATCGTCGACCCCTCGCGGCGCACATGAACATCCCCAATACCATTCCGCTGCTCGACGTCCGTGACCTCACGGTCGAGTTCCAGACCCGCCGCGGTATCGTGCGCGCGGTGCAGAACGTGGATGTCACGGTCGCGAAGGGCGAAACCGTGGCGATCGTTGGCGAGTCCGGCTCCGGCAAGTCGGTGACCTCCTACGCCGTGATGCGCATCCTCGATCGGGCAGGGCGGATCGCGGAAGGTTCGGTGATGTTCTCAGGTATCGACGTGCGTGGCGCCGACGAGCAAACCATGCGCGACCTGCGTGGCCGTGAAATGTCGATGATTTTTCAGAATCCGCGCGCCGCGCTCAATCCGATCCGCAAGGTCGGACGCCAGATTGAGGACGTGCTGTTGCAGCACGTCCAGGCGACACCGCAGGAGGTCACCGAGAAGGCCGTTGAAATCCTCGACCAGGTCCGGATCGCTCGGCCGCGGGAGCGCTATCACGCCTATCCGTTCGAATTATCGGGCGGCATGTGTCAACGCGTGGTGATCGCGCTGGCGTTGGCTTGCCGGCCACAGCTTCTGATCGCCGACGAGCCGACCACCGGCCTCGACGTTACCACGCAGAAGACGGTGATGGACCTTGTCACCGAGCTGACGCGGCAGCGCGGGATGTCGACCATCCTCATCACGCACGATCTCGGTCTCGCTGCGGCGTATTGCGACCGCGTCGTGGTGATGCAGAAAGGCAATGTGGTCGAAACCGCGCAATCGCGGACGATCTTCACGGCGCCATCGCATGCCTACACGCGCAAGCTGATGCGTGCGACGCCGCGGCCCGGCGTCTCGCTGCGAGAGCTCTTGCCTGAGGATGAGGTTCCGCCGGTGCAGCCGCCGCCACGCAACCTCAACGGGAAGGCCGGGAAGCCTCTCCTGGTGGTGGAGAAGCTGATCAAGGAATTCCCGCGCCAATCGACGCAAAGTCCATTCACGAAGCTGTTCCGCCGCGGCCCGGCGCCGGTGCCCGAAATTTTCCGCGCCGTCGACGGTATCAGCTTCAGCGTCGGCCGCGGCGAAAGCGTGGGGCTGGTCGGCGAGTCCGGTTGCGGCAAGTCGACGACATCAAGCATGGTGATGCGGCTGCTCGACAAGTCCGACGGCATCATCACGTTCGACGGTCAGAGCATCGGAGAGGTCCCCGCCAAGGAATTCGCCAAGCTGCCGATGCGCAAGCGCATCCAGATGGTGTTTCAGGATCCCACCGACAGCCTCAATCCTCGGTTCACTGCGGCGCGCGCCATCGCGGATCCGATCATGCGGCTCGGCGACATCAAGGGCAGCGCCGCCGTGCGGGCGCGCTGCGAAGAACTGGCGCGGCAAGTCGGATTGCCGATCGAACTGCTCGATCGCTTCCCGCATCAGCTCTCCGGCGGTCAGAAGGCGCGTGTCGGCATTGCGCGTGCGATCGCGCTGAGCCCGGAATTGATCATTCTCGATGAGCCGACTGCGGCGCTCGACGTATCGGTGCAGGCGGTGGTGCTGAACCTGCTGCAAGACCTGAAAGACTCGCTCAGTATGAGCTACCTGTTCGTCTCGCACGACCTCAATGTGGTGCGGCTCCTCTGCGACCGGGTAATCGTGATGCGCGCGGGCAAGATCGTGGAGCAGGGGCCGACTGACCGCGTGCTGGGCGCGCCGGAGAGCGACTACACCCGCGAGCTGCTCTCCGCGATCCCGCATCCGCCGATGTGAGGGGCGACATGGCCGATCCGTTGGATGACATGGTGGAGGCAGGCGCTCAGGCGCTGGGCATTCCGCTCGACACGCAGTGGACCGCCGAGGTGAAGGCCCAACTCCAGGTCATCCTGCGCCACGGTGCATTGGTTGCCGAATTCCCATTGCCGGACGAGTTGGAACCGGCGCCGGTGTTCAAGGCCTGAGCGTCATGGATTGGTCATCCGCCACGGACATTGCGGCCGCCGTTGCGCGGGACCAGAGCGCGCTCGCGGTCGTGAACGATGCGTTGCAGCGCATTGCGGCGAAGAACAAATCGCTCAATTCATTCACCGCGATCGTGGCGGATCGCGCCCGCGCCAAGGCCCGCGCGCTCGATGCCGCGCGCGCCGCCGGCAAGCCGCTCGGACCGCTCGCCGGTGTTCCCTTCGCGGTGAAAAACCTGTTCGACGTCGAGGGCCTGGCGACTGTGGCCGGCTCCAAGATCAACCGCGAGCTGCCACCGGCAGAGCGCGACGCGACCTTGATCGAGCGTCTCGAGGCCGCAGGCGCCATCCTGGTCGGCGCGCTCAACATGGGCGAGTACGCATATGACTTCACCGGCGAGAATTCCCACGACGGCCCGTCGCGCAATCCGCATGACTTGAGCCGCATGACGGGCGGCTCTTCCGGTGGTTCGGGTGGCGCGGTGGCGGGCGGACTTGTCCCGATTGCGTTGGGCTCCGACACCAACGGCTCGATCCGCGTGCCGTCGTCGTTCTGCGGCATCTTCGGGCTGAAGCCGACCTATGGGCGGCTGTCCCGCGCGCGAACGTTCCCGTTCGTCGGCAGCTTCGATCATCTTGGGCCGTTTGCGCGCAACGTGAAGGACCTCGCGCTCGCCTACGATGCCATGCAGGGTCCCGATCCGGACGACCCGGTCTGTATCGACGGTCCGGCGGAGCCCGCTGCTGTCCGGCTGGACCAAGGCATCAAGGGTTTGCGTATCGCGGTCGCCGGCGGCTATTTCCGGAAAGGCGCATTCCCGGAAGCGCACGCGGCCGTCGCGAAGGTCGCGGCGGTGCTCGACGCCAAACGCGAGATCGAAATTCCGCAAGCTGAGCGTGCGCGCTCGGCAGGATACGTTATCACCGCGACCGAGGGCGCAGCGCTGCACCTCGGCCGGCTGCGCAAGCGCGCCAACGACTTCGACCCGGCGGTGCGCGACCGGTTGATCGCGGGCGCGCTGGTGCCGAGCGCGCTGGTGGTCCAGGCGCAAAAATTCCGCCGCTGGTACCGCGAGCGCGTGCTGGAATTGTTCAAGGAAGTGGACGTCATCCTGGCGCCGGCGACGCCTTGCACCGCGCCGCTGATCGGGCAGAAGACCTTCGTTCTCGACGGCAAGGAAATGCCGCTGCGGCCGAATATCGGAATCTACACCCAGCCGATCTCCTTCATCGGGTTGCCGGTCGTCGCTGTTCCCGTGCCACTCAAGCCGCTGCCGATCGCGGTCCAGGTGATCGCCGCACCATGGCGCGAGGACGTGGCATTGCGCGTTGCCTCTGCGCTCGAACGATCGGGAGCTGCGGCAGCGCCGCGGCCGGCAACGGCGTCATGACCAGCAGCGACGCTTATACGCAGGATCGCGGGCCGGTCGGGCGGCGGCGTCCCGCCGGTGTCGCTGTCACCATCGGCAAGCGGACGCTTGCGGAGGAGCTTCATGCGCAACTCGCCGACGAAATCGTGCGCGGCTTGCTGCCGCCTGGCTCGGCGCTCGATGAGACGGATCTGGCGCGGCGCTTCGAAGTGTCCCGCACGCCAGTGCGCGAGGCAATCCGTCAGCTCGCCGCAAGCGGCCTGATCGACGCGCGGCCGCACCGCGGCGCGGTGGTGGCGCGTCCGAGCGAGGCGCGGCTGGCGGATATGTTCGAGATGATGGCTGAGCTCGAAGCACTGTGCGCCCGCAATGCCGCGGAGCGAATGACCGGCATCGAACGGCGCTCGCTCGAAGCGGTCCACGAGACGTTCCGGGGGCTGACCCACGTTGGCGATCCGCAGCGTTTCCACGAGGTCAATGAAGCTTTTCACGGCACGATCTACAGCGGCGCGCACAACACCTATCTCGCTGAGATGACGACCACGACTCGCGCGCGCGTGCAGCCGTTTCGCCGCGCTCAATTCCGCAATCTCGGGCGGCTCGCCAAATCTCATCTCGAGCACGACCAGGTGGTGCAGGCGATCCTGCGTGGCGACCGCGCACAGTCGGCGAACGCGATGCACGCGCATATCATGACCGTGTGGGACGAGTTCGGGCGCTACATCGCCTCGCTTTGACCGATCGTCTCCGAGCGAGGTGCAGCGGACTGCAGTATCCCTACAAGCTGCGCCGGAACGCTGTCGGCGTGGTGCCGTCGATGCCGCGGGTCCGCTCACACACGGCGACAAAGTCGGCAATCCGCCGGATCACATCGGGTTCGGCGAGCAACGGCGCGTGTCCCTGGTCGGGCACCAGTACGGTCTCCGTATCGGCTCGCCGGGCACGCATCGCCGCTACGGTGTCCTCGGACAGGACATCGGAATTGGCGCCGCGGATCACCATGAGAGGAATCGACCCCAGGGCGTCGAATTCCTTCCACAACGAAGGCAGCGGTCGCTCGATATCGATGTCCTGCAAGGTCTTGGCGAGCTGCACGTCGTACGTGGGCGCGAGCCGGCCGTCGCGGTCCTGCCAGGTCCGACGGGCGGCAGCGAGCCAGGCCGCGCCGTCGAGCTTCGCGAACTGCGCATCGAATAGCCGCCGCAGGATCTCGGCGCCTTCCTCGAAATTTCGCGGCGGCGGCAGCTTGCCGACGTAGCTCTTGATGCGAAGCAGTCCCTTGGGCTCGATCACAGGTCCGATGTCGTTCAACACGACGCCCGCGAGGAGCGCCGGGCGCACCGTGGCGATCAGCATGGAGAGAAGCCCGCCTCGCGAGGTGCCGACCAGCAAGGCGGCGCCGATGTCGAGCGCCGTCGTCACCGCAAGCACATCGCCGAGTTCGACGGCGAGGCTGTAGTTGTCCGGATTGCGGTCGTATTCGGAGCGGCCGCGGCCCCGATAGTCGAGGGCGATCACGCGCCGGTTGGGATTGGCTGCGATCAGACCGGCGGCCAGTTCGTCGAAATCGGCCGAGGTGCGGGCGAGGCCGGGCAGGCAGACCACCGGCAATGCGCCGGCGCCGCGCGGGCCATGGCAGCGCACGTGCAGCTTCAGACCGTCCGGCGCGGTGATGAACACGCTCGCGGGGCTGTCGTTGACGGGCATCAGTCCCGCTGCGGTCAGTTTGTTGCGCCGCGCCGCAGATCGGCTTCGATCAGCAGCCGGGACCCGCCGCCGAACCGGACGCGATAGACCTGCGCGTTTTCCATGACCCGCTGCACGTAGTTGCGGGTCTCGGAGAACGGGATGCGCTCCACCCAGTCGATCGGATCCACCTTGGGGTCGCGCGGATCGCCGTAGCGGCTGACCCAGTCGCGCACCCGGCCGCGACCGGCGTTATAGGCCGCGAACGACATGATGTAGGAGCCGCGATAGTCCTTGATGAGGTCGCCAAGCTCCGCCGCGCCCATCTGCAGATTGTAGACGTTGTCGCTGAGCAGGCGCTTCTGGTCGTAGGTCACGTTGAACTTCTTGGCGAGGTATTTGCCGGCCGCTGGCGTCACTTGCATGAAGCCCATTGCATTGGCGCTCGACACTGTCTTCGGATTGAACCAGCTCTCCTGGCGCGCGATCGAATACACCAACGCCGGCTCCACCTCGGGGCCGATCGCTGTGTAGCTCGGCAGGCCGACGGTCGGGAATGCTGCGTGGTCGAGGGGATGCCCGCGGGCCAGTGCCAGCTTGCCTACCAGCAGCATGCCACGCGGATCCCGATATTTTTGCGCGAGCTCGCCCAACATCACCAGCGTCGGGATGTCGTTCGACTTGTCGCCGAGGTCCGCCATCGCCGCGTTGAGCAGGTCGCGAGCGTCGGCAACGTAGAGAAGCTCCGCGGCGCGCACCACGTCGGACTTCGCCAGCGCGGCCCGCTCGGTGGCGCTGAGGGGAGGGGGCGAATTGAGAGCGATATCGCCGAGTCCGGCCTTGGCGCGGGCAATCTGGCCGTAGTAGGCGGTCGGGAAGCGCGCCGCCGCCTGGTAGTGTGTGCGGGCTTCCTGGGTCTTTTTCAGCGCCTCCGCGGCGCGGCCTTGCCAGTACAGGCCGCGCGCTAGCGCAATCGGGTTCTCGGCGCCTTCGGTGACCTTCTTGAAGTGCGCGGCGGCGGTGGTCGGATCGTTCAGGTAGCGCAGCGCCACCCAGCCCGCGGTGAACTGGTGTTCGGCGCGGTAGTTGTCGCGTGTTGGCGGCGTGGCATCGCGGGCGACGATATAGGCCCGCTTCGGATCGTCCTCGTCGAGCAGCTTGCGCACCAGCAGGCGTCGCTCGATCCACCATTCGTCGAGGTCGTGGCTGTCGTCGAGCTGCGGGATCGTGGCCATCAGCGCGGCCGCTTCGGTGGCCTTGTCAGCGCGGCGCAGCATCTGGATCTTGGCGAACTTGAAGCCGATGTCGTTGTGGGCGCTCGCCGGCACGGCTTCTACATGTTTCTTGTCGCCGCCCTTGCCGAGCATGGCGATGCGGGCCTTGGCGATCGCCGGCTCGTGGCCGCCAAGCCTGGTCGCGGCACGCACACCGGCCTCGGTGTCGTCTTTCTCGTACAGGCGGCGATCCATCCGCGCCTTGTGGTCCGCGCGGGTGAAGAATTCGCCGAACTGCTCCAGAACCTTCAGTTCCACCTCTTGGCTGATCGCGTCGCTGCGCCACACCTCGCGCGCCAGCGCCTCGGCGCCCTTGCGATCGCCTTGCGCGAGTAGCGCGCGGGCGAGCGCCAGCCTGCCCTTGGCGCTGAGCGGCTTGTTGCTGCCGAAGTAGGCGCGGATGGTGGCTGCGTCGTGCCGGTCCTGGAACAGGATGGCCTCCGCCTTGCGGCGCAGCGTGGTGATGCTCGGCCAGGTCGGGTTGGCGTTGATGAAGGCCATGTAGCGGGAGAAATCCGCGCCGCCGTCGTCGTTGCGCAGGATCGCCCATTCGACCAGTTTCTTCGCGACCGGATCGGTGATCGCGTTCTTCGTCTCGTTCGCCTCGGTGCGGCGGCGGCTGCGCAGATGATCGAGCGCGCGTTTGGTCAGCGCGGTGTCGACCGCCGAAATGCTCGGTGTTAACGGGAACGAATTGACGGGCGGGGCGGCGGCCGGTGCTTCGGCAGGCACGGCGGCGACGGCAGCCCCTGCGGCCGCAGCCGCAGGACGCGCGGCGGGAAGCGGCGTGGCGGCGGCCGCGGCGGGTTTGGCAGCTTGCGGCTTGGCGGGTTCTTTCTTGGCTTCTTTTTTTGCGGCCTTCTTGTCGGGCTTCGGCTTGGCCGCCGATTTCTTATCGGCCTTGTTCTTCTCCGCCTTGGGCTTGTCGGATTTCTTCTCGGCCTTGGCGGGCTTCGTGTCCGCGGGTCTGGCGGTGGTCGGTGTCGCCTGCGCCACGGCGTCCTGCGGGACGGCAAGCGCGAATAGGCCGGCGACCGCGAGCGAACCCAGCGACTTCGGCCAGTTCCACGATGCCACTCGGCGCTCCCCGATCAGATGGCTCGAATCAAGCTTCGGAGCCAATACCTATTCCGTTGATAAGATTGATGAAAGCTAAAATCACCACAAATGGGGCCACAGTTCGGCATCAGAGGCGGAAATGCCGCCGATCGGAAATAACCATAACGCGGGCCGGGAACGCGGCCGGCATCTCTGCTATTCTAGTGTCCCGGACCCGAAGTTCGCACCAGTGTTCAGCAACCGCTTTTGCGAACTTCGGGTCCAAAGGGACACTAGAATCTATAGTGTTGCAGTGTCGCTTTGGTTCGGAAGTTCGCTTCGGGGCAAGCCGAGAACTCGGGCGAACTTCCGAACCGCGACACTAGTGGGCAAGCAACCGCTTATCGTCAGTTCATAACGCCGGGGAACACGCCATGACCGCCAAGACGAGATTTCGGGGATCCTTCACCGCCCTCGTCACGCCATTCAAGAACGGTTCTGTGGACGAGAAGGCGTTCCGCGAGCTGGTGAACTGGCAGATCGCCGAAGGCACCAATGGCCTCGTTCCGGTCGGCACCACCGGCGAAAGTCCGACGCTCAACCACAAGGAGCACGAAGAGGTCGTCGAGTGGTGCGTCCAGGAGGCCAAGGGCCGCGTGCCGGTGATTGCGGGCGCGGGCTCCAACTCGACCGCCGAAGCGGTGAGCCTGTCGAAGCACGCCGAGAAGGCCGGCGCCAACGCCGTGCTGATCGTGACGCCGTACTACAACAAGCCGACCCAGGAAGGGCTCTACCAGCACTTCAAGGCGATCAACGACGCGATTGGCATTCCGATCATCATGTACAATATCCCGGGCCGCTCGATCGTCGACATCAACGTCGACACCATGAAGCGGCTTTATGAGCTCAGGAACATCGCCGGCGTGAAGGATGCGACCGCCAATATGGCGCGCGTCTCCCAGCAGCGCGAAGCCTGTGGGCTGGATTTCAACCAGCTTTCCGGCGAGGACATCACCGCGCTCGGTTTCAACGCGCACGGCGGCCACGGCTGCATTTCGGTGACGTCGAACGTTGCGCCGCGGCTGTGCTCCGAATTCCAGGCGGCGTGCCTGAAGGGCGATTATGCGACTGCGCTGAAGCTGCAAGACAAGCTCGCGCCGCTGCACACCAATCTGTTCGTCGAAACCAGCCCGGCGCCGATCAAGTACGCGATGTCGCTGATCGGCAAGTGCAACAACACACTGCGGCTGCCGATGGTGCCGGCGACCGAGAAGGCACAGGCCGCGGTGCGCAGCGCCATGGTGCACGCCGGGCTGATCAACTAAGCAGAGATTCTCAGGCTACCCAACGGATCGAGGTTACGGATGATGCTGGCGCTAGCCGTTTTCATTATCCATCCGTTGGGGAGCCAGCAAAAACCTGCTTAGGTCGATTGGCCGCGTTTCTCTCGGCCGTCATGCCCGGCCTTGTGCCGGGCATCCACGTCTTGGCTGGAAAGTAAGACGTGGATGGCCGGGACAAGCCCGGCCATGACGCGGTTAGGTCTTCTGACACGACTTTGAACGATTGCCATGGCACCGAAGCCCGAACGCAAGCTTAAGCTCGTCGCCGACAACCGTAAGGCGCGCTTTCATTACGCGATTGGCGAGACGTTCGAGGCCGGCGTCGCGCTGACCGGCAGCGAAGTGAAATCGCTGCGTACCGGCAAGGCCAACATCGCGGAATCCTACGCCTCGACCCGCGACGGCGAACTCTGGCTGCTCAACTCCAACATCTCGGAATACAAGCAGGCCGGCCGCTTCAATCATGAGCCCAAGCGCCCACGAAAGCTTCTGCTGCACAAGCGCCAGATCAGCAAGCTGATCGGCGCGGTCGAGCGCGAGGGCATGACGGTCGTGCCGCTCAAGCTCTATTTCAACGACAAGGGCCGCGCCAAAATTGAGATCGCGCTCGCCAAGGGCAAGAAGCTGCACGACAAGCGCGAGACCGAAAAGAAGCGCGATTGGCAGCGCGAGAAGGGCCGGCTGATGCGGCAAAAAGGATAGGGGAGAGAAATGGCGTCGGAACGCATCGTCGGAATGCTGATCTTTCCGCGGCTCACGCAGCTTGACATGACCGGGCCGTATGAGGTGCTGGCGCGGCTGCCCAACACCAAGGTGCATCTGGTCTCGCACAGCATGGCGCCGGTGAAGACCGACCGCGGCATGGAGATCGTGCCCACCGTCACCTTTGCCGACTGCCCACAACTCGATGTCATCATGGTGCCCGGCGGCCCGGGCCAGCAGGACCTGATGGAAGACGCCGTGGTGCTGGAGTTCCTGCAGCGTCAGGCGCGCGGCGCGAAATTCGTCACCTCGGTCTGCACCGGCTCGCTGGTGCTCGGCGCCGCTGGCCTGCTCAAGGGCAAGCGCGCCACCAGCCACTGGGCGGCGATAGACCATCTCGGTCTGCTCGGCGCGACGCCGGTCAGCGAGCGCGTCGTGGTCGACGGTAATGTGGTGACCGGCGCGGGCGTTGCCTCGGGGATTGATTTTGCGCTCCAGCTCGCCGCGATCCTGGAAGGCGAGAAGGTCGCCCGCGAAATCCAGCTTCAGATCGAATACGACCCGGCGCCGCCGTTTAACGGCGGCTCGCCGAAGACCGCCGCGCCGGAGACGTTGCAGACATTGCGCGCGCGTGGCGCCGCGCTCAATGAGCAACGCCGCGAGATGGCGGGCCGTGCCGGCCAAAAGCTCGGCTTGAAGTAGGGAGGGGGCACCATGCCGCTTCCCACCAAGCTCGATCATTGCGTGATCCACGTCTCTGACTGGGAGCGCTCCAACGCGTTCTACCGCGACGTGATGGGTGCCGAGCTGGTGAAGCGCGAGGCGGGCTGGGCGTATCGTTTCGCCGACAAGCAGCTCAACGTCCACGGCGTCGGTGTGCGGCCGGCGGAGGTGGCGCAGCTGCCGGTGCAACCCGGCAACAGCGATCTCTGCTTCGAATGGATCGGGCCGATCGAAGATGCGATCGCGCATCTGAAGAAGCACAACATCGCGGTCGAGGCCGGGCCTATGCAGCGCTTCGGCGCGAAGGGCAACGGCACCAGCGTGTACTTTCGCGACCCCGACGGCTCGCTGATGGAGTTCATGTCTTATGCGCGCTGAGCACGCACTGGCCGTCCTCGCGGTATCGAGCTGCAGGCCCGCGTGAAACGCGACGACAAATTGTTCGCGGTTCTCTCTACGGGGCAGCCGATTTCAGTGACTGGTCCGATCAAGCCGCTGAAATGGGAGGTGAAGGGCCTCAAGCAGAAGGTCGCTTCGTTCCTTGCGCAATGCGAAAAGAAGTACTGGATGGCCCAGCCGTTGCACGATCCGACAGTCCTTCCCGGCAACCTGCCGGTGCCACAGGATGACGGCGCCGCGCGGCACCTCCAAGGGGCGAAGCTGCCTGACATCGCGCTGGCCGCGACCAACGGCGCGGCCATCAATCTTTCGGCGCTGAAAGGACGCAACGTCGTCTATATCTATCCGCGCACCGGCCGGCCCGGTCAGAACTTGCCGACCGGTTGGGATGGCATCCCCGGCGCGCGTGGTTGCACGCCACAGTCGTGCTCGTTCCGCGATCAATTTGCCGAGCTGAAGGCGCTGGGGGTGAAGCAGCTTTACGGGCTGTCGACGCAGGACCTGGCCTATCAGCGCGAGGCGGTGGAGCGGCTGCATCTGCCGTTTCCGATCCTGTCGGACGCATCGCTGCTGCTCACCCACGCGATGAACCTGCCGACCTTCGACGTCGACGGCATGACGCTGATCAAGCGGATGGCCTGGGTGATCGACGATGGCGTGATCGCCAAGCTGTTCTATCCGGTGTTCCCGCCGGACCAGAGCGCGGCGCAGGTGATCGCCTGGCTTCAGGCGTCCAAGTAGGTGCGCACGCTCGCAAATACTTTGCGAAACATCTCCGGCGTCAGCACGCCGGTGTTCGTGTTGTAACGCGAGCAGTGATAGCTCGAGAACACGGCAAAGGGACCAAGCAGCGCCTTGCCGCCGTGGCTGAACGCCACTTCCTTCAGCTTGTGGCCGAGCGAGCGCACCGTCGTCTCATGCGCGATGCGTCCCAGCGTGACGATGGCGGCGAGCTTCGGCATCTCAGCGATCGTCGGCTTGAGAAAATCGCGGCAGGTGTTGATCTCCGCTGGCGTCGGCTTGTTCTCCGGCGGCACGCAACGCACGCCGTTGGTGATGCGGGCGTCGATCAATTCGAGGCTGTCGTCCGGCCGGGCCTGGAACTCGCCGCGCGCGAAGCCGTATTCTTTCAGCGTCGCGTAAAGGAGGTCGCCGGCGTAGTCGCCGGTGAACGGTCGTCCCGTACGGTTGGCGCCGCGCAGGCCCGGCGCCAGTCCGACGATCAGGAGCCGCGCGTCGCGCGGCCCGAACGAGGGCACCGGCGCGTTGAACCAGGACGGTTCCTTGGCGCGCCACTCCTGCCGGAACGCGACCAAGCGAGGGCAGCGTGGACAATCGCGGCCGGGCTTGCCGGACGGGATTGGCGCAGGGCTTCGTTTGGCGGATGCAGGCACTACAGTCCTCGGTATTCGAGCTTCCCTATAGCTTAGCGGGTGCATGGAGTGGCGGCGGTTTCCGCGCTAGGCTTTCCCCTGGATTTGAAGCCGCAAGAACAAACTCGGGAGGATGTCATGGGCATTCAGCGCCACCGGTGGCCGCTTGCGGCTGCCATCGCAACAACCGCTGCATGTCTGTTCGGCGGCCCCGCCGTCGCGCAACAGCAGCCGCGCGCGGTGCCGACCTTCGCCGTCGATCCATCGTGGCCGAAGGTGCCCGACCAGTACAAGCTCGGCGACATCTCCAGCATCGCGATCGACGGGCAAGACAACGCCTACGTCCTGCATCGGCCTCGCACGCTCAAGGCAGAGAACGCCGCCAGCGCCGCGCCGCCGGTCGTGGTGTTCGACGCCAACGGCAATTTCATCAAGGCGTGGGGCGGCCCCGGCGCGGGCTACGAATGGATCGAGCGCGAGCACGGCATCCACGTCGACCAGAGGGGCTTTGCCTGGATCGGTGGCAACCAATGTCCGACCTCGGGCACCGCGGGCCTCAAGCCGGTGGCCGATGACCAGCTGCTCAAGTTCACGCTCGACGGCAAGTTTGTGCTGCAGATCGGCAAGAGCAACCAGAGCAAGGGCGACGGCGACACCGCCAACGTGCACCGCGCGGCCGACGCCTGGGTGCGCGCCAACGAGGTGTTCGTGGCCGACGGCTACGGCAATCACCGCGTCATCGTGTTCGACGCCGACACCGGCGCGTTCAAGCGGACCTGGGGCGCGTTCGGTAACCCGCCTGGCGGCAAAGACAATTGTGCGATCGCGAGGCTGACGGAGTTCGCGCCGGGCGATGGCCTGCCGGACTTCAACGTCGCGCATTCGATCCGCGTGTCGAACGACGGTATGGTCTATCTCGCCGACCGCGAGAACCGGCGCGTGCAGATGTTCAGCGCCGACGGCAAATTCGTGAAGCAGCTCCGCCAGACCGCGGCGCCGTTCGCCGCCAACCTCGCGTTCTCGCCCGACCCGGAGCAGCAGTTCCTCTATGTTGGCGGTGGCAAGGTGATCACCATCGTGGACCGCAAGACGCTCGATATCCTGGGGCAGATCCAGGTGGAGAAGCAGCTCGGCGGCGGTCACCACATTGCAACGAACTCCAAGGGCAATCTGTACATTGCGGCGACCGCCAACGGCATGCAGCGGCTGCTGTTCAAGGGGCCATAACCGTTATTGCGGGCCGCCTGACCTGAGGACTAATCTATCCTCAATTTGATGAGCAGCCGTCGTACGGCTGCCGGGAAACAATGGGAGCGACGACCATGCGAACTGTTCAGCTTCGATACGGCATTGCGGCCGCGTTTGCCGCTTGGATCGCCTTGGCGGCATTGCCGGCCGGCGCGCAGCAAGCGCCCGCCGCGGCGGTGGCGATCGACAACGATGACATCGGCGGTGTGGTGCGCGGCCCGAAGGGCCCCGAGGCCGGGGTCTGGGTGATCGCGGAAACCCGCGAGCTGCCGGTGCGCTACATCAAGATCGTCGTCACCGACGACCAGGGCCGCTATGTGATCCCGGATCTGCCGAAAGCCAATTACGACGTGTGGGTGCGCGGCTACGGCCTCGTCGATTCACCAAAAGTGAAGAGCGAACCCGGCAAACAGCTCAACCTGACTGCGGTGCCAGCGCCCAGCGAGAAGGATGCCGCGCATTACTACCCGGCGATCTACTGGTACTCGATGATGAATATCCCGCCCGCCGAGATCTTCGGCACCGATCAGGCGCCAGCCAAGATCAAGATGACCGACTACCTCAACCTGATGAAGAACAACGGCTGCATCGGCTGCCACCAGATCGGCCAGCTCTCGACCCGCACGATCCCGAAATTCCACCTCGATGCGGTCAAGAGCCATGAGGAAGCCTGGGTGCGCCGCATTCAGTCCGGGCAGGCCGGCGAGAACATGGTCAACCAAGCTGCCGGTCAGCTTGGCGGCATGCCGTTCAAGTATCTCGCCGACTGGACCGAACGCGTGGCGAAGGGCGAATTGCCCTTCGCGAAGCCGGCGCGGCCGCAGGGCGTCGAGCGCAACATCGTGGTGACGCTGCGTGACTGGCACAACGACAAGCAGTACCTGCACGACCTGATCGCCAGCGACCGGCGCTATCCGACCGTCAACGCCTATGGTCCGCTATACGGGCAGTGCGAGCACGCTTGCGACGACATGCCGATCCTTGATCCGGTGAAGAACGTGGCGACGAACTTCGTGTTGCCGACCACGCCGGATATGCCGCTGGCGCTCGGGCCCGGCCACGCCGGCTCGCTGAAAATTCTGGGGCCCTCGGCCTATTGGGGCGATGAGAACATCTGGAACAGCAGGGCGAACAATCACAACTCGATGTTCGACCGGAAGGGCCGCCTCTGGCTCGCCGCAACCGGCCACAAGCCGGACAATCCCGACTTCTGCAAGAAGGGCTCGAGCCACCCCTCGGCCGTGGAGTTTCCGCTCGACCGCACCAACCGCCGGGTGACGATGTACGATCCGAAGACCGGCAAGTACACCGCCTACCAGACCTGCTTCGGCTCCCACCATCTGCAGTTCGGTTACGACGCCAACGAGACATTGTGGATGAGCACCGGCGGAGGCGGCGGCAACGTCGGCTGGATCAACACCAAGATGCTGGATGAAACGGGCGACATCGAAAAGTCGCAGGGCTGGACCGCGCTGGTGCTTGACACCAACGGCAACGGCCAGCGCGACGAATACACCGAGCCCGGCAAGCCGCTCGATCCGGCCAAGGACATGCGAATCGGCGCGACCTTCTATGCCGTGATGCCAAGCCCGACCGACGGTTCGGTCTGGGGTACGTTGCGCGGCAATCCGGGCGCCGTCGTGCGCATCGACCCGACCAAGAACCCTCACCGGTCGTTGGCGGAAATCTACAACGTTCCGCTGCCGGGCTTCGGCCCGCGCGGCGGCGACATCGACAAGCAGGGCCGTGTCGTGGTTTCGCTGGCGAGCGGCCACATGGGCATTTTTGACCGCCGCAAGTGCAAGGGCCCGCTCAATGGGCCGAAGGCGACCGGCGACCATTGCCCGGAGGGCTGGACGTTCCACCAGTATCCCGGCCCGGGCTTCAAGGGCATCGGCGAGAACAGCGCGGAGTTCGAGCTACTATTCGTGGGTCGACCAGCACAACACCTTCGGGCTCGGCGACGACATCCCGATGTCGACCGCCAACCTGATGGACGGCCTCGTCGCGTTCAAGGACGGCAAGATGATCTCGATGGTCGTGCCATATCCGCTCGGCTTCTACGCCAAGGGCTTCGACGGCCGCATCGACGATCCGAATGCCGGCTGGAAGGGCCGCGGCCTGTGGGCGGCGAACGGCGACCGTACGCCGTGGCTGATCGAGGGCGGCAAGGGAACGAAGCCGCTGGCGGCGCACTTTCAGCTAAGGCCCGATCCGCTGGCGAAGTAGCGAAACAGAGCAGGGGCCAGAATTCGTTCTGGCCCCTGCGATTTTGAGGAATGGTCTTGCGTTTGGCCGGCTGACGTGCGGCGCGCGCGCTCAGCAATAGCGCCGATGCACCGGATGAAACTCTCCATTGCGAAGCCTAAACCAGCAGCGGCCGTCATACCAGTAATAGCCGCCTCGCCGGCTCTCCATCTGCCGTCCCATGACGGACCCGACGCCGAGCCCGACCAATCCGCCGATGGCTGCGCCGCGGCCACTGCCGGCAATGCCGCCGATCGCCGCGCCGGTCATTCCGCCGAGAACGGCGCCGCGCCCGGCCGAGGGGCGTCGCTGTGCATTGGCATCATGCATAGGGACGATCAGCGCAAGCACGAAACCGACACATGCAATTGGAGCAAAGCGCATTATCCGATCCTTCCAAATGTCCGAACAACAATGGCGGCTGAGCGACCCTGCGGCCGCATCGATCGAGTGAGGCCACGAGAGGCATCCGTGCATATCAACGGCCGGAATGGTCGGTGCCCTGTTCTTAATCCTCGAAGTCGTCGCCACCGGCACGCTGCGGCACCGGACCCCGCTGCAGGAACTGCGGGGTGTGCTGGCGCTCGGGTCGCGGCTCGCGGTGCTCGCGCGGCGTGCGCTCGGAGGGATCGCGGCCGATCTTGGATTGCAGCTCGGCGATGTCGAGGAACACGTCAGCCTGGCGGCGCAGCTCGTCGGCGACCATCGGCGGTTGCGTGGAGATGGTCGAGATCACGGTGACCCGCACGCCGCGGCGCTGCACCGCCTCGACCAGCGAGCGGAAGTCGCCGTCGCCCGAGAACAGCACCATGTGGTCGATGTTGGTGGCGAGCTCCATGGCGTCGACCGCGAGCTCGATGTCCATGTTGCCCTTGACCTTGCGGCGTCCAGTCTGGTCGACGAACTCCTTGGTGGCCTTGGTGACAACCGTGTAGCCGTTGTAGTCGAGCCAATCGATCAGCGGTCGGATCGAGGAGTACTCCTGATCCTCGATCACGGCGGTATAGTAGAACGCACGCAGCAGGTTGCCGCGCGACTGGAATTCGCGCAGCAGGCGCTTGTAGTCGATGTCAAAGCCCAGTGACTTGGCTGTTGCGTAGAGATTGGCGCCATCAATGAACAGCGCGGTTTTTTCGGATTGTGCCGACATGATTCCCACTCAACCTTCTCTCGTGATCGCGAATGACCTTTAGCGAAGCCGTGTTGACCGGCCGCGAGGACTAAAAGCCTCAGGGCCGGCCTGATCGTCGAATTTGGGACCGAATGCGATGCAGTCCAAAAGTGGGAGGCCAGCGCCGCCGGGCCAACCGACGTTAAAAAAGATAAATCCCAATCACCCGCCAATAGTTCCTGCCCCTGACTAACAAGGCTCCGGACCGCCGCCAAGCCCCGCTTTTTTACGCACTTGCGCTTTGTTCTATCTGGGGTTACTTAAGCCGCGAATTCTCAGGACAACGTACCGTTGCAGGAGCGCCGAGCCTATGGCCCGTGTCACCGTAGAAGACTGCATAGATAAGGTCGACAACCGTTTCGATCTCGTGCTGCTGGCGAGCCACCGCGCGCGCATGATCTCGTCGGGCGGGCCGATCACCATCGACCGCGACAACGACAAGAATCCAGTGGTGGCGCTGCGCGAGATCGCCGACCAGACGGTGTCGCCGGAAGACCTCAAAGAGGACCTGATCCACTCGCTGCAGAAGTACGTCGAGGTCGATGAGCCGGAGGCCGAGAACGTGCCGCTGATCGCAGGCTCGGGCGGCTCGGTCGATGCGGACGACACCGAGGTCGCGGTCGACCACATGAGCGAGGAAGAGCTGCTCAAGGGTCTCGAAGGCTTGGCGCCTCCGGAAGAACAGCCGGAACCCGACGAAGAGTAAGGGCATCGCCGAGAAGAACAGGCACCTCGCCGGCTTGAGGTGCGCGAGGTTGAGGGACGGCCCGGTTTCCGGGCCGTATCCGTTTCGTGAACCATTTTCGGCCGCTGCGTTGTAGCCGCGCCGAATCGCCGTGTTATCTTGGGGTTATGGCTCGTTCGAAGTCCGACCTGCCGCGCATGCAAAACTCGGCCAGAAGCCGCGCGCCGCTCAAGCGTGACTTTAGCCTGATCTCCCAAGTCATTGGCAGGGCTGAGAAACAAGATGCGCCGGCCCCGATGATGCGGCAGTACGAGCTGATCGAGCGCGTGCGCCGCTACAATCCCGACACTGACGAAGCCCTGCTCAACCGCGCCTACGTCTATGCGATGAAGGCCCACGGCGAGCAGAAGCGCGCCTCCGGCGATCCATACTTCTCACATCCGCTTGAAGTCGCAGCGATTTTGACCGACTTGAAGCTCGACGATGCCACCATCGCGGCGGCGCTGCTGCACGATACGATCGAGGATACGCCGACCACGCGCGCCGAGATCGATCAGATATTCGGTCCTGATATCGGGCACTTGGTGGAAGGTCTTACCAAGCTGAAGAAGCTCGACTTGGTTTCCCGCGAAGCCAAGCAAGCAGAGAACCTCCGCAAGCTTCTTCTCGCCATTGCCGACGACGTTCGCGTTCTCCTGATCAAGCTCGCCGACCGTCTCCACAACATGCGCACCCTCCATCACATGCCGCCGGAGGGCCGCCGCCGCATCGCCGAGGAAACGCTCGACATCTACGCGCCGCTTGCCGGCCGGATGGGCATGCACGGTGTGCGCGAGGAACTGGAGGATCTGGCGTTCCGCGAGCTCAATCCGGAGGCGCACCAGGTCGTCAGCAGCCGCCTCAATGCGCTGGCCGAGCGCAGCAAGGACCTGATCGGCGAAATCGAGCATCAGCTCGCGCGCAAGCTGGCGGAGTCCGGCGTCGCCGCGGACGTCTATGGGCGGCGCAAGCGGGCCTATTCGATCTGGCGCAAGATGGAGCGTAAATCGGTTGGCTTCGAGCAGCTTTCCGATATCTTCGGCTTTCGCGTTGTCGTGAAAACCATGCCGGAGTGCTACCGCGCGGTTGGCGTCGTACACACCACCTGGCCGGTGGTGCCGGGGCGCTTCAAGGACTACGTCTCGACGCCCAAGCAGAACGACTACCGCTCGATCCATACGACCGTCATCGGGCCCGGCAAACAGCGCGTCGAGCTGCAGATACGCACCGAGGACATGCACGAGATCGCCGAGTACGGCATCGCCGCGCATGCACTCTACAAGGACGGCGCCGGATCGCCGACCGAGATGCTGTCGCGGGAATCGAACGCCTACGGCTGGCTGCGCCGTACCGTCGAGTTGTTGGCAGAAGGCTCAAATCCCGAGGAGTTCCTCGAGCACACCAAGCTCGAATTGTTCCACGATCAGGTGTTCTGCTTCACGCCGAAGGGCAAGCTGATCGCATTGCCTCGCCGCGCGACGCCGATCGACTTTGCCTATGCGGTTCACACCGACGTCGGCAATCGCGCCGTTGGCTGCAAGATCAACGGCAAGATTTCGCCGCTCGCGTCCGAACTGGTCAACGGCGACGAAGTCGAGATACTGACATCGAAGTCGCAGACAGCGCCCCCGGCCGCATGGGAATCCATGGTGCTCACCGGCAAGGCGCGGCTCGCGATCCGCCGCGCCACCCGCAGCGCGGTGCGCGTGCAATACGCGGCGCTGGGGCGGCAGATCGTCGAGCGGCTCTGCCAGCGCGCCAAGCGGGAGTATTCCGATGAAAAGTTGCGGGGTGCGCTGCATCGGCTTGCCCGCGCTTCGATCGACGAGGTGTTCGCCGCCGTGGGGCGCAGTGAGATGCGGCCCTCGGACGTCGCCCGCGCCATGTACCCCGATTACAAGGAGGAGCGCATCGCAGCGGTGCCGCCGCCGAAGTCGGAATCCGGCTGGTTCGGCCTGAAGATGGGCAAGGCGCTGATGTTCAAGGTGCCGTCCAGCACTCCGGCGGAGAGCAGCGACGCATCGATCCCGATCCGCGGTATCAACTCCGATCTGCCGGTGCGTTTCGCGCCGGAGGGCGGCGCAGTGCCGGGTGACCGGATTATTGGCATCGTGACGCCGGGCGAGGGCATCACGATCTATCCGATCCAGTCGCCGACCCTGAAGGATTTCGAGGACACCCCCGAGCGCTGGCTAGACGTGCGCTGGGACATGGACGATCGCACGCCGCAGCGCTTCCCCGCCCGGATCGCGGTACAGTCCGTCAACGAGCCGGGCACGCTGGCGCAGATCGCCCAGGTGATCGCCGAGCACGACGGCAACATCGACAACATCCGCATGACCCGGCGCGCGCCGGACTTCACCGATTGCGTGATCGATCTCGAGGTTTACGACCTCAAGCATCTCAATGCGATCATCGCGCAATTGCGGGCCAAGAAGGTGGTGGCGGCCGCCGAGCGGGTCAACAACTAGGCATCGGCCAGCGCGCCAACACCAGACAGGACTGAAGAGTGCCGACGCTTCCTCATCTGCGGCTAGGGGTCAACATTGATCACGTTGCGACCATCCGCAACGCGCGCGGCGGCCGTCAGCCCGACCCGGTCCGCGCCGCCAAACTGGCGATTGCAGCCGGCGCCGATGGCGTCACCGCGCATTTGCGCGAAGACCGCCGCCATATCAGCGATGACGACATCGCCCGGCTCAAGGCGGAGATCGACAAGCCGCTCAATCTCGAAATGGCGGCAACGGCGGAAATGCTGGCTATCGCTTTGCGGACGCGGCCGCATGCTGCGTGCCTCGTTCCGGAGCGCCGCGCCGAGCGCACCACGGAAGGCGGACTGGACGCGGTCGGAGGCCGCGCCGAACTCAAGCCGCGGATCGCCGAAATGCTCGCGGCCAACATCCGCGTTTCGCTGTTCATTGCGGCCGATCCCGCGCAGATTGAGGAAGCGGTCGCGCTCGGCGCGCCGGTGATCGAGATCCACACCGGCGCGTGGTGCCACGCGCTCGCCGATCACGAAACGTCACGCAGTGACGCCGAGTGGCGGCGCATCCGCGCAGGCGCGAAGCTTGCGAAAAGTCTCGGACTGGAAGTTCATGCCGGCCACGGCCTCGATTACGCCAGCGCCGAAGCCATCGCAGCCCTGCCGGAGATCGTGGAACTCAATATCGGCCACTTTCTGGTCGGCGAGGCGGTATTCGTCGGACTCGATGCGGCCATCAAGACCATGCGCGGTGCGATGGACCGTGGACGGGCCAAGGCCGGACGCGCGGTATGATCCTCGGCATCGGCTCCGACATTACCGATGTGCGCCGCGTCGCGAAAGTGATCGAGCGCCACGGCGACCGGTTTCTGCATCGTATTTTTACGGAGACCGAGCGCGCGCGCGCCGATCGGCGGAAAAATCGCGTGGAAACCTACGCCAAGCGCTTCGCCGCCAAAGAGGCGTGCTCCAAGGCGCTTGGCACCGGCATCCGCGGCGGCGTCTGGTGGCGGGACATGGGGGTGGTCAACCGCCCAAGCGGGCAGCCGACCATGAAACTGACGGGCGGGGCGCTGCGCCGGTTGCAAGCCCTGACGCCCTCCGGCCATGAAGCGCGGATTGATCTCACCATCTCCGACGAAGGGCCCATGGCGATCGCCTATGTCATCATCTCAGCTGTGCCCGCGACGCAGGCCGGGCATTCCGGCGGTCCCGCGGCTTGAACGTAACCCACAGAAATAATGGGATTAATCGCCGATTTGCGCATCAGCGGCGTTTGATTGCGCGGTGCCGCACCAGCGGCTACAACGGCGCGGGGCATCCCTAGGTCAAATCTCCCAAGGACAAGAGGTCGATGAGCGTGGCCAGCGGCACAAAGCGCAAGGAAGGCGGCGTTGGTGAATTCATCCGCCTGCTGATTCACGCCGGCCTGATCGCCCTGGTCATCCGCACTTTCCTGTTTCAGCCTTTCAACATTCCGTCCGGTTCGATGAAGGCGACGCTGCTGGTCGGCGACTATCTGTTCGTCTCCAAATTCTCCTACGGCTACAGCTACTACTCGCTGCCGCTTTCGCCGCCGCTGTTTTCCGGCCGCATCATGGGTTCCAAGCCCGAGCGCGGCGATATCGTCGTGTTCCGTCTACCGAAGGACGATTCCACGGACTACATCAAGCGCGTGATCGGCTTGCCCGGCGACCAAGTCCAGATGATCCAGGGTGTGCTGCACATTAACGGCACGCCGGTGAAGCGCGAGCGCGTCGACGAGTTCGTTGACATTGACGAGTTGGGCCGTGGAACGAAAGTGCGTCAGTGGCGCGAGACGCTGCCGAACGGCATCAGCTACAGGACGCTGGAGCTGCCCTACAACCTGCAATCGGACAACACCGAAGTCTTTCACGTGCCCTCCGACAACTATTTCATGATGGGCGATAACCGGCACAACTCGACCGACAGCCGATTCCCGCAAGTCGGTTTCGTGCCGTTCCAGAATCTGATCGGCCGAGCGCAAATCATCTTCTTCTCGGTGGTCGAGGGTGAGCGCCCCTGGGAGGTTTGGCGCTGGCCCTGGACGGTGCGCTGGAGCCGGCTTTTCACGATCGTGCGATGAGGCGCGCGCGCAAACGCAACGAAGCATCGTCATCGACGCAACGTTCCGACGCGAACGTTGGCGTCCCGTCGCAGGCCGCAAAACCCGCCAAGCGAGCCAAGTCCTTCCGTAAACGCGTGGCGACCGCGAGCGCTCTGGAAGACACCATCGGTTACCGCTTCAAGGATAGCGAGCTGCTGGCACGGGCTCTGACCCATATCTCGGCACTCGCCGGCGGCAGCCGCACTGGCAGCTATCAGCGGCTCGAATTCCTTGGTGACCACGTCCTGGGGCTGATTATTTCGGAAATGCTGTTTCATGCCTTCCCGAGGGGCGACGAGGGCGAGCTGTCGCGCCGGCTCGCCGACTTGGTGCGGCGCGAAACCTGCGCGGACGTGGCGCGCGCCATCAATCTGGGCGGAGCGGTGCGGCTGGGCACATCGGAATCCAACTCCGGTGGCCGCTCGCGGACCGCTATCCTGGCCGATGTTTGCGAGGCGCTGGTGGGCGCAGTGTTTCTCGACGGCGGCTACGCCGAAGCCACCAGGCTGGTGGAACGATTATGGGGCGAACGGATGCGTGCGCCGACCCGTCCGTTGCGCGATCCCAAGACCATGCTGCAGGAATGGGCGCAGGCACGCGGCCTGCCGACGCCGGCTTATCGCGAGGTGGAGCGCACCGGCCCGCATCATAGTCCGGAGTTCCGCGTCGCGGTGACGTTGCCGGAACGTGAGCCGGCTGAGGGGCGGGGCCGCTCGAAGCGGGTCGCCGAGCAAGCCGCCGCCGCCGCCATGCTGCAACGTGAAGGCGTGCGCGTGGACCGTCTCGATGGTTGAGCCGGAAGCAGCGGCAGCGGGTGGCACGCGCTGCGGGTTCATTGCGCTGATCGGTGCTCCCAACGCCGGTAAATCGACGCTGACCAATGCGCTGACCGGCAGCAAAGTCGCGATCGTGACGCCGAAGGTGCAGACCACCCGCGCTCTGGTGCGCGGCATTGCGTTAGCCGGCAACGCCCAGCTCATCTTCGTCGATACGCCCGGCATCTTCGCGCCGAAGCGGCGGCTTGATCGGGCCATGGTGACGACCGCGTGGATCGGGGCGCACGACGCCGATCTGGTCGCGATGCTGATCGATGCCAGTGCCGGTTTCGATGCTGAGGCGGAGGCGATCTTCGGCAAACTTGACGAGATCAGGCAGCCCAAGGTGCTGGTGCTCAACAAGGTGGACATCGCGGCCAAGCCGCGCTTGCTCGATCTCGCGCAGGCCGCCAACGCGCGAGGAAAATTTGCGGCAACGTTCATGGTTTCTGCGCTGAGCGGCGACGGCGTCACAGACCTGCGTGACTGGCTCGCCGCCCACGTCCCGGAGGGACCGTGGCATTATCCGGAGGACGAGGTTTCCGACGCGCCGGTGCGCCAGCTCGCGGCGGAAATCACCCGCGAGAAGCTGTTCCTCAAGCTGCACCAGGAACTGCCCTACCAGTCGACGGTCGAGACCGAAACCTGGACGGAGCGCAAGGACGGATCGGTGCGCATCGAGCAGACGATCTACGTGGAGCGTGAAAGCCAGCGCAAGATCGTGCTCGGGAAAGAGGGCCGCTCCATCCGCGCGATCGGCGCGGCGGCCCGCAAGGAGTTGGCGGAAATCCTGGAGAAGCCGGTGCACCTGTTTCTGTTTGTCAAGGTGCGCGAGCGCTGGGGCGACGATCCGGAGCGTTACCGGGCGATGGGGCTGGAGTATCCCAAGGAGTAAGGCGGTGGCGGCGTGGACCTTGCTTGCGGTGTCGCTGCTGGTCGCCGGTCATGCCGTGGCGCAGACGCAGCCTCCGGTTCAGACCATCGAATTGAATATCGCCGAGGCGCCGAGCGGTTTGACAATCGGCGACCCGCTCGCCGTGTTCGCTTTCGTGCTGCGCAACGTGCCGGCACGCGCGCAAATCTACCCGACCGAGAACTACTACTATTTCCGTTTCGCTCACAAAGGCGCGCCTTACGTCGGCAACATCCGGCTGGCCGCGGCTGATCGCGACAAGGGCAGGGTGCATTTCGCCTACGGCGTCGCGCCGACGGATCGGCGGCCGGAGCCCAGGGTCAGGCACGTTGTGCTCGATGCGGCGCGTGGCGTCAGCGTCGAGAAACGTTCGAGCGCCGAGTACCGCGTCAGCTATTCAGGAAAGACGGTCACATTCCTGCTCAACGATCTCAGCGCGGTCAAGCCGCCCGATGGCTTGTTGAGGCCCGACGAGACGTTTCTTGGTGCGATCTTCGATGAATCCGCGATCCTATTTTTTCTGGTGTTCAATCCACGGCTGAGGATTTTCCACTATCTGTTCGATGAGACCATGGCGGGGGACGAATGGGTGGATACAGGCGAGGGGATTGCAATCGGCAAGCGCACCGGCTTCGCATTCTATCGGGACGGTGAGCGCAAGGTCCTGATCGGCATCCTCGATCGCAACTCGAGGCTCAATACGGCGTTCGATGGGCCGTTCGATCAGTTGCCGGAGAATTCCGTCGAAGGCGAAGCCTTGCGCGACGCGATAGTTGCGGCCGATCCGGCGGCCAAAGGCAAGATCGACCGGTTGGGTCACTATCTCGACGGCTCCGGACGCTACCTGATCCATCCTTTTCTGCTCTATCGCGCGCCCAGCGATCTTGCCGTGTTTCACCGCTGTATGACCGCGAAGTCTGTCGCACCCGAGCAAAAGCCGCGCTGTCTGGTCATCAGCGATGAGCAATCCCGCAAGCGGAAACCGGTGCCATTGGCCCTGCAGAGGCGTTGAGGACTCGCTTCGCGGAGACTAGAAGCAGACTATGGAATGGACCGACGAAGGCATCGTCCTGGGCACCCGCCGCCACGGTGAGGCGAATGCGATCCTCGAGGTGATGACGCGCGAGCACGGCCGCCATCTCGGCTTGGTGCGGGGCGGATCGGCCTCCCGGCTGCGGCCGGTGCTGCAACCTGGCAACGTGGTGCGCGCGGTCTGGCGCGCGAGGCTCGACGAGCACCTCGGCCACTACACCGTGGAGCCGCTGCAATTGCACGCGGCGTCGCTGCTGGCGGCGTCCCATGTGGTCTACGGCGTGACCCATCTCGCGGCGCTGTGCCGGTTGCTGCCGGAGCGCGACCCGCATCCCGAGGTGCATGAGTGGCTTTCGGCCGCGCTCTCGCGGCTCGACGATCCGCTCGCGGCGGGCGCCGAGGTTGTGCGCTTCGAGTTGCGGATGCTGGCGGAGCTCGGCTTCGGTCTTGATCTGTCGTCTTGCGCCGCGACAGGGGACGAGGAGGATTTGAGTTATGTGTCGCCAAAATCCGGGCGCGCCGTGTCGCGTGTCGCCGGCGAGCCGTGGCACGACCGGCTGCTGCGGTTGCCGGCGTTCATGATGGAACAGCCCGATCCGGCCGCGCCGTCGGCAGCCGACGTTGCCGATGGGTTTGCGCTGACCGGCTTTTTCCTCGCTCGATACGTGCTGGAGCCGCGTGGGCTCAACTTTGCGGATGCGCGCGAAGGTTTCGTCGCCGCGGTGCTCGGACGCCGCGGTCCGTCAGCCGCCTAGCGGCGAACGTTGTAGCACCAAGTGCCGCCGCACGAGAGCGTCATGCACTTGCGCTCGTACTGGCTGCCTTGCGGGGCCGACGACGCAGTCTGGGTGTACGGGGTGTATTGCTTGGTGGCGCGGCGGTCGGTGGCGTGCGAATCCAGCACGCTGGCCAGGAGAAAACCGACAGCCGCGAAAACCGCCATAGGACGCTTTTCACGGTACTCACTCCAAGGTCCAGTTTTGCCTCCTGGACCTCACGGGTTACCGCAGCTCTGCCGTTAGCAGAACCGCCGTTAAATCAATTACTTAAGCTAGAAAAATCAATAGTAGCGCCAGCGGCGGTAGGACCGGTACGGCCTGTAGTAGCGCCGGCCCGGCGTCCACCAGCAGACCCGGCGGCTGCTGTAGTAGCGGTGCCGGCAGACGTAGGCAGCATTTTCCAGCGCGTTCATATCTTCGACTGCCATCTGCATCGCGGCGGCGCTGCCGATGCCCATCGCGTCCGCGCGGCTGGGCAGCATGGTCGCGGCCGAAGCAATAGCCGCAGCTGCGGTCAGCGAGAGTATGGTTCGATTCATTGGGCCCTCCTTGAAGGTCTGTTCCGGGATTTGAGTTGATTGCACCTGAATTCCCGGTGGTTACAGCGTTCATCCCTTGTTCATGCCGCCATTGCGAGCTAACCGGGCAGGCATGGGCAAGCGTCTGATTCCTCCCGAACCCTCCGATGTTCAAGAAATAGCGCTCCGCGAAGCGCTCGAGGAGCGCTACCTCGCTTATGCGTTATCAACCATCATGCATCGCGCGTTGCCGGACGCGCGCGACGGTCTCAAGCCGGTGCATCGCCGGGTGCTGTTTGCGATGCGGCAATTGCGCCTCGATCCCGGCGCCGCCTTCAAGAAGAGCGCCCGCGTCGTCGGCGACGTCATCGGCAAATTTCATCCGCACGGCGACCAGTCGGTCTATGACGCGCTGGTGCGCCTCGCGCAGGATTTCGCGCAACGCTATCCGCTGATCGACGGGCAGGGCAATTTCGGCAACATCGACGGCGATAACCCGGCCGCCATGCGTTACACGGAGTCGCGGCTCACCGAGGTGGCGCGGCTGCTAATCGACGGCATCGACGAGGACGCGGTCGATTTCCGCCCGACCTACGACGGCAGCGAAAGCGAGCCGGTTGTGCTGCCGGGCGCATTCCCGAACCTGCTCGCCAACGGCTCGCAGGGCATCGCCGTCGGCATGGCAACCGCGATCCCGCCACACAACGCGCATGAGCTTTGCGACGCGGCGCTGTTCCTGATCGACAATCCCAATACGCGCTCGCGCACGCTGGTGAAGAACTACGTGCCAGGCCCGGATTTCCCGACCGGTGGCGTGATCGTCGATACGCGCGAGGCCATTGAAGAAGCCTACATCACCGGCCGCGGCTCGTTCCGCGTCCGCGCGCGCTGGACCAAGGAAGAGACCGGCCGCGGCACCTATCAGATCGTCATCACCGAGATTCCGTGGCTGGTTCAGAAGACGCGGCTGATCGAGCGGCTGGCGGAGTTGTTCAACGACAAGAAGCTGCCGCTGATCCAGGACTTCCGCGACGAGTCCACTGAAGACGTTCGCGTCGTCATCGAGCCGCGCGCCCGCACCGTCGATGCCGAGTTGCTGATGGAGTCGCTGTTCAAGCTGACCGAGCTTGAGAGCCGCATTTCTCTGAACATGAACGTGCTGGTCAAAGGCAAGGTACCCAAGGTGCTGGGTCTTGCCGAGGTGCTGCGCGAATGGCTCGATCACCGCCGCGAAGTGCTGGTGCGGCGTTCCAAGCACCGGCTGGCCGAGATTGATCACCGGTTGGAAGTTCTCGGCGGTCTTCTCGTTGCGTATCTGAATCTCGACAAGGTCATCAAGATCATTCGCAACGAGGACGAGCCCAAGCCCGTCCTGATCAAGACGTTCAAGCTCTCCGAGGTGCAGGCCGATGCCATCCTCAACATGCGGCTGCGCAACTTGCGCAAGCTCGAAGAGATGGAGATCAAGGGCGAGAACAAGGATCTGCGCGAAGAGAAAGCGGCCGTCGAAAAGCTGATTCGCTCCGAGAAGGAGCAGTGGAAGACCGTCTCGGCGCAGATCAAGGAGGTGCGCGACGCCTTCAGCAAGAAGACGCCGCTCGGCAAGCGCCGCACCGATTTTGCCGAAGCGCCGCAGCATGACGAGGCGGCGATCGAAGAAGCCATGGTGGTGCGCGAGCCCATCACCGTGGTGGTTTCCGAGAAGGGCTGGATCCGCACGTTGCGCGGTCACCAGACCGATCTGTCAGGGGTGGCGTTCAAATCCGATGACGGTCCGAGGTTCGCGTTTCCGGCCGAGACCACGTCGAAGGTGCTGCTGTTCGCGACCAACGGCCGCTTCTACACCATCGATGCGTCGAAGCTGCCCGGCGGGCGCGGCCACGGCGAGCCCGTGCGGCTCTACACCGACATCGAGCAGGACGGCGATCTTGTCGCGGCGATGCGCTACGTCGGCGGCCGCAAGTTCCTGATCGGCAGCGCCAGCGGCCGCGGCTTTGTCGTGAAAGAGGACGACTGTCTGGCCAACACCCGCAAGGGCAAGCAGGTGCTCAATGTCAAAGCGCCGGACAAGGCGGCCGCGGTCGCTCCGGTGGAGGGTGAACTGGCGGCCGCGGTCGGCGAGAACCGCAAGCTCGTCATCTTCCCGCTCGACCAGGTGCCGGAGATGGCGCGCGGCCGCGGCGTGCGTCTGCAGCGTCACAAGGACGGCGGCCTGTCTGACGTGACGACCTTCAAGGCCGAGGAAGGGCTGCGCTGGATCGGTGAGGGCGGGCGCACTTCGAACTTGTCGATCAAGGAACTCGCCGCCTGGCGCGGCAACCGCGGCGACGCCGGCCGCGTCCGGCCGGATCGCTTCCTGGCCAACCTGAAGTTCGGGCGGCCGCCGGAGAACGGCAAAGGCACCGAGGGGAAGTAATCCGCTACCGCGAATTCTGCGGCCATCCTCGAAAAAATACCGTGATTTCAGGGTCTTCGGTATAAGCACGCCTCTGGCCTGCAATTGCAAGTTATTTGCAACTAACCTATATTGGTTGCCGATCACAATGTTATGGGACTTGAGAATGTCGAGTTTTTCAGCCGCGGTCATTCGCCGGAATATCGTTGCGGCGGTAGCAGCCGTCATCGTTTTCACGCTGGTGTGCGAGCCAGCCAGCGCACAGGGCGCGCGCAAGCCGTTTCGTGTCGTCACCACCTTCACCGTCATTCAGGACATTGCGCAGAACGTCGCGGGATCGGCGGCGGTGGTGGAATCGATCACCAAGGCCGGCGCGGAGATTCACGACTACCAGCCGACGCCGCTCGATATCGTGCGCGCGCAGGCGGCGGACCTGGTGTTGTGGAATGGATTCAACCTCGAGCGCTGGTTCGAAAAGTTCTTCGAGAACGTCAAGAACGTGCCGAGCGTGGTGGTGTCGGAAGGCATCGAGCCGATGGGCATCAGCGAAGGGCCCTACAACGGCAAGCCCAACCCGCACGCATGGATGTCGCCGAACAATGCGCTGATCTACATCGACAATATCCGCAAGGCGCTGGTAAAGCACGATCCGGCCAACGCCGAGACCTACAACAAGAACGCCGCCTCCTATGCCGCGCAAGTGCGGGCGATCGACGAGCCGCTGCGCAAGCGGCTCAGCAATATTCCCGAGCAGCAGCGCTGGCTGGTGTCGAGCGAAGGCGCCTTCAGCTATCTGATCCGCGACTACAAGATGCGCGAAGCCTATCTCTGGCCGATCAACGCCGACGAGCAGGGCACGCCGCAGCAGGTCCGCAAAGTCATCGATCTCGTCCGCAAGAACAAGATCCCGGTCGTGTTCAGCGAAAGCACCATTTCGGACCGTGCCGCAAAGCAGGTCGCGCGCGAAACCGGCGCGCGCTATGGTGGCGTGTTATACGTCGACTCGCTCAGCGCCGCGAACGGCCCGGTGCCGACCTACCTCGATCTGCTCAAGGTCACGGTCGAGACCATCGCGAAAGGCTTCGGCGAATGAAGATGGCGCCGCGGCCTGCAGCGGCGGACCCGGGCGGATTTGCAACCCCGGGCGCCAGCATCTCTGTGCGCGGGCTGACCGTCACCTACAATAACGGCTTCACCGCCGTCCAGAACGCATCGTTCGAGCTTGAGCCTGGCACGATCTGCGCGCTGGTCGGCGTCAATGGCAGCGGCAAGTCGACCGTCTTCAAGGCGATCATGGGTTTCGTGCGTCCGGCCGCCGGCGAAATCCGGCTTTGCGGCCAGCCTGTTGCCGAGGCCATCAAGCGCAACATCGTCGCCTATGTGCCGCAGAGCGAGGACATAGACTGGAACTTTCCTGTGCTGGTCGAAGACGTCGTGATGATGGGCCGCTACGGCTATATGAATTTCCTTCGCATGCCGTCGCGCGCCGATCATTACAAGGTCGATCAGGCGCTGGAGCGGGTCGGTATGTCCGACTTCCGCCACCGGCAGATCGGCGAACTCAGCGGTGGTCAGAAGAAGCGGGTGTTCCTGGCGCGCTCGCTGGCGCAAGAGGGCCGCATCATCCTGCTCGATGAGCCGTTCACAGGCGTGGACGTCAAAACCGAAACGGCGATCATTTCGCTGCTGCGCGAGCTCCGCGCCTCGGGCCATCTGATGCTGATCTCCACCCATAATCTTGGCAGTGTGCCCGACTTCTGCGACCAGGTGGTCTTGATCAACCGGACCGTGCTGGCCGCGGGCCCAACCGCGCAGGTGTTCACGCAGGCCAATCTGGAGCGCGCTTTTGGCGGGGTGCTACGCCATTTCAATCTGGGCGGCGATGCCCTGCACAGCGACGAGGATCCGCGGCGTCTGACGGTTCTGACTGACGACGAACGGCCGCTGGTGATTTACGGCGACGGCAAAGGCGAGGGCGCGCCCGCGGCCGAACCTAAGCCGCCAAAGGGCTCGTCATGATCGAAGAGCTGCTGGTCCCCTTCAGCTACACCTACATGGCGAAGGCCATGTGGATCAGCGCGCTGGTCGGCGGCGTCTGCGCGTTTCTTTCCGCCTACCTGATGCTGAAAGGCTGGTCACTGATGGGGGATGCGCTCGCCCATTCGATTGTGCCGGGCGTCGCCGGGGCCTACATCCTCGGTTTTCCGTTCGCGGTCGGGGCGTTTTTCGCCGGCATCGTGGCATCGATCGGCATGACCTTCGTCAAGCAGCACTCGCGGTTGCGGGAAGACGCCGTAATCGGGCTGGTGTTCACATCGCTGTTTGCGCTGGGTTTGCTGATGGCTTCGATCTGGCCCACGTCGGTCAGCGTGCAGACCATCGTGCTCGGCAACATCCTCGCCATCTCGGACGAAGATGTCATTCAGGTCGCGATCATCGCGGCGGTTACACTGGTCGTGCTGGCGCTGAAGTGGAAGGACCTGATGGTCACCTTCTTCGACGAAAGCCACGCGCGCAGCGTGGGGCTCAACACCGGTGCGCTGAAAATCCTGTTCTTCACGCTACTCAGCGCCTGCACCGTGGCTGCGCTGCAGACCGTCGGCGCCTGCCTCGTCATCGCGATGGTGGTCACGCCAGGCGCTACGGCCTATCTGCTGACGGACCGGTTCGGCCGGCTGATCGTGATCAGTGTGGCGCTGGGCGCGGGCACCAGCTTCGCCGGCGCCTATATCAGCTACTTCGTCGACGGCGCGACCGGTGGAGTCATCGTGACGCTGCAGACGCTACTGTTCCTTGCCGCGTTTTTCTTTGCGCCGAAGTACGGGCGGATCGCTGCTCGTCGCAGTCGGCTCGCCACGGCGGAGGCTTCGCCGTGACCACGCTCCTCGACTGGATCGTGCTGCCGCTCAGCTATCCGTTCATGCAACGCGCGCTGATCGTGTCGGTGATGGTCGGCGCAGTGTGCGCTGTGCTGTCGTGCTACCTCGTGCTCAAGGGCTGGTCCCTGATGGGCGACGCCATCTCGCACGCGGTGCTGCCTGGCATCGTGATCGCCCATGTGCTGGCGTTGCCGCTGGCGGTTGGGGCGTTCGCGGCAGGACTGTCATGCGCTTTGTTGACCGGCTATCTGCGGGCAAACAGCCGTGTGAAGGAGGACACGGTGATGGGCATCGTGTTTTCCGGCATGTTTGGCTTCGGCCTGGTGATCTTCACGAAGGTCGATACCGACCAGCACTTGCTGCACATTCTGTTTGGCAACGTGCTGGGCGTGAACGTCCGCGACCTGATTGAGACAGCGCTCATCGCCGGCGCCACGCTGTCGGTTGTCCTGCTGCGGCGCAAGGACCTGTTGCTATACTGCTTCGATCCCAATCACGCGCGCGCCATCGGCCTGCCGGTCAGCGTGCTGCACTACAGCCTGCTAATCCTGCTCTCTCTCACCATCGTCGGATCGCTCAAGGCAGTCGGCATCATCCTGGTGGTTGCGATGCTGGTGGCGCCGGGTGCGATCGCGTATCTGCTGACCGACAGCTTCGGACGCATGCTCTGCATCGCTGTTGCCGTTGCGATCGGGTCGAGCGCGCTCGGCACGATTGTCAGTTTCCACATCGATGGCGCCACGGGCGCCTGCATCGTGCTGATCCAGGCGTGCGTATTCGTACTGGCGTTTTTGTTTGCGCCCAAGCGCGGCATCGTCTGGGACCGGCGCGGCCGCGCGGCGCAATCGCCGGTGTAGTGGCCGAACTGCGGGATCAGTTCTCGAACTCGAACCCAGGCGTCCGGTGTCAGCCGTTCCTGCGGCAGGTAGCGGCTTTTGTAGTCCATCTTACGCGAGCCGTTCACCCAGTAGCCCAGATAGACGTAGGTAAGGCCCATCCGCTTGGCACGCTCGATGTGGTCGAGGATCATGAAGGTGCCGAGCGAGCGCTCGCTCTGGTCTGGATCGAAGAACGAATAGACCATCGAGAGGCCGTCGTTCAGCACGTCGGTGAGCGCGACGGCCAGCAGCGGCCCGGCGCCGCGGCCGTTGATGGTGCTATCGGGACCACGCAGGCGGTACTCGACCAGCCGCGTCTTCACGTGGCTGTCCTCGACCATCATGGCGTAGTCGAGGACCGTCATATCGGCCATGCCGCCGTCGCGGTGCCGGCTGTCGAGATAGCCGCGGAACACTGCGTATTGCTCGGAGGTCGGCACCAGCGCGCGCATCTCGCCGACCATGTCGGCATTGCGTTCGGCAACGCGGCGCATGCTTCGGGTCGGGCGAAACTCATCGGCGATGACACGGACCGAAACGCAAGCCCGGCACGCTTCGCAGGCCGGCCGATAGGCGATCGACTGACTGCGCCGGAAGCCGCCGTGGGTGAGGAGGTTGTTCAGGCCCGGCGCGCGATCGCCGACCAGATGGGTGAACACCTTGCGCTCCTCCTTGCCCGGCAGATAGGGGCAGGGCGAAGGCGCGGTCAGGTAGAACTGCGGCGTGTCGCGCGAATGCTGGGTCACGGAACGCTTTCGGCCGTTCAACGAGAACCGGCGTAACGCCCGCCGAGTCTCGTGGCAATGTTGCCTTGAAAGTCGCGTTTGTGAAAGACCTAAAGCACGGTCAGGCCGGACGGCGGACCGAGGCCCGCAATGCGCTGGCGCGTTGCTCATTGTTGATTACGACCGTTCCAACCAGGATGTCGTGCAGGCATCGCCGACGCTCGTTGATCAGGCAAACGATCAGGATCAGCGGTGTGAACACCGACACCGTGATCCAGAACACGATGGCGTGCACCGTGCCGAGCACGAAATAGGCCGGCGAGCCGTACCAGGTGCGCATTTCGATATCCATGGCGCGCATGCCAATGGTGGCGGAGTGCCGGCTGCCCAGCGTCGTTCCGTAATAGATCAGCGCCCAGAGCACCATTGCGGGCGTCAGCAGCGCGTAGAACACAAAACCGAGTCCGAACGTCACCACACCGACGACGAAGATGAACATCGCCAGAAACAACACTGGCATGGCCAGGATGACCAGGTCGATCACGAACGCGAGCAACCGCCGCGCCAGCACACCTTCGAACAATTCGGGGCTGACCGCCGGGTCGTAGGCGTGCGGCTTGACCTCGACCGACAATCCGATCCGTTTGGGCTCGCTCTGCGCCATGGCCTGCATCACCCCTGAGTCGCTTCGAAATGGATAATATATCCACCGATTGCAAGGAGCCACGCGGCCGCGTCTAGTCAAAAAGTTTACGCCGGCCGCGGCGTCGCGGCCGGCATAGGTATCAGGCGGCACGATCAGTTAGGCTGGATACCGGCCTGTTTGACGATTTTTTCCCACTTGGTCAGTTCGGCCTTGATGTAGTCGCCGAACTGCTTGCCGTTGAGGGGTTCGACGATGGCGCCCATTTCGGTCAGACGCTTGCGCACGTCCGGCATCGCCAGTGTGTCGGCCAGGGCCTTCTCAAGCTTGGCGACGATGGCAGGCGGGGTTCCGGCCGGCGCCACCAGGCCGAACCAATAGGACGCCTCGAGCGGATAGCCCGACTCCTTCATGGTGGGCAGGTCGGGAAGGATTTCGAGCCGCTTGTCAGCGGCAAGCGCCATGCCGGTCAGCTTGCCGCCCTTGATGTTCTGCAGCCCAATGACGGGGCTGAGGAACATCGTCTTGACGTGCCCGGCCAGCAGGTCGGTCATTGCGGGTGCGCCGCCGCGATAGGGCACATGCTGTAGCTTCACGTTGGCGGCGCTGGCCAACATCTCGCCGGCGAGATGGCTGGCACTGCCCGGGCCGACCGAGCCGTAGGTGACCGCGGCCGGATCCTTCTTGGCGACCTCAACCAGCTCCTTGACGTTCTTGGCCGGCACGCTCGGATGCGCGGCGAACACCAATGGCGTGTAGCCGACGAACCCGATCGGCGCGAAGTCCTTGATGCTATCGTATGGAATGTTCTTGAATACCCACGGATTGAGGGCGTGGTTGTCGTTCAGCATCATTACCGTGTAGCCGTCAGGATCGGCCTTCGCGACCGCCGCCGTCGCCAGCGTTCCGCCGGCGCCAGGCCGCGCCTCGATGATGAACTGCTGGCCGAGCAGCCCGCTCATCTTTTCCGAGACGATGCGCGACACCGTGTCGAGCAGCCCGCCCACCGGAAACGCGATGATGATTTTCACCGGCCGGGTCGGATAATTGTCCTGCGCGGTCGCTTGGCCGGCGAACAAGCCGACCAATGCCAGCGCGGCCAGAACGGGTGGGAGTAAACGTCTCATTGCCTTCCTCCTGTCGCCGCAACTTGTCGCGGCATTTGTTATCGGAAGCTACACGACCTTGGCGGCCCTGAGCTTGGTGATTTCGTCGCGGCTGAGGCCGAGTTCGCCAAGAATTTGCTCGCTATGCTCGCCAAGTACGGGCGGCGGACGCATCGGGCCGGGCCGTTGCCGGTCGATGAACACCGGCGGGTTGATGCCCCAGATTTCGCCTTCCTTGGGATGTTGCTGCTGGTAGAACGTACCGAGATGGCGCACCTGCTCGTCGTCGATCACCTCATCGACTTTGTGAACCGGCGCATAAGGCACGTCCTCCGCTTCGAGCCGCTGCGTCCATTCAGCGCGCGGGCGCATGGCGAAGGCCTTGCCAAGCTCGTCACGCAGCACGGTGTAGTTTTCGATGCGTTTTTCGCGGCTGTCGAAGCGCGCGTCTGTTGCAAGATCGTTGCGTTCCATCGCGGCGAGCAGCCCTTCCCAGAACTTCGGCTGCGACGACAGGTGGATCGCAATCAGGCGTCCGTCCTTGCAGCGCAATGCATAGGATTGCGACGCGCTCACCCGCGTCAGCGGACCGACGGTTGTGCCGTATCGCTTGTGGTTGATGAAGGCGTCCGGCGCGAACGCAATGGTCGCCTCCAGCATGCTGGTCTCAATGCGGCGACCCTTGCCGGTGCGTTCGCGCTCGTGCAGCGCACCGAGAATGCCATACGCGGCATAGAAGCCGGTGATGTTGTCGGACAGTGTTGGTCCACCGGCCTGCGGCGCTTGCGGATCGACGAATTGGCTCAGTACACCGCTCAGCGATTGCGCCACGGCGTCGTATGAAGGCCGATTGGCGTATGGCCCGTCGCGCCCGAACCCGGTGAGCGAGGCGTGGATCAGCTTTGGATTGGCCTTGGCGACTATCTCGTCGGAAAAGCCCAGCCGGTCGAGCACACCGTTGCGGAAATTGTCGATCAACACGTCAGCTTGCTTTAGCAGCTCAAGCAGGAGCTCCTTGCCGCGCGGCGAACGCAGATCGAGCGTGAGGCTGCGCTTGTTGCGGTTGTAGGCAATGAAATGGCCACTATAATTCCCGCCGCGGAAATAGCGGAAAGGGTCTCCACCTTCGGGATTCTCGATCTTGATGACCGACGCACCGAGATCGGCCAGCAGCATGCCGGCCAGCGGGCCGGTGATCATGGTGGTCAATTCGATGACCCGAACGCCGTCAAGCACGCCGCCCATGTTGTCAGTGTGCCTCGGGTTTGAAGTTTGCCGGCGCCGTCCCGTCGTACGCGATGCTGTGCTCGGCGGCTTCCGACAGCAGGAAACCGATCGGCCGCACTTGCTCCTCGACGAGATGCGCAATCAGGCTCGCCGCCCGCGCCAGGATTGGAACGCCTTTCAGGCCGCCGAGCGGAAATCCGGCGTCGAGCAGCACGGCCGGGATCGCGCCCGACACGTTGAGCACCAGCGGCCGTCCCATGATCTCCCGGATGGCCGCCTCGGCGGCAAACGCGGCGGCAACGTAGGGTCCGGCGACACCGGCCTCCTTGGCCACCGCGATCAGCCGGCCGGCACGCGGGTCTTCGTCGGTGTGCAGTGGATGGCCGTAACCGGGAAAGGGCACCTTGGCCGCGCGATATTCCTGCGCCAACGCCTTGGCGGCCTCCGCGCCGCCTCCGCGCTCGTTGATGTTCGCGAGGAAAAGGCCGGCTTGTTCCGCGCTGCCCAGGATCACCGAGCCGCAGCCGAGGATGCCGGCGGCAACGGCGCCCTGCATCGCTTCGGGGCCGGCGGCATAGGTCATGCGCGCCGCCTGGACGCTCGGCACCAGGCCGTGCTCTGCGATTGCCACCAGGCAAGCATCGAGGACGCGGCTCTGCGCTGGGGTCGCGCGATTGCCGGTGACCAGCAGCCAGAAGTGTTCGGTGATCGAGACCGACCCGATCAGGTCCTTGCACAGGTCGAATCCGCGCACGACGATCATCTCGGAATTCGCCGTGGAAATTGAACTCTTTGGGTCTTTGTGCTTTCCGATCCTCACCCATGGCCTCCACGTTTTGTTTTGCACGTGATCATTGCCGGATCACGCGTTAGTCTCGGCGGGAAATGATTTCACAGCCGGCCTGAGGATGGAAGCGGCGAGATGACGGGCCCATCATGAGCGTCACGCTGGCCCACATCGAAACGGCCCGCCGTATCATCGCGGGACACGTGCTGCCCACGCCGATGCTGCCGGCGCCAAAATTGTCGGTGCTGACTGGTGCCGAGGTCTACGTCAAATACGAGAACCTGCAGGTCACCAACTCGTTCAAGGAACGCGGGGCACGCTGCAAGCTTGCATCCTTGAGCGAAGCGGAGCGCAACCGCGGCGTGATCACGATGTCGGCGGGCAATCATGCGCAGGCGGTGGCGTATCACGCTGCGAGCTTGGGGATTCCAGCGAGCGTGGTGATGCCGGTGACGACCCCATTCGTGAAGGTGGCGGCGACCAAAGCATACGGCGCCGAGGTGGTGCTGTATGGCGAGAGCGTCGCGGAGTCGCAAACCCGCGCTGAAGATATGGCGCGGGAGCGCAACCTGACCTGGGTGCATCCTTATGACGACGAGCATGTCATCGCCGGGCAGGGCACTATCGCACTGGAAATGCTGGAAGCTGTGGCCGATATCGAGATGCTGGTCATTCCGATCGGCGGGGGCGGATTGATCTCCGGCATTGCGATCGCGGCAAAAGCGCTCAACCCAAAGCTCACGATTGTCGGCGCAGAAGCGGCGCTCTACCCATCGTTCTGGAACGCGCTCAAACGCGAAAATCGCCCGCTTGGCGGCTCGACCCTGGCAGAGGGCATCGCGGTCAAGAACGTCGGCAAGCTGACGCTACCGATTGTGCGAGAACTCGTCTCCGAGATCGTGCTGGTCGACGAGCAGCACATCGAGCGCGCGGTGAACGCCTATCTGACTTTGCAGAAAACCATGGCCGAGGGCGCAGGCGCCGCCGGTCTTGCCGCGATGCTGGCGCAACCACAGCGCTTCGCCGGCAAGAAGGTCGGGCTGGTGCTGTGCGGTGGCAATATCGATCCGCGCATTCTGGCCTCGATCATGGTGCGAGAGCTGGAGCGTGACGACCGCATCGTATCGTTCCGCCTCACCATTCCTGACCGGCCGGGGGTGCTCGGACAAATCGCCACGGTACTCGGCGAACTCGGCGCCAATATCCTTGAGGTGGACCACAAGCGGATGTTCCTCGACGTGCCGGCCAAAGGCGCGCGGCTCGACGTTACGGTGGAAACCCGTGACGGCGAACATGCCGACGAAATCATGCGTGCGCTCGCGGCCGAAGGCTTCGCGCCCGTTCGGATCGATACCGGCGCCGCGATGGATTAGTTCGACGCCAACGCCGGACGGGGACGGGGCAGCGGCACGCGGCTGCTGACGTAACTGGTGGATGACTGGGGACGGCGAGTTGGCAATGGCACCGGCCCGCTGACTGGCTCGCTCACCACTGCTTCCGGTTCGGGCGCCAAGCGCTGCATCAAGCGCGGCGGGCCGGGGATCGGCACCGAAGCCCAGACTTCGGCCGAATTGGATGAATAGCGAATGGCTGGCTCAGGCGAACTGGGGGCGGCGGGCGTTGCCGGCGACGACCCGGTCGTTTGGGGATCGCCGGCGACGGCCGAGGCGATTGCTTTGGTCTCGAAGCTGATGGTTGGCGGCAGCACGTAGGAGCGGACGAACCAAGCCGCCGCGCCAACCAGCGCAACAACCGGCAACAACACAGCGACGGCAGCCACCAAGATCCGCTTGCGCGGCCGCTCGGCGGCGGTCATCTCATCGACGTCGTAGTTCATATCCGTCCCCAGCGGATGGGGAAGCTTAGCGCCTTGGCTGGCCAGTCGCCAAGGAACAAAGTCATTCGGATTTGAGCTTTTCCGCCATCGTTGGCGCGAAATAGGTCAGCACGCCGTCGGCGCCGGCACGCTTGAAGGCGGAGAGGCTTTCGACCATGGCTTTGTCGCCGTCGATCCAGCCGTTTTGCGCCGCGGCCATGATCATCGCGTATTCGCCCGACACTTGGTACGCGAAGGTCGGCATGCCGAACGCATCCTTGATGCGCGTCAGGACGTCGAGATAGGGCAGGCCGGGCTTGACCATGATCATGTCGGCGCCTTCCGCGATGTCGAGCTCGGCTTCACGCAACGCCTCGTCGGAGTTTCCGAAATCCATTTGGTAGGTGCGTTTGTCGCCGACGAGCGTTGCCGACGAGCCGACCGCGTCGCGGAACGGCCCGTAGAACGCCGAAGCGTACTTCGCCGTGTAGGACATGATCTGAACGTCGAGGAAATTTGCCTTGTCGAGCACGCTTCTGATCGCACCGACACGCCCGTCCATCATATCGGACGGTGCGATGATGTCGCAGCCTGCCTCGGCCTGCACCAGCGCTTGCTGGACCAATACGGCAACAGTCTCGTCGTTGAGGATGACGCCGTCGCGCATCAGGCCGTCGTGGCCGTGGCTGGTGTAGGGATCGAGCGCGACGTCGCAGAGCACGCCGATCTCCGGCACCGCCTTTTTGATGGCGCGGATTGACTGGCAGACCAGGTTGTCGGGATTCAGCGCCTCGCTGCCGTTTTCATCGCGCAGGCCTGGTTCGGTGTAGGGGAAGATCGCGATACAGGGGATCGTGAGTTTCGCTGCTTGTTCCGCGGCGCGCACGATGTCGTCGACCGAAAGCCGCTCGACGCCGGGCATCGAGGCGACCGGCGCACGGCGGCCTTCGCTGACGAACAGCGGCCAGATCAGGTCGTCGATCGAGAGCACGCTTTCGCGCACCATGCGCCGGGCCCATTCGCTGCGGCGGTTGCGGCGCGGGCGGTTGGCTAGGTCGAGCGAGGGCGTAGCTTTACCGGGCGCTTCAACCGGGGTGAAGCGCACGCGGCTTTCGATCGGACGGCCGTATTTGATCGCCATGCAACATTCACCTTCGTCTTTTGCCGGGCAAAGTCGCCGTCCGCGGGACGCGCGGCGCGATGACAGGCTCCGCGACGGCTTCACAGTGGAACCCCGGCAATCCATCATAGCGGCTTGACGTGTCGGATGACAGATAGACCCCCGGGTCAAGTCCGGGGGTGACGAGTGTTGAATGGATTTCGATCTCACCGAGGATCAACGCGCCTTCCAGGCGACCGCGCGGACCTTTGCCCGCGGCGAGATGATGCCAAAGGCCAGGGAATGGGACGAGAACGAAACCTTCCCGGTCGAGACCCTACGCGAAGCTGCGGCGCTCGGTTTCGGCGGCATCTATGTGAAGGACGATGTCGGCGGGACCGCACTCAGCCGGCTCGATGCCACCATCATTTTCGAGGAGCTGGCGCAGGGTTGCACCTCCACCGCCGCCTACATCTCGATCCACAACATGTCGGCCTGGATGATCGACGCGTTCGGCGGCGAACCGCAGCGCAAGAAATTCCTGCCCAGACTCTGCTCGATGGAGCATTTCGCGAGCTATTGCCTCACCGAACCGGACTCGGGCAGCGACGCCGCCAGCCTTAAGTCCACGGCGAAACGCGATGGCGACCACTATGTGCTCAACGGCAACAAGGCCTTCATCTCAGGCGGCGGCGTCTCCGACATCTATATCTGCATGGTCCGCACCGGGGCGGCGGGACCCAAAGGCATTTCCTGCATCGTGGTCGAGAAGGGCGCGCCCGGCCTGTCGTTTGGGGCGCGGGAGAAGAAGCTCGGCTGGAAATCGCAGCCGACCGCGATGGTGATGTTCGAGAACTGCCGCGTTCCGGTCGTGAACCTGATCGGCCAGGAAGGCGAGGGCTTCAAAATTGCGATGGCGGGGCTCGACGGCGGGCGGCTCAACATCGCTGCCTGTTCGATCGGCGGCGCGCAATTCTGCCTCGATCGCACCATCGAATACATGCGCGAGCGAAAGCAGTTCGGCTCCAAACTCTCCGACTTCCAGGCGCTGCGATTCCGCGTGGCCGACTATGCGACCGAGCTCGAAGCCGCACGGCTGATGGTGCGCCGAGCGGCGCTTGCGGTCGGCAACCACGAGCCGAGCGGGGCGAGGCTCGCCGCGATGGCGAAGCGTCTTGCCACGGACACGGGCTTCGAGGTGGTGAACGGTTGCCTGCAACTGCACGGCGGCTACGGCTACCTGCGCGATCATCCGATCGAGCGCGTGCTGCGCGACGTACGGGTGCACCAGATCCTCGAAGGGACCAACGAAGTGATGCGGCTGATCGTGAGCCGCGATATGCTGGGCAATTGAAATGGCCGGGACAGTCCGCGCGTCGGCATCCTTGAAATGGCCGGTGCGGACCCGTTGCGCCGCTCATTCTGGGAAATATTCACGCAGCGGCTCAACGAACTTGGCTGGGTCGAGGGAGAAAGCGTCGCATTCGATTTCCGCTGGGCCGACGGCCATGAGGATCGACTCGCGGCCGCAGCCGCCGAACTGGTCGGCAACGGCGTTGACGTTCTGGTGACGACCGGGACGCCGGCCGCGGACCTGGCGAGCCGGGCGACGTCGACTTTGCCGATCGTGATGGCAACGGGAACGGCGCCGGACGCAGCACGCGCCAACGTTGCCGGCGTGATCGACTTGCCCCCTGGCCTTAGCGCAAGGCGGCTCGCTCTGCTCCAAGAAGCGGCGCCTGATGCCGCGTGTCTCGCGGTTCTGCTTGACGAGGCGAACTCAAGCTCACCGCGCGCGATCAAGGAGAGTCGGAAAGCGGCTGGCGCAATTGGCATTTCCTTGAAGGAGGAATACGCCGAGGCTGGCGGTTTGATATCCTACGGCTCGCCGACCCGCGACAACTACCGGCGCGCCGCCCTGCAAGTGGACAAAATCTTGCGTGGCGCCAAGCCTGCCGATTTGCCGGACGAGGCGCCGAGCGAATACGAACTCGTCATCAATCGCAAAATCGTGGCGGCGCTTGGCCTCGCGATCCCGGACGCTCTGCTGCGGCAGGCTATCGTCATCGGCTAGGCCGCGTCGCGCGTTCTCCGATCGTCCGCCTGTGGAGGCACAGGCACGGTTTCGCCGCGCGGACCGCGCCAGCGCCGCATGAGCATGCCGACCACGCTGATCGGCGGCGCGGTGATGTCGCCTGCAACAAGCCTCGCGCCGCCTTTGCGGCGCACCAGGTTGAGCTTGCGATCGTGGAAGGCTTCGAGCTCCGCGCGATGACCGACGCTGATGACCGCAATCTGGGGCAGTTCCTGGCCAATCATCTCCATCAACTTGCCCTGGCTCGCGGTGTCGAGCGCGGAGGTGGCTTCGTCCATGACGACGATGTCAGGCTTTTCCAGCAGCAGCCGTGCGAACGCAAGACGCTGCTTTTCGCCGCCGGACAGCACCTGATCCCAGGCAACGTCCTCTTCGTCGATGCGTTCGATGACGTGTTCGAGGCCGACTGTCTTTAATGCTTTTTTCAGTTCCGCGTCGTCGATGCTGTCGGCGGCCTGCGGGTAGCTAGCGGCGCGGCGCAGCGTTCCCAAAGGGATGTAGGGCCGCTGCGGCATCATGAAGAGCTTGGCGCCGGGCCTCAGTGCGATCTCGCCTTCGCCCCACGGCCACAAGCCGGCGATGGCGCGCACCAGGGTGCTCTTGCCTGAGCCGGAGTCACCCGCCAGCAAGAGCTTCTCACCAAGCTGCAACACCACGTCGGCGTCGTCGATTACCACCGTGCCGTCGGTCAACTCGACCGACACGTCCTTAAGCCGGATCGCCGCGCCTTCGGCGATCTCGGTACGCTTGATCGCGGTGAGGTCGGACTGGTCGAGGTGGTCGAGCGACACGATGAGATTGGCGACGCGGCGTGCCGAGGCTGTGAATTCGGCGAGCCGGGGATAATTGTCGACAATCCAATTGAAGGCGTATTGCACCTGGATGAACGCCGCGGTGGCCTGCATGACCTGACCAAGCGTCATGGTGCCAGCAAGATACTTCGGTGCACAGAGAATGATTGGGATGACCGACGCAACGATATAGTTGCCGTGCGAGACAAACATCGTTCGCATGTATTGTCCGGCGAGTTTGCTGTAAGCCTGAATCAAATTCGAAAGCAACTTAGCGAGGCCGGCGCGCTCTTCCTCTTCGCCTCCAAGGATGGCGATGCTCTCGCCGTTCTCGCGCAGCCTGGTCAGCGCGTAACGAAATTCGGCCTCGGACTGGTTCTTGCGTTCAGCCGTTGGTACGAAGCTCCGGGCGATCAACAGCATGCCAGATGTAATGACGATGCAGTACACCACAACGGAAATGACCAAGTAACCGGGGATGTTGAGCTTGCCGCCATCCCAGTCAACTTCCAGGTTGCCGCCCACAAACCACAGCACGCCGATGAAGGTCGCCGACGTCAAAAATGCGGTGAGAATGCCAGCAGCGAGGTCAACCGGGGCCTCGGTTGCGATCCGCATGTCGTCGGTAAGGCGGTGCTCCGGATTTTTGTGCTCGCCGGCCACCAGGTTGAGTTGGTAATAGCGCCCATCGTTGAGCCAGCGGTCACCGACGTGTTCGGTCATCCAGGCGCGCCAGCGGCGCTGGATGCGCATGCGCGCCCAGACCACCAGGATCGCGACGGCAATGCTGAAGCCGGCGAGGGGGATGAAGAGCCACGCCTGGTGGACGACCGCCGCGCCGTCCTTCTTTTCCAGTGCGTCGAAGATCTCGCGATTCCAGACGTTGATTCGGTAGCTTGCGATGATCTGAAGCACGATGAGCACGACAAGCGCAGCGGTCATCAGCCATGCGACGCGGCGCTGATCGCCCGTCCAGAATCCGCGCGCCGCCCGTGCAAAGCGCCGCACCAGGGCCCGCTGCATGTTCGGATCGGGCTTGTCTTGGGCCATGGTCATCCCTCAGCGTGCAACGCACGACAACGCCGCCGCAGCGGTTTTGGTTCATTTCAAGCCGATATCGGCGTTGCAAGGCGGCGTCTTCCCCGATAGCTCTGCCGGGATGGCTGACCCAGAAATCCTGTTTGAGCGGCGCGGCGCCGCTGGCCTCGTCACCTTGAATCGGCCGAAGGCGCTCAATGCCGTGGCGCTCGGTATGGTGCGGGCGTTCACCGCACAGCTCGCGAAATGGGCCGATGATCCCGCGGTGACGCGGATCGTGCTGTCCGCCGCCAGCGAACGCGCGTTCTCGGCAGGCGGCGATATCCGCGAACTGTACGATCTCGGACGCGCCGGCCGCTACGACGAGATGCTGCCGTTCTGGCGCGAGGAATACACCCTCAACGCTTTCATCAAACGCTACCCCAAACCGTACGTTTCGCTGATCGACGGGATTGTGATGGGAGGCGGGGTCGGTCTCTCGGTGCATGGCTCGCATCGCGTCGCCGGCGACCGCTATTTGTTTGCCATGCCCGAGGTGAGCATCGGCTTTTTTCCCGATGTGGGCGCGACCTGGTTCCTGCCGCGAATGCCGGGCGAGCTCGGCGCCTATTGTGCGCTGACCGGCGAGCGGCTTCGCGCCGCCGACGGCGTCGTTGCATCGCTTGCGACGCATCGCGTCGCGTCGGAGCGCTTTGACGAATTGCGCGCCGCGCTGTGCGGTGCCACGTCGGTCGATGCGCTGCTGGCGGCATTCGCCGAGTCGCCTGGAGATGCACCCGTGACGTCGCGGCAGCGAGCCATCGATCGGTTGTTTTCCGGCAACCGGGTGGAGTACATCGTCGATGCCCTCGAACGCGAGGCTCAGTCAGGCGGCGCCGACGCCGAATTTGCCGGCGCGACCGCCGCCACCATCCGGACCAAATCGCCGACCAGCCTCAAGCTCGCGCTGGCGCAAGTCCGCGCCGGCAAAACCCTTGCATTCGACGCGTGCATGCAGACCGAATTCCGCATAGTGTCGCGCATTGTTCACGGCGAGGACTTCTATGAAGGGGTACGCGCGGTGATCGTGGACAAGGACAACGCGCCGCGCTGGCGGCCCGCTACGCTCGACATGGTGATGCAAGCCGACATCGATCGTCATTTCGCGCCGCTCGGCGCCGGTGAACCGGCGGAGCTGGATCTGCCATGAGCGAGCCTTACGCTAGCGATCCGGCGCGCACGCTCGAGCCTGTCCATGCCGATGGACGCGAGGAGGTCCGCGAGGGCCGTTGGACGTCGCGCCTGGTGCTATTCCTTCGTGTGATGGCCGGCGTTTCGATGGTAAAGGGCCTCTATCATTGGGCGGTGGTCGTCGGAATGACCGGTCTCGACGGAGGCTTCGAGGCGCAGCCGTTGCCGTGGCAGACCGCCACCGTGTTCTTCGCAGTGATCGATCTGGTGGCTGCTGTCGGATTGTGGCTGGCCGCAGCCTGGGGCGCCGTCGTCTGGCTCACCGCATGCGTCTCGATGGCCGCGGTGGAGGTGATCTTTCCTCAAGTCTATGGCGGCCGCATGGGCGTGGTGATTTTTGAGTCGCTGCTGCTGTTCGGCTACCTGTTCCTCGCGATACAATCCGCGCGCGAGCATCCGCAGTAGAATTCTGTGCAGGTGAAGGGGGCGTGATGAGACGTCGTTATATGTTAGGTTTGGCCGCTTCGATCGCATGGACTGTGACCGTATTTGTAACGCCGGCCGCGGCTCAGGACTGGCCGAGCAAAACGGTTCGCGTCATCGTGCCGTTCTCGCCGGGCAGCGCAGTGGATCTGGTCGGCCGCGCGGTGTTCGATCAGGTGTCGAAGCAGGTCGGCCAGAACATCATCGTGGAAAACCGCGGCGGCGGCAGTGGCGCGCCCGCGATCATGTCGGTGAAATCGGCAGATGCCGATGGGCACACTGTCCTGGTGCATTCCAACTCTCTCATCACCACGCCGGCGATCCAGGCGATGACCTGGGACCCGCCGAAGGATTTCGCCGGCATCACGCCGCTCGGCAACGTGCCGCTGGTCCTGGTGGTGGCGCCCGAGAAGAACATCAAGACGCTGAAGGCGCTGGTCGATCTCGCCAAGGCGAAGCCCGGCACGCTCAACTATGCGGCCGCTGGGATCGGCTCGCCGCCGCACCTGACCATGGAGCGTTTCCGGATCGCCGCCGGGTTCACCGGCCAGCTTGTGCCATTCAAGGGCGCGCCGGAGGCACTCACCGAGATCATGGCGGGCCGCGTGGACACGTACTTCAGCCCGCTGACACCGGCGCTGCCGCTGATTCGGACCGGCAAGCTGGTGCCGCTCGCCGTGAGCAGCACCAAGCGTGCGTCGGCGCTTCCCGATGTGCCGACCACGCTCGAGGCTGGATTCCCGAACTCAGATTTCGAATTCTGGATCGGCTCTATGGTCGCGAAACAGACGCCACGCCCGATCGTGGCGAAGATGCATGCCGAGATCGTGAAGGCACTGGAAGCTCCGGTCACCAAAGAACGGTTTTCCAAGATGGGCGTCGATTTTCTAATTCAATCGACCGCCGATTTCGATGCTCGGATCGCAAGAGAAACGCCCATTGCGGTCGAGCTTGCGAAAGCGGCCGGCGTCGCGATCGAAAAATAGCGCGAAAACGCGCATACGAGGGGAGGAGTGCATGCCGCGGATCGGCTTCATCGGGCTTGGCAACATGGGCCTGCCGATGGCGCAAAATCTCATCAAGGCGGGACATGAGGTGATCGGCCTCGATATGAGCAAGGCGCAGGTGGACAAGCTCGTTGAAGCGGGCGGCAAGGCCGCCGGCAGCGTCAAGGAAGCAGCCTCCGGCGTGGACGTCGTGATCACCATGCTGCCCGCCGGTGTCCAAGTGCGCGAGGTCTATCTCGGCAACGACGGCGTGGTCGCAGCCGCGAGTCAGGGCACCCTGCTGATCGATTCCTCCACCATCGACGTCGAGACCGCGCGCGCGGTGTCCAATGTGGCGATGGCCAAGGGCCACGCCATGCTCGACGCGCCGGTGTCCGGCGGCGTCGGCGGCGCACAAGGTGGAACGCTGACCTTCATGGTGGGTGGCGCCGATGCGGCGTTTGAACGCGCCAAGCCGATCCTGGAGAAGATGGGCAAGACCATCGTGCACGCCGGCGGGGCCGGCAACGGCCAGGCCGCCAAGATCTGCAACAACATGATCCTCGGCGTGTCGATGATCGCGGTGTCGGAAGCATTCGTGCTGGCCGAGAAGCTCGGGCTCGATGCGCAGAAGTTGTTTGATATCTCGTCGAAGTCGTCGGGCCAGTGCTGGTCGATGACGTCGTATTGCCCGGTGCCGGGACCGGTGCCGGCCTCGCCGGCCAACCGCGACTACCAGGCCGGCTTCACCGCTGCGATGATGTTGAAGGATCTCAAGCTCGCGCAGGACGCGGCCAAGGCGGCCGGGGCCGCGACGCCTCTGGGCGCCGACGCCGCGAAAATTTATGACCAATATGTCGCGAGCGGCGAGGGCGGCCGCGACTTCTCCGGCATCATCCGCCACGTCCGAAAAACGTAGGCAATGGAACAATCCTCACGGATGGCGCGTTAGCAAGCCTGAAATTTTATTGATCATTGAGGAGGGCCCCGTGGCTCTTGCCGCTCCTATCGCTGCGCCGACGGCCGGCCGCAAAGTCCCCTGTGAGAAATGTCCGTTGCGTGGCAAAGAGGTGCTGCGCGACTTCACTGCCAAGGAATTGCCGTTCGTCGCGGAATTCAAGTCCGGCGAGCTCAACATACAGGCCGGCACCAACGTTTTGCTGCAAGGCACCAACAGCGCGCATCTCTATACTGTGCTGTCGGGATGGGCATTCCGCTACAAGACGCTGGCCGACGGACGGCGGCAGATTCTGAACTACGCATTGCCTGCCGACCTGCTGGGATTGCAAGGCTCCGTGTCCGACGAAATGCAGCATTCGGTCGAGGCGCTCACCGACATGGTCCTTTGCGTATTCCCGCGCGAAAAGCTGTGGGATCTGTACTCGGGTTATCCGGCGCTGGCGTTTGACATCACGTGGCTCGCGGCGCGCGAAGAGCAGATGCTCGACGAGAACCTGTTGAACGTCGGCCGCCGCACCGCGCTCGAGCGCACGGCCTATCTGCTGCTGCATTTGTTCGTTCGCGCCGAGGAAGTCGGATTGACCAAGGGCAACACGGTCGCGTTCCCGTTCACCCAGCAGCACGTCGCCGACACGCTCGGCATGTCGCTCGTGCACACCAACAAGACGCTCAAGCGGCTTGCGGCCACCAAGACGGTTCGCTGGAAAGACAAGCTGTTCGAGGTGCTGGACCGTGAGGCGCTAGCTGACCTCGCGCGTTACGAGCAACCGGCGCAGCGCGCGCGCCGTCCGTTCATCTGATCATCATTATTGCGCGCTACGGATGGGGCAGGGCGCCGCTCATTCCATTTCGGCACAAGCTGCGAGCCGCAGGGTGAATCCGCGGTAAAGACATTCGGTCGAGTTCTAAAATACGCCGGATTTACTATCGCGAATAAACCTAATCTTTATTCTACAATTTAAGCCGATCTTCAAACGCCACCCGTATGGTCGCGCCTATCGACGGGGAAAACAGGGCCCCGGACGTAACGAAAAAACACGGGAAGGCGTCATCATGAAGACCGTTGCCAAGACGGTCGAGCCCGCCGAACGTCAGGCGAAGTTCGACAATATCCGGCCGCTCTATCTCGATGCCTTGACGCTCGTTGAGCGGCTGCATCGGCGCTTGCTGGACGTCATCAAGGACGAGTTCGATCGCCGCGGCCGCTCCGACATCAACTCGGTGCAGGCGCTGCTGCTCTATAACATCGGCGACAAGGAACTCACCGCGGGCGAGCTGCGTACGCGCGGCTACTACCTCGGCTCCAACGTCTCCTACAATCTGAAGAAACTCGTCGAGATGGGCTTCCTTGATCACCAGCGCTCGCGCGTCGACCGCCGCTCGGTGCGCATCCGCCTGACGGACGCGGGCCGCGAGGTTCGCGACATCGTCGAGGAGCTCTACCAGAAGCACGTTCGCACGGTGGAACAGGTCGGCGGCATCAACGCCGACGAGTTTGCGACCTTGAACAAGTCGCTGCACCGGCTCGAGCGGTTCTGGACCGACCAGATCCTCTACCGGCTCTAAGCACACCAAGCAGGATTTTCGCGGCTCCTCCGAACCACCCTTCCGCCGCGACCAAAGCCCCCGGTCCTCACCAGCCGGGGGCTTGTTTTTTTGCGCCTGTGTCACAAAATCGCCCACCGCCGGCCTTACCCGATGTCGCAGAGCGTTGATTTCGCCGGATTCGGCCTTGTCGGTTGCGACGCATTGGCCTTTTGTTAGGCGGATACCGCACGAGAGTCGGGGATTTGATGACCAAGCGGCCCAATTCCGGTCCTGATGTCAGCCGGCGCGCGTTCCTGAAGACCGCGGCAGCGGCCGGCGGCACTGCGCTTGGCGCCCACGCCGCGTTCGGCCAAGACGCGCTGCTGCAATCGCTGATCGATCAGACCCAGCGCGGCGACTTCGGCCAGGGCTTTGATTCCGCCTCGCGCACCATCGCCATGCCGAAGACGTCATTGCCGACGCTCTCGCCGGCGACAGCTGAACATACCGCGCAGGCGATAGCTCACTACGAGGGCATTGTTTCGCGCGGCGGCTGGCCGGAGGTGCCGAAGATCGAGCGCCTGCGGCTCGGCGCGCGTAACCCGAGCGTCATCGCGCTGCGACAGCGTCTCACGCTCGCCGGCGACCTCGATCCCAACGCCGGTGTTTCCGACGTGTACGATTCTTACGTCGATGCGGCAGTGCGCCGCTTCCAGGCCCGGCACGGCCTTGCGGTCGACGGCAATATCCGCGAGCAGACGCTCAAGAATCTCAACGTCCCTGCGCAGACGCGTCTTGCGCAATTGCGCACCAACGCGGTGCGGCTGAAAGCGATGAGCGGCAACCTCGGCGCGCGTTTCGTCGTCTGCAACGTCCCCGCCGCGCATATCGAGGCAATCGAAGGCGGCGTTGCCGTCTCGCGTCACACCGCGGTGGTCGGCAAGCCGGACCGCGCTTCGCCCGACATCAACAGCCGGATCGTCGAGATCAACTTCAATCCGTACTGGACCGTGCCAGTTTCGATCGTGCGTCGCGATCTCATTCCCAAGATGCAGGCGGAGCCGGATTATCTGGAAAAGAACCTCATCCGTATCCTTGATCAGAAGGGCAACGAGCTGACGCCCTCGCAGATCAACTGGTACTCGGAAGAGGCGGTGAACTATCGCTTCAAGCAGGATCCGGGCGATCTCAATTCGATGGGCACGATCCGCATCAACTTCCCGAGCGCGCATGGCGTGTACATGCACGATACGCCGTCGAAGAACCTGTTCGGCGAGGACTTCCGCTTCCATTCCTCCGGCTGCGTGCGGGTGCAGAACGTGCGCGAGCTGGTCAACTGGCTGCTGGTCGAGACGCCGGGCTGGTCGCGCCCGGAGATCGACCAGGTGATCAAGAGCGGCGAACGCAAGGACGCCAAGGTGAGCCGCCCGGTGCCGCTGTACTGGGTCTACGTCACGGCTTGGGCAACGCCGGACGGAGTGGTGCAGTTCCGCGACGATATCTACAACCGTGACGGGCTCGGTCCGACGGCGGCCTCGCGCGGCTAGCGCAACCGCGGCCGCGCGCGCTAACATTCGAGCATGAAGCTCATAGTCTTGCTCGCGCTTGTCGCGGCGGCACAGACCGGTTCGCCGGCGCATGCCCAATCCGCGGCCGAGTTCCCGAGCGCGCCGGTCCGGCTGTTTGTGCCGTTTTCGGCCGGCGGTCCGACCGACGTGGTGGCCCGCATTCTTGCCGAGCAATTGTCGGCGCGCTGGGGCGGCAAAGCGGTGCTGATCGAGAACCGGCCGGGGGCGGGCACCATCGTCGCGACGGCGCTGGTGGCCAAGGCGCCGCCGGACGGCCACACCATGCTGGTCGCGACCAATTCGCTGCTGATCAACCCGGCGATCAATCACTCGCTGCCCTACGACACGCTGAAGGATTTCGCCTCGGTCAGCATGTTGGCGACCCAGCCGGTCGCGCTGGTCGCGAACAAGTCGTTCGCGCCGAACAATGTCCAGGAGGTGGTGGCGGAAGCGAAGAAATCTGCCGCCCCGCTCAACTACACCTCGCCCGGTCCGCGCGGCGTCGGTCATCTCGCCGGCGAGATGCTCAAGCAGCGCGCCGGCATCGAGATGGTGCACATCAACTACAACGGCAGCGCGCCGGCGCTGACCGACGTGGTGGCCGGCCGCGTGCCGCTGATGTTCGACATCTGGCACTCCGCCAAGCGCTACGTCGATGCCGGCCAGCTCAAGCTGATCGCCAGCGCTAGCGCCGAGCGTTTCGCCGACGCGCCGAACACCGCGACGATGGCGGAGACCTATCCAGGCTTTCAGGTGATGGCGTTCAACGCGCTGGTGACGCCCGCCGGCGTGCCGCAGCCGGTCCTGGACAAGCTGTCCGCCGAAATCCGCACCGTGGTGAGCTCCGACGCGTTTCGCGAAAAGACCAAGCATCTCGGTATCAACGCCTACGGCAACACGCCGGACGAGCTGTCAGCCTGGATGCGGACCGAGATCGCGCGCTGGCAGCAGGTCGCCAAGGCCGCGAACCTCAAGTCCGAATGACCGGCATGACCGCGCCGGGTGCGATCGACTGCGACGTCCATCCGACCGTGCCGGACAACAAGGCGCTGCTGCCTTATCTCGACACGTTCTGGCGCGACTCCGTCGTCGAGCGCGGCCTCACGTCGCTGGAATCGATCAGCTATCCGCCGAAGTCGCCGCTGACATCGCGCCCCGAATGGCGCGGCAAGGACGGCTTTGCCGCAACCGACGCCGGCCAGCTCGGGGCGCAGGTTTTCGATCGCTGGAAGTCCGGCACCGCGATCATGAACTGCCTCTATGGCGTGCATCTTCTGTTCAGCGAGGACATGGCGAAGGCGTTCTGCCGCGCGGTCAACGATTGGCTCATCAAGGAGTGGCTCGACCGCGATCCGCGGCTGCGCGCCTCCATCGTCATCCCGATGCAGAACGTCGAATATGCGGTCGACGAGATCGAGCGATGCGCCAAGGACAAGCGCTTCGTCCAGGTGCTGGTGCTGGCGATGCAGGAGCTGCCGCTCGGCCGCCGCCATTTCTGGCCGATCTATGCGGCATGCGAACGCCACGGGCTGCCGCTCGGCATCCACGCCGGCTCCGCCTACCGCAATCCGGTGACGTCGCTCGGCTGGCCGACTTGGTACATCGAGGATTACGCCAGCCAGTCGCAGGGCTTCCAGTCCCAGGTCGCGAGTCTGATCGCGGAAGGCGTGTTCGCCAAACATCCGGCGCTGAAGGTGGTGCTGATCGAGTTGGGCGTGACGTGGCTGCCCGGTTTCCTGTGGCGGTTCGGCAAGTTCTGGCGCGGGCTGCGTACCGAGGTGCCCTGGGTCGACCGCGCGCCGTGGGAAATCGTGCGCGACCATTTCCGGCTGACGATCCAGCCGCTCGATGTCCCGGACGACCCACACGAGGTCGAACGCGCCATCGAGCACCTGCGCTCGGACGACATCCTGCTCTACGCCTCGGACTTTCCTCACTGGCAATTCGACGGCGACGCGGCGATGCCGGCGGGGATTTCGCCGGCATTGCAACGCAAGATCGCGATCGACAATCCGCTTGCGACTTACGTCCGGCTGAGGAATGCGTCGTAGACTTCTGTTGCTAGTGGTCAGACTCAGTCAGTTGCATCCACGTTAAGCGGCCCGAAGCGCGGAAATCAGGTACTTTGACCGTACTCATCTGTTGGAATCGCACCACTAGGGCTTCGTGGACTGTTTCCGCTTGTCGCTCTTGACCCGGCCCAGGTCAGGCTTGTCCGCCTTGTCGTCAGTCAGCGCCCGCACGCCAGCACCGACAAACGAAGGCGTATCGCTTGCCGGAAACGTCTCCTTGAGCGCCTCATCAATTCGGCGCTCGCGGCGTTCGACGGATTCCCGGTGGTGTTCTTTCATCAAGGGTGAACATCGCCCCCAAGCGTTGGTTCCACTGTGGCACCGAACGGGTGCGAGGGCGCGGTTCCGGTTGTTCCCGAACGCGCGAGGCCGCTGGAGCCACGGTATTCCGGTGATATACTGCGTTCCGCGTCGGTAGAATCCAGGCTCAGGGAGGACGCGCGATGAACATCGAAGTCAGGGCCCCGCAGCGCGAGCAGAAAAGCAAGCTGCAGATCGTCGACTGCGACTTTCATCCCAAGATCACCCACGATCAGATGCGGCCGTTCCTGAGCAATCAGTGGTGGTCGTACCTCCAGACCTTCGGCAACCGGTCGCGCCACGGCTACGCCAAGGGCTATGCCTATCCGAAGATGACGCCGCAGGCGGCGCGGCGCGACGCCTGGCCGCCGGGCGGCGGCCTGCCGGCGAGTGACCTCGATTTCGTTCGGCAGCAGCACCTCGATTTCTACGGCATCGAGACGGCGATCATGAACCCGCTGTCGCCGACCGGGCAGGGCGACCAGAACGTCGAACTTTCGATCGCGTTGGCGTCCGCCGCCAACGACGCGCAGCTTGCGCACTGGAGCGATCCTGATCCGCGGTTGAAGTCGTCCGTCGTGGTGCCCTACGAGGATGGCGTCTCGTCCGCGAAGGAAGTCCGCAGGCGCGCCGGCGACAAGCGGTTCGCGCAGGTGTTCATGCTCAGCCGCACCGGCGAGGCCGCCGGCCGCAAGCGGTATTGGCCGATCTACGAGGCCGCGGTCGAAGCAGGGCTGCCGGTCGGCATCCACGCCTTCGGCTACAGCGGCTGGCCGATGACCAGCTCGGGCTACCCGTCGTTCTACATCGAGGAGATGACCGAGCACGCGACCGCGGCCCAGGCGATGGTCACGAGCTTCATCATGGAGGGTGTGTTCGAGCGCTACCCCGACCTGAAGGTCGTGCTGATCGAATGCGGCTTCGGCTGGTTGCCGTCGCTCGGTTGGCGGCTCGACAAGCACTGGAAACGGCTCAAAGACGAAGTGCCGCACCTCAAGAAGGCGCCCTCGGAATACATCCGTGAGCACTTCTGGGTTACGACCCAGCCGATGGAAGAGACCGAGAACCCTGATCACCTGATCGAGGTGATGGACTGGATCGGCATGGACCGGATCATGTTTTCCAGCGACTACCCGCACTGGGACTTCGACGATCCGTTCGTGTCGCTGCCACCGAGCTTGACCGACGCGCAGCGGCGCATGATCTATGCCGGCAACGCGCGCGGGCTCTACCGGCTCTGATGGCGAAGAAGCATGTCGTCGCCGCGGTGAACGAAATCCCGCCGGGCGGCCGCAAGCTGGTGCAGGCCGACGGCCGCGCCATCGTGGTGTTCAACCTCGGCGGCGAGTTTTTCGCGTTGAGCAACCGTTGCCCGCATCGCGGCGGCAGCTTGTGCCATGGCAACCTGACCGGGCTGGTGCTGTCCGATGAGCCCGGCGAATACCAATACATCCGGCGCGGCGAGATCATCCGCTGTCCCTGGCACTCCTGGGAGTTCGACATCCGCACTGGCAAGTCGTGGTGCGATCCGGACAAGGTGAAGGCGCGGCGGTTCGGCGTCTCTGTGGAAAAGGGCGCCAAGCTGATCGAAGGGCCTTATGTGGCCGAAACGTTCCGGGTGAGCGTCGAGAACGATTACGTGGTGGTCGAGGCCTGACGTCTTCACGGCAAGCAACAATGATCAACGACAAGAACCGCGACGTCTATTTCGAGTTCACCGTGGTCGGCGCTGCCGTCAGAGTCAGCGCGAACGACAACGCCACCGGCATCGAGGTCGTGGCGATGGATCCGGCGAGCGCCTCGCAGGCTGACTTGCAGCAGCTTGCGCTCGGCCCGGCTGGCTCGCGAGGAGCGGGGGTAAAGCCCGAAACGCTAGATATTGCGGCCTGTGGTCAAAGCCCCGCCAGCATTGGCGGGTCAGGGCCATTTATGCTAGGCCAAGCCATTCCTGGAGACCCCGATGTCAGTGACGGCGAAAACCAGCGTGGACACGACCGTCACAGCCTCCCTGGCCGAGGCCGATCCCGAAATCGCCGACGTGGTCCGGCGCGAGCTTGGCCGCCAGCGCGACGAAATCGAGTTGATTGCCTCCGAGAACATCGTCAGCCGCGCCGTGCTCGAAGCGCAGGGCTCGGTGCTGACCAACAAGTACGCGGAAGGGCTGCCGGGCCGGCGCTACTATGGCGGCTGCCAATACGTCGATGTCGCCGAGAACCTGGCGCTCGACCGGGTCAAGAAGCTGTTCGGTGCGAGCTTCGCCAACGTGCAGCCGCATTCCGGCGCGCAGGCCAACGCAGCGGCGTTCATGGCGCTGATGCAGCCCGGCGATACCTTCATGGGGCTGAATCTCGCCGCGGGCGGGCATCTGACCCACGGCTCGCCGGTCAATATGTCGGGCAAGTGGTTCAAGGTGGTGCCGTACGGGGTTACCCGCGAGGAACACCGGATTGATATGGAAGAAGTCCGGAAACTCGCGGAAGAACACCGGCCGAAGGTCATTGTCGCGGGCGGTTCCGCGTATCCGCGCATCATCGATTTCCGGGCGTTCCGCAAGATCGCCGACAGCGTCGGCGCCAAACTATTGGTGGATATGGCGCATTTCGCCGGCCTGGTGGCGGGTGGGGTGCATCCGAGCCCGGTGCCGCACGCGCATGTGGTGACATCGACGACCCACAAGACACTGCGCGGGCCCCGCGGCGGCTTTGTCCTGACCAATGACCAGGAACTGGCCAAGAAGATCAATTCGGCGGTTTTCCCCGGCATGCAGGGCGGGCCGCTGATGCACGTCATCGCCGCCAAGGCGGTGGCATTCGGTGAGGCGCTGCGGCCATCCTTCAAGTTTTACGCGAAGAATGTGGCGGAGAATGCGAAGGCTCTAGCCGAAGTCCTTAAAGCTAAAGGACTAGACATCGTTTCTGGTGGCACCGACACGCACCTTATGCTGGTCGATCTGCGGCCCAAGCGGCTGACCGGCAAGGTGGCCGATGCGGCGCTCGGCCGCGCCCACATCACCGTGAACAAGAACGGCATTCCCTACGATCCGGAGAAGCCGACCATCACGTCTGGCATCCGGGTCGGGACACCTGCGGGCACCTCGCGCGGCTTCGGCATCGCCGAATTTCGTCACGTCGGCGAGCTGATCGCCGAGGTGCTGGATGCGCTTTCGCACAAGAACGCCGAAGAGGATGCGGCCGTCGAGGCGGCGGTACGCGAGAAGGTGAAGCGGCTGATTGCCAGGTTCCCGATTTACCCGGACTGAGCCGGGCGGTTTTTGTTTTTGAGCATGACCTTATCCGAAAACCGGTACTTTTCGGGGTCATGCTCTGAGGGGCACACATGCGCTGTCCGAGCTGCGGCTCGCTCGATACCCAAGTGAAGGACTCGCGCCCGACCGAGGATTCGGCTGCGATCCGCCGCCGCCGCGTCTGCCTCACATGCAATTTCCGCTTCACCACGTTCGAGCGCGTGCAGTTGCGCGAACTTATCGTCATCAAGCGCAATGGGCGTCGCGTGCCGTTCGATCGCGACAAGCTGATGCGCTCGCTGTCGATTGCGCTCAGAAAGCGCCCGGTAGAGCCGGAGCAGGTTGAGGAAATGGTGTCGAAGATCGTTCGTGAACTCGAGAGTCTGGGGGAAAGCGAAGTGTCGTCCGAGACCGTCGGCGAGACGGTGATGGAGCATCTGCGCAACCTCGACGATGTTGCCTACGTCCGGTTTGCCTCGGTCTATCGCAATTTCCGCGAGCCCAAGGATTTCGAGAACGCGCTCGCGGAGCTGACCGGCGACGACGATCCGAAGCCCGCCGCAGCGGCGAGAAAATGATCGCCGAGGTGCCGGGAGATGCCTCGCAAACCGCGGTTGCATCCGCCATTGATCCTGCCGCGGACGAGCGCTTCATGACTCTTGCACTGACGCTAGGCCGCCGCGGCCTTGGCAATACGTGGCCCAATCCCGCCGTCGGCGCGGTGATCGTGAAGGACGGGGTCATTGTGGGCCGGGGGTGGACCCAACCAGGTGGGCGCCCCCATGCCGAAACGCAGGCACTCAAGCAGGCCGGCCGCGCCGCGCGAGGCGCCACGCTCTACGCGACGCTCGAACCCTGCTCACACCATGGCAAGACGCCGCCTTGCACGGACGCGATCATCCGCGCGGGCATCGTCCGGGTCGTCTCTGCGATGGACGATCCCAATCCGGAGGTCGCGGGGCAGGGCCTTGCCAAGCTGCGCGAACGCAAGATCGCGCTTGAATCCGGCCTCGGCGCCGAAGCGGCAAAGCGCGCCCACGTCGGGCACGTCACGCGAGTGACGAAAGGCCGCCCCCACGTCATGCTCAAGCTTGCGCTGTCCGCCGACGGCAAGATCGGCGCCGCCGGACGCAAGCCGATCGCGATTACCGGGTCGGAGGCGCGCGAGCGCGTGTTCCAGATGCGCGCCATGAGCGATGCCATCCTAGTCGGCATGGGCACCGTGCTGTCCGACGACCCGGCCCTGACGTGCCGGCTGCCGGGCATGATGGAGCGTTCTCCGGTTCGCGTTCTGCTCGATGCGCGGCTGCGCGTGCCGATTTCGACCGGCGTGGTAGCGACCGCGCACGATGCCCCGACCTGGATTTTCGGCGACACCAAGGCCTCCGCCATGGGTGAGGAGGTGTTGCGCGCCAAGGGTGTTGAGGTGTTCCGGGTCGAGGGCGCGGAAGGCCGGCTCGACCTCGCAGCCATTCTAAAGATATTGGCGGAACGCGGTATTACCCGTTTGATGGTGGAAGGCGGTTCGACCGTGGCGGCATCGTTCGTGAAAGCGGATCTGGTGGATGAGGCGGCGCTGTTCCGCGCGCCGAAGCAGATCGGCCCGGACGGCGTCGATGCGCTCGACAGGATGCCGCTTACGGCACTGACGTCCCGGCTCAAGCAGGTGGCGGCCGAGCACGTGGGTGTTGACACCCTCGAACTTTACGAGCGGGCGTAAGCAGTGTTCACGGGTATCACAACCGACCTCGGCGAGGTGCTGGACGTGCGCCAGCAGGAGGAAGGCTTGCACCGCCTGCGGATCGCGTGTTCCTACGACCGAGCCTCGATCGCGCTCGGGGCGTCGATCGCCTGCTCAGGTGTCTGCCTGACCGCGGTTGAGACCGGGGAGGAACGCGGTCGCACCTGGTTTGCCGTTGATGCGGCGGCGGAGACACTCCGCCTGACCACGGCCGGGCAGTGGAAAAAAGGCACCCGGCTCAATCTCGAGCGCTCGCTCAAGATCGGTGCCGAACTCGGTGGCCACATCGTCGCCGGCCATGCCGACGGCATCGCTGAACTCACCGCGCGCGAAGATCTGCCTGATATGGCCAGGCTGACGTTCAGAGCGCCGCTGGTATTGATGCGCTTTGTGGCGCAGAAAGGCTCGGTCGCGCTTGATGGCGTTTCGCTCACGGTTAATGAAGTCACGCGAGACACGTTTGCCGTGCTGATTATCCCGCACACCCTCAAGGTCACCACATTTGGCTCGGCGAAAGTCGGCGATGCCATGAACATCGAAATCGACCTGATGGCCCGATATGCCGCTCGCCTGATGGAGACGAAGTAACGCCCCTTGTTAGAGGGCAGTGCGCTTGCTACTCACGCGGCCTGACAGAGAGGGATGATGGCCGCACCAAAAAGAAAAACGAGCAAACCGGCGAAACCTGCCGGCGCGCGCATCCTTGTCGTCGAGGCGCGTTTCTACGACGCCATTTCCGATGCGCTTCTCGCCGGCGCATCGAAGGCGCTCGATGAGGCTCGCGCGAACTGGGAAAGCATTGTGGTGCCAGGCGCGCTCGAAATCGTGCCGGCCATCGCCATTGCTGTCGAAGCTGCAGCGCGGCAGAAGAAGCCTTACGATGGCGCCGTCGCGCTCGGCTGCGTGATCCAGGGCCAGACCTTCCATTTTGATATCGTGGCGATGCATTCGGCGCGCGCGCTGCTCGACTACTCGGTCGTTCATCAGTTCCCGATCGGCAACGGCATCCTTACCGTGGACAGTGAAGAGCAGGCCTGGGCCCGTGCACGGCTCACCGAGGGCGACAAAGGGGGCGACGCAGTGCGTGCTGCGCTCGCGCTTATCGAGATCAAACGTCAGCACGCCAAACGGTAGCGGCATGGCCAAGCCCGCCCCATCGGCTCAGGATCGCCGCGCCAATAAGCGCGGCGCCGCGCGGCTCGCGGCGGTGCAGGCGCTCTATCAGATGGATCTGGCGGCGACACCGCTGCACAAAATCCTGGCGGAATTCGAAAGCCACTGGATCGGTCGCGAGGTCGAAGGCGAGCAGTACCTGCCGGCCGAAGCTGCGTTCTTCCGCGAGGTGGTCGGAGGCGTGGTTGCCGAGCAGCGTAAGCTCGACCCGCTGATCGACGATGCTCTGGCACGGGGCTGGCCGCTCAAGCGTATCGAAACGGTGCTGCGTGCGATCCTGCGTGCCGGCGCCTACGAACTCGGCAAGCGAATGGACATTCCGGCGCGCGTTATCGTGTCTGAATATGTCGATGTCGCGAACGCCTTCGTGGAGAAAGACGAAACCGGTTTGATCAACGCCGTGCTCGATCAGATCGCGCGGCAATTGCGGGCCGCCGAGTTCGACCGAGCATCGAGGTAGCGCCGTGGCGAGAAGGCCGAAAGCGCAATCGAACGAAGACAAGCTGATCGCGCGCCATTTTATGCCGATTGCTCGTCATCCCGGCGCGCTGGGACTGATCGACGACGCAGCAATGCTGTCCCTCTCCGCCGGTCACGATCTCGTCGTCACAACAGATGCGATCGTCGGCGGCGTCCATTTTTTCCGGGACGATCCGGCGGATGCGATCGCGCGCAAGGCGTTGCGCGTCAACCTGTCGGACCTCGCCGCCAAAGGGGCCAACCCGGCGGGGTTCGTCCTCACCCTTGCGATCCCGAAAGGCGTCAACGAGGCGTGGCTCGCGGCGTTTTCGCGGGCGCTCGGCGCGGATGCCAAACGTTACGGCTGTCCACTGCTCGGCGGCGACACGGTTCACACGCCCGGTCCGTTGACCGTGTCGATTACAGCATTCGGTGTGTTGCCTTCGGGCACGATGGTGCGTAGAGACCGTGCCCGTGTCGGCGATCATGTTCTGGTCTCCGGGACGATCGGCGATGCCGCATTGGGATTGCAGCTACGCCGCAGCAGCAAGGCCACGCAACGATGGAAATTGTCGGCGCGCGAACGCGCCCATCTGGCGCAGCGGTATCTGCTGCCGGAACCGCGCAAGACGCTGGCGCCAACGGTGCGCAAGTTCGCCACCGCAGCGATGGATGTGTCGGACGGCCTTGCCGGCGATCTCGGAAAACTGTGCCGGGCGTCGGGCGTGGCGGCGGTCGTCGATGTCTCACGCGTGCCGCTGTCTGCGGCCGCAAAAAAGGCTTCGCAGGCGAGCAGCAAGTGGCTCGCGATAGCGCTTTCTGGTGGTGATGACTATGAGATCGTCTGTGCCGTGCGGCCCAATCGGCTTGCGGCGTTCCAATCCGCCGCGCGTGCCCTCGGCGTGGCGGTGACCGATATTGGGCGCATCGTGCGAGGTTCGGGCGCGAGTTTCCGTCTGCCCAACGGCAATGCACTCACCTTCGCCCGCGCCTCATTCAGCCATTTTTGATCGGACGGGTCGGGCTATAGTGTGGACCGTAAGAGTCAGGGGAAGGGAATGCACGACATCGCGTCCAGGGTTGCCGCCATTTCGGGACACAAGAGAAGCCCGAATTTCCTGAAAAACCAGCGCTGGTATCCAACCGTCTACGATCTGCGCCGTGGCGCGCAGCGCCGATTGCCGAACTTCGCGTTCGAATACGGCGACGGCGGCGCGGGCGACGACACCGGCATCAAGCACAACTGGTCGGCGCTCGATGCGATCGAAATGGTGCCCCGCTATGGCGCGACACCTGAACTGCCTCCGGTCAAGGTCAAGCTGTTCGGCCGCGAATACACTGCCCCGCTGGGCGTGGCGCCGATGGGCAGCCCGATCGTGGTCTGGCCAGGTGCGGACAAGCTGTTCGCTAAGGCCGCGCAGCACGCCGGTGTGCCGTACACGCTCGGTTGCGCCGGCGGCGCTACGATTGAAGAGATCGCGAAAATCGCGCCGGACGTATTCTGGTTCCAGCTTTATCGGTTCGCCAAGAACGATCACGCCATCGGGTTCGAGCTGGTGAAGCGTGCCGATGACGCCGGCGCGCATGTGCTGATGCTGACTCTCGATGTGCCGGTCCGCACCATCCGTGCCCGAGAAGTAAAGGTCGGCGTCGGTGGTGGTGGTGCATTCAAGGCCGATTGGCGCATGATGATGGGCATGGTGAAATGTCCGAGCTGGGCGGTTGCGATGCTGCAAAACGGTCAACCGCGCTTTGCCAACATCCAGCCCTACGCCGGCGCGAACGCCAGCCTCAACGACACCATCACCTTCGCACGCAAGGAGATGGGCGGCGCGTTCTCATGGGAGGAGGTCGCGCGCTACCGCGACAAATGGAAGAAGCCGCTCGTTGTGAAAGGCATCCTGCATCCGGCTGACGCCGAGAAAGCGGTGTCGCTCGGTGTTGACGGCATTCTGGTGTCGAACCATGGCGGCCGTCAGATCGAGGCGCTGCCAGCGCCGATCGATTGCGTGCCCGGCGTTGTGAAGTCGGTCGGCGACCGCGCCACCGTGTTGTTCGACTCCGGCGTGCGCAGCGGCACTGATGTGGCCCGCGCGTTGGCGCTCGGGGCGAAAGCCGCGTTGGCAGGCAAGACCTTCCTGTGGAGTGTCGGGGCGCTCGGCGCGGACGGTCCGGGTCACGCCATCGACCTGCTGATCGACGAGTTGCAGTCGGCGCTCGGGCAGGTGGGCGCGCGTTCGCCGGACGAGGCGAGGAACGTGATGATCCGGCATCCGGGCGCGTACGACTTCGGCCGAAATAGCTGATCTGCGCCGTTGGCAATGGCGCATAGCAGGGTGTCCCGATAGAACGGGGCGCCTGCCGGGAACCTCTTTATGTCGGCGCTCGCCGAAAGCCATGCTGCTTTGATCGATGACCGTCTCGCCAAGCGCAACGCAGTTGTGCTGGCGGTGGCGCAGGCGCTGGCCGGCGGCAACAACACAGTGATCGTCGCGACCGCAGGCATCATCGGCCTGGTTCTCGCTCCCGACAAAAGCCTCGCCACATTGCCAATCTCGGTGATGATGTGCGGGCTCTGGTTCAGCACGGTGCCGATGGGCTTGCTGGCGCGCACCTACGGCCGCCGGGCTGCGCTACAGGTCGGAACGATGGTCGGCGCGATCTCCGGCCTCGTCTGCTGTGCCGCCGTTCTGCAGGGATCGTTTCCGCTGCTGCTGGTCGGCACGTTCGGCTGCGGATTCTATGCGGCTGGCCACATGTCATACCGCTTCGCCTCAACCGACACGGCGAGCGACGCCTACAAGCCGATCGCGATTTCCTACGTTCTGGCCGGCGGTGTCGCGGCTGGCGTGATCGGCCCCATGATCGTGATCTTAACCAAGGATTTGTGGCCGCCGTATTTGTTTGCCGCGACGTTCGTTGCTCAGTCTGTGCTGGCCGTGGCCGCCGGTCTCGTTCTGATGCAGTTCAGGTCACCACCTCCGATGCCGCGCGAGCAGATCGACCGTGGGCGGTCGCTGGGCGAGGTTGTGCGCAGGCCGAAGTTCATCGTGGCGGTGTTCGTCGGCGTGGCGAGCTACACGCTGATGAATCTGGTCATGACGTCCGCACCGCTCGCCATGGTCGGCTGCGGCCATTCGGTCACGGACGCGACATTGGGTATCCAATGGCACGTGCTCGGCATGTACGCCCCGAGTTTCTTCACTGGCAGCCTGATCGTCCGCTATGGCGTCAATCGCATTGTGGCGTTGGGACTCGCAACGCTGCTTGTTTCCGCTCTGGTCGGAATTGCCGGGTTGACCGTGGCGCATTTCTGGATCTCGCTCACGTTGCTCGGGGTCGGCTGGAACTTCGCGTTCATCGGCGCGACCACGATCGTGGCGCGGAGCCATCGGCCGGAGGAACGGACCAAGGTCCAGTCGTTCAACGATTTCCTGATTTTCGGTTCGATGGCGATCGGCTCGTTCGCCTCCGGCATGATCTTGGCGACCTATGGGTGGGTCGTGGTCAACGGCGTGATGTTTCCGCCGATCATTGCCGCCGCGGCGCTGCTGTTCTGGCTGATGATGCGCGAGCGGCGGCAGCCGGCTTAGCCGGCATCGCAGCCTTTCAGCTTGCCTTTGAGCTCGCTCTCGCCTTTTGGGCCACGGACCTTGAGCACGTAGTTGCCTCCATAGCGGTCCAGGTCGCCGTCGGCGCTCTTGATCTGCTCGGCGATGATCGCGAGAAACACCGAGACCTTGCCGACTTCATCGGGTGCAATGCCGATCCTCAGTTCCTTGCCGAAACTCCATTGCCCCGCGATGTGGTCCGAGCCGATCTTGAACTCGGTCGCGTCGAACTTGCCGCGGGCCGCCTTGAGCGTGAGCGTGCCCCCGATCAACTGGATTGACCCGCCATCGCCCCTGCCGAGGTTCCCGAACAGCTCGAGGCTCAGATTGCGGTCGTTGGCACCGCAGGTGAGGCTTGCGGTCGCCCACGCGGGCGCCGAGGCCCAAAGGAGCAAGGGCAGGGCTACCGTTGGCAGGCGAGATTGTCGCGTCATGAGCCTCTCCAGGAACTGTGGCCAATCTTTCGTGTCGCCGGGCACGCCGCAAGGCCGTTAGGCCCTATCCATCCGCAAACCCATAGGGCGGGGAAACACACGTCAAATCGGCCTATTTGCGTTGCGCGGGATGCCGGTTTTTGGCTATATCCGCGCCACTTTCGGTCGAAGCGGGCCTTTTTGCCGGATTCGACGTCATCAGCCGGACAGGGCGTTCCACCGGCACTCATCCATCGAGGGACTTATGTCAGCTTTGGGATTGATCATCGCTTGCGGCTTGCTTGCGATCGTTTACGGCATCTGGGCGATCTGGTCGGTGATGCAGGCCGACGCCGGCAGCGCCAGGATGCAGGAGATTTCGGCCGCGGTGCGCGAGGGCGCGCAGGCCTATCTGAAGCGTCAGTACGCCACCATTGGCGTCGTCGGCGTGGTGATATTTTTTATCGTCGGCTGGCTGCTCGGCTGGCTGGTCGCGATTGGCTTCCTGATCGGCGCGGTGCTGTCCGGCGCTGCGGGCTTCATCGGCATGAATGTTTCGGTCCGCGCCAACGTGCGCACCGCACAGGCTGCGATCAGCTCGCTGGCCGGCGGACTTGAACTCGCATTCAAGGCCGGCGCGATCACCGGCATGTTCGTCGCCGGTCTCGCGCTGCTCGGCGTCACGGTCTACTACGCGATTTTGACCGGCCCGATGGGTCTTGCTCCGAATTCCCGCACCGTGATCGACGCGCTGGTTGCGCTCGGCTTCGGCGCTTCGTTGATCTCGATCTTCGCTCGTCTCGGCGGCGGCATCTTCACCAAGGGTGCGGACGTCGGCGGTGACCTGGTCGGCAAGGTCGAGGCCGGCATTCCCGAGGACGATCCGCGCAACCCGGCGACCATCGCGGACAACGTCGGCGACAACGTCGGCGATTGTGCTGGCATGGCTGCCGACCTGTTCGAGACCTACGCGGTGACCACGGTCGCCACGATGATTCTGGCAGCGATTTTCTTTGTCGGCACGCCGCATCTCGCCAACATGATGCTGCTGCCGCTCGCGATCGGCGGCATCTGCATCATCACTTCGGTGATCGGCACGTTCTTCGTCAAATTGGGCGCCAGTCAGTCGATCATGGGCGCGCTCTACAAGGGCTTCATCGCGAGCACCGTGCTTTCGCTCGCGGGGCTCGCCATCGTGATCCACTATCTGTTTGGCTTCGGCATGCCGCTCAAGACCACCGGCGGCGTGGCCTTTACCACGACCTCCCTGTTCTGGTGCGGCGTGGCCGGCCTCGCGGTGACCGGGCTGATTATCTGGATCACCGAATACTATACCGGCACCAACTACCGCCCGGTGCAGTCGATCGCGGCATCGTCGGTCACCGGTCATGGCACCAACATCATTCAGGGCCTTGCGATCTCGCTGGAAGCGACGGCTCTGCCCACCATCGTCATCGTTGCCGGTATCCTGGTGACCTACTCGCTGGCGGGTTTGTTCGGCATTGCGGTTGCCGTCACGACGATGCTTGCGCTTGCCGGCATGGTGGTTGCGCTCGACGCGTTTGGTCCCGTCACCGACAACGCGGGCGGTATCGCCGAAATGTCCGGGTTGCCGAAGGAGGTGCGCAAGTCGACTGATGCGCTCGACGCGGTCGGTAACACCACCAAGGCGGTGACCAAAGGCTACGCCATCGGCTCGGCCGGTCTCGGCGCGCTGGTGCTGTTCGCGGCCTACAATGAAGATCTCAAGTTCTTCATCGCCAACTCCAAGACGCACACCTACTTCACCGGCGTGAGCCTCGACTTCTCGCTGAACAATCCGTACGTCGTGGCCGGTCTCTTGATCGGCGGCCTGCTGCCATATCTGTTCGGCGCCATGGGCATGACCGCGGTCGGCCGTGCGGCTGGCGCGATCGTCGAGGAGGTACGCCGTCAGTTCCGCGAGAAGCCTGGCATCATGAAGGGCACGGACAAGCCGGACTATGGCCGCGCCGTGGACCTGCTGACCAAGGCGGCGATCAAGGAAATGATCGTTCCGTCGCTGCTGCCGGTGCTGTCGCCGATCGTCGTCTACTACATCATCTACTTCGTGGCAGGCGGCGGCGCGGCCGGCAAGTCCGCTGGATTCTCCGCGGTCGGCGCGATGCTGCTCGGCGTGATCGTCACCGGCCTGTTCGTGGCGATCTCGATGACCTCGGGCGGCGGCGCCTGGGACAACGCCAAGAAGTACATCGAGGACGGCCACTACGGCGGCAAGGGTTCAGACGCGCACAAGGCCGCGGTAACCGGTGATACGGTCGGCGATCCCTACAAGGACACCGCCGGCCCCGCGGTGAACCCGATGATCAAGATCACCAACATCGTGGCGCTGCTGCTGCTCGCTGTGCTGGCGCACTAGACTAGTCGCTCGATTCAGCTAGATTGCAGGGTATAGGTGTTTGAGTTTGACACGGGCGTCTTTGGTTGTGAATTGCCAGTCTGACTTGGTGTGATAGGCATTGCGGTCGTGTTCCCAGGCGACGATTTCGTCCTTGAGGATTTGTTTGTCGGGGATGCGGCGGTCGAGACACTGGGAGGCGAGGACGCCGAGTTCGGACTCGGCGAGGTTGAGCCAAGAGCCATGCTTTGGGGTGTAGTGCCATTCGAAGCGCTCGACGAGCCGTCTGGCTTCGGCGGCCGGGAAGGCCTCGTAGAGCGACGCCTTGCTGTGGATGTTGAGGTTGTCCTGGACGAGCACGATGGTCTTGGCCTGCGCGAAGTGGCGATCGGCCAAATCCTTCAAGACATGCGCATAGTCGATGGCGGTGTGGCGGTCCGTCACCTCGATGTGGCGCCAGCCTTCGAGCGGCGCGAACATCATGAACAGGTTGGCGGTGCCGTTGCGCTCGTACTCGTAATCGACACGGGCCGGCCGTCCCGGCTTCATCGGGATCGGCACGCGCGTCTCGGCAATGAGCTGCTTTGAGCTCTCATCCAGGCAGACCAGCGGGCGGTCGGGATCATGGGGCCGCGTGTAGACGGCCAGCACGTCTTCCATCGCCGCTACGAAGCCGCTGTTAGCCTTCGGCGGGATGACCCAGCACTGCCGGCGATGCGGCTTGAGACTGTTTTTTTGAGCGCGCGGCCGATCGTTGAGTCGCTCGCACGCTCGACGATGCCGAGTTCCACGACCTTGTTCTCCAGCAGCCGCAAGGTCCAGCGCACGCGTCCCTTCGGCGGCTTGGAGCACGCCAGGGCGATCAGCTTGGCTTGCTTCTCGCCGTCGAAGATCGCCGGCACCGGCGGATGCGCCCGCGGCTTACGGCTCAATACCGCCGCAAAGCCCTCTTCCACCAGTTGCTTGCGCACCCGGTAGGCCATCGAGGCGCTGGTATCGAGCGCCGCGATGATCTTGCTATCGCTCCACCCCTCGCCGGCGTCCGAAACATCGGCCTTCAACAAAATGCGCGCTTTCAAGAGCCGCTTCGCCGGACTTTTTCCCTTGCGGATCAGCGCTTGCAGTTGCTCGCGTTCCTCCGCGCTCAGCCGCACCACATACTTCTTTACCGCAATGTCCGTTCCAGCCATGGTCGCCTCCGTCGCTCGAATCGCGACCAAAGCGAATCATCCAATCCTTTCAAATGAGTTGAAGCGGGCGACTAGTACCTCGGCACAGTGATTATGACTCTTTGGATGTGACGGGATAGGCGCGGCCCATTTTGGCGCGGGCTTTGTCGGTTGTGAACATCCATTTGATGCGGGCGCCGGCGCCGTTGCGCTGTCGTTCCCATGCGGCGATTTCGCTGACGAGGCGCTTTGGGTCGTCGATTCTGCGGTCCAGGCACTGGCCGCGCAGGACGCCGATCTCGATCTCGACCATGTTGAGCCAGCTGGCATGCTTGGGGGTGTAGTGGAATTCCAGGCGACGCAAGATGCGCCGAGCTTCGGCGGGCGCGAATGCCTCATAGAGGGCGCCGGCCGAGTGGATCGACAGATTGTCCTGCACAACGCGGATGCATTCGGCATCGGGATAATGAACGTCGATGAGCTCGCGCATGCATTGGGCGTAATCTTCGGCCGCGCGCCGCTCGGTGACCTTGACCTTGCGCCAGGGCCGGTTCACGTCGAGGACGACGAAGAGATTGACGGTGCCGTTGCGGCGATACTCGCAATCGTAGCGTTCGAGCTGGCCCGGCTCGGCCGGGATCGGCTGGCGTACCTCGCCGATGAGCTGGACCGGGCTCTCGTCGAAGCAGACCACCGGCCGCTTGGGATCGGGCGCTTCGGCATAGAGGTCGAGCACGTCTTCCATGCGGGCGACATATTCGCCGTCGACCTGGGGAATGCACCACATATCCTTGCGCCAGGGCTTGAGACCGTTTTCGACCAACCGCCGGCGCACCGTCTCGCCCGACAGGCTCTCGTGCTCGGTGAGCTTGACCATGGCGTCGGCCAGCAGTTCCAGCGTCCAGCGGGCGCGGCCCTCCGGAGGGTTCGCGCAGGCGGTTGCCACCAGCAGGGCTTCTTCCTTGCCGGTGAGCTTGCGCTCCGCTCCAGGACGTGGCTCCTCGCTCAGCGCTCGTTCCAGATTGCCTTCCACGAAGCGCCGCTTGGTCCGGTACACGGTGGAGCCGCCCACCGCCACGGTGCGGGCAATCTCCTCATCGCTGCTGCCGGCATCGGCCGCCAGCAATATCTGGGCTCGCTTGAGCTTGCGGGCGGCGCGCTTGCCTTTGCTCAACATCGCGGTGAGTTCACAGCGTTCGGCTTGGCTCAGTTCGACTCGATAACGTACATTCATCTCGGCCTCCTTGTCGGAGAGCCGGACGAATCGCCAAATGAATCAAAAATCAGGCGCCGCTCGCCGCCTCAGCGGGCAAAGCTTCACCGAAAAGCAAGGCCAGTATCTGGCCTTCATCTACGCCTATTCGCGCATGTTCCGACGCGCCCCGGCCGAAGCCGACATGCAGCGCCACTTCAGCGTCAGCCCACCCTCGGTTCACCAGATGGTCCTCACCCTCGAACGAGCCGGCCTGATCCGACGTCAACCCGGCGTCGCCAGAAGCATCGAACTCCTCGTTGCCCCGGAAAACCTGCCAATCCTAAAGTGATGGAAGATCAACCGGTCAAAACCTCTGTGTCGAGGTACTAGGCGGAATCGCAAAAGCAACGGCCGGCTTCCGTAACGGAAGCCGGCCGTTTTTCTTTCTTTGTCCGCCGCGATTTAGAAGCGCATCACGGTGCCGAACAGGAAGCCAAGATAGGACAGCTCCGCTCCGCTGGTCGGGGTGGTGCGGCTGACGAAGTCGAACACCTTGCCGTCCTTCAGGCCGTAGTTGGCGAGCCGCTCGACGCGCCTGTTCTTATCGAAGTAGACCGCGATGACGCGCTGGTCGGTCACGTTCTGCTGCATAAAGTAGGCGGCCTGCACGCCACGCTGGGAGATGTAGTAGAACACCTCGCCGCTCACGGTGGCGACGGTGGAAGGCGTGCCGAGCACGATCAGCACCTGCTCCTGGCTCGCTCCCATCGGAACTTGCTCGAGGGCGCCCTCGGGAAGCACATAGCCGCGCTGATAGACTTGGCTGGTGCTTATGCCGCTGCAGCCCCCGAACGCCAAGGCGAGCGCCAAAACGGCCGCCAATGCAGCCGTGTGGCGCGTGCGTTCGTCAGTTGTACGGCGCGGTCTCGTCATTTTGCTTGCATCGGAGCGCTTGGCCGGCGTAGGCGATGTCCGTTCCCCGCAACGTCGGCCCCGACCGCCGCTGCCCCGACCAGCAAAAACCGATGTTTTCATCCCCATTTCGCGGCTTTTCGCCGGACCCGACCATTGAGGGGGTCTATGGCATGATCGTGGCGCAGGCGCGATCTCCCTCATTCTATCGCGATTATGGGGTGCCTGACACGGTCGACGGCCGGTTCGACATGATCGTCCTTCATCTGGTCCTGGTGCTGCGGCGGCTGCGGCAGAGCCAACCCCAAGCCCAAATCAGGGCCAATGTGCCTGCGCTTGGTCAACAAATCTTTGACCGGTTTTGCCGCGACATGGATCACAATTTCCGGGAGTTGGGGATCGGGGATTTGGCCGTTCCCAAGGAAATGAAGCGCGTTGTTGAAGCATTCTACGGCCGGACCGCCGTCTATGAGGCGGCGCTGGCTGCGGACGACCGGCCGGCGCTCGAAGCGGCCGTGGCGCGCAATGTCTTTGGGGTGGAAGTGGTGCCGCTCGGCGCGCGGCATCTCGCTGCCTATATGAGCGAAGCGGCGCGACGGCTGGCCGCGCAACATCCGGCGGCGGGCAAAATAGAATTCCCCGACCCGGCGGGCGTGCCCGAAAACACTGAAGAGCAGACGTCATGAACGAGCGCGGGCGGCGAGATACCAAATCTGATCGCAAGAAAGCCGAGCAGATGCGGCTTGCAGCGGAGGCCGAGCGTCCCTGGAGCTTTCCGGTGCCGTTGGCCGAGATTCCGGCAACGGGGCGGCGCGTCGAGCTCAAGGCCGATGCGGCCACCTGCGAGGCGGTGGCCAGGGCGGCCGGCGTCGTGGCGCTGCGTCAGCTTGAGGCTGTGTTCGATCTTGCGCCATTGGCGGACAACGGGGTGCGGGTTTCCGGTTCGGTATCAGCCACCGTTGAGCAGAACTGTGTCGTCACGCTTGAGATATTGCTCAATGACGTTGAGGAACAAGTCGATCTCATCCTGGTGCAGCCAAGTGCCATGCCGGCGCCGCGAGCCGCCTTGGAAATCGACGTCGCCGACGAGACCGACCTGCCGGATGTGCTCCACGACCGTGCGGTCGATCTCGGCGCTGTGGCCACGGAATTCTTGATTGTGGGAATCGATCCCTATCCGCGCAAGCCAGGCGTTCACTTTGAAGCCGCGCACCAAGCTGACGATCCGGCGGAGCACCCGTTCGCGGTGCTTGCTGCGCTGAAGAAAGATTCGGGCGCCAAACCAAGCTAAGCGGGGCACGGGCTGAAAAACCTCGAAAAACCGCACCGGATTTGCCCCTTTTGCGTCTCCCCGGCGGCGGTTACTGTCGCCGCTCACCCGGTCACTTGCGAGGACCGAAGTCCGGCGCGGGCGTCTCCGCTTCTCAAGGTCGATTTATGCCCCAAAAGGTCCGCATCGCGCTCGACGCCATGGGCGGCGATCATGGGCCATCGGTGGTGGTGCCGGGGGCCCAGATCGCGCTCGACCGTCATCCGGACAGCGAGTTCATCCTGTGCGGTGACCGGGCCAAGATCGAGCCGCTGTTGAGCGGTCATCCCCGGCTCGCGGGGGCACGTCTGGTTCACACCGACGTTGCGGTGCGGATGGACGACAAGCCGAGCCAGGCGTTGCGAAGCGGCCGATGGAAATCGTCGATGTGGCTCGCCATCGACGCCGTCAAGAAGGGCGAGGCCGATATCGCAGTTTCAGCCGGCAACACCGGCGCGCTCATGGCGATGGCGAAGTTCCACCTCAAGACAATGCCCGGGGTCGACCGCCCGGCGATTGCCGCGATCTGGCCCACCATCCGAGGCCGTTCCATCGTGCTCGACCTCGGAGCCAGCATCGGTGCCGATGCTGAGCAATTGGTGCAGCTTGCAGTTATGGGCAGCGCCATGGCGCGCGCGCTGTTTGGGCTTGATAGGCCGAAGGTCGGGCTGCTCAACATCGGTGTCGAGGAGGTCAAAGGCCTGGAGCCGATCCGCGAGGCTGCCAAAGCTTTACGCGAAGAAGATTTTTCGAATCTCGATTATTTCGGTTTTGTCGAAGGCGACGACATCGGCAAAGGCACGGTCGATGTGGTGGTGACCGAAGGATTCACGGGCAACATCGCGCTCAAGACCGCGGAGGGCACGGCGCGGCAGTTTTCCGGCTACCTCAAGGGCGCAATGAATCATTCTCTGCTATCGAAGATCGGGTTTCTGCTGGCGAGCGGCGGATTCGGGATTCTGCGCGACAAAATGGACCCGCGGCAGGCCAACGGTGGCGTCTTCCTCGGTCTCAACGGCGTGGTGATCAAAAGCCATGGCGGCACGGATCCGGAGGGCTTCGCAGCCGCCATCGACATGGGCTACAGAATGGCGCGTCACGAGCTTCTCGGTAAGATTGGTCAGATGTTGCACAACCACGCGCAAGCCATGCCAGGCAAAAAGGCCGTCGGAGGGGCGGCATCGTGAGCATGCTGCGTTCGGTTGTGTTGGGATGCGGCAGCTATCTGCCGTCGCGCGTTGTCACCAACCATGAGCTCGCCAAGGCGGTCGAGACGTCCGATGAGTGGATCGTCCAGCGCACCGGCATCCACGAGCGGCGGCTGGCCTCGACCGGCGAACTCACCTCCGATATGGCGCTTGAAGCGGCGAAGGCCGCGCTCGCAGCCGCCAAGGTTGAGGCGTCCTCGATCGACCTGATCGTGCTGGCGACCTCAACGCCCGATCAGACGTTTCCCGCCAGCGCCGTCACCGTGCAGGCTGGGCTCGGAATCACCCATGGCGCGGCATTCGATCTTCAGGCGGTGTGCTCCGGCTTCGTGTTCGGGCTCTCGACCGCGGACAGCATGCTGCGCACGAGATCGTTCAAGCGAGCCTTGGTGATCGGCTCTGAGACGTTCTCACGCATCCTCGATTGGAACGACCGCACCACGTGCGTGCTGTTCGGCGACGGCGCAGGCGCGGTGGTTCTCGATGCGCAGGAGCAGCCAGGAACGCGAGAGGATCGCGGCATCCTGACCACGCACCTTCGCTCCGATGGCCGTCACAAGGCCAAGCTCTATGTCGACGGCGGGCCGTCCTCAACTCAGACGGTCGGGCACCTGCGCATGGAAGGAAAAGAGGTCTTCCGCCATGCAGTTTCGATGATTACAGACGTGGTGGTCGATGCGTTCAAGGCAACCGGCTATTCGGCTGCTGACATCGACTGGTTCGTTCCTCACCAAGCCAACCGGCGCATTATCGACGCCTCTGCGCACAAGCTCGGCATCGCGCCTGAAAAGATCGTCGCCACGGTCGACCGGCACGGCAACACGTCGGCTGCCTCGATTCCGCTGGCACTTTCAGACGCGGTCGCTGACCGTCGCATCAAGCGTGGCGATCTGGTGTTGCTTGAGGCAATGGGCGGTGGTTTCACCTGGGGCGCGGCGCTGGTTCGCTGGTGAGACAAGTCCCCGAAAGCCCCAATTCCCTTCGCTTTGAGGCCCAAAAAAGCCAAGGATGACTGTAGTTGCCCCCGTTGACATCAGGGCTGAAGCTAATATCGTTGTAAATTCAGCGGGATAAAGGTCGCCGGGAGCGGGGCAGGCGATGTCTGGTAAAACCATCACACGAGCGGACCTCTGCGAGGCGGTCTACCAAAAGGTAGGATTGTCCCGCACGGAGTTTGCTGCGCTCGTCGAATTGGTCCTGCAGGAAGTCACCGACTGCCTGGAGCGCGGCGAAACCGTGAAACTGTCGTCGTTTGGTTCATTCGTGGTGCGCAAGAAGGGCCAGCGTATCGGCCGCAATCCGAAAACCGGTAAGGAAGTGCCGATTTCGCCCCGCCGCGTGATGGTTTTCAAGCCGTCGGCAATCTTGAAGCAGCGCATCAACGGCATCGCCGTACCGGACGAAAAAGAATAGTCGCTGGCGTCGCGTTCCGCGTTTCACCGTTTTGATCTGGAGTGAACGGCCTTGGACAAGGCGCCCGACGCTTTTCGAACCATCAGTGAAGTTGCCGACGAGCTCGACATTCCGCAGCACGTGCTGCGGTTCTGGGAAAGCCGATTTCCGCAAATCCGGCCGATGAAGCGCGCCGGTGGACGGCGCTACTATCGGCCCGACGACGTCGACCTGCTGCGCGGCATCCGGCATCTGCTGTATGGGCAGGGCTACACGATCCGTGGCGTGCAGCGCATCCTGCGCGAACAGGGACCGAAATTCGTTCAGGCGGTCTGGCAACCGGGCGCGGTGCAGCCGGTGTCGGGGCCATCGGATGATGCAGCTGAGTCTGAACAACTACCGCCCGATGAGGCGGCGCGGACGCTGTTCGGCCTGCTCAAGGCGCCCGAGCGCGAAGCGGCCGCGGAGGTCGTATCCGGCGAGCCTAAATCTGCGCCACAATCAGCAGAACCTGCGCTCTCGCGGGAGGACGCGAGACGCCTGCAGGCCGCGCTCCATGAGCTCGGTGAATGCCGCCGCTTGATCGATGAGGCGCTGCGCGATCAAGCCGCGTAGCGAAGCCTGTCGATGACGAATGGTCGGAGCGCCGAGATTTGAACTCGGGACCCCCAGTCCCCCAGACTGGTGCGCTAACCGGGCTGCGCTACGCTCCGACTGAAAACCCTTTACGACGCCGAAGTGGGGCGTGCAAGGCCGCCGGCCGGGCGCGGCTGCGGCCTCCGGGCGAGACGGTTGCGCGCCTCAAACGCGCGCGTCGCGGCGATCAGACCCCACAGCACGCCGAGCAGCAGGAAGACGTGCCGCCAATGGTCGCTGTCGATGATCAGGCTTTCGACCATCATCCCGGTGTAGGCGGAAAAGACCGCGATCATGGTCGGCTGCCACGGCGTTGCGACGAGCGAATATCGCAGGCCGAAGGCGAGCGTGATCAGCACCAGCGTCGGATAGGTCACGCCGGAGAGCCAGCCGCCGGACATGAACGCGTTGAGATAGGAGTTGTGCGGATCTTCGGGGAATATCTTGCTGAACTGCAAAGGCCCGATGCCGAACGGCACGTCCAGCGCGAGCAGCGCGCCGAGCGCGTGCCGCCCGAACCGGCCCGTCTGGCCGACATCGTATTGCTGGTCGAGACTGACGCGCTCCTTGAACAGGTTTGCAACCGCATCGATCGACAGCAGCGCGGCGAGCAGCATGGCGATGGCGGCAACGCCGGCCATCGCAATCAGGACGATCCGCCGCCGCTGATTGGCCGAGGGCGTCGTGAGAAACGTCAACGCGAGCACCAGCGCGCCCGTGAAGGCGAGCTGGCCCCAGGCGGCACGCGAAAACGACAACAGGATCGCGACGGTGAACAGCCCGAGCAGGCACATGCCCGTGGCGGCCTGCGCGAAGCGGCCGGCGACCACCATTTGCAGCGCGAGCAAGGCGGGCAACATCAGAAATGCGCCGAACACGTTGGGATCCTTGAACGTGCCGCGCGCACGATCATAGAGCAGGAATTCGGCGGAACCCGGGATCAGCTTCAAATACGCGGCGACGCCGGCCAATGCCGCGATCACTCCGGCGACCATGCATCCGCGCATCAGCGCTGCAACCCGCCGCTCGGTGTTGGCGCCCAGCATCGCGGCGAAGAACAGCGCGGTCACGGCCACGCGCATAGCTATTGCGCTCGCTGGGACGTTGGCCAAAAACAAACGGGTCGTGTTGGTCGACCTCGCTTTCAATTCGCCCAACATCGACGTGTTCTCGAACGATCCGGCGGCGCCAGGAGTCGCCGATCTTGTCCGCGGCGCAGCCTCGTTCGGCGATGTCATCACGCGCGACAAATTCTCCCGTCTGCGTGGCCGCGGGCCGCATTGATCGCGATGCAGCAGCCTTGCTTGAATCCCATATGCTGCTTTCAGCCGTCGATGCGCTGGGGCAGAGCTACGACTATCTGGTGGTCGATGCTGGGGCACAGTCCGAGGTGGCAATCGCCCCGATCGCGCAAATCACCGCGCGAGCGGTCTTGGTGGCAGGCGAAGCCCCAGACAATTCGGTCGAGGCGTTTGCGCGAGCAATTGCTATTGTCCGGCTTCGCCGACGTCACGGTGCTGGCCGGCACGCCGCCTGAACTCAATCATGCCGTGACCAGCTCCGCCGCCGCGTAGGGTCGCATCGAGGGCGTCTTGAGTCTCAGGAACAAGATCTTTCAGGTTGCCCTGGAGGCGTTGTATTTCAGCGGCTCACATGTGTTGTTGCGGCCATGGCTTGGCGGCGTCGGCGCAATCATGACACTGCATCACGTGCGGCCGGCGCGTCGGGGCCAGTTCCAGCCCAACCGTTTGCTCGAAGTGGCACCGGCGTACTTCGAGCGCGTGATCCGCAGGCTACGGCGGTCGGGCACCGATCTTGTTTCGCTCGACGAAATGCACCGCCGCATGACCGAGCGCGACTTCAAAAAGCGTTTTGTCTGCATCACCTTCGACGACGGCTACCGCGACAATCTCGAATACGCCTATCCGGTCCTGAAGAAATACGAGGTGCCGTTCGCAATCTACGTCGCGACGGGATTTACCGACCAGGTCGGCGAAATGTGGTGGCTCGCGCTCGAACAGGTGATCGCCAAAAACGAACTGCTCGGGCTTCGGCTCGATGACCAGGATCGCTGGTTCAATTGCCGGACCGCCGACGAGAAGCAGGCGGTTTACGAGCATCTCTATTGGTGGCTGCGCCGGCTCAAGACCGAAGACGAGCTGCGCCAAGTGGTCCGCGAGTTGGCGGCGCGCTACCACGTCGACACCAGTCAATATTGCGCCGAACTGTGCATGACCTGGCGAGAATTAGCGGGGCTTGCCGCCGACCCGCTGTGCACCATTGGGGCGCACACGGTCAATCACGTCATGCTGGCAAAGGTGACAGAGCAAGCCGTACGATCTGAGCTCGAAAACAGCCGCAGCGTGGTCGAGGCAGCGTTGGGCGTACGGCCTCAGCACTTCGCCTACCCCGTCGGCGACCGCACCTCGGCCGGTCCGCGCGAATTCAAGATCGCGGCCGAGCTCGGTTACAAGACCGCAGTGACGACACGCCCTGGCGCCATCTTCAAGGGCCACGCCGACCACCTTCTTGCGCTGCCGCGCATCTCGCTCAACGGTGAGTTCCAGCGCCCGCGCTATGCCCGCGTGCTGGTCTCGGGCGCCGCGACCTCGCTGTGGAACGGCTTCCGCCCGATCAACGTGACCTGATCGGCTGACCGGACATCCACTTGACCAGCGGCATGGCGGGCAACACCCAGCCGATCCCTGCCACTACGTAGTACGCGCCGGCGATAAGCGGATTCTGGAAGATTGGCGGAAATTGTGCGATCGCCATGGCGATCAGCGCCCAGACGATCACCAGGATGAAAAGCGCGAAGGCGCCGATCAATTTGCGAGTGCGGACGGACATGGTGCGAAAGGTCGCGGGCGCCATTGATGCGACGGAGAGGGCAGGACTATATGGTCAGGCCGATCCCCGCAAGCGCCCGAACCAGCGCATATGACGCACACCAAGCCTGCTCGACACCGCCGCGCCGTGCAGCTCTGGCTATTCGCGGTCGCTACACTGATGGTGGTGACGCTGGTGGTTGGCGGTGCCACACGGCTGACAGAATCCGGTTTGTCGATCGTGGAATGGAAGCCGATCACCGGAATGCTGCCGCCGATGTCGCAGGAGGCATGGCAGGCCGAGTTCGACAAATACAAGGAGATACCGCAGTACCGCGAGCTCAACCGCGGCATGAGATTGGAGGCGTTCAAGACCATCTATTGGTGGGAGTGGTCGCACAGGATGCTGGCGCGCCTGGTCGGTGCGGCGTTCCTTGTGCCGTTTCTCATTTTCCTGTGGCGCGGCTGGATCGAGCCGCGGCTGAAGTTGCGGCTGTGGCTGTTATTCGGCTCGGGCGCGCTGCTCGGCGCGGTCGGTTGGTGGATGGTATCGTCTGGTCTTGCCGGCCGCGTGAGCGTGTCGCAATATCGGTTGGGCTTTCACCTGACACTCGCTTGCGCGATCTATGCTGCCATGCTGTGGAGCGCACTGCGGCTGTCAGAGCGCGCGACGCAGCGAGCAGCGCAGCGTTTGCGCCTGACGGCAATGGGGCTGCTGCTCGCGGTTATCGTCCAAATCTATCTCGGAGCGCTGGTGGCAGGTCTCGATGCTGGCTTGAGCTTCAACACCTGGCCGTCGATAGACGGTGCGCTTATCCCATCGGCTGAGCGGCTGTGGTTTGAGACCCCGGCGTGGCGCAACCTGTTCGAGAACACGCTAACCGTACAATTCAACCACCGCATGTTCGCCTATGCGCTATGGCTTGCTGCGATGCTGCACGCGGTCGATGCGAAAAACAGCGCTGCTTGGCCCGGCGCGCTGGCGTTTGCGGTGACCATGACGATCCAGGCCGTGATCGGAATCGTCACCTTATTGTACCAGGCTCCGATCGGCTTGGCGTTGCTGCATCAGGCCATGGCAATTGCTGTGCTGACAGTCGCCGTCGTTCACGCGGTGCGGATCACTCCGGAACGCTCGAATGCACGGTTTCAAGCGGCGGCCGCCACGCCACGAGGTTCACCATGATCGAAGCGACGCGCCAAGGCGACGTGATGGTCGTCAAGCTGGTTCATGGCAAAGCGAATGCGCTCGATATCGAACTGTGCGAAGCCATCGTCACGCGCTTCAACGCACTGCGGACAAAGCCGGAGAAGGCAATTGTCCTGATCGGACAGGGGCGCATGTTTTCCGCGGGCGTCGATCTGACGCGCCTGATCGAAGGCGGGGCCGACTACGTTTGCAAATTCCTGCCGGCGCTGCACAAGCTCTACGACACGGTGTTTCACCACCCGAAACCCGTGATCGCTGCGGTCAATGGACACGCCATCGCCGGCGGCTGTGTGCTCGCCTGTTGCGCCGACAAGCGCATCGCGGTGCGCGACGGCGGCCGCATCGGTGTCACGGAACTCTTGGTCGGTGTGCCGTTTCCGGCGATGGCGTTTGAGGTGATGCGGTTCGCCACCGCGCCACAGTATTTGCCCGACGTAATTCAGCGCGGACCAACGTTTTCCCCGGAAGAAGCGCTCAAGCGCGGCCTGGTCGATCACGTCGTCGGGCCGGACGAGTTGATGGACCGAGCTCTGGCCGAAGCGAACGCGCTGGGTGCGCTGCCGCCCGCGACCTTCGCGCTGACCAAGACGCAAATTCGCCAGCCTCTGGCTGACCGAATGGCAAAGGACGGCGCCCGCGTCGATGCGCTCACCGAGCAGATATGGACGTCACCAGACGCGCTTGCGCATGTCCGGGACTACGTCGCGAAGACGTTGAAGAAAAACTAGCGCGTGATCCCGAAAAGTGGGAACCGGTTTTCGGATAAGATCACGCGCAACACAAACTAGAGCCCGATTTCTTTCAGGTAGTTCTGAACGCCAGGGTGGATGTCGCTCGCTTTCGGTGCTGCCATCTTGGTGTTAGCCGGTGTCGTTTCGCGGCCCTGGTCGAGCCGCTTCACGAGTGCCGGATGACCTTGGTGCAGAGCCTTGGCGAGGCGATAGGCAACATCGTCCGGCAGGTCGGTGCGCGCCAGGATATAGCTCCACGAGCCGACGGAGTTCACAGGTTCCTTCTGCCCCTCGTAGGCACCGGCCGGCACCGTGATGGGTTTGAGGAAGTTGTGCTTGGCGCTGACTTTCGCCACCTCGTCGGGTGTGAGGCCGACAAAGCGCCCGCCGGCCTTCATGACCGCGGTAAAGCCCGGCCAGCCGATGCCGCCGCCCCATAGCGCGGCAACGCGGCCGTCACCGACCATCAGCGGCCCGTCGCCGGCCTTCTCCAGGTAGTGTGCCTGGAAATCCTTTTCGCGGTCGAGGCCGAGGCCGTCGGTCACATAGCGGCCGAGCAGGGTGAGTCCGGACGCCCGAGTGCCCCAGGCAATTGGCTTGCCGACAAGATCTCGCAATTGCTTCGCGGGACTATCACCTCTCACCGCGAACATGCCGGGGTTGGAATAGATCGCTGAGATGAGCTTGAGATTGGTGGGCGCGCGGCCAATTCCAGCGAAGGCCTCGTAGGCAGGCTCACCCGCGACCAGCGCGATGTCCATCTTGCCCTGCTCGAGCAGGATGATGTTTTCCGAGCTGCCTTTGGTATTGTGTGTTTTCACCGCGAGGGACTTGTCCGTTTCATTCATGACGGCCGCGGCATTGTCGCCGAAGAACGGAAATCCGCCGCCTGGCGTGGCGGTTGCCATGTTGACGGCGGTCTGAGCGGATGCGGCTGACATCGTGACGGCACCTGTAAACGCGGCGAGAAACACAAGTCGGACGTATTTCATGGAAACCCTCGGCAGTTCGCCGGAGAAATAGTAGCCGCAATCGCCGGCCTGGTCGATACTGGTCAGGTCGCCGCAAGCCCCTGGTCAAGATCGGCGATGATATCATCCTTGTCCTCGATTCCGATCGAGAGCCGCACCACGTCCGGCCCGGCCCCCGCCTGGGTCTTCTGCGTGTCCGAGAGCTGCCGGTGCGTGGTCGAGGCCGGATGGATGATCAGCGATCGGGTGTCGCCGATGTTGGCGAGGTGAGAGAACAGCTTCACGTTCGACACGAGTTTGACGCCAGCGTCGTAGCCACCCTTGAGGCCGAAGGTGAACACCGCGCCGGCGCCCTTCGGGCAGTATTTCTTGGCGAGGTTATGGTAGCGGTCGTTGGCGAGGCCCGGGTAGCTCACCCATGCCACCTTGGGATGCTTGGCGAGCCATTCCGTGACCGCTTTGGCGTTGTCGCAATGGCGCTGCATGCGCAACGGCAGCGTCTCGACGCCGGTCAGCACCAAGAATGCATTGAATGGCGACAGCGCGGGTCCAATGTCGCGCAAGCCGAGCACGCGGCACGCGATCGCAAAGGCAAAGTTGCCGAACGTTTCGTGCAACACGATGCCGTTGTACTCCGGCCGTGGCTCACTGAGCATCGGATAGCGCTTTTCGCGCGACCAGTTGAACGTGCCGGCGTCAACGATCATTCCGCCGATAGAGTTGCCGTGGCCGCCGAGAAACTTGGTCAGCGAATGCACCACGATGTCGGCGCCGAACTCGATGGGACGGCAGAGGTACGGCGTCGCCAGCGTGTTGTCGACGATCAGTGGAACGCCCGCCTTTTTCGCGATCGCCGAGATGGCTTCGATGTCGGTGATGACGCCGCCGGGGTTGGCGATCGATTCGATGAAGATTGCCTTGGTTTTGGGCGTCACGGCGCGCTCGAAGGTGCCGATGTCGTCGGGATCGGCCCACACCACGTTCCAATCGAAGTTCTTGAACGCATGATTGAACTGGTTGATCGAGCCGCCGTAGAGCTTGCGCGACGCGACGAATTCATCGCCCGGCTGCATCAACGAGTGCATCACGATGACCTGGGCAGCGTGGCCCGAGGCAACCGCGAGACCCGCCGTGCCGCCTTCGAGGGCGGCGATACGCTCTTCCAGCACGGCGCAGGTCGGGTTGCCGATGCGGGTGTAGATGTTGCCGAACGCCTGCAGGCCGAACAGCGAGGCGGCATGATCGACGTCGTCGAATACGAACGAGGTGGTTTGATAAATCGGCGTCGCCCGCGCGCCCGTGGTCGGGTCGGGCTGCGCGCCGGCGTGAATTGCAAGCGTGGCAAATCCGGGAACGTGTTCGGTCATGAGAGGCCGCCCTGGTGCTGGCCCGCGTCCGTGACGGCGCGGGTTTATGGAACCCTTATCGAACGGGCAGGGGGCGTCAAGGCGATGACGGATGCAAGGCGCCAATTCGCCGTTCTTCGGCTAATGCAGCATAAATCGGCGCAATCCATTCTCCGGCGGGTCTTGCCGGAAGCAACTCTATTCGCTCTTTGTATTCTGCGCCGCGCGCGTTGCTGCATCAGTCGAGCCGCCGCTCAAGGTGCTGCGGTTGAGCGACATCCGCTGAACGCCCTTACCGAGGAGCGGAGCCTTCTTCGAGCTGAGCGTGCGTGAATTCACGCCGATCCATCCGATTTCGGAAGACAGACGGCCGTATTCGATTTTCGGACACCGATCCATCACCACCTTGAGGCCGGCGGCCTCTGCCTTGGCGGCGGCCGCGTCGTCGCGCACGGTGAGCTGCATCCAGATCACCTGAGGCCGCGGCTTCATCGCCAGCGCCTCGTCGACGATGCCCATGGCGAATTGCGCGCCGCGGAACACATCCACCATGTCGACCGGCTCGGGAATGTCGCCGAGCTTCGCGTAGACCTTCTGGCCGAGGATTTCCTTGCCGACTTGTCCGGGATTGACCGGGATCATCTTGTAGCCGCGCTCGAGCAAGTACTTGAACGCGAAATAGCTCGGCCGATTGTCCTTCGGCGAGATGCCGACCATCGCGATCGACTTCACGGTGTTGAGGATGCCGCGGATGTAATTGTCGTTGTAAGTGTCGTGATTCATCGACCGCGTGGGTGCGTTCATCAGCGGTCTTCCCAGGTCGGCGTGCGCTTTTCGACGAATGCGGAAATGCCTTCCTTGGCGTCGCGCACCATCATGTTCTCGACCATGACCTGACTGGTGAAGCGGTAAGCCTCCGGCAAATTCATGTCGAGCTGTTTGTAGAATGCCTCCTTGCCGAGCTTCACGATCAAGGTCGATTTGGCGGCGAGCTTACGCGCCAGCTTCAACGCTTCCTCGCGTTCGGTGCCGGACGTGACCACGCGATTGACCAAACCGATGCGGCAGGCTTCATCGGCGTTGATCAGATCCCCGGTCAGCAGCATTTCCATGGCGTGCTTGGGCGCGACGTTGCGCGACAACGCCACCATCGGCGTCGAGCAGAACAGCCCGATATGAACGCCAGGCGTAGCGAATTTCGCAGTCTTCGACGCGATCGCAAGATCGCAACTTGCAATAAGCTGGCAGCCTGCGGCAGTCGCCGCACCTTCGACAGCGGCAACGACCGGCTGCGGCATGCGATGAATGCTCTGCATCATCGCGCTGCAGCGGTCCATCAAGTCTTGCACGTAGGCACGGCCGCCATCGGCGTCGCGGCGGCGTGCGGTGATTTCCTTGAGATCGTGACCCGCGCAAAACGATTTGCCGTTGGCGGCGAGCACCACCGCGCGCACGCGCTTGTTGGCAGCGATCTCCGCAAACGTGCCGGACAGCGCCTTGAGCATGCCCTCCGACAGCGAGTTGCTTGCTTGCGGCCGATTAAGTTCGACCAAAACGACGCCGTCCTTGACGCCGCTTTGCAGGACAGGCGCGGCACTGGAGCGGGGAGCGGTTGTCGGCGCGTTCATGAATCTTGTGGCCTTGGCAGCGAAGACTTTTTCATTGTATCCGATCTATAGCGTCGCGCGACCGGCGCAAGTGAGCCGCGGAACGATGCCATGCAAGCGCCGGCAATGAACGTCAAGCAGCTTGAAGACTTTCTCGCTCGCGAGTTCTCGCAGTTTTTCAATCCGCAGAGCGGCCTCACGATCGAAGACGCCAAGCACGCCAGCGCCCGCGTTCGCCAAGCCTACAACGCGCAATTCATCCGTCCGGGCGGCACCGTCTCGGGCCCCACAATGATGGCGCTGGCTGATTTCACCCTGTATGTCGCGGTGCTGGCGACCATCGGTCCGGTGCCGCTCGCGGTCACCACCAATTTCAACATCAATTTCCTGCGCAAGCCGGAGCAACGGGATCTGATCGCAGAATGCCGCTTGCTGAAGGTCGGGAAACGGCTCGCAGTGGGGGAGGTGACCGTCTTATCTGACGGCATGGCAGAGCCGGTTGCCCACGTGACGTCGACCTATTCGATCCCTCGACAATCATGAGCTTGGTTCTAGGTATTATTATACCTAAATCATAAGCCTATGATTTTATTGAAATAAACATACAATCTGGTCGTTGACGGTCGGAGCGGCCTTCCGTATAGAACCGCCTAACCAATTCCCCAGCACCCAGCTTGGATCGAGTGCGATGACAACGACGTCCACGATTTCCACCAAACCGGCTGACGTGCAGAAGAAATGGCTGTTGATCGACGCCACCGGCCTCGTGGTCGGCCGGCTCGCCACGATCATCGCCATGCGTCTGCGCGGCAAGCACAAGGCGTCCTATACGCCCCACGTCGACGATGGCGACAACATCATTGTCATCAATGCCGCCAAGGTCGTGCTGACCGGGCGCAAGCGCGAGAAAAAGGTCTATCACCACCACACCAACTTCATCGGCGGCATCAAGGAGCGCACCGCCAAGTCGATCCTCGAGGGCAAATTCCCTGAACGGATCGTGGAGAAGGCGGTCGAGCGCATGCTGCCGCGCGGGCCCCTCGGCCGCGTGCAACTCGGCAACCTGCGCGTCTACCCCGGGCCCGATCATCCCCACCAGGCCCAACAGCCCGAGCCGCTCGACGTCGGCGCGATGAACCGCAAGAACAGGAGCGCGTGACCATGGCCGAAACCATGCAGTCCCTCGACCAGTTGTCCACGCTCAAGCCGGCGGCGCCCGAGGCGCCGAAGTATGTGCAGAAGCTCGACAAGCAGGGCCGCGCCTACGCAACCGGCAAGCGTAAGAACGCGGTCGCCCGTGTCTGGATCAAGCCCGGCGCCGGCAAGATCGTTGTCAACACGCGTCCGGTCGAAGTGTTCTTCGCCCGTCCGGTGCTGCGCATGCTGATCCAGCAGCCGCTGGTCGCCAGCAACCGCAACGGCCAGTTCGACATCGTCTGCAGCGTGTCTGGCGGCGGGCTCTCCGGGCAGGCCGGCGCAGTGCGGCACGGCATCTCGAAGGCGCTCACCTATTACGAGCCGGAGTTGCGTGGTGTCCTTAAGCGCGGCGGTTTCCTGACCCGCGATCCGCGCGTCGTCGAGCGCAAGAAGTACGGCAAGGCCAAGGCCCGCCGGTCGTTCCAGTTCTCCAAGCGCTAAGGCCGGCGCATTTCGCGAAATCCAGGGGGGCGCGAAAAGCGCCCCCTTTTGCATAAGTTCCTCAGCGATTTATCGACATTTTTCACGAAAACCGTCGCGAAAAGCGCAAGGCTCCGGAAAACTCCATCGGCGATAGTCCGGATGCCGATGGAACCTTGTCGGCACATGACGCACTTTGCGCGTCAGGCGCTCGCGCCTGAAGAAGTCAGGAAAAGATGGCGCTCGATCCGACTACGCTTTTCACCGTGGCAACCTGTGTGACCGGGTTGCTCGGCGTATTTATTCTGGTGGTATGGGTGCAGGAGCGCGGCACGCGCGCGCTGGCCTGGTGGGGCGCGGCCTATCTGATGGGGGGCTCCGCGGTCGGACTGTGGTGCGTCCAGGATTCGGCGCCGATGGTTCAGGCGCTGCCCAACGCGCTGTTGTTCATCGCCTGCGGCATGATCTGGTGCGGCGCGCGGATATTCCATGGCCGCGCCGTCTTGACGTTGCCGCTCTGTGCCGGCGCAATCGCCTGGATCCTTGCGATGCAATTCGAACAGTTCGCGCAATCGGAACACGCGCGGGTCGTGCTGTCGTCGCTGATAATCGCGGGCTACACCTTCTGCACCGCGCTGGAATTGCGCAGCGAGCGCCGGCGTCCGCCTGACCGCGCCTGGTTTGCATCATTCGTGCCGTTGCTGCACAGCGTCGTTTTCCTATCGCCAATCCCGCTGACCCTGCTGACGCCGCCCGGCGCATCGTCGGACGGTTGGCTCGCACTGTTTGCGCTGGAGACGCTTCTCTACGTGGTCGGCGTTGCATTCATCATCGTGATCATGACGCAAGAACGGATTGCGCTCGGCCACAAGGCAGCGGCGATGATCGATCCGTTGACTGGGCTGTACAACCGCCGGGCATTTTACGATCTCAGTCAGCAATTGATAGCGCAGCAGGCGCGGGCCAAAGCTGCTGTGAGCGTGCTGGCGATCGACCTCGATCACTTCAAGTCGATCAACGATCGCTTCGGCCACGCCGTTGGCGACGATACACTGCGCGTGTTTGCCGCCACCGCGCGCGCCAACGTGCGCGCCACGGACGTGCTCGCCAGACTTGGTGGCGAAGAGTTTGTCGCGATCCTGCCGGGCGGCTCGGCCGAGGCTGCAATGGTCGGTGAGCGCCTACGTGCGGCGTTTCAGGCGGCGGCCGTGGAGATTTCTTCGCGCAAGATCGGCGCGACGGTCAGCATTGGCGTAGCGACGGCCGCAGCGCCCGCACAGATCGATCCGATGTTGGTGCACGCCGACATGGCGCTATACAGCGCCAAGAAAAACGGCCGTAACAGGGTTGAATTGGCCGGAAGCGATTACATTCCGGAGCCGACGCTTGCTCCGGTACCTGCGCAAAACATCTTTCGCACGGCAATAGCGCGTTGGAATCCGACGCAAATTTGGGCCGCCAACAGGACATTTACCGGCGTCTGATACGATTTCGGGCATGTGGCGCGCACGCCCCCCGATCGAATGCCTCAATCTTGAGATGCAAGCCGCGTCTGCGGGACTTGCGCTCGCCTGTGCCTATTCCGGGTCCGACGAATACGAGGCCTCGGTCATCGCCGAGCGCCGCAAGGCAGGGGCGTACGACCACAGCCAGCGCCAAATGGTTATGGCCGCCATCGCGGCCGTCGCGCTCCTCTTCTTCATCGCCTTCTAGACTAGTCCAAGCCGATCGTTGACCAGCCGGCAGGAGGGCGTTTGCCACCGCGCGGAGGTGGCGACTCCGCGTTGTATTGCCGCGGGATTGGTCCTAGCCTAGTCGCGAGCGCCAAGCACCCAAGGACGCTCCGACCAGGACAAAAATACGGGCGCTAAGGGAGGGCGATATGGGACTCGTGAAGACCGTTGCGGTCGCCGCAACGGTTATGACGCTTATGCTGTCAGCGGGCGACGCGATCGCTCAAGACAAGCGCATTCGAATTCAGCTCGCCGGAGCTTTTCCAAGTACGACGGCAATCGTCGGTTCGGCCCAGGCGCGCGTGGTCGAGATGCTCAAGACACTATCGGCCGGCTCGCTCGATGTGCGCTTCTTCGAGCCTGGCGCGCTGATGCCGGCCAGCCAATATTTCGACGCGGTGTCCAACGGTTCGCTCGACATGGCGTGGACGGTCGCCGGTTTCTTCACCGGCAAGGACCCGGCATTCGCGATGTTCGCGTCAGTGCCGTTTGGGCCGGAGGCTGGTGAATATCTTGCCTGGATGCGCTACGGCGGCGGCGAGCAACTCCAGAAAGAGCTGCACGCCAAGTACAACATCGAGGTGATCACCTGCGGACTGATCGCGCCGGAGGCTTCAGGCTGGTTCCGCAAGGAAATCAAGTCGGTCGACGATCTCAAGGGCCTGAAGATGCGCTTCTTCGGCCTCGGCGCCATCGTCATGCAGAAGCTTGGCGTGTCCACGCAGATCCTGCAGGCCGGCGAAATCTTTCAGGCGCTGCAACTCGGCACCATCGACGCGACCGAGTTCTCCATGCCGGTCATGGACATGACGCTGGGTTTCCACCAGGTCGCCAAGCACTACTACTTCCCCGGCTGGCATCAGATGTCGACCCTCAATCATCTTTACGTGTCGAAGACGAAGTGGGCGGAGCTGAGCACCACCCAGAAGGCGATCATCAAGGCGGCCTGCGATTCCAACATGCTCGAACAGTTTGCCGAGGGCGAGGCCAAGCAGTTCGGCGCGATGAAAGAGCTGCAGGCAAAAGGCGTGACGCTGCACTACTGGCCGAAGGAAATTCTGGCGGCCTATGAAAAGACCTGGAACGAAGTGGCCATCGAGCAGGCGGCCAAGAGCCCGGAATTCAAGAAAGCATGGGAATCATATTCGGCGTTCCGCACCGGTTACAAGCTGTGGCGCGACTACGGCTATCTGAAACAGAACTAGGCTGACAGCAGAGGGGCGCATGTCATGAGAGTTCGTACACTCGCCGCAGCGTTTGCTGCCGCGGCCATCGCGATCGTGTCTGTGCAACCTGCCGCTGCGCAAGAAAAGCGTGTGCGCCTGAACATGGGGATGGCATTCCCGAGCGCTAACGCGATCCTCGGTCCAGGCCAGGTCGCGCTGACCGAAAAGGTCAGGAAGATGTCGAACGGCTCGATCGACATGCGTCACTTCGAGCCGGGAGCGCTGGTGCCGGCAAGCCAGTATTTCGATGCGGTGTCGAACGGCTCGCTCGATTCGGCCTGGAGCGGCCTCGGTTTCTTCACTGGCAAGGATATCGCCTTCGCGCTGTTCTCCTCGGTGCCGTTCGGGCCGGAGATGGGCGAATATCTCGCCTGGATGCGGGTCGGCGGCGGCGAGCAGCTCATGCAGGAACTGGCCCGCAAGTACAACGTCGAGCCGATCCTGTGCGGCACGATCGCGCCTGAAGCGTCCGGCTGGTTCCGCAAGGAGATCAAGTCGGTCGACGATCTCAAGGGCCTGAAGATGCGCTTCTTCGGGCTCGGCGCCGTCGTCATGCAGAAGCTCGGCGTCTCGACGCAAATCCTGCAAGCCGGCGAAATTTTCCAGGCGCTGCAACTCGGCACCATCGACGCCACCGAATTCTCGATGCCGGTGATGGACCTTTCACTGGGGTTCCATCAGGTCGCCAAGCACTACTACTTCCCGGGCTGGCACCAGATGGCGACATTCCTGCACCTGCTGGTCGCGAAGAAAAAGTGGGACGAGCTCTCCGACACCCAGAAGGAAATCATCAAGACGGCGTGCGACTCGACCATGCTGCAGAACTATCTCGAGGGTGAGGGGCTGCAAAGCAAGGCCATCAAGGAAATACAGTCCAAGGGCGTGACAATCCATTACTGGCCCAAGGAAATCCTCGATACGTACAGGCGCACGTGGGACGAAGTCCTCAAGGAGCAGCAGGCCAAGAGTCCCGAATTCGCCAAGGTATGGGCCTCGCTGTCCAAGTTCCGCGAGGAATACAAGATCTGGCGCGACCACGGCTATCTCAAGCAATAGCTTGAACTCCGCGCGGGCGGCTGCCTCTCAAGCCGCCCGCCGGACGCCGGCATGAACGCACTTCTCGCCATCAGCAATGCCATCGTTCATGTGCTCGGGCGCATCGCGCACGCGGCCGGCTGGCTGCTCATCGTGCTGATGACGGTGACTTGCGTCGACGTCATCTGCCGGAAGCTGTCGATTCCGATCCCCTACACGAAATTCCAGGAGATGGAGTGGCACTTGCACGCGGCGATCTTCGCGCTGTGGATGGGCTACTGCTACGCCATCAACGCGCACCCGCGTGTCGATTCCTACACCGAGGCGCTGCCATTTCGCGTGCGCGCCTGGATCGAGCTCGCGGGCTGTCTCTTGTTCGCGCTGCCCTACATGGCCGTGATCGTGTATTTCGGCCTGGATTTCCTCATCATCTCCTATTGGCAGGGTGAGGGTTCCGAGAACGTCGCGGGCCTGCATCACCGCTGGATCATCAAGGGCGTGTTCGTCTTCGGCCTGGTCCTGGTCCTTGCCGCCATCGTTAGCGTCATCTTGCGGCTGATCGTCTACCTGTTCGGCGGACGATCACGCGCTGAAGTCAATCTGCAGATCGGCCACGCGGTCTCGGAAGTGTAGCGGGCGGGCCCATGATCGACATCATCCGAGACAATCTCGCGCTGATCATGTTCGTGGTGATGTTCGCCGTGATCTTCTGCGGCTACCCGGTAGCGTTCGTGCTCGGCGGCACCGGGCTCATCTTCGCGGTGATTGGGTGGAGCTTCGGCGACCTGCCTTTCGTCAGCCTGTCCAACATCGTGCTGCGCATGTGGGGCGGGGTGGCGATCGATCCGGTGCTGGTGTCGATCCCGATGTTCATTTTCATGGGCGCGATCCTCGAGCGCAGCGGATCGGCAAAGGACATGCTGTCGGCGACCGAAATCCTTCTCAAGCGCGTGCCGGGCGGACTAGCGGTTGCGGTGATGGTGATGGGAACGATCCTGGCCGCACCGATCGGCGTGGTCGGCGCGGCGGTGATCATGCTGTCGCTGATCGCGCTGCCGCAGCTCCTGGCCGCCGGCTACAACAAGCAGCTCGCGGTCGGCACCGTGGCCTCCGCCGGCACCCTCGGTATCCTGATCCCGCCGGCCATCATGCTGGTGGTCATGGCGGAGATGCTCAATACGTCGGCCGGCGCGCTGTTCGCGGCCGCCGTGATGCCGGGCCTGCTGCTATCCGGGCTCTATCTTCTGTACATCCTTGGCGTCGCGATCGTGAAACCGGGCTACGCGCCGAAAATCCCGGACGACTACGGGCCACAGACGTCTGCCGAGTTCTGGCGGGTGATGCTGCGCGGGCTGTTCCCCATGACCTTCCTGATGGTGGTCGTGCTCGGCGCAATCTTTGCCGGATGGGCGACGGCGACCGAGAGCGCCGGCGTCGGCGTGCTGGGCTCATTCATCATTGCCTGGCTGAACAACCGCCTGACCATGAACATGGTGCGGGAGTCGATCTTTTCCGCCTGCCGCGCCAACGCGCTGGTGTTCATGCTGTTCCTCGGCGCGACAGGCTTCTCCTACGTGTTCCGCGCGCTGGGCGGCGATGATCTGATGGTCTCGACGCTCGCCAAGTTCGGCATCGACACCAAATGGGAGGTGCTGATCTTTGTCATGGTCTTGATCTTCCTGCTCGGCTTCCCGTTCGAGTGGATCGAGATCTGCCTGATCGTGCTGCCGGTGTTCGCGCCAATCCTGGCCAAGTTCAATTTTGCCGATCACCTCGGCGACAAGGCGTTCTTCATGGCGTGGTTCGGCACGCTGGTTGCCGTCAACCTGCAGACATCATTCATGACACCGCCATTCGGCGCGACGCTGTTCTATCTGCGGGGCACCGTGCCGCCGGGAATCACCATGGGCGACATCTACCGCGGCATGTATCCGTTCATCGCGATCCAGGTGATTGGACTGCTGATGTGCATCATGTTTCCCAGCATCGTGCTCTGGCTGCCGCGGGTGACGGGGTTGCTCGACTGAAGGCGGTTCATGCCAGGGTTGCGTCCCAAAAAAGGAGACGCATCCGCTGCGACACATCAATCTGGTATGGATTTCTCGCGCCGAGGGGGACGTCTCCGGAAATCGTCAAGAAGATTGCCGACGCCCTGGTCGAGGCGGGCGGAATGCCCGACGTGAAGCGCAGCTAAAGCTGAGCGGTGCGAGCGGCTTTCGATCACGCTCGATAAGTTCGGCGCATTCGTTCATCACGACATCGAGAAGTGGCGCAAAGTCGTTGAATTCGCCGGCATCAAGGGCTGACGCATCCATGCGCGCCAGCGCCGGAATGCAAAATGAAAGGCCTGGAGCGAGATCACTCTCGTTCCCGGCCTTTGCATTTCACGTTCACGGGCCGCCGGCCCGTGCGGCGCATCACGCTGAATAATACATCTCGAATTCGACCGGATGCGGGGTGTGCTCGAAGCGGATGACTTCCGTCATCTTCAGCTCGATGTAGCTGTCGATGAAGTCGTCATCGAACACGCCGCCGACCTTGAGAAACTCACGATCCTTGTCGAGGTTGGCGAGCGCTTCACGCAGGCTGCCGCAAACGGTCGGGATCTTCTTCAGTTCCTTCGGCGGAAGGTCGTAGAGATCCTTGTCCATCGCGTCGCCGGGATGGAGCTTGTTTTTCACGCCATCGAGGCCGGCCATCAGCATCGCGGCGAAGCCGAGATACGGATTGCAGAGCGGATCGGGGAAGCGGACCTCGACTCGCTTGGCCTTCGGGTTGGTCGTGAACGGGATCCGGCAGGATGCCGAGCGGTTGCGTGCCGAGTAGGCGAGCAGCACCGGCGCCTCGTAGCCCGGGACCAGGCGCTTGTAGGAATTGGTCGTCGGGTTGGTGAACGCGTTGATCGCCTTCGCGTGCTTGATGATGCCAGCGATGTAGGACAGGCAGGTTTCCGACAGGTCGGCGTACTTGTTGCCGGCGAACACCGGCTTGCCGCTCTTCCAGATCGACTGGTGGCAGTGCATGCCCGAGCCGTTGTCGCCATAGATCGGCTTCGGCATGAAGGTCGCGGTCTTGCCGTAGATGTTGGCGACCTGGTGGATGCAATACTTATAGATCTGCATCCGGTCGGCCATCACCGTCAGCGGCGAGAATTTCAGGCCGAGTTCGTGCTGGGCGGACGCGACCTCGTGGTGATGCTTCTCGACGATGCAGCCCATGCGCGCCATGGCGGCGAGCATTTCCGAACGCATGTCCTGGATCGAGTCCTGCGGCGGCACCGGGAAATAGCCTTTCTTGGTGCCGACGTGGTGGCCGAGATTGCCGCCTTCGTATTCGCGATCCGAGTTCGTCGGGAATTCGGACGAGTCGAGCTTGAAGCCGGTGTTGTACGGGGACGCCGCATACTTGACGTCGTCGAACACGAAAAACTCGGCCTCAGGGCCAAAGAAGACGGTGTCGCCAACGCCCATCGACTTGACCATGCCCTCGGCCTTCTTGGCGATGCCGCGCGGGTCGCGGTTGTAGGGCTCACCAGTGGTCGGCTCGAGCACGTCGCAGACGAGCACCATGGTGGTCTCGGCAAAGAACGGATCGATCGTCGCCGACGCCGGGTCGGGCATCAGGCACATGTCGGACTCGTTGATCGCCTTCCAACCGGCGATCGACGAGCCGTCGAACATCTGGCCCTCGGCGAACGTGTCCTCTTCAATCATGGTAACGTCGAAGGTGACGTGCTGCCACTTTCCGCGCGGATCCGTGAAGCGGAAGTCGACGAATTTGACGTCGTTGTCCTTGATCATCTTCATGACATTCTTGGCGGTCGTCATGGACTTCTTTCCCTTTCGTAAGGCGGGCGTGAGCTACTAGCGGATGGACTGGCGCATCTAAGTTTAAATGGCGTCCAACCCGGATTCCCCCGTTCTAATCCGGATCGCTTCCTCGATATTCGAGACGAAGATTTTTCCGTCGCCGATGCGGCCGGTTTGAGCGGCGCGACGGATCGCCTCGACAGCTTTTTCAACCAGATCGTCACCCAGCACAATCTCGATTTTCACCTTGGGAAGAAAATCGACGACGTACTCGGCGCCGCGATAGAGTTCGGTGTGGCCTTTCTGGCGGCCGAAGCCCTTGGCCTCGGTCACGGTTATGCCTTGCAGGCCGACCTCCTGAAGGGCCTCCTTCACCTCGTCGAGTTTGAAAGGCTTAATAATCGCCTCGATCTTCTTCATCGCGTTTCTTCTCCCGGGCCGGCCGGAGATGTGATCGGGCGAGCCGGGTTCTCCGATAGCAGGGTCCGTGCCAATGTCAGGATTGGCCTAAATGACGGGACTTCCATGCGTCTCACCGGGTTTTGGCACACTCTGCACGATCTGACAGCATATGGACTGCCCGGAGTTTAGGCTGACTGCCCAACACGCGGTCAAGGGCACGTCAGCCGTTGTGTTCTAAAGCGGAATTGGGACCAGGGCGTTGGCTTTCATGAACGAACTGTTGACCCCGACGGAAATGGGGGAGGCGGATCGCCTCGCGATTGCCGCTGGAACACCGGGCATCGAACTCGTGGAGAATGCCGGCCGTGCCGTGGCCGACGCAGCGGCGCGGCTGTTCCAGCAGGGCGCACCGCAGGTCCGGGTCGTAGCCGGGCCGGGCAATAATGGCGGCGACGGCTTTGTGGCAGCCCGAATTCTGTCCGAACGCGGGTTTCCGGTTCGGGTTCTCCTGCTGGGTGACCGGACGAGGCTGATGGGCGATGCGGCGATAGCGGCCGGCCGGTGGCACGGCCCGGTGGAGGCCGCTTCGCCGGACGGATTGGCTGGCGTCGATTTCGTTATCGACGCCCTGTTTGGAGCCGGGCTCGACCGGCCGGTCGAGGACGAGGCGCGGGCAATGATCGAGGCGATGAACGCCTCGGGCGCGCCGATCCTGGCGGTGGATCTGCCCAGCGGAATAGCCGGAGCAAGCGGAGCAGTGCTCGGAGTAGCGGTTCGAGCAGCGCACAGCGTCACTTTCTTCCGCAGGAAGCCAGGCCATTTGTTGCTGCCGGGACGTCGCTACTGCGGTCTGGTCGAGGTCGCCGACATCGGCATCCCGGAAAACGTGTTGGCAAGTGTGAAGCCGCACATTTTCGCCAATGGTCCGAGCCTTTGGAGTGGTGCGTTCCCAATCCCGCAGATCGATGGCCACAAATACAAGCGCGGGCATGCCGTTGTTATGTCTGGCGGATTGGCGTCGACCGGCGCGGCGCGGCTGGCCGCTCGGGGAGCTTTGAGAGCGGGGGCCGGTCTCGTCACGATCGGCAGCCCGGCGGCGGCGCTGGCTGTCAACGCGGCAAACAGCCTGTCGGTCATGGTCCGTAAAGTCGATGATACGGCGGGGCTTTCGGCCCTGCTCGGAGATCGGCGCATCAACGCAATGCTGTTGGGGCCGGGCGGGGGAGTTGGTTTCGCATTGCGCGAAATGGTTCTGGCGGCGCTCACATTCGAGTGCACCGTGGTGCTCGACGCGGATGCTCTGACGAGCTTCGCGAACGACCCCGAAACGCTATTTTCAGCAATTAAACAAAGGAGATCGGAGACGGTTCTCACTCCGCACAGTGGAGAGTTTGCTCGATTATTCAAATATGACAAACAAACAACTGACAATTCTGCAAAATATGAACTTGTACGCCGCGCTTCCGTCATTTCAAATGCCACCGTCCTGCTGAAAGGCCCTGACAGCGTTGTGGCGGGGGCGGACGGACGGGCATCCATCGCCGAAAACGCGCCGCCGTGGCTCGCAACTGGTGGGTCCGGCGACGTGCTGGCGGGGATCGTGGCGGGGCTCATGGCGCAAGGAATGCCCGCGTTTGGAGCCACTTCGGCGGCGGTCTGGCTGCATGGCGAGACCGGCAATGCCGTCGGACCGGGCCTTATTGCCGAGGATCTGCCGGATGCATTGCGGGGGGTCTACCGGCAGCTCTTCGTCGACCTCGGCGCCTGGCCCTGAGCAGCCCGCCTCGGCGACCTCGGCGAGCGTTCTTCCGTCGCATTCCGCCCTTGCTCGCCTGCGCCGCCACTTCCTCGCTTGCGGCCGCCCGGCGCACCGTTGAAGCCCGCCACATCGGGCCTATTTCCTTGCTGGTCAGCGGCCCCGTGATATAACCCGCGCCGCTTGCCGACCGTGTGCCGCGCAAAGCCCGCGGGCGTGGCGGAATTGGTAGACGCGCGGGATTTAGGTTCCCGTGACGAAAGTCGTGGGGGTTCGAGTCCCTCCGCCCGCACCACGTTGGTCGCGCACCGGCCGCTCGCACCCGCACCGAACGGGTATCCTCGAAGGCGCCGCGCCCCGCGGCCCAGAACAAAGATTGTGTGATGCAGGTAACCGAAACTCTCGCCGAAGGCCTCAAGCGCGAATTCTCCGTTGTGGTCCCCGCCGCCGATCTGTTGGCGAAAGCCGACGAGCGGCTCGATGTGCTCAAGGGCCAGGTCCGCCTCAACGGCTTCCGTCCCGGCAAGGTGCCGGTCGCCCATCTCAAGCGCCTCTATGGCCGCTCGGTGATGGCGGAAGCGATCGAGAACGCGGTGCGCGAGGCGAACGCGAAGATCGTTACCGACCGCGGCTTGAAGCTGGTGCGCGAACCACAGGTCACATTGCCGACCGACGAAAAGGCCGTCGAGCAGATGATCGAAGGCAAGTCCGATCTTGCCTACACCATGGCGGTGGAGATCATGCCGCCGATCGAGATCGCCGACTTCAAGGGCGTCAAGCTTGACAAGCCGGTCGCCGAAGTGACCGACGCCGAGGTCAACGAGGCAATCGACAAGATCGCCGAGCAGAACCGCCCGTTCGCCGCCAAGGCCGAGGGCGCCAAGGCGGAGCAAGGAGACCGCGCCGTGATCGATTTCACCGGCAAGGTCGACGGCGTCCCGTTCGAAGGCGGCACCGGCGGCGACGTTACGGTGCAAATCGGTTCCGGCACGTTCATTCCGGGCTTCGAGGATCAGCTCGTCGGCATCGCGCCGGGCGAGACGCGCACCGTGAACGTGACGTTCCCGGACGCCTATCCGGCGCAACAGCTCGCCGGCAAGAAGGCCGAATTCGAAGTCGTCGCCAAATCGCTCGAAGCGCCGACCAGCGTCACGGTCGATGACGAGTTCGCCAAAACGCTCGGTCTTGAATTGCTCACCAAGCTCAAGGACATCGTGAAGGAGCGCATCTCACGCGAGCATGTGCTGATGACGCGCCAGCGCCTGAAGCGCCAGCTGCTGGACGAGCTCGACAAGCTCCACAAGTTTGCTCCGCCGCCCTCGCTGGTCGAGGACGAGTTCAACAACGTTTGGCGAACCATCGACGAGGACATGAAGGCGCGTAACCGCTCCTTCGAGGACGAGGGCACGACCGAAGAAAAGGCGAAGGCGGAGTATCAGGCCATCGCCGAGCGACGCGTGAGGCTTGGCCTCGTGATCGCCGAGATCGGCGAGCGCAACAAGATCCAGGTCAGCGAAGAAGAGCTGACCCGCGCCGTGACCGAGCGCGCCCGCCAGGTTCCGGGACGCGAGCAGGAGGTGTGGGATTACTTCCGCAAGAATCCCGCCGCCGTCGCGAGCCTGCGCGCTCCGATCTTCGAAGACAAGGTGATCGACTACATCCTCGAACTCGCCAGCGTCGCCGAGAAGAAGGTTTCGCGCGAGAAGCTTTACCAGGAAGACGAGGAGGCCTGAGCCGGGCGGGCCCGCGCCGCGGACTCGCTTGGGGCGCCCATTGCGCCCGCCGTCCGTCGTACTAGCTAAGCAGAGATTCTCAGGCTACCCAACGGATCGAGGTTACGGATGATGCTGGCGCTAGCTGTTTTCATTATCCAACCGTTGGGGAGCCAGCAAAAACCTGCTTAGTCCTCAAGTGTGTGCGACGAGGCACCGCCTTGGAGCCTGTGCATTGTGCCGCTCTTCGTCTTGCCGTATGTCGAAACTATATAGTCTTGGCGGGGTCGCCGCGATTCGGCCGACCGCCGATGTTTGAGGAGGGGTAGTTGAGAGATCCCGTCGAAACTTACATGAACCTCGTGCCCATGGTGGTCGAGCAGACCAACCGGGGCGAACGGGCCTATGACATTTTCTCGAGGTTGCTGAAGGAGCGCATCATCTTCATCACTGGCGGGATCGAAGACGGGATGGCGACGCTCGTGGTCGCGCAGCTCTTGTTCCTCGAAGCGGAGAATCCCAAGAAGGAAATCTCCATGTACATCAACTCGCCTGGCGGCCACGTCACGGCCGGTCTGGCGATCTACGACACCATGCAATTCATCCGTCCACCGGTCTCGACGCTGTGCTGTGGGCAGGCGGCTTCGATGGGCTCGCTGCTGCTCGCCGCCGGCGCCAAGGACATGCGGTTCGCGCTGCCCAACTCGCGCATCATGGTTCACCAGCCGTCAGGCGGGTTCCAGGGCCAGGTGACCGACATCATGCTGCACGCTCAGGAAATCATGAACCTGAAGAAGCGGCTCAACGAAATCTACGTGAAGCACACCGGGCAGCCGCTCAAGAAGATCGAAGACGCGCTGGAGCGCGACACGTTCCTGACCGGCGAGATGGCAAGGGACTTCGGCCTGATCGACAAGGTGATCGAGAAGCGTCCGGAAGGGGAACCCAAAGCCTAGAATTGGTGCAATAGCCCAGAAAAAGCCTTTGGGGTCCTAACAGTTATCGTTAATCAAATCTTGATTGTTCCTCCGCTAGCGTGCTTCGCTAGTATTCGGAGGGCATGGTTCGAAAACCCAGTGTTCGCGCTACGGTTTTTTAGCGCGGACGTCGTAAGGCAAAGAGCCTAACCCGCGCGGTTCGCGGGTACGGAGAACGGAATGAGCAAAGTCGGCGGCAGCGATTCCAAGAACACGCTCTACTGCTCCTTCTGCGGCAAGAGCCAGCACGAGGTGCGCAAGCTCATCGCCGGCCCGACCGTATTCATCTGCGACGAGTGCGTCGAACTCTGCATGGACATCATCCGCGAGGAGAACAAATCCTCGCTGGTGAAGTCGCGTGACGGCATCCCGACACCCAAGGAAATCCGCAAGGTTCTCGACGACTACGTGATCGGCCAGGATCACGCCAAGAAGGTTCTCGCGGTCGCTGTCCACAACCACTACAAGCGGCTCAACCACCAGACCAAGCACAACGACGTCGAGCTCGCGAAGTCCAACATCCTGCTGATTGGGCCGACCGGCTCGGGCAAGACGCTGTTGGCGCAGACACTGGCGCGCATCCTCGATGTGCCGTTCACGATGGCCGACGCCACGACGCTCACCGAAGCGGGTTACGTCGGCGAAGACGTCGAGAACATCATCCTGAAGCTGCTGCAGGCTGCCGACTACAACGTCGAGCGCGCACAGCGCGGCATCGTCTATATCGACGAGATCGACAAGATATCGCGCAAGTCCGACAATCCCTCGATCACCCGCGACGTGTCGGGGGAGGGCGTGCAGCAGGCGCTGCTCAAGATCATGGAAGGCACGGTTGCGTCGGTGCCGCCGCAGGGCGGCCGCAAGCATCCGCAGCAGGAGTTCCTGCAGGTCGATACCACCAACATCCTGTTCGTCTGCGGCGGCGCGTTTGGCGGCCTGGAGAAGATCATCTCGGCGCGCGGCAAGTCCACGTCGATCGGCTTCGGCGCCAAGGTCGTTGCTCCCGAGGATCGCCGCACCGGCGAGATTTTCCGCGAGGTCGAGCCCGAGGACCTGCTCAAGTACGGCCTGATCCCGGAGTTCGTCGGCCGCCTGCCGGTGGTCGCTACGCTGGAGGATCTCGACGAGGCTTCACTCAAGACGATCCTGACGCAGCCCAAAAACGCGCTGGTCAAGCAATACCAGCGGCTGTTCGAGATGGAATCGATCGACCTCACGCTCGCCGAGGAAGCCCTCGGCGCGATCGCCCGCAAGGCGATCGACCGCAAGACCGGCGCGCGCGGCCTGCGCTCGATCATGGAGGGCATCCTGCTCGACACCATGTTCGACCTGCCGAGCCTGGAAGGCGTCGAGGAGGTCGTGATCTCTAAGGAAGTGGTCGAGGGCACCGCCCGGCCGCTCTACATCTACGCCGATCGCGCCGGCGACCAGGGCGCCGCCAACGCCGCCTCTTGAAGCCGCCGCCCACGGCGGGTCTCCAATTCTGCCGCAGGGCGTTGTCATACTTGGTTGAATCTACAGGCTTACTTGACACCTCGGCCTGCGGTATCCACCTAATAGCGTTCGCAGGAGCGAAGCCGGGGGAGATTCGCTTCGGCCTGCGGTAACCCGGCACTCCATCGCGGCTGCGCCATGCGGGCCACGGAGGAGGGGCACAACAACAAGGACTTCCGTCATGACACTCGCGAAACCACGACCGCCACTGACTCCAGGCGAAACCCGGGCATACCCGGTGCTGCCGCTGCGCGACATCGTGGTGTTTCCGCACATGATCGTGCCGCTGTTCGTCGGCCGCGAGAAGTCGATCAAGGCGCTCGAAGAGGTGATGCGCTCGGACACGTTCATCCTGCTCGCCACGCAGAAGAACGCCTCCGACGACGACCCTGCAACCGACACCATTTACGAGACCGGCACGCTCGCCAGTGTGCTGCAATTGCTGAAGCTGCCCGACGGCACCGTCAAGGTGCTGGTCGAGGGCGCGCAACGCGGCAAGGTTCTCAAGTACACCGACCGCAGCGACTACTTCGAGGCTGACGCCGTCGTTCTGCCGGATGTCACCGGCGAGCGCGTCGAGCTCGAGGCGCTGGCGCGCTCGGTCATCACCGAGTTCGAAAACTACGTCAAGCTCAACAAGAAGGTGTCGCCGGAGGTTGTCGGCGTGGTCCAGCAGATCGAGGACTACGCCAAGCTCGCCGACACCGTCGCCTCGCATCTCGCCGTCAAGATTCCGGACAAGCAGGCGATCCTGGAGAACACCTCGGTCGCCGAGCGGCTGGAGAAGGTGCTGGGCCTGATGGAGAGCGAAATCTCCGTCCTGCAGGTGGAGAAGCGCATCCGCACCCGCGTCAAGCGGCAGATGGAGAAGACGCAGCGCGAGTACTACCTCAACGAGCAGATGAAAGCGATCCAGAAGGAACTGGGCGACGAGGAGGGCAAGGACGAGCTCTCCGAACTCGAAGACAAAATCAAGAAGACCAAGCTCTCCAAGGAAGCGCGTGAGAAGGCGCAGCACGAGCTCAAGAAGCTGCGGCAGATGTCTCCGATGTCCGCCGAGGCGACGGTCGTGCGCAACTATCTCGACTGGCTGCTCTCGATCCCGTGGAACAAGAAGTCCCGGGTCAAGAAGGACCTCAAGGCCGCACAGGACGTGCTCGACGCCGATCACTTCGGCCTGGAGAAGGTCAAGGAGCGCATCGTCGAGTATCTCGCGGTCCAGCAGCGCGCCAACAAGCTGACCGGGCCGATCCTGTGCCTGGTCGGTCCGCCGGGCGTCGGCAAGACCTCGCTCGGCAAGTCGATCGCGAAGGCGACCGGCCGTGACTTCGTGCGGGTGTCGCTCGGCGGCGTGCGCGATGAGGCCGAGATCCGTGGCCACCGCCGCACCTACATCGGCTCGATGCCGGGCAAGGTCATCCAGTCGATGCGCAAGGCCAAGTCGTCGAATCCGCTGTTCCTGCTCGACGAGATCGACAAGATGGGCGCCGATTTCCGCGGCGATCCGTCGTCGGCGTTGCTCGAGGTGCTCGATCCCGAGCAGAACCACACCTTCAACGACCATTACCTGGAGGTCGACTACGACCTCTCCAGCGTGATGTTCATCACCACGGCGAACACGCTCAACATCCCGCCGCCGTTGATGGACCGGATGGAGATCATCCGCATCGCCGGCTACACCGAGGATGAGAAGGTCGAGATCGCGCGCAAGCACCTGATCCCGGCCGCCATCGCCAAGCACGGTCTGACCGAAAAGGAATGGTCGATCGACGCCGACGCGCTAATGCTGTTGATCCGCCGTTACACGCGGGAAGCGGGCGTGCGGAACCTTGAGCGCGAGTTATCCACGCTGATCCGCAAGGCGGTGAAGGACCTCACGCTGAAGAAGAAGCAGTCGGTCAAGGTCGATACCAAGGCAATCGGCGACTATCTCGGCGTTCCGAAGTACCGGTTCGGCGAGATCGAGGAGAACGATCTGGTCGGCGTCGTGACGGGTCTTGCCTGGACCGATGTTGGCGGCGAGCTGCTCACCATCGAAGGCACGCAGATGCCGGGCAAGGGCAGGATGACTGTCACCGGCAACCTGCGCGACGTGATGAAGGAATCGATCTCGGCGGCGGCGTCCTACGTGCGCTCTCGGGCGGTCGCCTTCGGCATCGAACCTCCGATGTTCGACAAGCGCGACATCCACGTGCACGTGCCGGAAGGCGCGACGCCGAAGGATGGCCCGTCGGCGGGCGTCGCCATGGTCACCTCGATCGTTTCGGTGATGACCGGCATTCCGGTGCGCCGCGATCTCGCCATGACCGGCGAGATCACGCTGCGTGGCCGCATCCTGCCGATCGGCGGCCTCAAGGAGAAGCTGCTGGCGGCTCAGCGGGGCGGCATCAAGTTGGTGCTGATCCCGGAAGAGAACGCCAAGGACCTGGTCGAGATCAACGAGTTGATCAAGAAGGGCATGGAGATCGTTCCGGTGACCCGCATGGACGAGGTGCTGGCCCGCGCGCTGGTGCGCGAGCTCAAGCCGATCGAGTGGGATGAGACGGCCAAGCCGGTGGTTTCTTCGCCCGACGGCGTGGTCGAGGAGGATGCATCCGGCCTCACCGCACACTGAACGGCACGATTGCGAAATGAAGGCGGCGGCGCTGCAAGGCGCCGCCGTTTTATTTTAAGGCGAGGTGTTGCGCCGGCTCCACGCCAGCGCCGCGCGGCCCGCCGCGGCGCCGGTCGAGAACGACGCCTGCAGCAGGTAGCCGCCGGTCGAGGCCTCCCAGTCCAGCATTTCACCGGCCACGAAGACCCCGGGACGCCGCTTCAGCATGAAATTCTCGTCGATCGCGTCGAAGTCGACGCCGCCGGCGGTCGAGATCGCGCTGGCGAGCGGTGCGGTCGCTGTCAGGCGAATGGGTACGGCGTTGACCAGTCCGGCGAGCGACGTGGCGCTGAGTGTGCTGAGCTTGGCCGACGCGGCGAGCGCCGCCTCATGCAGCAAGCCAATCGCGGGCGGCGAGAGCTTCACCGCCTTGCGCAGCACGTTCGCCAGCGATTGCTTGCCGCGTGGTGCTGCGAGGATACGCTGCAAGTCGGCCGCGGGAATGTCGGGCCGCAGCGCGATAGTCAGCGTAGCCTCGCCGTTGACCGCGATGGCGTCGCGCAGAAGCGCCGACAGCGCGTAGATGCCGCCGCCTTCGAGACCGTCGCGGGTGACGATGGATTCGCCGCGCACCGATTGCCCGCCGAACGACATCTCGATGCGCTTGAGCGGCTGGCCCTGGAAGCGGTCGCGAAACGTCTCGGACCAGTTCGCGACGAAGCCGCAGTTCGCCGGCCGAAGCGGCGAAATGGCAATGCCGTGCGTGGCCAGCACATCGATCCAACCGCCATCGGCGCCGAGCCGCGGCCAGCTCGCGCCGCCCAGCGCCAAAATCAGCGCACCGGGATGGGTTACCACGCGGCCTTGCGGCGCCTCGAACTGAACGCCGCCGCGCTCGTCCCAGCCAATCCAATGGTGGCGCAACGCGAAGCCCACACCGGCGGCATCGAGCCGCCGCAGCCAGGCGCGCAGCAGCGGAGACGTCTTGAAGGACTTCGGAAACACCCGGCCGCTCGACCCGACGAACGTCTCCTGGCCGAGCCCCTCGCACCACCCTCGCACTGCGGACGGCGGAAACGCCTCGATCGCCGCGCGCAGGCGTGGCGCGGCAACGCCGTAGCGGGCTAGAAATCTCTCGAGGTATTCGCTGTGAGTCAGATTGAGGCCGCCGCGCCCGGCCAGCAGGAACTTGCGCCCGACCGACGGCATCCGATCATAGACGGTGACCTGCGCGCCTTGGCCGGCCAGCACGTCGGCTGCCATCAGTCCGGCAGGGCCCGCGCCGACGACCGCGACGTCCAAACCGCTCACGCCTGACCGGCGACGATCCCCATGCCGGTGATCCACTCCGGCACCAGGTGGTAGTAGCGCAGCTCCGCGCGCGGATCGCCCATGTTCTGCGCCGCGGCGGCGGCCGCGACCCAGGTGCGCACCTCGTGCGCGCCGAAGCCGGCGACGCGGTCGATCTCGGCGTCGGTCATGGCGTCGAAGTCTTGAAGCCTGCGGCCGATGAAACTGTCGAGGAAGCTGCGGTCCCATTGCTCGCTCGGCGGCAGGCAGGGGCCGCCGCCGTTGACGAGCTCGCGCGCCGCGTTGATGACGCGGCCTTCGCGGGCGTCGAGATCGGCCTGCGAGGGCGTCACGCGGTCAATCAGGCGCTGGGTTTTGCCCGGATCGCTGTGATCGATACGTGGCGTCGGCGGATCGTGCGACAGCCCGCCGGAGCCGATCACCGTAATGCGCATGTCCCGCCCGGCCAGGAACTCGCCGATCGCTCCACCGAACGCGCGAACGCGGCGGAACGAGGGGCGGGGGTCGGCGGCGCAATTGATGAACACCGGCAGCACCGGATAGCGCGCCAGCGCGCCTGTCAGCTTGTAGAGCGGGATGGTGATGCCGTGGTCGACCTTCATGGCGTGGGAGAGCGCCACGTCGAAATCGCGCGATTGCAGATGCCGCACGCACCCGACCGCCAGTTCACGCGGCACCTTCAGCGGGCCGCCTTCCAGGTGCCAGTCCTTGGTGCCTTCCGCCGCGCTGCCGATGCAGAACGCCGGCATCAGCTCGTAGAAGAAGCCATTGAAATGGTCGGGCCCGAATACCACCACGAGATCGGGCTTGAACTTGTGCAGCGCCGCGGCGCAGCTCTGCAGCTCGTTGAAGAATTGCGCCTGCGCGCCCTGTTGAGATTCTTCCATCTCCGCCGTCATCAGCGGTGAGTGCGACGCGCAAATCATCTGCACGGGCATGGTTTGCTCCTAAACCCTGGTCTCGCCGCCGATCGTGCTTTCGGCGAACATCTCCTCGACAGTGAGCAAGCGTACCGCAAGGCCCTGCTCATATGAATAGCGTGCCATGGCGTCGAGCGTCCGCCGGTTGGCAGCGTCGATGCCGTAGGACCAGAAATCGTCGCCCATGATCGCGCGGGTCTCGTCGAATTCGGCGTTGACCCAGGGCAGCCCGATCTTGAGCGCGGTGGTCTCGGCGAACTCGGCGTCGCTCAGGCGCTTCGCCTGCGCGAAGGCCTTGTAAACGCTCGCGGCGAGCCAGGGGTGCTGGTCCAGAATGTCGCGGCGCACGCCGACCGCGTGCATGATTGGAAAAATCCCAGTCTTGCGGAAATAGTCGCGCTCGGCCGCGCGGTAGTCCGGGAACAGCCGGCTCACCTTGGGGTGGCCGGCGACGAAGCACGACGGCCGCCGCGCCGCCATCACCACGTCGAGCGCGCCGTCGGCCAGCATGTTCGACAGCGATTGCCCTTCGGGCGCGGCTTCAAGTCGAAAGCCGGATGGCAGATTGAGCGGAAACTTCTCGCGCCGGCCGGGATTTTCCAGACCGCCCTGCACCCAGGTCATGTCGTTCGGAGCGATGCCGAACTCGTCCTGCAGGTAGCCGCGAAACCACATCACGGCGGACATCTGATACTCGGGCACGCCGACGCGCTTGCCCCTGAGGTCTTTCGGCCCGTTGATACCCCTGTCGGTGCGGATGTAGACCGCCGAATGGCGGAACATCCGCGACAGGAACGCCGGCACCGCCACATATGGCGGGGTGCCGCGCGACAGCGCAATCAAGTAGGGGCTGAAGCCGATCTCGGCGACCTCGAACTCACCATGGAAATAGGCGCGCTCGAAGCACTCCTCGACCGGCATGGTGAGGTAGTTGACGTCGCAGCCCTCGACCTTGACGCGCCCGTCGACCAGCGGCCGCACGCGATCGTAGTCCCAGGTGGCAATGGTGACCGGCAGCCGGCTCATGACCCGTCCAAAGCTGCGGCAAACTATAGCGGCGACACCGGCAAGTTCATAACGCGGCCGGGTTTGCGTTGCCGACGGCAGGCGGTACGGTTGAGCGGGAAGAAAAGGAGGGGACCGATGCTGCGCGCACTGTTGGGCCTGGCGTTGACCCTGGCGTTGCCGCTGACGGCGGCCGCGCAAGCCGATTTTCCGAACCGCCCCATCACCATCGTTGTCGGCCTCGCTCCGGGCGGCATCACCGACGTGACCGCGCGGATCTATGCCGATGCCTTGTCCAAGGTGGTCGGCCAGCGCGTGGTGGTGGAAAACCGCCAGGGTGCCGGCGGCGCGGTCGGCGCCGCGGCGGTGCAGAACGCCACCCCGGACGGCTACACCGTCCTGGTCTTCTCAGGCTCGCAGCATGTCGGCGTGCCGGCCATGGCGGCGACCGCGCCGTACGAGCCGCTCAAGGGTTTTGCGCCAATCTCGCTGTTGTTCCACCTCGCGACCATCATCACTGTGCCGACCGACCTGCCGGCCACGAATCTCAGCGAGCTGTGGGCGCTCGGCAAGTCTAAGCCGGGCGGGCTGACGTTCGGCTCGCCGGGCGTCGGCACGCCGTCGCATCTGCTAGCGGCGGTGCTGGCGCGCGTCACCAAGACGCCCATGCAGCACGCGCACTATCGGGGCGGCGGCCCGATGATGGCCGACCTGATCACCGGCCGGGTGGATTTCGCGCTGTCGTCGTACACGGCCGCGAAGGCGAATTTTGAATCCGGCAAGCTGCGCGGCCTGGCGATCGACGCTCCCGCTCGCTTCAAGCAGATGCCGGACGTGCCGACGCTGACCGAGGCCGGGTTCGGCAAGGAGAAGGTTGCGAGCTGGTTCGCGGTCGCGGCGCCGGCCGGTACGCCGCCCGCGATCGTCGCCAAGCTCAACGAAGGGTTTGTCAAGGCGTCGCGCGATCCGGAATTGGTCAAGCGCCTCACCGAGAACGGCTCGCCAATCGAAACCACCACGCCGGAACAGATGACTAGGCTAATGGCCGACGAAGCGGAGCGGATCGGCGCACTGGTCCGCGAGCTTGGCTTGAAGCAGCAATAGCTGCAGCGCAGCGAATTGAATCTTGACGCGCGCGCAAATGCAGAGCGCAACTGCATTTGTTGCGAGTGTGCCGCCGCGACTTAAGATTTTTTCTGCGTTCTGCCGAAACGAATCATTGCATTAACTTTTGTTTAAGCAGAGTTTTCGCGCGCTCAGCGGCAAATGCGCCGTTGATTCGATTGGGAAAGGATCGGTCAGATGACCAAGAACGAGCTCATCGCCGCAGTGGCCGACAAGGCCCAGATGACGAAGACTGCGGCTTCCGCCGCCGTCGACGCATGCTTCGACGCCATCACCACGACGTTGAAGAAGGGCGGCGAAGTCAAGATCATGGGGTTCGGTAATTTCAGGGTCGTCAAGCGTGCTGCCCGCGAAGGTCGCGATCCGCGCACTGGCGCGCCGGTCAAGATCAAGGCGGCAAAGCGCCCGCGGTTCTCCGCCGGCAAGGGACTGAAGGAAGCCGTCAACAAGTAACCAAGTCACTGTCCTTGCGCATGATCTGATCCGAAAATCGGAAGTCCACTTTTCGGGTGCGCCGGGCTTCTGAACTACGAACGCCTCCGCGCGCCGCGCGGGGGCGTTCGCGTGTCCTGGTTCGGCGCTTGCACCCTTCGCAGCGCGGCGCGATATAGGGAGGTGCGGGCGATTAGCTCAGTTGGTAGAGCGCCTTCTTTACACGGAGGATGTCGGCGGTTCGAGCCCGTCATCGCCCACCATCCTCCGCTGCTGCGCAGCTTCGGATGGCAAGCCCACCCAAGTCGTTACCGTTTCAGATCCGCGATCACCGCAGCCGCCGCGTTGTGCCCCGGCGCGCCGGTGACGCCGCCGCCGGGATGCGCGCCGGAACCGCAGAGATAAAGTCCCGCGACCGGCATGCGGTAGTCGGCGTGTCCCCACATGGGGCGCGCAGAGAAAATCTGATCCATCGACAGCGCGCCGTGGAAGATGTCGCCGTTCGGCAGGCCGAAGATGCGCTCAAGGTCGCGGGGCGACAGCACCTGCCGGCCGACCACGCTGGCGCGGAAGCCCGGGGCGTAGGAATCGACCGTCTCGATCATGAGGTCGGCGACCTGGTCGCGCTTCTCGTCTGGCAAATCTGGCATGACATGCTGGCAGAACAGGCTCGCCACGTGGGCGCCGTGCGGCGCCAGGCTGTCGTCGAGCGTCGAAGGGATGACGATTTCGACGATCGGCGCCTGGCTGAAGCCGTGCGCCGCAACGTCGCGGTAGGCTTGGTCCATGTAGGCAAGGCTCGGCGCCAGGATGATGCCGGAGGTAAGGTGATCGCCGGGACCGGGCAGGGCGGTGAAATTCGGCAGCGACGACAGCGCGACATTCATGCGGAAGGTGCCGGAACCCGCCTTCCAGCGCCGCATGCGCTCGGTAACGAAAGCAGGCACTGCACCGCGCGGCACCAGCGTTTCGAACAGGAATTTCGGATTGACGTTGGCAACCACCGCCTTGGCATCGATCCGCGTGCCGTCGCCGAGCACGACGCCCGTGGCGCGGCCGCGCCCGACAATGACTTCCTTGACCATTGCGCCGGTGTCGATGCGTACGCCATGCGCGCCGGCCGCCTTCGCCATTGCCTGTGTGATCGCGCCCATACCGCCGATGGCATGGCCCCAGACGCCCTTTTTGCCGTTCACCTCACCGAACCAGTGATGCAGCAGCACATAGGCCGAACCGCGAGTGTAGGGGCTGGCGAGATTGCCGACGATGGAATCGAAGCCGAACAGCGCCTTCACCGCGTCGGTCTCGAACGATTGATCGAGATAGCCGCCGGCCGACTTCCAGTAGAGATCGAACAGAGCGCGCCGCGCCTTGCTGTCCAAGCCCATGACGCGGGCGCCGATCGGGGCGAACTTCATCGCCTCCGGAAGAGATTGCAGAACGTGCCGCCATGTCACGTTCGGCGGCGCGTGCAGCACCAGTTCGCGGAGCAGATCGGCGGCCTCGCCCAGCGCCGCCTGAAACTCGGCGTAGCGCTCGCCGTCGCGCGCGCTGAACTTGGCGATTTCGCTTTGCGTGCGGCCTTCCCCCGTGAGGAGATGGCGGCCATCAGGAACCGGGAGGAAGTTCTGCGCTCGGCGTTCGACGATGCTCAGGCCGTGCTGGTGAAGGTTGAGGTCGGCGATGACCTTGGGTTGCAGCAGGCTCACCGTGTAGGCCGCGACCGAATTGCGGAAGCCCGGATGGAATTCCTCGGTCACGGCGGTGCCGCCGACCACTGTGCGTCGTTCCACGACGCGCACGCTCAAGCCCGCCATGCCGAGATAGGCGGCGCAGGTCAGGCCGTTGTGGCCCGCTCCGATGATGACGACGTCGACGTCAGCCATATTAGAATTGCACCGAAAAATTGCTTGCGGCCCGCTGGCCCGCCAGAGACACATTTATGCGGCTTCGCGACGGCGCGCCAACTGGGGATGAATCCATTTCCGGGCAAGGGCCAACGGCCGATGGCAGGGCGTCTGGACGACGGCGGGCAGCCGGGAAACCGGCACCGGCGCTATTTCTTGACTTGGGAGGGGCCGGGCCTTAAGTCCGGCACTCCCGCGGGGGCGTAGCTCAGTTGGTTAGAGCGCTGCCCTGTCACGGCAGAGGTCGAGGGTTCGAGCCCCTTCGCTCCCGCCAGCCTTCGCGGCTGTTCCTCAACCGGCCTCCCGGCCACGATCCCGGAACAGCCGCGAAGGCTGTTTTCTTGCCCACCTTCGTCCGCGCAACCCTGCCATCCATGCGTTCCGTGCCCCTCGGCGCGGCCACAAAAAGTATGGCAAGGTGGCGCCCATCCAAGAGCCTAATTTGTTGGGGGAGAACCCATGAAACTCGCGTTTTTTGACAACTACAGACTCGGCGTCGTCAACGGCGGCAAGATGGTCGACGTGTCCGATGCGGTGAAGGACATCAAGGCGTTGGGTCCGCAGGACGTGATCCGCACCGTGATCGAGCAGTGGAGCAAGTGGAAACCCAAGCTCGCCGCCGCCGCCAAGAAGGGCAAGAGCAAGCCGCTCGCCAAGGTGAAGCTGCGCGCGCCACTGCCGAAGCCGGAAAACATTATCTGCATGGCGGTGAACTACATGGAGGACGGCACGCTGCCGGAGCCGGCGCCGATCAACGCCTTCATGAAATCGCCGAGCGCGGTCATCGGCCCGGGCGAGACCATGGTGCTGCCGGACATGGCGGCGTCGGTGTTCGAGGGCGAAGCCGAGCTTGCGATCGTGATCGGCAAGAAGGCGTCCAAGGTGAAACAGAAGGACGCGATGAAGTACGTGTTCGGCTACACCAACTTCATCGACGGCTCGGCCCGCGGCGTGGTGCCGCCGACCAACGTGTTCTACCAGATGAAGTCGCGCGACACCTTTGCGCCGATCGGCCCATACATCGTGACCGCCGACGAGATCAAGAACGTCGGCAAGATGCAGATCCGGTTGAAGAACAACGGCAAGGTGATGCAGAACTTCAACACCGACGACATGGCGCACAAGATCCCGCGCTGCATCGAGTGGGTGACGTCGATCCACACGCTGCTGCCGGGCGACATCCTCGCCACCGGCACCAACCACCGCGGCCTCAACCCGTTCATGGACGGCGACAAGATCGAGCTGGAGTGCGAGGGCCTCGGCGTGCTGACCATCAAGGTGCAGGACAAGCTCAAGCGTAAATGGGCGCGCATCACCCGGCTGCAGCACAAGGAGAGCGGCGCTGAGGGCGTGCACACCAAGCAGATCGGCGGCAAATACGCGCCGGCGCAGGCGTAAGGAGAACCGAAATGTTGACCCTCTACTACGCACCCGGCGCGTGCTCGATGGCCGCGCACATCATCCTCGAAGAGAGCGGCGAGAAGTATCAGCCGCAGAAGATGGACCTTGCCAAGGGCGAGCAGAAGACGCCCGACTACATGAAGATCCATCCGATGGGCCGCGTGCCCGCGCTCAAGCTCGACAACGGCGAGCCGCTCACCGAGAACACGGCCATCTTGCCTTATCTCGGAAAGCGGTTCGGCAAGTGGCCGACCGATCCGGTGGCGGAAGCGAAAGCGCATTCGCTGATCGGCTTCCTCGCCGCGAGCGTGCATCCCGCGCACGCGCACTTCAACCGGCCGGAGCGCTACACCGCCGACCATAACGCGTTCCCCGGCATCAAGGAGCAGGGGCTCAAGAGCTTCCACGGCTATCTAAAGGAGATGGACGGCAAGATTGCCGGCAAGGAGTGGTTCTCAGACCAGTACTCGGTGCTCGATCCCTACGCCCTGGTGTTCTACGTCTGGGGCGTGCGGCGCGGCCTGCCGATGCCGGAATTGAAGAACTATACCGCCTTCAAGGACCGCATGGCGAAGCGTGAAGCGGTCGGCAAGGTGTGGGAGGACGAGAAGGTTTCGATCTAGGACGCTCTTGCACACTCTCACCACATCATGCCCGGCCTTGTGCCGGGCATCCACGTCTTGGCTACAAAGCGGACATCGACTAAGCAGGTTTTTGCTGGCTCCCCAACGGATGGATAATGAAAACGGCTAGCGCCAGCATCATCCGTAGCCTCGATCCGTTGGGTAGCCTGAGAATCTCTGCTTAGGTCTTCCAACGGCTTCTTGGAAGCGGATACAATCCGCTTTATCGTACCTGCCCAAGGACCCCAATGAACATCGTCTGGAAGGTCGTGATCACCGTCGTTGCCTTCTTCGCGGCGATTGGGATCGCATCGTTCGCACTAGAGCTTTTCATGGGCCGTTCCTATCCCGCCTGGACCGTCATTGCGGCGCTGGTGATTGTGTCGCCGATCGTGATCCTACTTTGGCGCGATAGGTTCAGCTGATCCCGCGGCGCGGCGTGATTTTCCGCGTTCAGGGTACGTTTACGTTGGTTGCCCTTACAACGACATCAGCACTTTCTACCGAAGCGTTGCAGCGTGCACTCAACAGGCACGCTCTAATCAACGCACCAACTGCGTCACCGCCCAAATCGACATCAGACAAGCGACAGTGAGGGCAATCCACGACACCGACATAGGAACGGAATGCGGCCCTATCTGCACCGGCCATTGTTTCAGAATTCTCATCAACTGGACGATTGCCACGAGAACAAAAATCAGTGCCGAAATAGCTAAGTAATAGTTCGACATGGTGTCCGCTCCCTTTCGCTTCCTGCTGACAAATTGCAACGGCTTCGGCTGTCCCACCTTCAAGCTTCTACGTTCCACAAATCCACTGCTGGGTCGTCGCGGTGCTCCAAGAGCCCAATGACACGGATGGTTCAGCCGCCATCCTGCACGCGCGAGACCGAAGCGGCCATCGGGTTTTTGACGATGTGGGCACGGCTCGCAAAATTGGAAGCACTGCCACGGCTCAAGGCCGTGAGCCAATCGACGGCGATAGCAAACTTCCGGCGGTTATGAGCGTGCGATTTCGCCTCAGCGCGAAGCAGGAATGGGCGCAAACGCCGTCGCAACTTTACCCTCGGCAGAGGCGAACCACTCATCCAACTCTTGCTCGGCTTTTTGGGGGCCGACCCTTGCATCCTTGAAAAATGGCACGCAGCGTCGGTGCCTCGCTTTCCTTCCTTCGTCTTTGTTACTCATGGCTTAAGCTCCACAGGTCAGGACGTTGAGATTTCCTTGAGAGTCGCGCGCCGCAATCTCACATGGCGCGCACCCGACCGCGCAATTGCTTTGATGGCTTCCAACTTTGCAAAAGTGCGTGAAACGGTTTCAATCGTCAGGCCAAGGTGGTCCGCAATTTCCTGCCGTGACATCGGCAACTCGATGTCACTTGTTTCTGGCGAGCGGTCAGCCATTTCCAAGAGAAAGTCGGCCACACGTTCGCGGGACGTCTTGATCAACCGCGTGACATGCGCCTGAGTGCGCAAAAGCTCGTCACCCATCATCTCTCTGAGACGGCGCGCGATGTCCTTATCGTGCTCAGCCAAAACCGCTAATGCACTGCGCTTGATGACTAGAATTTTGGAGTTGCAAATGGCCTCGGCGGACAACGCGTGCCTGCCGTTGGCTTCAAGGCCGAAAAAGTCTCCAGCCAGATAAAACCCGGCTATGTGTCGGCGGCCATCGCGCAGCACGCTAAATGTCCGCACCGCGCCGCTGACAACCTTGTAAAGGCAGTCGGCCGGCTCGTGCTGGCCGAATATCTCAACGTCGCGGCCATAAGTTCTTGGTGCGGCTGCGAGTATCTGAGCCCAAGTTGGCAAAGAAAAACGGCGCTTGGAATGCGCAAACGCGCCGGTGATTTCAGGAGAGGAGGTTTTGGTATGCACGCCCATCGACGCCCCCTATGTCCAACAGCGTACGATAATGGTTTGCCATTTTGACATCTATCAAAACGTGCATGAGAGAAATCAGCCATATTGCAACTGCAGGGTCCTTCCCGTGATGACGTTTTAATCACGGCTAGCTATGCGGCAGGGCGCGGATGTCTAAAGCGCTGGCAGGTCACATTCGAACTTGTTTAGACCGCGCGGCGACGGCAGAGCGCTTGGCTTCGCGTGAAGTCGAGCCGGTAGCAAAGGACGAACTGCTGGAGTTGGCGAGCGGCTGGCGTCAGGTCGCCGTCAGTTACGAATATGTCCAAAAGCTCGAAAATTTCTTGAAAACTTTCAAAGCGCCCAAAGGACCGCAGTCGACGCACTAAGTGGAGATACCAATGTGGGTACTGATGTACGTCTTTTCCTACTCAGTCAGTCCGGCGGCTACAAACGATAGGGCGGAATGGAGGCTCCTTCCAACCGTCGTGTTTCAGGAATTCTCGAATGAAAAGCGATGCAGGACGGCCAAGTCGAAGCTTGAGGGCAGCTTAAAGGATGCGGGAGCCAGGCTAAAAAGTGGTTTGGAAGACTTGAAGAGCCTGGGTCAGGCTGACCCAAAGCAAATTATCATTGCCTTTAATGTGGAGTGCCTTCCGAAATAGGGCGCGGTTAGCCCGCCTTGTTGCCGCGCAGCCGGTCGAGGTACGCTTGGGGCATGACCAAGCTGCGCCTTGTCCTGCACCATGACAAAGCCGAAGCCTTGTATTGGCTCGACAAGGCCCGACGCGTGCTTAGCCCCGATCCAGTCGAGCGCGACGCCGCATTGGCGTTACTCTGTAAACCCCGCGCATTGATCGCAGTCCCGACTACTGCTGAGCACTGCAAGGTCAAGGCATCGCGGATCAAGCAAGCAGAGGCTTGTCGGAAATTGACCGCTGAGAGTGCGTTGCGCGAGAAGCTAGCGCCGCTCCCGCCGCGCAAGTGATGTAGAGATCAGAGAGAGTTGTCATGATACGAAGATTGCAGAAGGCATTTGCGGCATTTCTCTTGTTGTCCTTATCCATGTCCACACAAGCCGCCGAGGTCGACGGCGCGTGGGCCAACAAAGTCGGTTCGTGTTCAAAGGTCTTCCGGAAGACAGGCAACAGAATATCAGTGATGAGCAACGATTTGGCTTACGGCAAATGGTTTATTCTGGAAGAAGATCATATCAGAGGCCGACTGGCGGCCTGCAGGATCAACCACAGGAAACAGGACGGGTCGGTTGTGCATCTAATCGCGTACTGCAGAAGGGGTGTCGCTATTCATGACATGCAATTTACACTCAAGAAAATCGACGAAAATAACCTGAAGCAGATTTTTCCTGGGCTCCCTGAAGTGGAGATCGAATACGAGCGCTGCAGGCTCTAAAATCGCCGCTCCCGCCGCGCAACTGACATTAACTTCCCGCGCTCAATCCGGCGCACCGTTCTCATAGCCGAGGCGGTTGATTAGCTTCTGAGTGTGCCGGGCGTCGCGGCCCATCGTGACGCACTGCCTCGCCTGCGTCAGTGCGCTCCGCAAATTAATTTACGAGCGCCCTTCGCCCCATCGGGAACCAGACGCGGGTTGAAAAGCTATGGCAGCTTTGCCTTCGGCAGAGGCGAGCCACTCTTCCAGCTCTCGATCTGTCTCTGGCGGGCGCCCCTTGATCCCCTCGAAAATATCACGCGGCGTCGGGGCCTTGGCTTTCTCTGCTTCCTTTTTTTTGTCACTCATGACCAATTCTCCTTGTCGCGTGTCTGCCCCCCACATTTTCTCCAAATCCTGACGGTTTCGGGACACGCGCTCGCGAATTCAAGGTGGGGTGAAGAGATGACGGGCAGCGCCGGTCTTGCAATTTCGGCGATCAATCAACGGATTAGCTGAAATGCCGGATTTAAGACCGGGGATAAGTTCGGTCCCGAAGGGTGCATCTCGCCGCATGAACAGTCGTACGGGCTGATGTCCGCTATTGACGGCCGACCCTAATCGGACATTGGTCGTCATCGGCTCCAAACAAAAAACACGATATCAAGGCGACATAAGAGGCCAAGCATGGATACGCAGGTAAATGGTAGCTGGCCCACGAGCTGCGTAAAGGAATACTATGACCCGCGAAGTTTCCCGGTTTCTAGCGCCGGATTTCCTTTCGCTCACAATCGGCATCGTGGTCTATTTCGTCGGCGTTCTGACCACGCAGCGCGTGAAGTTTTTGCGAAACTTCAGTATTCCCGAACCGGTGAGCGGAGGGTTTATAGCGGTCGTCGTTGTTTCGTTGATCTACTTTGTTTTCAACCTCGAAATTGACTTCGACCTCACGACGCGCGACCGGTTGCTCGTGATTTTTTTCGCTACCGTCGGCATCAATGCGCGGCTCGCCGATCTTGTGGCGGGCGGGCGGACTTTGCTTGTCCTGTGTGTGATTGCAGCCGCGTTTGTATTCATTCAGAATATCGTCGGCACCGCTGGCGCACTCGCCTTCGGCATGCCCTCTGCAGCAGGGGTGGTCATCGGCTCCCTAGCCCTGTCCGGCGGCCATGGGACCACCATCGCTTGGGCCCCCCTCATTGAAACCGAGCATGGTTTTCCAGCGGCGATGGAGACCGGCATCGCGGTGGCAACGCTCGGGCTGATCATCTCCTGCGTGTTAGGCGGCCCACTCGCAAAATACCTTATCGAAAAGTACGGCCTGCATCGTTCGCCGGTCGACCCAGCACCAATCGAGCTAGCGCCGGAAGACGACCAAGCCCCAATAGACAAAATGGGAGTGATGCGGGCGATGCTTGTCGTCAACATCGCGGTCATCCTTGGCTATCTGGTGCACGACTGGATTTCCAACGCGACGACCATAAAGGTGCCGCTGTTTGTGCCCTGTTTAATAATGGGCATGGTCCTGTCTAATACTTTTCCGAAACTCTTTCCCCGTTGGCCTTGGCCTGCACGGACAGCGTCGCTCGATCTTATTTCAAGCTATTCGCTGTCAGTCTTCCTCGCCATGTCGCTCATGAGCATGCAGCTTTGGACCTTGGGCAAGTTTGCAGGACCGCTGCTTGTTATCGTGGGAGTACAGACGCTGCTGGCAGCGATCTATGCCTCGCTGGTAGTCTTCCCAGCACTTGGTAAGGACTACCAGGCAGCGGTGCTGAGCGCTGGGTTCATCGGCATATCGCTTGGCTCAACGCCGACGGCTATCGCAGCCATGACGGCGGTCACTAAGCGCTACGGACCATCGCCCAATGCCTTTGTTATTCTGCCGCTGGCATCAGCATTGTTTATCAGTCTGGTGAATGTCGCCGCGATTACGTTGTTTTTATCTTTATGAGCGGGGCGCAGTGGACGTGTGGAAGGAGCAACTTAAATTGCTCGATCCATCGCGGTTTCGATCCCATAAAGTCCGGCCATGACGAAGGAACGACCTAGTTGTTCGCGCCAAGTCCCAAAATCTTCCGCGCATCCGCCGGCGTCGCGATCTCTTCGCCCAAAATCTGGATGATCTTGCCGGCCTTCTCGACCAGCGCCGCGTTCGACGGCGCGAGCTTGCCCTTCTCCAGATAGATGTTGTCCTCCATGCCGACGCGCGGATGGCCGCCGAGCAGCACGGCCTGCGCCACCATCGGGAACTGCCAGAGCGAAATGCCGAACGCGAACCACGGCAATCCTTCGGCAACAGGTTGCGCATGTAGGTCATCGCCTCCGGCGTCGCCGGCTGGCCCCAGGAGATGCCGAGGCAAATCTGGAACATGCCCGGCCCCTTCACGTAGCCGTTCTCCAGGAATCGCTTGGCGAGCAGCAGGTGGCCGGTCTCGAACACTTCGAGCTCCGGCGTCACGCCGGCGTCCTTGATGGCGAGCGCCATCGCCTGCAGATGGGTCGGCGTGTTGATGAACACGCGGTCGCCCATGTTGAGCGAGCCCATGTCGAGCGAGCAGATGTCGGGCTTGATCTCGACCACGTGCTGCACGCGCTCGGCCGGGCCGCGCAGCACGCTGTCAGCGCTCGGCTTCGAGGGATCCTTGTCGTCGTGGAAGAAGCGCGCGCCCGGGCCGGTGGTCAGGTTGATCAGCACGTCGGAGTTCTTCTGCCGGATGCGATCGACCGTCTCGCCGTAGAGCGCCTTGTCCATGCTGGGCTTGGTGGTCTTGGGATCGCGCACGTGGATGTGCACGATCGCCGCGCCCGCCTTGGCGGCGTCGAGGCAGGAGTTGGCGATCTGCTCGGGCGTCACCGGCACCGCCGGGTTCTTGCCGGGGGTGTCCGCCGAGCCCGTCACCGCGCAGGAAATCATCACTTTTCGCGCCATTTCAGCGTCCTCCCGGCCATCAACCAAATGCCCAGGTCGTTGTTTGAAGTTGTGCCCGGGGAGGACATTATAGCCGGTTGGCGTTTGTCGCGTTAAGGATCGAGCCGTGAAGGTCATCATCGTCGGCGGCGGCATCGGCGGGCTGACCACGGCCCTGATGCTGCATGCGCGTGGCATCGACTGCGAAATCTTCGAGCAGGCCGAGACGCGTCCGCGAGCTCGGCGTCGGCATCAACACGCTGCCGCACGCGATCAAGGAACTGAAGCAGCTCGGGCTGCTGGACCGGCTCGACGCGGTCGGCATCCGCACCTTCGAACTGATCTACACCAACCGGTTCGGCCAGGAGATCTGGCGCGAGCCGCGCGGCCTCGACGCCGGCTACGACGTGCCGCAATTCTCGATCCATCGCGGCCGCCTGCAGGGCGTGATCTATCCAGGCGGTGCGCTCGCGGCTCGGCGAGAGCCGCATCCACACCGGGCACCGGCTCGGCGCGTTCCAGCAGGACGAGGGCGGCGTCACCGCCTATTTCTTCGACCGCGACGGCAGCCGCATCGCCGCACCGTGCGCGGCGACGTGCTGATCGGCGCCGACGGCATCCATTCGCACGTGCGCGCCGCGCTCTATCCGAACGAAGGCCCGGCGCGCTGGAACGGCTCGATGCTGTGGCGCGGCGCGCTCGACTGGCCGCAGTTCCTGACCGGCCGCTCGATGGTGATCGCCGGCGGCATGGCGGCGAAGCTCGTGGTCTATCCGATCGGCGAGGGCGCGCGGGACGATCGCCCGCTGACCAACTGGGCGGTGCTGGTCAAGATCGGCGAGGGCGGCGTGCCGCCCAACAAGGAGGACTGGTCGCGGCCCGGCCGTTTCGAGGACCTGATGCCGCACGTGCAGCGCTTCCGCATTCCTTACGTCGACGCCAAGGCGCTGATCGAGGCGACGCCGGAGTTCTGGGAATATCCGATGTGCGACCGCGATCCGCTGCCGCGCTGGTCGCATGGCCGCGTCACGCTGCTCGGCGACGCCGCGCATCCGATGTATCCGGTCGGCTCGAACGGCGCGTCGCAGGCGATCCTCGATGCGCGCTGCCTCGCCGACCTGCTGGAGAACGCCGACCACCCGATGCAGGCGCTGTGGGCCTACGAGCAGGAGCGGCTGCCGCCGACCGCGCAGATCGTGCGGATGAACCGCAGCGGCGGGCCGGAGGGCGTGATCGACGCGGTCGAGCAGCGCGCGCCGGACGGTTTCACAGAACATCGACGACGTGCTGTCGTTCGAGGAGCGCAAGGCGATCGTGCGCGGCTATGCCGGCGTTGCGGGCTTCGCGCAGAGCCAGGTCAACAAGGGCCGGGCGGCATAGCGTCACGACCCGCATGTCCCGGCCAAGCGAACGCAGTGAGCGCGAGCCGGGACCCCGGTTCATCTCCGCAATATGAAAGAAACCGGGGTCCCGGGTCTCGCTGTCGCTCGCCCGGGACACGAGGACCAAGCACCTAGCGACATCACGTCCCTTTCTGGCGGGCGCCCAACCGAATAGCATCGCTTCTCTGCCCAATAAAAAGCGTGCCGACGATCACACGTCGTACAGGTCCGCAAACAGAATATTGGGAGAAGCGCCATGACAATTGGAAGAAGACAATTGCTGCTCGCGGCAGCGGCTGCCGCCGCGACTCCTGTACTTCCGGCCGCCGTTTGGGCGCAGGCCTACCCGTCGCGGCCTGTCACCCTGGTCGTCACGTTCCCCGCCGGCAGCGCGCCCGACATCATCGCGCGGCTTGCTGCACAACACATGTCGGAGCGGCTGGGCCAGCAGGTCGTGGTGGAGAACAAGCCGGGAGCCGGCGGCAACATCGCCACCGAATACGTCGCGCGTGCCGCGCCCGACGGTTACACGCTGCTGATGCCGGTCTCGACCAACGCGGTCAACATCGCGCTCTATCGCAATCTCAACTTCGACTTCCTGCGCGACATCGTACCGATCGCAGGCATCGCCAAGACGGCATTCGTCATCATCACGCCGTCATCGTTCCCGACCAACGATCTCAAGGAGTTTATCGCCTATCTCAAGGCCAATCCCGGCAAGGTCAACATGGCCTCCGGCGGGATCGGGACAACGCCGCACATGTGCGGCGAGTTGTTCCAGATCCAGACCGGAACCAAAATGGTTCACGTCCCCTATCGCGGCAACTACATGCCCGACCTGCTAGCCAACCAGGTGCAGGCCGTATTCAACCCGATCGCGCAAGCATTCCCGCTGATCCGCGAGGGCAAGCTGCGCGCCTACGGCGTGACGACGGCCTACCGGATCAAGGCACTGCCGGACGTTCCCGCGATAGGCGAGGTTGTGAAGGATTACGACGCGATCGGCTGGTATGGCCTCGGGGCGCCTAGCAAAACGCCGCCCGAGATCATCAACAAGCTTAGCGAGGCGATGAATGCTGCGATCGCCGTACCCAATGTGAAGGAGCGATTTGTCCAGCTGGGTGTCGAGCCGATGCCGCTGACCCCCGGAGGGTTCAAGCAGCACATTGCCGCCGAAGCCGAGAAGTGGGGCAATGTGATCAAGGCTCAGGGCATCATGGCGCTGAACTGAGCTCAAGCCTTCTGAGCAGCCGTTGGCGGCGCACCATCATCCGCTGTCATGCCCCGCGAAAGCGGGGCATCCAGTACCCGAAGTCTTGAGGTCGTTCGCAAGCATCAGTGATTACTGGATCGCCCGCTTTCGCGGGCGATGACACCGCTAAGCTGGAACGAGACCTACGCCCCAGGAGGCGGCGGCAGGAACACCACTTCGTGTTTCGCCGACAGCGCGACCACGTCCGGCGGGTTCTGCTCCTTCATGGAGTGGATCGCCCAGAACAAGTCGTACAGCTTGCGGGTCGGCGTCACCCAGAACAGGCACTTCACCGGCTGATCGGTCTTGTTGAAGATGCCGTGCATGATCTGCTGCGGCAGCCGGATCAGGTCGCCGGCGGTGCCGACAAAGTCCTTGCCGTCAATGATGAGATCGAACCGACCCTCCAACACGTAGATGAACTCGTCCTGGGTCGGGTGGATGTGCGGCGGCACGAAGGTGCCGACCGGAAAGGTGGCGTGCCAGGAAAACGAGCTCTCGTTGAGCGACTTCGGAATGTAGGTCTGGCCGAGGATGTTCCAGACGATGCCATCGAGGCCGGTTCCGGCCTTGGTGATTCCCCCGGTGAGTGGCTGCATCGAATGCGTGCTCCCTTGCTCCTGCGGCCGCGCGGCATTCAACCATGTCTTCAGATGCTTAGAAACGATGCCAAGCGGCACAACCGGCTCCTCTTGCCCCCGTAGCGTAAACGCGGCCCAGGGGCGGGAGCTACCCCAATCGTGGGGATTGGAGGCGTTTGGGACCGCTAGGCCTGGATTAAGCCTAAATCGGCGCTATACCGGGCGGGGGTAGGCAGCCGTGGTAACTTCCGCTCGATGACCATTCGGCCGAAACATCTACAACTCCTCAAGGTGATCGCGGCCACCGCGTTCACCGCGTTGCTGCTCGTGTTGGCGCCGAACGCCGCGAAGGCGCACGCCGGTCACAACCATTCGCACGCGGCGGTAGCGCAGCACACTTCGAAGCCCGAGGCCGCCAAGCAGGCGCCGGCGCCGCAGGAATTGAAGGCCGCCGCGGCCACACAGACCTCTCAAAAGGCCAACGATTGCAGCGACCGCGGCTGCTGCGACAGCGGCCCGTGCACCGGCTGTCATGGTTTCGTGCTGGTGGCGGTGCCGGACACGATGCCTCCGCTGGTCAGCCGGCTGGTCATCATCGGCGGTTCGCCGCCGCATCTCAGCCCGCAAATCTATCGCCTCAGACGACCTCCCAAATCCTTCGCCTGAATTGTTCGACGCTCGTGCGCGTGCTGACGCGCGCTGAGTCCGTGCCATTTCAGATGAAGGAAGATTCCCATGCGATGTGTCATCGCAGCCGCACTTGGCGCCGCGGCCCTGATTGCGTTGAGCGCTGCCTCGAGCGCGCACGAAGGCCACGACCACGGTCCTGAACCGAAGCCGGCGCAGGCGGATGTTTCGCCGCGCGGCGGCGGCGCTTCGGACAAGTTCGAAGTGGTGGCGGTCGCGCAGGGCGAGCAGCTTGTCATTTATCTCGACCGCTTCGCCACCAACGAGCCGATCCGTGGCGCCAAGATCGAGATTGAGACGCCGGAAGGTCCGGTTGCTGCCACAGAAGACGCAGATACCTACCGGATCAAGGCGGCGTGGCTCGGCAAGCCCGGCCACTACGACCTGATCGTCACGGTGACGGCGGGCGACGACACCGACGTGCTGCCGCTCACCATCGATGTGCCGGATCGAAGTGCTACGACCGCCTCTGCGTCCGGTTGGATTTCCCGCCTGAACGGCGCGCTTCAGCCGGCGACCGGTGTCGCTGCCGGTGCCGGATTTCTCCTTGGTCTCGTGGCGATGTCGTTCCGCCGCCGTGCGGCTGCAGCGACAGTGTTGTTGCTGATGATCGCGTTAGCAGGCGGCGCCGTGGCGCATGAGGGACATTCCGCCACGCAAACGACACCGACATCGGCTGATCGGGCTCTCCGCGCGGGCGACGGCTCGGTGTTCGTGCCGAAACCGATCCAACGCATTTTCGGATTGCGCACGGCGGCCGCCGAGATCGCATCGCACCGGCGCTCAATCGAGCTGCCCGGCCGTATCATTCCCGATCCGACCGCAAGCGGCTTCGTGCAGACCGCAATCGGCGGCCGGCTCTCGGCGCCGCCCGGCGGCTTCCCGCGTCTCGGCGGCGCGGTGCGCCAGGGCGACGTGCTGGCCCATGTGACGCCGCCGATCCAGGCGATCGATGTGTCCGATATGCGGCAGCGCCAGGGCGAGCTCGACCAGCAAATCTCGATCGTGGAGCGGCGGGTGGCGCGCTACGAGCGGCTCGCGCCGAGCGGCGCGATCGCGCAAATCCAGCTTGAGGAAGCCAAGCTCGAGCTCGAAGGCCTCAAGGACCGCCGTGTCGCGCTGGACAAGGTGCGGCGCGATCCCGAAACTCTGATTGCGCCCGTCAACGGCGTGATCGCCGAGGGCGTGCCGGTCGCAGGGCAGATCGCGCAACCCAACGCGGTGGTGTTCCAGATCACCGATCCGGCGCGGCTCTGGGTCGAGGCGTTGAGTTTCGCCACGTTGCCGCAGCCGCGTGACGCCATCGCAACGACGACGGCGGGGCGGAGCTTGCCGCTCGCGTTCCGCGGCTCCGGCCATGCCGAGCGCAACCAGTCGATCCCGGTGCAATTCCAGATCGATGGCGACGTGACGGACCTGCGCGCCGGCTTGTTCGTCACCGTGTTCCTCAAGACAGATGAAGAGAAGAAGGGAATAGCCGTCCCGCGAGGCAGCGTGATCCGCGCCTCAAATGGGCAGGAGATCGTCTACGTCCACACCGCGCCCGAGCAATTCGAAGCGCGTGCGGTGCGGGTCGAGCCACTCGACGGCGAGCGCGTGCTGGTTGCCGCGGGGCTCGATCCGGGGATGCGGATCGTCGTCCAGGGCGCCGAACTGCTCGATCACGTGCGGTAGCTGGCCATGTTCACGTTCCTGGTCACCCGATCGCTTCGCTATCGCCTGCTGGTGCTGGCGATGAGCCTGGTGCTGGTGGTGTTCGGCAGCTACAGCATGCTGCGCCTCCCGGTTGACGTGCTGCCGGACCTTAACCGCGGCGTCGTCACCATCATGACCGAGGCGGAGGGCCTGGCGCCGCCCGAGGTCGAGCTCCTGGTCAGCTTCCCGATCGAGACGCAGATGAACGGCGTGCCCGGCGTCACGCGGGTGCGCTCCATCTCGGGCGTCGGCCTGTCATTCGTTTACGTCGAGTTCGATTGGGGCACCGACATCTTCCGCAACCGGCAGCTTGTCGCCGAGCGGCTCGGGCAAATCCGTAGCGCGCTGCCACCCAACGTGCAGGCAAACATGGGGCCGGTCAGCTCGATCATGGGGCAGATCCTCATGGTCGCGATGACCAGCGACCAGGCAACTCCGATGGAGCTGCGCGAAGTCGCCGACTTCACCATCCGGCCGCGGCTCCTCGCCATTCCCGGCGTCGCGCAGGTGATCCCGCTCGGCGGCGAGGTGAGGCAGTACCGCGTCGCGCCGCAGCCCGCAGCGATGCGCGCGCTCGGCATCACCTACGAGCAGCTCGAGGCGTCGCTGGCGCAGTTCGGCACCAACACGGGCGGCGGCTTCACCGATCTCCATTCGCGCGAATATTTGATCCGCAACATCGGGCGCACCACCAGCCTGGAGGACTTGCGTAGCATCGTCGTCGCCAAGGTGGATCAGCGCCCGGTCTATCTCTGGCAGGTCGCGGCGGTGGAGTTTGCGCCGAAGGTCAGGCGCGGCGACGGCGGCTACATGGGCAAGCCGGCCGTGCTGGTCTCGGTCGAGAAGCAGCCGGACGTCGACACCATCGCGCTTACGGCAAAGATCGAACAGGCTCTGACCGAGATCGGCCCAAGCCTGCCGTTCGGCATCAAGGCCGATCAGATCGTGTTCCGTCAGGCCAATTTCATCGAAGCCTCGATCCAGAATCTTCGATCGGTGCTGATCGAGGCCGCCGTGGTGGTCGCGGCCGTGCTGTTCGCTTTCCTGCTGAACTGGCGGACCACGGTCATTTCGCTCACCGCGATACCGGTGTCGATCCTCGCCACCGCGGCGATCTTCTATTTCGCCGGCATCTCGATCAACACGATGACGCTCGGCGGCATCGCCATCGCGATCGGCGCGTTGGTGGATGACGCCGTAGTGGACGTGGAAAACATCTTCCGGCGGCTGAGGGAAAACCGCGCCGCCGGCAGTCCGCGCTCGACGTTCGACGTCGTGGTGGCGGCGTCGCAGGAGGTCCGCTCCGGCATCCTCTATGCGAGCGCGATCATCGTGCTGGTGTTCGTACCGCTGTTCGCCCTGACCGGCATCGAGGGCCGGCTCTTCACGCCGCTCGGCCAGGCCTACATCATCGCGATGCTGGCGAGCCTCGTGGTCTCGATCACGCTGACGCCGGTGATGGCCTACTACATGCTGCCCGGCCTCAAGCGGCTCGACGAACGGGAAGCCGGGCTTGTTCGCCTGCTCAAGCGGCTCTACGCCGGCGCGCTCGGCTTTGCCCTGACGCACGGCCGCGCCATCGTGGCGCTGACGGTGTTCGCCGTTGCCACCGCCGGGATCGCGGCGGTCTATCTGCCGCGGGCGTTCCTGCCGCCGTTCAACGAGGGTACGCTCAATATCACCCTGGCGTTCAATCCAGGGGTGTCGCTCACTGAATCGGTTCGCGTCGGCAAGATCGCCGAGCGGCTCATGCTCGAAATTCCTGACGTGAAATCGATCGGACGGCGCACCGGCCGGGCCGAGCTCGACGAGCATGCCGAGGGCATCCACCACAACGAGTTCGAAGTCGATTTGAAACCGGGCCGCTCCAAGAACGAGGTTGTCGCGGACATCCGCGCGCGCCTCAGCCTGTTGCCGCTGTCGCTCAATGTCGGCCAGCCGATCGCGCACCGGCTCGATCACATGCTGTCGGGTGTTCGCGCCGATATCGCGGTCAAGCTGTTTGGCGACGATCTGGACACGCTGCGCAGCTCCGCGGAAACGCTGCGCGCCAGGCTGGCGCTCGTGCCGGGCCTCACCGATCTTCTGGTGGAGAAGCAGGTGCGCATCCCGCAGATCGAAATCCGCGTCGATTACCGGCGCGCGGCGCTCTACGGCGTGCAGCCCGGCGCAGTGGTCGAGCGGCTGAGCCGGCTGTCGAGCGGCCGCGTGGTGTCGCGTGTGATCGACGGCTACCGGAATTTCGACGTCGTGCTGCGACTGCCCGACACGCTTCGCACCACGCAGCGGCTCGGCGACCTTCTCATCGAGACCCCGATGGGATGGGTCCCCGCGCGCGAGATCGCCGAGATCAAGGAGACAGACGGGCCCAACCAGATCCTGCGCGAGAACGGCCGCCGCCGTATCGTTGTGCAGGGAAACATCCAGGGCGGGGCGGACATTGGGTCGGTGGTCGATGCAATCCGCAAGGAGCTCGCCTCGATCAAATTCCCCGAGGGGACCTTCGCGGTACTCGAAGGCACCTTCCAGGCGCAGGAGCAGGCGAGCCGCACCATCGGCATCCTGTCGCTGGTGTCGTTGTCGCTGATCTTCGCGATCCTCTACAGCCGCTACCGCTCGGCGGTGCTGTCGCTGATCATCATGTTCAGCATGCCGCTCGCTTTGATCGGCGCGGTCGTGGCGTTGTGGCTCGCCGGGCAGCCGCTATCGGTCGCGAGCATGGTCGGCTTCATCACGCTGACCGGCATCGCCGCGCGCAACGGCATCCTCAAGATCAGCCACACGATCAATCTCGCGCTGCATGAGGGTGTGCCGTGGGGCCGCGAGCTGGTGATGCGTGCGAGCCTGGAACGCCTCACGCCGGTGCTGATGACCGCACTGTCGGCCGGCCTCGCCCTGATCCCGCTGATGATCGATCCGGGCACCCCGGGCAAGGAAATCCTGCATCCGGTCGCAGTCACGATCTTCGGCGGGCTGATCAGCGCGACCGCGCTCGATGCCTTCCTCACGCCGATCCTGCTGCTCGCGTTCGGCCGCAAGCCGATCGAACGGCTGATCTTAACCACCCGGGCCGAAGGCAGCCCGAATGTTCCGCTGTCCACCATCCCAACCTACTGAGAGGCCAAAATGAAAATGAGAATCCTTGTGTTGTTGACGACCTTGCTCATGTCGTCTCCCGCCCGGGCCACCGATATGAAGAGTATGCACGGCGGCCGTATGGCCGAGGCCGGCGAATATCACGTCGAGATGGTCGCCAAGGGCGATGTGGTCGAGGTCTACCTTGCCGACCATAACAACAAGGCGGTGTCCGCGACCGGTCACAAGGCTGTCGCGATTTTGGTGACCGATGGCAAAAGCCAGCGGATCGTGTTGGAGCCGGCCGGCGACACAAAACTGTCCGGAAAAGCGAGCTCCGCATTGCCGGCTTCAGCCAAGGGCGTCGTCCAAATTACGCCGCCCAAAGGCAAGACGGTGCAGGCGCGGTTCAACTAGGCCGTGCGAACGCCGCATCGGCTGAAAAGCCGCCTGGAATCGGCGTTTGCGGGCAGGGACGCGCTCTGATCCTGCCTTGCCTCGATTTGTGCACTGCGCTAAGCCTCGGAACGTCTTTGGAACGAATCCGATCTGGTTACGGGGCGTTTTCGGGGGACTTGGGCGGCACCTCGGCGGGGTGGCGGCTGGGTCAGGGATATGACTTGCCGGAGGCGACGGTCCGGCGCGCAAGAGGCCACCGATGAACGCGCTGCTGCAGGATTATCTCCCTCTTGTTGTTTTCATCGGGATATCCCTCGGCCTCGGTCTCGCGCTGCTGATCGCTCCCTTCCTGGTCGCATACAAAAATCCAGATCCTGAAAAGCTCTCCGCCTACGAATGCGGCTTCAACGCATTCGATGACGCGCGCATGAAATTCGACGTGCGCTTCTACCTGGTCGCAATCTTGTTCATCATCTTCGATCTCGAAGTCGCATTCCTGTTTCCGTGGGCAGTGGCTTTCGGGCAGCTTGGCGTCGCCGGGTTCTGGTCGATGATGCTGTTCCTTGCGGTGCTCACGATCGGCTTTATCTATGAGTGGAAGAAGGGGGCGCTCGAATGGGACTGAGCGAACCAAGGAGCGCGACATGAGCACTCTGGTCGCCCCCGCGCCCAGGGGCGTGCTTGACCCACGCACCGGCAAACCGGTCGGTTCGGACGATGGGTTTTTCACCGGGCTCAACAGCGAGCTCGCCGACAAGGGCTTCATCGTCACCTCGGCCGAGGATCTGATCGTCTGGGCGCGCACCGGCTCGCTGATGTGGATGACCTTCGGGCTCGCCTGCTGCGCCGTCGAGATGATGCAGATGTCGATGCCGCGCTACGACGCCGAGCGGTTCGGCTTCGCGCCGCGCGCTTCGCCGCGCCAGTCCGACGTGATGATCGTCGCGGGAACGCTCACCAACAAGATGGCGCCGGCGCTGCGCAAGGTCTACGACCAGATGCCGGAGCCGCGCTACGTCATCTCGATGGGCTCCTGCGCAAACGGCGGCGGCTACTATCACTATTCCTATTCGGTGGTGCGCGGCTGCGACCGCATCGTGCCGGTCGACATTTACGTGCCGGGCTGCCCGCCGACCGCGGAAGCGCTGCTCTACGGCGTGCTGCTGCTGCAAAAGAAGATCCGGCGGATCGGCACGATCGAGCGCTGAACGGACTGGCAATGGACGGAAAACTGGACAAACTCGGTGAGACGATCGCGGGCGGGCTCGCGGGCTCGGTACTGGGCCATTGGGTCGCAAACGACGAGCTCACCGTGGTCGCGGCGCCGCGCGACATCGTCAAGGTGATGACATTCCTGCGCGACGACGAGCGCTTCCAGTTCTGGAATTTCACCGATGTGACCGCGATCGACTGGCCCTCGCGCGAGCGGCGTTTCGATGTGGTTTATCATCTGCTGTCGCCGAAGCTGAATACCCGCATCCGCATCAAGATCGAGGTCGGCGAGGACACCGCGGTGCCTTCGATCATCTCTGTGTTTCCCGGCGCCGACTGGTTCGAGCGCGAGGTCTACGACCTGTACGGCGTTCTCTTCAGCGGCCATCCGGACATGCGTCGGCTGCTCACCGACTACGGCTTCGAAGGCCATCCGCTGCGCAAGGACTTCCCGCTCACCGGCTTCGTCGAGGTGCGCTACGACGACGAGGTCAAGCGCGTGGTCTACGACCCGGTGCGGCTGGCGCAGGAGTTCCGCAACTTCGACTTCCTCTCGCCGTGGGAGGGCACCGACTACGTGCTTCCCGGCGACGAGAAGAAAAGCTGAGGCATCAACCATGGCATCTTCAAGCAACAGCATGTCGGGCGGCTGCCTCTGCGGTGCGGTCCGGTTCACCGCCGCGCCGCGCAATCGGGAAATTGGCGCGTGCCACTGCGGCATGTGCCGCAAATGGACGGCCGGGCCGTTCCTCGTGCTGGATTGCGCCGACACGCTGGCGATCGACGACCCCACGAACCTTGGCGTCTACCGGTCGTCGGAATGGGCCGAGCGCTGCTTCTGCAAGACATGCGGCACGCCGCTGTTTTACCGGCTGATCGGGAAGGGCATGCACTTTGTATCGGCGGAAGCCTTCGACGATCGCAACGGTTACGCCTTGACGAGCCAGATCTTCATCGACGAGAAGCCGGCTTATTACGACTTCGCCAACAAGACCCACAACATGACAGGCGCGGAAGTGTTCGCAGCCTTCGCGCCGCCCGATGCCGGGCAGGCGAAAGGGTAGCAGGGCGATGGCTGAGGCGGTTCGCAACTTCACCATCAACTTCGGGCCGCAGCACCCGGCGGCGCACGGCGTGCTGCGCCTGGTGCTGGAACTCGACGGCGAGGTGGTGGAGCGGGTCGATCCGCACATCGGGCTCCTTCACCGCGGCACCGAGAAACTGATCGAGCACAAGACGTATCTGCAAGCGATCCCGTATTTCGACCGGCTCGATTACGTCGCTCCGATGAATCAGGAGCATGCGTTCTGCCTCGCGGCGGAGAAACTCCTCAAGCTCGGAGTGCCGCGGCGCGCGCAGCTCATTCGCGTGCTGTTTTGCGAGATCGGGCGGCTGCTCTCGCATCTCCTCAACGTCACGACGCAGGCGATGGACGTCGGCGCGCTCACCCCGCCGCTGTGGGGCTTTGAGGAGCGCGAGAAGCTGATGGTGTTCTACGAGCGGGCGTCGGGCTCGCGCATGCACGCCGCTTACTTTCGCGTCGGCGGCGTCCATCAGGACCTGCCGACGCCGCTGATCGACGACATCGAGGGGTTCTGCGACCCGTTCCTGAAAGTCTGCGACGACCTCGAAGACCTGCTCACCGGCAACCGCATCTTCAAACAGCGCAACGTCGACATCGGCGTGGTGAAGCTCGACGACGCCTGGAAGTGGGGCTTCTCCGGCGTCATGGTGCGCGGCTCGGGCGCGGCGTGGGACCTGCGCAAATCGCAGCCCTACGAGTGCTACGCCGAAATGGATTTCGACATCCCAATCGGCAAGAACGGCGACTGCTACGACCGCTACTGCATCCGCATGGAGGAGATGCGCCAGTCGATTCGCATCATGAAGCAGTGCATCGCCGGGTTGCGGCTACCCGAAGGACAGGGGCCGGTCAGCATCACCGACAACAAGATCGTGCCGCCCAAGCGCGCCGAGATGAAGAAGTCGATGGAGGCGCTGATCCATCACTTCAAGCTCTACACCGAAGGCTTTCACGTGCCGGCCGGCGAGGTCTATGCCGCGGTCGAGGCGCCCAAGGGCGAGTTTGGCGTCTATCTGGTCTCCGACGGCAGCAACAAGCCGTACAAGTGCAAGATCCGCGCGCCCGGCTTCGCGCATCTTTCGGCGATGGATTTCCTGTGCCGCGGCCACATGCTGGCGGACGTGTCGGCGATTCTCGGTTCGCTCGACATCGTGTTCGGGGAGGTGGATCGATGAGTCCTGTTCAACCTGCCTATCCTGGCGTCTGCATCGAGGAAACCCGCACCAGCGTGAAGGTCATTGCAGGCGCAGTCACAAAGCTTCGCAAAGACGCCATACAAAAGAAAATGTTGCCGAGAGGGCTGATCGCTCAAGGGTACAAGATTATCCAGTCGCAGATCGAGCCTGGCGGGCTCGCGTTGCTGCTCGAAAAAGGCACCAAGCGCTTGCTCGTACGGATGACCGACGTCCGCAACGGAAACAGCGTCCAGGGGCACTTGGTTGTGACGTTCGTCGCACCGGTTCCTTGATCGAGGAATAGAAGAACCGCCATGTCCGTCCGCCGCCTCGCACCGCCCGAACAGCAGCCGAAAGAGTTTGCCTTCACGGCCGAGAACGCCGCGTGGGCCAAGAAGGTGATCACGCGCTATCCGGAGGGCCGCCAGCAGTCGGCGATCATTCCGCTGTTGTGGCGCGCGCAGGAGCAGCACGACGGTTGGCTGCCGGAGGCGGCGATCCGTCATGTCTCCGAAATGCTCGGCATGCCGCACATCCGCGCGCTCGAAGTCGCGACGTTCTACACCATGTTCCTGCTGTCGCCGGTCGGCAAGAAGGCCCACGTCCAGGTCTGCGGCACCACGCCGTGCATGCTGCGCGGTGCGCAGGCGCTGTTCGACGTCTGTCGCAAACGCATCCACCATGACCCGCTACACGTGTCGGCGGATGGCGATTTTTCCTGGGAAGAGGTCGAGTGCCTCGGCGCCTGCGTCAACGCGCCGATGGTGCTGATCTGGAACGACACCTACGAGGACCTGACCGCTGAAAGCTTCGAGAAAGTTCTCGACGGCTTCAAGAACGGCAAGCAGGTCAAGCCCGGCCCGCAGATCGACCGGCAATTGTCCGCGCCGGTCGGCGGCCCGACCACGCTGAAGACGGTGAAGGCCTGATGCTCGACGACAAGGACCGCATCTTCAGGAATCTCTACGGCCTCCACGACTGGGGCCTTGAGGGCGCGCGCAAGCGTGGTTCCTGGGACGGCACCAAGGCGATCCTGGACAAAGGCCGCGACCCGATCGTCAACGAGGTGAAGGCCTCGGGCCTGCGCGGCCGCGGCGGCGCCGGCTTCCCAACCGGATTGAAGTGGTCGTTCATGCCCAAGGCGGTCGGAGACCGGCCGCACTATCTGGTCGTCAATGCGGACGAGTCCGAGCCCGGCACCTGCAAGGATCGCGAGATCATGCGGCACGATCCGCATCTGCTCGTCGAAGGCTGCCTGATCGCCGGCCGCGCAATGGATTGCAGCGCCGGCTACATCTATGTGCGCGGCGAGTTCATCCGTGAGCGCGAACGGCTCCAAGCCGCGATCGATCAGGCCTATGACGCCAAGCTGCTCGGCAAGGATAACGTCCACGGTTATCCGTTCGATCTCTATGTCCACCATGGCGCCGGCGCCTACATCTGCGGCGAGGAGATGGCGCTGCTCGAAAGCCTCGAAGGAAAAAAGGGCCAGCCGCGGCTCAAGCCACCGTTCCCCGCCAACATGGGTCTCTACGGCTGTCCGACCACGGTGAACAACGTCGAGTCGATCGCGGTTGTCCCGGAGATCATGCGGCGCGGCGCGGCCTGGTTCGCCGGCATCGGCCGCCAGAACAACACCGGCACCAAGCTGTTTTGCATTTCCGGCCACGTCGAGCGGCCGTGCACAGTGGAAGACGCGATGGGCGTGCCGCTGCGCGAATTGATAGAAACTCACTGCGGCGGCGTACGCGGCGGCTGGGACAATCTGCTCGCCGTCATCCCCGGCGGCTCGTCCATGCCACTTATTCCGGCCGGACCGACCGGCTGCGACGACCTCCAGATGGATTTTGATGGCTGCGCCAAGCACAAGTCGGCGCTCGGCACCGCCGCCGTGATCGTGATGGACAAGTCGACCGACATCATCCGCGCGATGGCGCGTATCTCGTATTTCTACAAGCACGAGAGCTGCGGCCAGTGCACGCCATGCCGCGAGGGCATGGGCTGGATGTGGCGCGTGCTCACGCGCATGGCGGAAGGCCGCGCGCAGAAAAAAGAAATCGACATGCTGTTCGACGTGACGAAGCAGATCGAGGGTCACACCATCTGCGCGTTCGGCGACGGCGCGGCCTGGCCTGTGCAGGGCCTGCTGCGACACTTCCGGCCGGAGATCGAGCGGCGGATCGACGAATACACACGAAAGGCGGACGAAGACGCCGTCCGCGTGGCGGCGGAGTAGGTTGATGACGCCAGTTGAAGCTCAGCGAATTGTGCAAGATTACGGCGCGGTGCTGGAGGAACGCACTGCAATGGGCGTTATTCGCGACATCAACTCGTTACCTCGACCCAAAGTTCAAATAAAGGAAGCACTGATATTCGCATTGCGCGCTACGGCCGACCGGTTAATGCGTGAACACCTGAAAGTGGCATACATTTCGCTGGCCGATTTTCAAGAACTGTCGGATGGGCAGGTAAAAGCGCTTCAGGGTTGGAATAGCATTTTCGCGAAGAAGCCCCAGGAAATGACGCTTGAAGAACTTCGAAATGAAGCGATCGCTGGGTCCAAGGTTGCCGATAAGGCAGTTGCAATTCAAGAGAAGAGCGCGGCTGAAGCGCAGGCCCTCGCCTTAGAACTCAGAGCAGCGGGATTCTAGATGGCGAAAATCATCATCGACGGCACCGAAGTGGACGTTCCGCCCGAATACACGCTGTTGCAGGCGTGCGAGGCGGCGGGGGCGGAGATTCCGCGGTTCTGCTTCCACGAGCGGCTGTCGATCGCCGGCAACTGCCGCATGTGCCTGGTCGAGCTGAAGGGCTCGCCCAAGCCGGTCGCAAGCTGCGCCTGGGGTGTGCGCGACTGCCGGCCGGGCCCGAACGGCGAGCCGCCGGTCGTCAACACCAAGACGCCGCTGGTGCGCAAGGCGCGCGAAGGCGTGATGGAATTCCTGCTGATCAACCATCCGCTCGACTGCCCGATCTGCGACCAGGGCGGCGAATGCGACCTGCAGGACCAGGCCATGGCCTACGGTGTCGACAATAGCCGCTACGCCGACAACAAGCGCGCGGTCGAGGACAAGTATATCGGTCCGCTGGTCAAGACGATCATGAACCGCTGCATCCATTGCACGCGGTGCATCCGCTTCTCCGCAGAAGTCGCGGGCGTGCCGGAGCTTGGCGCGATCGGCCGCGGCGAGGACATGGAGATCACGACCTATCTCGAGCAAGCGATGACCTCCGAACTGCAGGGCAATGTGGTCGATCTCTGCCCGGTCGGCGCGCTGACCTCCAAGCCGTACGCGTTCGCGGCGCGACCCTGGGAGCTGAGCAAAACGGAATCAATCGACGTGATGGATGCGGTCGGCTCGGCGATCCGGGTCGACGCGCGCGGTCGAGAGGTGATGCGGATTCTGCCGCGCACCAACGACGACGTGAACGAGGAATGGATTTCCGACAAGACCCGCCACGTGGTCGACGGCTTGCGCGCCCAGCGGCTCGACCAGCCTTACATCCGCGACAATGGCCGTTTGCGGCCGGCGTCATGGAGCGAGGCGTTTGCCACCATCGCCGCAAAGGTCGGCCGCACCCCCCGCGAGCGGATCGGTGCGATTGCCGGAGACCTTTGCGCTGTCGAAGAGATGTTCGCGCTCAAGCAACTGATGGCGGCGCTCGGCAGCCCCAATCTCGATGCGCGGCAGGATGGCGCGGCGCTGCATCCGTCCGCGGGGCGCGCGAGCTACCTTTTCAACGCCAGCATCGCCGGGATCGATCAGGCCGACGCACTGCTGATCGTCGGCGCGAACCCGCGCCGCGAAGCCTCGGTGCTCAACGCACGTATCCGCAAACGCTGGCGGGCGGGCAAGTTCCCCATTGCGATGATCGGCGAGCGGGCTGACCTGACCTACGCCTACGAATATCTCGGCGCCGGCCCGGAAACGCTGGCAGATCTTGCGGCGAGCCGTCACGGTTTCGCAGAGACGCTGAAGAAAGCGGAGCGTCCGCTCGTCATCCTCGGCGCCGGTGCGCTGACGCGGCCGGATGGTGCGGCGGTCGCCGCGCTGGCGGCCAAGGCCTCGATCGAGCTTGGAGCTATCAAAGACGGCTGGAACGGCTTCTCGGTCCTACAAACCGCCGCGTCCCGCGTCGGCGCGCTCGACATAGGCTTCGTGCCGGGCGAGGGCGGGCTTCGCGCTGCGCACATGGCGAAATCCGGCGCGCTCGACGTGCTGTTCCTGCTCGGCGCCGACGAGATTGACGTGCCGCCCGGTGCGTTCGTCGTTTACATCGGCACCCATGGCGACGCCGGCGCGCACCGCGCCGACGTCATCCTGCCGGGCGCCGCCTATACCGAGAAATCCGGCCTCTACGTCAACACCGAAGGCCGCGTGCAGCTGGCGAACCGCGCAAGCTTCCCGCCGGGTGAGGCGCGCGAGGACTGGGCAATCCTGCGCGCGCTGTCCGACGTGCTCGGCAAGAAGCTGCCGTATGATTCGCTCGCGCAGCTTCGCAAAGAGCTGTTCGCCGCGCATCCGCGTCTGCAACGCATCGACCAGATCGAGCCGGGCGATGTCGCGGACCTGCGCAAGCTTGCCGGCATGGGCGGCACCCCGGACAAGGCGCCATTCGGCCAGGCGATCGACGACTTCTATCTGACCAATCCGATCGCGCGGGCGTCCGCGGTGATGGCGGAATGCTCGGCGCTGGCCGAGAGCCGCACCATGACGGCGGCGGAGTAGGGCGATGGCCGAATTTTTCACGACATACGTCTGGCCGCTGATCGTGATCGCCGCGCAGTCGCTGCTGCTGCTTGTCTTGCTGCTGGTCGGCGTCGCCTACATTCTCCTCGCTGACCGTAAGATCTGGGCGGCGGTCCAGCTTCGGCGCGGTCCCAACGTGGTCGGGCCGTTCGGTTTGCTGCAGTCATTCGCCGACCTCCTCAAGTTCGTGCTCAAGGAGCCGGTCATTCCGGCTGGCTCCAACAAGGGCGTGTTCCTGCTGGCGCCGCTGGTCACAGCGACGCTCGCGCTCTCGGCCTGGGCGGTGATCCCGGTCAGCGCGGGATGGATGATCGCCGACATCAACGTCGGCGTGCTCTACATTTTCGCGATCTCGTCGCTGATGGTGTACGGCATCATCATGGGCGGCTGGGCATCGAACTCGAAATACGCCTTCCTGTCCGCGATCCGCTCCGCGGCGCAGATGGTGTCCTACGAGGTCTCGATCGGCTTTGTCATCATCACCGTGCTGCTGTGCGCCGGCTCGCTGAAGCTCTCGGCCATCGTGGCTGCGCAGGATACCAGCCTCGGCATGTTCGGCTGGTACTGGCTGTGGCTCCTGCCGATGTTCGTGATTTTCTTCATCTCGGCGCTGGCGGAGACCAACCGCCCGCCGTTCGATCTGGTCGAAGCCGAGTCCGAGCTCGTGGCTGGTTTCATGGTCGAGTATGGCTCGTCGCCCTACATGATGTTCATGCTCGGCGAGTACGTTGCAATCGTGACCATGTGCGCCATGGCGACCATCATGTTTCTCGGCGGCTGGCTGCCGCCGTTCCCGGTCGCGCCGTTCACCTGGGTGCCGGGCGTAATCTGGTTTGTGCTCAAGCTCTGCTTCATGTTCTTCCTGTTCGCCATGACCAAGGCGATCGTGCCACGCTACCGCTACGACCAGTTGATGCGGCTCGGCTGGAAAGTGTTCCTGCCCATCTCGCTCGCCATGGTGGTGATCGTGGCGGCCGTGCTGCAGTTCACCGGGCTTGCGCCAAAGTGAGGAAGCCATGACGCTGTCCACACCAGGATTGATCGGAGCCGCTGTCGGACTTGTATGTGCGCTTGTCGCCTATGTGGTGATGTCTGCCGAATTGAAGCGGCGCGAAACGGCGGCCAACACCTCGGCGGTCGACGGCAAGCCGGACCCCAACGTCTCGATCATTCGCGCGATCCTGCTGGCGGATTTCGTGGTGCTTGCCGCCGTCGGCTACTATGTCGGCCAGCTTCTTGGTTGATCGGAGCGATGACATGAGACTCGACCAGGCCGCACGCTCGATCTTCCTGAAGGAGTTCCTGTCGGGTTTCGTGTTGGGCATGAAATACTTCTTCAAGCCGAAGGCGACGCTCGATTATCCGTTCGAGAAGGGTCCAATCTCCCCGCGTTTCCGCGGCGAGCATGCGCTGCGCCGCTACCCGAACGGCGAGGAGCGCTGCATCGCCTGCAAGCTGTGCGAGGCGATCTGTCCGGCGCAAGCCATCACCATCGAGGCAGGTCCGCGCCGCAATGACGGCACGCGCCGCGCCACGCGCTACGACATCGACATGGTGAAGTGCATCTACTGCGGCCTGTGCCAGGAGGCGTGCCCCGTCGATGCCATTGTGGAAGGGCCAAATTTCGAGTTCGCCACCGAGACCCGTGAGGAGCTCTATTACGACAAGGAGCGGCTGCTCGCGAACGGCGACCGCTGGGAGCGCCAGCTCGCGAAAAACATCGCGCTCGACGCGCCGTACCGGTGATCGGCAATGTCGAGGGCTGACGTTGCGGCATACTCGGTTTCACCTCCCCCCTTGCGGGGGAGGTCGGCGCACGCAGTGCGCCGGGAGGGGGGTATTTATTCGCTCGCTCTCGCTCCGCAGTTACCCCCCTCCCTAACCCTCCCCCAGCGAAAGGGCGTTCACGCCCGTCTTCGACGGGCTATGGGGGGAGGGAACAGGCCGGTGCAAGTGGAGGGACAGCGATAATGCTCCCTGCGCTGTTCTTCTATCTCTTCGCCGGCATCTGCACCGCCTGCGCCTTCATGGTAATCGCGGCGAGGAACCCCGTGCACTCCGTGCTCTATCTCATCCTGACGTTCGTCAACGCCGCCGGCCTGTTCGTGCTGATGGGCGCCGAATTCCTGGCGATGATCCTGATCGTGGTCTATGTCGGCGCGGTTGCGGTGCTGTTCCTGTTCGTGGTGATGATGCTCGACGTCGACTTCGCCGAGCTGCGCCAGGGCGTGCTGCAATATTTGCCGTTTGGGGCGCTGATCGGCGTCGTGCTGCTGGCGGAATTGCTGCTGGTGGTCGGCGCCTGGGCGATCGGGCCGGGCGTGCCGCGCGCCATCACATCGCCGATCCCGCCGGACCTCACCAACACCGAAGCGCTCGGCCGCGTGCTCTACACGAAATACATCTACTTCTTCCAGGCGGCAGGCCTGGTGCTGCTGGTCGCCATGATCGGCGCGATCGTGCTGACGCTGCGTCACAAGGCCGGCGTCAAGCGGCAGAACATCGCCGACCAGGTCGCGCGCACCAAGGAAGCCGCGATGGAAATCCGCCAGGTGCGGCCGGGGCAGGGCCTGGGCGCATGATCCCGAAAAGTGGGAACCGGTTTTCGGACAAGATCATGCGTGGAGAGCAGGCATGACGATAGGCCTCGGCCACTATTTGTCGGTTGCCGCGATCTTGTTCACGCTCGGGATCTTCGGCATTTTCCTCAACCGCAAAAACGTCATCGTCATCCTGATGTCGATCGAGCTGATCCTGCTCGCCGTTAACATCAATTTCGTGGCGTTCTCCACGCATCTCGGCGACATCGTCGGCCAGGTATTCGCCATGCTGGTGCTGACCGTCGCGGCGGCGGAAGCCGCGATCGGGCTTGCCATTCTCGTCGTCTATTTCCGGAATCGCGGCTCGATTGCGGTCGAAGACATCAATCTGATGAAGGGCTAAGCGCATGATCCCGAAAAGTGGGAACCGGTTTTCGGGCCAGATCATGCGCCAGGAGAACTAATGTATCAGGCGATTGTCCTTCTGCCGCTGCTCGGCGCGATCATCGCAGGCGCCATCTCGATCTACGGGGCCGCCCGGCGTTTCCCCGGCGCGGAGCCGTCCGACGATCACGCGTACGCCGGCCACGGCCATCATGCGGCGCACGACGCGCACCACGATGGTCACGGCCCGACCGAGCCGGCTGCGGAAGGTTCGCGTTCGGCCGAGATCATCGCCACGTTGTTGCTTTTCATTTCGGCGGTCCTGTCATGGATCGCGCTCCGGCAAGTCGGCTTTAGCGGTCACGACGAGCGCATCACGCTGTTCACCTGGATGGTGTCGGCCGATTTCAAGGTCGACTGGGCGCTGCGGATCGACTCGCTCACCGCGGTGATGCTGGTGGTGGTGACGACGGTGTCGTCGCTCGTGCACCTCTATTCGATCGGCTACATGGCCGAGGAGCCGTACCGGCCGCGGTTCATGTCCTATCTGTCGCTCTTCACCTTCGCCATGCTGGCGCTGGTGACGTCGGACAACCTCGCGCAGCTTTTCTTCGGCTGGGAAGGCGTCGGCCTCGCGAGCTATCTCCTGATCGGCTACTGGTATCACAAGCCGGAAGCGAACGCGGCCGCCATCAAGGCGTTCATCGTCAACCGCATCGGCGATTTCGGCTTTGCGCTGGGCATTTTTGCCGCCTTCATGATGACCGGCTCGATCGACCTCGACACGGTGTTCGCGCAGGCGCCGGCGCTGACCGGCAAGACCATCAATTTCTTCGGCTGGAACGCGGACGCCCTCACCTTGATCTGCCTGCTGCTGTTCATGGGTGCGATGGGCAAGTCGGCACAGTTCCTGCTGCACACCTGGCTGCCCGACGCGATGGAAGGCCCGACGCCGGTCTCGGCGCTCATTCACGCCGCCACCATGGTGACCGCCGGCGTGTTCATGGTGGCGCGCCTCTCGCCACTGTTCGAGCTGTCGACGACCGCACTCACCGTGGTGACGATCGTCGGCGCCACCACGGCGTTCTTCGCCGCGACCGTCGGTCTCGTTCAGAACGACATCAAGCGTATCGTCGCCTATTCGACCTGCTCGCAGCTCGGCTACATGTTCGTCGCGATGGGCGTCGGCGCGTACTCGGTCGGCATGTTCCACCTGTTCACCCACGCGTTCTTCAAGGCGCTGCTGTTCCTCGGCTCCGGCTCGGTGATCATCGCAATGCACCACGAGCAGGACATCCGCAACATGGGCGGCCTGCGCAAGAAAATCCCGTTCACCTACTGGACCATGGTGATCGGCACGCTGGCGCTGACCGGATTCCCGTTTACCGCCGGCTATTTCTCCAAGGACGCCATCATCGAGGCGGCGTTCGCCGGCAAGAATCCGGCCGCGGCGTACGCCTTCTTGATGACCGTGATCGCCGCCGGCCTCACCGCGTTCTACTCCTGGCGGCTGATCTTCAAGACCTTCCATGGCGAGCCGCACGACGAGCATCACTACGAGGGGGCGAAGGAAAGTCCTCTGGTGATCCTGATCCCGCTCGGCGTGCTGGCGTTAGGCTCGATCGCTGCGGGCTTCCCGTTCAAGGAATATTTCGCCGGCCATCACGTTGAACATTTCTTCCGCGCCTCGCTCAAGCAAAGCGCCGCGGTGATCGACGCGATCCACCACGTGCCGCTCTGGGTCGCGCTGACTCCGACGGCGATGATGTTCTTGGGGTGGGGGATATCGGCGTATTTCTACCTGCTGCGGCCCGACATCCCGGTCGAGCTCGCGCGCCAGCAGGACCTGCTGTATCGCTTCCTGCTCAACAAATGGTACTTCGACGAGATCTACAACTTCCTGTTCGTCAGGCCCGTACTATGGCTCGGCCGCGTGTTCTGGAAGGGCGGCGATGGCTACGTCATCGATGGCTTCGGGCCCGACGGCGTGTCGGCACGCGTGATCGACGTTACCCGTAACGTGGTTCGGTTGCAGACCGGCTACCTTTATCACTATGCCTTCGCCATGCTGCTCGGCGCCGCAGCGCTGATCACCTGGTTCATGTTCTCCACGCAGGGTGGGGTGCATTAATGGCGAGCTGGCCGATCCTCTCCGTCACAACCTTCCTGCCGATTGTGGGCGTCCTCTTCATTCTGATGCTGCGCGGCGAGGACGAGGCGGCCAGGCGCAACGCCCGCTGGGTCGCGCTGTGGACGACCATCATCACCTTCGCGGTGTCGCTCGTACTGGTGGCGCGGTTCGACGTCGGCTCGGCGGAGTTCCAGTTCGTCGAGAAGGTCGCCTGGCTCGGCGGCTACGGCACCTACCACATGGGCGTCGATGGCATCTCGCTGCCACTGATCATCCTCACCACGGCGATCATGCCGCTTTGCATCGTGGCGAGCTGGCTGTCGGTGCAGGTGCGCGTCAAGGAGTACATGATCGCGTTTCTGGTGCTCGAGACCCTGATGGTCGGCACGTTCTCGGCGCTCGACCTGGTGCTGTTCTACCTGTTCTTCGAGGGTGGCCTGATCCCGATGTTCCTGATCATCGGGGTGTGGGGCGGCCCGCGCCGGGTCTACGCGAGCTTCAAGTTCTTCCTCTACACGCTGCTCGGCTCGGTGCTGATGCTGCTCGCCATCATGGCGATGTACTGGCAGTCCGGCACCACCGATATCGCCGTGCTGCTGCGCCATTCGTTCCCGCGCGAGATGCAGCCGTGGCTGTGGCTTGCGTTCTTCGCCTCGTTCGCGGTGAAGATGCCGATGTGGCCGGTCCACACCTGGCTGCCGGACGCGCATGTCGAGGCGCCGACCGCTGGCTCGGTCATTCTGGCCGCGATCCTCTTGAAGATGGGCGGCTACGGCTTCCTGCGTTTCTCGCTGCCGATGTTCCCGTTCGCCTCGCATGACTTCGCAATCCTCGTATTCGTGCTCTCCGTTGTCGCCATTGTCTACACGTCGATGGTGGCGATCGTGCAGGAGGACATGAAGAAGCTGATCGCGTATTCGTCCGTGGCTCACATGGGCTTCGTTACCATGGGCATTTTCGCCGCGACCGCGCAGGGCGTCGCCGGCGGAATATTCCAGATGATCTCGCACGGCATCGTGTCCGCGGCACTGTTCCTTTGCGTAGGCGTGGTCTACGACCGCATGCACAGCCGCGAAATCTCGACTTATGGCGGGTTGGTCAACCGCATGCCGGTTTATGCCGCGGTATTCCTGCTGTTCACCTTGGCGAACGTCGGTCTGCCCGGTACCTCCGGCTTCGTCGGCGAGTTCCTGACGCTGCTGGGAACGTTCAAAGTCCACATCGTGGTGGCGTCGCTCGCAACGCTCGGCGTCATCTTGTCGGCCGGCTATGCGCTGTGGCTCTACCGCAAGGTCATGCTCGGTAAGCTTGAAAAGCCGGCGCTTGCCAATATCCGCGACATGAGCTGGCGCGAGATCACCGTGTTCGCGCCGCTTGTCGTCCTGACGTTGCTGTTTGGCTTTTACCCGAAGCCGGTGCTCGACATTTCGGCGGCGTCGGTCACCGCGCTGCTGCAGAATTATCACGCCGCTCTCAACGCCGCCGCCAAGTCGGCGGCCTTGGTGAACTGATGACCGTTGCCGCCATCGAGATGCCGCTGTACCCGGCGCTTCCGGAAATCCTGTTGGCGCTTGGCGCGATGGGGCTACTCATGCTCGGCGCCTATCGGGAGCGCAGCAGCGATCTCGTCAGCCTCGGCGCTGTCATGTTGCTGGCCGCAGCGGCGTTTATCGCAATTTCGCTGCCGGATGGGACGACCTTCGGCGGCAGCTTCGTCATCGACGGCTTCGCCCGTTTCCTCAAGGCGCTGGCGTTCGTCGCGTCCGCCGTAGCGATCGTGATGTCGCTGCATTACCAGACGGTCGAGAAACAGCGGATTTTCGAATACCCGATTCTGATCATGCTGTCCGCGGTCGGCATGGGCATGATGATCTCAGCCACCGACCTGATCGCGCTCTATCTCGGCCTCGAGCTGATGAGTCTGTCGCTCTACGTCGTCGCCGCGTCGAACCGAGATTCCGTACGCTCGACCGAGGCGGGCCTCAAGTATTTCGTGCTGGGCGCGCTGTCGTCGGGGATGCTGCTCTACGGCTGCTCGCTGATCTATGGCTTTTCCGGCACCGTGTCGTTCGCCGGCATCGCCAACGCGACGCAGGGCGGCGCGGGCATTGGCCTGATCTTTGGCCTGGTGTTCCTGTTCGCGGGCCTCTGCTTCAAGGTGTCGGCGGTGCCGTTCCACATGTGGACGCCCGACGTCTACGAGGGCGCACCGACGCCGGTCACCGCATTCTTCGCCGCTGCGCCGAAGATCGCCGCCATCGCGCTGTTCGTCCGCGTTGCGATCGGCGCCTTCCCTGGCATCGTGCCGCAATGGCAGCAGATTTTAGTGTTCGTCGCCATCGCATCCATGCTGCTCGGCGCGTTCGCCGCGATCGGCCAGAAGAATATCAAGCGCCTGATGGCCTATTCGTCGATCGGCCATATGGGCTTCGCGCTGATCGGCCTCGACGCTGGCAGCCCCGAAGGCGTGCAGGCGGTCCTGATCTACATGACGATTTATCTCACGATGACGCTCGGCACCTTCTGCTGCATCCTGGCGATGCGCCGGGCCGATGGCGCCGTGGAGAACATTTCCGATCTCGCCGGCTTGTCGCGCACCAATCCGGCGCTGGCGTTCTTCCTGGCGATGCTGCTGTTCTCGCTCGCCGGCATCCCGCCGCTCGCAGGATTCTTCGCGAAATACTACGTATTTCTCGCCGCGATGAAAGCTGGGCTGTTCACGCTGGCGGTGATCGGCGTGCTGGCCAGCGTGGTCGGTGCCTACTACTACTTGATGATCATCAAGACGATGTATTTCGACGAACCGGCAAAAGGCTTCGAGCCGATGCCGGCCGAGTTGAAAGCGATCCTCGGTGTCACCGGCTTGTTCAATTTGCTTTATTTCATTTATCCCGGACCGCTCGTCCAAGCCGCAGGCACGGCGGCGAAATCGCTGTTCTGATGGCCAACACCGCCGCCGATGTGCGGGTGGTTGCTCACGACACGATCGGCTCGACCAATGCCGAGGCGTTGACGCTCGTGCGCGGCGGCGAGCGCGGCCCGCTTTGGATCACGGCCAGGCGGCAGACCGCGGGCCGCGGCCGCCGCGGCCGCGCGTGGGTATCGGAGCCCGGCAATCTCTACGCCACGCTGCTGCTGACTGGCGCTGGTCCGCCCGAGCGTTCGGCCGAGCTGTCGTTTGTTGCGGCCTTGGCCGTGCATGATGCAATAACCAGCCGTATTGCGGGTCTCGCCAAACGCGTCGCCTTGAAATGGCCAAACGACGGCTTGATCGATGGCTGCAAATTCGCCGGCATCCTGATCGAAGGCGAGGGTGACGCGGTTGCGATCGGCATCGGCGTTAATTGCGCGCACCATCCGGCTGGCACGGGGTTCCCCGCGACCGACCTTGCCGCTGCGGGCGTGCGCGCCACCCCCGACAGCGTGTTCGCCGAGCTGTCGGCCGCAACCGCGCTGCGGCTGGCGCAATGGGACCGTGGCGCCCGATTTGCCGCCATCCGAGAGGAATGGCTGAAGCGAGCCTACGGCTTGGGTAAGACCATCCGCGTCGTCCTACCGGAGGGCGAGCGCGAGGGCCGCTTTGAGGGGATCGACCCCGCCGGACGGATGTTGCTGCGTCGGACCGACGGCGCGAGCGAAACCGTCACGGCGGGCGACGTACTGCCAGCCCTGGCGAGGGTTTAGGTCATGGCCGCGCCTGGAGAACTCGTGTTTGCGCCGCTCGGCGGTGTCGGCGAGATCGGCATGAACCTGTCGCTCTATGGCCTCGGCGACGAGCGCAAACGCACCTGGCTGATCGTCGATGTCGGCGTTTCGTTCGCCAACGAGGAGAACCTGCCGGGCATCGAACTTATCTTCCCGGACATCAGCTATCTGGTCTCGGAGCGCCGCAACATCGCCGGCATCGTACTCACCCACGCGCACGAGGACCACTACGGCGCCGTGCTCGACCTGTGGCCGAAGCTGCGCGTGCCGGTTTTTGCGACGCCGTTCACCGCGGCCTTGCTGGCCGCCAAACGCCTCGGCGAGCCCGGGGCGGCCGACATTCCGGTCAACGAGGTGGCGCTCGGTTCACGCTTCAACGTCGGGCCGTTCGACGTTGAGCTTTGCTCGGTAGCGCATTCGATCCCAGAATCGAACGCACTCATCATTCGCACGCCGCATGGTGCCGTGCTGCACACTGGCGATTGGAAAATCGATCCGACGCCGGTGCTGGGGGACAAGACCGATGAAGCCAAGCTCCGCGCGCTGGGCGAGGAGGGCTGCCTGGCGCTGATCGGGGACTCCACCAATGCGGTGCGCGACGGCCGCTCGCCGTCGGAATCAGAGGTCGCGGCGACGATCACCGGACTGATCCGCAATGCGCCAGGGCGGGTCGCCGTCACTACCTTCGCATCAAACGTGGCGCGCATCCGTGCCGTCGCCGATGCCGCCCGCGCCGCCGGCCGCGAGGTCGTCATTGTCGGCCGCGCCATGGAGCGCGTGAACCAGGTCGCCCGCGAGACCGGCTATCTCGACGACGTGCAGCCGTTCCGGAGCATGGAGATGTACGGACACCTGCCGAACGACAAGGTGGTCGCGCTCTGCACCGGCAGCCAGGGCGAGCCGCGCGCCGCGCTCGCCCGCATCGCCAAGGACGAGCATCCCGAGGTCACGCTGTCGCGCGGCGACATGGTGATCTTCTCGTCGCGCCCGATTCCTGGCAACGAGAAGGCGATCTCAACCGTTATCAACGGCCTGATTGACCAAGGCGTTCAGGTCATCACCGACCGGACCCACCTCGTTCACGTGTCCGGGCATCCGCGCCGCGACGAGCTGGCCGAGATGATCGGCTGGGTGAAGCCGCGGCTCCTCCTTCCGGTCCACGGCGAGGCGTTGCATCTTGCCGAACACGCCGATCTGGCGCGCAGCCTCGGCATCACAGTGGGCATGTGCCGCAATGGCGATCTGGTGAAGCTCGCGCCTGGCGATCCCGGCATTGTCGACGAGGTGCCCGCCGGGCGGCTCTACAAGGACGGCAAGCTGCTGATCGACGCGCAGACGCGCACCATTGCCGACCGCAAGCGGCTGAGCATGTCGGGCATCGTGTCGGTCGCCCTGGCGCTGACCGAGAAAGGCCAGCTTGCTGCCGATCCGGAGGTCGAATTGATCGGCGTGCCTGAAACGGCGGCCAACGGCGAACCGATGCTGGAGGTGGCGCTCGACGCCATCATGGACACGATCGAAAACCAGCCCAAGGCCCGCCGGCGCGATCCCGATGCGATCGCCGAGTCGGTGCGCCGCGCGGTGCGCGCCGCGGTCGCCGAGCAATGGGGCAAGAAGCCCTGGGTCCACGTCCACATGTTGCCAGTGTGACGGGGACGTTGGATCATCGGCGCTGCCGCTTAAACGCTGATCCACACCCTGCCCGGGGAGGACTGACATGATCGGACGGCTCAACCACGTCGCTATCGCGGTGCGCGACATCAAGAAGGCGTCGGAGATCTATCGCAAGACGCTGGGCGCTGAGGTCTCGGCCGCGGTGCCGCAGCCGGCGCATGGCGTCACGACGGTGTTCATCATTCTGCCGAACACCAAGATCGAGCTGCTGGAGCCGCTCGGCGAGAATTCGCCGATCGCCAAGTTCCTCGAGAAAAATGCCGACGGCGGAATCCATCACGTCTGCTACGAGGTGAACGACATCGTTGCGGCGCGCGACCGCCTGAAGGGCGAGGGCGCGCGCGTACTCGGCGACGGTGAGCCCAAGACCGGCGCGCACGGCAAACCTGTGCTGTTTCTCCACCCGAAGGACTTCTGCGGAACGCTGGTCGAGCTGGAACAGGCTTGATGGCGCTCACGACGGCGATTGCGATCTACTTCCTGATCTGGTGGCTGACGCTGTTCGCCGTTCTGCCGTGGGGCGTGACCTCGCAATACGAGGAGGGTCCGCCGGGCACAGACCCCGGCGCGCCGCGAGTCCACAACGTGGCGGCGAAGCTGCTTTGGACCACGCTTGTTGCCACCGCGATCTTTGCGGTGCTGGCGTATCTGTACGTCTATCGGCTGGTCACACTCGACGATCTCGCGGCCTGGATGGGCTTCCCGGCGGACCCAAAAAAATGAGCAGGGCCAATGCCCTGCTCGGATCGCTGAATTCAGTTCCTTAGCCCCCGAGACGCGCTACGATCCTCGGAGCATTGGCGCTGTTGGCGCGCTTTGGATTTTCGTCCCTAGACTCAGGCCTCGGTTTTGGGGCCTGTGAATGGGCAGCCCCCGACCGGCCCACGCAACCTATCGGGCCGTCCCACCCTTGTCATTGACGCACCGCAGCAATTCGGGATGTTGAACGGCCTGGATCGCGGTCCCTCCATCGCCGGTCCCGCAGCGGGAGCCAGCCCCTTGCCGTGCTTGTCTTTTCGGCCTTGATCCGGTTTCACTGCGCCACCCTGGCCCTGGCGGCCCCCTTGAGAGCAGCTATGCGATTGTCCCGTTTCTTCCTGCCGATCCTCAAGGAAGCGCCCCGGGAGGCGGAAATCGTCTCCCACAAGCTGATGCTGCGGGCCGGGATGCTGCGGCAGCAGGCCGCAGGCATCTACAGCCTGCTGCCGCTGGGGTTGCGCGTCCTGAACAAGGTCAACGCCATCGTCCGCGAGGAGCAGAACCGCTCCGGCGCGATTGAGCTTCTGATGCCTACCATCCAGCCCGCCGACCTGTGGCGGGAGAGCGGCCGCTACGACGACTACGGTAAGGAAATGCTGCGCATCAAGGATCGGCACGAGCGCGACATGCTCTACGGTCCGACCAACGAGGAAATGATCACCGAGATCTTCCGCGCCTACGTGCGCTCGTATAAGGATCTGCCGCTCAACCTCTATCACATCCAACTCAAGTTCCGGGACGAGGTACGGCCGCGGTTCGGGCTGATGCGCGGCCGTGAATTCCTGATGAAGGACGCCTATTCGTTCGACATGGACCAGGCGGGCGCGCGGCACTCCTATAACAAGATGTTTGTCGCTTACCTGCGCACCTTCGCGCGGCTCGGGCTCAAGTCGATCCCGATGGTGGCCGACACCGGCCCGATCGGCGGTAACCTCAGCCACGAGTTCATCATCCTGGCCTCGACTGGCGAGTCCGAGGTGTTCTGTCACAAGGACTATCTCGATTTTCCAGTGCCGGACACGAGCGTGAACTTCGACGATCGTGACGCGTTGCAAGGCATCGTCGACAAGTGGACATCGCTCTATGCCGCAACGTCGGAGAAGCATGACGCGGCGGCATTCGGCAAAATCCCCCCCGACAAGCAGGTGTCGGCGCGAGGCATCGAAGTCGGCCATATTTTCTATTTCGGCACCAAGTATTCCGAGCCGATGAAGGCCGTCGTTGCCGGGCCCGACGGCGCCGACCATCCAGTGCACATGGGCTCGTATGGCATCGGCCCGACGCGGCTCGTCGCAGCGCTGATCGAAGCCAACCACGACGAAGCCGGCATCAAATGGCCGGAGCAGGTGGCGCCCTTCCAGGTCGCGATCCTCAATCTCAAGCAAGGTGACGCCGCGACTGATGGCGCGTCCGAGAATCTTTATCGCGAACTTGCCGCCAAGGGCGTCGACGTGCTCTACGACGACACCGACGGACGTCCTGGTGCGAAGTTCGCGACCGCCGATCTGATCGGGGTGCCGTGGCAGGTCTTGATCGGCCCGAAGGGCCTGGCGGCCGGCACCCTCGAGATCAAGAAGCGCGTCGACGGCAGCCGTGAGAACCTCAGTCCCGCAGCCACTGTCGATCTGCTGACGCGCTAGTTGCACGCCTCCGGCGGAGTGAACACGCGAAGGCAATCAGGACGGCAAAAATAGCAGGATGAAGGCCCTCGGCCCAAAAAAGGGAGCCAGCGCCCGGTCGCGGCGCGGGAAAGCTGTGTGCTCCTTGTGAGATGACGCGGCCTAAGCTGGCTTGAATCCGCCAGAATCGGATGAAATCGCTACCTACAAGGGGAAGTATGAGCGAGCCTGTCGGGACCCGACCCTTCGCGCCGTATGAATGGATGCTGTCGTTGCGCTACTTGCGAGCGCGGCGGCAGGAGGGATTCATTTCGATCATCGCGGCCTTCTCGTTCCTCGGCATCATGCTCGGCGTCGCGACGCTGATCATCGTGATGGCGGTGATGAACGGCTTCCGCAAGGAATTGCTCGGCAAGATCCTCGGCCTCAACGGCCACATCCTGGTGCAGCCGTTGGAATTGCCGCTCAATGACTATGAGGCGGTGGCAGAGCGTATCTCCAAGGTCGAGGGCATCCGCGTCGCGGTGCCGATCGTCGAGGGCCAGGCGCTGGCCTCATCGCCGTTCAACGCAGCCGGCGTTCTGGTGCGCGGCATCCGCGCCGCCGACCTCGTACAAATCCCGTCGATCGCGCAGAACATCAAGCAAGGCACGCTCGACGGCTTCGATCAGGGGCAGGGAGTGGTGATTGGGCGCCGGCTCGCCGACCAATTGACGCTGCGTGCCGGCGATTCCGTGACGATGGTTGCGCCGCGCGGCGCGGTGACGCCGATGGGCACCACGCCACGCATCAAGCCCTACAAGATCGCGGCGGTGTTCGAGATCGGCATGTCGGAATACGACGCCGCCTTCGTCTTCATGCCGCTGACCGAGGCGCAGGCCTATTTCAACCGCTCCAACGACGTCACCGCGATCGAAGTCTATACCGAGAAGCCAGACCAGATCGTGCGTTACCGGCAGCTCGTGACCGACGCCGCCAAGCGGCCGATCTTCATGGTCGATTGGCGCCAACGCAACGCCACCTTCTTCAGCGCGCTCCAGGTCGAGCGCAATGTGATGTTTCTGATCCTCACGCTGATCATCCTGGTCGCGGCGTTCAACATTGCCTCCAGCCTCATCATGCTGGTGAAGGACAAAGGCCGCGACATCGGTATCCTGCGCACGATGGGTGCGACACAGGGCGCGATCATGCGGGTGTTTCTCATCACCGGCGCGGCAATTGGCGTGGTCGGCGCCGTCATGGGCTTCGTGGTCGGTTTGGTGGTCTGTTTGAATATTGAATTGATCCGGCAGTTCCTGTCCTGGCTCACCAACACCAACCTGTTTCCGCCCGAGCTTTATTTCCTCTCGCAACTGCCTGCGGAAGTCGACGCCAGCGAGACTACGGCCGTGGTGGTGATGGCGCTCGCGCTTTCGCTGCTCGCTACGCTCTATCCTTCGTGGCGCGCCGCTCGGCTCGATCCGGTCGAAGCTCTACGTTACGAGTGATCCAATGGCGGAACAGGACAATCCGGTCGTTTTCCTGCACGCCATCGAACGGCGCTATCACCAGGGCGATGCCGTGCTGGAGGTGCTGAAGGGCGCCAAGCTCGCGGTGTGGCCCGGTCAGTCGGTCGCGCTGGTTGCGCCGTCCGGGGCGGGCAAGTCGACGCTTCTCCACATTGCCGGACTGCTCGAGCACGCCGACGCGGGAGAGGTCTATTTCGACGGCAAGGCGACCTCGAAGCTCAGCGACGCCGAGCGCACCCGCATCCGCCGCACCGCGGTCGGCTTCGTCTATCAGGCGCACTACCTGCTGCCGGAATTTTCCGCGCTCGAAAACGTGGTGATGCCGCAGATGATCCGTGGCCTCGGCCGCGGCGAGGCGCGGCGGCGGGCCACTGAGCTCTTGAGCTATCTCGGTCTCAAGGACCGACTGACGCACCGGCCGGCGCAACTCTCCGGCGGAGAACAGCAGCGCGTCGCGATCGCGCGCGCGGTCGCAAACGCGCCACGGTTGCTGCTTGCCGATGAGCCGACCGGCAACCTCGACCCCCGCACTTCGGATCACGTCTTCAACGCGCTGTCGCAGTTGACCCGCGCGTCGGGCCTCACCGTCGTGCTCGCGACGCACAACATGGAGCTGGCCGCGCGCATGGACCGCCGTGTCGCGATCCGCGAAGGCCTAGTGGTCGAACTGCCGTAACCTGCGAAGCTTCAGGGCTTCATGCAGACCGCAACGAGCCGCGCGGAGCCGATCGGCACGAAATCTGCCAGGCAGCGCCGGCCTAACCGACGGCAACCGTCGCGGCAGTTGCCGGGCCGGAGCTGAGGCACATGGCCGATGCCACGACTTCGCCGGCGGCGCATGAAATTGTTGCCAGCCGCCGATGCAGCTCTCGATCTGAACGACGCGAGCATTGTTCGGACCCGGCGCGCCGGCCGGACCTGCGGGGCCCTGCGGGCCGCCTGGGCCTGCGGGACCCTGCGGGCGGGGCCGGCGACACCAGTCGGGCCGGCAGCGCCGACCGGGCCAGCGGGCCCGGTCGCGCCCGCGGGGCCTGCCGGACCGGTCGCGCTTGCTGGGCCTGCTGGGGGCCTGCTGGGCCGGCGACGCCACGCTCGCCTTGCGGGACCCGCAGCGCCCGCGGGGGCCGTCGTTTCGGCCGGACCCTGCTTGCCCTCGAAGCACCCCGCCAAAGTGAAGGCGATCACGCCCGTCAGAATCGCGCTGGTTGTCCGCCTGTGTCTTTCCCCCTTGCCCGCTTGGGCGCGTCGAGCGTGCCGTGTTGCACGCTCAGTCTGAGCGGACGATCCCCAAGTCAATGCACCAAAATCGCTGCAGCCGTAGATCAAAATGGAATTTTGCACGATCTTGGTCGATGGCGCTTGACGTAGAACAAAATAAGAACTATGTTCTTTGTTCGTTCACGGAGGACGCCATGTTTCGCGCTGTTGTCGAGGAGGCCGCCGCACTCACTTCACTCGCTCTGTTTGTTGGAATGATTGCGGTTTGGGTACAGGTTTTGGCCGCGCTGTGAATGTCGTTGCTGCGTAATGCGGGTCTGCGTTTGTTGCGTTTGTTGCGTTTGTAGCGTCTGCATTCCAGTCCCCAGGTACCCGCCGGTACCGCCGTACGTCATACCCGCCTGCCTCGGGTATCCGCGTCTTTCCCCATCCCCGATCAAGACGCGGATGGCATCGGAATTCGGGCTCGCCCGGGCTCCCTTGCCATGACGGCGGAGCCGTCGCTCGTACCATGACGGCGGAACCGTCGCCGTCGCCGGCGGGCTGCGAATGAAAGCTGGGAATATCGTGGGAAGTTTCGGCCTCACGGCGCTGCAAAGCGGCTAACGATTTAAGCTCACTCAACGCGAGTGAGGGAATCGCGTACGGCATCCCGGCGCGTCCAAATCCTGAGGCTTCCGCGTGGCAAATGACCCTGGCTTCGTGCATCTGCACGTCCATTCCGCCTATTCGCTGCTGGAAGGCGCGCTGCCGATCGGCAAGCTTGCCGAGCTGGCCAAGGCCGACAAACAGCCCGCGGTCGCGTTGACCGACACCGACAACATGTTCGGCGCTCTCGAGTTCTCGGAGAAATTGGCTTCATCCGGCATTCAGCCCATCGTCGGCTGCACGCTCGCGGTCGATTTCGGCGACGAGGCGCGCGACCCGCGGCTCAACGGTCGGATGCGGGTGCTGCCGCGCATCGTGCTGCTTGCGCAACGCGAGGCCGGCTACCGCAACCTGATGCGGCTTTGCTCGCGCGCGTTCCTCGAAACGCCGCCCAACGAGAAGCCTCACCTGCGGCTCGACTGGCTCAAGGACGCAAGCGACGGGTTGATCGCGCTGAGCGGCGGACCAACCGGTCCGATCGACGCGGCGATTGCCGCGGGCCAGGCCGAACTTGCCGCGACCCGCTGCAACAGCCTCTCAGGCATCTATGGCGACCGGCTCTATGTCGAATTGCAGCGGCACGGCACCGCGGCCGAGCGCGCGGTCGAACCGGCGCTGGTCGGGATTGCCTATGCCAACGGTATTCCGCTCGTTGCCACCAACGAGCCGTTCTTCGCCAAGCGCGACGACTACGAGGCGCATGACGCGCTGATCTGCATTGCAGAGGGACGTCTGGTCGCCGAGACCGACCGCCGCCAGCTCACCGCCGAGCACTATTTCAAGAGCCGCACCGAGATGGCGGCGTTGTTTGCCGATCTGCCGGAGGCGCTCGCGTCGACGGTCGAGATCGCGCAGCGCTGCGCGTTCCGTCCGCGCACGCGAGACCCGATCCTGCCGCGTTTCTCGGTCGGCGACCGCACCGTCGACGAAGCGGCCGAGTTGCGCAACCGTGCCGAGACGGGGCTCGTGCGCCGCGTCGAAATGCACGGCCTCGCTGCCGGCCGCTCCATCGAAGAGTACCGCGAGCGGCTGTCGTTTGAGCTGAAGGTCATCGAGGGGATGAAGTACCCCGGCTACTTCCTCATCGTGTCGGACTTCATCCAATGGGCGAAAGAGCAGGGGATACCGGTGGGCCCTGGACGCGGTTCCGGCGCCGGCTCGCTGGTCGCCTATGCGCTGACCATCACCGATCTCGATCCGCTGCGGTTTGGCCTGCTGTTCGAGCGCTTCCTCAATCCGGAGCGCGTGTCGATGCCGGACTTCGACATCGACTTCTGCCAGGACCGGCGCGATGAGGTGATCGACTACGTGCAGCACCGCTATGGTCGCAACCAGGTGGCGCAGATCATCACTTTCGGCACGCTGCAGGCGCGCGGCGTGTTGCGCGACGTAGGCCGTGTGCTGGAGATGCCTTACGGGCACGTCGACAAACTGTGCAAGCTGGTGCCGCAGAACCCGGCGTCACCGGTGACGCTCGCCAAGGCGATCGAGGGTGAGCCGCGCTTGCAGGCCGAGCGCGACAGCGACCCGCGCGTCAAGCGCGCGTTCGACATTTCGCTCAAGCTCGAGGGTCTCTACCGCCACGCCTCCACACATGCCGCCGGCATCGTGATCGGCGACCGGGCACTGGCTGAACTGGTGCCGATGTACCGCGATCCGAAGTCGGATATGCCGGTCACTCAGTTCAGCATGAAATGGGCGGAAGCCGCGGAACTCGTGAAATTCGACTTCCTCGGCCTCAAGACGCTCACGGTGCTGGATACCGCCGTGAAGCTGCTCAAGCAGCGCAACATCGACCTCGATCTTGCAGCGATCCCGCTCGATGACAAGAAAACTTACGACCAGCTTGCAAGGGCTGAAGCGGTCGGCATCTTCCAACTGGAAAGTCAGGGCATGCGCCGGGCGCTGCTCGACATGCGGCCCGACCGATTCGAGGACATCATCGCACTGGTCGCGCTCTACCGCCCCGGCCCGATGGCGAACATCCCGACCTACTGCGAGCGCAAGCACGGCCGCGAGAAGCCGGAATACATCCACCCAAAGCTCGAACCGGTTCTGCGCGAGACGTTCGGCGTCATCGTCTACCAGGAACAGGTGATGCAGGCGGCGCAGCTGCTCGCCGGCTACACGCTCGGCCAAGCGGACCTGCTGCGCCGCGCCATGGGCAAGAAGATCCGCTCGGAGATGCAGGCGCAGCGCAAGCATTTTGTGCTGGGCGCAACCGAGCGCGGGATCGATCGCAGCCAAGCCGATGCGATCTTCGATCTGCTGGAGCGCTTCGCCGAGTACGGCTTCAACAAGAGCCACGCCGCCGCCTACGCGCTGGTCGCGTATCAGACCGCGTACATGAAAGCGAACCATCCGGTCGAATTCATCGCGGCGTCGATGGCGCTGGAAATGAACAACACCGACAAGCTCTCCGAGTTTCGTGCCGAGGCCTTGCGGCTCGGCATCAAGCTGGAGCCGCCCTGCGTCAACCGTTCCGGCGTGGCCTTCGATGTCGACGGAAACACCATTCACTACGCGCTGGCCGCGCTCAAAGGCGTCGGCGCACAGGCGGTGCAGTCGATTGTCGAGGCGAGGGGAAACAAACCGTTCACCAACCTCGCGGACTTCGCGCAACGTATCAATCCGCGCGCCGTGAACAAGCGCGTGCTGGAAAGCCTTGCCGCCTCGGGCGCGTTCGACCAGATCGAGTCCAATCGCGCGCGCGCGTTCGCCGCGATCGACACATTGCTGGCGACCGCGCAGCGCAGCCACGAGGCGGTGTCGGTCGGTCAGAACGAGCTGTTCGGCGGCCTGGCCAGCGGCGAAAAGATCATGTTGCCCGCGGCAGAACCCTGGTTGCCCGCCGACCGGCTGCGCCGCGAGTACGACGCGATCGGGTTCTTCCTGTCCGGGCATCCGCTCGACGACTATGCCGCGCTGCTCAAGGGCATGCGGGTGCAGTCCTGGGCCGAGTTCTCGCGCGCTGTGAAATCGGGCGTCAGTGCGGGGCGTGTCGCCGCCACCGTGGTGTCGCGCGTCGAGCGGCGCACCAAGACAGGCAACAAGATGGGTATCATTGGCTTGTCTGACCCATCCGGCCACTATGAGGCGGTGCTGTTCGCCGAAGGGTTGCAGCAATACCGCGACCTGCTCGAGCCCGGTTCGCCGGTCCTGCTCGGCCTCACCGCCGAGGCGCAGGGCGACGAAATCCGCGCCCGCATTCAGACCGCCGAGCCGCTCGACGCAGCCGCCGCGCGGCTGCAGAAGGGCCTTAAGGTATTCCTGCGCGACCAAGCGCCGCTCGAGCCGGTGGCGAAGCGCCTCGAAGGCAAAGGCGATGGCGAGATCAGCGTGGTTCTGCTGCTCGATGGCGGCAACGAGGTCGAGGTGAAACTGCCCGGCCGCTTTAAGATCTCGCCGCAGATCGCCGGCGCGATCAAGGCGGTGCCCGGCGTGGTCGAAGTCCAGATGATGTAGTAGCAGCCCTGCATCGCGAACGGTTGACCGCGCACCACGGCGAGGCCGATAGTGGGCGACGTTTTCGACAAGGGAGTGTCCCCATGGCCAACAAGTTGCGCCACATCGCCATCTCCGTCCGCGATCCGGAGAAGGCCGCCAAGTTCTTCGAAGAAGCGTTCGGCATGACCCGCGCCGGCATGGCGCAGCGCGGCGTCTACATGACCGACGGCATATTCAACGTCGCGCTGCTCAATTTCGGCGACGAGAAGATCGACGGCTTCGAGGACCGGCCGGGCGTGCAGGGCCTGATCCATTTCGGCATGTGGGTCGACAGCGTCGAGGAGGTTGACCAGAAAATCCGCGCGGCAGGCGGCAGGCATGTCACCGGACGTAAGGAAACCGGCCCCAACGTCTATTACGAGGTGAAGTACGCGACCCCCGAGGGCTTTATCTTCGACGTTACCGAGAGCGGCTGGAAGGGCGCCGTAAAGGACGTGGTGCCGGCCAAGGCGCAGGACGCGGCCTGACCCGCAGGCTGGCTGAACTTCGGCATGATGTCATCGAAGCGTAACGCGCGCGTTGTCGTGGTCGGCGCAGGACCGGTCGGCATGGTCAGCGCGCTTGCCCTCAATCGGCGAGGCATTCCGGTCACCGTGTTCGAGACCGAGCCGGCGCCGGTCAAGGATCAGCGCGCGGCGACAATTCATCCGCCGAGCCTTGAGATGCTCGACGAACTCGGCGTGTTCGAGAAAATCCTGCCGCTTGGCCTAAAGTCCAACACCTATCGCTTCCATGACCGCCCGAGCGGCTCGGTGGTCGCGGAGTTCGACCTCGATCTCTTGAAGGACGAGATCAAGTTTCCGTTCGTGCTGCAGTACGAGCAGTACAAGCTCACGGCATCGATCGCCGCCGAGTATGCCAACGCCGGCGATTTTGACGTGCGGTTTTCGCACAACGTCGCTGGGCTGACGCAGCATGCGGATCACATCGGCGTCGAGGTCACATCGCCGGCCGGCGTCGAAACGATACGCGCCGACTACGTGATCGGCTGCGACGGCGGGCGCAGCACCGTGCGCAAGCTCGCCGACATCGAGTTCGAAGGGTTCACCTATCCGGAGAAATTCATCAAGATCGCGACGACCTTCAAGTTCGAGACGGTCAACCCCGATCTTTGCTTCCGCAATTACTTCTCCGACCCGCGCGAGTGGTGCAACCTGTTCAAGGTGCGCGGCGAGAGCCCAGGCGGACTGTGGCGCGCCATCTTCCCGATTCCCGACGACGAGGACGAGACCACGGCGCTGTCGCCGGAGCGGCTTGAGGAGCGATTGCAGAAATTCTTTCCCAAGTCCGGGCGCTACGAGATCGAATACGTCAACCTCTACGGCGTGCACCAGCGCGTCGCCGCGACGTTCCGAAAGAGCCGCATCCTGCTCGCGGGCGACAGCGCACACGTCAACAATCCGATTGGCGGGATGGGCATGAATGGGGGCATGCATGACGGCATCAATCTCGCCGGCAAGCTCGCCAAGGTGATCCATGGCGAGGCGGGCGAGGAGTTGCTCGACCTCTACAGCCGCCAGCGCCGCCACGCCGCGGTGAAATACGTGCAGGCCCAGACCATCGCCAACAAGCGGCTGATGGAGGAGCGCGACCCGGCCGTGCGCAAGGCCAATTTCGACGAACTGCGGCGCACAGCCGACAACAGGGACGCCGCGCGCGCCTATATGCGCCGCGCCGCGCTGTTCGACAGCCTGCGCGACGCCGCCGCGGTGACCTGACCCGCCACTTGCGCCGCCGATCGGGCGGGGCCACATCCCGCAAGCCGTGACCCTGATCTCCCAGATCGTCGAACAGACCCGTCTCGCCGCCCGTGCGTTGGCCGAGTTCGGGGAAGGCTTGTTCAATCCGACGGTGCGGCTCGGCATCACCGGGCTCTCCCGCGCCGGCAAGACGGTGTTCATCACCGCGCTGGTGCATGGCCTGATGCGGGGCGGGCGCTTCCCGGTGTTCGAGCCCCTGGCGAGCGGGCGCATCGCCGGCGTACGGCTCGCACCGCAGCCGCATGACGCGGTGCCGCGCTTCGACTACGAGAGCCACGCCCGCGCGCTGGTAGACGAACGGCGCTGGCCGGAATCGACCAGGCAGATCAGCGAGCTTCGCCTGCTGATCGACTACCAGTCCGAGAACGGTGCGATGCGCATGCTCACCCTCGACATCGTCGATTATCCCGGCGAGTGGCTGCTCGACCTGCCACTGCTCGGCAAGAGTTACGAGCAGTGGTCGGTGGAGAGCGTCGCACAGGCAAGGCAGGGTGCGCGCGGGGGATTGGCAGCGGCTTGGCTCTCGCACCTTGCTTCGATTGATCCGCTCGCGCCGGCCGATGAAAGCATCGCCATCGAAGCAGCGCGCCTGTTCACCGCGTATCTACAAACCTGCCGCGACGAACGCTATGCCATGAGCCTGCTGCCGCCCGGCCGCTTCCTGATGCCGGGTGATCTCGCCGGTTCACCGGCGCTGACGTTCGCGCCGCTGGAGATTCCGGAAGGCGCCGAGCCGCCCTACGGTTCGCTGGCAGCGATGATGCGGCGGCGTTACGATTCCTACCGCGAGGTGGCGGTGCAGCCGTTCTTCCGCGAGCACTTCGCTCGGCTGGACCGGCAGATCGTGCTGGTCGACACACTCGCCGCGCTTAACGCCGGACCCGACGCAGTGCGCGACCTGCAGGGCGCGCTGGTGTCGATCCTGGACTGCTTCCGGATCGGGCGCGGCGGCATGTTCAGCGCGCTATTCCGTCCGCGCGCCAGCAAGATCCTGTTCGCGGCAACCAAGGCCGATCACCTGCACCATTCGGCGCATGACCGGCTTGAGGCGATCCTGGCGGAGATGATCGCGGGGGCAATCGCGCAGGCCGGCTTCGAGGGCGCCGAGGTCGACGTCATCGCGCTTGCCGCGGTGCGGGCGACCCGCGAGGGTCACGTGCGCGGCGAGGGCGGCACCTTGCCGACGATCATCGGGCTGCCGACGCTCGATGAACCGGCCGCCGCCGGCGAGAAATTCGACGGCCGGAGCGAGATCGCGGTTTTCCCGGGCGATCTGCCGGCCAATGCCGGCGCGCTGTTCGAGCCCGGTTCGCATGCCTTTCGCGGCCTGACGGCGAGCTGCGGCAAGGACACCGACTTCCGCTTCGTGCGCTTCCGTCCGCCGCAGCTCGAGCAGGTCGCGGATGGCCTGCCGGCGTTGCCCCACATTCGCCTCGACCGCGCGATGCAATTCCTGTTCGGAGATCGATTGCAATGACCGAGTTGTTCCGCAGACCGGCAGCGTTCCGCGTCGACGATCCGCGCGTCGTCATTGCCGAGCCGCAAATTGTAGCGCCTGAATCCGAGCAAGCACTGGTCGCGCTGGACAGCCGGATCGCCGATGCAATTTCCAACCGCTCGCGGCGTTGGCGCTGGGCCACGCTGTTCTGGTCGGCGTGCACGGGGCTCGTGCTGCTTGCGCTCGGCATCGCGGTCACCAACTTCGTCGAGGAACTGTTCGCGCGCACGCCGGCGCTGGGCGCGATCGGCCTCGGTTTTGCGGCCATCGCAGGCGTTGCGCTGCTGGCTCTGGTGGGACGCGAAGTGTTCGGACTGACCCGACTCGGCACCATCGAGTTGCTGCGCCATCGCGCCTTGAAGACGATCGAGAGCGACGATCGCGAGCAGGGCCGTGCTCTCGTCACCGACCTGTTGTCGTTGACGCGGCGCATGCCGCAGCTCGCCCGCGCGCGGAATCGCCTCGAAACGCATTTATCCGACATCATTGACGGCCGCGATCGCGTCCGGCTCGCCGAACGGGAGCTGATGGAGCCGCTCGACGCAGAGGCGCGACGCCTGGTGCTGGCTGCCGCGAAGCGCGTCTCGCTCGTCACTGCGATCAGCCCGAGGGCGGCGGTCGACATGCTGTTCGTGCTGATCAATGCGCTCGCGTTGATCCGTAAGCTTGCGGTGCTCTATGGCGGGCGGCCCGGCACCATCGGCGTGTTGCGGCTGTTCCGGCAGGTGATCTCCCACCTCGCCATGACCGGCGGCGTCGCCGTCACCGACAGCCTGCTTCAGCAGATCATCGGGCATGGGGTCGCGGCGCGGCTGTCGGCCCGGCTGGGCGAGGGGATGCTCAACGGCATCCTGACCGCCCGGCTCGGCATCCTGGCGATCGACATGACCCGGCCCCTGCCGTTCGCCGAGCTGCCGCGGCCGGCCCTGAACGATCTGGTGGGTATCCTGATCCGTCCGGATGGCAGGGAAGCCGGGGATTTACAGCCTTCCGTGCCTGGCAAGCCGGAAAAGTAGGCCGAATCCGCCGTTTTTCTTGCGTCCGCACCCACCCGCCGCTATATGCACGCCATCTCACACGCGGACCTTGGCCTTTGGCCGTCCGGTGGCGCCTCTCATACCGGGAGGAGCTCACGGGCCCGCGGCGGACCAACCGGAGAATGACAATGGCGCTGCCCGACTACAGCATGCGCCAGCTTTTGGAAGCTGGCGTGCACTTTGGCCATCAGGCCCATCGCTGGAACCCGAAGATGGGTGAATACATCTTCGGCACCCGCAACAACATCCATATCATCGACCTCGCGCAGAGCGTTCCGATGCTGCACAAGGCGCTGGGGGCCGTGAGCGATACGGTCGCCAAGGGCGGACGCATCCTGTTCGTCGGCACCAAGCGCCAGGCACAGGACGCAATCGCGGAAGCCGCCAAGAAGTGCGCGCAGTATTACGTCAACTCGCGCTGGCTCGGCGGCACGCTGACCAACTGGAAGACGATTTCCGGTTCGATATCGCGCCTGCGCAAGCTTGAGGAGCTACTCGCCTCCAACGAGGCCGGCGGCTACACCAAGAAAGAACGCCTCGACCTGCAGCGCGAACGCGACAAGCTCGACCGCTCGCTCGGCGGCATCAAGGACATGGGCGGGCTACCCGATCTCCTGTTCGTGATCGACACCAACAAGGAAGACATCGCGATCAAGGAAGCGCGGCGGCTCAACATCCCGGTCGCTGCCGTGGTCGACACCAACTGCGATCCGGACGGCATCACCTTCGTGGTGCCGGGCAATGACGACGCGAGCCGCGCCGTCACGCTTTACTGCGATCTGATCGCGAAGGCGGCGATCGACGGCATTTCGCGCGCGCAGGGCGGTGCGGGCATCGACCTCGGCGCGCAGGAGCGGCCGGTGGTCGAGGATTTGCCGAAGCCCGCGGAGAAGAGCCTCGGCTTCGAGCCGCTGCCCGGCCCGCGCGGCGTCGCGGACGATCTCAAGAAGCTGCCCGGCGTCTCGCCGGCGATCGAGAAGCAGCTCCAGGACCTCGGCATTTTCCACTACTCGCAGATTGCCGAATTCAGCCCCGAGGCGGCGCACAACGTCGGCGAAGAGGTTGGGTTGCCCGGCCGCGTTCAGGGCTGGGTCACCAAGGCCAAGGAATTGACGGCCGAGTAAGCCGCGCGCGGGTTTCGTCCCGCGCCGCGTCTTGCCGCCGAAATGGATTTGATGATGGCAAACGTAACTCCTCAAATGATCAAGGACCTGCGCGAGCAAACCGGCGCGGGCATGATGGACTGCAAGGGCGCGCTCGGCGAGACCGGCGGCGACATGAACGCCGCCGTCGATCTGCTGCGCAAGAAGGGTCTCGCCAAGGCCGCCAAGAAAGCCAGCCGCGTCGCGGCCGAGGGCCTGATCGGCGTGTCGGTGAAAGGCACCAAGGGCGTTGTGGTCGAGGTCAATTCGGAAACCGACTTCGTCGCGCGCAACGACCTGTTCCAGGGCCTGGTCAAGATGATCGCCAACGTGGCGCACGATGTCGGCACCGACGTCGAGAAGATCAAGGCGGCCAAAGCCGGCTCGCTGACAATCGCGGACTCATTGTCCGACACGATCGCCAAGATTGGCGAGAACATGACGCTGCGCCGCGCCGGCGAGCTTTCGGTCGGCAAGGGCGCGATCGGCAGCTACGTGCACAGCTCGGTGTCCGAAGGCCTCGGCAAGATCGGTGTGCTGGTGGCTCTGGAATCAACCGGCAAGACCGACGAACTCACTGCGCTCGGCCGCATGGTGGCGATGCACATCGCGGCGTCGAACCCGCAGACGATCGACGCCGCCGGTTTATCGGCCGCGACCGTGCAGCGCGAGAAGGACGTGCTGGCCGAGAAGTTCAAGCAGCAGGGCAAGCCGGCGAACGTGATTGAGAAGATCGTCGAGTCGGGCCTGAAGACCTACTACAAAGAGGTCACGCTGCTCGAGCAGGCCTATGTTCACGACGATAAGAAGAGCGTCAGCCAGGCGCTGAAGGAAGCCGAAGGCAAGGTCGACGGTCCGATCAAGGTCGTAGGGTTCCTGCGCTTCGTGCTCGGCGAGGGCATCGAGCGGCAGGAAAGCGATTTCGCGGCCGAGGTCGCGGCGGCAGCCAAACCGAACTGACGGAGGCGCAGCCGCGCACGGGGGAGGAGCAGGATGGCCAAGTCCGACAAGAGCCGTTCGACCTACCGCCGCGTGATCGTCAAGGTATCGGGTGAGGCGCTGGCTGGTCCCGGCGGCTCCGGCATCCACCAGCCAACCATCGACCGCATCGCCAAGGATCTCGTCGCGGCGCGCGCGCTCGGCGTCACGCTCGGCGTGGTGGTGGGCGGCGGCAACATTCTTCGCGGCGTGCAGGTGACCGGCAAAGGTCTGTCGCGCCCGACCGCCGACGCGATGGGCATGCTTGCGACCGTGATGAACGCGATGGTGCTGGAGGCGGCCATCGAGCGGCTCGGCGTTGGCGCCCGCACCATGTCCGCCCTGGCGATGCCGCAGGTCTGCGAAGTCTACGAGCGGCAACGTGCGATGCGCCATCTCGACGAGAGCCGCGTCGTGGTGTTCGCCGGCGGGACCGGCAATCCGTTCTTCACCACCGACACCACGGCGGTGCTGCGCGCCGCCGAAATGGGCTGTGACGCCGTTCTGAAGGCCACCAATGTGGACGGCGTCTACAGCGCCGACCCCAAGAAGGACCCCAAGGCCAAACGCTACGAGACACTCACCCACAAGGAAGCGATCGATCGCGACCTCAAGGTGATGGATGCCACCGCATTCGCGCTTGCCCGCGAAAACAGTACGCCTATCATCGTGTTTTCGATCAAGCCGCCGGGCGCCATCGCGGCGGTGCTGCGCGGCAAGGCGCGAGCGACTCTCGTGCGGGCTGGATAGCCCGAACAGGGGCCAAAGCGGATGTGAGGAGCGGCCTGCTCCGGCCGCGAGGAGGGTTCATGACATCCGACACTTACGACCAGAACGATCTCAAACGCCGTATGCAGGCCGCGGTGAGCGTCCTCAAGCAGGAGCTCGCCGCGCTTCGCACCGGCCGCGCTTCGGCGCATCTGCTCGATCCGATCCACGTCGACGCTTACGGACAGAACATGGCGCTGAACCAGCTGGCCACCGTCAGCGTGCCGCAGCCGCGGATGATCAGCGTTCAGGTTTGGGACCGCTCGATGGTCGCGGCGGTCGAAAAGGCGATCCTGGCTGCCAACCTCGGCCTCACTCCATCATCGGAAGGTCAGGTGATCCACCTGCGTATTCCAGAGTTGAATGAGGAGCGCCGCAAGGAACTGGTTAAGATCGGACACAAATACGCGGAGACCGCGCGTATCGCGGTCCGGAATGTCCGACGCGACGGCATGGACGTGCTCAAGAAGATGGAGAAAGACCACAAGATCAGTCAGGACGAGCACAAGCGCTTCGACACGGACGTGCAGAAAGCGACCGACCAGGCGATCGCCGACATCAATCAGATGCTGGCCGCCAAAGAAAAGGAAATCATGACGGTATAACGATGTCGCAGGCCAACGTACCGCTGACCGCTCCGACCGAGCCCTATGACGTGCCGCGTCATGTCGCCATCATCATGGATGGCAACGGGCGCTGGGCGGCTGAGCGTGGCCTGCCGCGCTCGGAAGGCCATCGCCGCGGCGTCGAGGCGCTGCGCCGGACGGTGCGGGCCGCGGGCGAAATGGGCATCTCGTATCTCACCATCTTTTCCTTCAGCTCGGAGAACTGGTCGCGGCCGGCCGCCGAGATCCGCGACCTGATGGGCCTGTTGCGCCGCTTCATTCGCAACGATCTGGCGGAGCTTCACCAAAATCGCGTGCGCGTGCGTATAATCGGCGAGCGCGACGATCTCGATCCCGATATCCGGCGTCTCCTGGAGGAGGCCGAGCAGCTCACGAAGGACAATGACCAGCTCACGCTCGTCGTTGCTTTCAACTATGGCGCGCGGCAGGAAATCGCGCGCGCGGCGCGGCGCATCGCAACCGAAATCGCGGCCGGCACCATGCGGCCCGGAGACGTGACCGCAGAACTGCTCACCCAGCACCTCGACACCGCCGACATGCCCGATCCGGACTTGCTAATCCGCACCAGCGGCGAGCAGCGGCTGTCAAACTTCCTGCTTTGGCAAATGGCCTACAGCGAGCTGGTTTTCGTCCCGATCTACTGGCCGGAGTTCGACCGCTCCGTGCTGGAAGGCGCGATAGCCGAGTACTGCCGGCGTGAGCGGCGGTTCGGTGGTCTCGCCGCGCGCGCGGGGTCGTAGTTGTGACGGGCATGGATCCAGCCGAACCGTCCCAGGCGCCGCTGCTGGTGGGGCGCAGCAACGTCGCGATCCGCGTGGCGTCCTCGCTGGTGATGGTGCCGCTCGCGGTCGGCGCTGCCTATTTCGGCGGGGTCGTATTCGCCACGTTCTGGATGCTGGTCGCCATTTGCGTGATCTGGGAATGGGACACGCTCGTCTGCGCACACGACAAGCGGCCGGTGCTGACGATCGGTTCGGTTGCGATCGTCGGCGCGGCGCTGCTGCTGATGCTGGGGCGGACGCTGACGCCCATCGCACTCGTGCTGCTCAGCACGCTCGGCGTCGTCACGCTGGCGTCGAAGCCACATCGCCCCTGGTGCGTCGGCGGCGTGCTCTACGCCGGCGCGCTGCTGATCGCGCCGGTGCTGCTGCGGCAGGACGCGTCATACGGTTTCGCGGCCGTGATGTTTTTGTTTGCGGTGGTCTGGCTCACCGACATCGTCGCCTTTTTCTGCGGCCGCGCGCTGGGCGGCCCGAAGCTGATGCCCGCCGTGAGCCCCAAGAAGACATGGTCGGGTGCGATCGGCGGGACGCTGGGCGGCATCGCCGGCGGCATCGCCGTGGCGGCGTACGCCGGCATCGGCAATCTCGCTGCGGTCGGCATGCTGGCCCTGGCGCTGTCGGTTGCATCGCAAGCCGGCGACCTGCTCGAATCCGCGATCAAGCGGCGGTTCGATACCAAGGACGCCAGCAATCTCATTCCTGGCCACGGCGGCGTGATGGACCGGGTGGACGGCTTCGTAATCGCGGCGTCGGTTGCAGCGGTGATCGGGATTGCCCGCGCAGGGCTGGAAACGCCCGCGCAGGGCCTGCTGGTTTGGTGACGAATGACAGATGCGCGTAGCGTTACGCTGCTTGGCGCGACCGGCTCGATCGGCACCAGCACCATCGATCTGATCAAGCGCAACCCGCACCGCTACCGGGTTGAAGCGGTCAGCGCCCACAGCAATGCGGCCGCGCTGGCGAAGCTCGCCCGCGAACTCGACGCGCGCTTCGCAGTGGTTTCCGATCCCGCCGCCTTCAAGGATCTCAAGGCGGCGCTGGCCGGTACCACCATCGAAGCAGGTGCCGGCGATGGCGCGCTGGTCGAGGCCGCCGAGCGGCCCGCCGAGTGGGTGCTTGCGGCCATCGTGGGCTCCGCCGGTCTGAAGTCGGCACTCGCCGCCGCAAACCGCGGCGCGACCGTGGCGCTCGCCAACAAGGAGTGCCTGGTTTGCGCCGGCGATCTGTTCATGCGCGCGGCGGCGAAGGCGGGCGCTCGAATCCTGCCGGTCGATTCCGAGCACAATGCCATCTACCAGGCGCTAAAAGCCGGACGCGCCGAGGACGTGCGCCGCATCATTCTCACGGCCTCCGGCGGTCCGTTCCGCACCTGGCCGATCGAAAAGATGCGCGCAGCGACACGCGAACAGGCGCTGAAACATCCGAACTGGTCGATGGGCGCCAAGATCACCATCGATTCAGCGACCATGATGAACAAGGGCCTCGAGCTGATCGAGGCGCATCATCTGTTCGAGGTCGGGCCGGACAAGCTCGACGTGCTGGTGCACCCGCAGTCCATCATTCACGGCCTGGTGGAATACATCGATGGCTCGCTGATCGCGCAGCTCGGCTCGCACGACATGCGCATCCCGATCGCGTATTGCCTGGCCTGGCCCGAGCGCATCGAGGGGCCGGCGGCGCGGCTCGACCTGGCCCAACTGGCGACACTCACTTTCGAGAAACCCGATCCGGTCCGGTTTCCGGCTCTCGCGCTGGCAATGCGGGCCTTGGAGATCGGCGGCGCCGCTCCCACGATCCTTAACGCCGCCAACGAAGTCGCGGTCGATGCGTTCCTGCATGACCGGCTCGGGTTTACCGGCATCGCCGATTTGGTGTCGGCGACTTTGGATGCCGCCGAGCGGCGCGGGGCCGTCAAGGAGCCGCAAAATATCGAGGAAGCGGTCGGCGTTGACCTTATGGCAAGGTCGCTGGCGCAAGACGGTTTGCGTGAAATCGCCGCAAAGGCATCATAGAAAGGCCGGCAAACCGGCCTTTGATCCGGCGGGCGATCGCGTGGGGACGAATTGCTATGAATTTCAATGTGTTGGATAGCCTCGGCGCGCTCGCGGGAGGCGTCACCGGCTATCTCATTCCGTTCCTGTTCGTCCTCACCATTGTGGTTTTCTTCCACGAACTCGGCCATTTCCTGATCGCACGCTGGAATGGCGTGCGGGTCGTGACCTTTTCGGTCGGTTTTGGCCCGGAATTGCTGGGCTTCACTGACCGCCACGGAACCCGCTGGAAGCTCGCCGCCATTCCGCTGGGCGGCTACGTAAAATTCTTTGGGGATGAAAACGCGGCCAGCGTGCCCGACCCCACCGCCGTGGCCGGGATGACCGCCGAAGAACGCCAGCACAGCTTCTTTCACAAGACGGTCGGACAGCGCGCCGCAATCGTCGCGGCGGGACCCATCGCAAACTTCATCCTGGCGATCGTTATTTTCGCGGCCGTGTTCACGATCTACGGCCGGCAATCGTCATCCGCGCGGGTCGATACCGTGCAGGCCGGCTCCGCGGCCGCCGAGGCGGGCTTCCAGCCCGGCGACGTGGTCACGGCGATCGACGGACGCCGTGTCAGCAGCTTCTCCGACATGCAGCGCATCGTCGGAGCCAACGCCGGGCGCACCCTTGAGTTCAAGATCGACCGCGGCGGCGCTCCGGTAGCGCTGCGCGCGACTCCCGCCCTCAAGCAGGGTAAGGACGGCTTCGGCAACAAGTACTGCCAGGCGATCCTCGGCGTCAGCCGCTCGATGACCCCGGCGGACGTGCAGACCGAAAAGGTCGATCCGTTCACCGCGGTCGCGCTAGGCGCGGCGGAAACCTGGTTCATCATCGACCGCACGTTCTCCTACTTGACCGGCATCTTTGCCGGCCGGGAGTGCGCCGACCAGCTCGGCGGGCCGATCCGGATCGCCCAGATCTCGGGGCAGGTGGCCAGTATCAGCTTTGCGGCCCTCATGCATCTGACCGCCATGCTGTCGGTGTCGATCGGCCTCCTGAACCTGTTCCCGGTGCCGCTGCTGGATGGCGGCCACCTTCTGTTCTACGGGATCGAAGCGGCACGCGGCCGCCCCCTGTCCGAACGCGCCCAGGAGATCGGATTCCGCATCGGGCTCGCCCTGGTATTGATGTTGATGATTTTTGCAACCTTCAACGACATTATCCACCTCGCCACATCCTAAAGGATTCCGGAACCAATGAATTTTCTGCGGTTAACGAACGTTTTGAGCGGCCTGGTTGTGTTGCGGAGGCCCAAAAAGCCTGTACAAGCGGGGTGGGGATACCTCGCGATAACGCCGTGTGACGTATAAAAGGGTCGAAAAAGGGCGCGTTGCGCATGATGTTGTGGTTGCGGCTGTTCAGGGGACTATGGCTGGCTGGCCTGGTCCTTGGCGGATGTGTTTTCGGTATTGCGATCTCTGCCGTCGCCACGGCGGATTCTGCCTGGGCGCAGGGTTCTGAACAGATCGTTGTGCAGGGTAACCGCCGCGTCGAAGCCGAAACCATCCGCTCCTATTTCCGCATCAGCCCGGGCGGCCGCCTCGACAACGCGGCGATCGACGAAGCCCTCAAGGCGCTCTACGGTACCGGCCTCTTCCAGGACGTGCGCATCACGCCGTCGGGCAACCGGATCGTCGTGACCGTCGTCGAGAATCCGGTCATCAATCGCGTCGCGTTTGAGGGCAACCTCAAGCTCAAGGACGAACAGCTCCTGCTCGAGCTGCAGACCAAGCCGCGCGGCGCGCTGTCGCGGCCGGCGGTGCAAGCCGACGTGCAGCGCCTCATCGAAATCTACCGGCGCAACGGCCGCTTCGATGTCACCGTCAGTCCGAAGATCATCGAACTGCCGAACAACCGCGTCGACCTGGTGTTCGAGATCAAAGAGGGCGGCAAGACGGGCGTCCGCAAGCTCTTCTTCGTCGGCAACAACTCGTACTCCGACACCCGCCTGAAGGACGAAATCAAAACGTCCGAGACCATTCCGCTGATCGGGTTCCTGCAGACCCAGGACATCTACGATCCCGACCGCATCGAGGCCGACCGCGATCTGCTGCGCCGCTTCTATCTGAAGAAGGGCTACGCGGATGTGCGCATCGTGTCCGCCGTCGCGGTCTACGATCCAGCGCAGAAGGGCTTCACCGTCACCTTCACCATCGACGAAGGCAGGCGTTACCGCTACGGCAAGGTCGAGATCATCTCCCACGTTCCCGCCGTCGAAGCCAACTCGCTTTACGGGCGCGTGCGCGCGGCGCCGGGCGCCGTCTACAACGCCGAGGCGACGGAGAAGTCGGTCGAGAACCTCGCCATCGAAGTGGCGCGCCGCGGCTATCCGTTCGCGGTCGTTCGCCCGCGCGGCGACCGCGACACGGAGAATGCAAGAATCAACATTGCCTTCGTGATCGACGAGGGACCGCGCGTCTACATCGAGCGCATCAACATCCGCGGCAACAGCCGGACACGCGATTATGTCATCCGCCGCGAGTTCGATATCGCCGAGGGCGACGCCTACAACCGCGCGCTGATCGACCGCGCGGAACGGCGGCTGAAGAACCTGAACTACTTCAAGGTGGTCAAGTTCTCGAACGAGCCGGGCTCCGCGTCCGACCGCATCGTCATCAACGTCGATGTCGAAGAGCAGGCCACGGGCGAATTCTCGATTACTGGCGGCTATTCGACCGCCGACGGCTGGCTCGCCGAAGTCAGCGTCGCCGAACGCAACCTGCTGGGCCACGGCCAGTACGCCAAGGCGTCGGTACAATATGGCCAGCGCGCCCGGGGCTTTGAGCTTTCCTATGCGGAGCCGTACTTCCTCGGCAACCGCATGCTTGTGGGCATCGACGTGTTTGCCAGGCAGACCTTGGCCTCGTCGTATTACTCCTATGACAACAAGACCATCGGAGCGGGAACGCGTGTCGGCTTCCTTCTGACCGAAGAAACGTCGTTCATGGCGCGCTACAACGTCTATCAGCAGGAAATCTCGCTGCCGATCTACTTGAACGACTGCATCTATTCGCCCAACGCCATCATCAATGGCGGATCGGGCGTGACCCAGGCCAACGAAGCGGCGCGGCCATTCGGCGGATGCTACCTGAACGGCGAATCCAGCCTTGCTGTCCGTAAGGAATTGGCCGCGGGTCCGGTTGTCGTGTCGATGCTCGGCTATACCGCCGTCTACAACACCCTCGACAACAACAGGGCACCGACCAGCGGCATCGTCCTGGAGTTCAAGCAGGACTTCGCGGGAATTGGCGGCGACATCAACTTCATCCGTTCGACGGGCAGCCTGCGCAGCTACTACGAGATGTTCGCCGACGTCGTGGCGGTGGTCAGTGTTCAGGGCGGCCACATCGCCAGTTGGGGTGGCAAGGACCTCCGCATGCTGGATCACTTCCAGATGGGGCCGAATCTCGTGCGCGGCTTCGCGCCGGCCGGCATCGGCCCGCGCGACTTGGCGTCGCCGTCGCAGGATGCACTGGGCGGCTCGATGTACTGGGGCGCCAGCGTCGAAGCACAATCGCCAATTCCCTATATTCCTCGGGATGTGGGCCTGAAGGTTGCCGCGTTCGCGGATGCCGGCTCGCTCTGGGACTACAAGGGCCCGCAAACCTGGGCTGTGACCGGCGAAACGGTTTCAAGCTGCTTTGGCGCCACCTGTCCGCTAGATCAGAGCATGCAGGTGCGCGCCTCCGTGGGCGCGGGTTTGATCTGGAACTCGCCGTTCGGGCCGCTGCGCTTCGACTACGCAATCCCCCTCCTGAAAGAAGATCAGGACAGAATTCAACGGTTCCGGTTCGGCGGCGGAACCAAGTTCTAGAGCATCCCGAAAAGTGGGAACCGGTTTCCCGCCTGCGCGAAGCCTTGGCACGAAACATCATTTTGGGCTAATGCTTCGGCGGGCGAAAGCAGGTCGGAAAAGATCATGCTCAAACAAGAAAGTAAGCGACAAGTCTGATTCAGCATAGCTGAACCGGACTCTAGCCGCATCTCCGATACGGCGCTGGTGGCATGGCCGAGCCGATGTTCTTCAAGCACAGCGCCGGCCTGACCGTTGGCGAGATCATCGCGCTGACGGGTGCGGTGCCACGCAACGGCGCGCCGCTCGACCGCAGTATCACCGGTGTGGCGCCACCTGACCGCGCCGGCCCGGACGATCTGATCTTCCTCGACAGGGCGAAATTTGCCTCCGGCCTGGCCACGACGCAGGCCGAAATCTGCCTGACCAGCGAGGGGTTGTCCGTCCATGTCCCGCCCCGCATCCTGGCGCTGCATTGCGCCGAGCCCTACCGCGCGTTCATCGTCGTCACTCGCTCGCTGTTCCCAAGTTCGATGCGGCCGTCTTCGTTGTTCGAAGCAACCGGCGTTGCAAGCGGCGCGCACGTGCATTCCGCCGCCCGGCTGGAGAATGGCGTGACGATCGATCCCGGCGCAGTGATCGGTCCGCGCGCCGAGATCGGAGCGCGGACAGTGATCGCCGCGGGGGCCGTGATCGGGCCGGACGTGCGCATTGGCCGCGACTGCGCCATCGGCGCCGGCGCTGCTATCATCAACGCGCTGATCGGAGATCGCGTCATCATCCACTCCGGTACACGGATCGGACATGACGGCTACGGTTACGTCCCGGGCCCGAAGGGCTTGGAGAAGAGTCCGCATGTCGGACGCGTCATCGTGCAAGACGACGTCGAGATCGGCACCAACACCACCATCGATCGCGGTGGCATCCGCGACACCGTGATCGGCGAAGGCAGCAAGATCGACAATCTGGTGCAGATCGGCCATAACGTGACGATCGGCCGGCATTGCATTCTGGCGGGCCACGTCGGGATTTCCGGCAGCGTGACCATCGGGGACTACGCCGTGCTCGGCGGCAAGGTGGGGATCGCGGATCACGTCACCATCGGCGAGGGCGCGAGCGTTACGGCGGGGAGCGGCGTCATGCACAACATCGAAGCGGGCGAACGCTGGGGCGGCTATCCCGCGACGACGGCCCGTGAATGGATGCGAGGCGTGGCGCTGCTGCGACGGCTGCTCCGGGCCGGTCACACCCGGGGGTCGGACAGGGGCGAGTCATGACCGGCGAGACGCTCGGCGTCCTGGGCATCAAGGAAATCCTGGCGGTGCTTCCGCATCGCTATCCGTTCCTGCTGGTCGACCGCATCACCGATATCCGCGGCGACGAGCATGGCATCGGCATCAAGAACGTGACCATCAACGAGCCGCACTTCATGGGCCATTTTCCCAACAATCCGGTCATGCCGGGCGTGCTTGTGCTGGAGGGCTTGGCGCAGACCGGAGGCATTCTCGCCATCAAGGCGCTCGGCCAGGCCAGCCCGAAGCTCGTGTACTTTCTCACCATCGACAAAGCGAAGTTTCGCAAGCCGGTGGTGCCGGGCGACGTGCTGGAGTATCACCTGGACCGGCTCTCGCGCCGGCGAAACATGTGGTGGTACCGCGGCGAAGCGAAGGTCGGCGGCGAGGTCGTCGCCGAGGCGGAGCTCGGCGCCATGATCGCCGAGGCCTGAGCGTGCCGCGCATTGACCCTACAGCGCGCGTGGCCGACGGTGCGCGGATCGCCGACGATGTCGAGATCGGCCCGTACTGCGTTGTCGGTCCGCGGGTCGAATTGAAATCGGGCGTTCGCCTGCAATCCCACGTATCGATCGCCGGCGATACCGTGCTCGGCGAACGCGCCACGGTCTATCCATTCGTATCGCTCGGTACGGCGCCGCAGTCGACCGGATATCGCGGCGAGCCGACCAAGCTGGTGATCGGCAACGACTGCCAGTTCCGCGAAGGCGTGACGGTCAGTCTTGGAACGGTGCAAGGCGGCGGCATCACCACCGTCGGCAATGGCTGTTTCATGATGGCGAGCTCCCATATCGCCCACGACTGCGTCGTCGGCAACAACGTCACATTCGCCAACAACGTGGCGCTCGGCGGCCACGTGATCCTCGACGATTACGTATTCCTTGGCGGGCAGTGCGCGGTGCATCAGTACAACAGGGTCGGCGAGGGCGCCATGATCGGCGGGATCACCGGTGTGACCACCGACGTCATCCCGTTCGGCTTCGCAAAGGGTGCGATCCCGGCCTATCTTGCCGGCTTGAACATGGTGGGTCTGAAAAGGCGCGGCTACTCACGAGAAGACATGCACCGCATTCGCAGCGCTTACCGGCTGCTGTTCCATGGTCCGGGAACATTCGCCGAGCGCGCCATGACTGCCGAAGCGAAATTTGCCGGCGATCCGGTGGTTGGAAAGATACTGGATTTCATCCGCGCCAAACGGTCGCGCCAGTTGATGATGGCGGCGGTGGCAAAGGCCGGCGCAAGCGACGAGATATGAGCGCCAACGCCCCAACCGCGGTATCGGACGCCGGCCCGCTGGCGGTGGTCTGCGGCGGCGGCAGCTTGCCGATCGAGATTGCCCGCGCGGCGCAGCGCCAGGGCCGTCGCGTGGCGCTGCTGGCGTTGCGCGGCTCGGCCGACCCGGCCGCGGTGGCGGCCTTTCCGCATCGTTGGATCGGGCTTGGACAGTTCGGTCGCGCCTGCCGCCATGCCAAGGCCGAAGGCTGCCGCGACATCGTGATGATCGGCAGCGTGGTGCGGCCACATGTCCGCGACTTGCGGTTCGATTTTTTCACGCTGCGAATGCTGCCCCGCGTGATCCGGATGTTCCGGAATGGCGACGATCACCTGTTGTCGAACGTCGCGAAGCTGTTCGAGGAGCAGGGCTTCCGCGTGCTCGGCGCCCACGAGGTGGCGCCGGAGATCCTGATGCCGCACGGCGCATTGGGCAGCCGTCAGCCAAGCGAAATCGATCGGCTCGACATCCAGCGCGGGCTTGCGCTGCTGCACGCGACCGGGCCGTTCGACGTCGGCCAGGCCGCGGTCATTTCCGACAACCGCGTGCTGGCGATAGAGGCGGCGGACGGCACCGATTTGATGCTGGAGCGGCTGGCCGAGCTGCGCGGCAAGGGGAGCATCCGGGCCCGGCAAGGCGGCGGCGTGCTGGTCAAGGCACCGAAGCCGATGCAGGACCGGCGCATCGACCTGCCTTCGGTCGGCCCGCGCACTGTCGAAGGCGTGGCCCGTGCTGGTCTCGCCGGGATCGCCGTAGTGGCCGGCAGCACCATCGTAGCGGAGCCGGACCGCATCGCGGCAGTCGCCGACAATGCCGGCGTTTTCGTCATCGGCGTTCCGGCCGATGAACCGGCTTGATGACCGCCGTGACGCCTGCCGCCACCAAGATATTCCTGGTCGCCGTTGAGGAATCCGGCGACCAGCTCGGCGCCGCGCTGATGCGCGCATTGCGGCAGCTGCTCGGGCCGGGCGTACAATTCTCCGGCGTCGGCGGCCGCCGCATGGCTGCCGAAGGTCTCACCAGCCTGCATTCGACTAACGATTTTTCCATCGTGGGCGTATCGCAGATTCCGCGGCGGCTGCCCGCCCTCATCGGGCACCTGCGCCAGACGTTGCGCGCGCTACGCGAGCAACGTCCTCATGCGCTCGTCGTGATCGATAGTCCGGGCTACTCGATGTGGGTCGCGGCCTACGCCCGGCGCGCCGATCCCGCGCTCAAGATCATCGACTACGTCTCGCCGTCGGTCTGGGCGTGGCGGCCGTCGCGTGCCAAATCGATGCGGCGCTACATCGACCACATCCTGGCGCTGCTGCCATTCGAGCCTGACGTGCATCGCAAACTCGGCGGTCCGCCTTGCAGCTACGTCGGGCACCCGATCATCGAGCAAGTTGCGCAATTCCGTCCCGACGCCGACGAGGCCCGCCGGCGCGAGACAGCGCCTCCTGTCGTCGTAGTGCTGCCGGGCAGCCGCAGCGGCGAGATCGCTAAGATGGCCGCGACGTTCGGCGAAACGATCGGCCGGGTCCGGGAGCGGATCGGCGCGCTCGATGTGGTGGTGCCGACCGCGCCGCATCACCTGGATCGCATCACCGCGGCGGCCGCATCCTGGCCGGTCAAGCCGCGCATCGTCACCGAGCAGGCCGACAAGCTGGCGGCGTTTCGTGTCGCGCGCGCCGCGCTCGCCAAGTCGGGCACGGTCACGCTGGAGCTGGCGCTGGCCGGCGTGCCGATGGTGGCGGCCTATAAGGTATCGGCGATCGACGCGATCATCATGCGCCGCGTCATCAAGGCGCCTTCGGTCGTGCTGACCAATCTGGTGATCGGCGAAAACGTGGTTCCCGAACTGCTGCAGGAAGACTGCACGCCCGATAAGCTGACCGAAGCGCTAGTCGCGGTGCTCGGCGACACCCCGCAACGCCGCCGCCAGCTCGAGGCATTTGCCCGGCTCGATGCCATCATGCAGATCGGCGCCGCCGCTCCCGCGTCGCGCGCGGCCGACGTCGTGTTCAGCGAAATCAACCGATCCTAAACAAAGGAGCGCCCTTGGGCGCTCCTTTGTCCTGATTCAAGCCGGTTATTTCCGCCTTGAAATCGGCACGTAATCGCGGCGCGGCGCGCCGGTGTAGAGCTGGCGGGGCCGGCCGATACGCTGACCAGGATCCTCGATCATCTCCTTCCACTGCGCGATCCAGCCGACTGCGCGCGCCAGCGCGAACAGCACGGTGAACATCGTGGTCGGGAAGCCCATCGCCTTGAGCGTGATGCCCGAATAGAAGTCGACGTTCGGGTAGAGCTTCTTCTCGATGAAATATTCGTCGCTCAGCGCCACTTTTTCCAGTTCGATCGCCACCTGCAGTAGCGGGTCGTCGCGATGGCCGATCTCGTTCAGCACTTCGTGCGCCGTCTTCTGCATGATCTTGGCGCGCGGATCATAGTTCTTGTAGACGCGATGGCCGAAGCCCATCAGGCGGAAGCCGCTGCTCTTGTCCTTGGCGCGCTTGACGAATTCGGGGATGCGCTCGACTGTCCCAATCTCGCCCAGCATCTTCAGCGCCGCTTCGTTGGCGCCGCCGTGCGCCGGCCCCCACAGCGCCGCGATGCCGGCGGCAACGCAGGCGAACGGATTGGCGCCGGTCGAACCGGCCAGCCGCACCGTCGAGGTCGAGGCGTTCTGCTCATGGTCGGCGTGCAGGATGAAGATACGGTCCATGGCGCGCGCCAGCACCGGATTGGGCTTGTAGTCCTCGGCCGGCACCGCGAAGCACATGCGCAAGAAATTGGTAGCGTAGTCGAGGTCGTTACGCGGATAAACGAACGGCTGGCCGATTGAATACTTGTAGGCCATGGCCGCGAGCGTCGGCATCTTCGCGATCATGCGGATCGAAGCGATCATGCGCTGCTGGGGATCCGCGATATCGGTGGAGTCGTGGTAGAAGGCTGAGAGCGCGCCGACCGAGCCGGTCATCACCGCCATGGGATGGGCGTCGCGGCGGAACCCCTGGAAGAACCGGCTCATCTGCTCGTGAACCATGGTGTGGCGGTTCACCCGGTAATCGAAGTCCGCCTTCTGGGTCGGGGTCGGGAGTTCCCCGTAAAGCAGCAGGTAGCAGGTCTCGAGAAAATCGCCGTGCTCGGCAAGCTCTTCGATCGGCACGCCGCGATAGAGCAGCACGCCCTCATCGCCGTCGATGTAAGTGATCTTGGACTCGCAGGCTGCGGTCGAGGTGAAGCCTGGGTCGAAGGTGAACATTCCTGTCTCGGCGTAGAATTTGCCGATGTCGAGCACGTCGGGGCCGATCGAGCCGGGATAGATCGGGAAAGACCAGTTCTTGTCGCCGACTGTAATCTTGCCGGTCTTGATGTTGGCGCCGGACTTGTCGTTCATGCTCGACCCCTCAAACAGCGGGAAAACGCCCTGATTTTGCGTAGCCCATTCATGTGTGCACTGCAAGATATCGAACGGACATGAGTGCCCGCCACGCCCGCCACGCCGCCCATTTGCCCCGAACGACGCCGGCCCTACGCTTGATCCCTCAACCGGGCCAAGCTCTCGTTCTTTCCCAGCACCGCCAGCACATCGAAAATCGGTGGCGAGGTGGTGCGCCCGGTCAGGGCGGCCCGCAGCGGCTGGGCGACCGCCCCAAGCTTGAGGCCCTTGGCCTCCGCGAAGGCGCGGACATCGGCTTCGGTTGAGGCGGCGTTCCAAGCATTGTTGGCTTCAAGCTGCGGCAGCAGCGTCCCGATCATACCGCGCGCATCGGCGGTGAGTTGCGCGGTTGCACTGGCGTCGAGCGCCAGCGGCCGGTCGGCCCATAGAAAGCTTGCGGCATCAATCAGATCGACCAGGGTCTTCGCTCGGTCCTTGAGCGCCGGCATGGCCGCCATGAGCCTTTGGCGGATCTCGGGGGTGAGCTTGGCCGCGACCGCCGCTCCCTGTGGCAAGTAAGGCAGCAACCGCTCCAGCGCATTGACCAGATCGGCATCGGCGCTGGTGCGCATGTAGTGCCCGTTGAGGCTTTCCAGCTTGGCGAAATCGAACCGCGCCGGCGAACGGCCGATCTGCGGCAGATCGAACGCCGCGACCATTTCCTCGGTCGAGAAGATTTCCTGGTCGCCATGCGACCAACCAAGCCGCACCAGGTAGTTGCGCATCGCTGCGGGGAGGTAGCCCATCGCGCGATAGGCATCGACGCCGAGCGCGCCATGCCGCTTCGACAGCTTCGAGCCGTCAGGCCCGTGGATCAGCGGAATGTGCGCCATCGCCGGCACGGTCCAGCCGAGCGCCTCGTAGATTTGTTTCTGCCGCGCGCCGTTGTTGAGATGGTCGTCGCCGCGAATGATGTGGGTCACCGCCATGTCGTGGTCGTCGACCACCACCGCCAGCATGTAGGTCGGGGTGCCGTCCGAGCGCAGCAGCACGAAGTCGTCGAGATTCTCGTTCTGCCAGGTGACGCGGCCCTGCACCTCGTCCTCGATCACGGTCTCGCCGGTCAGCGGTGCCTTGATACGGATCGCCGCCTTGGCGCCCGGCGGCGCGTCCGACGGGTCGCGGTCGCGCCAGCGCCCGTCGTAGAGCCGGGTCTTGCCCTCGGCGCGCGCCTTCTCGCGCATCGCCGTCAGCTCTTCGGGGGTCGCATAGCAGCGATAGGCTTTGCCGCTGTCGAGCAGCTGCTGGACCACCTCCTGGTGCCGCGCCACGCGGGAGAACTGGTAGACGGCATCGCCGTCCCACTGCAGCCCAAGCCAAGTGAGGCCGTCGAGGATGGCGTCGATCGCCTCCTTGGTGGAGCGCTCGCGGTCGGTGTCCTCGATTCGCAGCAGCATCTTGCCGCCGCGCCCACGCGCGTAGAGCCAGTTGAACAGCGCGGTGCGCGCCCCGCCGATATGCAGGAATCCGGTTGGCGAGGGAGCGAAGCGGGTGACGATGGGCGCGGTCATGTCGGGCGGGCAATCGGCATAGGTAGCGTCAATAGCGCGGAACCGTGTAGCACAAAAGCGTTCCGATGCGGGCTTGGCTCACGGGCCCGGATTTGCCACATAGGCGCCAGCAAGGACGGATTCATGGCGGATGCAGACAAGGCGGCAGGCGAGGCGGGGCGCGACTTCATTCGTGACATCGTCCAGGCCGACCTCGCCGCCAAGCGCCATACCGGGGTGGTGACCCGCTTTCCGCCCGAGCCGAACGGCTATCTCCACATCGGCCACGCCAAGTCGATCTGCCTGAATTTCGGCATCGCCGAGGAGTTCGGCGGCCGCTGCCACCTGCGCTTCGACGACACCAACCCGACCAAGGAAGAGCAGGAATACATCGATGCCATCGAGCGCGACGTGCGCTGGCTCGGCTTCGATTGGGGCAAGCACCTCTACCACGCCTCGGACTATTTCGAACGGCTCTACGAGTGGGCCGAGCACCTGATCCGCACCGGCCATGCCTACGTCGACGACCAGTCGCAGGAGGAGATCCGCGTTGCGCGCGGCACGCTGACCGAGCCCGGCAAGAACAGCCCGTTCCGCGACCGCGGCGTCGAGGAGAACCTCGACCTGTTCCGCCGCATGAAGGCCGGCGAGTTTCCGAACGGCGCGCGAGTGTTGCGGGCCAAGATCGACATGACGTCGGGCAACATCAACCTGCGCGACCCGGTACTCTATCGCATCCTGCACGCCACGCATCCGCGCACCGGCACGAAATGGTCGATCTACCCGAGCTACGACTACGCCCACGGCCAATCCGACGCGATCGAAGGCATCACCCATTCGATCTGCACGCTGGAATTTGAAGACCACCGGCCGCTGTACGAATGGCTGCTGGACCATCTGCCGGTGCCGTCGCACCCGCTGCAATACGAGTTCGCCCGGCTCAACCTGACCTACACGGTGCTCTCCAAGCGCGTGCTCAACGCACTGGTGAAGGGCGGCCACGTGCTCGGCTGGGACGATCCTCGCATGCCGACACTGGCGGGATTGCGCCGCCGTGGCGTGCCGCCGGAGGCGTTGCGCGACTTCGCCAAGCGCATCGGGGTCGCCAAGGCGAACAGTCTTGTCGACCTCGGACTGCTGGAGTTCTCGATCCGCGAGGCGCTCAACCCGACGGCGCCGCGACGCATGGCCGTGCTGCGGCCGCTCAAGGTGGTGATCGAGAACTATCCGGAAGGGCAGAGCGAGGAGCTCGAAGCCGTCAATCACCCCGACGATCCTGCAGCAGGTACGCGCAAGGTGCCGTTCGGCCGCGAGATCTACATCGAGCAGGACGACTTCATGGAGAACCCGCCGAAGAAGTTCTTCCGGCTGTCTCCCGGCGCCGAGGTGCGACTGCGCTACGCCTATTTCATCACCTGCAAGGAGGTGGTGAAGAACGCGGCGGGCGACGTTACCGAGCTGCGCTGCACCTACGATCCCGCGACCAAGGGCGGCAACGCGCCGGACGGCCGCAAGGTCAAGGCGACCATCCATTGGGTGTCGGCGAAGCACGCGCAAACCGCCGAGGTGCGGCTCTACAACACGCTGTTCGCCACGCCGGACCCGACCGGCGGAGACAATTTCACCGCCGACCTCAATCCGATGTCGCTCGAAGTGCTGGGCAGCGCCAAGATCGAGCCGGCGCTCGCCGACGCCGAACTCGGCCAGCCCGTGCAGTTCGAACGGCTTGGCTATTTTACGCCCGACCCCGACACCAGCACCGCTAAACCGGTATTCAACCGGACTGTCGGTCTGCGCGACACCTATGCCAAAGTGACCGCCGGCGAGGCCAAAGGCAGATAGCCTCGCTTTGTGAGTGCGCGCGCGTGGGGGCGCGGCTCCATGGTGCAGTGGTGGGGCAGGGGCCGGACCGAAACCTGGCCGCCCGGCGGCGCGAAGCGTCCGCGGGCGCTCGCCTGGCCGCGTCCCCTTGTAGGCTTCGCGCAGACGCAGGCCGAACGGCTTCGCCAGTGGGCGTTCGCGGAAGCGGCGCCCGGCCGCCTGCTGCCATGGCTGCCGGTCGCATTCGGTCTCGGCATCGCGATCTATTTCACGGCGGAACGCGAGCCGGTCTGGTGGGCTGCGGTTGCGCTGACGGTCGTGTTGGCCGCCATCGCGTTCGTGGCGCGCCGGCGGCCGGTCGCCTTTCCGGTGACGTTGGCGCTGGCGGTTGCCGCCACCGGCTTCGCGACAGCGACGCTCAAAAGCGCGCACATCGCGCATCCGATCCTCCAGGCGGCGGCCGGCAACGTCGAGATCGCGGGTTATGTCGAGGTTCGCGAGGAACGCGAACGTTCCGACCGCGTCGTGGTTCGCGCGCTGAAGGTCGAGGGCACGCGGCTCGCGGGGAAGCCCGACCGCGTGCGCGTCTCGGTCCGCAAGGGCACTGCGCCGCCGGTCGGCAGCTACGTGACGTTCCGCGCGCGGCTCAATCCGCCGCTGACGCCGCTGCGCCCCGGCGGCTACGACTTCGCCCGCGATCTCTATTTCCAGAAGATCGGCGCGGTCGGCTTCGTGCTCGGAGCGATCCGCACGTCCGAGGCTGCCTCGCCGCCGGGCTTATGGCTGAACTACGCCGCGGCGGTGGAGGGTGTACGCGACGCCATCAACGCGCGTATCCGCGCCGTGGTGCCGGGTGACAAGGGCGCGATCGCGTCCGCGCTGATCACCGGCAAGCGCGACGCCATCTCCGCGCCGGTAAATGACGCGATGTACGTGTCGAGTTTGGCGCACGTACTCTCGATCTCCGGCTACCACATGGCGATCGTGGCGGGCGTGGTGTTCTTCGTGATCCGCGCCGTGCTTGCGCTCGTCCCGGCCTTCGCCACGCGGCGTCCGATCAAGAAATGGTCGGCGCTGGCGGCGCTCGCCGCGGCGGCGGCGTACCTCGTGATCTCCGGCGCCGAGGTCGCGACGCAGCGCGCCTTCATCATGACGGCAATCGTGCTGGTCGGCGTGATGGCGGATCGCGCCGCGTTGACGCTGCGCACGCTCGCGGTCGCCGCGTTTGCGGTGCTGATCCTGGCGCCGCAGGCGCTGGTGCATCCGAGCTTCCAGAGCTTCGAGGCGGTATAGGCCGTCGCTGCGTCAACACCGCAGAAAGCCCCTTAAATAAAGGGCTTATTTCAATCCGGGGCGTGCCAACCGGGGCACGGAGCATGATCAAAACCCGGCAAAAACCGGGCTTCGTCGGCATAAAGTCCCGAACAAAGTCCCGAACCGCTTCGGGCGTTCACGATCTGGCCGCGATGGCGCAAGGCTACAGGCCGATGTGGGCACTGACCGGCGCGAACGCGCTGGCAGATTTCCCGGTTCTCGGCGGCGTCGAGGTGTTGACGGTGATCGGCGGCGATGCGCGTGCGGTCGAGGAGGTCAGCGCACGATGGCGCGGCGCAGGACGGGAGGTCCTGTCGAGGCCGCCGTAAGCAAAACCGCAGCCGGTAAGGCTGCGGCTTCAAACCGGTGAAGGGCCGGTTGGCAAGACCGACCCTTCGGAAAACTGTCCATCCGGTGCAGGAGAAGACACTATGTCAAGCGTTAGCGCGTTCCCCGATCAGCCGCAAGCCGCGAGAAGGACTCCGCCAGCAAGTGCTTTGGGGACCAGACTTACCACCGGATGTGCCGGTCTGCGTGGATACGGCGTCGTCGGGCTTCCCCGCCGTCGCGGGACTGGTCGAGCGAACGACGGCGCGCAACGCGCGTTCCCGGCGTGGCAGCCGATCTATGCGTCCCACGGGATCGCGACATTCCCGGTGCGAATTATTGAGCGTGAAAATGGCAAGACCGATAAGGTACCGGCTACCAAGGGTTATCTGCGCACCGGCATCCGAGGCAGCACGGCGCTGGCACGCAAGTTCGTGCATGCCGATGCGCTTGGCATCGCCTGCGGCCAGCGCAACAAGCTCGTGGTGTGCGATGTCGATACCACGAACGAAAATGTCTTGGCGGACGCATTGTCCCGCTACGGCCCGACGCCGCTCATCATTCGCACCGCGAGTCGCAAATGGCATTGCTGGTACCGGCACAACGGCGAGCGCCGCCAGATCAGGCCCGATCCCAACGTGCCTATCGACATCCTCGGGGGCGGCTTCGTCGTCGCGCCGCCGAGCCGTGCCGGAAACGGGTGTTACGAAATTGTTCAGGGCAGCCTCGATGATCTCGACAACCTGCCGGTCATGCGCGGGGTGCCGACGAGTCCCTCAATGGAGCCGGTTCCTGATGGACGGCGCAACAATGAATTGCTGCGCGCCTGTCGCGAGCGCGCCCCGCAGTGTCATAACGAGCATGAGATGCTGGCCTTCGCGATGAACTGGAACCGGGAGAATTGCACACCGCCCGACGACGACTTGGACAAAGTGGCGCGGACGGCCATGTCGGCTTGGAAGTTCGAGCTAAAGCGCCGAAACCGCACGAGCCAAGCCGATCTCGTCATGAAGTTAGCCTGTGAGGGTGAACACGTTGTTGGCCTCTACTGCGTCCTGCGGGCCAACAACCGGCCCGGCAACACCTTCAACGTCACCAACACAATGGCCGACGCCATCGGCTGGAACCGCAAAAGGCTGGCGCACGCGCGCGACCGCCTTGTCGAGCTTGGGCATCTGGAGCTTCTGCGTCCCGCCTATCGGGGAAGCCCGGCTGTGTTCCGGTGGGCACCACCAGCGCGGGAGGAGACGCCATGACACACGGAAAAAAGGGTGGCCGTTTTCGACCACCTACTACTCTTACTTCACCCTCACACAACCTCTCCCTCCTTGGCCTTCTCGAAGTCCTCGATCTTGGGCTTCTTCTTGCCCTTCGGCTTCTCCGCTTCCTCCGCCGCCCTTGCCGTTGCCGCCGCCGCCCGCTCATGCGCGAGTTCATGCGCCCGCAGCGCCGCCGAACTGACCTTCTCCGTCTCCTTGCCCTTGACACGCGCGTGCTGTGCCTTGGCCGCAGAACGCTTCGAGCTTTCGTATTCGTGCTGAGACGCAATGCTGCGTCCTGCTGATCTGAAACGTCAGCGATGCATCATCCCAATCCGCAGGCATGGTGATGCGAACCATCCCGCCGCGATCTGCAAATACATCTGCAAAATCTCAGGCATGCCTTGGAAGTTCACGCCGATGCGCTGCCACTCCTCCTCGGCATCCATGATGACGCCGTTGATCACTGACTTCGCAACGTTCGCCTCTGTGAAGCGTTTGATCAAACGGTTGGTGCCGTTGGTGGTCGAGAAGAATTTCGGTCAGCCCGGTATCTTGATCACGTCGAGCTTGGCTTCTTGGATCAGCGTCGCAACGCTCTGCGCCACAGTGCCAGCCGCGTTCACCGCGTCGTGGATCATCTGCAGCAACGGATCGCCCCAGCCCCAGTTCTGCATCGGGTCCGTGTGTCACTGCCGATCAGGCGCACCATGCGCGACGGATGTATCTGCACATCGCCGAACTTCTTGGGCTCGTCGACCAGTGTGTAGAACGTCGGCTGTCCGTAGTATCGGTCTTCAAGGTCCTTGATCAACTCCTCGACCTTGACCTGATGCGGCGCAAGCACGTGCAAGAACTTCAGCCCGTCCTTTTGATCGTGTCGGGGTCAAGCTCTTTCTCGGTCTTGCCGCCGACGCCGATCAGGATGCAGCAGCGCGTACAGCCGCGCCTTGGTCAGCGCCTGTTGCAGCTCGAAGTTGCACCTGCAGCGCTGCTCGGTCTCTTCGAGCTCTTCGATCTGGTCTTGCTTGGCCTGCCATGCGCGCCACTCGCGCGTCGCATCGAACGCCGGGACGGTGATCGCCTTGCGCGCGATCCAGTCGAGAGCGAAACGGGTCGGATGCCGGCGCGTCCATACCGTCGTGACGTATTGCGACGAGACGAGTTTGTCGCTGCCCGGCACGCCGAGCCGCTCAGGAAGTTTGTGAAAGTGTCGAAAAGATACACGGCTCATCCCTTCTTTCTGATACAAGTGTTTGCTGCCGTCAGGCGGCATTGGCATGGCGTGGTATGGCCGGACACGGCAGGGCTGGTCCAGGCGCGGTCTGGGCAAATTCTCCCGGCGGAAGGGCGGGCTTCGGCTCGCCCTTCTCGTTTCATCGCTTCGCCGTCAGCGCGTAGCTCTTCCTGCATCGCCTTCCACGTCGAGTGTCGCACGTACATGCGCAGGTCATCGCACGACATCGCGACGATGTCTGGTGAACCAGCGCGCGCATGTCGGGGCGCACCGTCGAGAACTCGTTGATGTCCGGCATCCGGCACGATGATGACGGTCGTGTGCGGGTTACGCGAACATCACGAGCGACCGAAGGAAACCAGAACGCCCAGTTGCCGTGCCGCGGGCTCGGCGGTCATGATGGTCACTGCGAATGTGCGGTTCTCTTCCTGCACAACAGGATTGCCGCCGTGCCAGAGCGGATTTCAGGAACGCAACGGCGCGACCGATACGCCGACGATGATCACGCCAGCGTTCTCCACCCACGGTGTCGATGGTCACCTCGTAGCCGTCGAGGCCGAACATATCGTTGTAAAAAACACCGTCGGTGCTGAACTGTACGGCATGGTGATGCGGCACAACTGACCAGCGGTGCAATCCACTGCGCCGCTCAGCAACTCACCCGCTTGAATTGTCGGC
>CAWFCM010000024.1:207500-499748 GCA_963814215.1 uncultured Alphaproteobacteria bacterium | reverse complement strand
GGTGCGCGCGGCGGCTCCCGAGGTCCGGCTGGCGGCGGAATAATCGCCGCGTCATCGCAGAGACAACAAATACAAAAAGGGCGGCCTAGCAGCCGCCCTTTCGATTTTCAGAAGCCAGGTCATACCAACCTTCGGAAGGTATGACTCTTTGTTGTTGGCGAGCGTGCGTGTGATTCATTTCCACCTGAACGTCTCATTCGGGAGGATGGAGATGAGCGCAGCGATTGCCCTTCGGGATGATTTTGATGGGCTGACTTGCGCGGTCTTGCGGTGAAGGCGAAGGACGCCGATCAGGCGCGACGACTGCTTGCACTGGCGGCAGTTTACGACGGGATGGATCGCGAGGAGGCGGCCCGCATCGGTGGCATGGATCGGCAGACGCTTCGGGACTGGGTGCATCGCTTCAATGAGCGGGGCCCCGAGGGGCTGATCAACATCAAGCCGACTGGCCGCCCTTCGAAACTTTCGGCTGAGCAGAAGAGGAATTGCAGCAGCTCGTGGAGGCCGGTCCCGATCCGGAGAAAGATGGGGTCGCGCGCTGGCGCTGCGTGGACTTGAAGCGCGTTCTGGGGGAGCGCTTCGCGGTTGATCTCTCCGAAGTGAGCCTGGGGCGCGTTCTCAAGCAGCTCGGCTATTCACACATCAGCGCCCGACCCGGCACCCTGCGCAAGATGCGCAGGCGATCGCGACATTAAAAAAACTTCCCCGCCACTGTCGCCGAGGCGCTGAAGCAGCTTGCGCCGGCCACTCCGATCGAGGTGTGGTTCCAGGATGAGATGCGCGTCGGACAGAAGAACGGCCTCGTCTATCAGTGGGCCAAGAAGGGAACCAGGCCGCGCCAGCCGAAGGACCAGCGCTACGAGAATGCCTATCTGTTCGGCGCGGTTTGTCCCGCTCGCGATACCGGCGTCGCCCTCATCATGCCGAACGCCGACACCGACGCCATGCAGAAGCACATCGACGAGATCGGCCGTGCGGTCGCGCGTGGCGCGCATGCGCTGATCATTCTCGACAAGGCCGGCTGGCACACCACCGGCAAGCTTAAAGTTCCGAACAATCTCACTCTGGTGCTGCTACCGCCCGCATGTCCGGAACTCAACTCCGCCGAAAACATCTGGCAATACCTGCGCCAGACCTATCTCTCGAACCGCGTGTTCCAGACCTACACCGACATTCTCGACGCCTGTCAGGACGCTTGGCTCAGGCTCCTCGCCGAGGTCGGTCGCATCGCCTCAATCGCAACCCGCGATTGGGCAGCCATCGGTCAATCATTTTGAAGGCTGGTATCAGTTCGCCTGCGCAGTCCGGCTCAAGCGGTTGAACTTCGCCTTCTGCTCGTTGCTCAGCGACGCGTAGAAGTCGTCGAGCGCCGGGCGCACCGTGTTCGCCGCCTCGATCATCGCTTCAAGACGCTGCTGCATCGTTTCCAGCCGTCCGATTGGCGTCGTTGCGATTGTGGTCGGGCAGGCCTTCTGCAGGGTGTCGACCGCCTTGCCCAGCGCGTCGCTCAGCCTGTCGAGCGCCGTAAGCTGTGCCTCGGTCGGCTGCACCACCTCCTCGATGCGGTCGATCGCAAGCGCGGACAGGCCGGACTTTTCGCCGCCGCAATCGCCCTGCTGCTGCGAGGACGCGGTACGCTGGTTGCGGCCGATGTCGGGGCCGATCTCGTTGAAGCGCGCCTTCTGCTCGTCGCTCAGCAATTCGTAGAACTTGTCGAGCGGCGGACGGACCAGCTTCACGGCGTCGAGCGTTGCCTGAAGCCGCAGTGTCATCGCCTGCAGCCGGCCGCTAGGCGTCAGCGGCAGATTTTCCGGGCACGCCTGCTTGAGCCGGTCGGCGGCCTCGCCTGCCGCGACCTCCATCTGCTCCAGCAGCATCTTTTGCTCGGCGCTCGGGCGGACTGCCGCGGCGATGCGGTCGAACGGCCATGCGGTCGCGCCCTTGTCGGGCTCGGCGCATATTTGCCGCGCCTCCTGAGGCATGCGGCCCGGCACCTCGCGCGGCACCCGCGCATCGCGCCGCGGCGCGGAGCCGGTCGTGGCTGCCACGCGGCTGTATGGACCTTCATACGGGCCTTCGGCATATTCCACGTAGGGTGCGCCGTCGGGGAAGAACACGCCGTCGAATAAGTCGTCGTAGACGTAGGCCCAGTAACCCGGCTCGTAGGCCTCCGGCCAGAACGTGTAGTGGAACACGTCGGTGTAGGCGTATGGCCAATAGATGGCGCTGCGCCACGGCACGTAGGCCGCATAGGCGCCGCGCAGCCAAGCGGCCCGCGCGGCGAGCCGCAGCGCGCGGCGGAACGCGCGCTTGTCTTGGCCGGCAGATGCCAGCGCCTGCGCGCGGAACGGCGCGGCGAAGCGGCCAGCCTGCGCTTGCTGCGCGGTGACGCGAGCGGCACGACGCTCGGCGCGCTGGTCAGGCGTGGGCTGCCGCGCGGTCTGCTGGCTGGGTGCGAGCTGCTGCTGACGTGTTTGCAGGCGCTCGCGAAGCTGCGGCGAGTTCTGCAGCCGTTGCATCTCGCGCTGTTGGGCACGGCCAAGGCGCGTGCCGCCGCTTTGCAAGGTCTGTAGCCGGTTCAGGCGCTGCTCGGCGTTCTGCAGGCGGCGCTCTTCGCGCGTTGCATTACGTTCTTGCAAGTTGAGAGTGCGCAACTCGCGGCGGTCGGTCCGGCTCAGATTGCCCTGACGCAACTGTTGCTGAAGCTGCTGGCGGCGCTCTTGCGCGGCCTGACGGGCGGCGTTGACCGGCTGCTGCGTCTGTGCAGTCGGCTGGGTACCAGGCGCTCTCGCCGCTTCGCGTTCCTGTCGATTGAGAGTGCGAAGCTCACGCCGATCAGCCCGGCTGAGGTTACCGCTGCGCGACTGCTGCAGTTGCTGGCGGCGTTCCTGCGCGGCCTGGCGCGTGGCATCCGTGGCGGGCTGCGTGGTTGGAGCGGGCTTGGCGGCGGTTGTGGGAGCGCGCGTGATGCTCGGTGCTTGGCGAATATCGGGCCGCACCACACGTGGCGGCGCGGCGGCCGGAGCGCGCGGTGCGGGCCGGGCAATGGCAGGCCGTGGAGCAGGAGCCGGACGTGCCACGGGCGCCGGTCGCGCTATCGGGGCAGGCCGCGCGATTGGAGCAGGGCGTGCGACCGGGGCTGGCCGCGCCATCGGAGTTGGCCGGGCGATGGGAGGAGCAGGCCGTGCCATTGGAGCTGGCGCCGGGCGAACCATAGGAGCGGGGCGCGCCATCGGCGCAGGGGCCGGCCGCACCATCGGCGCCGGGGCCGGGCGCGCCATTGGAGCCGGTGCGGGTCGAGCAGCTGGGGCTGCGCGCGGCTCCCCTTTGCCGGGCTCAGCGAAGCTTGAGGAAACGCTGAGCATTGTGACGCCCGTCAGCAATGCTGCGGCGCGAATAGACAAACCCTTCATCACACACTCCCACGTCCAACAAAGGAACGCGCGAGCCGTGAATTCGTTCGCGAGGCGAGCCGCCGCAGGGCGGACGCGACAACGTTTTTTCGTCGCATGATGTTCATCGCGCATTCATCGCTCCGGCGTGACAGGGCCGCGTCGAATGAATAAGAGTTGCCGCCATGCAGGTTCTCGTGGTCGGCGCAGGCATTGTCGGGCTCGCGATGGCGCGCGCCGCGGCGCTCAAGGGCCACGAGGTGATCGTCGCGGAAGCGACGCGCGGCATCGGCAACGGCGTGTCGTCCCGCAACTCCGAGGTGATCCACGGCGGCATGTACTATCCGAGCGGTTCGCTGCGCGCCCATCACTGTCCGCGCGGCCGGCGGATGCTCTACGAATTCTGCGCCTCGCACGGCGTGCCGCACAGGAAGTGCGGCAAGCTGATCGTCGCCACCGAGGACGCCGAAATCGGCAAGATGGAGGCAATCCTCAAGCAGGGCGCCGCCAACGGCGTCGAGAACTTCGAACTAATCGACGGCGCCGCAGCCCGCGCCATGGAGCCGGCGCTCAATTGCGTCGCCGCGCTGCGCTCGCCTGAAACCGGCATCATCGACAGCCATCAGCTCATGACGGCGCTGCGCGGCGATATCGAGGATCGCGGCGGCATGATCGCCTTCAACACCAGGATCGAGCGCATCACGCACAACCAGGCCGGCTGGATGGTGCGTTTTTCCGGGGCTGAGAGCGGCGCGCTTGCGGTCGACGCCGTAATCAATTCGGCGGGGCTCGGCGCGCAGGCGCTGGCGCGCAACACCGAGACCTATCCGCAGGAGCGCGTGCCGCGGCTCGTGATGGCGCGCGGCAATTACTTCGGCTACGCGGGCCGGCCGGTGTTCTCGCGGCTGATCTATCCGGCGCCGCGGATCGACGGTGGGCTTGGCACCCACGTCACGCTCGACCTCGCCGGCCGCATGCGGTTCGGGCCGGACGTGGAGTGGATCGATGAGGAGAACTACAACGTCAATCCGGCGCGCGCGCAATCGTTCTACGCCAGCATCCGCCGCTACTGGCCTGGCCTGCCTGACAATTCATTGCAGCCTGACTACGCCGGCATCCGGCCGAAGCTCACCGGCCCCGGCGAGCCGGCAGCGGATTTCATGATTGAAGGCCCGGCGCAACATGGGCGGGTGGGTCTGATTCATCTGTTCGGGATCGAGTCGCCGGGGCTGACCAGCGCGCTGTCGCTCGCCGACGAGGTCGCTGGCTATCTCTGAGCCAGTTATCTTTGTGCACGCCGGCGGTCGGTGCGCTCGGCTTTCTTTTCCTCGACCGGCTTCACCGGTTCTTCAGCGCGCTCCGGCGCGGGCGCGACCTTGATCGACATCAGGCGCAGCTTCCATTCGCTGGGGGCGCCGGACTTGTCGATCGGCGTGAATTCGGCCGACTTGGCATTCCGGTTGCCGTTGAAGGTTGCGAGGCCTTCGTTGGTCGCGACGATATCGCCGGGCCGCAATGTCTGATCCAGTTCGGGCTTCAGCCGCGCCAGGCCGCCCGCGGTCTTGCCGTTGCAGGTGCAATTGTCGACCGTGCGCTCGCGATAGAGGAATGCGTTGTCGAGATCGGCGTAGCGCGTGCCGTCGGAGGCGACCGAATAGTCGATCTTGCTGCCGGCAAACACCTTCGTGTTGGCGGCCGGGCAGAACGACTTGCAGAGCTCGGTCGCGGACATGTTGCCGCTGCTCTTCACCGGAAAATACTTGCCGTCGCAGGTGCGCACGCAATAGCCGGACGACGGGCCGCCGCTGGACGAGCCACCGTAATTGGACACTCGGCGGTGCGAACGTTCGCCGCTGAAACCGAATGGATCGGCGTACGCGCTTACGCGCGGGGGCAGTGGCGCGCGCCGCTGATGTTGATAGTTGCCGAACAGCACATCGAGCAGGCCCTGCGCGGCGGCCGGCTGGACCGGAGCGGCGCCATAAAGCGCCAGTGCCATCGCGAAAGCCGCGACGGCACGTCCGAACACCATCCGGCAATCAATAGACATGCAACTCTCCCTGTTCCGCACCCGCGTGGGCTTTGGCGTCATGAAAACGCCGCGCGACCACAAAGGTTGCGCCGCAAAATGTCGCGGCGTCGACGGAACCAATTCCGCTGTCCACGCTAGCGAGAGGGAGCGAACACCCGATGAGTCAGGCTTCGGCGAAAACGGCTGGGAAAACACACATCGCAGGCGCAACGCGGGCGAATTATGGCTAACAATTCGACAGCGCCACGCAGGAGGCTTCCATGAGCAACGTTCGGTTCTCCAACCCGTCCACCATGCCGCCGCCGCGCGGCTACACCATGGTCGTCGAGGCGACCGGCCCCGGCCGCACGCTCTACATCGCCGGCCAGCTCGGCATGACTCCGGATGGCCGGTTCGCCGGAGCCCCCGGCGATTTCCGCGCCCAGGCGACGCAGTGCTTCGAGAACATGAAGCTCGCTTTGGAGTCCGCAGGCGCGAGCTTCAAGGACGTGGTGAAGATCACCAACTTCTTCACCGACATGAAGCATCTGCCGACATTCTTCGAGGTGCGAGACAAGTACGTGAACACCAAGGCGCCGCCGGCTTCGACTGCGGTCGAGATTTCGAAGCTGGCGCGCGACGGCGCGCTGTTCGAGATCGAGGCGATCGCGGTGCTGCCGGCGAAGACAAGCCGTGCGGCGAAGCGCAGGCCAGCAAGAAAAGTGAAACGCAGTTCGCGCCGCTGACGTGAAATAAGCTGATGCCGCTCATGCCCGCGAAAGCGGGCATCCAGTGCCAAACGCGCCGACGTGTCTTGTAGTCTCTGGGTCCCCGCTTTCGCGGGGACGAGCGGAAGGTACCGATTCAAATTTCAAACAGCCAACGCTCCGCCCGCCGGTTGTTTAGAGACGTTCGGCGCCCGTCTTCCCCTTTTTCCGTTTCCCCACGAGGGGGATGGAGCGCCGGGAGGCGCCAGGGACCTTGCGATCGGTCCCTTCCGGACCTTGCGAGGGTCCGGTTTTGCGCGCCGAGCTTCCGGGACCCAAGTGAAGAGAGGGGGTGGGGGTCCCGTGGCGCGCGGGCCCTTGCGAGAGGCCCTGCGCCTCCCGGGGCTCCATCGCGGCATCCAATATGAGGGACGCCGCACCCCGCTCCGTCATCCAGCATCGCGATCGACGACGCCCTCGATTGAACGTGGCGCGACCAATATGGGGCTGGATTCAAGACCGGGGATAAGTTTTTTTCTGGCCGGAAACAGCGGCTTTTGCCGCTCCTACCGCCGTCATCGCCGGGCTTGACCCGGCGATCCATGAAGAGTCACCGGCGAACACCAATCGTAAGAATTGCATGCCGTTCCACCTCATGGATTGCCGGGTCATAGGCGAGCGAAGCGACGCCGTCCTTCGGACGGCTATGCCCGGCAATGACAATGGAGAGAGTTCGGGCATTAGCCGCGCATTCATGCGAATCGCCTAGACTGCGCGCATGCCCAGCTTTGTCTACGTTCTCGGCTGCCGCGCCAAGGATCGCTGTCTCACCTATGTGGGATGGACGACTGACGTCGAGCGCCGCCTGCAAAAACACAACGGCGGCCGTGGCGCCCGTTTCACCCGCGGCCGCGCCTGGGTGCTGCTGCACACGGAAAAATTCCGGACACGGCGGCAGGCGATTAGCCGCGAGTGGTATCTCAAGCGGGACAGGAAGTTCCGGAAATTGCTGGCGCAGCGCGTTTGAACGAGGCCAGCACGTATACTCACAAATTGTCAGGTCCGCTTTGCCCCCGAAAGCGGGCCTTCGCTGGCGATTGCGCCATGTCTGCTTCTCTAATCGGCCGTCTGGGGTCAAGCGCTTTCAGACTATCCACCACTGCAGTGTCGATGTCGCTCACGGGCTCGCGCTTCTCTTCGGAATCGGCACCAAGGCCCTTCCAGCATGGGATCCGAGGACGAGGCGGAACAATCTAAGTGGCGGCCTTGCCGTCAGTTGAACGGCAGGTCCAAGCGGACATGCGAACTCACCTCATCCATCGTCCCGCGAGGGACATCTTTCCACCGCAGGGTGGAGCTCGAGTTTCCTCCTATCGGATCTGATCTTTCACGGTTTTCATGCTGCTGCGGCGGCTTGTTCTCGGGTCCAGCGGAACTCGGTGCCGTCCACCCACATGCGGTGCATGATCACGGCCAGCCGGCGGGCCAGCGCCACGATTGCCTTCTTCATGCCGCGGCGCCTGGCGATCTGCATCGCCCAGGCCTTCAGCCAGGACCATTTCTTGGAACGCATCATGCTCTGAGCTGCTTCGTAGAGCATCGTCCGCATCATCTCGTCTCCACAGCGCGATATTCTGCCGTCCCAATCGACCTCGCCCGATTGATACTTGGCGCACGTCAGTCCAAACACCGCCCCGACGGACTTGGATTTGCGGAAGCGAGCCGGAATATCGACCGTGGCTCGATAGGTCAGCGACACCACGGGGCCGACACCAGGGGTCGTCATCAGGCGCCGGCACACCTCGTCATCCCGGACGATGGCCAGCAGGCGGCGGTGCAGGATGCAGAACTGCTCGCGAAGTGTCCGTCGGACAATGAGCAGCGGTTCGACCAGCGCAGCCAGGTCGGGCAAGTTCTCGACAAGCTCCCTGATGCGAGCCTCGAACTTCACCGTCCCAACCATGCCGACCTTGAGGCCGAAGTTGCGCAGAGTACCGCGCAGGTCGTTATCGATGGCGATCGCCTTCGACTGCAGCAGCTTGCGATGGGTCAGCAGCATCCGCAGTTTCTGACTGCGTAGCGTCTTCACATGCACCGGGCGGTAAAGCCCCACCCGCATCATCTGCGCCATGCCGCGCGCATCGTTGCGGTCGGTCTTGTTGATCTGCGCCTTCAATACCGCCCGCATGTGTCGCGTCTCGACACAGATCACCGGCAAGCCCGCTTCGGCCAGCCCACTGAACAGCCATTGCGACAGCGGTCCTGCTTCCAATCCGATCCGCTTGAAGTGGTAGGCGGGGTTCTTTAGCACCGCCAGCAGCGCTTCGGGTTCGCTTGCCACCCTTACTTCACGAACGATCCTGCCCGTGTCATCCACAATGCAGACGCTGGTCTCCTTGACCGAAACGTCCATTCCCGCAAAATGGTCCATGCTGCGCTTCTCCTTCTGATGTTTGAGGCCGTAACCACGGACCTCGTTTCACCATCAGCCTGAAGCGCAGCACCCAAAATTTTCAGCTATCCACAAGCCGCCGGCCGATTACCCCATCTAAGTGCCAGAAGCTGCCATATGCACCGCAGCAAATAGCGGCGTTATGCAAGGCCCAACACTTGTGCCAGACTTGCGCACGATCATCCGTACATTGACGAGGCTAATGCATGACGACGTTCAAAGAGCGCGAGGAAGGCTTCGAAAAGATGTTCGCGCACGATGAGGAGCGGCGCTTCAAGGCCAACGCACGGCGCAACAAGTTGTTTGGACTTTGGGCCGCCGGAAAGCTGGAACTGACTGGCGATGAAGCCGAGGCCTACGCCAAGGCTGTGGTGATGGCGGACTTCGAGGTGGCCGGCGACGTGCTTCGCAAGGTGCGCACCGACCTTGAGGCCAAGGGCGTGGCGCTGTCCGAGCATCAGATCCGCCTCACCATGGACGAGTTGCTGGAGCAGGCGATTGCCCAGATCAAGGCCGGCGGCTAGGTCTTCGCTCCAGGGAATTATGAAGGGCTAAAGACAGCCGGTACTCCGGTAGGTCATTAAGACGCCGCCCAAGCACAAAGCGTCGAATAATTGCGCCCTTTTGTGATGCGGGTCACAGCGCCGGGCCGCTATCAGGGACTAAGGTCAGATGCTTCCGAAGCTGCTGTCTCAAGCGCGTCGTGCGCGCGCGAGTTACTAGGAGGCTTCACCCATGAACGCCCATTTCGAGATTAAAGGCGCTACCGATATTCCCGCCGTGGCAAACATGGACGCACAAAAGACTTGGCACGCGAGCGCAATCATCGCTGCCGCGGGGGTACTGACGCTTGCGTGCATCGCTTCTCTCGGATGGTCAGTCGCATGGCTGATTAGGTTTGCCGGCGGCTTGTCCTGAGGACGTCATTTACGGGCGATGCGCTGGATGCGCTGCGAGGACCTGGACATTGACCGGGCTAGCGTCGATTGAAAAACATGGCGTCCAGGGCAATGGACGGGGGATCGATCCACTGCACACACCGCGCTTCCTCGACCCGTTCCAAGTTTCTTAAGCAGGTTAAACGTCGACTAGGCCGCCTATCAATCGCAACAACGCCTCGTGTTCCGGACCAACTCTCGCCTGCGAAAGAAACTCGCCTATCCCAAGTGCAGAACCTCTACCTCCCGAGGCTTCGTTAGGTTCATGTACGACATAAACGTATCCCATCTCATTGCGGCACAAAAACCGACCATCCCCACGGCTTCGCTATTGCAGCATGAGATGCGAACCAATGTCCGCTTCTCTAATCGGCCGACAGACTTGGATTTACGGAAACGAGCGGGCACGTCGGCAGTGGCTCGATAGGTCAGAGACACCACGGGGCCGACACCAGGGGTCGTCATCAAGTGCCGGCATACCTCGTCATCCCGGACGATGTCCTACGCGAGCATCGCGCCCAGGGGGTGACCGGATAGCGCGCGGCCGTTTCGGATGGTTGAAGAATTCGGTTCTCCGTTCCCGCACATCTCGTAGAAGATATCGATGGGTCAGCATGGTTGGGCCGCGTTTGGCACAGCGGTCGCCGGCTGATCACGGTGATCGGCATCACGCCTTAGTCTGTGTCACCCAGACCGGCCTTCTGAACTTGCACCGGGCTCGCCTGGGTGCTGCCGTGGCGGTTGGCGAACACCTTGGTGAACTCGGCACCGAGCAGGAAAATCTGCACCGAGTAATAGACCCACAGCAGCAGCACGATCAGCGAGCCGGCTGCGCCGTAAGTCGAGGCGATGCCGCTGCTGCCAATGTACCAGCCGATCAGTGACTTGCCGGCAACGAACAGCAGCGCGGTGAGGGCGGCACCCAGCAGCACGTCGCGCCATTCCAGGTCCCGATCGGGCAGCACCTTGTAGATCGCGGCAAACAGCGCCGCGAGTACGCCGAACGAGACCAGCGCATTGATCGCCGACACCAGCAACTGGCCGAACGGCAGAGCGCGGTCGAGCCGTTCGCCAAACGCGGTTAGCACCGCGCTTGCGGCGAGCGACACAATCAGCATGAAGCCGAGCGTTGCCACCAGACCAAGGCTCGCCAGCCGCGCGCGCAGGAGCCGCGACAGCGTGGCCTCCTTGGGCTTCGCCTTCCAGATGGTGTTGAGTGCGGCCTGCATCTCGCCGAATGCACCGGACGCTGTCGCGATCAGAGTGACGATGCCGATCAGCGTCGCGAGCGTGCCGGACGACGTGTCGGCCGCATTGGCGACTGCTGTCTCGAGCAGCTGCGCGGTGTCCCTCCCCATCAGGCCGCTGAACTGTGTGGTGATCGCCCCCTGGGCCGCATCGTGACCGAACCCCAGCCCCGCGATGGCGACGACGATCAGGAGCAACGGTGCGATCGAGGTGACCGTGTAGAAGGCGATCGCCGCGCCCCGGCTGAGGGCTTCATCCTCGATGAACGAAAAAACCGCTTCTTTCAGGAAATCCCATGTTTTGGAAAACATCGCCGCCGATCCGCCATTCTTGGCATGCCAACGGGCGGACGGCGCGCAGGTTCCTTCCGCGAGCCGTGGGAGATTTCTGGGGAACGGTGGATGCGAATCGTGGCTGGCATTGCGCGTGCCCAACACCCGGTCATGTCAGTGGGAAAGCCCCGGCGTACGCCGGGGCTTTTTGCGTTCCGCTCTTGCGGACTGTTCAGTTGTACTTGAACTAGAAGCCCAACGCCTGCGCCGCTGTCGATGTGATGTCGATGACGCGTCCGCGAATGAATGGTTCGCGATCGTTGATCCGCACTGTAACCGCCTTGCCATTGCGGCGATTGGTAACTTTGACCATGGTCCCGAATGGCAACGTGAGGAAGACGAAGATATCTGGAATGACTTTTTGAGATTCCAGCGAAGCGGTCGAAGCAATAGTGAGGCCGCGCATCGCCGTCGCCTCGCTATTTCTGACAACGCAGACCTTGCCGGAATGCTTCGACCAGGGACTGGTCATAGGCGCTCGATGGCGAGCCGAGCGGTAACATGCCAATTCGGGCCAAACCCCTCGCTTGTTGTGCGTGGCAGGATAGCGGCCAAGCGATTGGCATCGCTGCCGCGCCAAGCCCAGCGATGAATTCCCGCCGCCTCATGCCCTATCCCCGGTCAGTCCGAAGACGCATCGTATCGGCTCAAACAAGTGCTTTGATAGGGGCGGAAACCGGGTTCGCTACCGCAACATGAGATGCTGGCCGATGTCCGAGATGGGGTCATTAGCCGGCATTCCCCGGCCTTTAGGCCATGTCCGCTTTGCCCCCGGAAGCGGACGTGGCGTGCTTATTCGTACACGCACTAATTTGACTGAGTCAGAAAGTCGCGGGGCAAGCACCGCAGAATCAAGTATTGGCCGAGATTCAGACATCAGCATGTGGAGGCTGAGATGGATCTCCGAAGAGCGGATGACAATGAATCGCGGTTTGCGGCGTATGTCGAGGGGCTTGTGAGCGTGATCGGGCACGCGGACCGCGCCAAGCCGCTACGGGACTATTGCGTGGGGCTGATGTTGCCGTGCGCGCGCAAGAGCGTGGAGCCTATGGCGGCGGTGACGGCGCCTTCGCGGGTGGCAGCCCAGCATCAATCGCTGCTGCATTTTGTCGGCGAAGGACAGTGGTCGGACGAGAAGGTGTTGGCGAAGGTGCGGGAGATGGTGCTCCCGGAGATGGAGCGCCACGGGTCGATCGAGGCTTGGATCATCGACGACACCGGCTTTCCCAAGCAGGGGCTGCACTCGGTTGGCGTGGCGCGGCAATATTGCGGCCAGCTCGGCAAACAGGACAATTGTCAGGTTGCGGTCTCGCTGTCGATTGCCAATCACCACGCAAGCCTGCCGGTGGCCTATCGCCTGTATCTGCCGCAAGACTGGGCGAAGGACCGCCAACGCCGGCGCAAAGCGGGCGTTCCTGAGGACATCGGCTTCAAGACCAAGCCGGAGATCGCGATCGAGCAGCTGCGCTGGGCCTGTGCGGCCGGCCTTCCTCGCGGCGTGGTGCTGATGGACGCGGGTTATGGCTGCAACACAGATTTGCGCGCTGGCGTCAGCGCGCTCGCGCTGAGCTATGTCGCCGGCATCTTGCCGCAGACGTCTGTATGGGCATCGGGCACGGGGCCGCTGCCGCCGGAAAAGTGGTCGGGCCGCGGGCGACCGCCAAAGCTCACCCGCCGGGACGGCAAGCATCAACCGATCTCAGTCAAGCAACTCGCCCTCGGCCTGCCAAAGCGCGCTTGGCGCACGGTCAAGTGGCGGGAGGGTGCGGCCGAGCACCTGTCCTCGCGCTTTGCGCGCATGCGCGTTCGTGTGGCGCATCGCGATTACAATCTCACCGAAGGCCGGCCGGAAGAGTGGCTGCTGATCGAGTGGCCAAAGGGCGAGAACGAGCCGACCAAATATTGGCTTTCGACCCTTCCCAAGAACATCCCCTTCCACCGATTGGTTGACATCGCCAAACTGCGTTGGCGCATCGAGCGCGACTATCAGGACCTCAAACAGGAGGTCGGGCTCGGCCACTTTGAAGGGCGCGGGTGGCGCGGCTTCCATCATCACGCCACGCTGTGCATCGCGGCTTACGGATTTCTGATCTCCGAGCGGGAGACGATTCCCCCCTCAGGACCTCGTCCCGCCACGCTGTTCCCGGAACTTGCCGTACCCGACGGTTACCGACCCAGGGGCTCCGCCCTTGCGGCCTGAACGCCACATCCCGAACTCCGTCGCAACCATGCGCCGGCGATTGATCGTCGCGCTCGTCAGAAGCCTGCCGCGATGTCCGTGCTGCAACGCTGCAATCGCAACACCGTCGCCGCGCAGAAATTCATGACACAGTCAAACTAATGCGCCTCTTCCCAATTGTCCGCGGCGCGCGCTTCGACCGACAGCGGCACGTGCAGCGACACCGCCGGCATCGGTGCGTCTTCCATCACCTTCTTGACGATCGGCAGCGTCTTGGCGACCTCGCCGTCCGGCACCTCGAAGATCAATTCGTCGTGCACCTGCAGCAACATCTGCGCCTTGAGCTTCGCCTTCGCGAGCGCCGGCTCGACGCGGATCATGGCGCGGCGGATGATGTCGGCCGCCGAGCCCTGCAGGCGCGCGTTGATCGCGGCGCGTTCGTTGAAGGCGCGGATCGAAGGGTTCGAGTTGACGATGTCCGGGTAATGGCACTTGCGCCCGAACAGCGTGAGCACGTAGCCGTTCTTCTTGGCGAACGCCTTGGTCTCGTCCATGTAGGCGCGGATGCCGGGGAAGCGCTCGAAGTATTTCTTGATATAGGCGCCGGCCTCCTCGCGCTCGATGCCGAGCTGGTTGGCGAGGCCGAACGCCGAGATGCCGTAGATGATGCCGAAGTTGATCGCCTTGGCGCGGCGACGAATCTCGCCCGGCATGTCCTTGACCGGCACGCCGAACATTTCCGACGCCGTCATGGCGTGAATGTCGAGGCCGTCCTTGAACGCCTTGCGCAAGGCCGGCACGTCGGCGACCTCGGCGAGCAGCCGCAGCTCGATCTGCGAATAGTCGGCGGAGACGAGCTTGCAGCCCTCGTCGGCGATGAACGCGCGGCGGATCTTGCGGCCTTCCTCGGTGCGGATCGGGATGTTCTGCAGGTTCGGCTCGGATGACGAAAGACGTCCGGTGGTGGTCGCGGCCAGCGCGTAGCTGGTGTGGACGCGCTTGGTGTCCGGATTGACGTAATTCGGCAGTGCGTCGGTGTAGGTCGATCGCAGCTTCGACACCTGCCGCCAGTCCAAAATCGTCTGCGGCAGTTCGTGCCCCTGCTCGGCCAGGTCTTCCAGCACCTTCGCGCCGGTGGCCCATTGGCCGCTCTTGGTCTTGGTGCCGCCGGGCAGTCCCATCTTGCCGAACAGGATGTCGCCCAGCACCTTGGGGCTGCCGGGATTGATCGGCGCGCCGGCGAGCTTGTTAATCTCGTCCTCCAATCCGGCCTGCTTCTGCGCGAATTCGCCGGACAGCCGCGACAGCACCTGGCGGTCGATCGAGATGCCGCGCTTCTCCATGCGCGCCAGCACGGGAACGAGTGGCCGCTCCAGAGTTTCGTACACCGTCGTAACGTGCTCGGCTGGCATCCGCGGTTTCAGCGTGCGCCACAGCCGCAGCGTGACGTCGGCGTCCTCGGCGGCGTATTCCGTCGCCTTCTCGATAGTGACGCAATCGAACGGCGCTTGCGATTTCCCGGAGCCGGCAACCTCCTCGAACTTGATGGTCTTGTGGCCCAGCAGCTTCTCGGAGAGGTCGTCCATGCCGTGGTCGCCGCGCCCGGCGTCGAGCACGTAGGACATCAGCATGGTGTCGTCGCAAGGATGCGTGTCGATGCCGCGCAGCGCGAAGATCAGCCAGTCGTATTTGATGTTCTGGCCGACCTTGAGCACACCCGGGTCTTCAAGCAGCGGCTTGATCGCGGCGAGCGCGGCTTCTTCGGGAATCTGACCGGCGCAGAGCTGCGGATTGGGCGCGAACAGGTCGCCACCGCCCCTGGTGCCACCGTCGCGATGGCCGATCGGCACGTAGCAAACCTCGTTGTCGCCAACCGCCAGTGAGAAGCCGCAGAAGTACGCCCTCATGGGATCGAGGTTGGTGGTCTCGCAATCGATTGCGACCACGCCCACGTCCTTTGCGCGCGCGACCCAGGCGTTGAGCCGGTCGAGCGTGCGCACGGTCTCGTATTTGGAGCGGTCGATCTTTTGCTCGCGCGCCTTGGCCGCGCGTGCTTCGGCGAGGGAGATGGGAGTCAAAGCCGCGGGCTCAGCTCTCTCTCTCCCTCCCCCGCTTGCGGGGGAGGGTTGGGGTGGGGGCGCGAATAGATCGCCCCCTCCCGCCGCGCCTTCGCCCTTCGGGCTCCGGCGGGCGACCTCCCCCGCAAGCGGGGGAGGTGAAGCCGGAGAGGGCGGCGGCGGGCTCGTGATCGCCACCTCATGCGACGCCACCTTGGCACTCGGCTCGATCGCGCTGGCGTCGATGCCGGACTGCTCGACGACGCGCCGCGTCAGCGTGGTGAACTCCATCGCCTTCAGGAATGCGACCAGGTTCTTGTAATCCGGATCGTGCACCGCAAGGTCGGCGACCGGCACTTCAAGGTCGACATTCTGGTCGAGCGTGACCAGTCTCTTGGACAGCCGCGCCGCATCGGCGTTGTCGATCAATGTCTGCCGCCGCTTGTCCTGCTTGATTTCACCGGCGCGCATCAGCAGCGATTCAAGATCGCCGTATTCGATGATGAGCTGCGCCGCGGTCTTGACGCCGATGCCGGGTACGCCCGGTACGTTGTCGGATGAGTCGCCGATCAGCGACTGCACCTCGATCACCTTCTCGGGGCCGACGCCGAATTTCTCGATCACCTCGGCGCGCCCGATCCGCTTGTCCTTCATGGTGTCATAGAGCGTGACCGTGTCGCAGACGAGCTGCATCAGGTCCTTGTCGGACGACACGATGGTGGTGGTCGCCTTGGCCTCGCAGGCGAGTTGCGCGTAGGTCGCGATCAGGTCATCGGCCTCGAAGCCGGCCTGTTCCAGGCAGGGAATGTCGAAGGCATGCACCGCCTCGCGCACCAGCGGGAACTGTGGGATGAGATCGTCCGGAGCAGCGGAGCGGTTCGCTTTGTACTCGGTGTACATCTCGGTGCGGAATGTCTTCTCCGACTTGTCGAACACGACGGCAAGATGGGTTGGCCGGTTGTCCGGCGGCATCTCGCGCAGCAGCTTCCACAGCATGTTGCAGAAGCCGAGCACGGCGTTGACCTGCAGGCCGTCCGACTTGCGGGTCAGCGGCGGCAGCGCGTGATAGGCGCGGTAGATGTAGCCCGAGCCGTCGACCAGAAAGAGATGGTCGCCGGCTTTCAGGGGGCGCGAGGTGACGGGCGCGACGGCCGGAGCCTGGGCTTTGGCTTTAGCCTGAGCTTGGGATTTTGCAGGTGCTGGCATGGCCCGAATGTGGGCCTGGAGCCTGGGATTGGCAACGTTCGACAGCAGTCGAGCCAACAGCAAAATGTCGTCGCCCGCGAAAGCGGGCGATCCAGTACCCGAGGCATGTCAGTGACTACTGGATGCCCGCTTCCCGCTTTCGCTAAAGCTACAGCGGGCTAAGACCTCGCCCGTCGAAGCCTTGGCGAAGACGGGCCGCGGGCATGACAATCCTTATTCTGCCGGCTGGAGCGCCAGAGCCCGTTTGCGCTCGATCTTCGCCCATTCCGGCCGCACGAACAGGAAGCGGAACGGCGTGTTCCGCACCAGCCACTGCAGCACCAGCGCGCCCACCACACCGGCGGTCGTCACCAGCAATGAGATGGTTCCGATGTCGGTGATGATGCCCGTCTTGCCGCCTCGACGCCGAGCGTCGAATGCATCATCACCACCATGACGATGCAAAAGCCCTTGGCGTAGTCGACCCAGTCGGCCCGCCCTGCGTGCGGCGTGCTCATAAACCCTCTCCGGTTCGCCGTATTGTCGGCGATGCAAGGTCATCGAGGTTTACGCGACTGCGCAAACATTGCTAAAGGCTTGGCCTCGCCTGTCCGAAATGCCTCTGCTATGAGGCCGCTTCCGGCGCCGGGGCCGGATGTCGTTAACCATTCCTGCGAGCTTTGATGCGCGTCGCGATGATCGGCACCGGCTATGTCGGCCTCGTTTCCGGGGCCTGCTTCGCCGATTTCGGCCACCATGTGACATGCGTCGACAAGGATGCGAACAAGATCGCGGCGCTCAAGCGCGGCGAGATGCCGATCTATGAGCCGGGGCTGGACGCACTGGTCGCCAACAACGTGCACGCCGGGCGGCTCAGCTTCGCGACCGATCTCAAAGAGCCGGTGAAGAACGCGCAAGCGATCTTCATCGCGGTCGGAACGCCGTCGCGCCGCGGCGACGGCCACGCGGATCTGACCTACGTTTATGATGCCGCGCGCGAGATCGCCGCGGCGCTCGCTGGATATGCAGTGGTGGTGACGAAGTCGACCGTGCCGGTCGGCACCGGCGACGAGGTCGAGCGCATCATCCGCGAGGCGCGGCCGGATGCGCAGGTCGCGGTGGTGTCCAATCCGGAATTCCTGCGCGAGGGTGCGGCGATCCGCGACTTCAAGCTGCCTGACCGCATCGTGGTGGGAACCGAGGATGAGCGCGCCAAGCAGGTGATGAACGAACTGTATCGCCCGCTCTATCTCAATTCGTCGCCGATCCTGACCACCGATCGGCGCAGCGCCGAACTTATCAAGTACGCTGCCAACGCGTTCCTCGCGACCAAGATCACCTTCATCAACGAGATCGCGGATTTGTGCGAGAAGGTCGGCGCCGACGTGCAGCACGTCGCGCGCGGCATGGGCCTCGACAATCGCATCGGCTCGAAGTTTCTGCACGCTGGGGCCGGCTATGGCGGCTCATGCTTTCCCAAGGACACGCTGGCGCTGATCAAGACCGGACAGGACAACGCGGCGCCGCTGCGGATCGTCGAGACGGTCGCCGCGGTCAACGACGCGCGCAAGCGTGCCATGGCGCGCAAGGTTACCGCGGCGCTCGGTACCTCGCTGCGTGGCAAGACCATCGCCGTGCTTGGGCTCACCTTCAAGCCGAACACCGATGACATGCGCGACGCGCCGTCGATCCCGCTGATCACTGCGCTGCAGGACATGGGCGCCAGCGTGCGAGCCTATGATCCGGTCGGCATGGAGCAGGCGAAGCAGGTGCTCTCCAACGTGAGCTACAGCGAGGACCCGTATGCCTGCGCAGACCAGGCCGATGCGCTGGTGATCGTGACCGAATGGGAGCAGTTCCGCGCTCTCGACCTCGACCGGTTGAAAGCATCGATGAAGTCACCGGTGATCGTCGACCTGCGCAACATCTACCTTCCCGGCGAGATGGTGCAGCGCGGGTTTACCTACGAGAGCATAGGACGCCCGGGATCGAAGCCCGAGTAACACTCGGTGTCATGCCCCGCGAAAAGCGGGGCATCCAGTAAACGCAGGCTTGAGTTGACGGAATGATCGGTGGTTACTGGATCGTCCGCTTTCGCGGACGATGACACCCGATGCAAATTTTCGATACGAAGCTCCCGATCGACGAGGCTCTGCCGAAGCTCACTGCCGCGCTGCGGGCATCGAACGCCGCGGTGCTGGTCGCGCCGCCGGGCGCCGGCAAGACCACTCGCGTGCCGCTGGTGCTCGCTGGCGAGCCTTGGGCCGTGGACAAGAAAATCCTGGTGCTGGAGCCGCGCCGTCTTGCTGCGCGCGCTGCTGCCGAGCGCATGGCGGCAACGCTCGGCGAAAAGGTTGGCGACACGGTGGGTTTGCGCGTGCGCTTCGGCTCCAAGGTGTCGCGCAAGACCCGCATTGAGGTTGTGACCGAAGGCGTGTTCACCCGGCTGATCCTCGACGATCCGTCGCTCGACGGCGTCGCAGCGGTGTTGCTCGATGAATTCCATGAGCGCTCGCTCGACGCCGACCTGGCGCTGGCGCTCGCTCGCGACGCGCAGCAGGGCCTGCGCGACGATCTGAAGCTGTTGGCGATGTCGGCGACGCTCGACGGTGCGCGGGTGGCGAAATTGCTTGGCGGCGTGCCGGCGATCGAGAGCACCGGCCGTGCCTTCGATGTCGAGACACGCTACCTCGGCCGCGACCAGCGCGTGCCGGTCGAACAGCAGGTCACTGACGCTGTGGCGCGCGCGCTGCGCGCCGATCCTGGTTCGGTGCTGGCATTCCTGCCGGGCGCGGCGGAAATTCGCCGGGCCGAGGCGCAGTTGAAGGAGCGTGTCGGCGATCCCTCGGTCGACGTCGTGACGCTCTACGGCGCGCTCGACGCGCAAACCCAGGACCGCGCCATTGCGCCCGCGCCGCCCGGCAAACGCAAGGTCGTGCTCGCCACGTCGATCGCCGAGACGTCGATCACGATCAAAGGCGTGCGCATCGTGGTGGACAGTGGTCTTGCGCGTGTGCCGCGCTACGAGCCGGACGTTGGCCTGACACGTCTCGAAACCGTGCGGGTGTCGCGCGCCGCCGCCGACCAGCGCCGCGGACGCGCCGGCCGCACTGAGCCCGGCGTCTGCTATCGGCTGTGGGATGAGCCGCAGACGGCGTCGCTCGAGCCCTACGCGCGGCCGGAAATTCTGGCGGCCGACCTGTCCGGGCTGCTGCTTGACCTCGCGCAGTGGGGTGCGGCCGATCCGGGCGCGCTCGCCTTCCTCGACCCGCCGCCCGCCGGTGCGTTGGCAGAGGCGAGAGCGTTGCTCGCCGAGCTCGGCGCGATCGACAAGGACGGCCGCATCACTGATGAAGGCCGGAAATTGCGCGCGTTGCCGTTGCCGCCCCGGCTGGCGCGGATGGTGGTCGATGCCGGCGCCGAGGGTTCCGGTGCACTCGCGGCCGACATCGCGGCGATCCTGTCCGAGCGTGGGCTTGGCGGCGACAGCGTCGATCTCACGCACCGGCTCGACCAGTTCCGGCGCGACCGCTCACGGCGCGGCGAAGACGCGCGGAGGATGGCGAAGCGCTGGGCGGACCTTTCTTCTCCCTCCCCCCTTGCGGGGGAGGGTCGGGGTGGGGGGTCAAGAGATTCTGAAAACTCGTTCCCACCCCCCTCCCTAGCCCTCCCCCGACAAAAGGGCGTTCACGCCCGTCTTCGACGGGCTATGGGGGGAGCGAACACACCGAGTTTGCCGCGTGAGCTGATGTCCGTCGGACAAATCCTTTCGCTTGCCTACCCTGATCGCATCGCCAAAAGCCGTGGCGCCGGCGGCGCATTCCTGCTGGCGAACGGGCGCGGCGCCAATGTCGATCCGGCGACGGCGCTGTCGCGCGAGCCCTTTCTTGCCGTTGCAGAGCTGGCGGGCACCGCGGCGCAGGGCCGCGTGCTGCTCGCCGCGCCCATCTCGCTGAAGGAAATCGAGCAACGCTTCGCAAAGAAGATCGAGAGACGGGACGACATTTCTTTCGACGCCGCATCTGCCGGTTTGCGCGGCCGCCGCAGCGAGCGGCTCGGCGCGTTGGCGTTGTCGGAGCAGACAATGCGCGTCGCACCCGGTGAGGCGAACGCGCGCCTGCTTGCCGAGGGCATCGCGCGGCTCGGCGTGGATCGCCTGCCGTGGACGAAGCCGCTCAAGCAATGGCGCGACCGGGTGATGTTCCTGCGCCGCGCGGAAGGCGACGAGTGGCCGGATCTGTCCGACGCCGCGCTTGCCGCCGACGTGGATTGGCTGCTTCCCCTGCTCAGCGACAAGATCGCGTTGTCGGAGATTTCTTCCGACGAACTGTCGACGGCGGTGCACGCGCTCATCCCATGGAACATGAAACGGCGGATCGAGGCCGAAGCGCCGACCCATTTTGCCGCGCCGTCGGGTTCGTCGGTGCCGATCGATTACGAGGCGGAGGAGGGGCCGAAGCTCTCGATTCGCGTGCAGGAGCTGTTCGGGCTCGACCGTCATCCCTCGATCGCCAATGGCAAGGTGCCGCTCGTTGTCGAATTGCTGTCCCCGGCGCAGCGGCCGGTGCAGGTGACGCGCGATCTTCCCGGCTTCTGGCGCGGCTCGTATGCGGCGGTGAAGACCGAGTTGAAGGGCCGCTACCCGCGCCACCCCTGGCCTGACAATCCCCTCATTGCGCCGGCCACGCGCCGCGCCAAGCCGCGCGGCACCTGAATCGTTAAAATTTGAACGACCGGCGCAACGGCCCGGTCACCGCGTAGCAAGAGCGGACGCGAATTTGCCGCTCCGTTAGCGGGAAATTTGGCATCCGCGTGCTGTGATGTTGCCGAATACGTGGGGATTCACGCGATGCGGACGGTAATCATCTTTCTTTGCATTGTGGCGGCGATCTGCACGTTCGCGTCACAGCAGCTCGACAAGTGGAACAAGTCCGGTCAGCCGGCGATCACGACGGCGTCGGCCAAGTCGGCGCCTTCGCCGCAGCAGACGTCGGTCTCAGGCCGTACCGTAACGCTGCAAAGCGACCGCCGCGGCCACTTCCAGGTCGATGCGCGAGTCGACGGCCGTGCGGTGGACTTCATGGTCGACACCGGCGCTTCGGTGATCGCGCTGCGCGAAAGCTCGGCGGCGAAGCTCGGCATCCATCCGGCGCGGCGGGAGTACACCGCAAAGGCCAGCACCGCCAACGGCGTGGTGGCCGCCGCTCCAGTGATGCTCAACCGGGTCGAGGTCAACGGCATCACGGTGCGCGACGTCCAGGCTTTCGTGATGCCGGACGAAGGGCTGAGCACCAATCTGCTTGGCATGTCGTTCCTGTCACGGGTGAAATGGACCCACGACAAGGGCCGGTTGGTCCTGGAGCAGTAAGGTCCGGAGCAGTAAAGCTTTCCGTCGTCCCTGCCTTTAGGCTATGCCTCCGGCGGCAATCGCTGGAGGTTCGATGTTCCCAAAGCCCAAAGCGGCGCTGACGCCCAACACCTACGCCTACGAGTTGGAACCGCTGGTGAAGCCCACCGGGTTCCGCGAGTACGACGCGCGCTGGTTGCTCAACAAGGAAATCAACCTGATGGGGGTGCAGGCCCTCGGCATGGGGCTTGGCACGCTGATCCGCGAATTGGGCGTAAAGCCCGAGATCGTTACCGGCCACGACTTCCGGGGCTACTCGGCCTCGGTGAAGAACTCGCTCATTTCCGGCCTGCTGGCCGCCGGCTGCAAGGTCCATGACATCGGTCTGGCGATGACGCCGATGGCGTATTTTGCGCAGTTCGAACTCGACGTGCCGTGCGTTGCGATGGTCACCGCCTCGCACAACGACAACGGCTGGACCGGCGTGAAAATGGGCGCCAACCGTCCGCTTACCTTCGGTCCTGATGAGATGACCCGGCTGAAGGACATCGTGCTCAACGCCGCGTTCAAGCTGGAAGGCGGCAGCTCGTATCATTTCGTCGAGAATTTCCCGGCGCGTTACATCGCCGACCTGACCAAGCGCCCGAAGCTCAAGCGCAAGCTGAAAGTGGTCTGTGCCTGTGGCAACGGCACCGCTGGCGCGTTCGCGCCGCAGGTGCTCGAAGCGATCGGTTGCGAGGTGGTCAAGCTCGATTGCGAGCTCGACCACACCTTCCCAAAATACAATCCGAATCCCGAAGACATGAAAATGCTCCATGCCATGCGCGACGAGGTGTTGCGCACCAAGGCGGACGTCGGCCTCGGCTTCGACGGCGACGGCGACCGTTGCGGTATCGTCGACGACACCGGCGACGAAATCTTCGCCGACAAGGTTGGCGTCATGCTGGCGCGCGACATGTCCACCCTGCAACCGGGCTCGACCTTCGTGGTCGACGTGAAATCGACCGGGCTCTACGTCACCGATCCGGTGCTGCAGAAGAACGGCGTGAAGGCCGATTACTGGAAGACCGGCCACTCCTACATGAAGCGCCGCACCCACGAGAAAGGCGCGCTCGCCGGCTTCGAGAAATCGGGCCACTACTTCTTCAACAAGCCGTTCGGCCGCGGCTACGACGACGGATTGGTCTCGGCGCTCGCCGTCTGCGACATGATGGACCGCAACCCCGGAAAGAAGATGTCGGAGCTGAAGGACGCGTTGCCCAAGACCTGGGGTTCGCCGACCATGTCGCCGCACTGCGACGACGAGAAGAAATACGGTATCGTCGAGAAGGTGGTGAAGCACTTCGAGGCGGAGCAGAAGAAGGGCGGCAAGGTTGCTGGTCAGGGCATCCGCGATCTGGTCACCGTCAACGGCGTGCGAGTCACCGTCGAGGACGGCACCTGGGGCCTGGTGCGCGCCTCGTCCAACAAGCCGGAGCTAGTGGTGGTGGTCGAGAGCCCGGTGTCGGAAGCGCGCATGCGGGAGATGTTCAAGGCGGTGGATGGCGTGCTGCGCACGCATCCGGACGTGGGCGCATACAACCAGACGATCTGAGCGATCGTCAGAAGACGTCCAGGTCGTGCCCGGTCACGACCTTGCCGTTATAGAACTGGCGGATTTCCTCGATCACTTTCGCTTCGGCATTCGATCCCATCTCGCCACCCCCGGCGTTGGATCGATGATAAAGCACCAGTAGGCCGGGATTGAGCTGCGCCGCGATCTCTGCCAATTCCTTTGATGACGTATGGTGCGAGCGGCGAAATTCCTGCCACGCCTCAGAGACGTGGGCGTAGCTCGCCAGCGAATAGGCCTCGTGGATCAACACGTCGCAGCCGCGACCATGATCGATGATGGCCTGGGTCGGCGTGGTGTCCCCCGAAATCACCACGACGCGATCCGGCGTTTCAAACCGGAATCCGAAGCAGTTCTCCAACTCGTGATGATGCACGGGGAATGCCGTGACGGCGATGTTGCGGTCGCGGTACACGACGCCCGGCGCGATCTCATGCACGTTCACGCGGTAAGAGCTCGCATTGGGCTGGCGTTGCGCGCGTGCGTCGATGTCGATCTGCCATGCTTTCATGATGTTCTCGGTCATGGCCCGGAGCCCTGGCGGACCATAGACATCGAGTGGCTCGTCGCGGCCCATCATCCACGGCGTGAGGATGAGGTCGGGGTAGCCCATGGTGTGGTCGGAATGCAGATGGGTGAGGAACGCCGTTTTGATGTTGACGGCGCACTTGCCGATGGCGGTCACACCGTTCTGGTAGGCGGCCGCCGCCCGGCGGATGACGCCCGGCCCGAAGTCGATCAGGTAGGGCGTGCCGTCGACGACGATGGCGGTGGCCGGCCCGGAACGGTCGGGATCGGGGTAGGGCGTCCCGGTCCCGAGCATGACAATCTGCGTGGACATGATCCTCGGCCTTTCCGATTGTGACGGGGACCGAAGTCAATTCGCTGTGAGGCCGGCCTGCTTGATCACCGGCTTCCACATCTTCTGTTCGCTTTGCATGAAAGCGCGGAGCTCCGCAGGCGACATGGGAGTGGCATCGGTGCCGAGCTTGGCAAATCTCTCCAGAAGCTCCGGGTCGGCCAACGCCGCGCGCAAGTCGCGACTGACCTTTTGAACGATGGCGTCGGGTGTACCGGTGCGCGTCGAGAGCGCAAACCACCCGGTGGCCTCGAAGCCGGGAAGGGTCTCGGCCACCGTCGGGGCGTCGGGAAACTGCTGCAGACGCTGCGGGGATGCGACCGCGAGCAGTTTGAGAGTGCCGCTCTGGATCGCAGCCGCAAGTCCGGACACACCTTCGACTATCATCGAAATTCGCCCGCCCAACAGATCGTGGAGCGCTGCCGCCGAGCCGGGGTACGGCACGAATGTCAGATCGACCCCGCTGCGCTGGCGGAACATCTCGCCGGTCAGGTGCGGCAATGCTCCTCGCGTGTTGCCGGCGAACAGGATTTCTCCGGGGCGCTGTTTCGCCAGCGCGATCAGATCAGGGAGCGACGATACGCCGAGCTTGGGCGAGACCGCGATCAGCATCGGCTGCCTCCCGACCATTCCGATCGGGATGAAATCGCGATCAAAGTCGAACGGCAGGTTGGCGTGGGTTTCCGGCAGCACCATCAGGGCGCTTCCGCCAGCCATGTAGAGCGTATAGCCGTCGGGTTCCGATATCGCTGCGGCCTTGGCCGCGATCAATCCGCCGGCGCCGGGGTGATTGATGATCAGCGCCGGCTGACCCCAGCGGCGGGTGAGGTGATCGGCGACAATGCGCCCGATGACATCCGGTCCGCTGCCGGCCGCGGCCTGGGTAATGATCCTCACTGGCTTCGACGGGTAGGGCTGCGCTTGCGCGGGGGACGCGGCCATCAGAAGAGCCGCCAATGCAGCGAAAGATGCGGCCGTGGCGCCGTCGTTGGATCGCTTCTTTGGTCTCATAGAAAGCCCCCTGCCATCGCGATCCAAGCTCAGATCGCCATACGACGTTATGTCCTCCGTATATAAGTAAGCAGTTCTTTCTTTTGATAGCTCCATAACTGAACAATTATGAGGCGAGCCATGCAATGGGACGACCGCATCGGCCGGCGGCTTAAGCTTCGCGACCTGCATATTCTCATGAGCGTCGCGCGGTCTGGCAGCATGGGAAAGGCGGCATCTGAGCTTTCGATCTCGCAACCTGCGATATCGAAAGCGATCGCCGACATCGAGCACGCTCTCAAGGTCAGGCTGCTTGATCGCACGCCACTGGGCGTTGAGCCGACACGCTATGGCCACGCACTGCTCAAGTGGGGCAACGCCGTGTTCGATGACCTGCGCCAGAGCGTTAAGGAAATCGAATACCTGTCCGACCCGACCAGCGGCGAACTGCGTCTTGGCTGCACTGAGCCGATGTCCGGCGGCTTCGTTCCGGCGGTCGTTGACCGGCTCACGCGGCAATATCCAAAAATGGTCTTCCACGTAACGCAGGGGGATCCGGCCACGCTGCAGGATCGTGAACTGCGGTCGCGCAACATCGAACTCGCGGTCGGGCGAATTCTGGAACCGTATCCAGCCGAGGGCATGAACGCCGAAGTGCTGTTCAACGAAACGGTTTTCGTGGGGGCGGGCGCAGACAGCAAATGGGTCCGTCGCCGCAAAGTCGATCTGGCCGAGTTGATCGAAGAACCCTGGGCGCTGCCTCCGATCGCGAGCATCGCCCATTCGTACATGACGACTGCGTTCAGCGCGGCCGGCTTGACAATGCCCCAGGCCACGGTCGTGACCTTCTCGCTACAATTCGCGTCAAGCTTGCTCGCGACCGGACGCTATCTCGGACTCGTTCCGAGTTCTATGCTGCGGTTCAGCGGCAAGCGCCTTGGCCTTAAGGTTGTGCCGGTCGAATTTGCGGTTCGTCCTGGACCGGCTGGTATCGTTACCTTGAAGAATCGCACGTTGAGTCCGCTCGCGCAGTTGTTCATCGAAACAGCGCGTGAGGTCGCCAAGCCGATGGTGAAGCCTTCATAGAATTGAGAGAGCGCCGCGTCATGCTGGTCAAACCCATCCCCACCACCAAGCTGCCGTCTGGCGAGGCCGTGCCGGTGTTCGGGCTCGGCACCTGGCGGATGGGCGAGAGCGCGCGCACCCGCAAGGATGAGGTCGCCGCGCTCATGCTCGGCATGGAGCTTGGCGTCACGCTGATCGACACCGCGGAAATGTACGGCAGCGGCGTTGCCGAGGAGATCGTCGCCGAAGCGGTGGCGGGCCGGCGCGACGAAATGTTCATCGTCAGCAAGGTGTTGCCGTCGAATTCGAGCCGCAGCCGCACCATCGCCGCCTGCGAGCGCAGCCTGAAGCGGCTGCGCACCGACCGCATCGACCTCTACCTGTTGCACTGGCGCGACAGCACGCCGCTGGAGGAGACGGTCGACGCTTTCATCGAGCTTGTCGAGGCTGGGAAGATTCGGCACTGGGGCGTCAGCAACTTCGACCTCGACGACATGGTCGATTTGCTTGCGCTGTCACGCGGCCGCGGCGAGGCCTGCGCCAGCAATCAGGTGCTCTACAATCTCACACGGCGCGGCATCGAGTTCGACCTCATGCCACTGTGTCGCGAGCACGGCATGCCGATCATGGCCTACTCGCCGATCGAGCAGGGCCGCATGTTGCGCAATCCGGAACTCGGAAAGGTAGCGAAGGCGGTGGGCGCGACGCCGGCGCAGGTTGCACTGGCGTGGCTGTTGCAGCAGGACGGCGTCATTGCGATCCCGAAGGCCGCGAACCTCGCACACCTGCGGGAGAACGTCGCCGCGCTCGACGTGAAATTGGACAGCGCTGCGCTGGCCGCGCTGGACCGCGCCTTCACGCCGCCGAAGCAGCGCGAGCCACTGGCGATGCTTTAGGCAAGAAACTCGTGCACCGCCTCGGTGAACAGCTCAGGCCGATCCATGTTCGAGATATGCCCCGCGCCGGGCAGCTCGACATACTTCGCCGCTGGGAATTCCTGCTGCATGGTGCGTATCACGGCGGTGTTGTTGCCGTCCTTCTCGCCGCACATGTAGAGCACCGGGTTCTCACGTTCTTCATGCCCGGCCGGTAGTCGTGGTTGGCGAGCGCGGCCGAGCAGCCGGCGAAGCCGTCCACCGGCGTCTCCAGGATCATCTTGCGCAGCACGTCGAGATGTGGCGGGTTCGCCTTCACCGTTTCCGGCGGAAACCAGCGGCCGATGGTGGGCTCGACCTCGGCCTGCATGCCGTTCTTCTGCGCGTTGAGGATGCGCGCCTCCCATTGCTGCGAGCTTGCTGGCGTCGACTGGCCGGTCGTGTCGCAGATCGCCAGCCGGTCAAACCGGTCGGGGTGCTTCTGCACCGCGCCCATCGCGGTGGCGCCGCCCATCGAGATGCCGCACCAGCTTGCCTTCCTGATGCCGAGCGCGTCCATCAGTGCGATGATGTCGGCGATCAACAGCTCGAAGGTGTAGCGGCCGGGCGTCGCCTCGGTCTGCCCGTGACCGCGCTGGTCGTAGCGCAGCACGCGGTGGGTGGACGAGAGGTCTTTCGCCGTCTGGTCCCACATGTGCAGGTTGGTGGCGAGCGAGTTCGACAGGATCAACCACGGCGCGCCCTCAGGGCCCGACACTTCGGTGTTGAAGGTGATGCCATTGGCCTTGGTCTTCATGATCAATCTTTGACCTCTTCGAACACCTCGCGGAACGCATGCGCAGGATAGACGCCGAGAATTTTCAGTTCCTTGCAGAAGAACGACAGTTCCTCCAGTGCGAATACAAGCCCGCGGTCGTCGGGGTGACCTTCGACGTCGGCGTAGAATTGCGTGGCGAAGAAATTGCCCTCGATCATGTAGCTTTCGAGTTTGGTCATGTTGATGCCGTTGGTGGCGAAGCCGCCGAGCGCCTTGTAGAGCGCGGCCGGCACGTTCTTCACCCGAAACACGAAGGTGGTGACCACCTTGCCTTTGTCGCGCGACGCCCATTTCTTTTCGCGTGAGAGAATGATGAAGCGCGTGGTGTTGTGCAATTCGTCCTCGACGTTTTCTTCGAGAATATCGAGCCCGTAGATTTCCGCGGCAAGCCGCGTGGCGATCGCGGCGCGCGACTTGTCGCCAATTTCGGCGACCTCGCGGGCCGAGCCGGCGGTATCGGCGGCGACGATCGGCCGGATGCCGAGCTTGCGGATCACCTTGCGGCACTGGCCAAGTGCATGAACGTGGCTTTCGACGGTCTTGATATCTTTAATCGTCGCGCCCTTCACCGCCAGCAACTGGTGCCGCACCGGCATGAAATGCTCGCCAACGATGTGCAATTTCGAATCCGGCATCAGGTGGTGGATGTCGGCGACGCGGCCGGCGACCGAGTTCTCGACCGGGATCATGCCGAGCGCCGCTTCGCCCGAGGCGATGGCGGTGAACGCGTCCTCGAAGGTCGCGCACGCCAATGCTTCCGCGTCCAGATGGACCTCGCGGATCGCGAGATGCGAGTTGGCGCCAGGCTCGCCCTGGAATGCAATTTTCATTTTTGCCATGGCCCGGTTTCGCCCACTGTCCCTATACGAGTCAACGCCTGCCCAGCGCGCGGCGCGCCGTCTCGAGGTCTTCCGGCGTGTCGACGCCGAGCGGCACGCTGTCGACGATCGTCACGTCGATCCGCATGCCGGCTTCCAGCGCGCGAAGCTGCTCCAGCCGCTCGCGCAATTCGAGCGGCGAGGGCTTCATCGCGACGAATTTTGCCAGCGCGTCGCGGCGGTACGCGTAGAGGCCGATATGGTGATAGAGCGGTCCGTCGCCGGACGGCGCCGTCGCGCGGGTGAAGTAGAGCGCGCGCAGCCGGCCCGGCGAAACCGGGGAGCCGACCAGCTTGACCACGTTGGGATTGGTTCGCTCCTGGTTTTTTTTGATTTCGGCGGCCAGCGTTGCGATGTCGACTGCGGGATCGGCGAGCGGCTTGAGCGCAGCCTTGAGGTCGCCCGGCGCCAGTGTCGGCAGGTCGCCTTGCACGTTGACGACGATCCTGGCACGGCGCTCCGGGTCGATCTGCTCCAGCGCCTCGAAGATGCGATCGGACCCCGAAACATGATCCGCCCGCGTCATCACTGCGCGCCCGCCGGCCTTTTCCACAGCCGCGAACACCGGCTCGGAGTCGGTCGCCACCACGACCGCCCCAGCCTTGGCCTCCTGCGCCCGGTGCAGCACATGCACAATCATGGGCAGCCCCGCGATGTCGGCGAGAGGCTTTCCCGGTAGCCGGGTCGAGGCCATGCGGGCCGGGATCAGAATGATGACATCGTCGGCCATGGCCGCCCGGCGTTGAATTTGGAAGGGATTTTCGCTGGTGTCGCGGTTCGGAAGTTCGCCTGAGTTCTCAGCTTGCTCCGAAGCGAACTTCCGAACCAAAGCGACACTAGCAACTCTATGTTTCTAGTGTCCCTTTTGGACCCGAAGTTCGCAAAGGTGCTTGCTGAACAATCATGCGAACTTCGGGTCCGGGACACTAGGCGTTATACGGGTTGCCAGGGGCGAGGAAAACCGGGTATCTCTCGCCCGCCGCGGGGTTCCCCGCGCGCTACACTAGCCGGATAGCGCTTTTGGTAGCTGGGGCCGAGCCGCGATGGATTCTTTTGAACTTAACAAGATTTTGGGCGCGGTCCTGGGCACATGCCTGGTGCTGCTGTCGCTCAACATCACGGCCAGCGCGATCTTCGCCCCACACAAGCCGGCCAAGCCGGGCTACGACATTGCGGTCCAGGAGGCGGCGCCCGCCGGCAAGCCCGGCGCTCCCGCCGCGCCGGAAGAGCCGATCGCCAAGCTGTTCGCCAGCGCCGACGTCGGCCGCGGCGAAGCGTCCGCGAAGAAGTGCGCCGCCTGCCACACCTTCGGCAAGGGCGAGCCCAACAAGGTGGGCCCGAACCTGTACGGCATCATCGGCCGTACCAAGGCGTCGGTGCCGGGCTTCAATTATTCCGCCGCGATGAAGGCCAAGGGCGGCACCTGGACGATCGATGAGCTCAACGCGTTCGTGCTCAATCCCAAGGCGGTCGTGCCGGGCACCAACATGACCTTCGCCGGCATCCCGCGCGCCACCGAGCGGGCCGATCTGCTGACCTACATGAATTCCAAGGCAGACAATCCGGCTCCGCTGCCGAAGGCCGCCGATGCGGGCATGCGCCAGCAGGCCGACCTTACGCAGCGTTAATCCAGCGGCAAGCCTGCGGTAACGGCGGCCGATCTAAACAACGCGCGGAATTGAGGTGGCGACCGCACCTTTGCGGATGCCGGTCCTCGCAAAAAGCGACATAATCGGCGCATATCGGTGTTTGCACGATATGCGCGGTCTTTCGCCGCCGGAGCATTGCCGCATGCGCCTCACTCGCCGCACCGTCCTGAAATCTGGCGCCGCCGCCATCGCGTCTCCCGCGATCGGCACGTTTGCTGGGCTGCCCGAGAACGCGCTGGCGCAGGAACGCCGTTGGCGGCACGGGCTGTCGCTGTTCGGCGACCTGAAATATCCCGCGGGCTTCAAGAATTTCGACTACGTTAACGTCAATGCGCCGAAGGCCGGCGCGGCGCGGCTGATCGCGTTCGGCACTTTCGACAATTTCAACCTCGTCCCCGGGGGCGTGAAGGGCTCGCTCGCGGCGGGCATCGACCAGATCTACGACACGCTGATGGCGCCGGCGCTTGACGAGGTGTCGACCGAGTACGGCCTGCTCGCCGAAGCCGTCAGCCATCCCGACGACCATTCGTCCGTCACGTACCGGCTGCGCGCGCAGGCAAAGTGGCACGACGGCAAGCCGGTGACGGTCGATGATGTGATCTTCTCGCTCGACGCATTCAAGAAGCACCATCCGCAATACTCGGCCTACTACCGTCATGTGGTGAAGGCGGAGAAGACCGGCGAACGCGACATCACCTTCACGTTCGATCAGCCGGGTAACCGGGAGCTGCCGCAGATTGTGGGCCAGCTCAACGTGCTGCCGAAGCATTATTGGGAAGGGAACGATTCTGCTGGCCGCAAGCGTGACGTCGGCGCGACCACGCTTGAGCCGCCGCTCGGCTGCGGCGCCTACAAGATCAAGAACTTCACCCCCGGACGCACCATCGCGTTCGAGCGCGTCAGGGATTACTGGGGCAAGGATCTTCCGGTGAACGTCGGCCGGGATAATTTCGACGAGCTGCGTTACGAGTATTTCCGCGATCCGACCGTTGCCGTCGAGGCGTTCAAGGCCGACCAGATCGACTGGCGCACCGAGAACAGCGCCAAGAACTGGGCGACCGCATACGATTTCCCCGGGGTGCGCGACAAGCGCGTGCTGCTCGAGGAATTCCCGATTAACTCCTCCGGCGTGATGCAGGCGTTCGTGTTCAACACGCGGCGCGACAAGTTCAAGGACCCGAAGGTGCGGCGCGCGTTTAACTACGCGTTCGACTTCGATGAGATGAACAAGCAGATTTTCTTCGGCCAGTACAAGCGCATCGCCAGCTATTTCGAAGGCACCGAGCTCGCTTCGCGCAACCTGCCGACCGGGCAGGAACTCGCGATCCTGGAAACGGTGCGCGACAAGGTCCCGCCGGAGCTGTTCACCGAGCCGTACAAGAATCCCGAGACGGGCAGCGCCGAGGCAATCCGCAGCAACCTGCGTGAGGGCGTGCGGCTGCTGCGCGAGGCGGGCTGGGAAATCCGCAACCGGCGGCTAGTCAACGTCAAAACCAACGAGCCGATGACCGTCGAGTACCTGCTCTCGAGTCCGGACTCGGTGCGCTTTGTCGAGCCCTACAAGCCGAACCTCGAACGCCTTGGTGTCACCGTCACCATGCGCGTGGTCGATGATGCGCAATACGAGAACCGGCTGCGCAGTTGGGACTACGACATCATCACCGCGGTGTGGGGCCAGTCGCTGTCGCCCGGCAACGAGCAGCGCGGCTATTGGGGCTCGCCCGCTGCCGACATGGTCGGCTCGCGCAACTATGCCGGCATCAAGAATCCGGCGATCGATGCTTTGATCGATCGGGTGATCTTCGCCAAGGATCGCGCCGAGCTTGAGGCCGCGACCAAGGCGATGGACCGCGTGCTGTTGTGGAACCACTACGTCGTGCCGCAATGGACCTACGGCAAGGTCCGCAGCGCGCGCTGGGATCGCTTCAGCCGGCCCGACCCGTTGCCGAAATACGGTTTCTCCGGCTTCCCGACCATATGGTGGTGGGACAAGGACAAGGCGGCCAAGACAGGGTCACGTTCATAATGCCGCTCTCGCGCCGTGACGTTCTGATCATCGGCGCGGGCGCCGCGGCCTCCGGGACAATTGGTCCCGCCATCGCCCAACCCGCCGCCGATGCCGAGCGCCACGGTATCTCCTCGTTCGGCGACCTCAAATATCCGGCCGGCTTTCCGCATTTCGACTACGTCGACCCGAAGGCTCCGAAGGGTGGTCTGTTCTCGCAGATCGGCCCGAGCCGGATGTTCAACCAGGGCTTCCTCACCTTCAATTCGCTCAACAGCTACATCCTGCGCGGCGATGCCGCCCAGGGTATGGAATTGACCTTCGCGAGCTTGATGGTACGGGCAAACGACGAGCCGGACGCGCTCTATGGGCTTGCCGCGCGCTCCGTCCGCGTCTCCGCCGATGGATCGACCTATCGCTACCTGCTGCGGCCCGAGGCAAAGTTCAACGACGGCACGCGGCTAACCGCGCAGGACGCCGCTTTCTCGCTGAATGTGCTCAAGGAGAAGGGCCATCCGATCATCACCCAGCTCCTGCGCGACTTCATCGGCGCCGAAGTGGCCGACGAGGCGACGGTGGTGCTGCGCTTCAAGCCGGAACGCGCGCGCGATGTGCCGCTGTTCGCCGCCGGGCTGCCGATTTTTTCGCGCGCCTACTACGGCCAGAAGCCGTTCGAGGAGACGACGCTCGACGTGCCGCTCGGCAGTGGGCCCTACAAGGTCGGCCGCTTCGAGCCGGGGCGCTACATCGAATACCAGCGACAGAAAGATTGGTGGGGCGCCGACCTCCCGGTGTCGCGCGGCCATTATAACTTCGACACCGTGCGCTTCGAGTATTACCGCGACCGCGACGTCGCGTTCGAAGGCTTCACCGGCCGGAATTATCTCTTCCGCGAAGAGTTCACCTCGCGCATCTGGGCGACGCGCTACGATTTCCCGGCCATCAAGGACAAGCGGGTGAAGCGCGAGGTGATCCCCGATCACACGCCATCCGGCGCGCAGGGCTGGTTCCTCAATACCCGGCTGCCAAAGTTCAAGGACCGCAAGCTGCGCGAAGCGCTGATCTGCGCTTTCGACTTCGAGTGGACCAACAAGAGCATCATGTACGGTTCTTACGACCGCACACATTCGGTGTTCCAGAATTCCGAGATGATGGCGAACGGCAAGCCGGATGCCGGCGAGCTCGCGCTGATCGAGCCGTTCCGCGGTAAGGTGCCGGACGAGGTGTTCGGCGAGCCGTTCGTGCCGCCGGTTTCGGACGGCTCGGGCGCCGATCGCGGGCTGCTGCGCCGCGGCGCGCAGCTTCTCAACGAGGCCGGCTACGCCATCAAGAGCGGCAAACGCATCGGCCCGAACGGCGAGCGCATCACCGTCGAGTTCCTGATCGAGGAGCCGACCTTCCAGCCGCACCACATGCCGTTCATCAAGAATTTGAACACGCTCGGGATCGACGCCACGATGCGGATCGTCGATCCGGTGCAGATGCAGAACCGCCGCAACGACTTCGATTACGAAGTTGTGATCCAGCGGTTTGGTTTTTCGGCGACGCCGGGCGACTCACTGCGCTCGTTCTTCTCGTCCCAGGCGGCGTCCCTGAAGGGCTCCCAGAACCTCGCCGGGATCGCCGACCCGGCGATCGACGCCATGATAGAGAAGGTGATTGCCGCCAACAGCCGCCCGGAGCTGGTGACGGCCTGCCGGGCGCTGGACCGGCTGATCCGGGCCGGCCGCTACTGGATCCCCCACTGGTACAAGGCGTCGCATTGGATCGCTTATTGGGACTTTTTCAGCCGCCCCGCGACCAAACCGCGCTACGCCCGGGGGGTCTTGGAAACCTGGTGGTACGATCCCGAGAAGGCCGCCAAGATTGTCCAGAGGGGCTAAAGAGGCGCTGGCAGTCTCGCCTTCAGTCCGTCATCCTTCCGACCCAGGATTGCCTCTCTCAATCGGATAGCCACCCCAGCCATGGCCGCCTACATCGTCCGCCGCCTCTTGTTCATGATCCCGACCTTGCTCGGCATCATGCTGGTTTCATTCGTGGTGGTGCAATTCGCGCCGGGCGGGCCGATTGAGCGGGTGATCGCCCAGCTCTCGGGCGCCGACACGGGGGCGGGCTCCCGGATACCGGGGTCGGGGCAGGGCGGCGACTTCGGCTCGCGCGGCCAGGTGCAGGGCGGCTCGCAGATCGACACCACGACCTCGAAGTATCGCGGCGCCCAAGGCCTCGATCCGGATTTTATCAAGAAGCTTGAGGTGCAGTTTGGCTTCGACAAGCCGGCGCACGAGCGCTTCCTGCTGATGCTGTGGAACTATCTGCGCTTCGACTTCGGCAAGAGCTATTTCCGCGATACCAGCGTGATGCAGCTCATCAAGGAGAAGCTGCCGGTGTCGATGTCGCTTGGCATCTGGATGACGCTGCTGACCTATCTGATCTCGATTCCGATGGGCATCCGCAAGGCGGTGTCGGACGGCTCGCGGTTCGACGTCTGGACATCGGGCATTATCATCATCGGCTATGCGATCCCGGGCTTCCTGTTTGCGATCCTGCTGATCATCGTGTTCGCCGGTGGCTCGTATCTCGACTGGTTCCCGTTGCGCGGATTGACCTCCGACAACTGGTCGCAGTTCCCGTGGTGGAAGAAAATTCTCGACTACTTCTGGCATCTGGCGCTTCCGCTCGCCGCCATGGTGCTCGGCGCGTTTGCCACCATGGCGCTGCTTACCAAAAATTCTTTCCTCGACGAGATCCGCAAGCAGTACGTGCTCACCGCGCGCGCCAAGGGCTGCACCTCGCGGCAGACGCTCTACGGCCACGTGTTCCGCAACGCCATGCTGATCGTGATCGCCGGCTTCCCGGCGGCATTCGTGCACGCGTTCTTCTCCGGCTCGCTGCTGATTGAAACGATCTTCTCGCTCGACGGTCTCGGCCTGCTTGGCTTCGAGAGCGTGCTGAACCGCGATTATCCCGTAGTGTTCGCCACGCTCTACATCTTCGCCCTGATCGGACTTGTCGTGAACCTGATCTCCGACCTGACCTATACCTGGATCGATCCGCGCATCGATTTCGAGACGCGGGAGGTTTGACGTTGGACGCGAAGACTGAAGTGGGGCGAGAGCTGGCGGAAGACCTGGACGAACGGTCGTCGATCTCCCCACTCGGCGCCGTGGTGCCGCCGGAGCACCGGCGGCTCGCGCTGTCCCCAATCAACAGGCGTCGCTGGGAGAACTTCAAGCAAAACCGGCGCGGCCACTGGTCGTTCTGGCTGTTCATGGTTCTGTTCGTCGTTTCGCTGTTCGCCGATTTCATCGCCAACGACAAGCCGTTCATGATTCGGCATGACGGCAGGACCTTTTTTCCCGCGGTCGTGACCTATCCGGAGACCGCATTCGGTGGCGAGTTCGAGACCGCGGCGGACTATCGCGACCCGTATCTGCAGAAGCTGATCGCGGAGAAAGGTGGGTCGATGTGGTGGCCGCTGATCCGCTATTCCTATGACACCCATAACCTCGATCTGCCGACGCCGGCGCCATCGCCACCAACCTGGAGGTTGACCGAGGCGCAGTGCGAGGCCGTCGTGAAGAAAAAAGGCCTCAAGAGCTGCCGCGACCTCGAATTCAACTGGCTCGGCACCGACGACCAGGGCCGCGACGTGGTGGCGCGTCTCATTTACGGTTTCCGTGTATCCGTGCTGTTCGGCCTGACGCTCACGATCATCTCGTCGGTGATCGGCATCGTCGCCGGCGCGGTGCAGGGCTATTTCGGCGGCTGGACCGACCTGCTGTTCCAGCGCGTCATCGAAATCTGGACCTCGGTGCCATCGCTCTATCTGCTGCTGATCATTTCATCGGTGCTGGTGCCGGGCTTCTTCGTGCTGCTCGGCATCCTGTTGCTGTTTTCTTGGGTATCCCTGGTCGGGCTCGTTCGCGCCGAATTCCTGCGTGGCCGCAATTTTGAATACATCCAGGCCGCCCGCTCGCTCGGCGTCTCGAACGCCAAGATCATGTTCCGCCACCTGCTGCCCAACGCCATGGTGGCGACGCTGACCTTTCTGCCGTTCATCCTCTCGTCGTCCGTCATGACGCTGACCGCGCTCGACTTCCTCGGCTTCGGGCTGCCGCCCGGTTCACCCTCGCTCGGCGAATTGCTGTCGCAAGGCAAGGCCAACATCCAGGCGCCGTGGCTCGGCCTTGCCGGCTTTTTCTCCGTCGCCATCATGCTATCGCTGCTGATCTTCATCGGCGAAGCGGTGCGCGACGCCTTCGATCCACGCAAGACGTTCCGGTGAGCTCATGACCGAACCGCTGCTCACCGTCGAGGACCTCTCCATCGCCTTCCATCAGGGTGGCCACTCGACGCTCGCGGTCGACCGCATCTCGTTCGACATCAAGAAGGGCGAGACCCTTGCGCTGGTCGGCGAGTCCGGCTCCGGCAAGTCGACCACCGCGCTCTCGGTGCTCAAGCTGCTGCCTTATCCGGCGTGCAGCCATCCGTCCGGCCGCATCACCTTCAAGGGCAAGGAACTGCTCGGCCTGGCGGAGCATGATATCCGTCATGTACGCGGCAACGACATCACCATCATCTTCCAGGAGCCGATGACATCGCTCAATCCGCTGCACACCATCGAGCGGCAAATCGGCGAGATTCTTGACATCCACCAGGGCGTCACGGGCGCCGCGGCGCGAACGCGCACGCTTGAGTTGCTCGGCCAGGTCGGCATCCCCGACCCGGAGGGCCGGCTCAAGTCCTATCCGCATCAGATGTCCGGCGGCCAGCGCCAGCGCGTCATGATCGCGATGGCGCTGGCGAACGAGCCGGACCTGCTGATCGCCGACGAGCCAACCACCGCGCTCGACGTCACTGTGCAGGCGCAAATCCTCAAGCTGCTCAAGGAAATCCAGCAGCGCCACGGCATGGCGATGCTCTACATCACCCACGATCTCGGCATCGTTCGCAAGATTTCCGACCGCGTCTGCGTGATGAGCAAGGGCAAGATCGTCGAGCAGGGACCGGTCGAGCGCGTCTATACGGCGCCGGAGCATCCCTACACCCGCGCGTTGCTTGCCGCCGAGCCGAAGGGCGTGGCGCCGCCGATCAACGAGCGCGCGCCGACCGTGATCAAGACCGACGACCTGAAGATCTGGTTCCCGATCAAGCGCGGCCTCATGCGCAAGACGGTCGGCCACATCAAGGCGGTGGACGGCGTCAGCGTCGAGGTGCGCGAGGGCGAGACGCTTGGCGTGGTCGGCGAATCCGGCTCGGGAAAAACCACGCTCGGCCTCGCCATCATGCGGCTGATCTCGTCGCAAGGCCCGATCGTTTTCATGGGCAAGAACGTTAACGGACTGCAGTTCAAGGAGATGCGGCCGTTTCGGAAGAACATGCAGATGGTGTTCCAGGACCCCTATGGCTCGCTGTCGCCGCGCATGTCGGTCAGCGACGTCATCCAGGAGGGTCTCGGCGTCCATTTCCCGGACATGAAACCTGCCGAACGCGAGCGCCGTGTGCTTGCGGCGCTGAACGACGTCAATCTCGACGCGGAGACGCGCCACCGCTATCCGCACGAATTCTCTGGCGGCCAGCGCCAGCGCATCGCGATTGCGCGCGCCATCGTGCTGGAGCCGAACTTCATCGTGCTCGACGAGCCGACCTCGGCGCTCGACATGCTGATCCAGGCGCAGATCGTCGATCTGCTGCGCGACATCCAGAAGCGCCGCAAGCTGACGTACCTGTTCATCTCGCACGATCTCAAAGTGGTCGCCGCGCTGGCGAGCCGGCTGGTGGTGATGCGCCACGGCAAGGTGGTCGAATCCGGCGCGGCTTCCGAGGTTTTCAAGAATCCCAAGACCGACTACACCCGCGCGTTGTTCGCCGCCGCCTTCTCGCTGGAAGCCGCCACCGGCGAAGTCGTGGCGCAGTAAGCGCGCTGCGCCGCGCATGCCCAACAACGCCATTCTGATTGCGATCGACGGCACGCAGGCCGAAAGCTGGCTGCCGTTGCTGAAGGAGCGCGGCAAGGGCCGCGATCTGCGCTTCTGGCCGGACGCGATCGGCGACAAGGCAGACATCGGCTATGCGTTCGTCTGGCGGCCGCCGCGCGGTCTGCTCGGCACGCTGCCGAATCTCAAGGCGATCCTAAACATCGGCGCAGGCGTCGATGCGCTGCTGACCGATCCGGCGCTGCCGGATGTACCGCTCGCGCGCGCGGCGCATCCCGACCTCACCAAGCGCGTGGTCGGCTACGTGGTGCTGCACGTGCTGGCACACCACAACCGCACCTGGATCTACGACGCGCAGCAGAGCGAGCGCGTCTGGAAGGAGCACAAGCATCCGTCAGCCGACCAGGTCAATATTGGCATGATGGGAATCGGCGTGATCGGCGGCGAGGCCGCACAGGTGTTGGCGCGGCTCGGTTTCCGTGTCGCCGGCTGGAGCCGCACGCCGAAGTCCATTGCTGGTGTGGAATCGTTTCACGGCGCGGCCGGGCTCGATGCCTTCCTGGCGCGCACTGAAATGCTGGTCTGCCTGCTGCCGCTCACGGCGCAGACCGAAGGGCTCCTCAATCTCTCGCTGTTTCGCAAGCTCAAGCGCGACGGCACGGCGGGCGCGTTCCTGGTCAACGCCGCGCGCGGCAGGGTCCAGGTCGATGCCGACATCATCGCGGCACTGGACGAGGGGACGCTCGCAGCCGCTGCGCTTGATGTGTTTCCCCAAGAGCCGTTGCCGGTGGACAGCCCGCTGTGGTCGCATCCCGGGGTGAAAATCACGCCGCACGTTGCCGGCGACATTTCGCCGGCGGCGTTCGTCGACCAGTTGTTCGCGCAGGTCGATCGCTTCGAACGCGGTGAGCCGCTGGAAAACGAGGTCGATCGCAAGCGCGGCTATTGATTCGGTTTAACGAAATTCGGGAGGAAGGAATGCGGTTGCCGGTTGCTTGCCTTACACTATTGCTTATCGCGTTCGCAGCATCGCCGCTCTCAGCGCAGGACTACCCTTCGCGCCCAATCACCCTTGTGGTGCCGCTCGCCGCTGGCACCGGACTCGATGTCATTGCCCGTTTCTATGGCGAACGCTTGGCGCAGAGCCTCGGCAAGCCGGTGGTGGTGGAAAACCGGCCTGGCGCCGGAATGATTCCGGCGACGCAGGCGGCGCTCGCAGCGCCGCCCGACGGGCATACGCTCCTCGTCGCGACCAGTTCCACGCTTTCGATCAATCAGACGCTGTTCAAGCAATTGCCCTACGATCCCGAGAAAGACCTCGTGCCGGTCGCGCACTACATCACCGCGCCGTTCATCCTGGCGCTCAATCCGGCGCTGCCGCCGCGCACGGTCCCTGAATTCATCAAGTACGCCAAGGAGCAGCCGGCTCCGCTGAACTACAGTTCGCCGGCCGGCGGTGGTGTCGCGCATTTCGCCGTCGAGTTGATGAAGCATCGCTTCGGCCTCAATCTCACCCATGTTCCGTACAAGAACAGCCCGCAGTCGATCATGGACATTGCCGCCGGACACGTGCACTTCGCCTTCGCGGAATCCGGCGCGTCGCTGCCGCTGGTCCGTGACGGCAAGCTGCGCGCACTCGCGGTCTCGTCGTCGCAGCGGCTGCCCGCCAAAAATGACATCCCGACTTTCGCAGAAGTCTCGAGCGTGGCAGATTACGAAGCCGTCGCGTGGCACATCCTCGTCGTCAACGCGAAGACCCCGCGTCAAATCGTCGAGCGGTTGCACGCAGAAATGAAAAAGATCATGGCGGCTCCGGAGATGCGGGAGCGCATCTCGAACATGGGATTGATTCCGGTCGATCCGCCGCCGATCGTCGAGACAGAGCGTTACATCAAGTCCGAGACCGTGAAGTGGCGCGGCGTACTGACCAACATCGGATTGGCGGGGACGCAATGACGTTGGCAAGGCTTGCATTGTTTGCCTTGGCCGCGGTGTTCGCATCCTCGCCGGCGCACGCCCAGCTCAGCGTGGAATTTCCGCTCAAGGGCGCGGACGGCACGCCGATTGCCAACCATCGCCTAGCGCCCGCCGTCGTAACGCAGGCGGCGAAGCTGCCCGGCACTGTTGTCGCGGGAAATCCCGACGGCGACGTGACGTTGATGCAGTTCTACGATTTGAATTGCCCGTTCTGTCGCCGCGCGGCGCAGGACATCGACGAATTGGTGAAATCCGACCGCAACCTGAAAATGGTGTTTGTGCCGTATCCGATCCTGTCGGCGCAGTCGGTAGAAGGTGGACGGGTGGAACTCGCCTTGCGCGAAATGAGTGCGCAGCAATTCCTCGAGTTCCGGCAGCGGATCTACAAGACGCGCGGCACGATCGACGGTGCGCGCTCGCTGGCGGTGGTGAAGGAAATGGGGATCGACTCGGTGAAGGTGATCGAGCTTGCCAATTTGCCGCGGCTGACAGGCATCCTGAAGGCGCATGCGCAGCTTGCGTCCGCGGCCAAGTTGTTCGCGACGCCGTCCTACATCGTGGCAGATGTCGCGATCGTCGGGCATCCGGGATTGAAGACATTGCGTGAGGTCGTGAGCTCGGTTCGCAAATGCAAAGCGGCGGTGTGTTGACGGACAGGGCTAGAGCCGCCGCGCGCTGGTGACTTGGCTGCCGGCGGCGCCGATGCGCGCCAAGGATTCGGCCACGGGTTCAATTGCCACCGCCATGTGGAAGGCGTTGGCGTGGATTATGCTATTGCGGCCGCGCGCGATGGCGACGTGGCCTTTCCAGAAGATCAGGTCGCCGTGTTGCAAGCCGGCGAGGCTTACGGATTTGCCGAGGGCGGCTTCCTGCATGTCGCTGTCGCGCGGGCAAGCCACGCCGCAAGCGGTCAGCGCCACCTGGACGAGCCCCGAGCAGTCCAGCCCGAGGCTGGTCTTACCGCCCCAGAGATAGGGTGTGCCGAGGAAGCGCTCGGCTACTGCGACGAAGTCCGGCTCGGCGGCATCGAGCGGGGTGAGATGCCGCTTCGGCACGTAGCCGCCCGAGGCGGTGATCGCGAAGCTTGCGTCCTCGCGCACCACCGCGATCCTGGCGCCGAGCGGCAGCGCCTCGGCCGGCGGCAGCTTCATTGACGGACCGGGAAACACCAGCGTGCGGAGTGCCGCGACCTTGTGGGTCGGCTCAGACCCCGGTGTCAGCAGCGCGGCTGCGGGCAGCCATCCGACGTAGCCGTCATTTACAAGCTGACCCCAGGCCCAGCCGTCTTCGTCGGTCTCATAAACCGTGACGCGCTCGCCCATCAGAGCTTCGGTGAGCATGGTCGCGCCGTGTGATGGGCCGCTGCGCACTGGCGCCTGGCCGGCGACCACCTCTTGCACGACACCGTCCGCAAAGTGCGCGGCCTCGACTTTGCCGCGTAAGTGGCTCGCCGCCAGATCGGGGCGGGCCGGAGTGAGGCGCGGATCGAACGCCGGCATCAGCCGTAGCGCGCGCAAAGCAGCGCGTAGAGCGCGCGCGCTGCCTGACATTCGCCGCCTTCGGGGCGGCCAGGCTTCGCCGACGGCGTCCAGGCGTATATGTCGAAGTGTAGCCAGCTCTTTGCCGCCGACACGAAGCGGTTGAGGAACAGCGCGCAGACGATCGAGCCCGCCATGCCGCCGCTTGCGACGTTATTAAGGTCGGCCGTCTTGGAATCGAGCATCGAGTCGTAGCGCGCCCAGAGCGGCAGCCGCCACAGCGGATCGTTCTCCTGCGTGGCGTGCTGCGCGAGTTCTGTCGCAAGCATCTCGTCGTCGGTGTAGTAGGGCGGCAGCTCCGGGCCGAGCGCGACGCGTGCCGCGCCGGTCAGCGTCCCCATGTCGACCAGTAGGTCGGGCGCCTCCTCGTCGGCGAGTGCCAGCGCGTCGGCCAGGATCAGGCGGCCTTCGGCATCGGTGTTCCCGATTTCGACGTTGAGGCCCTTGCGCGATGGATAGACATCGAGCGGCCGAAACGCATTGCCGGCGACTGAATTCTCCACCGCGGGGATCAGCACCCGCAGCGAGACGGGCAGGCCGCGATCCATGATCATGTGCGCGCAGGCGAGCACGCTCGCCGCGCCGCCCATGTCCTTTTTCATGATCAGCATGGCGCTGTCGGGCTTGAGATCGAGCCCGCCGGTGTCGAAGCAGACGCCCTTGCCGACTAGCGTGATCTTCGGATGGCCCGCCTTGCCCCAGCGCAGTTCGATCAGCCGCGGTGCGCGTTTCGCATCGGCAGCACTGCCGACCGCGTGGATCAGCGGGAAGTTCTGCTTGAGCAATTGATCGCCGACGATGGAGTGGAACTTGGCGCCGTGGCGCTTCGCCAAATTGCGCGCCGCCGCTTCGAGGTCCGCCGGTCCCATGTCATTGGCCGGCGTATTGATGAGGTCGCGCGCCAGCGTCACGCCGTCGGCGATGCGGGTCAGGTCGTCGCCGTCGACGCCATCGGGCAGCACCAGCTTGACCGGCTTGTCCTTCGCCTTGCGGTATCGGGTGAACCGGTAGGCGCCGAGCGCGAAGGCCAGCGCCGCCAGCCGTGCATCATGCGGTGCATTGGCGAAGCGGTAGGTGCCCGCAGGGAGGACACCGGGCAGCGAGCCGGGCAGGAACCCGTTGCGATGTCCGCCTCCGTTTTCCAATCCATATAGCGCCCCGCCGCCTGGCAGTAGCAGGTGGCGTCCGGGTCCGGCCTCAAATCCCGCCCCCTTCACGAAGGCCCGGTCCCGGGCCCCAAACCCTTCAACTGTCTTGCGAAAACTTGCCGCCGTCACGAACCAGATCGGCCGTGCCGCCTTGCTGCGCGTCGCGAATATGGGGTGCATCCGGGAATCGCCTGAGTTTCGAGGCTCTGCTAACACGCCGTCCGGCCTGCCGAAACCCGGTTTAACCACTTGTTAGAGATGGATGATGGCGTAAGCCGTTGATGACGTAAGGGCATTTGGCGATCGCGGTTCGTTCCAACTAGAGGGACACTAGAGCCCCAACCCGCCTTGCTCATCGCCCGCCGCCGAGCAGGCCGCGAAAAAATCCCAGGATGGCGATGGCGACATACGGGTGATGTCGGCACATCCAGAACCAGCACCAGCCGACCACGAACACAGTCGCGCCGAGCACCACTAACGGCTCGTGCCGCTTCAGGAACACGAAGATCGCGGCGGCGGCCAGCAGGGCGAGGATGGTGGCCTTGCGGTTGGTCATCGAGTGCAGACAGTTAAGACGAACGCAGTTGCGGGGCTACGCCGTCGCGACGGATCGCTCGCGGAGCCAGAGCGCGAGTTGGGCTTCTGTCATCCTATTTGATGCGAGCGCAAGCCACGTTTCGACAATTTCTACGTCCTCGGCTACGAGCGTATACCCGTTGAGGTCGAGGAAAAGTTCGGTGACGACCGCAGACACCCGTTTGTTGCCATCGTTGAAATATTGGCGCTGGGCAAATCCGCCCGCGTAGGCAGCGGCCAAATCGAAGATATCTGGCTTTTCGTAATTGGCGAGTTGAAGTGGGCGCGCCAATACAGCTTCAATTCCGTTTTCATCCCGCACGCCGGGAAGGCCACCGTGCTCGGCTATTTGTTCGTCATGGACGGCGAGCACGGTGGATTTGGTGACCCACTTGGTGGTCACTTATTTGGCAAGCTCGCGGAGGGCGTTGCGGCGCTTCTTCATGATAGAGCGAGCGCGATCCATTTGACCCTCGAACTCAGGGTCATAAGGGGTCAGCCGGTAGCCGCCGGGAGCATCTGTGACAAAAAGGGTATCGCCCTTTTCGATATGCAGTTTTGTCGTCAACTCTTTGGAGAACGAGGCCCCCAATGAATTGCCGAACTGAACGACTTTGAGTTTGGCGAGCATGGCTTACTCCGTCCCCGACCCCATGCGTCATAACTTACGTAATAACAATTAAGGGAGTTCAAAGGTTCCGGCAAGTCCCGTTGTTCCAGATTTGTTCCTTTTCGGCGTAAAAAAGTGCGTCGGGGCGCACCACAAGGAACGGACCCGTCCCTTGCAAAATTCCCCAATTCATTAGCCCGTACACGATAATTCCCAGTTCATTCCCCTAGTCCTTCCCCAGATCCTCGGTCAAATTGCTCCCAGCTTCATGGGGGCAAGTATGGCGAAGACCTTGGTTTCGGCACCCGCAAACGCCTTGCTGACGATCGCTAAGACCAAGGGCGTTGGGACGATCCTATCGCTTAGCGAAAAGACCGGCGTTGACCGGAAAACCCTCAAGCTGATCAACGACGGCAAGAGCGTCAAAGAGACCACCATTAAGATGGTGATGGACGCGTTGCGGCTCCCGGTTTCCCACCTGCTCGATCATGCTCGTCCTTCGACACTGCCCGACAAAGTCGCAGACATATCCCGACGGTCATACGAAGCACCACTGCAGAAGCTCAACGCGACTTTGTTGAAGCAAATGCTCGACCAAACGCACCCTGACGAACTCGTTTGGCGTCTCAACATTGATCGCGCCAGCGACGAGATCAAATCCAAATTGCTGAAATTCGGAAAGCTCGTTCAAGAATGGCTGCTGCATATCAATAACTGGGACCATTGGAAGGGCCAGACCCATACCCTCAAAGGTCAACTCGCCAAGATAAGTATGAGCGCCGATATCGAAAACTCGATGGCCGACCTTTTAAGCGAAAACGTCACCCTGTTTGGCGGGACCTTCATTCGCTGGGAAAAACACGGTGAACGTGATGGTCCCTATGATGGTTACGATAGCATCATTCGATTTCATTCGATGCCTTACGCGGTAATTGCCATTGAGCCAAAAAATGCCACTCGATCTACGTTTCGTCTTGATCCGAGCGACGAGCCGCCTCGTTCATTCGACAATCAACCAATGCCAATCCGATGGGTTTACATAGACGGTTCGCTCGTCTGGTTTCGGACGGGGGCGCCAAGTTTTGATGACGATGGAATACCCAATGTTTAGCCGAAGGATCAAAACGATGAAGAGCGATGCCGGTTTTTGCCGTCCAGTGCCGGTGGCTTGCCGGTCATTTGCCGGGACGATGCCGGTGGTGCTGGCTATGGTGGCGTCATGTTGCTGAAGGAGCCAAAGATGGGGGAGGACGTGATCGGTCTTGGCAGGCAGCCGATCGACGGAGGCAAGGTCGTCAAACTACGACAACGGCTTGGAATGAAACAGGAGGACCTTGCTGAGAGGGCACACATCTCGGTGCGGCACCTGCGAGAAATTGAGCGCACAAACAAGCCGGTTCCGGGAACTACTATCACCGCTATCGCAACTGCTCTGAAAGTTCCTCCCAACGAGATCACTCTCCCTGCTTCGAACGAAATTGCTTCTGAGGAGGATAGCCACACTCTCAAACGCACCCAGCTTAAGCTAAGGGCCGTTCGGTCTGCTTCCGAGTTGTCTGAGTTGGCCGGTGGTGCAACCCGATACTATTGGAAACTGAAGGTGGATCCCACCGCCACAACCTCCAACGAGATGCAAGAACTCTTGCAGATTATTCGCCGCCTTGTGGAGCGGGACGGCGTTTTTGAATGGATCCCAAGATTAGCTCGGCTTCAAGAATTGCTTGAAGCTCTGCTGGCGCGTGGTGTGGGCGTACTCGCAGGCACTTACTACAACCACGCGTGGACGAGCTTGGAAGACAAAGACCCCAAAACGCTGCTCATGCCCGGCGAACGGAGATTGAAGCTAGAGAATATCCTGGAAATCATTTTTGTCCCGCGCGACGTCGAGGAAAAAGTCATTTGCCCCGACCTCGATCCCAAATTTGAGGAAATCGAGAAAGAACTCAAGAGGCTGTTCCCAGACGATGAATGGAAAACCTTCGTGCAGAAGTTTCCCTTATGATCAATCACAACGGTGCGAGGCGCGCGTCCTCAATGTCAGAGACACGAATGCTTACGCTGACACGAAAACGCAAGCGGCCCTCCGGCGAGGGCCTTGGGAAACAGGTCAGAGCGCAGTTCGGCGACGGCAAATGGCACTCATTCGAGACCATCGTTAGCACGACCGGAGCGCCGGAGAAAAAAGTGCGGTCAACCCTCGATCTTATGACGAGATGGGGGACCTACAAGACCAAATGCGAACGCAAGAAAGTTGGGAAGGAGTACCACTTCCGCCTATCGCCAAGAGACAAGCAGATCAGCGTTCACGAGCTGATCGAGAAACTCACACCCATCCTCAAGGAGCTGGAAGTTCAAGGTCGAGCAAACGCAGCGACGATGTCACCGCCGACTGTGCGCATAATGACCGCGAAAATCCAAAAACTCCTCGAGGAATGGGCTGAGTGACCGGCCGCCGATATGGGACACGGCGACCGATCCCCTTCTGCACGTCCCTTATAGGAGGGCCAGATGGCCCAATCAATGGAAGACACCAGCTATCGGCTGGTGAAGTCAGAAGTGCGTGACTTGACGCCCGCGTTGGCGGAGGAGTTCCGCGATCTCGACCCGTCACCCACGGAACGCGAACTTAATCCCGGCGAGGTTGAAACACCTCAAGACCAAGGCGGAAGCCGGCCAGCTAATCACATTTCACTGGTCGGTCGCCAAACTAGGCGACAAGCGCCTTCGCATGAACGGGCAACACAGCTCGAACATGCTGTGTGCCCTCAACGGGCACTTCCCGAGTGGCCTCAAGGTTCACCTCGACGAATACGAGGTGCCGAACAAGCCATCACTCGCCTTGCTGTTCCGGCAGTTCGATGATCGCAAGTCGAACCGATCGCCGAGCGACGTGGCGAGTGCATATCAGGGCCTGTACGAGGAACTGCACGACGTTCCAAAGGGCCCCGCAAAGATGGCCGTCGAGGGGGCGTGTTGGTACGACCGGTATGTTGAAGGCCTACCTGCGCCAGCTGCGGATGATCAGTACGTTCGGTTCGGCGAACCCGGCCTGCTTGAGTTCATCCGTTGGGTCGGTGAATTGTTCTCGGTCAAGACCCCGGAGCTGCGGCGACAGACCATCGTTGCGGCAATGTACGGTACCTGGGTCAAGAACGAACGTGAGGCCAGAAAATTCTGGATGGAAGTGGCACGGGGCGGCGAGGAATTCGCCGAGAACGCGCCGTCTACCGTTCTCGACGTATGCTCGGCGATGGTAGGGCCTCTACACTCACGAATAGCGTGTCTTGCATCAACATGCCCCCTCGACGGCAATCTGAGCGGGGGCCGTTATGAGCGTGAGCTACATTAAGCACGAAACCCTTTCGTTGAAGAGACATGGCTAACTAAGGCTCCACTAAGCAGGTTTTTGCTAGCTCACCAACGGATGGATAATGAAAACGGCTAGCGCCAGCATCATCCGTAGCCTCGATCCGTTGGGTAGCCTGAAATCTCTGCTTAGATGAAATGACGAAATTGGACTGAACAACCTAAAACGACATTTGATGACAGATGGCAAGCCAACGTCTTGATCTCGTTGACGTTTTGAATGATCCCGAACGCCTGCGAATGATTGCGAAAGGCCGGTATTATTTAACCACTTGTTAGGGTTAACATTTTATTGCTGCGCCCTGATGGGTCGCAGCCACAGCTTCGCGCGTCTGTTTGCCATTGCGCTCGCGATGAGCGCGGCCGGCTGCGCTTTGAAAACATCATCGCCCGACGTCACCGGTTCGATCGCGACCGACAATGCGCCGCGAACCGAGGCCGAATGGCGGCGCGAGATAGACGTGTGGGGTCCGCGCTACCGCGCCAACCAGGGCGACAGCCAGGCAGCGATCCGTTATGCGCAGGCATTGCGGGCAATTGGCCAGCGAGCTCAGGCCACCGCAGTGCTTGAACAGGCCACGATCTCAAAGCCGCACGATCAGCCCTTGCTCGGTGCTTACGGCCGTGCGCTCGCCGACAATGGCAACTACGGGCAGGCGCTTGAGGTGCTCAACCGGGCGCATTCGCCCGACCGTCCCGACTGGCGGATCCTCTCGGTTCAAGGCGCTGCGCTCGACCAACTGGGCCGTCACGGCGAGGCACAGCGCTATTACGCCAGCGCACTCCGGCTGGTGCCCGATGAGCCTTCGGTGCTTTCCAATCTCGGGCTGTCCTACGCGCTGTCGAAGAACCTGCCGCAGGCGGAGTCCACGTTGCGGCGGGCGGCACAGCAGAGACCGACGGACTCGAAGATCCGGCAAAACCTTGCTTTGGTGATCGGCCTGCAAGGCCGCTTCGCCGAAGCCGAGACGATCGTCCGGGCCGATCTGTCGCCCGAAGAGGCCGCGCAGAACGTCGCCTATCTGCGGCGGATGATAGCCGCAGCGGAACGACTTGAAGAAGCTCAGCCGGCCCGGTGGCGCGCTCGCGCCTTCGTCTTAGCGCTTGGCCTAGCGGCCTTTTCTGGCGTTCTGCGCCGGCGCTTCCGGCGTCTCTTGGGTTGCCATCACGCGGATCGCGGCCGGTCCCAAAATCACGATGAACAGCACGGGCAGGAAGAACAGGATCATCGGCACGGTGAGCTTCGGCGGCAGCGCGGCGGCCTTTTTCTCGGCCTCCGACATGCGCATGTCGCGATTTTCCTGGGACAGCACCCGCAAGGTCTGAGCCAGCGGCGTGCCGTAGCGCTCGGCCTGCTGCAGCGCGACGCAGACCGACTTCACGCCTTCGAGGCCGGTGCGCTTGGCGAGGTTCTCGTAGGCCATGCGCCGGTCCTGCAAATAGGACAATTCGGCGGTGGTCAGCGTGAGTCTCTTCGGCAAGCGCAATCGACTGCGAACCGATTTCTTCGCTGACCTTTCTGAAGGCCGTTTCGATCGACATGCCGGATTCGACGCAGATCAGCAGAAGGTCGAGCGCGTCTGGGAACGCCCGCTTGATCGACAATTGCCGCTTGGCGATGCGGTTTTTCAGAAACACCAACGGCAAGTGCATGCCGGCATACGCCGCGCCGAGGCACAAGCCGATCTTGACGGTGGCCGGCTGGTTCCACTCGACCACCACAAAAAGATAGAACAGGCTGAACAGCAGCAGCACCGCCGGTGTCACCATGCGGAAGAACAGAAACGCGACGTAGGGCGCTTGGCCGCGGAAACCGGCTTGCACGAGCTTTTCGCGCGCCGCTTCCTGCGCCAGCCATTTGGTCAGGTTAAAGCGCTCGACCACCTTGGCCATGTACTGCTTGGGCGATTGGCGCAGACTGACCTTTTCGCCGCGCGCCAGGCGCTCGCGCTCGCGCTGCCGGATCTTCTCGCGCTCGACCGACACCGCCTTCATCCGGCCGGAAAGCGCGTTGGTCGAGAGCAACGGCATCGCCAGCGTCAATACGGTCGCGATCGCTGCCACGGCGGCGAGCGCCATGGTCAGGAATTTCGGGTCGTGGAACTTTGCGATGATAAGTTGGATCATGGTGCGCTCAGAAATCGAAATTGATCATTTTTTTCATGACGAACACGCCCATCGACATCCATACGACGCAGCATGCGATCATGACGCGGCCGAGCTCGGTGGTCCAAAGCAGCTCGATGTAGTCCGGGCTGGTGAGCCAGACCAGAAGGCCGACGCACACCGGCAGCGAGCCGATGATGACCGCCGAGGCCTTGGCCTCCATCGACATGGCCTGAATTTTGGCCTTCATCTTCTTGCGGTCGCGCAGAACGCGCGACAGGTTGCCCAATGCTTCCGACAGATTGCCGCCCGCTTTCTGCTGAATGGAGATGACGATGCCGAAGAAGTTGGCCTCCGGCAGCGGCATCCGCTCGTAGAGTTTGGCGCAGGCTTCGCCGAGCGGCATGCCGATGGTCTGGGTTTGCACGATGGCCTGGAACTCGCTCTTGGCCGGCTCCGGCGCTTCATTGGCGATGATCTTGATCGAATCCAGCAGCGGCAATCCGGACTTGATGCCGCGCACGATGACGTCGACCGAATCCGGGAATGAATTGAGGAACTTGTTCTCGCGACGTTTCTTGAGAAACGACAGCACCCAGAGCGGCAGGCCGAACGCACTCGCGAAGCCAAGCGAGAGGGCGAGCAGCAATCCGGCGCCCATAAGAAAAATCAAAAGAAACACGAACAGCCCGAAGCCACCCGCCAGCATCATGAATTTCTGCTTTGTCAGATTGAGGCCCGCTTGATGGATGCGAGTCTGCAGCGGCGGCTTCGACTTGTTGTTTTTGACCTCAAGCTCCTTGAGGCTGTCCTCGACCTGCTCGCGGCGGGACTTCTGCGCGCCGCGGCTTACCCGGGTGATCGTTGGCTCCGATCGCGCCGCGCTCTGCCGGCGCCGCTCGGCGTTGCGCTCGCCCGACAGCAGCGGATAAAGGAACACCCAGGCGACGCCGCCGATCGCGATCGTTACCACGAAGAACAGCGCAAGTTGCTGCATCTTCATTGCATCACGCCCTGCCAGCCTGGGTTTCTGCGACGTTCGCGGCGTCGAGGGCTGCCGCCAGGCGTTTCTCTTCGCCGTAATAGCGCGCCCGATCCCAGAACTTCGGCCGGCCGATGCCGGTCGAGCGGTGCTGGCCGATCAGATTGCCCTTCTCGTCTTCGCCGGAGATCTCGTAGACGAACAGGTCCTGCGTGATGATCACATCGCCTTCCATGCCGATCACTTCGGTGATGTGGGTGATCTTGCGGCTGCCATCACGCAGGCGCGCGGCCTGCACCACGACGTCGACGGATGCGACCAGCATCTCGCGGATGGTTTTGGAAGGCAGCGTATAGCCGCCCATGGTGATCATGGACTCGATGCGGGACAGCGCCTCGCGCGGCGAGTTGGCGTGCAGCGTCCCCATCGAGCCGTCGTGGCCGGTGTTCATCGCCTGCAGCAGGTCGAATGCCTCGGGTCCGCGGACTTCGCCGACGATGATGCGTTCCGGCCGCATACGCAGACAGTTCTTGACCAGATCGCGCATCGTGATCTGGCCTTCGCCTTCGATGTTGGGCGGGCGCGTTTCCAGGCGCACCACGTGCGGCTGCTGGAGTTGCAGTTCGGCCGCGTCCTCGCAGGTGATGATGCGCTCGTCTTCGTCGATAAACTGCGTGAGACAATTCAGCAGCGTAGTTTTGCCTGAGCCGGTGCCGCCGGAAACAAGCGTATTGACCCGGCAGCGCCCCATGATGCGCAGGATTTCCGCGCCCTCCGGCGTGATCGAGCCGAATTTGACCAGGTTATCGAGCCGCAGCTTGTCTTTCTTGAATTTTCGGATGGTGAGCGCAGGTCCGTCGAGCGCGAGCGGCGGCACGATGGCGTTGACGCGCGAGCCGTCGGCGAGGCGCGCGTCGCAGATCGGCGAGGATTCATCGACGCGCCGGCCGACCTGGCTGACGATGCGCTGGCAGATGCTGAGAAGCTGCTGGTTATCGCGGAAACGGATGCCGGTGCGCTGAATCTTGCCGGCGACTTCGATGTACACCGTGCCGGCGCTGTTCACCATGATGTCGGCGATGTCGTCGCGTGCCAGCAGCGGCTCCAGCGGGCCGTAGCCAAGCACGTCGTTGCAGATGTCGTCGAGCAACTCTTCCTGCTCGGAGATCGACATCACGATGTTCTTGATCGCGATGATCTCGTTGACGATGTCGCGGATTTCCTCGCGCGCCGCATCGGCGTCGAGCCGCGCCAGTTGGGCGAGATCGATCGCCTCGATCAGCGCACCGAACACGATCCCTTTGGTCTCGTAGTAGCTTTCCGATCGCTTGGAATCGACAGCGGTTGGCACCGGCGCATTGGCCGTGGCGGCGCCTGGCGAAGCCACCAGCGGCGCGCCCAGGCCAGCGGACGGGATCGGCGCGCGGCCGGGCTCCGGCGAGCGTGGCCCGGCCGGCGGCATGGCCAGCGCAGGCTTCGGCGCCGCCGCTGGCGGCGGCGGGGCGGTGCGGGAATCGATGCTGCTACGCTTACCAAACACGAATGTGCACTCAGCCTTGCCGTTTCAATTTCGAAAGCAGTGGTGTCAGGAACCCGGAACGTGCCTTTTTCGCTTCGGAGCGTCCGGTCATCAGCTTTGCGAGCTGACGGAAGGTTTCCGCCGTGCGATGTCCCGAAGACATCTCCGCGATCATCTGGCCGTTGTTGGCCGCCGTGCCGAACAGTTGCGGCTCGTACGGAATGATCGCTACCGGCTGATCCTCGAGCCCCTTGGCGAAGTCGGCAGCCTTGATCTCGGGCTTTTTTGGCACGCCCACCTGGTTGAGGCAGTAGTGCGGCCGGCGGTCGTTGACCCGCGCGGCGCGCAGAAAGTCGATCAGGTTCTTCGCGTTGCGCAGGTTGGCGAGGTCGGGCGCGGCAACGATCAGGATGTCGTCGGCGCTGACCAGCGTGCGTTGTGTCCAGCCGGTCCACAGTGCGGCACGTCGAGGATGATGCAGGGCACCGAAGCGCGCAGCGAATCGAAGATCGCAGTCGAACGCATCGGCGCCGAAGTCATAGACGCGCTCAAGCGTGGCCGGCGCAGCCAGAAGGCTCAGGTGGTCGGTGCACTTCGAGAGCAGACGGTCGACGAAGTTGGTGTCGATGCGGTCCGGCGAGAACACGGCGTCGGCGACGCCTTGCGGCGGATCCTGATTGTAGTCGAGCCCAGCGGTGCCGAACGCAAGGTCGAGATCGGTCACGACCGAAGTCGAGCGCCAGATCCTTTGCAGTCGCCCATGCGATGTTGTGGGCGACCGTGGAGGCGCCGACGCCGCCCTTGGCGCCGACCACGGCGATGATGCGGCCCACCGGCTTCGCATCGGGCGCCGTGAACAGGCCGCAGATCGAGCGCACCACGTCGATGGTGCCGATCGGCGTGATCAGGTAGTCGCTGACCCCGCGGCGGACCAACTCGCGATACAGCGTGACGTCGTTGTGCGGCCGATCACCACCACGCGGGTGCCGGCGTCGCAGAACTCGGACAGCGCATCGAGGCCGTTGAGGATGTTGTCGTTGCGGCCTTCCGACTCCAGCACGATGACATTCGGCGTCGGCGACCCGCGATAGGCTTCGATCGCCGCGGTGATGCCGCCCATCTGGACCTTGAGATGCGCCTTGCCGAGACGGCGGTCCTCGCCGGCGGACTGGATCGCGGCCGCGGTTTCCACCGTCTCGCAGAACGCCTGCACCGAGACGCGCGGCGCCGGCGCGATGTGGTCGTCGGTGACGGCGACCTCGACGGGTGCGCGGCTGCGGCGGCTTTTGATGGCTTGTCTGATCATTTGCCCAGATCGCTGATCGTGCCCTTGTTGGTGTCCGGATAGGTCGTCGCCGGGCTCTCGCCCTTGCGCCATTTTTCGATGCCGGTGGAGCGCTTGGCGGTGTAGGCCGGGCGTTTCGCCGCGCGGCTGCACCAGATCGGCGGGGTTCTCGACCATGGCGGCGAGATTCTGCTGCGTCGCGCAACCAAGGTTGTAGTACGGCTGGTTCTCGAAGTGCTTCATGTCGTTGCTCGGGCCAAGATCGGCCGGCCACAGGCCGCATGGTCCCGCGACCTGGGCGCCCATCAGCGGATACGTGATACGCAGTGTCGCGGCGTGAGCGTCCGGGCTTGATAGGGCTTGATGCCGATGCCGTGGTTCGGAATGCCCGCGCGCGGCCATGATCGCCAGCGCCTCCCTGAGCGTGTCGTGCGCCGCGCGCTCATTGGGCGCGCCGACCGGCCGGTCGACGACGATCGCCGCCGGTCGCTTCGCGCTTCCAGCTTTGGGCGAACTGCATCACCTCGGCCCGCTGCATCGGCGTAAGCCCGCCGCGGCCGGCGCCGACGAACAGCGTCAGTGTGCGGTTCTTCTCGTTGATCACGATCGGGTGGCGAGCGCGATAGTCGTTCGGCACGCTTCCGGTGGTATCGCGCACGGTGGTGTTGCAGCCGGCGAGCGCGATGGCGAGCCCGGCCACGAGCAAACCGCGTGCGGCGAGTGCGCGCCGGCGGGCGATCGTTAGGATGTTGCTTGTCATCGATCGTCTCCTCGTCGCGTGCTCAGTCGAGAATGAAGCCGTAGTTGCCGCGGTAGGCTTGCTGCGGCGGATAGGTGCGGCCCGGCGTCCCGTAGAGCCTGTTGAAGCGGCCGAGCAGTGTGCCGGAGGCATCGGAGGCGTCGGCGTAGCCGTCGTCCGGCCTCGCGATGTCCTTCTGCGCCACCGCGCGAACCACGTAGGGTGTCACCAGCACCACCAGCTCGGTCTGCCGGTTGACGTAGTCGCGGCTCTTGAACAGGGCGCCGAGCACCGGCAGGTTCATCAACCCGGGCATGCCGTTGATCTGCTGCTTGGTCTGCTCCTGGATCATGCCGGCCATGGCGAGCGAGCCGCCGGAAGGAATTTCAACGAGTGGTCTCGGCGCGTCGGGTCTTGATCGACGGCAATGACGGGATGGCTGAGTGCCCGACTGAGTCAGCGTACGGCATTCTCGCTGGATAGTTCGGAAACTTCGGTGCCGCACCTTGAGGCTGATGCGCCCTTCGCTGAGAACGATGGGCGTGAAGTTGAGGCCGACGCCGAATTTCTTCCACTGAATCTGTATCCGTACAGATCCGGCGTCTGGGGATCGCAGGTGCACCCGCCGGCACCGGAAACTCGCCACCGGCCAGGAAGTTCGCGGTTTCGCCGGAAATCGCCGTGAGATTCGGTTCGGCGAGCGTGCGCATGACGCCGGCGCGCTCCATTGCGCGCAATATTGGCCCTGACGTTCCCGCTCGCGCCGCCGAAGCTCGGCACGATGCTGGTGCTGCTCAGGGGCTGTGCCGCTGGCCGTGAACGGATTGTCGATGTTGAAATTGATGGCGGAGTTTCCGGCGGCGAGGCGTGCCGCTCAGGTTGATGCCGAGCTGCTTGATCACGTCGCGCTGCACCTCCGCGACCGTGACCTTGAGCATCACCTGATCGCGGCCGCGCACCGAGATGTTGTTGATCACCTTGTTGGCGTCGCCGGCGAGCCGGCCTGCCAGATCGTAGGTCTGCTGCGCCTCCATCTGGTTCGCCGCCGAGCCCGCCAGCATGATGCCGTCGGCGATGCCTTCGACCTTGATGTCGGAATCCGGGAACATGCGCTTGATCGCGGCGCGGATGCCGTTGAGGTCGCGCGTCACCGCGATGTCGAAGCCAACGATCTGCGCGCCGGACGCATCGAAGAAGAACACGTTGGTCTGCCCGACCGCGACGCCGATCAGGTAGGCGCGCCGCGAGGTCCGCACCACCGCGTTGGCGATCTTGGGATCGGCGACCAGCACGTCCTTGGCGTCGCGCGGCAGATCGACCACCACGGTCTTGCCGACGCCGATCGGCACGAACTTGGCGGCGCCGTCGCCGATCACGTCAACGGTCGCCGGAGCGGCGATCGGGTAAACCGGCTCGGCGGCGATGAGTTGCGCTGGGGGCAGGCAGCCGGACATGGCGATCAGCGCCGCGAGGGCGGTGCTCAGCGTTCTCGATCGCATCATGTCCTTACTCCTTGCATTTCCGCGGCGCCGTTTACTTTGGCGCCACGGTCGTCACGCCGAAGCGGACGGTGTTGATTCCGGTGCGCCGGCCGGCTTCTTCGGGCGGCGGCGCATTGTTGTTGGCGTCGAGCAGGCTGCGCAGCGCGAGCGACAGCGTGCCGGTTTGGCGCGACAGCGCGAGCGTTTCGGCCTGGCGCGGGCGTAAGCTCGAGCGTCGTGGTCTTGCCGACCACCACGCGCTGGCCGTTCTTTTCCTCGACCGTCTGGTCGATTGCCAGCACGCGAATGTTGGTCAGGATCGTCTCGCTCGTCGTGTTCTCGGTGCCCTTGGCGTCGCCGCTCTTTTCGCGACGCGACAGGATCACGTCGACCCGGTCGTTCGGCAGAATGAAGCCGCCGGCGCCGGTTTCGGGCGAAATTTCGGTCGAGATGGCGCGCATCCCCGATGGCAGGATCGCGGCCATGTAGCCGGAGCCGTTGGCCTTGATAAGCTTGGCTTCGCGAATCGGCTCGCCGGCGGTGAACGGCGCACGCGCGATCGAGCCTGAGAGCTCATCGAACGGCGTTCGGCTTGTCTTTTTTGAGGATGTAGGAGCTGCCGGTGGTGGCCGCCGGCCACTGCTGCCACTGGAAATCCTGGGCATTGACCGCCGAGCCCATGTTGATGTCGGCTTTGGCGATCAGCACGTCGACGGTCGGCGAGCTGAACGACCGGTGCTGGCGGACTGGCCTGCTGCGGCTCGTCCCCGCGGCTGACCAGAAACGCGGCGGCTCCACCCGCGACCAGGGCGATACCTAAGACTACAAGACGCGCGGTATTCATAACGCTGCACTCACTCTGTTACGGATACGAAGGTCCGGTTGGACCGACTTTGCTTCACCTAATGAGGCACCACGGCGCGCGTGCCGAACGCCCCCGATATCATCAGGCAAAGGTCAATTCGTGGTTAACGCCGCGTATCCAAATGCGGTTAAAAATGTCTTGATGAAAAAAGTCGGCGCGCGGAGACGCCGCAATACGATCAGGCGCGGCTTCGCGATTGCGGATCAGAAGCCGACCTTCATCCAGGGCGTATCGGGATAGACCAGCAATGCCGCCGCGGCGAGGGCGATGCCGTACGGCACGCCGCCATCAAGCCGGTGCAGGCGTTTCACCCAGTCCTGGTCCGCCAGCATGGCTGGCAGCGGCATCAGGCGAAACCGGATCATCGCGAGCGTCAGCACGCCGCCGAAAATCGAGGCGTACAGCAGATACGGCATCAGATGATCGAAGCCGAGCCACAGCGCGGTCGCCGCCGCGAGCTTGGCGTCGCCGCCACCGATCCAGCCGCGGGCGAAGAACACAAACGTCACGGCCAGCACCGCGAAGGCCGCACCGACATGTGACAGCACGGCATGGGGGCTCATTCCCGACACCAAGGCCATGGCAAAGAAACCGGCCACCAAGATGAGCGACACCCGGTTCGAGATTGTCATGGTGAAAAGGTCGCTCCAGGCCGCGAACACCATCATGGCCGGAAAAATCAGCAGCCTTGCCGCGTCGGTCAGCATCGCCATCACCTCGAAACCGCGGCCGAATGGTAGGCCCGGCTCATTGCGGTTTCGTTATCGCGATTGCGCAAAACGAAAAGGCTTCGGCAATGGCCGAAGCCTTCCGCATTTTCCAAGACAGAACGCGCTTAGTTGAGGGCGGTCTGAACCGAGGTGAAGGTGGTGTTCAGCTTCGAGCCGAGCCCCTGCACGACGGCAATGATGGCGACCGAGATGCCGGCGGCGATCAGGCCATACTCGATGGCAGTCGCACCCGACTCATCCTTCACGAAACGCGAAACGAGATTCTTCATGTGTAGCTCCTTGAGGGTCCACGTGGCTGTCTGAGCAGGTCCACGACCGTTATGTCCGGTCAATCAGACCGTGCGGGGAACATACCAAGGGGGTCTTGCAGTCAAGTTAATTCGATCGATGAATTCCCAAGGTATCTCGGTAGGCTCCTACGTGGTTAAAAATGGATTGAGCTGTATTCGCAAAGTGTAATTTCAAATATCCTTGTAGAATAGACCGTGAATATTTGAGAAGCCGCAAAAATCCATTTTGCAATTTCCCGTAATTTGCCGGGCATCGACGGGCGGCCGCGACCCGTTTGATTGGACGCCAACTTGCGCCGACAGCGCAGACGCGCGCCGAGCATCATGGCTTTGGACTTCATTCACCAATTTGCAGTCAACTCAATCTGTCCGCTCGTACGCGGACGCGGTGTGTGCGGCGGAGAGATCGATGTCGGCGTTTTCTCGTGGCCTCGCGGCCTTGGGTTTGGCTTGCGCTGCGATCGCTGTAGGCCTAACCGAGCGAGCGGCCCGTGCCACCGAGCCGGTGACCCAGACCATCAAGGTCCATCTCGATCAGGCCAAGCTGCTCAAGGTTCCCGACGGCACCGCGACGCTCGTGGTTGGCAACCCGTTGATTGCCGACGTCACCGTGCAATCCGGCGGCACGCTGGTCGTTACCGGCAAGGGCTATGGCAATACCAACCTGGTGGCGCTCGATCGCTCCGGCTCGGTGGTCATGGAGCGTCAGGTCCAGGTGCAGGGCCCGCTGGGCAACGTCGTGGTCGTATTCCGCGGCGTCGAGCGGGAATCCTACAGCTGCACGCCGGATTGCGAGCGGCGCATCACGCTGGGCGACACCCAGACCTATTTCGCCGGGACGCTCGGACAGTCCGGCAGCCTCAACGCGCAGGCGCAGGGCGGAGCCGGACCCAGCAAGTAGTGGCTGGCGTCCGTGGCGGCATACCGGCACCGCCGGCGGTCGTGGTTAGCAGTGTATCAACCTCACCCGTGGGTTTGGATGCACCAGCCGCAACACTTCTAAAACGCCTGCTTGATAGAAGTCGTCGCTGTAAACGGCGGAAAAAGTCCGCCGCCAGCAAGGTGGGCGGTCATGTTCGGGAACTTGCGAACCAAATTCGCGAAGCGGGCCGCCGGTGGGCGCATCGCGCGGCGCTTTGCTCGTCAGCAGGATGGTGCCGCGGCCGTCGAATTTGCGCTCGTTGCCGCGCCGTTCCTTGCCGTGACGTTCGCGATCATCGAAACGGCGATCGTGTTCTTCGCCGGGCAGGCGCTGGAAACCGCCGCCGCCGACAGCGCGCGCCTGATCATGACGGGGCAGGCGCAGACCGCTGAATACGATCAGACCAAGTTCAAGCAGGCGGTGTGCGGCAAGATCTACGGGCTGTTCAACTGCAACGGCGGTTTGTTCGTCGACGTGAAGAACTATCCGGCGTTCGCCAGCATTCCCGCCGGCAAGCCGATCACCGACGGCAACATGGACACCAACACCGGCTACTCGGCGGGCAATCCCGGCGACATCGTTGTCGTCAAGTTGATGTACCCGTGGCCGGTGTACGTGTCGCTGCTCGGGCTCAACCTGTCCGACATGTCGGGTGGCAAGCGCCTGCTGATGTCCACAGTCGTGTTCCGCAATGAACCCTATAAGTGAGCCTCGGCCATGAACGCTCCCCTCGATTTTCTCAAGCATCAGGCCAGCCTGATCGCACAGGATCTGCGCGGCAGGTTCGGCGGTCTGGCCAGGGACGAGCGCGGCGTCTCGGCGGTCGAGTTCGCGATGCTGCTGCCGCTGATGCTTTCACTTTACCTCGGCGCCGTCGAAATTTCGCAGGGCATCGCCGCTGACCGCAAGGTGACGCTGACCGCCCGCACCGTCGCCGACCTGGTGTCGCGGGTGACGAGCGTCAGCAACAATGACATGACCAATTCGCTCAACGCCGCGACCGCCGTGATGGCGCCGTTCCCGACTGGCAATCTCAAGGTCGTCGTCTCGAGCGTGAAGATCGACGCGCAGGGCCAGGCCACCATTGCGTGGAGTGACACGTTGAATGGCACGGCGAAATCAAAGGGCGTGACCGTGACGGTGCCATCGGCGCTCGCTATTCCCAACTCGTCGCTGATCTGGGGCGAGGTGCAATATACCTACAAGCCGGTAATCGGCTATGTCGTCACCGGAACGTTGACGCTCAAGGATCAGATCTACATGCGCCCGCGCATGTCCGACAGCGTGGAGCGCACCCCGTCGTAAGCCGGTCATTCCGGGGCGCGCTGAAAGCGCGAGCCCGGAATCCAGACAAGAACTCGATCCCTTTCCGTATCTGGATTCCGGATCGCCGCTTTTCGCGGCGTCCGGAATGACGCCGTTAAGCGATCGGCAGCGCGGTCGTCGACTTGATCTTTTCCATCGCGAAGCGCGAGGTGACGTTCTTCAGCGGAACGGTCGCGATCAGCCGCTTATAGAACGCGTCGTAACCGGCGATGTCGGGCGCGACGACGCGCAGCATGTAATCGACATCGCCTGCCATGCGATAGAACTCCATCACCTCGGGCATGGCGCCAACCACCTTGGCGAAACGGTCGAGCCAGTCCTGGGAGTGGTCGCCGGTTTCCACCGAGACATACACGGTGATGCCGAGCCCGACCTTGGTCTGGTCGACCACCGCGACCCGCTTCTGGATCACGCCCTCCGCCTCGAGCTTCTGGATGCGCTTCCAGCACGGCGTCGAGGACAGCCCCACCCGGTTGCCGATCTCTGCAACCGAGAGCGAGGCGTCTTCCTGCATGACGGCCAGGATTTTCCGATCAATGGCGTCCATAGAAAACTCTTCCAATATCCCGATAGATCATCGGTATATGGATAGAATTATTCTACATCAAGCCTGTTTGAGCAGCGATTCGACCTCGGATCGTGCCGGCGCGCCCATGCTGCCGCCAAACCGCGTGCATTTGAGCCCCGCTGCCGCCGCTCCAAAACGCAAGGCCGCGACCTCGTCGACGCCTTCGGCCAGCGCCAGGGCGAAACCGGCGTGGAACACGTCGCCCGCGGCCAGCGTGTCGATCGCCTCCACCCGAAACACCGGCAGCGTGCGCAATGCTCCTCCGGCGATGTAACGCACCGGGTTCGGGCCGTCGCTGACCGCGAGGAACGCACTGGTGCGGGGCGCCATTCGCATCAGTGCGGCGTCGAGGTCGGTCTCTCCGGTCGTCGCACGCAGGCATTCCGAGGAGAACACGACATGGGTCGGGATACCGAACAGCGGGTCGTCTTCCTTGGTCGGCCGGTCGGCGTCCAGCACCACCGGAATGCCGCGGCGGCGCGCCGCCTCGCAAATCGGCCGCACGAAATCGGGAAACCGGTTGTCGGCGAGCAGCAGCGTCACGCCCGACAGCAGCGCATCGAGACCGGGCGGCGCTGCCGCTTCGATGCGGCGGTCGCGATACGTCACGATGATTCGCTCGCCGGTTGCGTCGATCATGATGCACGACACCGGAATTGCAGCGTCGGCGACCCGCACAATGCCGGTGGTGTCGATGCCCTCCTTCTGCATCGCCGCGATCAATTGATTGCTGGGATTGTCGGCCTCCTCGCCGAGGGGGCCGCTGTAGCGCGCGCGGCCGCCAAGCCGCGCCACCGCGATCGCCGCGTTCACCGCGCAGCCGCCGCATACCGTGAGGAAGTCGTGGGTCATGGCCTTTCCGCCGGGCGGCGGAAACTTGTCCACTCGGAACAGCAGGTCCTGTACCGCGATTCCGGTGCAGAGAATCGTGGCAGGCTGTCCGCCGCTAGAAGATTTCACAGTCGCTCTCGACCCAATCACGGATGATGTGGTGGGCGATGGCCACATGCGGCGGGCAGGTGAGCCCTTCCGGATGCTTACGCATCAGCATGGCCGCGCATTCGTCCTTGCTGAACCAGCGGCAGTCCACCAGCTCGTTGGCATCCATTTGAATGTCGTCGGTAAGCGCCTCGGCGTGGCATCCGATCATCAGCGACATCGGGAACGGCCATGGCTGCGTGAACAGGTATCTGACGCGGCCGCATTTGACGCCGGCCTCTTCCAGCGTCTCGCGGCGCACCGCATCCTCGGCCGACTCGCCCGGCTCCACAAAGCCCGCAAGGCACGACCACATGGTCGCGGCAAAGCGCCCCGAACGGCCCAGAAGTCCCTTGTCGCCGCGCACCGCCAGCATGATGACGACCGGATCGGTGCGCGGGAAATGCTCGGCCTTGCAGGCGGGGCACGCGCGCTTCCAGCCGGCATCCACCATGTCGGTTGCGGCGCCGCAATTGGAGCAGAAACGATGCCGCGCGTGCCAGTGCAGCATTGCCTTGGCCTCGGCGAGCGGCGGCAGATGGTCGGCGGCGACCAGGCCCTGGATCGCGATCGAGCGCAGGTCGATGACGAACAGGTCGCTGCGCGCCTTCAGCGCCTCGGCGCACGCCTGCGTGATACCGACGCCAAATCGCGCCGCGCCGTTCATCAGGCCGAGGAAAACCGTTTCGTTAACCGGCCCGAGCGCTTTTGCCTCGGCCGGAGTGAACAGCGGATCGTGGATGTCGCCGCCCTTCTTCAGCACGATCAATTCGTGGCCGATCACATAGCCGCGCGTGTGCGCGTCGGCGTGCTGCCCGGCGAGCCATGCCGTATCGCTGCGTCGCTCGGCGACGCGCTCGATCAGGCTTGCCGTGTAGCCGAGGTGTGGCTTCGGACCGAGTTCGGGACGGAAGGGCACGAGTGGATTGTTACTCCGCCGCTTCTCGCGCCGCTCCGGCCTGACCAGCGCGCACCAGCCGGCCAGGCAGGGCGCCGGTGTGCTCGCCATGTTCGAAGATTGGCGTGCCCGCGCAAATGGTCGCTTCGTAGCCGTTGACGCGCTGGATGAAGCGCCGTCCGTTGGCCGGCATGTCATGGACGATCTCGGGCTTGCGGACCTGCAGGCCGTTGAAGTCGATCACGTTGACGTCGGCCCGCATCCCGGGCGTCAGCCGGCCGCGGTCGCTGAGACCAAAGAAGTCAGCTGTCTCGCTGGTCTGGCGCTTCACCAGAAGCTCCAGCGGCACCTTGGGCCCGCGCTGGCGGTCGCGCGCCCAATGCGTCAGCATGTAAGTCGGCACGCCCGCGTCGACGATCGACGTGCAGTGTGCGCCGCCATCGGACAGGCCGAGCAGGCAGGCAGGGTCGTGCAGCATTTCCAGGATCGGGCCGTGATCGCCGGTGACGTAGTTCACCACCGGGAAGTACAGATACTGGCCGTCCTCGAGGATGTAATCGTAGGCCACCTCCTCGGGCGTGCGGCCTTCACGCTGCGCAATCGCGGCGACGCTCTTCTCCGGGCCAGGCTCGTAATCGGGCGGATTGCCCATCACGAAGAACTTGTCGAACCGCTTGGTGACGACCTGGCGGAACTGCGCGAGCTTGGCGATCTCGGCATCCGAGGGAACGTCGGCCAGGATTTTCCGCCGCATCTCGGGATCGCGCAGCCGCCGGCGCTGCTCCTCGATCGGGAGGCTTTCGAGCTCTTTGTAGCTCGGCCGCACCGTAAACGGGTTGAGCGCGGTGCCGATCCCCATCATCACGCCGATCGGCCGGCCGGCCATCTGCGCGGAGAGGTTCAGGCCCTGGGCGCGCGCGTCATGCACGGCCTTCAGCAAGCGCCGCCAACGCTCCGGGTCCGAGTAGCGGTCAGTGAGCAGGAACCAGACCGGGCGGCCGGTCTCCTTGGCGAATTTCCGCATCCAGCGCAGCTCAAATTCCTCATCATCGAAGTCGCTGTTCATGCCGAACGCGCCGGTGCCGGTGACGCCCAGCGCCGAACCGATGCCCAGCAGCTCGTGGTCGTCGGCGTCGCGTGATGGCACCAAGTCGCCGTCCGGCGTCTTGTGCGAAGTCGGTGCGCGAGGTGGTGAAGCCGAATGCGCCGCATAGCAGCGCCTCGATAGTGAGCCGGCGCATCTCCGCGATATCGTCCGGCGTCGCCGCTTCGCGCCGCACCGCGCGGTCGCCCATCACATGGACGCGCAGCGGCAGGTGCGCGATCTGCGCCGCGATGTCGATGGCGCGCGGCCGGCGCTCCAGCTCGTTCATGTACTCGGGGAAGCTTTCCCATTCCCAATTGAGGCCGGCGGCCAGCACCGGATTGGGAATTTCCTCGACGCCCTCCATCAGGTCCATCAGTGCGCCGCGGTGCTCCTTCTTCACCGGTGCGAAGCCGACGCCGCAATTGCCGAACATCACGGTGGTGACGCCGTGCCAGCACGATGGCGAAAGCAGCGGGTCCCACATCGCCTGGCCGTCATAGTGGGTGTGCACGTCAACCCAGCCCGGCGTGACCAGCAGTCCGTCGGCGTCAATGTCGCGCTTCGCTGGTCCCAGCTTGCCGCCCACCGCCGCGATGCGTCCATCTTCGATCGCCACGTCGCCGGTAAACGCTGCCTTGCCGGTGCCATCGGCGATCTTGCCGCCGCGAATGACGATGTCGTGCATAGGCGTCACTCCCTTGATTTGTAGGCAAATGATGCGCTTCAGTCCCGGGAGGCGCAATGCCCCTATGATCAATGCCCCGGCTAAGGCGCCGATACAGCCATGCGCTCGCGCAGGTCAGCCAGCACGGACCGCAGCGCCGATTCGCCGTAGGCGATCGGTGGCACCGCACCCCACACCGGCTTCGGCCAGGCCGGATCGCTATGTCCACGCGCAATGACATGAACATGAAGCTGCGGCACCACGTTGCCCAGCGCCGCGACATTGACCTTCACGCAGCCGGTCATAGCCTTGATCGCCTTCGAGGCCCGCGCGATCTCTCCCATGAGATCCACCTGCTCGGCCTCGCTCAGGTCTACGATCTCGATCACGCCCGGCCGGCGCGGCACCAGCAGGATCCAGGGGTAGTTGGCGTCATTGATAAGCAGCACCCGGCACAGCGCGAGGTCGCCGACCGGAGCCGTGTCGCGTGCGAGTTGGGGGTGAAGCGTCCAGTCCGCGGACGCGGCATTTTCGGGCATTGCAGCGGCCTCAAATCCAGCATTTGCGCTGGAAAGCTAACATGCTGATGGGCGCAGCGGCTTGCTTTCCGGCCCTGATGGCCCGATATAGGACGCGGGAGGTTGGCGGTGGACGAGCCACTCGCCAACCGGGTCAGGTCCGGAAGGAAGCAGCCCTAACGAGCACCGGTTCGGGTCGCTCGTCAGCCTCCCACCTCATTCGATATGCAGCCGCCGTGCGACCTGGCGTCGCCGCGGCGGCCCGGGAACCGCGATGAACGACGCCACTATTCCGGAGCGCTCATCGGAGCCCGGTCTCTTCGGAGACGAGCCGGAGGCCGCCGCCGCCTACCGCGTCCTGGCGCGCAAGTACCGGCCTGGAACCTTCGACGACCTGATCGGCCAGGATGCGATGGTGCGCACCGTTTCGAACGCGTTCGAGACCGGACGCATCCCGCAGGCCTGGATTCTCACCGGCGTGCGCGGCGTCGGCAAGACGACGACGGCGCGCATCCTGGCGCGTGCGCTCAACTACCAGCTTGAGGATGGCTCGATCCCAGGGCCGACCATCAAGATGCCGAAGCTCGGCGTGCACTGCCAAGCGATCATGGAGAGCCGGCACATTGACGTGCTGGAGATGGATGCGGCGTCGCACAACGGCGTCGACGATGTGCGCACGCTCACCGACGCATCGCGCTACGCGCCGGCCAACGCGCGCTACAAGGTCTATATCCTCGACGAAGTTCACATGCTGTCGACGCCGGCGTTCAACGCGCTGCTCAAGACGCTTGAAGAGCCGCCCGCGCATGTGAAATTCATCTTCGCCACCACCGAGATCCGCAAAGTCCCGGTGACGGTGCTGTCGCGTTGCCAGCGCTTCGATTTGCGCCGCATCGACAACGTAATGCTCGTGAAGCATCTCGAAGGCATCGCCGCCAAGGAGAAGCTCGAAACCGAGACCGAGGCGCTGGCGCTGATCGCGCGCGCCGCCGAAGGCTCGGTGCGTGACGCGCTCTCTTTGTTCGATCAGGCTATCGCGCACGCCGCCGGCTCGGTGCGCGCCCAGAACGTGCGCGAGATGCTTGGCCTTGCCGACCGCACTCGCGTGATCGACCTGTTCGAGGCCCTGATGAATGGCGACATCGGCCGCGCGCTCGATGAGATGCGCAGCCAGTACAATTCCGGCGCTGATCCGGCGATCGTGCTGGCGGACCTCGCTGAGTTCACGCACTTTGTCACGAGAGTGAAAATCGTGCCGGCCGTCGCCGACGATATTTCGCTGAGCGAGGCGGAACGAACCCGTGGCCGCACCTTTGCAACCGCGCTGTCGATGCGCGTCCTCTCGCGGACCTGGCAGATGCTGCTCAAGGGCACTGCGGAGGTAAAGGATGCGGCGCGGCCGATTTCCGCCGCGGAAATGGTGCTGGTTCGTATCGCCTATGCGGCCGACCTGCCGACCCCCGACGAGGTGATCCGGACAGTCATGGAAAATGGCGCCGCGCCCGCGCAGGGCAACGGTTCCGCTGCGTCGCCAGCTCCAAAAGCGCCAGCGCCGCGGTTGACTGCAGCCCAATCGTCCGCGCCTGCGTCTGCGCCAGGCGCGGCGATGACGCCGCGCGGCGGCGGACCGCGTGCGGCGCTCGCGCCGTCGGTGCAGCCGGTCGGCGATCCGGTGCCGGCGGCCGAGACCGTGCGCTTGATCGGCACCTTCGAGGAAATCGTCGCGCTTGCCGCCGAGAAGCGTGACCTGCAGATGAAGTCGTCTCTGGAGCGCGACGTGCGGCTGGTACGCTGCGAGGAGGGCCGGCTGGAGGTCGCGCTGGAATCGGCTGCGGCCAAGACGCTGGTCAACGAGCTGTCGCGCAAGCTCAAGGTATGGACCGGCCGGAACTGGATGGTTGTGGTGTCCAGCGATGCCGGCGCCCCCACGCTGAAATCGCAGGCCGATGAGAGGCAGGCCGCGCTGGAGACGGGCGTGCGCGCCGATCCGCTGGTGAAGGCGGTGCTGGAGCGTTGGCCGGGCTCAGAGATTACCGCCGTGCGCAGCGCGAAGGAAGCGCCGCCGGAAATCGCTGCGGCGCAGGACGCGCTGCCGCCGGCCGACGATGAAGGGCTCGGCGACAACTGGGTGCGCGACGACTGACGAGCATGTTCCCGAAAAGTGGGAACCGGTTTTCCGCCTACGCGAAGCCCTCGTGCGGTCCATCACCCTAGTTCGATGCTTTGGCGGGTGAAGGCAGGTCGGATAAGATCATGCTCAAGAGTTCAAACCGGAGTAACCGATGACGGATTTCATGGGCCTGATGAAACAGGCCGCCCAGATGCAGGCCAAAATGCAGGAAATGCAGGCCGAGCTTGACCAGATCGAGGTCGAGGGCACGGCGGGCGGCGGCATGGTGACGGTCAGGCTCAGCGCCAAGGGCGAGCTCAAGGGCGTGAAGGTCGACGACTCGCTGCTCAAGCCGTCCGAGAAGGAGATCGTCGAGGATCTGTTGGTCGCGGCGCACGCCGATGCGCGGCGCAAGGCCGAAACGGTGATGCAGGACAAGATGAAAAGCCTGACCGGCGGCCTCTCGTTGCCGCCGGGATTGAAGCTGCCGTTCTAGGCATACGCACAGCTTCTTTCCGCCGTCATGCCTGGCGATAGCCGTCCGAAGGACGGCGTCGCTTCGCTCGCCTATGGTGCCGGGCATCCACGCCTTTAGATCTGGAGATCTGGCAAGAAAGACGTGGATGGCCGGGACAAGCCCGGCCATGACAAATACGCAGAGCGGTGATTCTCGCTAAGACAGAGCCATGCCCAAAGCCACCGCCGGACCGGAAATCGAGCGCCTGATCCAGTTGCTGGCGCGTCTGCCGGGGCTTGGCCCCCGCTCGGCGCGCCGCGCCGCGCTGCATCTCATCAAGAAGCGTGACCAACTGATGACACCGCTTGCCGGTGCGCTGCAAGTTGCGACCGAGAAGATCGAGGTCTGCCGCACCTGCGGCAACATAGACAGCCAGAATCCCTGCGCGGTCTGCACCGATGTGAAGCGCGATCCGTCCGTCATCGTGGTGGTGGCCGACGTCGCAGACCTTTGGGCGCTGGAGCGCGCCAGCGCGCTCAATGCGCGATACCACGTGCTGGGCGGCACGCTGTCGCCGCTTGACGGCGTCGGTCCGCAAGACTTGACCATCGACGCGCTGGTGGCGCGCGCGCACGACCCGGCAGTGAAGGAGGTCGTGCTGGCGCTCAATGCCACGGTCGACGGCCAGACCACCGCGCACTACATCACCGATCTGCTGCACAACGCCAACGTGATGGTGACGCGGCTCGCGCACGGTGTGCCGGTCGGTGGCGAGCTCGACTACCTCGACGAAGGCACGCTGTCGCAGGCGCTGCGCAGCCGCACGCCGATGGGGTGAGTAGAGTGGCAGGTGCATCCGCGAAGGTAGCCTCTTGTCCCGGCCAAGCGAGCCATAAGCGCGTTCACGCGCGTCTTCGACGCGCTATGGCGAGCGCGAGCCGGGACCCAGCCTTTCTTCTCGCATAAGAAGCTGGGTCCCGGGTCTCGCTGACGCTCGCCCGGGACACGAGTCCCCTTAGTCATCCCGCACCGTCACCTTCGCCGGGCCGAGGCTGCGGAAATGTCCGCGCACCTGCAGCCACCACAGCAGGACGATGCCCGGCACCGCAGCCAGCGCGCTGATGACGAAGAATATCATCCAGCCGGTCTCCTTGGCGAGGAAGCCGGAGCTTGCCGACAGATAGGTGCGGCCGACGGCGGACAGCGCTGTGAGTAGCGCGAACTGCGTCGCGGTGTGCAGCGGCGACTGGCAGAGCGCCGACAAATACGCAATGAAGATCACCGTGCCGATCGCGCTGGTGAAATTCTCGATGGTGATCGACACCGCCAGCGCCCAATGGCTGAGGCCCATATACGCCTGCCAGGAGAACACCAGGTTCGACGCCATTTGCAGGAATGCGCCGATCCACAGCGAGGTTGCGAGCGGATAGGCGCGGGCAACGAACCCGCCGGCAAAGCCGCCGATGAGCGTCGCGGCCAGGCCAAGTCCTTTCACGATGTTGGCGTAGTCGGTGCGGGTGAAGCCGAGGTCGATCACGAACGGCGCGGTCATCGCACCCGCGAATGCGTCGCAGAACTTGTACAGTACGACGAACGCCAGGACCACGACCGCCATGTCGCGGGTGAGAAACTCGGAGAACGCGCCGTAGGCCGCGACGGCGACGCGCTTGACCGGATTGTCGCTCGAATGCGCGGCGTGCTCGGCCATTGCCTTGGCCGAGCGTTCCGGTTCGGTGGCGAGCAACGTGGTGACCATGCCGATCGCCACCAACGCGGCCATTACCGCATAGCCGAGCGACCACGCCGCGTCTTTACCGGCGCCGAACGCCTCGAAGCCGCTGACCACGTAGAGCGTGCCCGCGGTCGAGACCAGCATGCCGATGCGATAGGCCGCGACATAGGACGCCATGCCGGCCGCCTGCTCGCTCGGGTCGAGGCTCTCGACCCGAAAGGCGTCGATCAGGATGTCCTGGGTCGCGGACGCGGCGGCGACCAGGATGGCGGCGCCGGCGACGACGATGAGCGGCGAAATCTTCGGGTTGCACAGCGCGAGGATGAGGATCGCCGCCATCAGCATGAATTGTGACAGCATCAGCCAGCCGCGCCGCCGGCCCAGCAGCCGGGTCAAGACCGGCACGTCGAGCGCGTCCACCACCGGCGCCCAGAGAAACTTGATCGTGTAGGGCGTGCCGACCAGTGTGAACAGGCCGATGGTGCCGAGATCGACGCCGACCTCGCGCATCCAGACCGCCAGCGTCGAGCTGGACAAAGCCAGTGGCAGGCCGGATGCGAAGCCGAGGAACAGGACGATCAGGACGCGCGGCTTGAGATAGACCACGAATGCGTCACGCCATGTGGCGCGGGCGGGCGGGGTTTCAGTCGTGGTGGTCATGCGGCGATTCGTTCCGCCGGCATGCTAGCTCATTCGCCGGCCTGAAGCTTGAACACCGGCGGGGCGTGGACGGGCGGGAGAGTTTCGTCCTCCTCGAATTCGACCTGCCTGATCCGGTCGCCGCGTTTCTCGATCCGTCCTGTGGACGTCAGGATATTCTCCAGATCGTCGTTCGTGTTGCCCAGGTGCTGCTTGAACTTGCGGACACGGTCGCTCAACAACCTGACGTCGTTCATCATGAGGCCGACCTCGTCGCGGATCTGATCGGCGGCCTCGCGCATCCGGGCATCCTTCTGGATTTGCTGGATCAGCTGAATGGCCAGCATCAACAGTGTCGGAGACACCAGCATGACCTGATTGCGGTGGGCTTTCTGCACGAGATCAGCGAAGCCCTCGTGCAACTCGGCATAGACCGATTCCGACGGCACGAACATCAACGCGAGGTCCTGCGTCTCACCGACGATCAAGTAGCGTTCCGAAATGTCGGTGACGTGTTTCATCACGTCCTGGCGAATTCGGGCCGAGGCGGATTTGCGTTCGTCGTCGGTCTTGGCCTCGCGCAACGCGGTAACGGCCTCGAGCGGGAATTTTGCGTCGATCACCAGCGGCCGCTGATCCGGCAGGAATACCACGCAGTCGGGCCGCTTGCCGTTCTTGAGCGTGTGTTGAAATTCATAGGAGGTTGGCGGCAGGCCGTCCTTGATGATGATTTCCATCTGCCCCTGGCCGAATGCGCCGCGTGTCTGCTTGTTGGACAGGACGTTCTGCAGCGACGTCACCTGCGAGGCGAGGTCGGTGATGTTCTTCTGCGCGTTGTCGATCACCGCCAGCCGTTCGTTCAATTTGGCAAGGTTTTCGACGGTGTGCTTGGTCGTGGTCTGCATCGACTCGCCAAGCCGATGCGACACCGCGTCGAGCCGCTCGTTGACGTGGCGCGCGAGTTCGGTCTGACGGCTGGCGATCACGTCGCCCATCGTCTTCACGAAGGCGCCGAGCTCGACCATGCGCTGGTCGGCGGCCGCTGCAGCGGACGCAAGCTCCGGGTCGGGCACGGCAGGACGCGCCCGCATGATGAAGAACCCGAAGGCTGCGATGCCCAATCCAACCAAAAGGCCGGTGGCGACGAGAAGGGCGGTTTCCATGAACTGTCTCTACGCGATTCGCTTCCCCGGCCCCGGCGGCCCTTGGGGATTCTCAAAAGAACAAATAGAGAACACATTGACCGCCCAAAGTCCAGCCCTTAAATCGCGGCCATGGCGGTGCGGGACATTCTGATTTTGCCGGACAAGCAGCTGCGGCTGGTTTCCAAGCCGGTCGCCAAGGTCGATGCGTCTATCAAGAAGCTGGTCGAGGACATGTTCGACACCATGTACGACGCTCCCGGCATCGGGCTAGCCGCGATCCAGATCGGCGAAGCGAAGCGCGTCGTCACCATGGATCTCGCCAAGAAGGAGGGCGAGAAGAAGCCGCAGGTGTTCATCAATCCCGAGATCGTGGACGAATCCGACGAGCAGTCGGTCCACGAGGAGGGCTGCCTGTCGATCCCGGAATTTTACGAGGAGGTCGAGCGGCCTGCGTCGGTGACGGTGAAGTACCTCGATCTCGCCGGCAAGGAGCGGGAGGTGAACGCCACCGGCCTGCTCGCGGTCTGCCTTCAGCACGAGATCGACCATCTCAACGGCGTGCTGTTCATCGACCATCTCTCCAAGCTCAAGCGCGACCGCGTGGTCAAGAAATTCACCAAGGCGGCGAAGCAGGCGGCCAAGGACACGGGCAAAGAGTCCCGCAAGGCTGCGGCGAAGTGACATGCGCCTGATTTTCATGGGCACGCCGGATTTTGCGGTGCCGACGCTGCTCGCCGTCGCGGGCCAGGGTTATGACATCGCCGCGGTCTATACCCGCGCGCCGAAGCCGGCGGGCCGCCGCGGCCTGGAACTGACGCCCTCGCCGGTCGAGCGCGAGGCAAGGAAGCTCGGGCTCAATGTGCTGACGCCCGCTTCGCTCAAGGGCGAGGGCGAACAAGCGGCGCTCAAGGCGCACGGCGCGGACGCGGCGGTGGTGATCGCCTATGGCCTGTTGCTGCCCAAGCCCGTGCTCGATGCGCCGCCGCTCGGCTGTTTCAACGTGCATGCCTCGCTGCTGCCGCGCTGGCGCGGCGCCGCCCCGATCCATCGCGCCATCATGGCGGGCGATGCCGAGACCGGCGTCACCATCATGAAGATGGACGAGGGGCTCGATACCGGCGCGATGGCAATCACCGAGCGGGTTCCGATCGACGCCGACACGACCACGGGCCAGCTTCACGATGCGCTGGCGCGGCTCGGCGCCGACCTGATGATGCGGGCGCTCGGCGCGCTGGAGCGCGGCACGCTGCAACTGACCCCGCAGCCGGAGGCCGGCGTCACCTACGCGAAGAAGATCGACAAGTCCGAGACGCGGATCGATTGGGCGCAACACTGGAAGGTGGTGCATGACCATATCCGCGGCCTGTCGCCATTTCCCGGCGCTTGGTGTGAGCTGCCGGGGGAGGGCCGCGTGAAAATCCTGCGCAGCACGAAAGGCGAGGGGAGCGGTGCTCCCGGCGCGGTGCTCGACAGCCGGCTGACCATTGCGTGCGGCGAGGGCGCGGTGCGCATCGTCGAATTGCAGAAGGCAGGTGGACGGCCGATGAAATCCGATGAATTTCTGCGCGGTACGCCGATCGCGGCCGGCGTCCGGCTGGAATGATCGCGACTCTCATCAGACCGGAGTGCGCGGAGGACGCGCCACGCGTGCGTACGCTGCTTGAAGCGGCGTTCGGCGGAGACGTCGAGGCCGATGTGGTGGATAAGCTGCGTGCCGACGGCGATATCGTTGCCGCGCTGGTCGCCGAGCGGGCTGGCGACATTGCCGGCTACGTTGCGTTTGCTCGTCTGGATCTCGATCTCGGCGGCCGCACCGTGCCGGTGATCGGCCTTGCGCCCGTGGGCGTTGTGCCCGTCTTGCAGCGCCAAGGCATCGGCTCCGCACTGATCCGCGACGGTCTCGGTCGGCTGAAGGATCGCGGCGAGCGTCTCGTGTTCGTGCTGGGCGACCCCGGCTACTATGGCCGCTTCGGCTTCAAGGTCATGGACCGCCTTGTCTCGCGCTGGGCCGGTCCGCATTTTCAAGCACTGATGCTCGCGCCCGACGCGCCGGTTTCGGGCAAGGTATCGTATCCCAGGGCGTTCGCCGGTCTCTGACACCATGCCGCGCTACAAGATCACCATCGAATACGACGGCACGCCGTTCGCCGGCTGGCAGTGGCAGGACAACGCGCCGTCGGTGCAGCGCGCGCTGACCGAGGCGATTGAGGCGTTCAGCGGCGAGAAACCCACCGTGCAGGGGGCCGGCCGCACCGACGCCGGCGTTCACGCGCTCGGCCAGGTTGCGCATTTCGACCTTGTGAAGGAACACACCACCGACACCGTGCGCGACGCGATCAACGCGCACATCAGGCCGCATCCGGTCGCGGTGGTCGCGGCGGAGCGCGTGTCCGACGATTTCAACGCGCGCAGCTCCGCGGTGCGCCGTCACTATCTCTACCGCATTGCCAATCGGCGGCCTGATCTCACGCTGGACCGGCTGCGCGCCTGGCGGGTGCCGCGGCCGCTCGACGTCGCGGCCATGCACATGGCGGCGCAGCGCCTCACCGGCAAGCACGACTTCACCACGTTCCGCTCTACCGAGTGCCAGGCCAAGTCGCCGGTGAAGACGCTCGACCGGCTCGACGTTACGCAGGCGGGCGGCGAGGTTCACATCACCGCGGTGGCGCGTTCGTTCCTGCACAATCAGGTGCGCTCCATGGTCGGCTCGCTGGTGCCGGTCGGCGATGGCAAATGGAGCGCGGACGAACTGACGGCGGCTCTCGAAGCGCACGACCGCGCCGCTTGCGGGCCGGTGGCGCCGCCGGAGGGGCTTTATCTGGTGCGGGTGGATTATTGAGGGACCGCCATGGCCGGGCTTGTCCCGGCCATCCACGTCTTGCTTTATGTCAGGAACGTAAGGCGTGGATGCCCGGCACTATAGGCGAGCGAAGCGACGCCGTCCTTCGGACGGCTATGGCCGGGCATGACGTCGAGAGGGGCGCTTCCATGATTTCCCGCCGGAATTTTCTGATCTCAACTCTGCTCGCGTCCGCTGCCACCCCCGCCTTCGCGCAACCTTTCCCCGGCACGCTGATCCGCATTGTCGTTCCCGCAGCGCCCGGCGGCGGCACCGACATCCTGGCCCGCGCCATGAGCCAGCAGCTCGCGACGCTATGGGGCCAGACCGTGATCGTGGAGAACCGCTCCGGCGGCGGTGGGCTGATCGGCACGCGCCAGGTGATCGCCGCCGGGCCGGATGGCCACACGCTGCTGATGGCGGCGACCAGCGCGATCATGTCGCTCGCGGTGAACAAGGACGAGCACCCGTTCGAGATCGCGCGCGACCTTGCGGCGGTGTCGCTGGTCTCCGCGCCGCCGTACATTCTGGTGGCGCACCCGGACGTGCCGGCGAAGAACGCCGCCGAGCTGATCGACTACGCCAAGAAGAACCAGGGCAAGCTGGCCTATGGTTCGTCCGGCTCCGGCGCGGCGTCGCACCTCTCCGGCGCGCTGTTCGCGCAGATGGCCGGCATCGAGATGCTGCACGTGCCGTACCGCGGCATGGGCCTCGCCGTGCCGGATCTGCTCGGCGGGCGCGTTCAGTTGCTGTTCGCGCCGGCGATCACGGTGACGCCGCAGATCGCGGCGGGCACGCTGCGCATGATCGGCATCACCGGCGCGACGCGCTCGAAGCTGTTCCCGGATTTCCCGACCATCGCGGAGACCGGCCTGCCGGGCTACAGCTCGCTCGGCTGGTTCGGCATGCTGGCGCCGAAGGACACGCCGGCCGCGGTGGTCGAGCGCATCAGCGCCGACATGCGCAAGGTGCTGGAGTCCGACGATCTCAAGAAGCGGCTGGCCGAGCAGGGCGCCGAGCCCGAGCCGAACACGCCGGCGCAGTTCCGCGATTTCGTCAACGCGGATATCCGCAAGTGGATCGATCTGGCGCAGCAGGCGGGCATCAAGCTGGGCGGGGGGTAGTCTCTCCGTCGTCATTCCGGGGCGCCGCGAAGCGGCGAGCCCGGAATCCAGCGCCACACACGTCCCTATCTCTGGATTCCGGGTTCGCGCCTTCGGCGCGCCCCGGAATGACCGCTACCCGAAATACTTATCCAAAATCTTCCGATACACCGCCGTCAGCATCGTCAGGTCGGCAACCGGCACGCGCTCGTCGGCCGCATGCATCGTGGTGCCGACCAGGCCGAACTCCACCACCGGGCAATAATCCTTGATGAAGCGCGCGTCCGACGTGCCGCCCGAGGTCGACAGCTTCGGCTTGCGTCCCGTGATCTCGGCGACCGCTCCCACCACGCGGTCGGTGAACTCGCCCGGCTCCGTATAGAACACGTCCGCGTTCGACGGCTCCCAGTCGATCCGCCAGCGCGACTTTCCGGCAGTCGCGGCGGCGCGCTTTTCCACCAGCGCCTTCAGCGATGCATAGTTGTGGCAATCGTTGAAGCGGATGTTGAAGCGCGCCCGCGCCTCGGCCGGGATCAGGTTCACCGTCGGGTTGCCGATGTCGATCGACGTGAATTCCAGGTTCGACGGATCGAAATGGTGGCTGCCCCTGTCGAGCGGCTCGTTCATCAATGCGGCCATGATCTTGACCAGCCCGCGCACCGGATTGTCGGCGCGGTGCGGATAGGCGACGTGGCCCTGCTTGCCGGTAACGACCAGCACGCCGTTCTGCGAGCCGCGGCGGCCGAGCTTGATGGTGTCGCCAAGCTCCGCGACATTGCCTGGCTCGCCGAGGATGCAATGCGAAAACTTCTCGCCGCGTTCGGCAGCCCATCTAAGAAGCTTAGGGCTGCCGTTGATCGCGACTCCTTCCTCGTCGCCGGTGATCAGGAATGAGATCGAGCCTTTGAGCTTGCCGTCGTTCGCCGCGAGATAGCCGAGCGCCGCAGCAACCTTGCAGGCGATCGCGCCCTTCATGTCGACCGCGCCGCGGCCGAACAGCACGCCATCGGCGATGTCGCCCGCGAACGGCTCGTGCGACCAGCTTTTGGGATCGCCGGGCGGCACCACGTCGGTGTGGCCGGCGAACATCAGGTGCGGCAGGCCGGTGCCGATCCGCGCATAGAGGTTCTCGACGTCCGCTGTGCCGGGCTCGGAAAAGGTCATGCGATGCACGGTAAAGCCGGCCGCTCGCAGCACGCCCACGAGATAGGTGAGCGCGCCGCCCTCGGCGGGCGTCACGGACGGGCAGCGCAGCAGGTCGCGAGTGATGGCAACGGGATCTGGCTTGGTCATGCGCAGGGCTTAGCCGTGACGGCGCGCGCTCGTCAACGCATCATCGTGCGCGGCGGCGCGGGCTCCGGCGCCAGCGGGTCGCCGCCGTACCGGTTGCCGCCGATGGTGCCGCGCAGGCAGCCCAGCTCGACCAGCATCCAGATATTGATGGCGAGAACGGCGAACCCAAGGGTCTGCGCCGGAATCCCGCCGCCGTCCTCATCGGAACCGCTAAACAGATGGTAGCCGATCACAGTCAGGACGACGGGCGCGAGGTAGAACATCAGCAGCCACCAGCCGCTCTTGTCGCGGTCGTGCAGCCGCTTGACGCCAACCGCGACGCTGGAGATCGGCAGCAGGACGTAGATCGCCGCAGCCACCCACTTGAAGGGTTCGGACACGATCGCCAGCCCGACGGCTGCGAAGAAGATGGCGATGAAGTAGATCAGCGCCGCCAGCCAGAACTTCGCGCGATTGATGCGGCCCGAAAAGCCAAACAACACATGCAGGATGTTCATTGCCTGCCCCGATGCCCGGCCCAGGCTATCGTGCTGTGGTGTGGCGATAAAGCTTCTCGTCGGTGGAAGGCACAGACTCCGCTACGCCGGTCATGGTGCGGCGGCGAGGGGGTCGAGGCCAAACCTGTTGGCGCCGATCGTGCCGCGCAGGAAGCCGAGCTCGACGATCGCCCAGATCAGCACGCCCAGCCCGAGCGCGTAGAACACCACGTTGCCGATCACGCCGCCCGCGGACTCGGCTCCGGTGCCGTAGAAAAACATCAGCGAGCCGATGACGAGCAGCACGCTCGGCAGGATGTAGAACACCAGCAGCCACCATGCCGACTTGTCGCGGTCATGCAGCCGCTTGGCGCCGACCGCCAGGCCGGCAATGAGCAGGGCGATGTCGATGACGAAGCCAAGGACATGGAGCGCCGGCGTTTCCTCGCCAACGTAGGCAACCGTGAGGCTGATCAGCGCGGTGATGATGAACACCACGATGGCGGCCCAGTATTTCGCGCGGTTGACCCGTCCGGTGAAGCTGAAGAACAGTTGAGCGACGTTCATCGGAAGCCCCCCTTGAACCGCGCGGGTATGCTCCCCGGTCCGGCGCAGGCTCAATCGCCATAGCCGGATGCGTTTTGGAAATCGGAAAAACTGACGGCGCCGGGCGGGCGCATTAGTCGCGCAGCAGTTCGTTGATGCTGGTCTTGGAGCGCGTCTTCTCGTCGACCCGCTTCACGATCACCGCGCAGTAGAGGTTCGGTCCCGGCTGGCCGTTCTTCATCGGCTTGCCCGGCATGGTGCCGGACACCACGACGGAGTAGGGCGGCACCTCGCCGCGCATGGTCTCGCCGGTCTCGCGGTCGATGATGGTGGTCGAGGCGCCGAGATAGACGCCCATCGACAGCACCGAGCCTTCGCGCACCACCACGCCTTCGGCGACTTCGGCGCGCGCGCCGATGAAGCAATTGTCCTCGACGATCACCGGACCGGCCTGCAATGGCTCGAGCACGCCGCCGATCCCGGCGCCGCCGGAGATGTGGCAGTTCTTGCCGATCTGCGCGCAGGAGCCGACCGTCGCCCAGGTGTCCACCATGGTGCCGCTATCGACATAGGCGCCGAGATTGACGAACGACGGCATCAGGATGACGTTTGGCGCGATGTAGGCGGAGCGGCGCACCACGCTGCCCGGCACGGCGCGGAAGCCGGCCTCCTTGAAGCGCGCGGCGTCCCAGCCTTCGAACTTGGTCGGCACCTTGTCCCACCACGTCGACGCACCGGCGGCGCCCGGTACCGGCGCGTTGTCGGTGAGCCGGAACGACAGCAGCACCGCCTTCTTGAGCCACTGGTTGACCGACCACGCGCCGTTGCCCTCGCGCTCGGCGACGCGGGCCTTGCCGCGGTCGAGCAGGTCGAGCGCGGTCTCGACCGCATCGCGCACCGGACCTTTGGTTGCGGGCGTGATGTCGGCGCGCTTCTCGAAGGCGTCGTCGATGGTCTTGGCGAGATCACTGGACATGGCAATTTCCCTGGAGAGGCGGTTTGTCGGGTTACCGGCGGCCGATGTCAAGCGGGCGAACAGACGGCGGCCTTGCACGATCTTGCATCTGGTGCGGGCGGGACGGGGGCTCTAGCATCCGCGGAAACATCAAGGAGCTGCGTCAATGATGCTCGGCCTGTCGCTGTTCGCGTTTACGATCCTGCACGTGATCATCAGCCTGATCGCGATCGCTGCCGGCCTCGTCGTTTTCTACCAGATGCTGAACTCGCAATTCAGCCCGCTCTGGACCCTGGCGTTCCTTGCCTTGACGCTGCTCACCAGCCTCACCGGCTTCATGTTTCCGATCACCGTGTTCACGCCGGCGATCGGCTTCGGGATACTCTCGCTGATCGCGCTCGCGCTGTCGATCTATGCGCTTTACAGCCGGCATCTCGCCGGCGCCTGGCGCTGGATCTATGTCGTGACCGCGCTGTTCGCGCTCTATCTCAACGTGTTCGTGCTGGTGCTGCAGTCGTTCCAGAAGATATCGGCGCTCAACGCGCTGGCGCCGAAAGGCTCCGAGCCGCCGTTTGCGATTGCGCAGGCGGTCGTGCTCGTGGCCTTCCTCTATTTTGGGTATCGCACGGTGAAGAAATTCAGAACGCGTTAGCGCGCTACGCTCTAAAACAATTCGCGCTGATGAACGCCGCGAGATTGTCGGTGACGTAATCGACGTGCGGTGCGTCGCGGCCGGCGTTCTCCCAGTTTTCGCGGAACACCTCGCGGGTGCCGTCCGGCACCACCAGCACCGTCGTCATGCCGAGCGCGTGCGGCGCTTCGAGATTGCGCGCGAGGTCCTCGAACATCGCGGCCTTCTTGGGATCGACGCCATGCTTCGCCAGGAAGCGGTCGTAGACCTGCGGCAGCGGCTTGGGATCGAGGTTGGCGGCGACGATGTCGAACACGTCCTCGAAGTGGTGATGGATGTCGAGCTTCTTCATCACCGCATCGGCGTGCTTGCGCGTGCCGTTGGTCAGGATCAGCTTGCGGCCCGGCAGGCTCTCGATCGCAGCGCCGAGCGCCGGGTTCGGCTCCAGCGGCGAATGGTCGATCTGGTGGACGAACTCGAGGTATTCGTCCGGGTTGATGCCGTGCTCGGTCATCATGCCGCGCATGGTGGTGCCGTAGCGCTTGTAATAGTCCTTCTGCAGGCGGAATGCCTCGTCCTTGGTGACACGCAGGAAATCCGCCACGTACTGCCGGATGCGGTCGTCGACCTGCTCCCAGAGCAAGTGATGCGGATAGAGCGTGTTGTCGAGATCGAACACCCAGGTTTCGACCGACCAGAAGCCGCGTAAGGGCGCGCGTGTTTGGGCTGTTGATGATGACATCCGCGTTCTAATAAGGCGCGGTCACCGAAACGGCAATCACCTGAACCGCAGTTTCGTTCCCGAGCGGCCGGCGAGCTCGACCGTGGCGAAGCCGGCCGAGGTGAGGCCCTGGCCGGCGCAGTCCTTGTGGTCGAGCAGCTCGAACTTCACGTTGCGCGTGCACAGAATGGTTTCACCGCCCCAGGTCATCGGCCGCTCGGCGCGCTGGACCGGCTGGCCGTTGGCGCCGATCGCCTCGCCGAAGCTGTAGAGCTTGCGCAGTTGCCCCTTCACCTCGGGACGCAGGCACTTGCCCGGCTCGACGCGGTACCAGCCGCGCGTCACCACCGAGCCGCTGTCCTCGACGCCGAGCGCCGCCATCACCACGTGGGGCGTTTCGTTGCACCAGACGAAGCCGACGCCCTCGGGGCGCTGCGCGGCGGCGATCAGCACGTCGAAAAAGTCCGAGCGGCCGGCCGCGGTGGGGGTCAGCTTGTTGTCGGCAATGAATTGCAGCAGCGCCGCGTCGGTCTTGGCGCCGCGGATGCCGTCGATCGGCGACACGTCGTAGCCGGCTATGTTGAGGAGCCGCTGGATCGCGGCGTCGCGTGCCTGGTCGTCGGTGTATTCCGCTTCCTCGGCGAGGTACGCGGTGTGGCCCTTCTCGGTCTCGGACGGCTTGATCGCGGTGAACCGCGCGAGCTTCTGCCCGGTGCGGGCGGTGCAGGCGCGCGCCCCGGCGAGCACGAAATTCTCGTTGGCGATGCAGAGGTCGGCGTGGCCGCCCTGTGGCAATGGCGAGGCGCCATAGACGGGCAGCGCGCGGGCGTGCACGTAGAGGCTCTCGGCCTGCACCTCGCCTTGCAGCACGACGCGGCACTGGCCGGGATCGATGCGGAACCAGCCGCGGGTCGCCGCTGCGCCCTTGTCCTCGACCCCGATCGCGGTTTCGATCACGTAGCTCATGCGGTTGCAGAGCTGCAGGTCGGCATGGGCGGGGGAGGCGCACGCGAGCAGCGCGGCTCCCGTCAGAATCGGAATGTGATCTCTGATTCGAATCATCATGCGAATCGGTGTTCCTCCATATCACGGCTTTGATATGGTCGCGCCCGCTAGTGTCGCGATTCGGAAGTTCGCCTGAATTCTCAGCAAGCTCCGAAGCGAACTTCCGAATCAAAGCGACACTAGCAACTCAATGATTCTAGTGTCCCTTTGAACCCGAAGTTCGCAAAGGCGCCTGCTGCACAATCGTGCGAACTTCGGGTTCGGGACACTAGGGAGGGACCCATGAGCATCACGCTGAAGCAGGCCAACACCATCATCGACGCGATCCTCAAGCGGGCCGCCGAACTGAATTGCCGGCCGATCAGCGCGGTGGTGGTGGAGAACGGCTGCATCGTGAAGGCGTTCCAGAAGGAAGACGACGCCTCCATGAGCCGGTTCGAGATGGCCTACGGCAAGTGCTACGCGGCGCTGTCGCTTGGCCGCTCGTCCGGTCTGGTCAAGCTGCGCCAGCAGGAGAAGCCGGAGTTCGTCCAGTTCCTGATCGGAACCAGCGGTGACCGGCTGTTCGCCGAAGGCGGCGGCCGGCTGATCCGCGACAAGGATGGCGCTGTGATCGGCGCGGTCGGCGTCACCGGCGACACCGAGGAGAACGACGACGAGCTTGCGGCGCACGGCATCCATGCCGCTGGACTGAAGATCGACGAGGACTGCAAGGGTTTCGACGACGCGCCCAACCGCGGCGTACACGAACGGATACGCACCCGCTAGCGCAGAGCTGCAATCTCCAGCACCAATTTCCGCAACACGGCGTCGCCGAACTTCTCGAAGGACTCCGCCGGGATCATGAACGAGCCCGGGCCGCCGATCACGTTCTCAAAGTAATATTTGTCCAGCCACGGCTCCAGCGCCAAGATCGGCAAGCCGTTGATGACGACGCCCGCGCGCACCGCGTCGTCGCGCGCCAGCGTCACCGGGCGGCCGCGGTTGTTGGAGCCGTCGCCCGAGATATCGATGACGCGCTTGGTGCCCTTGTAGGGCGCCGCCGGCAATAGCAGCATCGCGTGGTCGATCGCGCCGCTGATCGAGGTGCCGCCGGAGAACAGCTCGCGCGGCGCTTTCTCGATCGCGCTGGCGAAGGCCAGCACCGAAGCCTGGTCCTTCAGCAGCATCCACGGCACCACCTGAACCTGCAACGTGGGGCCGGTCCACTGCGTCATGGTGACGGCGATCGAGCCCTGCATGCCGGAGCGGATCGCGCGCAGTACGTTTGGATGGCGAAACGCGGCCGCATAACCCTGTTTCTGCAATTCGAAGCGGACGTCGTTGACGCTGCCCGAGGCGTCGACCGCGAGCACGAGCAGCAGATCGACCTGGGTTTGGGCGCGCGCCGGCAGGCTCGCGAAAAACGCCAGCCCGGCAATCAGCAGAACGCGGAGCAGGGACGCTCTCGGCATCCCGTCAGCACATCAGCGCCGAAGCTGAAATGCAACCAGGGCGCCCAGCATGACTGCACCGCCGACCGCCTGCAGCGGCGTGATCAGCTCGCCGAGCAGCGGCGCAGCCAGAATTGTCGCCAACAGTGGCTCCAGGTTCATGATCAGCGCGGTGCGGAAAGGGCCGATGCGGTGAGTGGAGACGAACAGCGTGAGCACTGCGATGGTGACGGTGACGCCGACGATGGTCAGCGCAAACCAGCCGTAAGCAGCCTGCGGCCAGTTCCAGGTCCAGGTCGCGACCGGGACGGCGCCAAGGATCGCGGTCGACGACAGCATCGAATACCAGGTGATCAGCCGGGCGTCGGCGCCTTGCAGGACGCTGCGCGTGATCAGCAGCACGCCGGTGCGGCAGCAGGCGGCGCCGACCGCGAAGGCGATCCCGGAAAGTGCGACCGTGCCCGAGTGCGCGCCGAGCATCAGGCTCAAGCCGAGGAACGCGGCGAGCGCAGCCATTGCGCCACGCCAGCCAAACCGGTCGGCGCCGATCAATGCGCCAGCGATGCCGGTGAGCAACGGATAGATGAAATAGGTCAGGATCGCGACAGGGACCGGAACGAGGGCGATCGCCTTGAACAGGCCGAACACCACTCCCGCGAACAGTACGCCGATGAAAAGGGACGTCCAAAGTTGGCGCCGGTTGAGCGGTACCGGCGCCGCCTGCCATCGCAGCCAGATCGCCATAACGACCACGCTGAACACGCCACGAAACGTGGACAGCGTAAGCACGTCGCAGCCGTCGACGAACGCCACCTTGGCGAACACGTCGCTGATCCCGAACGAGGTTGCGGCGATGACGCCGGGCGCAAGGTCGGACAGCCTCGACGCGGCGGGCGGATTTGCAGGGTTCACCGGATGCGCCTAGTGTCGCGGTTCGGAAGTTCGCCCGAGTTCTCAGCTTGCTCCGAAGCGAACTTCCGAACCAAAGCGACACTAGCAACTTTATGATGCTAGTGTCCCTTTGGACCCGAAGTTCGCAAAAATGTCTGCTGAGCAATCGTGCGAACTTCGGGTCCGGGACACTAGATGGGGCCGTTGAGGATGCGATCGCTGGCGCCGATGCGGGCGGACGCGTTCATGGTCAATTCGGCCCGTGCAGCCTCCAGGTCCTGGGCCGAGCGGACGGACTGTTCGTCGTGGAGCCATTGGCCGGAGAACGTATAGACGAAGGCGCATCGCGGATAGCGCTTCATCGAATAGCGCATCAACCGGGCTTCGATCGGCGCGTCGTCGTCCAGCACCTCGCGCGCCAGCACAAACGCATCCTCCGCAGCCATAGCGGCGCCTTGCGTGAGATGCGGCGCAAAGGTGTGCGCGGCGTCGCCGCCGATGACCACCCGGCCGCGGAACCATGGCCACGGCAGCATCAGCGGTTCGATCGGGCTGTAGACAATGTCGGAGTCGCTGTTGAGCGATCCGGCGATTTCGGCGACGTAGCTGCCATACTGCGCCAATCGCTCCTTGAACAATTGCGCGTGATCCTCTCCAGCGAAATTGGCGCCGGGCGCTTCGGGGCGGATGTGGAACAGGTACATGATGTCGTTGCTCAGCGGCATCGCGCCGGTCTTGCTGCCGATGCCCTGCAAGAACTCCATGCCGCGCACATAGTCCGGGCGAGGCGCCTGCACGCGCCAGGCGCCGTAGCCGGAAGGCCGTGGCCCGAACGCCGTCCCGACCAGATGCAGCCGGGTGGTGGAGCGTATGCCGTCGAAGCCGACCAGCAGATCGAACGAGTCGTGCTGACCTGACGAAAACGTCACGTCGACCCGGTCCTGGTCTTCGTGGATGTCGCTCACCGTCACACCAAGACGGATCTGCGCGCCGGCGCGTTCGGCAGCCCCCAGCAGGATCTCGTGCAACTGCAATCGGGACAGCGCGCAAAACGGAGGTACCCTCTCGTCACCGAGCAGGAATTTGTGCTCGACGATTAGCCGCCGGCCGGGATCGAACAGGCACATGCGGTCATAGCTGAAACCGGTCGCGAGGATCTCGTCGAGAATACCAAGCGTGTCGTAGACGCGGAGTGCGTTGGCGGGCTGGCCAAGGCCGACCCCGGGAATATCGAAGGTCGGCCGCCGCTCGATGAGGACGACCTCCACGCCCCGTCGCGCGAAGGTTGCAGCAGCGGTCAGTCCGCCGACCCCGCCCCCTGCCACCAGAACGCGTCGAATGTCGCCCACGACTAGTGCCCCGTTTGCGAAGTTCGTTATCCTTTGCAGCACACTCTGACACGAACTTCGGAAACAAAGGGGCACTAGCAACTTAATGATTCTAGTGCCGCTTTCGATTTGAAGTTCCAAACCGAATTTGCTGCAACTGCTGTAGGAACTTCAAATCGGCGGCACTAGCGTCAGCGATAAATCAGCGTGCCGGCGCCGTGATCGGTGAACAGCTCGAGCAGCACCGCGTGCGGCACCTTGCCGTCGAGGATGACGACGCCTTCGACACCTTGCTCCAGCGCGTAGAGACAGGTCTCGACCTTGGGGATCATGCCGCCGGAAATGGTGCCGTCGGCGATCAGGCTGCGCACCTCGGCGGCGGACAGCTTCTCGATCAGCTTCTTGTTCTTGTCGAGCACGCCGGGCACGTCGGTGAGCAGGAGAAAGCGCTTCGCCTTCAGCGCGCCGGCGATCGCGCCGGCAAAGGTGTCGGCGTTGACGTTGAAGCTCGAGCCGTCGGCGCCCGCGCACACCGGCGCCAGCACCGGGATCAGCTCGCGGCCGAGCACGGTGTTGAGCACCGTGGTGTCGACCTTCTCCGGCTCGCCGACGAAACCGAGGTCGACGACGCGTTCGATCCGCGAATCCGGGTCGACCACTTTGCGCGTCGCCTTCTTGGCGAGCACCATGTTGCCGTCCTTGCCGCACAGCCCGATCGCCTTGCCGCCGGCGGCGTTGATGTAGCCGACGATCTGCTTGTTGATCGAGCCGGCCAGCACCATCTCGACGATTTCGAGCGTCGCCTTGTCGGTGACGCGCAGGCCGCCGGCGAACTGCGACTGCACGCCCGCCTTCTTCAGCATGGCCTCGATCTGCGGTCCGCCGCCGTGTACCACCACCGGATTGATCGCGGTCTGCTCGAGCAGCACGATATCGCGGGCGAAGGCGCGCGCCACCTCTTCGTTGCCCATGGCGTGGCCGCCGTATTTCACGACGATGGTTTCCTCGTCGTAGCGCTGCATGTGGGGCAGCGCCTCGGAGAGGATGCGGGCCTGATCCTGCGGGGAAATGGTGGTGGACGAACTCATGCGGGAGTTCTCGTGAGTGGGCGCGGAAGGTTTTAGCAGGCCAGGTGCGATCTCTCCACCGTCATTCCGGACGCCGCCATAGCGTCGAAGACGCGCGTAAACGCGCTTAAGGGGCTGTCCCGGAATGACAGGGGTCAGAACTGGAAATAGATGAACGGCTGGACCTGCGTGCCTGGGGTGAGCAGCAGCGCGAGCGCGAACAGGCCGAGCGAGGTGCCCCACACCGCGCCGCTGGTCAGCGGTTGCGCATCGAGGCGCGCCACCACCGCTTGCACCGGCTCGCTGTTCGTCATCGCGCGCGCGGCAAACGCGGCGGCGCCATACGCCGCCAGCAGTGTCCACAGCGCCGGATCGGCGCTGCCGCCGGCGAAGGCTTTATCCCAATCGAACGCCACCCATTTGCGGACGCATTCCAGACTGTCCTGCAGATGGGTCAGGCGGAAGAAGCACCACGCCAGGCAGATCGCGTTGAACGTCAGAAAAATCCGGAACCAGCACCACGCGGTGGCGGGCGCGCCGGTGAGCGCCGCGAGCTGTCCGTGCAGCACCGTCGTTCCCCACCAGCGGTTGATAATGAGGAACAAACCGTGCAGTCCGCCCCACAGCATGAATGACCAGCTTGCGCCGTGCCACAGCCCGCCGAGCAGCATGGTGATCATCAACGCGGCATAGACGCGCCACGGCGCGCCGCGGTTGCCGCCGAGCGGGATGTAGAGATAGTCGCGCAGGAACCGCGACAGCGTCATGTGCCAGCGCCGCCAGAAATCCTGGATCGATGTGGCGAGATACGGCCAGTTGAAGTTTTCCGGCCAGCGGAAGCCGAACCACAGGCCGAGCCCGCGCGCGATGTCGGTGTAGCCGGAGAAATCGAAGTAGATCTGCAGCGCGTAGAGATAGACGTACGGCGTCGCCCACACCCCTGTGGTCGATTGGTCCGACACGTGCGCGAAGAACGGATCGATCGCCACCGCGATGCTGTCGGCCAGCACCATCTTCTTGAAGAAGCCGCGCGCGATCAGGAACGCGCCCTCGGCCGGATCGAGCGGCTTGGTCGGAAAGAGCCCGGGCCGCAGATGGGTAAGGAACTCTGCCGGCCGCAGGATCGGTCCGGCGACCAGATGCGGAAAGAACGAGGTGAACAGCGCGAACCGCACCGGATTGTATTCCGGCTCGATCACGCGGCGGTAGACGTCCACCATGTAAGCGATGCCGGTGAACGCGTAGAACGAGATGCCCATCGGGACGATCCAGTTGCCCGACGCGATCTGCTCCAGGTGAATCGAGGTCCAGCCGAACAGCGTGGCGGCGCTCTGCAGCAGCAACGGGGTATACTTCCAGAAGCAGAGCACCAGCAGGTTGAAGCCGACGCCGAGCCCGAGCGCCAGCCGCCGGTATTGCGTGCGGTGCAGCCAAACGCCGGTCAGCCAGTCGACCAGGCAATAGCTCAGGATGATCGAGAGCACCCACCACTGCCGGTAGCCGTAGAAGTACAGGCTCGCCACCAGCAGCCACGTGCCGGCCACCGCGTAGTAGCCGCGCACCAGCAGCCAGACGCCGAACACGATCGGCAGGAAAATCGCGAACGAGACCTGGACGAAGCTCATGCCATGACGCTCATGGACCGACGCTCATGCCGTGACGCTCATGGGCCGAAGGTCATGGTCGAACGCTCATGGCGTCTTCATGGGCTTGCCGGCGCGGGCCTTGTCGTGTGCGGCGAGCTCGCGCACCAGCAGCGCGTTGCCCCGCTCGGTGAAATGCCAGTCGGGCACGAACAGCGACAGCTTGTCGGGCGCATCGACGAAAGGCCGCCGCGCGTCGAGGAAATCCAGGCCGGCGCGCTGCGAGAGTTGCGCCAGCGTGTCCTGGAAGCCGAAGCCCGTGCGGCCGAACACCTGGTTGCGATCTGGCAGCGCGACCACCGTCACCGGCACCCGATAGCGGCGCGAGGTCTCCGCGAGATGATTGAGGATGCGCAGCAGGTCGTCCTGCACCCGGAGCGAAGGCACATCGCTGACGCGCCGGGTATCGAAGGACAGGTCGCCCGCCGCGCGTCCGCTGCGGATCCAGGCAATGGTCGCCAGCCGGCTCCCGGTGACAACCGAGGTCCAGGGTCGATCCGGCCAGCGCATTCGGTTGGCGAAGGCGCCGTCGGGTCTCACGTCGATGAAGGATAGCGGGCGCTTGCCGATCTGCACGGTGTCGATCGGCAGCACCACAAAAAAAATCCGCTCCGGCCGCAGTCCATGGGCGAGCAACTGGCGCGCTTCGGCGGCGCGCAACGGCAGCTCGACGAAGCGCCGCAGCGCGAAGATGCGCGTGTCCGGCAGCATTCGTTCCGCGGTATCGGCCAGATGGCCCGGCCCCTGCACGAACGAGTTGCCGAACAGAAGCCACGTGGGCTTCTTCAGGTCGAGCGGGCCGAGTTTGTCCAGGATTGGCGCATTGTACTTGCGGAAGTCCTCGAACGAACGGAAGTCGGCGCCGATCTGCGGGTCGGGCCGATAAATGCGGGGTTGCCGCGCATCCGGCTCAAGCTGTGCGCCGATGTCCTTGGGCAGCGCCAGCCGCGCCAGCGCTTCGCCGATCAGCAGGACGGCGGCCAGCGTCACCAGCAGGCCGGCCATGAATTGCGCGAGCCGGGCGCGCCCAGTCAATGCAACCGTCGTCACTATCCGCCTTACCCGGTATCGCCCACCAAGGACCGCCACCATGATCCAGCCAAGGGTATTCGCGCAAGCATGCTGACGCGCGTTACGGTTGCCTTGTGCTCGCCGGGTCAGGCTGCGCGCTCGGTCTTGAGTTTGGCGATTGCGGCCCGCAGATCCGGGATGCCGTCGCCCGATCGCGACGACGTTGCCAGCACGCGGGGAAAGGCGGCGGGCCGTCCGGCCAGCGCGGCCTGCGTCGCGGCAATGCGCTCCTGCAAGTCGGCCTGCTTCACCTGGTCCGCCTTGGTGAGCACGACCTGATGGCTGACCGCGGCTTCGCTCAGCACGTCGAGCGACGGCGCGTCGGTGTCCTTGAGGCCGTGGCGGGCGTCGATCAGGACGTAGACGCGGGCGAGGTTGGCGCGGCCGCGCAGGTACGCGTGGATCAGCTCGGTCCACGCCTTGATCTTGTCCTTGGGAGCTTTGGCAAAGCCATAGCCCGGCATGTCGACCAGGCTGAGGATGGGGTCGCCGGAGAAGAACACCAGCTCCTGGGTGCGGCCCGGCGTGTGCGAGACGCGGACCAGTGCTTTCCGCCCGGTCAGCGCGTTGATCAGGCTCGACTTGCCCACGTTGGAGCGCCCGGCGAAGGCGATCTCCAGCCCGTGCATTTTGGGCAGCGACGCGGGCGAGCCCGCCGCCCAGGTAAAGTCCCACGGCTTGGCGAACAGGCGGCGGCCGGCTTCGATTTCGGAGGATGAAAATTGGGATGCAATGTTCATGCGTAGTTGTTGCCCCAGCTCGAACGGCACCTCTGCCTACCCTCCACTGCAGCAGGACGTGATGGAGCAAGCGGCTTGGGCGCGTTTCATCGAATAGATGGGTAACTACTCCTCCCCGACGCAATCAGTTCAGTCCGCGGCTGTTCAGATAGGCTCTCTCCGAGATGTCGCCCCAGTCCATGATCGAGGCGCGGAATTGCTGGTAGCTCGCAAAAATCTTCCTCGACAATTCGTCACCCGAACCAGCCTGCGCGACGACGTCCTTGCTGATCTCGTGAAACGCCTTCAATAGTGAGTCATCGAACTTCGCAATTTTGACGGTGCCTTCGTCCCGCAGCTTACGCAGCGATAGCGCGTTGTTGGTGTTAAACTCGGCCAGCGATTTGGCGCATTCGCTGGCGGCGCACACCTCGATCAGATGGCGGTCGCTCGCGCTGAAGCTATCCCACACGCGTCTGTTGATGCCCAGCGTTTGAATTGTGCCCGGCTCGTGGAAGCCGGGGTAATAGTAGTAGCTGGCCGCCTTGTGCAGACCGATTGCCATATCGAGCCAGGGGCCGACCCACTCGCTGGCATCGATCGCGCCGGACTTGAGGGAAGGTACGATTTCGCCGCCGGGCAGGTTGACGACGACGGCGCCCAGCTGTCGCAGGATTTCCGCGCCGAGCCCGGGCATCCGGTAGCGCAAGCCTTTGAATTTTTCGAGTGAGCTGACCTCATAGTTGAACCAACCGCCCATCTGGGTTCCAGTGCTGCTGCACTGGAGCGGTTTGATGTTGAATTGGCCGGCGAGCGCGTCCCACAGCTCTTGACCGCCGCCGAATTGAACCCATGCGAACAATTCGTTTGCGGTGAAGCCGAAAGGAACGCCGCAATAGAAGTTGAGCGCGCGCGACTTCTTTTCGAAGTAGCCGTCGTAAGAATGGTACATGTCTGCAACGCCCGCCGACACGGCATCGAATGTCTCCAACGCGCGCACCAGCGCATTGACAGGGAACACCTCGATCTTGATGCGGCCGCCGCTCGCGGCGCCGATCTGCTGCGCCAGCCGCTGAGCGCCGGGAAACAGGCCGGGCATGGTTTCGGGCCAGTCGGTCACCATGGTGAGCTGACGACCGCCCTGCGCGATGGCGGGTGCGGGGAAGCTTGCCCCCGCGGCCAGCGAGCCCGCGCCGGCCAGAACATCTCGCCGCTTCATTAGCCCCTCCCTCATACCCGCGCGCAAGGACGTTCGCGCGTCTCGCCCATTACGTCATCTATAGCATTTGACAGCGCGTTTTGCTGCAATGCCGCGTTGACCGCCATGGTAATCCGGGGGGCTGAGCGATTGTGACGGCGTCGGACCCTGACAGATCTAACGCTGCAACGGCGAGCGCTTTGCATCTTGGGGTGCGGGCGCGATTGCTCATTGCGTTTTTCGGCATCAGCGCCTTTGCCGTATTTGCGGCCGGGGCGGGGATTTACGCGTTCCGGGAGGTCGGCGGCCGGATCGACATGATCGATGCGCGTGTTCCGCCCACGCTTACCTCGCTCGAACTGTCGCGATCTGCGGAACGTATCATCGCAGCGGCGCCTGCGTTGCTGGCCGCCACCGATCGAAGACGGCGGGACGACATCAAGGCTCAACTCGAAGCCGAAGTCGGCCGCTTGAATGGCACCCTGGTCGCGCTCAAGGGCGAGGGGACGGAGGTCGCGTCCCTCTCTCGGATTGAGCCGGTCGTGTCTTCGCTGACTGTCAACCTGACCGCGCTGGACGGCTTGGTCGCGCAGCGGCTCGAAACCAACGAGCGCATCAGCGCATTGCGCCGGGGAGTGTTCCAGACCAGCGACGAAGCCCAGCGATTGCTAGCGCCTTGGCTGATGGTGATGGATGGGCAGGTTTCAGGACTTGTCGAATCGCTTCGCGGGACGGGCCGTGGCAGCGGCGAAGACGCCCGGCGGTTGGCGACGCTGATTCCGTTGCAGCGAGCAACCCAGACGGCCCAGCAGCAATTCTCCGCCACGGTCGACCTGTTGAACGAAGCCTCGACCGCCGATGAGCCGCGCCGGCTGGAGGTGCTGGCCTTCCAGCTCGGCCGCGCGCTACGCGATCTGGAAACGACTGCAGCCGGCCTTGATCCCAAGCTGCGGTCGCTGTTCCTGGAACTGGTGACAAAGCTCAAGGCTTTCGCCGAAGGGCCGGACGCGATCGCCGAAGTTCGCAAGCAGGAGCTTGCGCTGGTCGCCGACGGTGAAAGGCTGCTCAACGAAAACGTCGGCCTGTCGGCGCAGCTCACCTCCGCCGTCGACCAGCTCGCCGCGGGGGCCAAGCAAGAGATCGGCGCGGCGACCCGCGACGCGCTGTCGGTGCAACGTCTGAGCACCCGCGTTCTTATCGTCCTGGTGGCGTTGAGTCTGCTCACGTCGATTTTAATTGTGTGGCTGTACGTTGGACGGAACATCGTCCGCCGTCTGACCGCGCTCAGCGAAGGGATGCTCGCGATCGCCGGCGGCAGCCTCCATGCGCCCGTCGTGGCGCAAGGGGCCGACGAGATCGCAGCCATGGGGCGCGCGGTCGAGGTGTTCCGTAAGAACACCCTGGAACGTGACGAACTGCTGGCGGAGAGGGCGCAGGCCGCCGATCGGCTTGAAAAACAGGTCGTGGAGCGCACCCGCGAGCTTGCACAATCGGTCGAGGAGCTTCGCGCGCTGGGCGAGGTGAGCCAGGCGGTGAACTCGACGGTCGACCTCGAAACGGTTCTAACCACCATTGTTGCGAAGGCGACCCAGCTTTCCAGCACCGAGGCCGGCGCGATCTACGTGTTCGACGAAGCCAGCCAGGAATTTCATCTGCGCGCGACCTACGGAATGGACGAGGCGCTGATTGCCGGGATCAAGGATCACTATATCCAGCTCAAGGACACGGCGGTTGGCGCTGCCGCGGCGCGGCGCGTACCGCTTCAAATTCCGGACGTTCGGAACGATCCATCCCTCACGCTTGATGTGATCGTCCGGGCCGGCTTTCGCGCTCTATTGTTCGTGCCGTTGCTCGGCACCGACCAGATCGTCGGCGCGCTTGTCGTACGGCGCCGACAGCCTGGCGAGTTTTCCAGAGCAACCGTCGAATTGCTCCAGACTTTCGCGGCGCAATCGGTGCTGGCGATTCAAAACGCCAGACTGTTCAGCGAAATCGAAGAGAAGGGGCGCCAGCTCGCGGTCGCGAGTCAGCACAAGTCGCAGTTCCTCGCCAACATGAGTCACGAGTTGCGCACACCTCTCAACGCCATCCTGGGTTACACCGAGCTCATGCTGGACAGTGTCTACGGCGATTTTCCAGAGAAGGCGCGCGTCACGCTGGCGCGCGTGCAGAGCAACGGCAGGCATCTTCTCGGCCTGATCAACGATGTGCTCGACCTGTCAAAAATCGAGGCGGGGCAGCTCACCCTGACGCTCAGCGATTATTCGCTCAAGGACGTGGTGCACAGTGTGTTCAACGCGGTGGAACCGCTGGCGCGGGGAAAGCGCCTCGCGCTCAAGGTCGAAGTGCCGCCGAACCTGCCTCACGGCCATGGCGACGAGCGGCGGCTCACCCAGGTGATACTCAACCTCGTCGGCAACGCGATCAAATTCACCGATGAAGGCGAGGTGGCGATCAACGCCTCGACGAACAACGGCGCTTATACCGTCGCGGTGCGCGACACCGGCCCCGGAATCGGTCCGAGCGATCAAGCCAAGATTTTCGAGGAATTCCAGCAGGCGGACAACGCCGTGACGCAAAAGAAGGGCGGTACCGGGTTGGGATTGTCCATTTCAAGGCGCATCGTCGAAATGCATGGCGGGCGATTGTGGGTCGAGTCCGAGCTGGGCTGCGGATCGACATTCCTGTTCACGCTTCCGATCGTTGTCGAACAGCAAATCGGGTCGTAATCTGCCGCGCGCTATCCAATTGCATGTACCCCCAGCAGAAGGCCACATTCCATGCCCGTCTCCATGTACAGCGTATCGGTCCCGGTTTTCATCCAGCACCTCAACGGGCTCTCCGGCGTGCTCGACAAGGCGGCGGCGCACGCCGCGGCGCGCAAGATCAAGGAGGAGGACCTGTTGGCGATGAAGCTCGCGCCCGACATGTTCCCGCTGCTGCGCCAGATCCGCGCCGCGACCGATCACGCCATCAACGGCGCCGGCCGGCCCGCCGGCAAGGAATTGCCCAAGTTCGCCAACGACGAGACCACCATCGCGCAATTGAAGGACCGCATCGCCAAGACCATCGAGTTCCTCAAGGGCATCAAACCGGGCGAGCTCGACGGCGCCGAGGAGAAGGCAATCAGCATCACCTTCCCGAACGGCAACGTGCGCGAGTTCAAGGGGCAGGGGCTTCTGCTCGGCAACAGCCTGCCGAACTTCTATTTCCACACCACCACCGCCTACGACATCCTGCGCCAGTGCGGCGTCGAGCTTGGCAAGCGCGATTTCATGGGCACTCCGCCGGCGTAGTCGGGATTGTTGCCGCTCATCCCTCCCCCGAAGGCTCGCAACGCGGGGGTCGATCGGTCCACCGCGGGCGTAGTCGTGATCGGCGCGCACCGCTACTCGAACAGCGGACTCGCTTTACCCAACACCTCATCAATGATGTGACCGGGGACGGTCTCCAGCTTCTTTCCGCTCCTTGCGCGCAGATCGAGCGCCCGCGGCTGGTCGCACCGGACGACGCCGGTCGTTTGCGTGCCGGCGCCCATGAGCGAGACCGCGAAGCCGGCGGTCCTTGCAAAGCCGCCGCCTGTCGTGACCGGCAGGACGACCGGCACGCCGGTCAACCGGTTGAACCGGCCCGGCGAGATCACCAGCACTGGGCGCTTGCCCTGCTGCTCGTGGCCGGCGGCCGGATCGAGCGAGACGAGATAGATGTCGCCCCGCTCCATCAGATGAGCTCGCGGCCGGCTGGCCGGCCCGCCGTCCACGCGCGATCTTCACGCGAGCGCTTCGCCGAGGGCTTGCACTGCGCCAGCAGCTCGTCGAGCGAGTGGCGTCGCCGCATTTTCGGCTCGACCACAAGCCGGCCCGCCTTGATCGAAAGGCCTACGGCCGCATCGGGGCTGAGATCGAGCGCATCGAGCATGGGTTTGGGGATCGCCAGCATGACCGACCCCCCGACCTTGCGAAGCCGCGCAGCATGAGGCATTGGGCACCGCCTTTCAAAATTATATTGGAATATAACACCGGTTAGCTCCGCCAACAAGTGCGTAGGGGCGGGCTAGCCGACCTGTCCGCCGTAGCTTTAGCGAAGGCGGAAGGCGTAACCCGCCGGACGTGGACACGGAGGTTGGCGGATTACGAGCCCCCAGTCGATCAGCAATCGAGCCCGTATCGTCACCGAGGCAAAGGTCGGACCCGAATGCGCTCAGGCTCGACCACGACTAGATTGCCGACGAGCCTCTCAGCGTGCGCGGAAACGACGTCCGCGACGGCGGCGGCCTCCCTCGCGTTGGAGAAGCGATCCAGCTCCAGCAGGATCACGCCGCGCACCCCGAGACGCTGGCGAATGACCATTTCGCCAAAATCGCGAGACGTTCTCATCCGCGGGAAAGCGCATCACCCGGCGGCGAGGACGGTCTCATGCTGCATGGTGTCGGCGGCAAACGCCAAACGCCGCGCGCAGGTCGTCCTCGGTCAATTGCGGGTAGGCTTCGAGCACCTCAGCGAAGGAGCGGCCCGCGCCCAGCTTGCGCAGGATAAGCTCCACCGTGATGCGCGCGCCTTTGATGCACGGTTTACCCATCATCACGGCGGGATCGGTGGAAATGCGGGCGTGTGTCATGGCATTCTGCTTTCACGAGGTTCGCGTTGGCGAATGATAGCACGTAGAGCGGGTGAGCGAAGAGCGCAATCCGCCAATGCGCGGGACAAGGAGAATGGCTCTACCGAGACATATTCCCTATCATCGGTAATTGCCGAATCACTTGGCTCGCAGCGTTGGATGACGCCGATGCTCGACAATCCGGACAAGACCGCGCGGCTGTTGACCGCACTCAAGGCGGCGGTTCCGTTCGAAGTCGAATTGGCGCCAGCCGTGATCAAACAGCTTCAATCAGAAAATCTTGCTTGCGCCGATCAGACACAACGGACGGTCTCGAATTTGTCTTATGCCGGTGATGCAGGCGGCATCTTGTGCCACATCGTTTCGCCGAATGAACAGCGAGCGCTCGTCATCTCCCTGACTCACGTCAGGATGGCGCGCACCACGCCTCTTGCGGCGGCAGTGCTTGCTTATCAGAAGCATCGAGTGAAGAAGCTCAAGAAGCAGGCGCGCGAGAGTTGATTGCTTTCCCTGCCGCGACCGCGGTTTGGCGCGTAGAGCGAAGAAACGCGGCAGTACCGCGAGGAGCCGATGCCATGAAGGACGAATCGCCGAATCGAGCGTCATACCGCGCATTGTACCGCAAGACCGGCCGAGTCTCGGCTAACCAGGGACTGGCTAACACGGCCAAAACGCCGGCGGCTCTGCCCAGCACAAGGCCAGGCATGACGCGGGGTGGCGGGATAACCGCGCAGCGCAGTTATCCCCTCTGCCTTCTTCCGAACACCGGCATCACGGTGGGGTCGAACGGCAGGAGCCCGAACAGGTTGAACAGGTTGGTCGGATCGGGCGCCGACAGATCCTTGATCCAGCCGTAGAACGGCGCGTGGCGCATCTCGATGGTGACGAACAGCACCTTGTAGAGCGCAAAGAACACCGGCACCTGGATCAGGATCGGCAGGCAGCCGGCGAGCGGATTGATCTGCTCCTTCTTGTCGAAATGATGTAAAATGTTTTCAGCAACCGTCCGCTGCCGGAGCACGCCGATGTTCCCCCGGATCACGACAAACCCAGCCCAGATGGGCGGCGTTCCATGCATCCGCGGCCTGCGCATTCCGGTCGCGACCGTGGTGGGCATGGTTGCCGATGGCATTAGCACCGCTGAGATCGTAGCCGCCTTTCCCGACCTCGACGCCGAGGACGTCGCGGAAGCGCTGCGCTACGCCGCCGATGCAGTCCGCGAACGCGAACTGCCGCTCGCGATGCCGTGAGGTTCGGGGGATAGTTCCCCTCACATCCGCGGCATGTGATAATAGATAAATACGCGCGGAAATCAGCGGAGCAACCGATGAAGATCAAGGCCGTCGTGCACGAGGCGGAGGAGGGCGGCTTCTGGGCCGAGGTGCCGGCCATCCCAGGCTGCGCCACTCAGGGTGACACGATGGAAGAGTTGATGCGCAACCTGCATGAAGCCATCGAGGGCTGCCTCTCCATCGATGTCGCGGAGCCGAAGCCGGGCGGCAAGCAGCGCATCCTGGAAATCGCTGTATGAGGGTGATTTTCGGCCGCGACTTCGCTCGTATCGTCGAGCGGCGCGGCTGGCGGCTTCTGCGGGTCGCGGGCAGCCATCACATCTACGGCAAGCCCGGCAGCGTGGTGCGCCTTTCGATTCCCATTCACGGCAATCGTCCGCTCAAGACCGGCCTGCTGCGGCATCTGGCCAAGCTCGCGGAGGTCGAGGACGAGTTGAGTTGAGTTGAGCCGTTTACTGGTCGTCATTGCCAGACTTTACACTTGACCCGACAATCCATCAGCGGCGGTTTGATGTTTGAAAATAAAGAATTCGGCACATAATTTTATTATGGCAGTTTGATAATTAAATGGGACCGAGGATGGCTGAGGAAAACCTCCGCTTGGGCCGTTTCGTCGAAACCACCGCCGGTGGCGAGACCGTACGCGCCTTCGTGCCGCCACCGCTCCCGCCAAATCCCTCGATCGACATGACCGCGTTGGCCTCGCACCTGAGCGAGGCGGATCGCGCCGTGGGACGGCTCGACGGCATCTCGCAGCTGCTGCCGAACAAAGAGCTCTTTCTCTACATGTACGTCCGAAAAGAGGCAGTTCTGTCCTCCCAGATCGAAGGCACACAATCGACCCTGGCTGACCTGCTTCGCGCCGAAGCGGATCAACTCGAAAATCAAAACTTCGATGACATCACGGAAGTATCGAATTATGTCGAAGCGATGAGCTACGGGCTGAAGCGGATGGAGACGCTGCCTCTGTCCCTCCGCTTGATCCGCGAAATGCACGAACGATTGCTAAAGAGCGGCCGGGGCGCAGGGAAGGACCCCGGCCAGTTCCGGCGCTCGCAAAACTGGATCGGAGGCACGCGCCCCGGCAACGCGATCTACGTTCCGCCGCCGCCTGTCGAAATGGAGCGATGCCTCGACACGCTGGAGAAATACATCCACAACGACAGCCGAGGTCTTCCTCCTTTGGTCAAGGCCGGCCTCGTCCATCTGCAATTCGAGTCGATCCATCCATTCCTGGACGGCAACGGCCGCATCGGACGCTTACTCATTACGCTCATGCTGTGCGAGCAGGGAATCCTGAAGGAGCCTCTGCTCTATCTCAGCCTCTATTTCAAAACGAAACGCGCAGACTATTACCGCCTGTTGCAGGAAGTCCGTGAACGCGGCTCTTGGGAGACTTGGCTCGAATTCTTCCTCGACGGAATAACCGAGACAGCAAACGAGGCGGTCGCGACGGCGATGAAGATTTCCGAACGTCTGGACTCCGACATCCAAAGAGTCAGAGCGAGCGGAAAGTTCACCGGTTCGCTTCAGCAGGTCTTCGATCTGCTCAAGAAGAACCCGTACCTGACGGCGGCAGCGACTGTGAAGAAGACTGGGCTCACGTTGCCCACGGTCAATTCTGCGCTGACCACTCTCGAAGAACTGAAAATCCTGCGCGAGATCACCGGGCGCAAAAGGGACCGCGTCTACGAATACCACGCCTATGTTTCAATTCTGCAAGATCGCCAAGCACCGGACGCCGAGAGCGAATTGAAAGCAGACGCAGGAGCGACGCCAAGTCCATAAGCAGGCCGCGAATCCCCGCCGCCGCCAGCCCCGACAAGCCCCGACCCGCCTCAACTTGGATTTACAGGGACACTTTACCAATTGCACTATTCACCGCAGGTCTGGAAACAACGCCATCGTGGCCGGTTCCGTCTGCTCCGGCGCCTGCGGCTTGCGCAACCGCCCGCGCGCTTTCGCGGGGCATGACAGCAAGGGGCTGACGACCGGCTGAAGCTTTTTGTTTGAGCATGATCTTTTCCGAAAACCGGGTCCCACTTTTCGGGATCATGCTCTAGCGCGGGATGAGGTCAGGCTGAATCACTTCGACTTGCTCCGACCTCCGCTCATTCCCGCGCAAGCGGGAATCCAGGGCCAAATACACTGTCCTGCATCGTGGCCCTGGGTCCTCGCTTTCGCGGGGACGAACGGAGAGAATTGTCCGACCTAACCGCATCATGCTTTAGTGCAGCGGCCCGTTACTTCTTCTCGCTGGCCTTCTGGACAGCCGCCTTCTTCTTCACGCCGAACAATTCCTTGATGTTGTCCAACAGCTCGATCTTGGCGCCGTGCTTGCGCATGATGTAGCTCTGCTGCAGCACCGAGAGCGTGTTGTTCCACGCCCAGTAGATCACCAGGCCGGCCGAGAACGTCGCCAGCATGAAGGTGAAGATCAGCGGCATCCAGTCGAAGATCATCTTCTGCGTCGGATCGGGCGGCGCGGGATTGAGCTTCATCTGGAACCACATCGTGATGCCCATCACGATCGGCCAGACGCCGAGGTGCAGGAACTGTCCGAGCACCGGGATCAGCGTCGGATCGTAGGGGATCAGGCCGAACAGGTTGAACAGGTTGGTCGGGTCCGGCGCCGACAGATCCTTGATCCAGCCGTAGAACGGCGCGTGCCGCATCTCGATGGTAACGAACAGCACCTTGTAGAGCGCGAAGAACACCGGCACCTGGATCAGGATCGGCAGGCAGCCCGCAAGCGGATTGATCTTCTCCTTCTTGTAGAGCTCCATCAGCGCCTGCTGCTGCTTCACCTTGTCGTCGGCGTAGCGCTCGCGGATCATCATCATTTCCGGCTGCACCGCCTTCATCTTCGCCATCGAGGCGTAGGACTTGTTGGCGAGCGGGAAGAACACGATCTTGATCAGCACGGTGATCAGAAGGATCGCCAGGCCGAAGTTGCCGACGCGGTGGTAGATCCAGTCCATCGCGATGAACATCGGCTTGGTGATGAAGTAGAACCAGCCCCAGTCGATCAGCAGCTCGAAGCGGTTGAGGTTGAATTTCTTCTCGTAGCCGTCGACCACCGCGATTTCCTTGGCGCCGGCGAACAGCCGCGTGTCGTGCATCGCCGTGCCGCCCGGCGCAACGGTCTGCGCTTCGCCGAGATAGTCGGTCTGATACCGCTTCTGCGTCCCGAACGGCGTCGACTGGAAGTGGATCTGGAGCGCGGCTTTGATGTCGGGGAGCAGGGTCGCCGCCCAATACTTGTCGGTGATGCCGAGCCACGCATTGGTCGCCTTGAAGCTCATCGACTTCTTGTCGTCGATCGTGCTGTAGGACACCTCCTGCAGCCCCTGGTCGCCGATCACGCCGATCAGGCCCTCGTGCAAGATGTAGAAGCCCTCGACCTTCGGCGTGCCGTGCCGCGAGATCAGCGCATAAGGATAAAGTGTGACCGGGTTTGCGCCTTTGTTGGCGACCCGGTCCTCGACGGTGAACAGGTACTGGTCGTCGACCGAAATGGTGCGGCGGAATTCAAGCCCTTCGCCGTTGTCAAAGGCGAGCGTCACCGGCCGGCCGACGCCGAGCGTGCCGGCGCCAAGCTGGCGCCAGAGGGTGTTGTCGTCGGGTAGTTTCACGGCCGCGCCCGAGCCGGTGGTCCAGCCGAACTGCGCGTAGAACGGATGCGGGCTCTCCGACGGCGCCAGCAGCACGATCGGCGGCGATTTCGGATCGACTGTTTCGCGGTATTGCGTCAGCGCCAGGTCGTCCAGCCGGCCGCCCTTCAGCGAGACGGAGCCGCTCAGCTTCGGTGTGTCGATGGCGATGCGCGGTGACGCCGCGAGGATGGCTTCGCGCGTCAGCGCCTGCCGGGGCGCGGCGGGAACCTGGCCGGGAACGGACGGCGCGCCGGTCTGCACCTGCGGCACAGGCGCTGAGCCGGGTTGCACGGGCGCGCCCGGTTGCGCAGGAGCGCCGGGTTGCGGCGCCGGCGCCGGGATTTGCTGGGTCTGCTGTTGCTGCTGCGCTTTGAGCTGCGCTTCCTGCCGCTGCTTATCCATCTGCGGCATGCCGACGAAATATTGCCATGCGATCAGCACGACCGCCGACAGCACGATGGCGAGGATGGTGTTCTTTTGGTCGGTCATTGAGGACTCTGTTGCGCCTTGCCCCGACGTGGGGTTGCGGCGCGGCTCGCGCCATTCGTGTCGGCCGGTCCCGCGTGTACGCGCCGCAGCGCCCGGTCAAACTCTTCCTTGATCCGCTCGAACGGCGCGCTCAGTGCGGCGCGCCGTCCGATCAGCACGTAATCGTGCCCCGCCCGCATATGGGACGGGGGCGACAGTCTGACGACCTCGCGCAGCCGCCGCCTGATCCGGTTGCGCTCGACCGCGCCGCCCACCTTCTTGGTGACGGTGAACCCGATGCGCACCGGCCCGTCCTCGCGTCGCCGCCGCATCTGGAGCACGAACGTGGGGGTCGGAGCTTTGGCGCCGGTCGCGGCGGCCAGGAAATCCGCGCGCTGTGTCAGCCGCTCCATGCCGCGCGCTTTCGCACGGCCTAGGCGGTTAGCCGCTTGCGGCCGCGAGTGCGGCGGGCGCTGACGACCTTGCGGCCGCCGGTGGTCTTCATGCGGGCGCGATAGCCGTGACGGCGCTTGCGCACCAGTTTGCTGGGTTGATAGGTCCGCTTCACCACGGGATTGGTCTCCGTTCGCCGTCGCGTGCGGCTTATACGGAGCCCAGCCCAACGGGTCAATGCGACGCCGCGGACGCTAGTGTCCCGAACCCGAAGTTCGCACGATTGTGCGGCAGGCGCCTTTGCGAACTTCGGGTTCAAAGGGACACTAGAATCATAGAGTTGCTAGTGTCGCTTTGATTCGGAAGTTCGCTTCGGAGCTTGCTGAGAGTTCAGGCGAACTTCCGAATCGCGACACTAGGTCCCGATCACATTTTGCCTCAAATATCAGTGAGATGGCTTCGTGGCGGCGGGTGCTGGTGTATAGATCGGCTTGCACCTGTCCCGCACAAATCCGGCCTGCCACGAGCACCGCTGCAAGCATGCCTGCCGAACCGCCACCCGCGATGCGCCCCACCGAGCGGTTCCGGCTGCGCCGGCTCATCCCGCTCGCCGCGATTGCCATGGTGGCGATCCTGGTGGTGGCAATGGGCTGGCACCGGGAGCTGTCGCTGGAGAACATCGTGCGCTACCGCGACCAGCTCGACGCCTTCGTCGCGGCCCGCGGCGCTGCGGCAGTGGTGGTCTTTGTCGTGGTCTACGTCGCCGTGGTGACGCTTTCGATCCCCGGGGCGGCGTTCCTCACCATCGCGAGCGGCGTCCTGTTTGGCACCCTGGCGGGCGGCCTCGTCTCGATCGTGGCGGCCAGCACGGGAGCTATCCTGATCTTCCTGATCGCCCGCACCGCGTTCGGCGAACACCTGGCGCGCCGCGCCGGCTCGCTGGCGACGCGGCTGGCCGAAGGATTTCGCGAGGACGCCTTCAACTACCTGCTGGTGTCTGCGGTTGGTGCCGGCATTTCCGTTCTTTGCCGTCAACCTCGTCGCGGCGCTGGCCGGAGTGCGGCTGGCGCCGTTCGTCGCGGCGACGGTGCTCGGCATCGTTCCGGCGACGTTCGCCTTCGCCTCGGTCGGCGCCGGCCTCGACAGCGTGATCGCCGCGCAGGAGACCGCGTACCGCGCCTGCGTCGCCGCAGGCCGCGCCGGCTGCAAGCTCGATTTCGATTGGCGGACGGCGATCACGCCGCAACTGGTCGCGGCGCTGGTGGCGCTTGGCGTGCTCGCGCTCATTCCGGTCGCCGCCAAGCGGATGCGCGCCCGTCGCGCCGCGCGCCCCTCGGGCTGACGTATGGCCGAACAGCTCACGCCCGACCTCTGCGTCATCGGCGCCGGCTCCGGCGGCCTGTCGGTCGCGGCCGCGGCCGCGGCGCTCGGTGTGCCGGTGGTGCTGATCGAGAAAGGAAAAATGGGCGGCGACTGCCTTAACGTCGGTTGCGTGCCGTCGAAGGCGATGATCGCCGCGGCGAAGCGCGCGGAGGCCTTCCGTTCGGCGGCCGCGTTCGGCATCAAGCCGCAGCGCCCCGGCGTCGAGTTCTACCAAGTCAACGATCACATCAACGAGGTGATCGCGGCGATCGCGCCGAACGATTCCAGGGAGCGCTTCACCGGGCTTGGAGTGCGCGTGATCGATGGCGAGGCGCGCTTCACCGATGCGAACACCGTCGCGGTCGGCGAACAGTACGAGATCAAGGCGCGGTGCTTCGTCATCGCGACCGGCTCGATGCCGGCGGTGCCGCCGATTCCCGGTCTCGACAAGACGCCGTACCTCACCAACGAGACCGTGTTCGAGATGCGCGAACGGCCGAAGCATCTCATTGTGATCGGCGCCGGCGCGATCGGGCTCGAGCTCGCGCAGGCGTTCCGCCGGCTCGGCTCCGATGTCACCGTGCTGGAGGCGGCAACTCCGCTCGCCAACGAGGATCCGGAGTGCGCCGCGATCGTGCTCGACCGGCTCGCGCGCGAGGGCGTCGCGATCCGCAGCGGCGTCGAGATAGCCTCCGTGAAGAAGGTGCGAAGCAAAGTCGAGGTGGTCTGCATAGACGAGAAGAAGAACGCTGAGGTGATCGGAGGAAGCGATATTCTGGTCGCCACCGGGCGGCGGCCGGCCGTCGAGGGCCTCGGTCTCGATGCGGCGGGGATAAAGCACAGCGCCGCCGGAATCGCCGTGGACAAGCGCCTGCGCACCACCAACCGGCGCGTCTATGCCATTGGCGACGTTACCGGATCGGCGTATTTCACCCACGCCGCCAACTATCACGCCGGCCTAGTGATCCGGCACACGCTATTCCGGATGCCGGTCAAGGTCGATCCGAACGCGATTGCGCGCGTGATTTTCACCGATCCCGAGCTTGCTCACGTTGGAATGTCGGAACATCAAGCCCGTCAACGGGTTAAGACGATCCGCGTGCTGCGCTGGCCCTATCACGAGAACGACCGCGCCCAGGCCGAGCGCGAAACCTCGGGACATATCAAGGTGATCACCGACAAAAAGGGAAAAATCCTCGGCGCCACCATCGTCGGCGCCTGCGCCGGAGAATTGATCACCGCCTGGACACTGGCGATCAGCCAACGTCTCAATATCCGCGCTTTTGCCGGAATTGTGGTGCCCTATCCGACGTTATCCGAGATAGGCAAGCGCGCCGCCATCACCTTCTACACACCGCGTTTGTCGAGCCCCTGGGTGCGCCGCATCCTGGGCTTCCTGCGGCGGCTGGGCTGAACATGAACATGACGGACGACGACACCAAGACCGATGCTTCGGACACGCCGCGGACGCGGATGGGCCTGTCCGGCAAGCTGCTCGTCCTCACCATCCTGTTCGTGATGATCGCGGAAGTGCTGATTTACGTTCCCTCGATCGCCAACTTCCGCCTGAACTGGCTGAAGGACCGGCTTGCCGCCGCGCACACCGCCGCGCTGGTGCTGGAGCCGGGTAGCGACCGCGTGGTGTCCGACGCGCTGGTGCGCCGCGTGCTCGACAGCATCGGCGCGAAAGCCGTCGCGCTCAAGATGGGCAACCAGCGGCATCTGCTCGCGCTCTCGGAGAATCCGCCGATGGCGCAGCAGGAGGTCGATATGCGCGACGTGTCGTCCTGGGACGCCATCATGGGCGCGTTCGAGACGATCTTCATGAGCCGTGACAGCGACGTGCTGCGTGCGGTCGGTCCGGCTCCGATGGGCGGCGACTTCGTCGAGATCGTGCTGGAGATGGGGCCGCTGCGGAAGGCCATGCTGCGCTTCTCCGTCAACGTGCTGCTGCTGTCGCTGATTATCTCCGCGATCACCGCGGCGCTGGTTTACTTCGCGCTGCATTATCTGCTGGTGCGGCCGATGCGGCGCATCACCGCCAACATGATGGCGTTTCATGCTGACCCGGAAAATCCGTCGCGCATCATCTTGCCGTCGGCGCGGCAGGACGAGGTCGGCGTCGCCGAGCGCGAGCTTGCGTCGATGCAGGGCGACCTTGCCTCGATGCTGCACCAGAAGAGCCGGCTTGCGGCGCTCGGCCTCGCGGTGTCTAAGATCAACCACGACCTGCGCAACCTGCTCGCGTCGGCGCAATTGTTCTCGGAAGGGTTGTCGCATCTGCCCGATCCGCGCGTGCAGCGTTTCGCGCCGAAGCTGATGCGCTCGCTGGAGCGCGCCATCGAGCTGTGCCAGTCGACGCTGTCCTACGGCCGCGCGCAGGAGCCGCCGCCGGTGCGCGCCCTGGTCGATCTCGAAGCGCTGGTCGAGGAGGTGCGCGAGACGCTGGCGCTCGCCGACGCCGCACAGATCGGCTGGATTGTCGCGATCGAGCGCGGCATGAAGGTCGACGCCGACCACGACCAGTTCTTGCGCGTGCTGCTTAACATCACCCGCAACGCGCAGCAGGCGCTGGAGAGTCGCGCGCCGAACGATCCGCTGCGCGACCAGATCCGTATCACCGGACGCCGCGAGGGCGCGGTGGCGGTGATCGAGGTGGCGGACACCGGGCCGGGATTTCCGGCCAAGGGTCGCGAGCACCTGTTCGAGGCGTTCCAGAGTTCGAACCGCACCGGTGGCACCGGCCTTGGGCTCGCCATCGCCGCCGAGTTGATCGGCGCCCACGGTGGTTTGATTGCCCTCGTTGAAGGGACCATCGGCGCGACGTTCCGGATCACCATTCCCGACCGGGCGGTAGAGCTCGACGCCCACCGCAACGCGCGGCGGGCGTGATCCGCAGCACTCCGTCATTCCGGACGCCGCGAAGCAGCGATCCGGAATCCATACTCCGCAGCGGTGGTTATGGATTCCGGGTTCGCGACTTCGTCGCGCCCCGGAATGACGGGGCAACGCCCGCGCCCTAAACCCTTGCCAAACCGGGGTTTGACCCTATAGCTATCCGGCGTTCCGCGCGTTGGCGCGGTTCTGCCGCATTTTCAACGGCATGCGCGCCCGTAGCTCAGCTGGATAGAGCACCAGACTACGAATCTGGGGGTCAGGAGTTCGAATCTCTTCGGGCGCGCCAAAAACTCTTTGATTTTGGTTCGGAATTTCTGCGCGCTTTTTGGGCTCTTGATGACAAAGCTTTTAGCTGGGGAAGCACCAGCGAAGCACGGTGTGCGTTTTGGGTGCTCGACGAATGCCAGTCTTTCTTCAACCAGTCGCGCTTCCTGAGCGATGTTACCTCGACGAGGTCCTGTATTTGGGTCGCCTTCCAGAGGCTGCCAACCGCTGGCTTCAACGACGATGGGCAAGACATTCGGCAGAGTGACGAGATGGGCTACGCTTCGGGCATCGTCCATATCGAACTTTTCGAAGAAGAAACCCAGCGGGCCGGTATCTCTCTCGAATGTTTCTTCGCTGATACTCAGCAACGCGCCAATTCATCGACTCAATAGCGCTTGAATACCAAGTGTGCCGACAGCACGAAGAAGATCAAAATCGGAAGCACGAGCAATATCTCATGGCTGATCATTGCGGCCTCCTGCCTACAAAGTCCCATCAAAGCGCGGGTCGTCTGGAACTGTCCGCTCAGCGAACGCTAGGAACTTCCTGACCCGCGTAGATGCTGGGCTGGCCCGCTGTGACGACGATGCTGTCAGCCGTCGCATGAATGGTCGGGAGATGCTCCGTCCGGGCATTGATCCCGACCGCAACGATCGCGGCCGACGCTAACAGTGCTACCGCGAGTATCGTCAGATGCGTGGTTGCGCCAGCGCGCAAGAGGGTGGCGTCCATCAGACATCTCCCTAGTCGCCCGCTTCAACTCATTTGAAAGGATTGGATGATTCGCTTTGGTCGCGATTCGAGCGACGGAGGCGACCATGGCTGGAACGGACATTGCGGTAAAGAAGTATGTGGTGCGGCTGAGCGCGGAGGAACGCGAGCAACTGCAAGCGCTGATCCGCAAGGGAAAAAGTCCGGCGAAGCGGCTCTTGAAAGCGCGCATTTTGTTGAAGGCCGATGTTTCGGACGCCGGCGAGGGGTGGAGCGATAGCAAGATCATCGCGGCGCTCGATACCAGCGCCTCGATGGCCTACCGGGTGCGCAAGCAACTGGTGGAAGAGGGCTTTGCGGCGGTATTGAGCCGTAAGCCGCGGGCGCATCCGCCGGTGCCGGCGATCTTCGACGGCGAGAAGCAAGCCAAGCTGATCGCCCTGGCGTGCTCCAAGCCGCCGAAGGGACGCGTGCGCTGGACCTTGCGGCTGCTGGAGAACAAGGTCGTGGAACTCGGCATCGTCGAGCGTGCGAGCAACTCAACGATCGGCCGCGCGCTCAAAAAAACAGTCTCAAGCCGCATCGCCGGCAGTGCTGGGTCATCCCGCCGAAGGCTAACAGCGGCTTCGTAGCGGCGATGGAAGACGTGCTGGCCGTCTACACGCGGCCCCATGATCCCGACCGCCCGCTGGTCTGCCTGGATGAGAGCTCAAAGCAGCTCATTGCCGAGACGCGCGTGCCGATCCCGATGAAGCCGGGACGGCCGGCCCGTGTCGATTACGAGTACGAGCGCAACGGCACCGCCAACCTGTTCATGATGTTCGCGCCGCTCGAAGGCTGGCGCCACATCGAGGTGACGGACCGCCACACCGCCATCGACTATGCGCATGTCTTGAAGGATTTGGCCGATCGCCACTTCGCGCAGGCCAAGACCATCGTGCTCGTCCAGGACAACCTCAACATCCACAGCAAGGCGTCGCTCTACGAGGCCTTCCCGGCCGCCGAAGCCAGACGGCTCGTCGAGCGCTTCGAATGGCACTACACCCCAAAGCATGGCTCTTGGCTCAACCTCGCCGAGTCCGAACTCGGCGTCCTCGCCTCCCAGTGTCTCGACCGCCGCATCCCCGACAAACAAATCCTCAAGGACGAAATCGTCGCCTGGGAACACGACCGCAATGCCTATCACACCAAGTCAGACTGGCAATTCACAACCAAAGACGCCCGTGTCAAACTCAAACACCTATACCCTGCAATCTAGCTGAAATCGAGCGACTAGGGCCTTTCGTCATCGGAAAGTGCGGCTGACTCTGGGGCGAGAGTCAGCCGCGCGCGATCCTGGTCGGGGGAGGGGGGCTGGGGGGTCGACCGGGCTCGCTTAGCGATTGTTTCCCTAAGTGACACGTTGATTTGCAGAAGCTTAGGAGGCTCTCGACCCACAATTCTATTGTACGTGCGTACAAAAGCCCGATCGAAAACGGCATGCGGCCTATCCGAAGGTTTAATCGCAGGTGGATATGCCGATCCCAGGGCCTTCGATTGTCCCGCATCGCTGCGGTTCGATCCTCGAGGGTTGGCGCACGCAAATCAGATTGAAGCAATCACCCCAGCTACCTTGCAATCATCAGAAAGCCATCGGCCGAAAATAAGCCCCAAGCGGCCAAGGCCAAACTCGCTAGACAGAGGACGATGATTGTCCCGTTGCGCATCGACTCATTATTTCTCCAAACTCAGAACGCAATTTGAGATAGGTCAAAACGTGAAAGGTTTTCTGGGTTCGGCCGTCAAGAAATGCGCCTGTCCGGCTCGCGGCGATGACGCGGCAATTCGATCCGAAACACCGCTCCGTGCGGTTCGCGTGAAGCGACCGTCAGTTTTCCTTGATGCGCCTCAATGATCGATCTGCAAATCGGCAATCCTAAGCCCATGCCGCTGGATTTCGTTGTGAAGAACGGCTTGAAGACTTGTTCAGCCAAATTCGAATCGATTCCAGGTCCTGTATCTGCAACGGTGATCGCAACGGTATCGGCCTGATCGACATTCGTGTCGACACGCAGGATGCGCGCCCCACGTTGGCAGGCGGACATGGCCTCAATTGCGTTCGTGATCAGATTAAGAATGACCTGCTGTAGCTGAATTGGATCGGCCATGACGTACGGCGGCGAGTTTTCGGCGAAATTCGTTTCCAGCATAATTCCGTTCGAGTTCCTGGCTCCTGCCGTGGAAATAAGAACCTGTTGAACAAGTGCATTGACGTAGATTTCGGTTCGCGTCGCGGACTCATTCTTGAACAGCGCCGTAACGCTCTTTATGACGTCGTCGACGCGACGCACCGCTTTGACGATATTCTCCAGGCCGCTCCGGGCATTGTCGAGATTGGGCGGCTCGCGCTTCAGCCAGTTCAGACCGGCGTTGCCGAAACTGGAAATCGAACTCAGCGGCTGTCTGATTTCGTGAGCGATCGAAGCGGTGAGCTGGCCCGCGGTGATGACGCGATTCATATGGGCAAGTTCATTCGCAAGCGCCAGCGCATTCGCCTCCAATCTGCGACGGCGGCGATCTTCCCAGATCAACGCAACAATGAGGGACGTCTGCACCACCAGCGCGAGAAGGATCGCCAACATTCTCCAGAAATATTGCTGCCAGATCGTCGGCTCGCGAAAGTGGATTTCACTTCCCGGCGGCAAGCGGCTCTCGCTGATGCCCCAGCGCTGCATTTGCCGCCAGTCGAACTTCGGCGTTGCGAATCCGATGGGTGGGATGTTGATGTCGCCCGCCTTCTCCCCGCCGAGGATGCGAACGGCAACGGCGGCCGTCAGTCGCGAGCCCTCGACCACGGAGTTCATCGGGCCGCCAACAACTTCGCCGTCGAAGAAGGCATCGTTAAAAGCGAAAATGGGCGCATTGGCGACGGCATAAAGTGCTGGCAACGCCTTGCCACCCTCGTTCACGACACCGGCCGCATCGATATTCATCTGGTGCCAGTAGATCGCGGAGTGCGGCGGCAGCGCAGCGGCGTGTTTCAAGATCTCTGCGACCGATCGATCATTGTACCAGATGAACGAAAGCCGGCCTGCAAACGGCGCAAACTCTTTGCGTAGGACCTCCAACCAAAATCTTTCGTTGGTAGAATTGCCGATCACCACGGCTACGGTTTTGGTGTCCGGCAACACATGCAGGATATTCTCGATGATGGCCGGGAAGTTTTGCGCGATCGCGACGACGGTGTCATTTTCCGTGAGACTGGAACCTTGAATTCGACGCCGCTCCACTGCTGTGAACACCATCGGAGTCGTGGCAAAGAGTTGCTGCCGGCGCCGTTGCACGAAGTCGGCCGCGGGGGCGCCGATGCTCACAATCAGATCAAGAGGGCGATCGGGAAACAGAGCACGTAGGTACTCGACAAACGGAGCCTCCGCATTTTCGTTGCCGGAACGCGCAGTCACAAACTCCTTCTCAATGATCTCCAGAGGCCATGGCGATTGCCGATCGAGTTCCGTGCGAATGGCTTTGGCGTGCTCGCTCCAGGGCTTGAAATCACGACCAAAGGAATGAAGCACCAACACCCGCTTGGGTTCAGCCGCCAAGGTGGCCGAACAAGCAAACGATGCCATCAGGAAAGCAACGGCTACGGTCCGGGCCAGCAACGCCGTTGTGATATTCCCCTGGGCGTCGAGAAAATTTCGCCGCTTCATGCTGGCCTCACGACTGTACGCAGATCGTAACAAGTCGGGCTTGCGGCTTGGAAGAGGTGAGATGCAGCAGGCGATGTCTGCTTCGGGTCAACAGCGACATGGCGGCGCTTATTGGAACGCGCCAGCCAAATAGATCACCCCCGCGTTAAATGAAAAAAGGGCGCGGCTGACTTCGGCGTCGCGAAGTTAGCCGCGCCGCGGCCTGGTCCGGGGGCTTAGGGATGCTGGGGAGATGGACCAAGCTCGCCTCACACACCACCGAAGCACTTTTCGATCAGGCTGGGTTGATGTATGTCAAACCGGTGCGCGCAAATGGATGGGCCAATTGCCACGTCGCCCGTCACACCGGCACCGTTATCTGATGCGCCTCCCCTCAGCGACGTGCTTGGCCCACAGCTTGCGCCCCATCTGCCGCACTTCGTCCTGATCGTAGTCGGCGGCGGCCAACGTATGACCATCCTGCCATTGGCCATCGGCCGGTTTACCAGGATGCGCGATAAACCTTTCCTTGGTCGGGCGGTGCCAGACACCGGTCCTGGAAATTTCAAATTCCTCAGGGATGGGTTTTTTGTGCACGGCCCTTAACTTAGGTCGGTCTGTGTGCTCATATCCTTGACATACATCAAGCACCGGCTCGCCTACGACGTGTCAAAGTGAGGATCGGAAAAACGACCGTCTATGACACCAGACGGCTTGATAAAGGTCAAAATGAGCGGGTCGAAGCGAATATAAGCTTTTACGTCTTTGCACCGGGGTCAATTTCCGTAGGGAGGTGTTGATGCGGAAGATGGTTTTTTTCTTGGCGCTTGCCGGGGCATTCGTGCCCGGTTCCGGCTATTCGCAAGTGACCCTCGACATGACGCGGATCACTTGCGCGAACTACGTGGCCATGCCGCCAGACCAGGCCCGTATTTTTTCCGCCTGGATGAGCGGCTGGTTCAACCAGCGATTTGGCTACGTGACCGTTGGCTTCGAGGATTTTGCGAGAAACGTCGCCAGTGTCAGGCAATGGTGCACTGGACGTCCGCAGGAGAGTGTTATGTCCGCGCTGGAGCGTTCCATTCCCCAACCGGGGCCTGCAACGGGTCAGATTAAGGTCGATATGTCCTTGGTCACATGCAAACAGTTTCTGAGTTCGGATGCCGAGCGGCGGGACATGATCGCCTACTGGATGAGTGGCTACTTTCGGGCATCGAGAAACCAACCTGTCCTCGACTTCCAGAGGTTTGCCAACAACAAGAGAGCCGTCGAAAGCTATTGCAGGAAACGAGGCGGCGAAACGCTCATGAGCGCGATCCAGAAGCAAGCACGTTGACCGCGCAGGCGAAGTGATCGAGTGACGTCCACTATTGACTCAAGCAGGACAAAGCAGGCCGAGGCTTCGTAGCGAATATTGGCAACTTGCGGTCAGGCTACTGATGCAAGCTGCAGATAGCCGAGCATCCAGCAAGGCGTCGGCAACTTGAAACGGCGGTGCCGTCCACCGCGACTTATCTGATTGTCCGCCTCGGTAAACGGCTTCAGCTGCGGAGCGCCTGCTTGCGGCACTCGAACGTTATCGAGTTGTTGTCGTAGTCCATTTTGGTGATGAACCCCTTCTTGTCGTGCCTGGCACAATAGGCTGTGACAAGGTTCATCGACTGGGATTGAGCCGGCCCCAGCGCCTCCGAAATCTTGCCGCCGTTTTCGTCGCCGGTCAGTTTGTTGACATCGCCGCTTGCAACCGGCGAGCCCGCGCATGCTGTCAGCGCCAGGATCGCGGCTACCACTGCGGAAGACTTCAAAGAACTCACCACACGGCCAAGCATGTTCACTCACGTCAAGGGGCGGGAGACGCAGCGGGTGTTTGATCCTTTACGGAGGGAGATTCGTTCAGGTCGCGCAACGCGGGAATAAAGGCATAAGAAACCTGAAAGTTTCCAGGTGTGCGCAATCCAACCGCTCGCGCCAGTTCTCCAACGTAGTGATTGCAGTTGTTTGTGACCGCATTCCAGTAACGCTGTTCGGATTGCAGGCGCTGGATCGTCGCCACAAGTTTTTTGTATTGAACCGCGGTGAGCTTGCGGCGGTAGGACGAGGAGACAGGCAACGTCAGCACCTCGGGATCCCATTTGGTGTTGGCGGGCACCGGCAGCACGTGGCCGATCGCCATCAATGCGTAGTTTCCGGTCGGATGAAGGTCGGCGTAACGATGTTCGGCGGGCTGTCCGTGCGCGTTGAGCCGGCCATACGCGACATAGCTGTGGCCGTAAGTCCCGACCCGGGCGACGCGGAATTCAATGTAGTAGGGCGTGCCCGCCTGGGCCGCGGTTGCCCGCTCATGACGGCGGGCGGCGTTGTCCTCGACGGCCAACGCCGCCGTGGCAAACGCCATGGCGGCCAGCAAACAGGCGAGGACGAAGCAGGCTCTACGCATGGCAAAACCGTGCACAAATAAAGTTCCCTGTTACAACCCTATTGCGGCCGAACACAGCGAAAAGATGTTCATCCTCAGTTGGTTGAAGCCAAGCCCGTTTGTTCGAATTGTCCATGGCCGATCAAATCAATTGTGGGGTGTGGCTTTTTTGCACTTGGAGCGCAGGGTTTGTTCGTGTGTTTATTTTTGCATAGAAACGGGAGGCGGCTTTGAAAAAACTGGCTGTCGCAGTGGCATTGGTTGTGGCTTCGCTGAGCTTGGCGGGTTGCTTCGTTGGCAAGGGCAAGGGCAAGGCCCCGCCGCCGCCGGTCGTCACGAAGGGCTAAGGCCTCAATCGCCTTGATTGGGCGAGCCGCCGGATGGCTCTCACTTCGGTGAGAGCCCCGGCCTGTCATCGTTGCCGAAGCACTTCGTTGCTGAAAGCACTTTGCCGAGCATTGCATGACAACACGAGCCCCCGGCAAAGGCCGGGGGCTTTTTGCTTGACGACGAAAGCTGCGAAATCGCTCAGCTGGCCGCCCCTTCGGCGTTTCCTGCCGTCCTCAATGCAGAGCGAAGTGCGCGAAAGTCATCGTTGTCGATATCGTGCCAGCCCACATCAGCGCATCGAAAGGCTAGGTGCCACGGGTGCCGTCCACAGAATCAAAAGCGGACGAGCGGCGGAGTTGCAGGTCGTTCCGCACTCAGCCGAAGCCCAGCTGACGCAGCTGGGGCTTCGTATTTTTAAGAATTTCGTCAGCTTGCGCTGACCAACATCGCCAAGGTTACGTGCTACCTGCTCTCAATTCGAGGGTTACGAGCTTGGCCAGAATCGTCGCCGGATAGAGTTGGCCAATGACGCTTTCGATATTGCAAAGGCTTCGCGCCAGCGGGTGAACGGGAACGATATCGCCATAACCAGTCGATGTCAGAGTGACAAAGCTCAAATAGAAAACTGAGCTGGCGAGGGCCAAGTCGTCCTTAAACTCAATGCCTTTGAATGCATCTGGAATCGACAGACCAACAAACGCAAACAGCGTTCCGAACGTCATCGCAATCAAAAGATATAGAAGGATCGCGCCTATTATTCGGTGATAGGTAATGCGTCCTCCGGAGAACACTGCCCGACCGACTACAATTCCGAGAGTGACTGCGATGATCAACCAGGCGCCGGATAAAAGATGCAGGTTGTAGGGCCACGGATAATACAGCCGTAAGAAAAAGACGGCGAAGTTGGCAATGAATGCGATAGACAGCAACGCGAACGCGAACGGATTGGCGGAAATGATCAGCGCCCCGCCGATGATCGCAAGCAATCCCGCAATTGCAAACGTCTGAAACAAGAAAATGCCCGCTGCCTGGAGCGGGGCGAAGACAAATATTATGAGCGCCAACAGTGCAGTCAGCAGCGTGAGTAGCCAGTCGCGATTGCTGTGACGCAATTGAGATTGGTTGCTTATGAGGTCTGCGGTCATATCCGTGCTCCAAATGTGTGTTGTTGGCACCTGGTCGACATACTAACCGCGCCTTGGCTGTGCGGTTGGGACTTCAACAGACGCCAACGCAGCATCGCGCGCGGTCTCGGGTTTTTGATCCATTTGTTCTGACAACTCGCTAACCCGCTTCTTCCTGGTTAGCACCGCTGCCGCCTTCGGGGTTTTCGGCCTGCACCTTCTCCACCGTGGTAAAAATTCCGCAGGCTCCACAACTATGGCTCGCCACCAGCAGACGTCAGGCCGGCTTACTCGATCACCTCGTCGGCGCGGCTCTGCAATGACAGCGGCACGGTCAGTCCCAGCGTCTTGGCGGTCTTAAGGTTGACTGTCAGCTCAAACTTCACAGGATTTTGGACCGGCAACTCGGCGGGTTTTGCGCCACGCAGGATGCGGTCGACATAGGCCGCAGAGCGTGAAAACAGGTCGGAGATGTCGACGCCATAAGAAATCAGGCCGCCTTCCCGTGCTACGACGTTTACGAACGAGATCGCGGGCACTCTGTGACGCGCGGTGAGGTCGATAACTGACTTGCGATGGACCGTCATGAAGCTGTCGGTCATGCAGATAAGGCCGCTGTTCGATTCCCGGCCGAGAGCGGCGATTGCCGTCTCGATATCCGCAACTGAGCGAACGGCCGCGATTGAGGTAGTCAGGCCCAGCGCCGGCGCGGCCACTTGCAATGGTTTCAGGTAGTACTCCGCGTAAGGCGCCGTTTGTGGATTGAACATCACGGCAACGTTCGTGATGCGAGGGGCGATCTCCTTGAGCAGCTCCGCCCACTTTTCCACCAACGATGCTTCGAGATTGACAAATCCGGTCATGTTGCCGCCCGGTTTGGACAGGCTCTCGACAAAACCGCTCCCAACCGGGTCCGACACGACAACGAAGACCAGTGGGATGCTTTGAGTCTCACGCCGGAGCGCGGCACTCACGGGTGTGGTGTTGGCCAGAATCACCTCTGGCTGCAGCGCAACCAGTTCTTTCGCGAAGAGCGTTGCATTGTTGACGTCTCCCGCGCTCCATCGAACGTCCATGGCCAGGTTGCGGCCTTGATCCCATCCCAAAGACGCAAGCCTCTGGACGAACGCGGCAAGCCGGAGTTTTGCTTCTGGGTCTTCCTCGGCGTAGCCCATCAGCACGCCGATGCGCCGGATGCGCTCCTGCGTACGCGCGGCAAGCGGAAACGCCGCCGCGACGCCCAGAGCTCCGAGAACATCCCGCCGCCTCATGTCAGCTCCCAGGCTCAGGACAAGACATCGTACCGCTTCAAACAAGCACTCTGGAAGGGGTGGCCGCCGTCCACAGCATCAAAAGCAGATATCAGGTCCTAAAATTGCGATGTCTGCTTTACCCCCGAAAGCGGACCTCAGGCGGTTCGGTGGCGACGTCTGGTAAGTGCCAATAGCGTCACTTCGCACTGCGGAAAACACCACGCTATTCGATCACTTCGTCAGCGCGGACGAGCAGCGAAGGTGGCGCGCCTTGCCGCTTCGCAAAAACGCCGTTTCATTTCTCTGGTGGCAGTATTTCCTGAACACAGACCTGATCGATTAGATGCCCTCGACGCAGGTCCACTAGGTGCGCCCTTTTTTCTTCGTTTGTTAGGTGCGCGCCGATGCCGTTGGTCATCACCATGACGAGAGTGCGATCGTTCATATCGAGCCAATAGGAGCGGCGAACGAGCTTATCGGCGCCGTCTCGCATGAACGGGCTATCGATATCGCGGCTCAGGTCTGGTTGGTAAAATCGTTTCATTGTAGTTACCCGTTGCCGGTCACTCGGAGAATGGCTCTGATAACGGTTTGGGTTGCGCTTGAAATAGCATGTGACACAAAACCAAGGTCTATTCCCAGCTGCGATCCCATCAGCGGTAAGACGATGAGAAAACCGATCAATATCATCATCCCGTACGGCTCTAGCCGGGCAAGCTGACGGGCAAATATATTGGGAAGCAGACCTACCGCAATACGCCCTCCGTCGAGCGGCGGCAGCGGGAACATATTAAAGACCGCAAGAATGACATTGATGACAAGGGCGTTCTTCAGATTCGCGGCAGCCCATTGAGCGACGGTAATTGGCAAATAGCTGATGAGGTAGAAACCCAGGGCAGCAACAATAGCCAAGCTAATATTCATTGCGGGTCCCGCCGCCGCAACCATCACCATACCGATACGAGGATTTCGCAGTGCCCGAAGATTGACCGGCACCGGCTTGGCATATCCAAACAAGAATGGTGATTTTGCCAGAAGTAGGAGTCCCGGCAAAAGAATTGTACCAATTGGGTCGATGTGCCTGATCGGATTGAGGCTGACACGTCCGAGTCGGGACGCCGTATCATCTCCGAGGAAGCGAGCAACAAATGCATGAGCCGCTTCGTGAAACGTAATGGCGATAAGGACCGGCAGTAGCCAAACTGAGATGAGGTAAAGCGTCTCAGCGCTTACCATGCTCGGTTCCCTATTTGATGGCAAAGAAGGAGCGTTGCTATCTGCCAGGTGGGGGCGTGACGGTAGGATTGGAACGAATTTTCCTGACTTCTTGCTTTACTCCAAGACAAACAAGCAATTCGACGTAGCTGGGTCGACCTCCGGACGACGATGCGCCAATGCAAGCGGACCGGTCTGCGGCCTCAAATTCGGGCCATACCGCAACCAGTTTGGTACGTACATCTTCCTCGGTCTTCACGCACCTTGCTGCTCGCTCCTGCACCGATAGTGCGGTCGTATCGGGCCCCACCCGCCCATCCAATTGCTTAGCTGCCCCGAGGCAGCTAGCTCCTACGTCGTAGCGTGGAACGTTGTCCGCGATAACGACAACGAAATTCGAGCTCAAGATGATTGCGAACAGAGAATCAACGACCATGGCCGATCACCCCACGTATCGTAAGGCTGTGATAAGGAGCATCAGGTAGCCTTACGCGATTGATGAAGTAGCTATAATTGACTCGTATCAAGCAACCCGACTGATCTAGATCAAATGTTGCTATGCTGCGCGTGAGAATTTTGCGTCTAACCCTGGAAGAACCCCGCATGTCCGCTTCGGGTCTTGGCTGTGTGAAAACTCCCGAGCGCGACACGCACGTAGAAGCGCCTCGGCCAAATTGCGCATCGCGGGAGTCAAATCATACTGCCCACGGGCAGCTCGAAGCCGTGTTGGAGAATTGTATTTTCTACATTTCTCCGATGTATCAGTTTTCACACAGCCAGGGTCATTAGGCGACATGGCGGCCTGTTTTGTCGATGCCCGCTCTTTCCCCAATAACGGACATACGGTGGACGGCTTGGATGTCCGCTTCGTGCCAACAGCCGACATCGCAGTGCCGGGTGGAGGAAACCGTCCACAGCATCAAAAGCGGTCACGCGGTGCGTTAGTGTCTCATTCGGATGGCGGTGGTTGCCATGGCGTAGCCAGCGGCTTGCCTTTTTCGACGACATATATGGCAAGCACCTTCGTGGGCCGATCACCCGCCTTTACTTCATGCACTACACCGGGACGGACGTGCCAAGATTCACCGGCGTGGATAGGCTTACCGGGCTGACCACGCTCCAGCACCGTAAGCCCGCCTTCGAGTAAATAAGCCGCATCGAAGCCCGGATGCGTGTGAAGTCCCGTGTTCACCTGCGGGGCGAGTTCGACAAGCATTATCACAGTTTCGTAGTTGCTATTAGGAACGTCGAACGTTTCCAAGATAGTTCGTGTGATTTGTTCCGGCACGACACTTCTCCCGATTTCTTCCAATTCAGTTTCATAACGACTTTGCTTCTTGGCGCACTTGGACAGGGAGCGTCACAAAAAACGTCGAACCCCGGCCTAATAGTGATTCGATCCAAATTTTTCCCCCATGCATCTCAATGATGCGCTTGGAGATGGCCAGCCCCAGGCCGGTACCGCCCTTTTTGCGCGTGATTGAATTGTCGGCTTGCTGGAACTCTTGGAACAGTTTGGCCTGATCGGCGGCGGAGATGCCAGGGCCAGTATCGCGTACCGATAGATTGAATGTCCCGTTGCTCGAACCGGCTTTAATAACCACTTCGCCGGCATCGGTAAATTTGATCGCATTGCCCACAAGGTTGAGTAGGACCTGCGTCAAACGGCGTTCGTCGCCGTAACCTGGCGGGAGGTTGGGCGCCACGTCGGTCTTGAATGCAAGTTTCTTGTCGGCCGCCAGCGGTTCGACAGCGCCATAAACTGTCTGCGTAACGTTCTGAAGTAGGTAGTCGGCGAGGTCGAGCACAAGCTGGCCAGCCTCGATTTTGGACAGATCGAGGACGGCGTTGATCAAGCCAAGAAGATGCTTGCTGTTGCTTTCGACCCGCCTGAGCACGGCCTGCAACTTTTCCGACGGCGGACCGTAAATTCCGTCCGCGATCAACTCGGTGTAACCGAGGATCGCATTCAGTGGCGTGCGGAGCTCATGGCTCATGTTGGCGAGGAACTGCGACTTGTGCTGGCTCGCCTCCGCGAGCTGGCGACTCTTGTCTTGGATCTCGCCGAATAGTCGCACGTTCTCGATGGCAATCACCGCTTGATCGGCGAAGGTGGTGACGAGGTCGATCTGCTTTTCGGTGAACGGTCGCACCATCGATCGCGTCAGCGCAATCACACCGATTGGCGCCCCCTCACGCAAAAGCGGTACTCCGAGCATGGTGCGGAAGCCGGCGATTTTCTGGGACCGGAACCAGTTGTATTCGGGATCGGCCATGCAGTCCGGAAGGTGAACTGTACGGGCTTCTAGCGCGGTTCGGCCGACCAGCGAGCTGCGGCTGGGCGGGATAGGATTGCGCTTGACGAACTGCTCGTATTCTTCGGAAAAGCCGTGAACCGCGGCCAGATGATAAGCGCCATCGCCAAGGCGGAAAATGGACGCACATTCAGCCTCGCATAGCCGCGTCGCCGATTCCGCCAACGTATCAAGCACGGCCTGCAGATCGAACGTTGAACGGCTGATCACCTTGAGCACTTCGGCGGTGGCGGTCTGCTGCTGGAGAGACTTCGCGCAATTCGCCAAGCAGCCGCATGTTCTCTATCGCGATGACCGCTTGCGCGGCAAAGTTCTGCACCAGCTCGATCTGCTTGTCGGTGAAAGGACGAACTTCCCGGCGGTCGATTTCGATGACCCCGATCAAATCCTCGTCCTTCAACATCGGAACGGTAAGTTTGCTGCGCACGCCAGCAAGTTTAACGATCGGTGCCTGCACAGGATTGTTCACATAGCCCGCCACTGCCTGCACGTCGAGTATTTGGCCTACCTGCTTGGTTTTCAGTACGCGGCCAAGGCCGGTATCAGCGGCGGGCCGAATAAATGGTGCGCGCCGCCTAGCCTCCGTGTATTCGGCCGTCGCGCCGTGCACGGCCACGGTGCTAAACCCATCTCCTTCGCGGAGAAGAATGATGCCAAACTCTGCGTCGCACAGATGTTTAGCGCTTACCAGCAAGGATTCGAACACCGGCTCGAGCGTGCCCGGCGAACTGGAGATGACCTTGAGCACCTCACTGGTCGCGGTCTGCTGCTCTAACGATTCGGTCAGTTGACGAGTGAGAGTTCCGACTTGCTCTTGCAAAGCAGCAATGGACGGAGAGGAACTGGCTTCGGGCGCGCGGTGAAGCTTTACACGCTTGCCGCGCCGCGTCTTAGCAGCGTTGTGGCCGGTGGCAGCGCGCCGTTTCATGAGCCTCCCACCCCACCCTCAAGGACCTGACCCTAGACTGTTTCGGGACCCAATGCCCATGTCCGCTCCGGGTCATTCGCGTTGATTTTGGCCTATCCGGGCCACGTCCGCTATTCACCCCATCGCGACCGAATAGAGGACATCGCTGGTCCGAAAAGTGCCAAGAAGCAGGCATCAGTCTCGCTTCACTCGATCACCTCGTCGGCACGGGCGAGCAACGATTGTGGAAGGGTAAAGCCGAGCGCCTTCGCCGTCTTCAAATTCGCTACCGTCTCGAACTTGGTGGGGCCCTGAACCGGCAAATCGGCGGGCTTTTCGCCTTTGAGAATGCGGTCGACGTAGGTAGCCGCACTGCGGAATTGGTCGAGCCGGTCTGAGCCGTAAGACGCCAGCCCGCCGGCTGCAACAAAGCCTCGGCTGTAATAGACCGCGGGCAATTTGTGCTTGGCCGCTTGCGAGATCAGTGCATCGCGGTAAGTAATTGCCAACCCGCTCGAGGTCACTATGAGACCGCCGTTCGGAACGCGCGCAAATTCAGCCACAGCGCGTTCAAGGTCGCGGAGGTCACGCAAGTTGATCGGAGTGGTTTGCATTCCGAGCGTGGCCGCAGCGGTCTGGATGGCGCTCCACTGTCCAATGCCAGCCGTGGTGGTGGAGTCGCGCGCTACCGCGACACGCGTTACCCGTGGCGCCAATTCCTTGAGCAGATCCAACCATTTTCCGCCAATGCCATATTCAAAACTGGTGAAGCCGGTGGCGTTTCCGCCGGGTTTAGCCAAAGTCTCCACAAAACCGGCTCCGACCGGATCAGGCACAATTGTGAACACGATCGGAATTGTACGCGTTGCCTGCAACGCTGGTCCTGTCGCCGAGGCACCGGCTGCCATGATGACATCCGGTGCCGATGCAATTAACTCTGCGGCATGGCGGCGCATCGTGTCACCACCGCCACCGGCCCAGCGTGTCTCGATCCGCACATTGCGGCGATCGGTCCAGCCCAGTTGCTGCAAGCCCTGCAGGAAAGCAACGATCAGCGAGGGATATTCGGAATCATCTGGCGTCGCAGGCAACAGCACACCGACCCGCGGCAGGCGTTCCCGCTGCTGTGCATGCGCAGCAAGGGGAACTGCCACCGCAGCGCCAATGAGCGTGATGAATTCGCGCCGTTTCATGTTCGGCCCCCAAAAGGCATCGTAACGGTGCAATGACGCCCGCTGGAAGGGGCGCCAATTCCGCGCCTTGACAGGATCATATTCCTTGGGTATATAGTCCTCACCCTGCTCGACGAGGGGCGTCAACCGGTGACGTCAGTTGATGGAGCAGGGGGCGGCGCCCGCGGGTCCGGCCTCGTCAGCCGAACTCCCGGGGGGCTTTTCGGGACCCCGCCCTACCGGCACCACGACCGGTGCGCAGGGAGCCTGCTGGACGGCCCCGATTGAAAGGTCAGGGCTCGCAAGCGCGGCCCGAAGTCAGTGCGGACAAGCGTAACGCCCCGCACGAAATCGCCGCAAGTGAGCCGGAGATGAAGGAGTCTCCGGTGGCGCGCCAGGTGGCGCCACGCTCTCCGATGAGAGCGTGCACTTGAGACCAAGGCAGCGCTGCTTGGCGCGCCACTCCCCTCGATCGAGAGGGGGATATTTGAAGGCCCCGCGAAGAACGCGGGGCCGTGAACGATCAAGCATGTCTGGAAGGAAGGGGACGCAGGCGGATTAATTGCTATTCTATGTTCCTCATCATCGGCGATTTAGGAATCCGAAATTGGCAGAGCATCAGTTCAGGGGCCGCCGGGAGGACCAGCGGCTGGTCACCGGCCAGGGCCGCTACACCACCGATCATCATCTTCACGGACAGGTCGCGGCGCACTTCCTGCGCGCCGACCGCGCACATGGGAAGATCGTGCGGGTCGACACCGCCGAGCCGCGCAAGGGCAAGGGCGTGCTCGACGTCATCACCGGCGCCGACATCGTTGCGGCGGGCTGGAAGACGCCGCCGGTTCTCTCGTTCTTCAAGGGCGTCGGCGGCAGCTCGGTGCGCATTCCGTTTCGTCCGGGCCTGGCGCACGGGCGCGTGCGATTCGTTGGCGAGCCGGTGGCCATTGTCATCGCGGAGACCGAGCACCTCGCGCAGGACGCCGCCGAGAAGATCGAGATCGAATACGAGGATCTGCCGGTCGTCGTCGATGCGAGCGAATCGCTGAAGGCATCGGCGCCGCGCGTCCACGACGAGATGCCCGACAACCTGTGCTTCGAATACGAATACGGCAACGGCGCCGGCGCCGAGCGAGCGTTCGCCAAGGCGGCGCATATCATCCGCGTTGGCGTCACGGCACAGCGCATCGCCGGCAACCCGATGGAGCCGAAGTCCTGCCTGGCGCGCTACGACGCCGCGATGGACATGTACGATCTGTACTGCCCGACCCAGGGCATCTCGGACATCAAGGCCGCGCTTGCTTCGATCACCGGCCTCGACGCAACCAAGTTCCGCGTCCACTCCAACGACGTCGGCGGCGGCTTCGGTGTGCGCAACGAAATCTATCCGGAGTTCCTGGCGGTGCTGTTCGCCGCCAAGCGCACCGGCAAGCCGGTGCGTTGGACCGGCACGCGCTCGGAGACGATCTCTGGCGATCATCATGCGCGCGGTGCCGACCTGAAGGGCGAGCTGGCGATCGACGACAAGGGCAAGTTCCTCGGCCTGCGCGTCGAATGGCTGGTCAACATGGGCGCCTATTGCTCGGGCGCCGGGGCGCTGATCAACACCGTCGCGGCGCCGACCAACTCGGCGACCAGCCTCTACAAGGTGCCGGCGTTCTACGGCCGGCACCGCCTCGTCTTCACCCACACGACGCCGATTACCGCCTATCGCGGCGCGGGCCGCCCCAACGTCGCCTATCTCTGGGAGCGTCTCGTCGAGGAAGCAGCGGCGACGCTCGGCGTCGATCCGGTGAAGCTGCGCCGCCGCAACATTCTCGCGAAGGCCGCGTTTCCGATGAAGACGCTGACCGGCCACACCTATGACAGCGGCGATCCGGCGCGGCTGCTCGACACCGCGTTGCAAGCCGCCGACTGGGACGGCTTCAAGGCGCGTCGCAAGGCGGCGAAGAAAAGCGGCCAGCTCCGCGGCATCGGCCTCGCGATGTTCCTTGAGCCGTCCGGTGCGGTTGGCAAGGAACAGATCGAAATCCGCGTCGAGCCGGATGGCAAGCTAGCGATGTATTCCAATGCCGGCCCGATGGGGCAGGGGCTGGAGACTGTGTTGCCGGAGGTGGTGTCCCGAGTCCTGGGCATGCCCGAGGACAGGATCGAGCTGCGCTTCAACGACAATGCCGCGCCGAAGCTGATGGGCACCGGCTCGTTCGGCTCGCGCTCGCTGATCAGCCACGGCGGCGCGCTGATGAACGGCGCCAAGGAGATCGTCGAAAAGGGGAAGGCGCTGGCGGCGGGCGAGCTCGAAGTGTCGCCGAATGACGTGACGTTCGAGAACGGCGTCTACAAGGTGGCCGGCACCGATCTCTCGATCCACATCCGCACGCTGATCGAGAAGAAATGGGCGCAGACGCCGCATCCGCTCAATACCAACCTGACACTCGACACCGCCGCGGCATTCCCGAGCGGCGCGCATATCGCCGAGGTCGAGATCGATCCCGACACCGGCGATGTGCGGATCGTCAACTACATCGCCGCCGACGACTGCGGCAACGTGATCAACCACGCCATTGTCGAGGGCCAGCTCCACGGCGGGCTGATGCAGGGCATCGGGCAGGTGCTGGGCGAGCGCATCGCCTACGACCCGGACACCGGGCAGCTCCTGTCCGGCACCTTCATGGACTACTTCATGCCGCGCGCGCACCACCTCACGCCGATCACACTGATCGACTGCGGGGTGCCGTCGCCGGCCAATCCGCTCGGCGCCAAGGGCGCGGGCGAGGCGGGCGCCACCGGCTCGGTGCCCGCGCTCGCCAACGCGGTGATGGACGCGCTGAAGGCGGTGAACGTGAAGCATCTTGAGATGCCCTACACGCCGGGGCGTGTGTGGCAGGCGATTCACAAGGGCGCGTGAGTCTTACGCGTCCTTGCGCGCCAGCCGTCCGAGCACGCGCGCCAGCCGTTCGGCGAACGCGCGCGGATCGGCGGGGATCTCGCCGTCCAGCACCCGCGCCTCGTCGAACAGAAGGTGCGCGGCGTCTTCCTTGAGCGCCTTCTCGTCGTCGCCGAGTTTGGCAAGCGAAGCGATCAGCTCGTGGCGCGGGTTGATCTCCAGGATCGGGATCACGGCGGCCTTCAGCCGGCCTGCACCGGCAAGCATTCTTTCAAGATTGCGGTCGAGGCCGGTCGGCGGCGCCACCAGGCAGACCGCGCTGTCGGTCAGCCGGTCCGACGCGCGAACGTCCTGCACGGCGTCGCCCAGCGTGGTCTTCAGGAAGGCGATGAAGTCCGTGGTGGTGGCGTCGGTCTCCGCCTTCGGCTCGTCCTTGGCGTCGCTGCGCGGGATCAGCGCCAAGTCCGCGGCGCCTTGGCTCGCCGATTTGAACGGTTTGCCCTCGAACGAGGGCTGCATGGTCACCCAGAAATTGTCGATCGGCTCCGACAGCAGCAGCACCTCGACGCCGCGGGCGCGGAAACCTTCCAGATGCGGCGACGCTTCGAGCCGCGCGATGTCGTCGCCGGCGAGATAGTAGATCGCGGTCTGGTTCTCTTTCAGCGATCCGACATAATCCTTGAGGCTGCGCCACGCGCCGCCCGACGTCGTGGTCTTGAAGCGCGCCAGCGGGAGCAGCGCGTCGCGGCGCTCCAGGTCCTCGTACAGCCCTTCCTTCAAGACGCCGCCGAAATTATCCCAGATCTTGGCGTAGAGCTCCGGCTCCTTCTCGGCGACGCGCTCCAGCTCGCTGAGCACGCGGCTGGTGACGCCCTTCTTGATCGTGGCGAGAACCGGGCTGTTCTGCAGCATCTCGCGCGAGATGTTCAACGGCAGGTCGGACGAATCCACGATGCCGCGCACGAAGCGCAGATAGCGCGGCAGAATTCCGGCATCGCCGGTGATGAACACGCGCTTGACGTAGAGCTTGATGCGGCCCTTGCGGTTGGCGTCGAACAGGTCGAAGGGCGGGGCCCCGGGCACGAAAGCGAGCACGGAATACTCCTGCCGTCCCTCGGCGCGGTAATGAATCGTCAGCGCGGGCTCGTCGAACTGGCCGGCCGCGCTGCGGTAGAAGTCGGTGTATTCCTCGGGTTTGATCTCGGAGCGAGGCTTGGTCCACAGCGCCGCGCCGTCGGCGACTTCGGTGGGCTCGGCACCTGGCTTGTCTACGATCGAGATCGGCACCGGAACGTGGCCGGATTGATCGCGGACGATCCGCTCCAGCTTGAAGCGCTCGATGTAGTCCTTGGCGCTGTCCATCAGTTGCAGCACCACGCGGGTGCCGCGCGCCGGCGCTGCGTCCGCGGGGATTGGCATCACCGAGAACGTGCCTTTGCCGTCGGACGACCACAGCCACGCCTCGTCCGATCCGGCGCGACGGGAGAGCACATCGACCCGCTCGGCGACCATGAAGGACGAATAGAAGCCCACTCCGAACTGGCCGATCAGCGTCGCGCCGTCGCCGCCCTGCGTGGCCTCGACTCGCTCCATGAATGCCTTGGTGCCCGAGCGGGCGATGGTGCCCAACGCCTCCACCATTTCGTCCCGGGTCATGCCGATGCCGTTGTCCTGGACCGAGACCTGCTTCTTGTCGGCGTCGATGGCGATCGCGATGCGCAGCTTTGGGTCATCGTCCAACAAGGCCGGGTGGGCGATCGCCTCGTAGCGCAGCTTCTCGCAGGCATCGGCGGCGTTGGAGATCAGCTCGCGCAGGAAAACGTCCCGGTCGGAATACACCGAGTGCACCATCATGTGGAGCAGCTTGGCGACGTCGGCCTCGAAGGCGCGGTTTTCGGTTTTGATGTCCCCGGCAGAATCGGTCATGGCAGGCGGCAATCCCTTGGTTATTCAGCCGGCCACCAGATGGAACGACGCCCTCGATTGGTCAAGGGCAGTCATGCACGTCAAACGGCTTGAAAACATCGGTGACATCCCGCACGGACATGCGCGGGATCATGGAAAGGCCGTTATGGAATACACAACGTTGGGCAGGACCGGCCTTAAGGTCAGCGTGGCCGGGTTGGGCGCCGGCGGTTTCAGCCGGCTCGGTCTGAAGGCCGGAAAATCCGAGGACGAATCCGCGAAGCTGATCCACCAGGCGGTGGACCTCGGGATCAATTTCATCGACACCGCCCCCGCCTACGGCACCGAGGGCGTGGTGGGCAAGGCGCTCAAATCGCTCCCCCGGCAGTCGGTGGTGGTCGCCACCAAGGCGTTCGTGCACCGCGGCGGCGAATGGTGGACGCCGGAGACGGTGGTCGCCAGCCTCGACAACTCATTGCGCTTGATGGGCACCGACTATGTCGACGTGTTCAATCTCCACGGCGTGTACGCGCACGAATACAAGCACGCGATCGAGAACATCGTGCCCGCACTGCAGCAGCAGACGACCAAGGGGAAGATCAGGCACATCGGCATCACCGAGAATCCGATCGAGGATCACACCAACGAGATGCTCAAGCTCGCCGAACGCGACTCGGTGTGGGAGGTCTACATGGTCGGCTTCCACATGATGCACCAGGGCGCCCGCAAGAACGTGTTCCCACACACCCGCGCCAAGGGCATCGGCACGCTCTTGATGTTCGCGGTGCGCAGCATGTTCGCCGATCCGCCCCGCATCGCGCGGGAGATGAAAGAGCTCGCGGCGAAGGGCCTGGTCGACAAGTCGCTTGGCGAAAGCAATGACCCACTCGGCTTTCTCATCCACGAAGGCGGTGCCGCCAACATCACCGAGGCGGCATACCGCTACGCCCGTCACGAGCCGGGCGTGGACGTGGTGCTGTTCGGCACCGGCGATGCCGGTCACCTGAAAAGCAACGTCGCCTCGTTGCTCAGGCCGCCGCTGCCGGAAGCCGATCGTCAGAAGCTCGCCAAGCTATTCGGCCACCTCACCAGCGGCACCGGGCTCGACGGCCATCAGAGTCGCTGAAATGGCCGCTTTGCACGGAGACCGCTTGTCGGTCGGTAAACCATGATGCACGGTGTGCGCCGCAGTCAGGGGTAAGAAATGGACCAAATCCGGGATCGCTTTCAGAATTTGCATGAGATCGTGGCGGGGGCGCGCGCCAAGCTGGATCGCAACGTGTGGGACTATTTGATCGGCGGCGCCGAGACCGAGACCACGGTGCGCCGGAATCGGCTGGCGATCGACTCACTCGCCTTGCGGCCGCGCATCCTGCGCGACGTGAACGGCACCGACACCAGCGGCAAATTCCTCGGCCGTACCCTGAAGATGCCGATAGCGCTGGCGCCGATCGGCAGCATTGAGCGGTTCGACAAGGCCGGCTGCGCCGCGGTGGCCGACGCCACCGGCACGTTCGGCTGCGCCATGTTCCAGAGCTCGGTGGCGAAACCGGAGATCGAGGAAACCGGCAAGGTTCAGCCGAATGCGCTCAAGATTTTCCAGCTCTACGTGCGCGGCGACCACGCCTGGGTCGAGAAGTTCTTCGACCGCGCGGTCGACTCGGGCTTCGGTGCGCTGTGCATCACCGTGGACACGCATCACTACAGCCGCCGCGAGCGCGACATCTCCAAGCGCTACCACGCCGCCTCGGCGCGCGAGCCGGACGCGGCGCGCTACCAGAAGGGCCTCGACTGGAAGCAGTTCGACAAGCTCAAGGCCAAGTACAAGCTGCCGCTGATCGTGAAGGGCATCGCCACCGCCGAGGACGCGCATATCGCGGTGGAGCACGGCGTTGACGTGATCTACGTATCCAACCATGGCGGCCGCCAGCTCGATCACGGTGTGGGCTCGATCGACGTATTGCCGGAAATCGTCGCGGCGACCGCGGGCCGCGCCGAGATCATCGTCGACGGTGGGTTCTGCCGCGGCACCGACGTGCTGAAGGCGCTGGCGCTCGGCGCCAATGCGGTGGCGGTCGGGCGGCTTTACGGTTTCGGTCTTGCGGCAGGGGGTCGCGACGGCGTGCTGCGCGTGCTCGAGCTTCTCCACGACGAGTTGGAGCGTGCGATGGGACTCAGCGGCGTCAACAAGCTGAGCGAGCTCAACCCCTCCTACGTGCGCCCGGCGCCGTCAATCCGGCCGCCGCACGTGCTCAGCGCGTTCCCGTACATCGACGGCCCCGACGACCGCTATTGATGGCTATGCTGGAAACCCAGCGCGTTCGCCAGGAAATCCGCGAGGGCCGGATCACCGGGACGAGCCGTGGTCTCGCGCACGGCTTCGTGCAATGCAACCTCGCAATCCTGCCGAAGCAGTACGCGTTCGACTTTTTGCTCTACTGCCAGCGCAACCAGCGCTCCTGTCCGGTGCTCGAAGTCACCGATCCCGGTAGCCCGGTGCCGAAGAAGCTCGCGCCGAACGCGGATCTGCGCACCGACTGCGCGCGCTACGCGATCTACCGCGACGGCGTGCGCGCCGAAGACCGTACCGACATCAGCGATCTATGGCGCGACGATCTGGTGACGTTCCTGATCGGCTCCGGCATCACCATCGACGGCCCGCTGGAGCGGGCCGGCGTGCCGACCCACAAGGACCGCTGGGTGCTGCGCACCACCTTGCCGACCGAGCCGGCTGGCCCGTTCCACGGAGACCTGATCGTCACCATGCGCTGGCTCACGGCGCAGCAGGCGCTGATTGCCACCCAGGTGACGTCACGATTCCCTTTCAACCATGGCGCGCCGATTCACATCGGCGATCCGGCGGCGATCGGGGCCGATCTCAAGGCGCCGCTGTTCGGTCCGCCGGTGCCGCCAACGCCGAAGGACATCGTGCCGGTGTTTTGGGCCTGCGGGGTCACGCCCCAGAGTGCGGCGGAGAATGCCCGGCTACCGCTCTTCATCGCGCATGCGCCGGCGCATTCCTTCATCACGGACATGCCTTCGGAGGCGATGATGAATCCATGATGCGGAACGTGCCTCTCCGATGTCGTCCCCACCTTCGCGGGGACGACAATGGATGGAACCCCTTGTTTTGGAGTACCTGCTGTGAATGCCCCTGCGCGTAACCCCGCCTCGATCCGCCTGTCCGCCGACGTCGGCGGCACCTTCACCGACGTGGCGGCGTTCGACGAGAAAACCGGCGAGCTGCGGCTCGGCAAGACGCTGACCACGCCGGAACGTCTGGTCAGCGGCATCGAGAACGGCGTCGGGAAGGCCGGCACGGCGTTCGCTGCCGCGCGGATGTTTCTGCACGGCACCACGGTTGCGATCAACACCATCCTGGAGCGCAGCGGCGCGCGCTGCGCGCTGCTCACCACGCAAGGCTTCCGCGACATCTACGAGATCGGCCGCGTGAACCGGCCGGAGGCCTATAATCTCGGCTTCCGCAAGCACGAGCCGCTGATCGGCCGCGACATGCGCTTCGAGATCATGGAGCGGATCGACGCGCAGGGCACCGTGCTGATCAAGCTCGACGAGGAACAGGTCCGCGCGGTGGTGAAGCAGGCGATGGCGCAAGGCATCGAGGCGGTCGCGATCCTGTTCTTGCATTCGTACCGCAATCCGTCGCACGAGCAGCGCGCCAAGGAGATCATCGAAAAAGAATTCCCCGATCTGTTCGTCACCGCGTCGCACGAGCTCAGCCAGGAGTATCGCGAGTACGAGCGCACCTCGACTGCGGCCGCTAACGCCTATATCGGCCCGCGCGTGCGCACCTATCTCACCGAGATGGAGAAGCACCTCGGCGAAGCGGGCTTCAGCGGCAACTTCCTGATCGTGCAGTCGACCGGCGGGCTATTCGACGTCGAGGACGGGCGGCGCTCTTGCATCCGTATGCTGGAATTGGGCCCGGCTGCCGGTGTGATCGGCACCAAGGCGCTGTGCGACTCCATCGGCATGAAAAATGCGATCGCGTTTGACATGGGCGGGACCACCGCCAAGGCCGGTGTGATCTACCAGGGCAACGTGCTGATGACCGGCGGCGCGCTGATCGGCGGCTACGCCACCGGCCTGCCGATTCAGATGCCGATGATCGATATCCAGGAGGTCGGCACCGGCGGCGGCTCGATCGCACGGCTCGAGCTCGGCAATGCGCTGCGCGTGGGGCCGGAGAGCGCCGGCGCGGCGCCGGGACCGGTCTGCTATGGGCTCGGCGGCACAGAGCCGACCATCACCGACGCCAACCTGGTGCTCGGCCGGCTCGGCGTCGACCGCTTCCTCGGCGGCGAGATGCAGCTCGATGTCGAAGCGGCGAAGCGGGTGCTCAACGACAAGATCGCGAAGCCCCTCGGCCTCGACCCCATCAAGGCGGCGGAGGGCATTCTTCGCATCGCCACGACCAAGATGGCGCATGTGGTGCGTTGGGTGACCACCGAGCGCGGCCTCGACGCCGCGGAGTTCACGCTGGTTGCCTACGGCGGCGCTGGACCGCTGCACGCTTCGGCGGTGGCGCGCGAACTCGGCATCGCCGAAGTGGTGATCCCGCGCGCGCCCGGTCATTTTTCGGCTTATGGCATGCTGGTCGCCGACTTGCGTCGCGATTTCGTCAACACCTGGTTCACGACACTCGCCGACGCGCCGTTCTCCCGGATGGAGGAAATCTTCGCCGACATGGAAAAGCGTGGCCGCGAAACCGTGACGCGCAGGCAATCGGTGGAGGGCACCAGCGCGACGCGCGGCGCCGACATGCGCTACGTGCTGCAGGAGCACGCGGTGACCGTCGATCTGCCCGTCGAGCTGTTCAAGAAAGAGGACCGCGACGGCATCAAGAGCCGGTTCGATGCGGTGCATCAGACCCGCTACGGCTTCTCGGTGCCGGGAGAGAAGGCCGAAATCGTCAGCCTTCGCGGCTCCATTATCGGCGAGATGAAGAAGCCGGCGTTCGAGCCGATCACCAAGGGAACGGCCAGGCCCGAGGCCGGCGCCGGCCGCGGCTCTCGACCGGTCTATTTCGCCTCGACCGGCTTCGTCGACACGCCGACCTTCGATCGTGCTTTGCTAAAAGCCGGCAATCGGATCGAAGGCCCGGCGCTGATCGAGGAACACGCCTCCACCACGGTGGTGCATCCGGGTGATGTGCTCGAGGTCGACGCGTTCGGCGACCTCATCATCGAAGTGCGCAGGAGCTGACGATGGACACGCCCGCTCAAACCTCCGTGAAGCTTCGTATCGACCCGGTGGTCACCGAAATCGTTCGCAACGGTTTCGTCGCCATCACTGAGGAGATGAAGATCGTCCTGACCCGCACCGCATACAACATGATCATCTACGAGGCGCTCGACTTCACCGTCGGCGTGTTCGACGCCCGGGGCAATACGGTATCGATCGGCCTCGGCCTGCCGATGTTCATTCGCGGTATGAGCGAGACGGTGAAGGCCAAGCTCAAGCATTTCGGCGCTGAGAACCTCGAGCCGGGCGACATTCTGCTCACCAACGACGCCTATACCACCGGTTCGCACCTCAACCACATGACGTTCACGGTGCCGGTGTTCCATGAAGGCGAACTGATCGGCTTCTCGTGTTGCATGGCGCACTGGCCGGACGTCGGCGGCACGCTGCAGGAGGGCACGACCGACATCTACTCCGAAGGCCTGCAGATGCCGATCGTGAAGATCTATCGGCGCGGCGAGCCCAACGAGGAGCTGATCTCGATCATCAGGACCAACGTGCGGCTGCCGGATCGCGCGATGGGCGACTTCCGCGCCCAGGTCGCGGCGGTGAAAACCGGGGAGCGGCGTTTCCTCGACATGGTGCGCAAGTATGGCCGCGACGCCGTGCTCGGCGGCATCGAAGCGATCATGGACCAGAGCGAGGCCCTCGCGCGCGCCCGCGTGCGCGAGATTCCGGACGGCGTCTATGAGGCGGAATCCTTCATGGACGACGACGGCGTCAATGTCGGCCAGCGGGTGCCGATCCGCGTCAAGGTCACGGTTGCTGGCGACCGGATGACGGTCGACCTGTCGGAGGTGTCGAAGCAGGTGCAGGGCTTCTACAATTCCGGCATCACCGCTGGCCGATCCTGCTGCCAGGTCGCGTTTAAGTGTCTGACCTCGGCGCTCGACCTGCCGATCAACGACGGCACGTTCCGCGCGCTCGACATCGTGCTGCCGCCCGGCCGCGTCATCAGCGCGCAGAAGCCCGCCGCGATGCGGATGTGGATGACCTATCCGATGACGGTGATCGACACCATCTTCAAGGCGCTGGCGCCGGCGCTGCCGGACCAGGTGATCGCCGGCCATCACGCCGACCTGGTGCTTGGCCGCATCTATGGCCGTCGTCCCAAGGATAACAGCTTTTACATCTATCCCGGGGGGCTGATCGGCGGTGGCTGGGGCGCGCGCTATGACCACGACGGCATGAATGCGACGATCGCAATGAACGACGGTGACACCCACAATGGTCCCTCCGAACAGGTCGAGGCGAAATTTCCGCTGCTGATCGAGCGCTATTGTTTGCGGCCGGATTCCGGCGGCGCGGGACGGTATCGCGGCGGGCTCGGCACCGAGCAGGTGGTGCAGGCGCTGGCGCCGATCAACTTCTCGTCGCAGATGGACCGCGTGAAGTGCAAGCCGTGGGGCCTGTTCGGTGGCATGTCCGGTTTCGGCAACGGCGTCGCGCTACACCGCTTCGGGAAGACCGACGAGACGCACTTCCCGAACGGCAAGGCGCTCAATCAGAACCTGCTGGCGGGCGACGCCTATATCCTGCGCTCGGGCGGCGGCGGCGGTTACGGTTCACCGCTGGAACGCGACCTCGATGCGCTGGAGCGCGACGTCCGCCGAGGCTACGTCACACAGAAATCAGCCGAGGAGAATTACGGCGCAGCGTTCAAGGGCGACACACTGGAGATTGACGCCGCCGCAACCAAGAAGAAGCGCAACGAGATGCGCGCCAATGGCCTGCCATACGACAACCCGATCGCCGAGACGCTGATCCCGTTCGCCGCGCCGCCTCCGCCTGAGCGCAATCCGGACCACGACAAGCTGACGCCGGACGAGCGGGTGGCGTTCGCCATGCAATGCCGGTGCTGCACGTAGATAATCGAGCGGGGCTCGGCTTTACCTCCCCCCGCAAGCGGCTATCGTATGCACACATCTCGATTGCCGATAGTTCGGCGGGCTGATTCCGTGGGTCAAATATTGATTCGCGGAGGCAGACGTGACGATCGAATTTGGCCTGGGGCGGTTCGGCGACCGCCGCCTGGAAAAAGGGGGGCCGCCTTGCATGCGGCGCTTGTCGAGCGCCCCGGCTCGTGTATCCGTCGGCTTGCGGGACGACGGGCGCAGGAGGTGCGGTTCACGCGCTTTCTGCGCAATCACGCTGTGACGGCTGGCGAGATGGTATGCCATGCGGCTACGGGCACAGCCGCACGGGTTGCCGACCGCGATGTCGTGGTCGTTCAGGACACGAGCGAACTGACGCTGGGTGGCCGTTGGGCGCGAGAACGGTTATGGTCCGGTCGGCAAGGGTGGCGCGCTGGGCGGATTGCTGCTGCACGCCGCCCTGGTGCTGGAGATCGGAAGCAATGCCCTGCTCGGCTTGGTCGAAGCCAAGGTTTGGAACCGGACCAATGGCAAGGCTGTGCCACGACGTTCGCGTGCAACGAGCGACAAGGAATCGCAGCGCTGGCTCGACGTGGCAGCGCGCGCCAGTGATGTGCTGGGTGCGGCGAAGAGCATCACTGTCGTATCGGACCGGGAAAGCGATATTTACGAGCACTTTGCGCGGCGCCCTTCGAATGCGCATTTGATTGTACGAGCCTGCCAAGATCGGAAGATCGACGAGGGCTTGCTTCTGTTCGCGTTTATCGACGGTTTGCCGGAAGCGGGCCGGGTCCACCGGAAAATCCCTGCTGCACCAGGTCGCAAGGAGCGGACCGCGGAACTCGCCATCCGCTTCGCGCCGGTCTCGTTGCGTAAGCCGCTGCACGGGGCGGCGCGCGACCTGCCGGCAACAATTGGCTTGATGTTGGTCGATGTTCGCGAGGTCTCGACACCAGAAGACGGCAAGCCGGTGCATTGGCGGCTTCTCACGACGCATGCGGTCACCAGCTTGGCTGACGCTCAGCGGATCGTTGATCTCTATCGAATGCGCTGGAGCATCGAAGAGTTCTTCCGCCTGCTCAAAACAGCTGGCTTCGACATCGAGGAAACCGACATTGGCGATCCGCAAGCGATGATCAAATTCGTGACGGCAACGGCTATTGCGGCAGTCACCGTGATGCAGCTGGTCAAGGCGCGCGACGGCACGACCGATCAGCAGCTCACTGATGCCTTCGAACCGGACGATCAACCAATCCTTGAAGCTCTTTCGACCCGCCTCGAAGGCGCAACGACACTTCAAAAGAACCCTCATCCTAACGGCTCCCTCGCGTTCGCTGCTTGGGTCATCGCCCGGCTCGGCGGATGGACGGGCTACTATGGAAAACCAGGCCCGAAAGTGATGCGCCGGGGACTGGATGACTACCGGCGCATCAAATACGGCACTACGCTGAGGCTCCGAGATGTGTGAATCCGATAGCCCGCAAGCGGGGAGAGGGAGTTCGCCGCCGATGCCGGACTACTGTTTCTCGATATTCAATTCCTGCGCCAGCGCGCGCCACTTGTCCTGCTCGCGGCGGATGAAGTCGCCGGTCGACTTCGGCGTGCCGGCACCGCTGGTGCCGAGCCCGAAGCCGGCCAGCCGCTTGTTGATGTCCTCGCCTTTCAGGAACTCGCCGACCGCCGCGTTCAGCCGCTTCACTGCGTCGGGCGGCACGCCGGCCGGCGCGACGACGACGAACCAGCCGTCCATCGTCACGCCGGGCACCGTTTCGTTGATGGTCGGCAGATCGGGCAGCGGCGGGAACCGCTTGGTGGCCGTCAGCGCGAGGCGCCGAATCTTGCCGGCTTGCACCATCGCGTTGGCCGCGGCCATCGATGAGATCAGCACCGGAATGGTGCCGCTCGCCACGTCCTGCGCCATCTGCGCGGCGGATTTGTAGGGCACCTCGACCATGCCGAGATTGGCGCGTTTGTTGAGGAGCCGCGCCGCAAACGGCGCCGCGCCGGCCGTCACATCGACCGCGTAGGACAACTTGCCGGGGTTTGCTTTGGCGTGTGCGATCAGTTCGGCGACGCTCTTCACCGGCACCTCGGCGTTGACTGAAAGCATCTGCGGGCCGAAATCCACCACCATCGCGACCGGCGTAAAGTCCTTGGTCGGATTGTAGGGCAGCGTCTTGAACGTCACCGGATTGGTGGCGAGGCCCGAGGTGTTGGTGAAAATGAAAGTGTAGCCGTCCGGTGCGGCGCGCGCGGCGGCTTGATGCGCAATGATGCCGGACGCTCCCGGCAGGTTCTCCACCACCAATTGCTGGCCGAGCGCGCGCGATACGCTCTCGCTCATCATCCGCGCCATCACGTCGGTGGCGGCGCCCGGTCCGGTCGGAACGATCAGCTTGATCGGCCGGTTCGGCCAGGTCTGAGCCTGCGCCGGGTCCGCGGCGATCAGCAGCAGCGCGACGAGGATAAAGCGGAGCGGGCCCATCTATTCCCCCATCTGAAGGGCGAGCTCGCGCACGGCGCGGCCGAACGTGCCGGTTTCCTTCTTGAGGAAGGCCCGCACGTCCTGGTTTTCGCTGGGCTCGACGCCTTGCTTGGCGAGCGCCTCGCGGGTCTTCGGATCGGCGAGCGCGGCGAGCGTCTCCTTGCGAATCAGTTCGACGATTTCCTTCGGCGTGCCTTTTGGCGCCAGCATCACGGTCCAGCTCACCAGATCGAACTCCGGTACGCCGGCTTCCTTGAAGGTCGTGACGTTCGGCAGCGCCGAGGAGCGCGTGTCGCCGGTCACCGCGATCGCCTTGACCGAGCCGCTGTCGATCGCGGCCTTTCCGGCGGCGACTCCGCCATAGAACATGTCGATATGGCCGCCGACCACGTCGTTGATGCCCTGGGCGCCGCCGCGGTACGGGACGTGCTGCACGTTGAGGCCGCGCAGCCTGTTCATCCATGCGCCCATGACGTGCGGCGGGCTGCCGTAGCCGCCGCCGAACGTAAACTTGCCCGGGTTGGCGCGCACTTCGGCGATGAAGTCCTGCAGCGTGTTGGCCTTGACGTTCTTCGATACCATCAGCACCACCGGAACGAGGCCGGTGATCGCGATCGGCTCGAAGTCGTCCGCCACCGAGTATTTGTGGGTCTTGGAGATCTGCGGCACTACCACGGCCTCGGCGGTGTAGCTGTTCAACAGCGTGTAGCCGTCCGGCGTCGCGCGCATCGCCGTGGTGAGGCCCAGCGTACCGCTGGCGCCCGGCCGGTTGAGCACCACAACGTTCTGGCCGAGCCGCTCCTGCAGCTTCTGCGCGACGATACGCCCGACGATGTCGGTCGAGCCGCCGGGCCCGTAGGGCACGATGATTTCGATATTTCGGTTGGGGTAGGGCGCTTGCGCGAATGGTGACGTCACGGCAAACGCGGCAATAGCCGCGCCCAAGGTAAGGGCACGCGCCATATTCTCCTCCCTCTCCACCGTCATGCGCGGGCGTGTCCCGCGCATCCCGCTTAGGCAGGCACCGAGCGTCCCCTGATCGGGATGGCCGGGACAAGCGCGGCCATGACGCTTGCGGTGTTGGTGCGATTCTACAGCTTCGTCACGCGGACATGCAGCAGCGCCGCGCGGCCGCCGCGCACCTCTTTCACCGCGCGGGCGAGCGCCGCGGGTACGTCGTCCGGATCGGTGACCTTCTCGCCATAGGCGCCGAATGCCTCGCCGATCTTGGAGAATTCGGCGTTGGGCATCAGGTTGGCCTGGAACTTGTTCTCGGACTTCGCCTCGCCCTGTGGGAACACGCGCAGCGTCGATTCCTTCACGGCCGACCAGCCGGTGTTGTCGAGCAGGAGCACCAGGATCGGCAGCTTGTACTGCTGCGCGACCGAGAACACCGAGGCCGGGCCGCCGAAATAGAAGCCGCCGTCGCCGACCACCTGGACCACCATCTTGTCCTTCTCCGCGAGCTTGACGCCGAGCGCCACGCCGCCGGACCAGCCCAGCCCGCCGCCGCCTGAGCGAACGACGGTGTTGGGCGTCGGCCGAGTGAGCTGCATCAGGCAGGCGCCGGCGTTGCGGACGCCCTCGTTGAGCACCACGTCGTCGTCCTTGAGAAGCTTGTTGAGTTCGGCAAACAGATAATGCGGCTCGATCTCGCCGGTCTTGCCCTTGTTGGCGGCAAGCTTGTTGGCCTGCTCGCGCCAGGCCTTGCGCTCGGCGCTCAAGGCCTCGACGCGCTTTTGCGCGGCACCGCGGAATTTTGGATTCGCCTTCTTCTTCAGTTCGTCGAGCAGTTGCTCGAGGATGCGGCCGGAGTCGCCCTGCATGCGGATGTTGCCGGGAAAGGTCCACATCGGCGACGCGGATTTTAGCGTGTCGATGTCGATGTGCGCCCAGTACGAGCCGCCCTTGTGCGACACGTCGGCTGGGAACCACGGCACGTCGACGTCCACCAGAATGCCGACGTCAGCCTTGGGCAGGTGCTTGTTCGGCGAATAGCCGAGGAAGCAAGGGAACTCGTGCGAGATATTGAAGGTCTGGTTGCCTTCGAACACCGCGATGCCGGCGAACTGCGCGATCTCCTCGATCAATTTCGCTGCCTTGGCGTTGCGGCCGGCGTAGCCGCAGATCAGGATCGGATGCTCGGCGGCGATCAGCCGGTCGGCGAGCTGCGCGATTACCGCCGGATCGGCGCCGCCGGACTGCGGCTGCGCGAACTGCTCGGCCGGGTAGCTGCGGATCTGGTCGGCGGCCCACTGCTGCGTCAACGTCTCGCGCTGCGCCATGAAATAGACCGGCCCCTGCGGGTGATTTTCCATGATGGTGTGGGCGCGGCGCAGCGCCTCCTTCACCACGACGCCCGACGGCAGCGTCCATTCCCACTTCATGTAGGGGCGTACCAGCGCGCCCTGGTCGATCGGCTCTTGGACGAAGTGCACATAGGTGTCGCGCGAGCCGACCAGCTCGTTGCTCGAAGTGTAAGGCGCCTTGCCCGACATCAGCAGCACCGGCAACCGTGAGCGGAACATGTTGTGCATCGCGTTCGCGGTGTTGGCGGTGCCGACGTCAACGTGCACCAGAACGGCCTGGCCGCGTCCCGTCGCCATCGCGTAGCCCATCGCCATGTGCGCCGCGGTGTTCTCGTGCGGGCAGAGCATGACGTTCGGCACCTTCTCGCCGCGCTTCTCACGGTCCGCCATCGCCTCGATGACCGGCGCGTGGTCGGTGCCGAAGTTGCAGAACAGATGCTCGATGCCGAGCTCGTTCAGGCCCTCGATGAAGTAATAGGCGGTCGAGTGCTCCGGGGCGTTGGAGGTCTGGCGCGCGACGGCTTGGGACATGGGGACTGTACTTTCTCTTTGACGCGTTTCCTGGCCGGTACTGTGCCTGCTGGGCGAGGGTGGATTCAAGCCTCGTGCTGAGCATAGGGCTCGTGTCCCGGGCGCAGTGCAGCACGAGCGAAGCGAAGTGATGCGCTGCAGACCCGGGACCGTTACAGATACCGAATGTGGACGGTCCCGGATCAGCGGTGCAGCATTGCATGCTGCACCGCGTCCGGGACACGAGGTCAACTAAGCCGCTGCGGGCACCCGCTTGACCTGATGGGCCTGCAATTTTGGCAGCACATCTCTGCCGAAGCGGCGAATCTGCTCCAGGAACACCTCATAGCTCATGGCGCCGACGTTCATGTTGAGCAGCAGCGTGTTGGCGCCCATCCGCTCGGCGCCGGCGATCAGCTGATCGGCGACATCCTTCGGATTGCCCCAGGCCAGCTCGCCCTTGTCGATCTTGCTTTCGATGTCGGCGAGCGTCGTTTTCATCATGCCCTCGCGGTCGACGCCCGCGCCGGCGCGGTTCTCCGGCCTGATGTAGTCGTACGACGCCGACGACAGGTAACCGGTGCCCTTCGGTGACGACTTTTCCTCAAGCGAGCCGTGATGCCACAGCGTGTGCACGAAATAGAGATAGAACGGGCTGTACTCCTTGATCGCGGTGGCGCGGTCCGGCGCCACGTAGGCGTCGGCGAAATAGCAGATTTGCTCCGGCGTGATCTGGCGGCCGTTGGCGGCGAGGTGCTTGGCGAAGTAGCCGACGATGTCCTGCGTCAGTCCGCGATGGTGATCGGGGATCACCGCGCTGAAGTTATGCTTCGCGGCCCATTCGATGGTTTCCTTGGAGCCGGTGAACGGCACCCAGACCGGCGGGTGCGGCTGCTGATAGGGCCGCGGCCAGATCGCGATGTCCTTGTACGACCAGAATTTCCCCTCGTAGGAGAACACCGGCTCCTTCCACGCCTTCATGATGATATCGACGGCTTCCTCGAAGCGCGCCCGCGATTCGCCCATCGATACGCCATAGACGTTGTACTCGCGCGGCACGCCGCGCGCGAAGCCCGACAGGATGCGGCCGTGTGACAGGCAGTCCGCCATCGCCAGTTCCTCGGCGATGCGCAGCGGGTTGTGCAGCGGCACCAGGTTGCCGAGCAGCAGGAACTTCAGCTTCTTGGTGCGCTGCGCGCCGACCGCCGCCATCATGTTGGGCGAGTTCATCAGCCCGTGCGGCGTGGTGTGATGCTCGTTCAGGCCGACGCCATCGTAACCGAGCTTGTCCATCTCCTCCCAGCACTTGAGATGCTCTTCGTAGGTCCGCGCGCCGATCTCGGGATCGAAATGATCCTTCGGCAGCGGGTAGGGGAGATACTTGGTTTCCTTGTACTGGTCGAAATGCTTGGCATAGGGCAGCAGGTCGAAGATGAAGACTTTCATTCACACTTTCCTGGATTCGGAATCAACGCACGTTACTCGATCAACGCGTCGGCGCGCTGCTGTAGGAGTGGGGGCACGTCGAGGCCCAGCGCCTTCGCAGTCTTGAGGTTGATCGTCAGCTCGAACTTGACCGGGGCCTGGACCGGAAGCTCGCTGGGCTTCGCCCCTTTGAGGATGCGATCGGCATAGGTTGCTGCGCGCCGAAAACTGTCTGTCACGTCGTTTCCGTAGGACAGCAGGCCGCCGCGTTCAGTGTAGAAACGGTATGGAGAGATGGCAGGGAGACGGTAGCGCGCCGCGAGCGACGTGACCTCTGCGCTATGGGCCGCCATGAAGGGATCCGGCATCACGATAAGCCCGCCATTCGGCGCGCTTGCCTGTGCGGCAATGATGGATTCGAGCTCGGACATGTTGCGAACGGGCGCTGTGATCGCTTCCACTCTGAAAGACGCAGCGGCGGCTTTGAAGGAATTTAGGAAATACTCGAAGTATGTCGCCGTTGCCGGGTTGAATACGATGGCGGCCCTCTCGACGCGTGGCGCAATCTCCTTCAGCAGCTCCAGCCACTTTCCAGCTATCGAGCCCTCCATGGTAATGAAACCGGTGACGTTGCCGCCTGGGCGCGGAATGCTCGCGACGAAGCCGCCGCTGACCGGATCGGTGACCTGAACGAACACAATCGGGATGGTGCGCGTTTGTTGCAGCAGCGCCGCAGTGATGGGTGTGCTTTGCGAAAGAATAAGGTCGGGCTGCAGCGCGACGAGCTCTTTCACGAATCGTTGCCTCGACTCCGCGTCGCGCCCCCAGCGCGGGTCGATCCGAATGTTGCGGCCTTCCGTCCACCCGATTTTCTGAAGTTCTTCCCGGAACGCCGCGATCTGGGTCTGTGATTCCGGGTCGCTCTCGGCAAACGGCATCAGCACGCCGATGCGTCGCACGCGATCCTGCGCGCGTGCGACACGCGGCGCAGCGAACGCCGCTGCGCCACCGAACAGCGTGATGAAGTCCCGTCGTCTCATCATCCTCGCGGCTTTCTGATCTCCGCCGCGGAGTTGATGGTGGCATGCAAATTGCGCGCGTATTCGATCGCGCCGGCGACCGGCATGTCGGGTCCGGTACGGATGTACTCCTTGGCGCTGCGCAGCGAGATTGTCGGCGCCTTGAGCATCGCAGCGAGCAGCTTGCTCACGGTGGCTTCAAGCTGCGCCGCCGGCACCACGTCGCTGACGATGCCGTAGGACAGCGCGCGCTCGGGCGACACCTCGAACATCGAGTAGACCAGGTAGGCCATCGCCTTGCGCGGCACGCGGTCGACGAACGACGACATCACCATGGTCGGCATGATCTGGTGCGCCATTTCCGGCACCGAGAATGTCGCCTTGTCGCTCGCCAGCGTGATGTCGCAGGCCGCCGCAATAGCGCAGCCGAAGCCGTGCGCGCCGCCCTGCACCACGGCGATGATCGGGATCGGGCAGTTGCGCATCGCGCCGTAGGCGTCGAACACCACGTCGGAGAAGTTGCGCCGCGCGAACGCGGTCGGCTCGACCTCGGGCCGTGCGCCCATGCCGGCGCGGCCGACGCAGAAGTCCTTGCCGGCGCCGCGCAGCACCACGATGTCTGACGTTTTCGGCGCCTCGCCGATCAGGCGCGTCAGTTCCCGCACCATGTCGTCGGTGACGGCATTGCCGCGGTCGGGCTGGTTGATCGTGATGTGCAGGACAGGGCCGTCCTGTTTGGTCAGGATATCGGGCATCGATTGCGCCTTTCGTGGGGTCCGCGAGCGCGCGGAGCATATCGCCTGGGCGGCGCGTTCCGCCAGCGTTGAAGCGCATGGCTCCCAGCCCTATGCTGCGCGGCGACGATGAAGCCCGCGCCATTCCAGTACCACGCGCCGAAAACCGTCGAGGAGGCCGTCGCGCTGCTCGCGGAGCTTGCTCCCGATGACGGCCGTGTGCTGGCCGGTGGGCAGAGCCTGGTGCCGACCATGGCGTTCCGCCTGGCGCGGCCGGGCCATCTGATCGACATCAACGGGGTCGCCGGCCTTGACCGGCTCGCGGTGCAGGACGGCCGGCTGTTCATCGGCGCCACGGTGCGTCACGCCGCATTCGAAAAGCAGGCCACGGAAGGCCCGCTCGGGCAATTGCTCGCCGAGGTCGCGCATCACATCGCGCATCGCCCGATCCGTACCCGCGGCACATTCTGCGGCTCGATTGCGCACGCCGATCCGGCCTCCGAATGGTGCGCGGTCGCGGCGTGTCTCGATGCGGAGATGATGGCGATCTCAACGCGCGGCGTGCGGCTCATCCCCGCGCCGGAGTTCTTCAAGGGGCTGATGACCACCGCGCTCGACGAGGACGAATTGCTCGCCGAGGTGCGCCTGCCCATGTTGCGGCCGGACGTGCGCTTCGGATTTGCCGAGTTCAGCCGCCGCGCCGGCGATTTCGCCATCGCGATGACGGTGGTGATCTATCGCTTGCAGGAGGATGGCGCGATCGCGGAGTCGCGCATTGCGATCGGCGGCGCGGAGGCCTCGCCGCGTCGCATCGTCGAAGCGGAATACGCACTGAAAGGCCGGCATCCGACGTCGGATGCATTCACGCTCGCTGCCGAGATCGCGGCGAAGAAGGTGGAGCCGCTCGACGATCAGCACATCAGTGCGGGCTACCGCCGCGAGCTGGTGCTGGGGCTGACGCGCCGCGCATTGGAGCAGGCGCGTGACAGGGCGTTTCGATGAAGAGGTCTTGGTGCGATCATGAGTGACAGCGCCGCCACCAAATGGATCGGCATGCCGGTCGAGCGGCTAGAGGATCCGCCGCTGGTCGCCGGCAAAGGCCGTTTTGCCGCCGACATCAATTTCGCCCGCCAGCTTCACATGCGGATGGTGCGCTCCAATCACGCGCACGGCCGCATCGTTGCGATCGATGCGAGCGAAGCGCGCGCGCTGCCGGGCGTGGTCGCGGTGTGGACCGCGAAAGACATCGACGACATCGGCTCGATCGATTTCCGCGAGGGGCCGATCGAGAAGCTCGCGCCGTACCGCCAGCCGGTGCTGGCCACGGACAAGGTGCGTTATGTCGGCGAGCCGATCGCCGCGGTGTTCGCGGAAGACCCGTATATTGCCGAGGATGCGGCCGAACTGGTCGCGGTCGAGATCGAGGAATTGCCGCCGCTGCTCGATGCTCGCGCCGAGCCCGGCGAGTTCTCGCCCGGCCGCGACACCGAAGCCGCCTTCCTCACGCAGGGCTACGGCGACGTCGACGCAGTGTTCGCGTCCGCGCACACGATCGTTGAATTGGACCTGACCTCGGGCCGCCACTCCGGCGTGCCGCTGGAGACGCGCGGCGCACTCGGCCGCTACGACGCTTCGCGCGACATGCTGGAACTGCACGGCGCCGCCAAGGTGCCGCACCGGAACAAGGAACTGATCGCGCGCATGCTCGGCCGGCCGCCGTCGTCGGTGTCGTGCTTCGAGTCCCACGTCGGCGGCGGCTTCGGCATCCGCGGCGAACTTTATCCCGAGGACGTACTGGTATGCGTCGCGGCGATGCGTCTCGACCGCCCGGTGAAATGGATCGAGGACCGCCGCGAGCACCTGATCGCCGCCAACCACTCGCGCAACCAGCACCACAAAATCCGCGCCGCCTGCACCGAGCAGGGCGAAATCCTGGCGATCGACGACGTGATCCACCATGACAACGGCGCCTATGTGCGCACCCACGCGACACGCGTCGCGATGATGACCTGCGGCGTGCTGCCGGGGCCGTACCGTGTGCCGGGCGCCTACCGCGCGGTGTGTCATTTCCGGCTCACCAACAAGACGCCGGCTGCGACCTACCGCGCGCCCGGCCGCTTCGAGACAACCTTCGTGCGAGAGCGGCTGATCGACGCCATATCGCACAAGCTCAGTCTCGATCCGATGGACGTGCGCCGCCTTAACGCGGTGCGGGTCGACGAGATGCCGTTCAAACGGCCGCTCGAGGCGCTCGGCGAGGAAATCCATTTCGACAGCGGCGACTACCACAAGCTGCTCGACAAGCTGCTCGATCACGTCAAATGGGACGAGCTCAACGCCGATCTGGCAAAGCGCCGCGAGAACGGGGAGATGGTCGGCGTCGGGTTGGCGATGTTCGTCGAGAAAGCGGGTCTCGGCCCGGTCGACGGCGTGCGCATCCAGGTCGACACGTCGGGCATGGTCGAGGTGATCACTGGCGGTTCCTCGATCGGCCAGGGCTTCGAGACGGTGATGGGGCAGGTCGCCGCCGAGACGCTGGGCGCCGACTACAAGAAGATGCGCGTGATCCGCGGCAACACCGAGCGGATCGAGTTTGGCATCGGCGCGCACGCCTCGCGCGCCACGGTAATGACGGCGTCGGCAACGCACGAGGCAGCGCTCAAGGTGCGCGCCAAGGCGCTCGACGTCGCGGGCGAGCTGCTGCAGGCTCCCCCCGATGCACTCGACATCGTCAACGGCGAGGTGATCCGACGCGACAATCCGGGCGGGCCGTCGATCAGCCTGGGCAAGATCGCGGCGGCGCTGTCCAACACGTCGAAGTCGCTTAACGGCCGCGATCCGGGTTTGTCGGCGGAAGGCTGGTTCTTCGCCGACCATCAGGTCTACCCTTATGGCAATCATCTCGCAGTGGTGAAGGTCGATCCGGCGACCGGCGGCGTGAAGGTGCTGCGCTACGTCATCGCCTATGACATCGGCCGCGCGATCAATCCGACCTTGGTGAAGGGCCAGATCGCCGGCGGGCTGGCGCAGGGGCTCGGCGGCGCGCTCTACGAGGAGTTCACCTACAACGAGCGCGGCGATCCGCTCGCCGTCACGTTCGCCGACTATCTGCTGCCGACCGCCCGCGAGACGCCTGACGTCGAGATCATTCTGACCGAGGATCACCCGAGCCCGCTCAACCCGCTGGGCATCAAAGGGGCGGGCGAAAGCGGCGTGAATGGTGTCGGCGGTGCGATCGCGTCGGCGATCGACAACGCGATCGGCATCCCCGGCGCGATCACCGCGCTGCCGGTAACGCCACAGAAGCTGAAGGCGATTTTGGATGCGAGAAGATAAGGCGACACTCTCACTCCGCCTCATCCTGAGGAGCGGCCGCAGGCCGCGTCTCGAAGGATGGGGCGGCCTCGATCCTTCGAGACGCATTGCTTCGCAATGCTCCTCAGGATGAGGCCGGGAGAGATTGCGTCATGAGTGATGACCTCACCTTCATGCGCCGCGCCATCGAGCTGTCCGCGTCGTGCGCGCAGTCGGATGAAGGGCCGTTCGGCGCCGTCGTGGTGAAGGACGGCAGGATCATTGGCGAGGGCGTCAACCAAGTGGTGCCGGCCGGCGATCCGACCGCGCACGCGGAGGTGGTCGCGATCCGAAATGCATGCAAGACGCTTGGCACGCATGTACTGGACGGCGCGGTGCTCTACACGAGCTGCGAGCCGTGCCCGATGTGCCTTGGCACGGCGTGGTGGGCTCGCATCAAGGAGATCGTTTACGCCAACGACCGCGCCGCCGCCGCCGCGATCGGCTTCGACGACGACGCAATCTATGAGGAAGTTGCGGCGCCGCTCGACAGGCGCAAGCTGCCGATGCGGAGACTGGGCGCCGATGAGGCGCTGAAGGTGTTCAAGCTGTGGCACGCCAAGCCGGACAAGGTGCCGTATTGATTTGCACCCATGACCATCGCGAAACGAGCCCTTCCTCCAGGTGGAGAACAGCGATTGGGCTCCCTATCTTGAAACGAATGGATAGCAATTGAGGGGGCTTCAAAGCGAAAGGACATGCAATGGCAAAGAATACGATCTGCGCCTGGTACGATAAGGATGCCGAGGCCGCGGCCCGCTTTTATGCCGAGATCTTTCCCGACAGCGCGGTGGGTGCCATCCAACGTGCGCCCAGCGACTTCCCATCCGGCAAGAAGGGCGATGTGCTAGTCGTCGAATTCAAGGTTGCCGGCGTCTCCTGCATCGGCCTCAACGGCGGTCCCGCGTTCAAACATAGTGAAGCCTTCTCGTTCCAGATCGCCACCGACGATCAAGCCGAGACGGATCGCTATTGGAACGCCATCGTCGGCAATGGCGGCCAGGAGAGCGCGTGCGGCTGGTGCAAGGACAAGTGGGGCGTGTCGTGGCAAATCACGCCGCGTGTCCTTACTGAAGCGATGGCGGCCGGCGGCGATGAGGCAAAGCGCGCGTTCGAGGCGATGATGACGATGAAGAAGATCGACGTCGCTGCAATCAAGGCGGCGCGGCGCGGCTGAATGCGCGCCCGGTCTCGCCAAGGAATATAATCACATTTTCGTGAGAACTTATCCCCGCCCCCTGCGGGCGGATTTATCGTGGCTCCGTCTCGATCCACGTGAGGGGCGCGGCCGCGTCAGTCGTTGCGGATCGGGGGCGGTGGCCTGGGAATGCGAAATGAGGGGTGCAGAACGTACACCCCGCCCAGGCGGCCCAAGCCGTGAGGTCCCGTAGCGACAGCTTCGCAACAGCGGGACCCTTGGCAATGCGATCGTAACCCCGCGCCAACGGGCAGGTCGCATTGAGGTCCCACAGCGGTGGTTAAGGCCCCAAGGAAGCGCGCCACAGCGTGAGGGGTCCTGAAACAGTCCGACCACCGGGGGTCTCACGGAGCAAGCCTCAAACACCGCGCGCGGGACGCTGAGGAAACGGCGGACTTGCGGCACTTACCACTACGCCTCGGTGCGGCGACGCATCGAGGCCCGTGGGTCCACCCGGACCCTGGCGTCCCGCGCCACCCTCACTCTTTCGGGAGCGCAATTTGCAAGGAAGGCGGGCCCGGCGCCTTTCAAATCCGGGCGGCGGAGCGTTGGCTAAGCATTCCGGAATGACAAGGGAAGACAGAGGCGGAAATGGAATTCGACAGATACAATGCGACAACGCCCCATCCTTCGAGACGCGCACTGCGTGCGCTCCTCAGGATGAGGCGGAGAGAGTTCGAGGAGCGCCGCCATGAACGAGAATGTCGATCCGCGCCGCGCGGCTGCCAAGACCAACGCGTCGAAGCAGGACCTGCGGGTCTGGCTCGCCGAGATGGAAGCGGCCGGCGAGGTGACGCACATCAGCGGCGCCGAGCGCGAGCGCGAGATCGGCGGCATCGTCGACATCTATCAGCGCAAGATCGGCAACCCGGCGGTGCTGTTCGACGACATTCCCGGATACCCCAAGGGCTTCCGCATCCTCGCCAACATCCTCACATCGAACCGCCGCATCAACATGACGATGGGTAATCCGGCGGACGGCAGCGAAATCGAACTGGTCAAGCACTGGCGGCGCTACATGAAAGAAGCGAAGACTTTCCCGCCGGTCGAGGTGAAGAACGGCGCGCTGCTGGAGAACGTCAAGACCGGCGACGACATCGACCTGTTCAGGATCCCGGTGCCGAAGTGGCACGAGCACGACGGCGGCTATTACATCGGCACCGGCGACATGGTGGTGATGAAGGATCCCGACACCGGTTGGATCAACTACGGCGCCTATCGCGTGCAGGCGCACGACAAGAACGTCGCCACCGTGATGTGCTCCAAGGGCAAGCACGGCGACATGATCCAGCGCAAGTATCACGAGCGCGGGCTGCCGTGCCCGGTCGCGGTGGTGTGCGGCATGCATCCGGCATTGTTCATGATTGCCGGCCTCGAAATCCCGCACGGCAAGAACGAATACGACGCGGCCGGCGGCCTGCTCGGCGAGCCTGTCGAGGTCATCATGGGGCCGAAGACGGGTCTGCCGATCCCGGCGCATGCCGAGATCGCGTTCGAGGGCTTCATCCATCCGAACGACAAGCGCGACGAAGGTCCGCTCGGCGAGTGGACCGGCTATTACGCCGGCGGCCTGAAGAAGGAGCCGGTGATCCGCATCGAGACGATGATGTATCGCGACAACCCGATCCTGCTCGGCGCGATCCCCGGCATTCCGCCCGACGACGACTCGTTCTATCGCGGCTCGTACCGCTCCGGAGCGGTGTGGAACCAGCTCGAGGCGGCGGGCGTGCCGGAGGTAAGGGGTGTATGGTCGCACGCCGCCGGCGGCAGCCGGCTCTGGCTCACCGTGTCGATCAAGCAGATGTACGCCGGCCATTCCAAGCAGGCTGGCCTGATCGCTTCGCAGTGCCACGCCGGCGCCTACGTGAACCGTTTCGTCGTCGTGGTCGACGAGGACATCAATCCCGCCGACATCGACAAGGTGATCTGGGCGATGTGCACGCGGTTCGATCCGCGCGAGGGCATGGAGGTGCTGCGCGGCTGCTGGTCGTCGGCGCTCGATCCGATGGCCTATTCGGAGAAGGACCCGCGCAACGCCCGCGTCGTGATCGACGCCTGCAAGCCGTTCGGCCGCCGCGACACGTTCCCGCGCGAGGTGCGGGTCAGCGCCGAAGTTGAGATGCTGGTGCGTGAGAAGTTTGGTGAGTTTTTGCCGAAGTGAAATGACCAAGAAGATCGACATCACGCTCACCGTCAACGGCCGCGGCTATCCGGTTCGCGTCGAGCCGCGTCGCACCTTGGTCGACACGATCCGCGACGAATGCGGGCTGACCGGCACGCACATTGGCTGCGAGCACGGCGTGTGCGGCGCCTGTACGGTCATCGTCGAAGGCGAGGCAGTGCGCTCGTGCCTGATGTTCGCTGTGCAGGCGGACGGCAAGGATATCCGCACCGTGGAAGGACTGGCCGATGGCCGGCGGCTGCATCCGCTGCAGCGCGCCTTCATCGCGCACCACGGCCTGCAATGCGGCTTCTGCACGCCCGGTTTCCTGATGCTGGCCGTCAACACGCTGGAGCAGCGGCCCGACATCGGCGACGAGGAACTGATCGACGTGCTGTCGTCGAACCTCTGCCGTTGCACCGGCTACCAGAATATCATCAAGGCGGTGAAAGCCGCGCGCGACGAGATGCGGGTCGAGAAGTAGTGTTTGCGCATTCCCACACACTCGGTGTCATGCCCGCGAAAGCGGGCATCCAATAAACGCAGCCCTTTACCGTGGGTACTGGATCGTCCGCTTGCGCGGACGATGACAGCGGTGGTTGTAGCTACGCGCGGGCGCCTCAGGGTGACGGATCAGGGGGACGTGCATCCTTACCCGTACACCGTCGTGTAAGCTGCCGGAATGTGAAACTCCAAAAAGCTCGCGGCCGTGACGCCGTCCGCAGTGCGCAGCCCATGCCGGTCGTTGGAGCCGAAGATCGCGGCCTGGCCCGGTTTCACCACCTCGGGCATGCCATTGACGGTGAACTGGATCGCGCCGTCGAGCACCACGAACATGCTCTCCGCGTTGGGGTGCATGTGCATCGAGGTCAGCGTGTCCTTGTCATAGATTACGATCATGGCGTGACCGCGCTCGGAGTGCGCAGCCTCCTTGTCCACAAAATAGAGCCGCGTCTTGTGGTCCTGGGGCAATATCTTCACTGGCGCGTGGCCGCGCTCGATCACCGAGAGGCCGTCGGCAAAGCCGTTCAGCGAGCGGCCTTCCGGGTGCGGCGGCGCGATCACCTTCACCAGGTCGGCCGGCGCGGTCGTTGCATTGTTGACCGTGAACTCCGTGCCTTCCTGGATTGTCGCGAAGGCCTGGGTCGGCATCCGGCGCTCGTCGCCCGCCGCCGCGATTGTCGCGGCGCCGTTCAGCATGAACAGGTAGAGGTCGGAGCCGCGCGGCGCGGTGTCGGTCCAGCGCTTGCCCGGCGCGATCTGCACGAGCTCGGCGGCCATCTCCTTGACGTCGGCCTTGATCGGCGCGCAGGCGATGCCGTCCGCGATCGGGCTTGCCGGGAGCTGGGAAAACGTGACGACCTGACCCATGCAATCCTCCTTCCGATTTCTACTGTCCGGCGATGGCCTGCTTGGTTTCTTCCACTACATCTTTCGGCGTGGCGTAAAGTTCCGAAAGCAGTCTGTCGATCGCTTCGCCGCTGACGGGATTGACCTCCTGGCCGCGCGCTTTCGCTTCAGCAACGAATTCCGGGTCCTTCATCGTGGCGTCAAACGCTGCGCGCAACGTAGCCTTGCGGTCGTCGGGCAAGCCGGGCGGCGCGATGAAAGGCCGCCCCATCGTCTGGCGGCTGAGAATGATCTTCAGGCTGGCGCGCTGCCGGTCGTTCTTGGCGAATTCCATGATCAGCGGCACGTCCGGCAATTCCGGATTCTTCTTGAGGTTGAGCTGGATCGGCAGGTTCACCTTTTTCTGCGCAATCCAATCGGGCTTCAGCGACTTGAGGCTCGACCACGACCAGCTTGCGCGGCCGTCCATCTCGCCGCGCTCCAGCGCAAGCGCGATCTCCGCGGTCCCGGGATAGCCGGTGATAAGCCGCAGCCTGGCGCCGAAGCTGTTCTTCAAGAGCGAGGCATAGACGTCGGGATCGGAGCCGGAGCCTTCACCACCAACGCTGAACGGCGTCTTCAGCATGTCCTCCCATGTCTTCACCGGCGCGGCGTGCCACAGCACGAACACGCTGGCCTCCTCGGTTCCGCTGCCGAGCCAGGTGAATTTCAGGGAGTCGAACTGCGTGGCGCTCTGGCCAATCAGCGGCTCCATCGCCATGCCACGGCTGAACATGCCGAACACGCTGCCGTCCTTCGGCGCAACGTTGAACAGGTAATTCGCGGCGCGCAGCGAGCCCGCACCGGGCATGTTCTGCACCACCACGGCGGGCTGGCCGGGAATGTGCCTGCCGATGTGGCGGGCGAGGATGCGCGCGTAGGTGTCGTAGCCGCCACCTGCGCTATAGCCGACGATCAGCGTCACGGTCCTGCCGCGATAGAAATCCACTGCGGTCTGCGCATGCACGGGAACCGCCAGCAGGGTCGTGAACAAACCGGCGGCGATCCAGCGTTGCATGGGGTGCTCCGTCAGATCGGCTGCGCCAGCGCCTTGTAGGAACGGTCGATGGTGCCGACTACGTCGACGTCCGGTGCGTTGGGGTTTTTCTCCCATTCGCCGAGCTGTTCGGAGTTTTCGACGATCATCCGGCAGCGCTCGTAGCGGCGGCGCATGAAATTTTCGAGCACCGCTGCGATCGGCTGATCGGATTGCAGCAGCATCGTCAGCAGGATCGAATCTTCGATTGCGATCGAGGCGCCGCTCGCCAGTTGTGGTGTCGTGGTGTGCGCGGCATCGCCGATGATGATGACGCGGCCGCGGTACCACGGCGGCGGCATCATGAGCGACGTGACCGGCCGGCAGATGAGCTGGTCGGGGTCGACAATTTCATCACGTGCGCGGCCGAGCGCGCCGCCGAATTCCGCCAGCAGGCCGCGGATGATGCCCGGCCACTCCTCCGGATCCCAGCGCGGCTTCTCCGGAATGTTTTGCAGGATGTAGACATACATCTCGGTCTGCGAGATCGGGTTGAAGCCGGACTTGTTGGTCGGCCCGAAATAGGAATGACGGCACAGCACGTCCGGAGGCCGGCTCACCGTCGCGCGCCAGTTCACCTGTCCCGTGTAGTAGGGCTGGTGCTTCGGCCCGAATAGCAGCTCGCGGACTCGCGAGTTCGCGCCATCGGTCCCCACCACCAGGTCGTAGCGGCCATGCGTGCCGTCGGTGAAGGTCACGTCGACGCCGCTGTCATCCTGCGTCAGCGTCTCGACGCTCAGGCCGAGCCGCAGCGGCACCTTCTGCGCGGCAAGCTCGTCGGCCAGCACTGTGTGCACCGCGTAGCGCATGATCCCGATGGTGGCCGGATAACCGGGACCCAGCAGGCTCGGCAGCTCGACCGTGCCGGTGACGTTGCCATTGGCGTCGCAGGCCTTGAACTGCGAATAGCCGAAGCCGCGCTCGATGCAGCGGTCGAGCAGTCCGACGGTCCGCAACGCACGCAAGGCGGGTCCCTGCAGCGAGATGCCGGTGCTGGGCTCCGCCCATTCCGGACGGATTTCCACGATCTCGCAATCGATGCCGGCGCGCTTGAGCCCGGCGCCCAGGGTCATGCCGGACATGCCGCCGCCCACGATCAGCACGCTTTTTGCGGCCCTCATGGCGTCTCTCCGGTTGCGGCGCCGCGGTCGTTGCTGAATGCCGCGCGGGTTCCCTATACTCAGTCTAGTCTCTGTTCGGGTCCGAAATGAAGCCGCCTCCGTTCCAGTACCACGATCCAAAAACCGTCGCGGAAGCGGTCTCGCTGTTGGGCAGTCTGGATAACGCCAAGCTCCTGGCCGGCGGCCAGTCGCTGATGCCGATGCTTAACATGCGCTTCGTGCTGCCGGACCACGTGATCGACCTCAACCGCGTCGAGGGTCTCTCCGGCATCAAGGAGATCGGCGGCACGCTGGAGATCGGCGCCATGACGCGCCAGCGCGACCTCGAATATTCCGATCTGGTGAAGGCGAAATGCCCGCTGCTGCATCAGGCGGTAATGCACATCGGCCATCGCCAGACTCGCAACCGCGGCACCATCGGCGGGTCGCTGTGCCACCTCGATCCGGCGGCGGAGCTTGTTTCGGTAGCCGCCGCGCATGACGCCACGGTGGTGGTGGCGGGGCCGAACGGCCAGCGCGAGATCGCCTTTGCGGATTTTCCTGTCGCCTTCATGACGCCGTCGATTGAATTGAACGAGATCGTCGTCGCGCTGCGCCTGCCGTTGTGGGCAGCGGGGCACAAAGCGGCGTTCATCGAGTTCTCGCGGCGGCACGGCGACTTTGCGATCGTGTCGGCGGCCGCGCTTCTCGAACTCAACGGCGGAAAAATCTCGCGCGCCTCGGTGACGATCGGCGGCGTCGCGGTCGCGCCGGTACGTGCGCGCGACGTCGAGCAGGCGATCACCGGCCAGACGGCGAGCTCGGACCTGTTCCGCAAGGCCTGCGAAAGCTGCCGCGCGATCGAGGCGATCGAGGACATCCACGCTTCGCCGTCATATCGGCAGCATCTCGCCGCGGTGTTGTCGCGCCGCGCGCTAGAGAAGGCCGCGGGGCTCGCAGACAACGCGCCGTGGAACAAGGTGCATTGATGCGCCGCCGCGATGCCATCACATCCCCTTCCTTATCCCTCCCCCGCTTGCGGGGGAGGGTAGGGTGGGGGTCGCGCCGCGCATTCATTTCATTGATTGGTGGCGCGGCGGCGGCGGCCGCGTTGCCGTTGCCGCTAAGCGCGCAGCAGGCGATGCCGGTGATCGGCTTCCTCCGCAGCACCTCGCTTACGCCATTCGAGAATCTCGTTACTGCGTTCCGGCAGGGCGTAAAGGAAGCCGGCTTCGTCGAGGGTCAGAACGTCGCGATTGAATATCGTTATGCGCACAATCAAGAGGATCGTCTGCCGGCTCTGGTGAATGATCTGATCCGCCAGCCGGTGGCCGTGATCGTAGCAAACAACGCGTCGGCGCTCGCGGCCATGCCCGCAACCAAGACTGTGCCGATTGTGTTTGCGACCGGCGGTGATCCAGTCAGGGATGGCCTGGTGGCGAACCTCAACCGGCCAGGCGGCAATATCACGGGCGTGGTCTTTTTCAGTTCCGCTCTCGGGGCAAAGCGCCTGGAGCTGCTGCGCCAGCTCGTTCCCGAAGCAAGGGCGATTGCCGTGCTGACGAACCCGAGCCTTCCGAACACCGCTGCGGAGCTCAGGGAGGTGCAGGCGGCGGCGCAGACGATCGGCCAGCAACTCGTCATTGTGGAGGTTGGCAGCGACCGCGAACTCGAGGCCGCCTTTGCGGTTTTCCTGCAGCGGGGCGCCGGTGCGTTGTTCGTTGGGGCAGGCCCATTGTTCAACTCCCACCGGGAACGCGTCGTGGCGCTGGCAGCTCGCCATCGGTTGCCGGCAATCTATGGCCTGACCGAGTTCGCTGTGGCTGGCGGCCTGCTTAGCTACGCGTCCAGCCAGTCTGACGCTTATCGCCAGGCTGGCGTCTACGCGGGACGGATACTCAAAGGCGAGAAGCCGGGTGACCTGCCGGTCATCCGGTCCAGCAAATTCGAGTTCGTAATCAATCTCAAGACCGCCAAGGCGCCGGGTATCACCGTTCCGCTGACGCTGCAGGCCCAGGCCGACGAGGTGATCGAGTGAGCACCGCGCGCACCATCTCCGTCACCGTCAACGGCAAGAAATACACCAAGGAAACGCCGGTGCGGCTCACGCTCGCCGATTTCCTGCGCGGCGAACTCGGCCTGACCGGCACGCATCTGGGCTGCGAGCACGGCGTTTGCGGCGCCTGCACTATTTTGCTCGATGGCCGCTCGGCGCGTTCGTGCCTGATGCTGGCAGTGCAGGCCGATAGCCACGAAATTCTCACCGTCGAGGGCATCGCGCCGTCGCCCGACAAGCTGCATCCCTTGCAGGAGGCGTTCCGCGACAACCATGGTTTGCAGTGTGGCTTCTGCACCCCGGGCATGCTGACCACGTTGCTCGAGTTCCTGCGCGACAATCCCGATCCGACCGAGCGCGAGGTGCGCGTCGCCATCTCCGGCAACCTGTGCCGCTGCACCGGCTACCAGGGCATCGTGCTGGCCGCTCTCGATGCCGCGAAACGAATGAAGGCAGCGAAGGCGTAAGTCTCTCCTCCGTCATTCCGGGGCGGCCTGAAGGGCCGAACCCGGAATCCATACTCCCGGTGGTGATTATGGATTCCGGGTTCGCGAGCTTCGCTCGCGCCCCGGAATGACAGCGGTGAGGATGGCGGCTATCCTTCCAGGAACGAGAAGCCCGGGAGGGAACGTCATGCCGAGGTTGCGCTCTCTATTGCTGTCCGCCGCCGGTCTCCTGCTCGCACTCACGACATCTGCCATAGCGCAGGACTATCCCAGCAAGCCGGTGCGGATCGTGGTGCCGTTCCCGGCCGGCGCCTTCAACGATCAGGTCGGGCGCATCATCGCCGCCGAACTGTCGGAGCGGCTTGGCAAGCAGTTCATCGTCGATAACCGCGGTGGCGCCGGCGGCATCATCGGCGCCGAGATCGTGGCCAACGCGCCGAAGGACGGCCACACGCTGCTGATCGTGTCGCTCGCCACCGCGGTCAATCCATGGCTCTACACGCTGCCGTTCGAGCCGGTGAAAGCATTCTCGCCGATCTCGATGATCGTCACCGCGCCGAACGTGGTCGCGGTCTATCCGGGGTTGCCCGCGCAGTCGATCAAGGAGCTAATCGCGCTCGCCAAGCAGCAGCCGGGCGCTATTCAATACGGCTCGTCGGGAATCGGCACCTTCGTGCATCTCGGCGGCGAGCTGTTCAAGATGGCCGCCGGCATCGACATGCTGCACGTGCCGTTCAAGGGTACGGCCCCGGCCATGGTCGATCTCATGGGTGGCAACACCAAGGTGACGTTCGGCTCGACCGCCTCGACCATGCCGCATCTGCGCAGCGGCAAGGTCCGTGCGCTCGCGGTCGGCGGCAAGCAGCGCAGTCCCGCGTTGCCCGATGTGCCGACCGTCAATGAGGCCGGCGTGCCTTACGAGGCGGCGAACTGGATCGGCTTGGTCGCGCCCGCGGGCACGCCGCCCGCGATCGTGGAGCGGTTGCACAAGGAGATCGGCGAAATCCAGAACTCTCCGAAGGCGCGGCAGCAGTTCGACGCCGCCGGCGCCGAGATCGCCCGCATGTCGATCGCCGAGTTCGGCGTCTTCCAGGCGAGCGAGCTCGCCAAGTGGGGCAAGGTCGTCAAGGAAGCCGGCATCAAGGCGCAGTAATCTGAAAAGGAGCGCATTGAGCTCGCATGGAAATGTTCTGGAGGAATTGCAGGTCGGAATAGCCCATCGAACAGCGTGAAGAGGTGACCCGTGGCACTGCACTCACTGTTCCTCAAGACCGCCGGCGTGCTGTTGGCGCTCGCGGCGAGCGCCGCCGCGCAGGACTATCCCAATCGAGCTGTCAGGGTGATCGTTCCGTTCCCGGCTGGCGGCGTCAACGATACGGTCGGCCGCCTGGTCGCGGCGCAGCTCAGCGATCGGCTTGGCAAGCAGTTCGTGGTCGATAACCGCACCGGAGCGGCCAGCGTCGTCGGCTCGGAGATCGCGGCGAACGCGCCAAAGGATGGCTATACACTGCTGGTCGTCTCGATCGTCAACGCGGTCAATCCTTGGCTCTACAAGCTGCCGTACGATCCAGTGGCGGCCTTCACGCCGGTCGCGTTCCTGGCCACCGCGCCGGTCGTGCTGGTGATCAATCCCGAACTGCCGGTGAAGTCGGTCAAGGAGCTCGTCGTGCTCGCCAAGACAAAGCCTGGCGAAGTGCCCTATGCCACGGCCGGCGTCGGCAGCTTCATGCACCTGGGCTCGGAGCTGTTCAAGCTGATGGCCGGCATTGACATGCTGCACGTGCCGTTCAAGGGCGGCGGCCCGGCGATGGTCGATGTGGTCGCCGGCCACACCAAGGTGGCGTTCGCGACCACGATCACGACCTCGCCGTTCATCCGTTCGGGCAAGCTCAAGGGGCTGGGTGTCGGCGCGCTCAAGCGCAGCACGTTGCTACCGGAACTGCCCACCATCGACGAGTCCGGTGTGCCCGGCTACGACGTCTCGAACTGGATCGGCATTGTGGCGCCGGCCGGCACGCCTGCCGACATCGTCGACAAGCTGCACCGGGAGATCACGGCAGTCTTGGATTCACCGGAAGGCCGCAAGCAGCTTTCCGCCCGTGGCGCGGAGGCTTGGCCGATGAGCTCCACGGAATTCGGCGCCTTCATGGTGAAGGAAATGGCCAAGTGGGAACGGGTGGTGAAGGAAGGCAAGATCAAACCGGAATGATGCCGCGCCCTGTCATTTCTACGCATTCTGGAATGATAGCGGGCTACGGTTCGATAGGCTTACCGCAAGAAGTCGGGGAGGATAGCATGCCGAGGTTGCGCTCTCTGCTGCTCAATGTTGCGAGCCTCTTGCTCGCTTTCACGACGAGCGCCACCGCGCAGGACTATCCCACCAAGCCGGTGCGGATCATCGTCCCGTTCGCACCGGGCGCGGCCAACGATCTGATCGGCCGCATCGTCGCGGCGCAGCTCAGCGAACGGCTGGGCAAGCAGTTCGTGGTGGAGAATCGCACCGGCGCTGGCGGCATTATCGCCGGCGAGATCGTGGTCAATGCGCCGAAGGACGGCCACACGCTGATGATCGTGTCGTCCGCGATCACCGTGAACCCGCACCTCTACAAGATGCCCTACGATGCGCTGAAGGCTTACGCGCCGGTCGCGATCCTCGGCACCGCGCCGAACGTGCTCGGGATCAACAAGGGCTTGCCGGCGCAATCGCTCAAAGACCTGCTGGCGCTCGCCAAAGCCAAGCCGGGCGATCTGAAATACGCCTCATCCGGAATCGGTACATTCATGCACCTGGGCCCCGAGCTGTTCAAGCAGATGGCCGGCGTCGACATCCTGCACGTGCCGTTCCGCGGCGGAGCGCCCGCGTTGATCGACGTGATGGGCGGCGACACCCACATGGCGTTCGGCTCGGTGCCCACGACCATCGCGCATCTGCGTTCCGGCAAGATGCGCGCGCTCGGCGTCGGCGCCTTGAAGCGCAGCGCCGCACTGCCCGAGGTGCCGACCATCGATGAGGCCGGTGTGCCCGGCTATCAATGCGCCAATTGGTACGGCTTGGTCGCGCCGGCCGGCACGCCTGAGCCGATCATTGCCAGGCTGTACAAGGAACTAACTGAGATTCAGGATGGGCCGGAGCTGCAAAAGCAGTTCGCGGCCGACGGCGCCGAGGTAGTGCGCATGTCTTCGGCCGAGTTCGGCGCGTTCATCGCCAGCGAGACGGCCAAGTGGGGCAAGGTCGTCAAGGACGCCGGTATCAAGGCGCAATAAACGCAACAAGCCCTCCGCGAACGGAGGGCTTGCTTTGATTCCTTGGGTTGCAGCGGTTAGCGATCGATCACCTGGACCACCGTGTTGGTGGCGGGGTCGACCGTCACGATGCGGTCGTTGACGACCATGTAGCGGTAGTTGCCGAACGCCGGCACCTCGCGCACGACCCGTTCCGGGAACGCCGAGAGCTGCGCCGTCGCCGGGATGCGGTCGCCCACCACGTAGTCGACCTCGGTCGGTGTGGTCACAACGCGCTCACGTCCCCACTGATCGACGATCACCCTCTGACGCGGCGCCGGATCGACCACCACGCGGTCGCGCGTCGCCGCGCCCATCGTCTCGGTGACGACGCGCTCCCTGACGATCGGCTGCTTGCCGCAGCCTTGCGGCACGATGGTGCGATAGACCGTGGTGCTGTGCCGGCGTGAGGTTGAGTGGCTCGCGCACGATGGTGCGGGTCTCGACCGGCTCGGTCGTGATGTACGACTGCGCCGCCGCGGTGCTTATCGATCCGCCGCCCATGACCAACGTGGCGCCGGTTGCGCAGATGACATTTGCGCAGGTGACATGGCGAAAATTGGTTCGCATTGTGAACTCCTCGTCTGTCGGCTACTGGGGTAGACGCGAAGTGGGTGCGAATGTTACGACGGAACTGCGGAACAAAAATCCGCAATTCACTCAAGCGTGATGCCGCTCGCCTTGATCATCGCCCGCCACTTCTCCACTTCGGTTCCCACGAATTTCTGGAGATACGCTGGAGAGCGCTGGTCCGCCGCGATCACGGTCACACCGGCTTTCTTCAGCCGCTCCAGCGTGGCGGGCGAGCTCAAGGTCTGCGTCGTGGCGTCGTTGAGCTTCTGCACGATGGCGTCGGGCGTGTCCTTGGGAAAGAAGAACGCGGTCCAGAAATAAGAATCGACGCCCGGCGTGCCTTGCTCCTTCGCGGTCTGCAGCTTGGGGAACAGCGATGAGCGCTCGCCGGTCAGCAGCGCGACCGCTTTCGCGGTGCCGCCTTCGAGCGGCCCCATCGCGGCGGCGCCCAGCGCGCAGAAATAATCGATCCGGCCGCCGATCAGGTCCTGCATGGCCTGGCCCGAGCCGCGATACGGCACGTGCGTCGGATTGACGCCCAGAGCCGCGTTCAGCCGCGAGCAGGCGAAATGCGATCCGGAGCCGACGCCGGACGAGCCGAACTGCATCTTGTCCTGGTTGGCTTTCACGTAGGCCGCGAACTCCTGCATCGTGTTGGGCGGCAGGTCCTTGCGCGTGATGAGGACGATCGGCTGCTCGACGACCAGCCCTACCGCGGCGAAATCGGTCGCGCTGTTGTAGAGCGGCGCCTTGTGCATGGTCGGCACGATCGCTATGGAATCGACACTGGCGAACACAAACTGGTAGCCGTCCGGCGCGGACTTCGCGACGCGCGCGGTGCCGGTCATGCTGCCGCCGCCGGCGATGTTCTCGATGATGACCTGCTGGCCGAGCACTTCGGAGAGACCCGCTGCCAGCACGCGCCCCACCGTGTCAGACGCGCTGCCGGGACCGAACGGCACCACCATGGTGATCGGGCGGGTCGGCCAGCTTTGCGCCACCGCTGGAGAGACGGCGCTCGCGATCAGCGCGGCGGACAGCAGCAAAGCGTGAAGGTTGTTTTGCGGGATCATGTGTTTCTCCGTATGGGTGCCTTTATGAAAAGCAAAAGGCATGCCTCAGCGTTTTCCTCGTCCGATATAGCGTTCGAAGCCAAGCGGAACCTGCCATGCGGCTCGATTGGCAGCGAGCAGCGGCGCAATCAGGTCGCTGTTGCGGCTGGCCAATGCTTCGGCGTCGCGCCGGAACGCCGGTGAAATCTCCGCGGCTTCGGCCGCGAGCGCTGCCTCATCGAGCGTGATGAGCTTGCCGTTGCGCACCACAGGCTTACCGGCGACGAACACGGTCTCGACCGCGCGGCCGCCCTCGGCGAACACGAGCTGTCGCGCCGCGCTGTTGAAGGGCACAAACGCCGGTTCGTTGAGATCGAGAATGGCGAGATCGGCTGCCATGCCGGGCCTGATCGCGCCGGCCTTGCCGTCCATGCCGACTGCCCGTGCGCCGTTGAGCGTGGCGGCACGCAACGCGTAGGCGGCATCGATCGGCCCAGGTTCGGGACTTGTCACTGCCGGCAGCAGGCAAAGCATCCGCATCGCGATGAAGATGTTCTGCGTCTCGGCGCAACTGTAGTTATCGCAGCCAAGCGCGACTTCGACGCCGGCGCGATGGAGATCGAGAATCGGTGCGACGCCGCTCTTCAGCTTGAGATTGCTGATCGGATTGTGCACCACGCGCGCACCCGCATCGGCCAATTGCGCGACATCGTCAGAGGTCAGCCACACGCCGTGAACGAGGTTGAGCTTTTCGTTCATGAGCCCGGCGTCCGCCAGCGACTTCAGCAGCGAGACTGATTGCACGCGCGCTGCTGCGGCCTGGGGCCGTGTCTCGTAGACGTGCGTGAACACCGGTACATCGTGCTCGCGCGACAGCGCGGCCATGCCTTCGAGCAACTCCTGGGAGCAGCGTTGCGGCGCCGACGGCGCCAGCGCCCAGGTTTGGCGCGGCGTCGGCTTGAGGCCGAGCCGCTTGATCTGTCCGGCCACGTAGTCGAGCTCGCTTTTTGCAGAGCGATCGGCGCCCGCCAATTTCTGGCGGATCGATTCCGGCAAATCCTTTGGAATGAACGGCGCGATGTCGAGCGCCGCCTTGTCGCGCGCCGCGACCGCGAACACCACGCGCACGCCGGCTTCCTCGTACGCCGACAGCACCGTGTCGACGGTGGCGTCGTCCTGTGGCACTACCGTGAGAAAATCCTGGATGGTCGTGATGCCGTTGCGCAGCGACTCGGCGGCGCCGAGCAGCGTGCGCAGCCGTATCTCGCGTTGCGAGCGATTGCCGTAGTTGACGGGGTTGGAGTGCAGCGTCCAGACGTCGAACGGCATTTCCTCGAACAGGCCCTTCGCCAGCACGTCATGGGAATGATAGTGCGCGTTCACCATTCCGGGAATGACGAGCTTGCCCTTGGCGTCGATCACTTCGACGCCGGCTTCTGGAGCAATCGCGGGTGCGATGCGCTCGATCGTCTCGCCATTGATCAACAAATCGGCCGTGGCCGGCTGATGTACGTCGCCGTCGTGATCGTAAATGCGGCCGCCGCGGATCAGATAACGAGGGATACCTACATCCGACATCGGCATGTCCTGCAATTCACTTCTGCGCCGCGCTGCGGATCATATCCAGCAGCTTCATCGGCGTCAGAGGGACATGACCGATGCGTACGTTGAACGGCGTCAGCGCATCCTCGACGGCGGAGATGAGCGCGGCCGCGGCCGGGATGGTGCCGGCCTCGCCGACGCCTTTCACGCCGAGCGGGTTGAGCGGCGACGGCGTCTCCTTGTAGAGCGTCTCCAGCATCGGCACCTCGGTCGCGGTCGGCAGCAGGTAATCGGCAAATGTCGTCGTTACCGGCTGGCCGGCGTCGTCGTAGCCCATCCATTCGTAGAAAGCGTTGCCGATGCCGTGCGCGACGCCGCCATGGACCTGGCCCTCGACCATCATCGGATTGATCAGCACGCCGCTGTCCTGCAGCGCGACATAACGCAGGATTTTCACCTCGCCGGTCTCGACGTCGACCTCCACTTCGGCGGCGTGGCAGGCGTTGGCGTAGGCCAGCGGATCGGTGCGATGCATAACGCTTGCTTCGAGCCCCGGATCGACCCCGGGCGGGAAGCCGTAGCCCGGCGCGCCCTGCAGGATGCGAGCGATCTCCGCGAGCTTCACATTGAGCTGCGGCGCGCCGACCACGCGGACCTCGCCACCGGCCAGTTCAAGATCGTGCTCGGCCGCTTCCAGCATGTGGCTTGCGACTTTCTTCGCCTTGTCGGCGACCGCTTTTGCCGCGAGATGCACCGACGAGCCCGCGGTGACGGTCTGCCGGCTGGCGAAGCCGCCGAGGCCGAGCGACACGCCTGCGGTGTCGCCGGCGACCACGTTGATCTGCTCGACGGATACACCAAGCTGGCTCGCCGCAATTTGCGCTAGCGCGGTGCCGAGGCCCTGGCCCATCGCGGACGCGCCGGTGAACACCGTGATCTTGCCGGTGCGCGAGATGCGCACCAGGCCTGACTCGAACGGGCCGCGCCCGGTGCCCTTCACGCCATGCGACAGGCCGATGCCGAGATGGCGGCCATTCTTCAGCGCAGCCTCCTGGCGGGTGCGGAAATCGTCCCAGCCGATCGCCGCGAGCGCCTCCGCCTGGCAGGCCGGATAGTCGCCGCTGTCGTATTGGATCGTCACGCCGGAGCGCGCCTTGATCGGCTTCTGGTACGGCATCTTCTGCGGCGGGATCAGGTTGCGCCGCCGCACCTCGGCGCGGTCGAGCTTCATCTCGCGCGAAACAAGGTCGAGCAGCCGCTCCATCGCAAACGACGCCTGCGGATAACCGGCGCCGCGCACCGACGACACCGGGGTCGTGTTGGTCATCGCTATGGTGACGTCGATATTGAGCGCGGGGATCGCGTAGGGTCCGCTCATGGTGGACGCTGAATTGTACGGAATGTTCGGGTCCTGCACCGTGTAGGCGCCGGTGTCGTGCAGCAGCTTGCCGCGGATACCGAGCACGCGCGCCTCGGCATCGGCCGCGATCTCCAGCGCCCAATACTGATCGCGCTCGTGCACCGCGTTGGTGAAATACTCGCGGCGGTCCTCGATCCATTTCAGCGAGCGGTTCAGGAGCTTCGCCGCGGCGACGACGGCCACATCCTCGGAATAGACGCAGAGCTTGGCGCCGAAGCCGCCGCCGATATCGGGCGCGGCGACGCGCAGGCTTTCGTCCATGTCGAGCAGCGTGGTCAGCGTCTGCTGTAGATCGTGCGCCTTCTGCGTCGAGGCATGGACGGTGATACCGCCATCGGCGGCGCGGATTTCCGCAACGGTGCCGCGCGCCTCGATTGAATGCGCGGCGCCGCGGTGCTGCCACAGCTCCTGCTTGAACACGTGCGCGGCCTTGGCGAAGACCGCGTCGGTGTCGCCGAAGCTCACCTTGTAGGTCGTAATGACGTTGGTGTTCAGCTCGCGGCGCACCGGCGGGCCGGACGCGGATTTCCGTACGTCGGCGACGAACGGCTGAATCTCGTAGTCGACCGCGACGATGGCGGCGGCATCTTCGGCGGTGTAGCGGCTGTCCGCCACCACCAGCGCCACCGGCTCGCCGACGTAACAGACCTCGCCGTTGGCCAGTGCATAGAGCCACGCCTTGTCGAGCGGCATGCCCGAGTTCGACACCCGAACCATGCGGCGGTTGGTCATCACCTTGGCGATGTCGTCGAGCGTGAGCACGGCATGAACACCGGGCAAATCCAGCGCGGCCTGTTTGTCGATGCCGCGGATCAGCGCGTGCGGATGCGGACTTCGCACGAACGCGACGTGCAGCAGGCCGGGCAGCGCGATGTCGTCGACGAAGCGGCCCTCGCCGCGCAGCAGCGGCTCGTCCTCAAGGCGGGTGATGCGCGAGCCGATCAGGGAGGGCATGAAATCACTTCGTAATCGCCTCGCTCGCCTTCTTCACCACGTCCTTTGGCGTCGCGTAGAGCTCGGCGAGCAGCTTGTCGAGCGCCGCGGCGCCGACCGGCGCGACGTCGAGGTTGAGCTTCTTCGCCTCGGCGAGGAATTCGGGGTCTTTCATCGTCGCGTCGAACGCGGCAATCAGCGCGGCCTTGCGGTCGTCCGGGATGCCGGGCGGCGCCGCGAACGGCCGCGCCATCTCCTGCGCGGCCAGGATCAGCTTGAGGATCTGCGTCTGCTCGGCGCTCTTGGCCTGCTCCATCACCAGGGGGACGTCAGGGCCGATCTCCGGCTCCTTCCTGAATGCGGCCTGCACCAGCAGGTTGATTTTCTTTTCTCTGAGCCAAGCGGCGTGGCGGCCCTTGATGGTGCTCCACGACAGCCCGCACAGCCCTTCGACCTCGCCGCGCTCCATCGCCAGCATGATCTCGTTGGTGCCCGGATAGCCTGCGACCAGCTTGATCGGCGCGCCAAACACATTTTTATACAGCCGCGCGAAGATATCCGGCTCCGACGACGGTCCCTGACCGCCGAGCGTCACCGGTTTCTCGACAAAATCCTTCCAGGTCTTCACCGGCGAGGTGTGCCAGGTGATGCACAGGCTGGTGTCGTCGGTAATGCTGCCGAGCCAGGTGAACTTGGTGCCGTCGAACGTCGCGCCGCTTTCGAGCAGCGGATTGATGCCGGTGGTGCGCGAGAAGGTGCCGAACGCGGTGCCGTCCTTCGGCGCCGCCGTGTAGATGAAGTTCGCCGCGCGCAGGCTTCCGGCGCCGGCCATGTTCTGCGGCACGATCGACGGCTTGCCGGGGATGTGCTTGCCCATGTGACGGGCAAGGTGGCGCGCGTAGAGGTCATAGCCGCCGCCGACCGAGAAGCCGACCACGAGGTTGATGGATTTGTTTTTGTAGAAGTCCTCGACGCTCTGGGCGCGCGCCACCGTGGCGGACACGCAAAGCGCGCCAAGGAGAGCAGGGCAAAGGAGGCGAAGGGAATTCTTCATGATCGGGTCTCTGCAGGAACGGGAAATCAACGGGCGATGGCGGCTCTGGCTTTGGTAAGGACGGCCTCTGGCGTGGTGTAAAGTTCGGCAAGCATGGCAGCGAGCCTTTTGCCGCTGACCGGAGCGACTTCCATTTGTTGCTTGGCTGTTTCGGCCAGGAAGTTGGGGTCCTTTGTCGTCGCATCGAAGGCCGCGATCAATGCGGCAGCGCGGTCGGCGGGGATGCCGGGCGGGGCGGCAAAGGGTCGCGCAAACTCGTGTGCCGATACGAACAGCTTCAGGATCTGGAGCTTCTCGGGATCTTTGGTCAGTTCCATGATCAGCGGGACGTTTGGCAGGTCGGGATCCTTCCGGAAGGCCGACTGGGCGATAACGTTGATCTGCTTCTCCGTGATCCAGCGCTGGCGCTGGGCCTTGATCGTGGTCCAGTCGATGCCGCAGACGCCGTCGAGTTCGCCGCGCTCAATGGCGAGCATGATCTCAGCCGTGCCGGGATATCCGGACACAAGTTTGATGTTGGCGCCGAATACGTTCTTGTAGAGGTTGGTGAAGATATTTATTTCGCCGCCGGCCCCGGTGCCGCCCAGGGTGAGCGGCTTCCCGAGGAAGTCATTCCAGGTCTTCACCGGCGAGGTGTGCCAGGTGATGCACACGCTCACGGCGTCAGTGATGGCGCCGAGCCAAGTCAGCTTGGCGCTATCGTAGTTCTGGACCGGGTCGAACAGCGGCGCGATGCCGGCCATGCGGGTGAAGGTGCCGAATATCAGGCCGTCCTTGGGGGCGGCTTGATGGAAGAATTGCGCGACTCGCAAGCCCCCGGCGCCCGGCATGTTCTGCGGCACGATCTGCGGATTGGCCGGGATGTGCTTGCCGATGTGGCGGGCCAGCGTGCGGGCGTAGAGGTCGTATCCGCCGCCGGGGCTGAAGCTGATCGCCAGTGAGATGTTCTTGCCTTTATAGAAATCGGCGACGCTTTGGGCGTGAGCGGGCGCGCTGCCCGCCAAAGCCAGGGCTGTCATGCCCGCGAAAGCGGGCATCCAGTACTCACGGAGTCCAATGCTACGCACAGTGGTGCTTCCTACATCATTTGGTGGCCACTGGATCGTCCGCTTTCCGCCTTCGCTGAAGCTTCGGCGGACTGTGGGGCTCGCCCGCCGAAGCCTTGGCGTAGGTTGGGTCGCGGACGATGACATCGAAGTTGTGTCGGCACTAAGCTACATCGGCGGAAAAATATGCGGAAACTTCGCCCGCATTTTCGCCCGCATGTCACCGCTCACGTCCACCACCGTCGGGAACGTGTTCTTCAGCTTCATGTCGTACGGGATGCAAGCATCGATCAGGATGCGGTTGTTGAAGTTGCCGGGCAGATAAAGCGGGTCGCGCTTCGACGCCCACGCCTTCTGGATCAGATCGATGTCGACGTTCGGATCGAACCGCGTGCACATCGCCCACAGCACCTGGTCGAGTTCGCCGGCGTCGATGTCGTCGTCCACCACGATCGTCCACTTGCCCGCGTAGGCGCCGCCCTGGCACGCCGCCGCGATGTGCAGGGCCTGCCGCGCATGGCCGGGATAGCGCTGGTGGATCTGGATCACGGTGAAGCGCGTCGCCGGACCCGCCTCGTGGTTCCAGACGCCGAGCACCTCGGGCACGCCCGACGCATCGAGCGCGCGCCAGATCTGCGCCGCGCCGGCGATGCCTTTGAGCAGTCCGGTCTCATCGACCGGCTTGTGCTGCGGCGCGCAGCACAGGATCGGATCGTTGCGGTGAAGGACGGTCTTCACGTTGACATAGGGACGCGGCTGGGTGTCGTCGGAGTAGTAGCCCATCCATTCGCCGAACGGCCCTTCCGGCCGCACCTGGCCCGGCACCATCTCGCCTTCCAGCACGATCTCGGCCTCCGCCGGGATCGGGAAACCGGTGTAGGGGCCGCGCACCACGTCGATCGGCTCGCCGCGCAATCCGCCGGCGACGTCCATCTCGCCGATTTCCGGCAGCGGTGACGACGCCAGCATGAACAGCAGCGGGTCCTGCCCGCACACGATCGCAACCTTCATCGATTGGCCGCGCTCGAAATACTTGTCGCGGTGGATGCGGCCGTGCTTGCCCTCGGTGATCTGGCAGCCGACCGTGTTGCGGTCGTAGACCTGCGAGCGGTAGGCGCCGAGATTGAACCAGCCGGCGTCCGGGTCCTGCGTCATCACGCAGCAGCCGGTGCCGATGTAGCGCGAGGTGTCCTTCTCGTGGTGGCGCGGCACCGGGAACTTCAGCACGTCGATCTTGTCGCCCTCCAGCACGTTCTGCAGGACCGGGCCGTCCTTTACGAAGCGCGGCGGGATCGTCTTCAGCTCCTGCATGCGCGCGTGATAGCGCTGCACGATGTCGACCTTGCGGTCGTGCTCCAGCGGCAGGCCGAGCGTGAGCGCGACGCGCTTGATGGTCGAGAAATGGCCGTACAGCGTGCGGAAACCTTTGGCGTATCCGGGAATCTCATCAAACAGGATCGCCGGCGCCGAGTTGTTGCTCTTCTCGGTCAGCAGTTGCGTGATGCTGCCCATCTCGGCGTCCCAATGGGCGCCGTTGACGTGCAGCAGCTCGCCCATGCGCTGCACCTCGTCGAGCCAGCCGCGCAGGCCGTCGCGGTACCATCCTCGGGACTTGGTTTCGCTGTCGAGCAGGGCCATGGCGGGTCTCCGTGGCGAAGGCCAGGCGATTTTATTCGCAAACTCGGGACGTTGTCGATCAAGGCCGATGGCGAGCCTTGCGTCCAAGCCGCACACCATGGCGGGGCAATATGCTATCAATGGCGCTTGGGGAGACCGATGAGACGGCGCACGTTCATCGCATGGGCGGCCGGCGCGGCGGCACTGCCGCTCGCGGCGCGTGCGCAGCAGTCGATGCCGATGATCGGGTTCCTCCGGAGCACGTCGGCCGCCAACTCCGCACACCTTGTCGCTGCGTTCCGGCGCGGCCTCAATGAGGCCGGGTTCGTCGAGGGCCAGAATGTTGCGATCGATTATCGCTGGGCGGATGATCGGCACGATCGTCTGCCGGAGATGGTGGCCGATCTGGTCCGTCGCCAAGTGGCCGTGATTGTCGGGAACACCGTTGCGGCTCGGGCAGCCAAGGCCGCAACCGCGACGATTCCGATCGTCTTAGTATCGGGCAGCGATCCGGTCAGAATGGGCCTGGTCACAAGCCTGGGCCGGCCCGGGGGCAACGTCACCGGCGTGGTTTTTACCACGGGTGATTTGACGGCCAAGCGGTTGGGGTTACTGCACGAGTTGGTTCCCAAAGCTGCCGTCATCGCGGTCCTGCTGGACCCGAACTATCCTGAAGCCGAACTGGTGGCGAAGGACGCGGAAGCGGCGGGACGTACGATCGGGCGACAAATCTTGATCGTGAAGGTAGCACACGAGCGCGAATTCGAGGCCGCCTTCGGGACGATTGTCCAAGCCAAAGCCGGCGCATTGCTGGTCGGCGGCGGCCCGTTCTTCAATAACCAGCGTAGGCAACTCGTCGCGCTGGCCGGCCGTCACGCACTGCCTGCGAGCTATGTGAATCGCGAGTACGCCGAGGCCGGCGGGCTGATGGTCTATGGAGCGAGCCAGACCGATTCTTATCGCCGCGCTGCCACTTATGCCGGCAGGATTCTCAAGGGTGAGAAGGCCGGCGACCTGCCGGTCGAATTGGCGAGCAAGTTCGAGCTTGTCATCAATCTCGCGACCGCCAAAGCGCTCGGGCTTACCGTGCCGAGCTCGATGCAGTTGCTCGCCGACGAGGTGATCGAATGAAGCGGCGCGAATTCATCGCACTGGCGGTAGGCGCGGCGGCGCTGCCGTTCACCGCGCGCGCACAGCAGGCCGGCAAGGTCTGGCGCGTCGGCATGCTGGACACTGTGCCGGTCGCCCTCAACGCCAAGAACATCGACGCGTTTCGCGCCGCCATGCGTGCGCTCGGCTATGTTGAGGGACAAAACTTGGTCATAGACTACCGTTCGCCCGAAGGCCGCCCTGAGCGCTTGCCGGAGCTTGTCGCCGAGCTTATCCGTCTCAAGTGCGATGTCCTGGTGACACGGGGAACCCCGCCGACGCTGGCCGCCAGGAACGCCACGTCGGCCATTCCCATCGTCATGACGGCCGTCGCCGAGCCGGTCGAGACCGGCCTGACGCAGAGCCTGGCGCGGCCCGGGGGCAACGTCACCGGGCTCTCCGCCTTCATCACCCAGCTCGCGCAGAAGCGCATCGAGCTGTTGAAAGAGCTGGTGCCGAAATTCTCGCGCCTCGGCTTCATGGCGAACATGAGCAACCCCAGCGTTCCGGCGCAATGGGACGAGATCAAGCTCGCGGCGCAGGCGCTGGGTATCGATGCGCTGATGTTCGATGTCCGAAAGCCGGAGGACATCACGCCGTCGTTCGAAGCCGCGGTCGCCAAGCGTTCGGACGGGTTCGCGGTGACAAACGACGCCGTTCTGGTCGCCAGCCGCGAGCGGATCACCGAACTCGCGGCGAAGTATCGGCTGCCGACGGTCTATGCCAGCCGGGAGTACATCGATGCCGGTGGCCTGCTGTCCTATTCGGCTCACTACCCCGACCTCTATCGCCGCACCGCCGCCTACGTGGACAAGATCTTCAAGGGCGCCAAGCCCGCCGACCTGCCGGTCGAGCAGCCGACCAAGCTGGAGATCGTTATCAACCTCAAGGCGGCGAAGGCGCTCGGCCTCGACGTGCCGCCGACCTTGCTCGCCCGCGCCGACGAGGTGATCGAATGAAGCGGCGCGAGTTCATCGCGGCGCTCGGTGGAGCCGCGGCGCTGCCGCTCGCGGCGCGCGCGCAGCAGGCGATGCCGGTGGTCGGTTTCCTGCGGACCACTTCGGCAGCCAACTCCGCGCATCTGGTCAAGGCGTTCCGCGTGGGGCTGAACGAGGCAGGCTTCGTAGAGGGGCAGAATGTCGCCGTCGAATACCGCTGGGCCGATGATCGGCTCGACCGGCTCCCGGGGATGGTGGCCGATCTGGTTCAGCGTCAGGTGGCCGTGATCGTCGTAAACACGCTTGCGGCGCAGGTTGCAGTGAAAGCAACGAAGACGGTCCCGCTAGTCTTCGCCTCTGGCAGCGATCCGATCAGACTCGGCCTGGTAGCCAGCCTCAACCGGCCGGGCGGCAATGTCACGGGTGTCGTCTTTACCGTCTCGGATTTGATGGCCAAGCGGCTGGGACTGCTGCGCGACTTGGCTCCCAAGGCCGCTGTCGTCGCCGTATTGCTGGATTCAAATTACCCGGAAATCGAAATCGCGGCGAAGGATGCGGAGGCCGCGGGTCGGTCCATCGGGCAGCAAGTCCTGATCGTGAAAGCCGCAAGCGAACGTGAATTCGACGCCGCCTTCGCGACTATGGTGCAGGCGGGCGCCGGCGCTCTGCTGGTCGGCGGCGGTCCGATCTTCAACAACCGGCGCCGGGAGCTCGTCGCGCTGGCGGCGCGCCATGCGCTGCCGGCGAGCTATGTGAATCGCGAGTACGCCGACGACGGCGGCCTGATGAGCTACGGAGCAAGCCAGACCGACGGCTACCGCCGTGCCGGCATCTACGCTGGCCGAGTTCTCAAGGGTATGAAGCCCGCCGATCTGCCGGTTGAACTGGCGACCAAGTTCGAGTTGGTCCTCAATCTGAGGACCGCCAAGGCGTTGGGCCTGACGGTGCCGAGCTCGATGCAATTGCTCGCCGACGAGGTGATCGAATGAAGCGGCGCGAGTTCATCATCGGTCTGGGCGGCGCGGCCGCGTTCCCGCTCGCGGCACGCGCGCAGCAGTCGGCGATGCCGGTGATCGGGTTCATGCACGGCGGGGCGCCCGCGGCAGTGAATGAGGCGCAATTGGCCGCGTTCCGCGACGGCTTGAAGGAAGGCGGGGGCTACATTGTTGGCCAGAACGTCGTCATCGAATTCCGCTGGGCCGAGGGCAAGAACGACCGCCTCCCGGAGTTGGCGGCCGATCTGGTGCGCCGCAAGGTCAACGTAATTGCGGCGCCCGGCGGCCCGCCGTCCAACCTGGCGGCGAAGAACGCGACCAGCACCATCCCGGTGGTGTTCGTTACCGGCGCCGATCCGGTGAAAATGGGACTGGTCACCAACGTGCGCCGCCCGGGCGGTAACGTCACCGGCATCACTTTCTTTGGCGAGGAACTGGGGGCGAAATCGCTCGGTCTGCTGCGCGAGCTGGTACCGCGCGCCAAGACGGTCGGGCTGATGGTCAATCCGAGCAATCCCGAAACGGCACGTCGTGCGGCCGACGCGATCGAGGCCGCGCGCAAGCTTGGCCTGACGATGGAAGTCGTGAACGCGACTCCTTCCGATCTCGACAAGGCGTTCGCCAGGCTCACCGAGCGCCGGGTCGAAGCACTGCTGATCGGCGCCGAAGCAACTTACGGCGGCCATATACCGCGGCTCGTCTCGCTTGCCGCGCGCCACAAGATGCCGGCGATGTACTGGCGGCGCGAGTTTGCCGAGGCGGGCGGTTTGGCAAGCTATGGGACCAGTGTGGTCGATGCCTACCGCCAAGCGGGCATGTATGTGGCGCGCATTCTCAAGGGCGAAAAGGCGGGCGAGCTGCCAGTGGTGCAGACGGCCAAGTTCGAGTTTATCCTCAATCTCAAGACCGCCAGGGCGCTGGGCATCGATGTGCCGATGGCCTTCTCGGCCGCCGCCGACGAGATCATCGAATGAAGCGGCGCGATTTCATCGCAGGGCTCGGTGGCGCGGTGGTTTTCCCACTTCCAGCGCGTGCCCAGCAGGCGATGCCGGTGGTCGGATATCTCGGCTTGGGTACTCCGGCTTCGGGCGCGTACATGATGGGAGTGGTCCGGCAAAGTCTGGCGGAAGCCGGTTTCGTCGAGGGCCGCGGCGTGACAATCGAGCCCCGGTGGGCCGATGGGCAGTATGACCGGCTGCCGGCGCTGGCCGCGGAATTGGTGCGGCGCCCGGTGAGCCTTATCATTGCGACTGGCGGCAGTGCGCCCGCCGTTTCGGCCAAGGCGGCGACCGCGACGATTCCGATCGTGTTCAGCGTTACCGACGATCCGGTCAAGCTGGGACTCGTTGCCAGCTTTGCCCGGCCGGGCGGCAACGCGACCGGCGTGCACTTCCTGCTCAGTGCGCTGGGCGCGAAGCAGCTCGGTCTGCTGCGTGAACTGGTGCCGGCCGCCAAGCGGCTTGGACTGCTGGTCAATCCCAGAAACGCCAACGCCGAACCGATGGCGGGCGAAATGACGTCGACGGCCGCCGAGGTCGGGATGCAGACCGAGGTCGTACGGGCCAGCGACATCCGTGAGATCGAAGCTGCCTTTGCCGCCCTGGTGCATAGCCGCACCGAGGCGCTGATTGTCGCCTCCGATCCTTTCTTCTACAGCCGCCGTCTTCAGCTTGCCACGCTGGCCACGCGCCACGCGATCCCGACCATCTATAATGTGCGTGAGTATGCCGAAGCGGGCGGCCTGATAAGCTACGGAACGAGCCTTGCGGAAGTGTACCGGCAGGTTGGCATCTACGCCGGCCGGATTCTCAAGGGCATTGCACCGGCGGATCTCCCGGTTGTGCAGTCGATCAAGTTCGAGCTGGTCATCAATCAGCCGACCGCCCGCGCACTGGGCATTGAGATTCCGGCCACACTGCTGGCCCGCGCCGACGAGGTGATCGAATAGGCGCTGCGGCGGACGGCGCCTGAACCCGTATCGCCTGCCGTGCGACCAATTCTAATCCGGTAGAACCGTTCGCGGGTCTGCCGCGTTATTTAGCTCCGTTAGGAGGGGGGTATGGGCTTCGGACGGTTTTTCCCCTGGATCGCGACCGCGCGGCGTCTGGCGGCCATTCTCGCCTGCGCATTCCTTCTCGCCGGCTGCGAAATCCGCTTCGGCAGCCCGGTCAGCCTGTTCGACGATGAGCGCGCCGTCGCCACCGCCATCAGCGCGATGAAGAGCCACTACAAGGGGCCGGTCCGCGCGAACAAGCTCCTCATCGCCAGCGATCACGTGATCTTACAGGCGCTCGACCCGCGGGGCCTGCAGCAACTCGTCGAATTTCGGATGGAGCGTCAGTACCACCCTTACTTCAGTTTGGACCGGGTGGTGGGCCCCTATCCGGTCCAGAACCAGCTCACGCCAATCAGCCGGCGGTTTGAGCACAATCTCTTCAACCTCGACGAGATCGATCTGTCCGGCTGGGACAAGCTGGCCGACGCGGCGATCGCCCGCGCCGCGCTCAAGGACAAGAGCGGCGTTGCCAGCATCGAGGTGTCGCGGCCGAGCGGAGCGCTTCCGAACATCGCCATCGGCGCGGCGATCCCGAAGGCTGTCCCGGTGCGCTGGACGATCGAGGTGAAAAATCTGACCGAGACAGTGCTCGTGTACGCGGACGCCAAGGGGGAGGTCACCGGCGTCAACCTCCACGGCACCGACCGGATGAGGAACCTCAACATGTACCAGCGGCCGGACCTTGCGGCGGAAGCCGCAGCCGAGGTGCGCCGGCAGGCCGGCAACCAACCGATCCTGCTGCGCGTGTCTTTCTATTCGACCATGATCGGCTTTGTGACGACGCTGAAGGATGACAGCTATCCGATCGCCAGCATGAACGCCCACGCCGTTTACAACTGGTCTTTTAACGGCCTGCAACGCGGAACCGGAAGCCTCGCCAGCAGCTCCTCAAATCCCGACGCGCCATTCGGCGTCGACGAAGTCGATTGGGGTCTGCTGCCGAAGATCATCGCCGATGCGCGAACCAAGCTCGCGATGCCGAGCGGGCGCGTCACCAGCATCAATGTCAAGAAGCCGAGCGACAGCGTCGGTACGCCGGTGCCGATCTGGAGCGTCACTATCGAGCAGAGCGGCGAACGCGGCGAGTACTATGCGGACGTCAATGGCGCGATGAAGACCGTCTCGCTGCCGCCGAGCAGGCGCAAGCCGGCCAACTGGCTTGAGCCTGGCGCGATCGCCGACGCGCTCGGCCGCATCGTTCAGGAGTTCAGCCCGGACTCCAAGTTCGAGGAGATCCGATTCTACGACAGCTATGTCAAGATCGACGCGCAGGACCCGCGCAAGCCGGGCGAGCTGATGCAGGTCAATTTGCGCGAGCAGGGCTTCTCGCGCTGGGGCAGCGTGATGTTCCCCAAGCGGCGCGAGGACGACTTCCCGCTCCAGGACCTGCGGCTGGCCAAGGAGAACATCCCGGCGATGCTCGAGCGCACGCTGACTGAACTGAACATGCCGGCCGGGCGCTTCACCGACGTCATCATCGGCCGCCACAACGCCGAAAAATCCCGAAGCAAGGGCCTGACCGTCCAGATCCGTGCCGAGGCGCGCGGCGTCGGGGCGGGGTATGTCGTCTATGAGGCGGACGGCTCGGTGATCAAGGCCGTGCGGCTCGGGCGGCCCTGATCTGCTGTACGGCCCGATGCTGCCAGTTCTATCGGACGCGCCGCGTCGACTCGCGGAGCGAACCGACGATTTCGCCTGCTGCCGCTTTCAGATCGGCGAGATGGCGCGTGGCGCACTGTTCGGCCGTCATGGCAGTCCTAATCCAAAGGATGTTGATCGAGCCGTAGACGCGAGCGCGATCGAGCAGCGGCACGGCGATGCCGGCGAGTCCATCATCCTGGGGGTTGCCGTAGTGGCCGCCGGCGAAGCTTGCGGCGCGCATTCCATAGCCTCTGGCTCGCGTTTCAGCGAGCACCTTGTCGACTTGCTTGGGGTCTCGCGCCAGCCGATCCTCCGGCTGATCCGACTTGCGCAGCCGCTGCAAGATGTCTTCCCGTTCCTTGTCCGGGCAAAACGCCAGGTAGGCCCGCCCGACTCCGGTCATCAGCCAATTCACCGGCTGACCGATGCGGATCAGGTAGCTCGGGTGACTGACGTAAGGGCTTTGCGCCCGGCTGGTTTCCCGCCGCTCCATGTGATCGCCGACCGGCACGAACAGATCGGAGGGCCACGATATCTTTTGGCAGAGGCGATCCAGCACCGGTGCTGCCGCCTCGGCGACTCGATCGTAGCGGTCGCGCTTGCGCGTCGAGCGGGTAACGCTGCTGACGCGATAGTGGCCGTCAGCCAGCCGCCGCGACACCATGCCGAACTGTTCGAGCGTGTGAAGGATACGCAGTAGGCTCGGCTTGGATATGCGCGTCGCAAGATGGAGGTCGTGCAGCGACGAAATGGGGGTGGCTTGCAGGGCTTGCAGAACCTGAAGCCCGCGCTCCAAGCCTCGAATGGTTTCGGTCATGGCGATTGCGCTGCTCTGCGTCCAACACCAGCCTAGCATTCCGCTCAGTGGAATTCCAATGTTCCGCTGTCCGGAACGTATTGTTCCGTCTGGCGGAACTACGCAATTTTTTTCTGGCCTATGAGCACGCTGCCGCCGACCATCCTGCGCGACCATGAGCACGCTGTGTGCTTCAATGGCGAACGCAAAGGAGAGTACAATGATGAAGCGGCTGTTTTGTCATCTTTCTCCGCTCGGGCTGTTCGCACTGGCGATCGCGGCGGCCCCATCGCCAGCCTCGGGGCAGCAATATCCCTCGAACATGATCCGCATGATGGTGCCGAGCCCCGCCGGCACGCCGCCCGACATCATGGGACGCATCTTCGCCAACGAGCTGAGCGTCAGCGAAGGCTGGCGCGTCATCGTCGAGAACAAGCCGGGTGCCATCATGACCATCGGACTGGCTGACGCGCTCAAACAGCCGGCGGATGGCTACACGCTGGCCTCGATTGCGCTTCCCGCGTCGGCTGCTCCCGCGCTGCTGCCCAACATGGGTTTCCGGCTCGATGGCGATTTCGCGCCGGTGATCAAGCTCGCGTCCGCCTATCACGTCCTGGTCGTCACGCCTTCTATACCCGCAAAGTCGCTGGCCGAGTTCGTCGCTTTGCTCAAGAGCCAGCCGAACAAGATGACATTTTCCTCCGGCGGCTTTGGCACGCCCGCGCATCTCGCTGGTGAAATGTTCAAGCTGCAGACCGGCGTGCAGACCACGCACGTGCCGTATCAGGGCCTGGCCAAGGCCATTCCGGACCTGATGAGCGGCGTGAACCAGTTTCAGTTCATCACGCCGCTGCCCGTTCTTGAACTGATCGCCGCGGGAAAATTGCGCGCCCTGGCGGTGACGGGACCGGCGCGGCTGCCGGCGCTCAAGGACGTGCCGACTGTCGCCGAGGCAGGCTTTCCCGACCTCATCATTCAGGACTGGTTCGGCATTCTGGTGAAGACCGGAACCCCGAATGAAGTGGTCGTCCGCTTGAACGCGGCGATGAACAAGGCGCTGGCGAAGCCGAGCGTGCGCGAGGCGGTCGAGAAGATGGCGGCGGAGCCCGCGGGCGGCACGCCAGCCGAGTTCGGGCAATTCCTTGGATCGCAGGTCGCCCATTGGGGCAAGGTCGTGAAGGAATCCGGCATCAAGATGCATCAATGAGCGAGCCCTCTGACTTCCGCGTCACGTTGCTCGGGACGGGGACGCCAATTCCCCGTCCCGATCGTTTCGGTCCAAGCACCCTCGTCGAGGCAGGCGATCAGAAACTGCTGATCGACGCCGGGCGAGGCGCGACGATCCGGCTCAATCAGCTCGGCATTCCGATCGGGCGGATCGACGCACTGCTGTTGACCCATTATCACTCGGACCACACCTCGGGTGTCGCGGACGTTTGGCTTACAGGCTGGCTGGAATCGCATTTCGGCACGCGCAAGACGCCATTCCGCGTCATCGGCCCGACCGGCGCCAAGCCGCTGATGGAAAATCTTGAACGCGCCTATGCCGCCGACATCAAGATACGCATTGCGGATGAAAAGCTTCCGCCCACCGGCGCCGCGACCGATGTCATCGAATTCGATAAGGACGGGGTGATCTACGAGAAGAACGGCGTGAAGGTGATCGCCTTCGAGGTCGACCATGGCGACGTAATCAAGCCGTGCTACGGCTATCGCGTCGAATATCGGGGCCGGTCGGCGGTGTTCTCCAGCGACACGCGTTACAACGAGAATGTCGTCAAATACGGCATGGATTGCGACCTGCTGGTTCACGAGGTGGCGATCGCGGCGCCGGAGCTGATGAAGGAAGCCTACGTCCAGCGCATCATGGCGCATCACACCACCGCGCGCGAAGCGGGCCAGGTGTTCGCGCGGACGAAGCCGAGGCTTGCGGCCTATACGCACCTGGTGTTTCTCGCGAGCGCCACGGTTCCGGCCATGACCATGGACGATCTGGCGGCCGAGACCCGGCAGACCTATGACGGCCCGCTCGAGGTCGGTGAGGACCTGATGTCCTTCGAAATCGGCGATACCGTTGTAGTTCGGCGCGCCGGTGCTAGTCTCGGATGAACAATAAGTCGTCAGGGAGCGCGCGATGGATCAGGCGGCCCATTCGTTTTCGATCAGGCCACTTTCCGCGCATACCGGCGCCGAAATCCGCGGCGTCGATCTCAGCCAACCGCTCGACGACTCGACTCGTGAAAGTCTCAATCAGGCATTCGTCGACCACGCGGTGCTCTGCATCCGCGACCAGAAGCTTTCCGCGCCGCAGTTCCTGGAAGCGATGAAGGTGTTCGGCGAGATTTTCCCGCAGCACAATTCGCGCTTTGCGGTGCCGGAGTGTCCGGCGATCCATTACATCTCCAACCAGGACAAGCTGGAAGATGGCCGCGTCTACATTCCAGGCGAGGGCTATCACACCGACCATTCGAACGACGAAGCGCCGCCCAAGGCGACCGCGCTTCACGCCGTGAAGCTGCCGAACACCGGCGGCGACACCCAGTTCGTCAACATGTATGAGGCCTACGACGCGCTGCCGGACGCGACGAGGAAGCGCATCGACGGCTTGCAGGCGAAGCACGTCTATCAGAGCAAATACAGCGAGCGGAAATTGCCCAAGCTGCCGGGCGAGAAAAAGAAGATCGAGACCCGTGCTGTACTGCACCCGCTGGTGCGCACGCATCCGCGCAGCGGCCGCAAGGCGATCTACATCAATCCGATCCGCATCGAGGAGATCGTCGGGCTCACCGAAGCGGAGGCGCTGCCGCTGCTCGACGAACTGCTCGAGCATGCGACGCAGGAGAAATTCCAGTACCGCCACAAGTGGCATTCCGGCGACGTGGTGATTTGGGACAACCGTTGCCTCTTGCACAAGGCGAACGGCGATTATCCGCTCGCCGAGGTGCGTTACCTCTATCGCCTGATGCTGAAGGGCGAGCGGCCGGTCTAGGCCGCATCCGTCCGGTCCGCAGATCGCGCCGCGTCGAGCATCCAGGCCCGGAACGCCTGAAACGCAGGCTCGTCTTTGCGGGCCTCGCGGCAGATCAGGTACCACTGCTCGCCTTTCGACACCGATTGCGGAAATGGCGCGACCAGCCGCCGCGAGCGCAGGTCGTCGTCGAGATACGGGTGAATGCCCATGGCGACGCCGACGCCGTCGGCCGCGGCCTGCAGCGCCTGACCGTAATATTCGAACTCGGGCCCCTTCGGCCGCATCCTGGTGAGACCCACAGCCTTGAACCAGCGCGGCCAGTCGCCCTCCGCGTGCGCGACGCGCAGCAGCGTGGCGTTGCGCAAATCCTCCGGCGTCTTGAGCCGCCGCGCCATCGCCTGCGAGCACACCGGGATGAGGTTGGCCGCGAACAGGCGGTCGGCGGCAAAGTCCGGCCAGTCGCCGGCGCCGAGACGGATGCCGCAGGTCCAGTCGTTGTTGTAGTCCACGGTGGCGCCGCCGGTCGCAAACCGCACCTCGATGTCCGGCATGCGCTTCTGCAGGTCGGCGAGCCGCGGGATGAGCCAGCGCGCGGCGAATGTCGGGCCGACGCCGACCGTCAGCACGCGCGATTGCGCCATCGCGGTGACGTGGGCGGTCAGGTTGGCGAGCTGGTCGAACAGTTGCGTCAATCCGGCCTGATAGGCGCGGCCCGCCGCGGTGGGCGTGAGCCGGTTGGCCTGGCGCTGGAACAGCGGCACGCCGAGGCGCTGCTCCAGCAATTGCACCATCCGGCTGATCGCGGCGGGGGTGACGTGCAGTTCGCCCGCGGCCCCGGTGAAGCTGCCCGAGCGGGCGGCCGCCTCGAACGCCTTGATGCCGTTGAGAAACGGCAGCTTCCGCATCGGCGCCACCATCAAGAAAAGTGCACCTTGGCCTGTTCGGTCAGCTATCTAGCGCTTTAAACGAATCCCTACAATCAGGAAAACTAATGGTAGCATGCGATAACTCAGTTTGCGGCGTCGCCCCGGCGGGTCCATCAAGCTGGCCGGAGGCGATCATGAGCCCGCTCCTGATCTCCGTGCTCTGCCTGACCATGGTCGGCACGTCGTTCCTGTCCGGCATCTTCGGCATGGCCGGCGGCATGATCCTGATGGGCGTGCTGCTGGTGCTGCTGCCGCTGCCGGAAGCGATGATGCTGCACGGCGTGACGCAGATCGCGTCGAACGGCTGGCGCGGATTGCTGTGGTGGCGGCACGCCCATTGGCCGCCGGTCGCGGCCTATGTCTGCGGCCTGCTCATCGCGATCCTGATCTGGTCGTTCTGGCGCTACGTACCGAGCAAGCCGGTCGCGTTCCTGATGCTCGGGCTGACGCCGTTCATCATCTGGCTGGCGCCGAAGAACCTGCGGCCGAACCCGGAGAGTCCCTGGCAATGCGCGGTGCTGGGCTTGCTCAGCATGACGCTGATGCTGCTCACCGGCGTGTCAGGTCCGCTGATCGACACGTTCTTCCTCAGCGGCAAGATGGACCGGCGCGAGATCGTCGCCACCAAGGCGATGTGCCAGATCGTCAGCCACGCCGCCAAGCTCGTCTATTTCGGTGAACTGATCGACCAGGCGGCGTCGGTCGATCCGCTGGTCGCGGGGCTCGCCATCATCGGCTCACTGGTCGGCACCAAGCTCGCCACCTACGTGCTCGAAGCCATGACCGACAAGCAGTACCGCGGCTGGGCCAACCGCATCATCATGGCGATCGCCGCCTACTACGTTTCCTACGGCACGTACCTGATCGTGCTGCCGGCTTTCGCCGGCTAGCAGCCGCGCGCGCCGCGCCCTTGACCAGCCCGGCGCACCGTCCGATTGTGCGGCCGAATTCAGCACAATCCGGAGGAATGAGACGTGGCGGGTAAGCAGTGGGACGTGGTGGTGGTCGGCGCCGGCAATGCGGCGTTCTGCGCGGCCTTGGCGGCGCGCGAGAACGGCGCCAGCGTGCTGATGGTCGAGCGCGCGCCGAAGGAGCTGATGGGCGGCAATTCGCGCTTCACCGCGGGCGCGTTCCGCTGCGTCTATGACGGCGTCGACGACCTCACGGCGATCATGCCGGATCTCACCAAGGACGAGATCGAGCGCTCCGACTTCGGCACCTACACCACCGACCAGTTCTACGACGACATGTTCCGCATCACGAATTACCGCACCGACGGCGACCTGTGCGACCGCCTGGTCGGCCGTTCGCGCGATGCGATGCGCTGGCTGCACAAGAAGGGCATGAAGTTCGACCCGATCTGGGGCCGCCAGGCCTATCTGATCGACGGCAAGTTCAAGTTCTGGGGCGGCCTCACCGTCGAGGCCAAGGGCGGCGGGCCGGGCCTGGTCGAGCAGCATATCAACCTTGCGCAGAAGCAGGGCATCGAGATCGTCTACGGCACCCGCGCGTTCGAGTTGATCTACGACGGCAACGTGGTGCGCGGCGTCAAGGTGAAGGTCAACGGCGCGATCGAGGAGATCAAGGCCAAGTCGGTGGTGATCGCCTGCGGCGGCTTCGAGTTCGAGCGCGGAGATGCGCACCAGGTACCTCGGCCCCGGCTGGGAGCTCGCGAAAGTGCGCGGCACGCCCTACAACACCGGCGACGGTATCAACATGGCGCTGGCGATCGGCGCCTCGTCGTTCGGCAACTGGTCCGGCTCGCACGCCGTGCAGTGGGACTACAACGCCCCGGAGTTCGGCGACCTTTCGGTCGGCGACAACTTCCAGAAGCACAGCTATCCGTGGGGCATCCTGATCAATGCCAACGGCCGCCGCTTCGTCGACGAGGGCGCCGATTTCCGCAACTACACCTATGCGAAATACGGCGCCGTGGTGCTGCGCCAGCCCAACAACTTCGCCTGGCAGGTGTTCGACGGGAAGATTGTTCCAATGCTGCGTGCCGAATACCGCATCAAGCGCGTATCGAAGGTTTCGGCCAACACCATCGAGGAGTTCGCGCACAAGCTCGAGGGCGTCAACGCCGAAGCCTTCCTCGACGAGATCAAGAAGTACAACGCGGCGGTGAAGAAGGACGTCACCTTCAATCCGAACGTCAAGGACGGCCGCTGCACGGTCGGCCTCGACATCAACAAGTCGAACTGGGCCAACACCATCGAGGAGCCGCCGTTCGAGGCGTATCAGGTCGGCTGCGGCGTGTCGTTCTCGTTCGGCGGCGTGCGCATCGACCCCGACACCGGGCAGGTGATCGATTCCGACATGAATCCGATCCCGGGCTTGTACGCGGCGGGCGAGCTGGTCGGCGGCATTTTCTACTTCAACTATCCGGGCGGCTCGGGGCTGATGTCGGGCGCGGTGTTCGGCAAGATCGCCGGCACGGGTGCGGCGAGCACGGTGCGGAACGCGTGATTCTCTTGGCGTGGTGCACTGATGCACGCCCGTAGCCACCAACTCCGCTGTCATCGCCCGCGAAAGCGGGCGATCCAGTATTCACGATGCTCTGAATGGGCACTGCTCGCGCTGCTGCGGCGTACTGGATGCCCGCTTTCGCGGGCATGACAGCATGCATATGACGCGGCATGATTGCCTCATGACAGAGGCATCCCCATGATCACCCGCATCACCCGCATCACCAGCCGCAAGCCGGACGACTGGCACTGCCACATGCGCGACGGCGAGATGCTCAAAGCCGTGCGGCCCGCGACCGCGGCTCACATCGCCGATCTGTTCGAACGCCGCCACGTGGCCGGCGCCACGTCGAACGCCTTCTTGAAGGCGCGGGAGAACGCGGCCTCCGACTCGTAGCCGACGGTGTCCGCAATCTGCGCCAGGGACGCGTTGGTGTTGCGGAGCTTTTCCGTCGCGACCTGCATGCGCCAGTTGGCCAGATAGTGCATCGGCGGCATGCCGATCAGGCGGATGAAGTGGTCGGCGAGCGCTGATCGTGAAAGGCCGACCTCGCGGCCAAGCTCGTCGACCGTCCAGCGCCGGGTGATGTCGCGATGCAGCAGTGCCAGCGCTCGCGCCACATGCGGCTCGCGCAGTCCCGCCAACCATCCGGTCTGGCCGTCCGGCAAGGCTGCAGCGTAACGCCGCACTGCTTCCACAAACAACAGCTCCGAGAGCTTGGCCAGCACTGTTTCCGATCCAGGACGGCCAGCCGAAACTTCTTCTGCGGCGTATTGGAATGTCGAGCGGATCCATTCCGCGGCTCCGCCGTGTTCGACGTTGAGTTTGAGCAAGGGCGGCAGGGTCGAGATCACCGGGTTGCCCTTGGCGCTGTCGCAGCCGAGATATCCGCAAATCATTCGCGTGCGTTTGCCGTTGCCCCCATGATGAATGGAGTACAAACCATTCCCCTGGGGCGGCTGAACGATATCGAGGCCCGACACCGGTGGCAGTTTCAAGTCGCTGCCCATCAGATGCGGATCGTTGCGCGGCAGAATCACGACCTCGCCGCCGCCAAGCACAAGGTCCTCTTGATCCGCACGGTCGAGCCGGACGTGAAGTTCGCCTTCGATGACGTAGTGATAAATGATCAGATGGGATGCGGGCCCAAGCGAGGGCCCGCAATGCTCGCGCGGAATGCGCGCGCTGATGCACCACGGCGCGAAGAAATCGGCGTGCAGGAACACGCCGCCGGTCAAATGCGCCACCCTCAAGACGTCGGATAACGCGTCCATGCCGGCCTTCCTAGCAGGGTCCGGCGTTTCGGTCATGTCTTCCGGTGGGGCGGACATGGAGCCCGGCCGGGCCCCGGCTTACAGGTGGCCGCATCAGCCGGCCGGTCCTTGTCCTGTCGGCGCACGAAAAGGGAGATGGACAATGAATGCGATCCATAGAATGCCCACCACCGAACGATATGCGCGCGCCGTCGAGACCTCGAAGCGGGTGCGTTGGAAGGTCGAGGAGGATGTGATCCGCGGCCGGCGCTTCGACACCGCCCACAAATTCCTTCCGGACGGGCTCGCGCTGGCCGGCGCCTTTACGACCCTGTCCGCCGACGAAAAGCGGTTCGTGAGCCAGATCCAGGGGCGTACCTACGCCAACATCTTCGGACTGGTTGAGCGCTTCATCAACGCCAAGGTGCTGGAGCTGAGTCACGATCACTGGTTCGGCGACCAGGTTGCGCTCGAAGCCCTGGTGCGGTTCAGCGACGAGGAGCTGAAGCACCAGGAGTTGTTCCGCCGCATCGACGCGATGATCGGCGAAGTGCTGCCCAAAGGCTATCGCTTCGATATCGACCCCAACAACGTCGCTCGTGCGGTGCTCGGCAAGAGCACCTGGGCGGTGCTGGGGCTGACGCTGGATATCGAGCTGTTCACCCAGCTCCACTATCGCCAGAGCATCGATCCCGACACCGAGCTCTCCGAGCTGTTCAAGGATGTCTTCCTCTTTCACTGGAGGGAGGAGAGCCAGCACGCGATCCTCGACGAGCTGGAATGGGTGCGCTGCGACGCCGGCATCACGGCCGAACAGCGCGACCGGGCGGTCGACGAGTTCATCGAGCTGGTCGCCGCGGTCGACGGCATCCTGCAGGCGCAGGCCAAGTCCGACGCGGCCTATTTTGCGGCGACCTGCGGCCGCGCGGTCGGCGAGGCCGAGGTGCGTGCCATCGAGGCCGCGTTTCTCAAGGCGTACCGCTGGCAATACATCCACTCGGGCGCGCAGCATCCGCAATTCGGCAAGGTGCTGATGAGCCTGATCACCGAGAAGCAGGGCCAGCGCATCCAGACGGCGCTCGCCACGCTCCAGTAACCCAACGCCACTCCCTCACCCACAAGGAGACCAGTCATGCTTGCGAAGACCAAGACTGTCCAGCCCAATGTCATCAACGGCATCAATGTCGATGACGTCACCGCTCTGATCGAGGACGTCAGGCGCGATGCCGCGAACGGCAAGACGCACTGGCGCGTCGCCTCGTCCTGGCAGGGCCAGACGCGGAGCCGCTCGAAGATCGATGGCTTCACGATCGGCGGCAAGCCGGTGTCGCGCCAGTTCTCGATCGACATCGACGAGCCCTACGAGTTGGGCGGATCGAACCAGTACCCCAACCCGCAGGAGCACCTGCTCGCGGCGCTCAACGCCTGCATGATGGTGGGCTATGTGGCGCAGTGCTCCCTGCGCGGCATCGCCCTCCAGAAGCTGGAGATCGAGACGCAGGGCGAGATCGACCTGCGCGGCTTCCTCGGGCTCGATCCGGCGGTGCCGTCCGGCTACGACAGCCTGAACTACGTGGTCCGCATCAAGGGTAGCGGCACCCGGGAGCAGTTCGTCGAGATCCACAAGGCGGTGATGGCGACCTCGCCGAACTTCCACAACGTCTCCCGGCCGGTCGACCTCACGCCGACGCTCGTCGTCGAGTGAGCGGCGGTTCCGAATGCCGAGGCGGCTGCGCACAAGCAGCCGCCTCGTTCATGCCACGCGAAGCCGCCCACTCGGACATGACAGCCGGAGCCCGATGCGGCAGACTTCGCCAATGACCACCCACATCACCATCCGCAAGCCGGACGACTGGCACTGCCACATGCGCGACGGCGAGATGCTCAAAGCCGTCAGCACAAGAATCGAGGAAACCGCCGTTTCCATCGAAGCTAAAAGGCTCACGCGCCATGAAACTCAAGAAACATAATCGCTACGTCTATTCGCCGATTACCGAGCGGCAGGACTTCATGTGGCCGGACGGCAAGCGCGTTGCCCTCTATTGTGCGCTGAACGTCGAGCATTTCAGCTTTGGCGAAGGCCTCGGCCATACACCAACGGCGCCCGGCCCTCAGCCCGATGTTCGCAATTTCGGCTGGCGCGACTACGGCCTGCGGGTCGGCATCTGGCGCATTTTCGATGTGATGGACGAATTGAAGCTGCCGATGTGCCATCTGCTCAATGCTTCGGTCTGTGAAGAGATGCCGCAGATCACCGCGCGCATTCGCCAGCGTGGCGACGAAGTGATCGGCCACGGCTATACGAATTCTGAGCGCCAGTCCGACATGGATGAAGCGACCGAGGCCGCAATGATCGCGCACGCGACCAGGACGCTGGCCGAGAGCTGCGGGCGGCGTCCCTATGGTTGGATGGGACCGTGGATTTCGGAAACGGCCGTGACCCCCGATCTGCTGCAGGAGAACGGCTATACTTTCCTGATGGACTGGCCGGCCGACGATCAGCCGTTCTGGATGAAGACGCGCGCAGGCCGCATCATGTCGGTGCCCTATCCGATCGAGATCAACGATACGCCAACGATGCTCAGCCGTGCCCAGCCCGCGACGGACTTCCATCGCATGATCCTCGATCAGTTTGAGGAAATGCTGCGGCTTTCGGAGAAACAGTCCCTCGTGTTCGGCATCTCGATGCACACGTTCTGCACGGGTCAGCCGTTCCGGCTCGCGCAGGTGCGGCAAGCCCTGCAAACACTCATGAAGCATCCGGGATTCGACAAAGTGTGGGTGACGACGCCCGGCAGAATCGCCGAATACGCGACCATGCTGCCTGCGGCCTGCGTGCCCTAGTTGCGTTCGATTTATGGACCGCGACCGAACAACGCGACATCCGCTGCGAAAGGCCGCGACCGGCGGCGAGGCCTGCTACTTCCTCGGCGCCGCATCCGGTGAAGAAGAAGCTGTCAACCAACGGCATTCCCGGCATCTACAACGCGCCGACGCCGCCCGAGGAGGTGCTGGTGCCGGGCGATGACAAGCGCGCGCTGATCCACCATGGTGGGGAGCGGCTGGAGTGGCAGGTGGTAGGGTAGGGACAATGACAATCAAGATTCAAGATTTTGACGAGAAAAAGCTTCGTAACTTGATCGACAATCATCGAAAGAAGAATGCAACCAAATCCGAGATTTATGTAGAAGCATTGCGAGAGCTCGAGAAGCGCACGGGAAAAGGACTCGACTTTGACAAATCATTCTCAGTTATTCTCGATGCCGCAAAACAAGGGCGGTTTGTTCGTTACAAAGAACTTGCTGACGCAAGTGGCGCGGATTGGGGCAAGGTGCATTATGCAATCGGCGGCCATCTTTGGAATCTTATTGAATACGCTGATCGACGAGGATGGCCGATGCTAAGCGCAATTGTCGTGAACAAATCGAATGTTGATTCAGGAAAAATGGAGCCCGAAACGTTGAAGGGCTTCATTCAAGCAGCTCGTGATCTCGGTCATACTGTCACGAACGAGTTATCTTTTCTAAAGACGCAGCAGAAAAAGGTGTTTGATTGGGCTCGCACGGCGCAATCGTAGCGTAGCCCGGATGAGCGCAGCGAAATCCGGGGTAGTTGCTCGCGTTGACCCGGATGTCGCTGCGCTCATCCGGGCTACAGACTACAGACCACAGCAAGCGCAAGTCCGGCCATGACCAAAATCAGCGGTCATTCCGGGGCGTGAGCTCTTGCGTTCGCGGACTTCGTCCGCGCCCGGAATGACGGCAGTAATCTCGACTCCATTCCTCCACATATCTACATTTTCCCGCACCCATGCTCATCTCCATCGCCTGCCTCTCCTGCAATCACCCCGGCTCGCTCGATGAGCGCGAGCTGCCGCAGCACGGACTGCCCGAAAGCACCTCGCTGGTGATGCTCACCAAACGGCTCGTCTGTCAGGAGTGCGGCAGCCGCGCCGTGCGCGCGTTCCGCTCCGATCCCGACGCGCCGCCGCTCGCGCCGCAATAGCAGGGTGATCCGCTTCGCTTTGCCCGCCGCCCGTGCTCAGCTATATTGCTTCGATGACGACCGTCGAAGACATCGAAAAGGCCATCGCGGCGCTCAAGCCGCGCGAGTTCGACCGGCTGCGTGCGTGGTTTGAGGACTATCAGGCGGCGCAGTTCGACCAGAAGATCGAGCGTGACGCCAAATCCGGCAAGCTCGATGCGCTCGCGGATCAGGCTGTCGTAGATCACAAAGCCGGACGCAGCCGCGATCTATGAGGCATTTCGCGAGCCCGGCCTTCTGGGACGCCTATGCCAAGCTGCCCGCCGCCGTTCGCGAACTGGCCGACAAGAATTACGCGCTATTGAAATCGGACTCGCGGCATCCGTCGCTTCATTTCAAGAAGGTCGGGAAATTCTGGTCCGTCCGTATCGGACTGCGATATCGCGCACTTGCGACCGAGGTTGATGACGGGCTGCTGTGGTTTTGGATCGGTTCGCACGCAGACTACGACGCCCTGATCCGGTAGCGGCTCCACTTTCCGTGGCAGGTGGTGGGGGCTAAGCATGGCCAGAAACCGCCGCCATTTAGCAGATGGACATCGCCAACTTTGGTCACGCGTGGGGAGCTTCGACTCGGCGGCGCGCCTCGGCTACAGCCCGGACTGGATGGTTTTGAGCAGCCGGAAGCGCATCGCGCCGTCGTTGCTTCGAAGCGAGATCACGAAGCGCACGCGCCCATGCTTGGAAGTGTCGGCATAGCCCGCCAAGGTCCGGACGCCGGGAACGGTGCCGGTCTTGAACAGCGCGCCCTCGCCGCGGCGGAGCAGCGTGGCATGGGGCTGGAAGAGGTGCAGCAACTGGGCAAGGCCGCGAGCCGTGAAGCGGTTGCCGCGGCTGATGCCCGAGCCTTCCTCAAGATGGATGGACTCGGTGAGGCCGTGCTTGGCGAGCATCTCGTTTGCGACCTTGAGCGACTTCTCGAGGCTGACGGGCCCGCCCAGGCGACGCCCGCCGATCTCCAGGAAGACCTGGTTGGCGATGTAGTTGTTCGAGCCGACGAGCAACCCGTTGAGGATCGCCGAAAGGGTGCGCGACTGGCGGTGAACATAGACCGGCTCCAGGCCCGCGGGCACCGCTCCGGTCGAGATCTTGCCTTTGACGCTGCAGCCGGCCTGTTCGATGAACGCGGCGATCAGCTCGCCGGCATATTGCAGGCCCACCGCGGGATCCTGGGTCAGGCTGATGCGGCCGCGACCCTGGGGGCCCCGCGCCCGGAACTGGCTGATGGCGATCGAGGTGATCGGGGTCTGCTTCTCGGCGGAGCGGACCGTCTTGCCCTGGCGCACGGCGTGGATCGTGTTGAAGTTCACCGCAAGCGCGGAGTTCAGCGCGTCGTAGGCCTCGTCGGTGTCCTCGATGCCCGGGATGCGGATGTTGGAGGGGTAATAGCTCGCGTCGAGCACGATGCCGCTTAGCGGTTTTTTGCCGATTGCGGCGACCAGCTCCGGCGCGAGTTGAGCCAACTCTTCGGAGATCAGAAAGGGATCGCCGCCGCCGCGAATGTAGAGCACCCGGTCGCCGTCCAGGTAGAAGCGGGTCTCGAAGCGGTAGTCGCCGCCCAGGACCTCCATTGCCAGCCAGGCGGTCGCGATCTTGGCGACGGAGGCAGGGACGAAGTCCTTGTCAGCGTTCTGAACCACCAGCTCGTTGCCCTTTTCGTCCACTGCGAGCACCAGTCCCGACGGAGCGAGCGCCGCGACCTTCGCCTTGGCATCCGCCAAAGCTTGGACGGGCAGCAGCAGGAGCAGGGCGCAAGCGAGGACGAGGTGGCGAGACCGCATGACGACTCCAGCCCGTGCCCTCCAGTTCGCCTTTGCCTTGCATTTCCGCAGTTGGCTCAACATAGCGCTATGGCCGTTTTTGAATGGGACCGCACGGTGTCGGCTTGTTACAGGTTTGCAAAAATCCGAAGACGCAGGCGACAATTTTTCCGCCAAAAGACGAAGCAAGTCGAGATCGCTGATTGATATGGCGTCAGGCGCGTTACCGAAGTCGCCGGTGAGTTCATCACCGTGTTACGAGGTGCCCCCCAGATGTTTGCCAGAAAGTCGCGTCCACGGCCCGGAAAATTTTCGATCCCCGATGTAAAAAGACTTTTGCAACACAATCGACCCAAAGATGGACATGGTCGCCGCGATAGGCCGGCCACCAAAAAAGGGAGCCCGGCAGGCCGGGCCTTCTTCAGGCGATACCGACGGCAACTATCAGGCGCTTGTCGAAGCTTTCACCTGACAACAAAAAGCCCCAGCGTATGCCGGGGCTTTTGTTTCAACATAAATTAGCGTGGATCAGTAGTAGCGCCCAGTAGCCCAGTTGAAACGGTAGTTCAAGCCCAACTTGATCGTATGTTCAGCATTGGTGAACGTGCTGGCAGCAAGCAGCGGTGCTGCTGGGAGCAGCGCCAATTGAGTCAAAGTTACATCACCAAAGTCGTAATACTGGTACTCGAGTTTCGCTGACCAGTTCTGAGCGAACATCCACTCGAAACCGCCGCCGATGGTAAAGCCGCTTCCACCGTCGCTATCTCCGAGGAAGCCAAAGGAGCGACGAGTATCGGCCCAAGCATAACCACCCTTCGCGTACAGCAGCGTGGAGCCCCATGTGTAACCAAGGCGTCCGGTGACGGACCCAACGTTACGGTTGCCGAAGACCCCGCCGTCGTTGCTGTCGACGAAACTGTAGTTTGCCTCGATGCCAAAAACCCAGGTCGGTGCGAATTGCCAGTCCCACCCGATCTGAACGCCAGCCATAAGACGGGCGTCGTTGTCGCCGAAAACGTTATCGGCCGCGAAGGTGCCGCCAACGTGGGCGCCGAGATACAGCCCGGTCCAATTGAAAACAGGAGCCGCAACCATGGCCGGAGCCCTGGTCTCGACCCGTCGGGGCAAATCGGCTGCGAGCGCAGTCGAGGCTGATGCAAGCAGAGCTATGACCGCTGACCAAAGTTTCATGCAAGGTCCTCCTTCTGTTGAGCCATTCGAATGAAAAGCTAACGCACTTGCAACCTCGGTTAGCGGTCGTCGCTGCTAATATTGCTAAGTGCGGCTGCCTTGCAACATCGGGTTCCACTGCGCGGTACCCAACTTAGCGCGCGGCCCGGTATCGGAGTACCAAAGCTATGCAAGTGCTGCGATCAACGCTCTCTAAGACGTCCATCCATTGTCAATTTTACGGTGTGATATTTCCGCACTGGAGTTCCCACGACAAGTCGTGCAGTTATAGTCCGCTAACTGGAGGGGCTGAGAATGAAGAAAGTCGCTGTCGCCATGGCCTTGATCGTTGCGTCACTGAGCTTGGCCGGATGCTTTGTCGGCAAAGGCAAAGGCAAGGCCCCGGCACCGGTCGTGACCAAGGGCTAATTGCAAGGGCAAAACCCAACGCTGCCTTGACCGTAGGGTTTGGGCAGCGTTGGTTTGCAAGCAATGCTCAGTTGGCGCGCACCTGCCCATTTGGGGGAAACCCGATGCCTAATCTAAGCAGAGATTCTCAGGCTACCCAACGGATCGAGGTTACGGATGATGCTGGCGCTAGCCGTTTTCATTGTCCATCCGTTGGGGAGCCAGCAAAAACCTGCTTAGTGCTGAATGTCTCGATGGCCTTGGTGATTGGGACTCTTCTGAGTGCGTCAGCGGTCGCGCAGCAAGCAGGCGAACCGCGATCCGCACCTGCCACCCACACCAGCAAGCCAACGGAAACTTTGGCGAGCGCCTCTGCTGGGGCGAACCCTCCATTGGCGAGTTAGCCTTCTGTCGCGACCAGGAAACCTACGGCCTCGTATCCTTACTTCATCGAGTTTCGCGCGCGATATGCATTGAGCTATGGCCACACCTATGCTGTCCACGGCCGAGTAGGGCAGAAGATTACCAAGAAGGATGTCATTGGATTACATCCGGCGACTGAGAGCTCGCTGCCTTGGATGATCGGGCATCTCATACCTGTGATATCCGATACTGGCGCAAGCGATGGCGATGCCGAGGAAGAATACGTGTCAGCACGATACAGAATCCTGCTGACCGCTGCTGAGTATGCAAAGCTGAAAACGTTTATGGACCAACTTAAGTCGAGATCTGTTTTCTGGCACGCGGCGATCTACAACTGCAACAAGTTCTTAGGTGACATCGCAAATTACGTTGGTCTCGAATCACCTTCGCATTTCTCATACCCCAAAGAGTTCATCAATGAGATGCGTTCTCTCAACAAGGGGCGAACACGCGTGGCTGCCAACGCTCCGCTCTACGAACAATAAGCTCCGAGGGCGCATGTTCGAAGCCGGTACACGTATTCACAAGCTTGGCCGCAATGAACGGCCCGTGTGCGAAAACTGCGGTCGAGAAAAGTGGCTGGAGAAAATCAAAACCGCAGACTTTGGCCTTGCATGTTGTTGAAGCAATAGCCGAGCTCTGATCGAACGGGCAACGATAAGACGTAAATGGTAAACGAGATATGAAATATGGTCGGTACGTCGCGGTGGGCGCGCCATGCCAACGCCATCAAGCAAAACCCCGGCCTCGCAGCCGGGGTTTTGCGTTTAGCCGGCGCGCAATCCCACTACAGCATCGGCACGAATGGGATGAACGGCAGGTGCGGCTCCATCAGTATCGCCGGCGTGATCGGATTGCTCGCCGTCGTGGTCGACAATGCGAACAGCAGCGCGACGAGCGCGAGCCCGATGCCTGCGGCCCAATAGACGCGCGCCGGCACCTCGAGTGAATTGTCGTGATGACGGTGAAGAACGTTAGCCATTGTCGTCTCCATTCTTGCTGCATCAACTTGGCTCGTCATGAAAACGCTCAGGCCGCGCGGGCCGTTCCACGCCGAACGCCCGCGCAGGAGAGGGAAGAAACCCCTTGCGGGGGTTCTCCACTGTCGCTCCGCCTATTCGCTTTACGGTTTCTGCTGCATCGGCGCCGGGCGGGTCGCGCCGCCGGAGCCGGTGGTCTCGGCCGGCGTGCGTGGGGCCGCGCCGGTGGTCTGCGCCGGTGTGTTGATGCCAGGCCGTTCGTTGCTCGCGGTCTGCTTGCCTTCGTTGGTGAAGGCGAAGGCCAGCAGCCCGCCGAGCAGCACAGCGCCGACGCCGCCGTAGACCCACTTCAGGTAGGTCGGAACGTCGGTGTCGGTGTCGATGTCGATGTTGTTCGGGTTGATCCGATTGGGGTCGTAGCGGAAGTCGCTCATCTGTCGCCTCCCTGGGAAAATCCGGAACAGCAAGAAAATTCTGGAACTGGCGTTCCGGTTCCAGGAAATATGAAGGAATAAAATCGTTGCAATGCAGATGTGCTGGGGCGCGTAGCGTCCGCAGGCACTTGCCGTGCCGTAAACACGGCTCCGCAGCCGTCCATCGCGCCGTCCGGCGCGCGTGGAATTCCCGTTCCGATTGTCGGACTTTGCAGCGTGCGGGGTATCTACGCTCCCCGCGCGTCAGATTGCGCGCGAGTCCATTACTTCGATCTTGCCGCCGCTGCGCTTGATCAGCCATTCGGTGACGAACACGGCAATGGGCCATGCGATGCCGAACGCTGCGAGAAACAGCACGAGGAACGTCATCACGCTGGTGGACGGAAATTGCAGGTGCACAAGGCGGCTGACGAGGAAGCCGACGACCTGCATCAGCGCCGTCGTGAAGACGTACACGGTCATCAATAGGAGAGCCTGCACGGCTTTTTATCCTTAAGCTGCGGGATGCAGCCATTCACCGGCTCACGTTGGCGTCGGCGAGTCCAGACAATTCGCATGGCTGACATGCGAATGCGCACCGGCGCGGCGGGCGGCTAACCAGGGCTGCTTCAGGTTAATAGGATTATAATCATAATATTGCCATAATTCTCCCTTCACGTCATTCCGCATCCCACCTCATCCGCCTTGGCTCACTGCAGTGGCCGAGGCGGCAAGGGAAGGATCGGCGGCCCACATATCGGCCGCGCCGCCAGTGCCCGGGCGAAAAGCTCAGGCAGTGGAGCGCCGGGAAGGCGCTGGGCCCCCCGTCAGTGGGCTCGCGCGCTCCCGTAAGCGGCGACCTCCGGTAACGGAGACATCGCCGTGAGCGCGCAGCGGACCCCCGATAGCGGTCCGCTAAAGGGCGCTTCGCCAGCGCCCTGGCGCCTTCCCGGCGCTCCATTCCTCACAACCGAGCGAATGAAAATGGGAACAGTGTCGCGGCACTGACAAAAGCCCGCGAAGGCGGAGTTTTGGCCGCCTGCTGCGTCAGCGTCTTCTGTGATAGCTTTCGCGTCGGGATCGGGTTGCTTCTCACAAAGCGAGTTTGCCGTGCGTATCGCCGTTCGCGTTGCCGCCATTGCGGCGTTGCTTGTTGCGCCGATGCCGGCGCGTGCGCAGACCTTGCACGGCGTCGGCAACACGACGTGCGGCAATTTCCTTCGCTCCGCGCGCATGAGCGACATGCTCTATCACCAGGCGTCGAACTGGCTGCTCGGCTACGTCAGCGGCATGAACGCGGCGCTGGCGTCGACCGGTGCGTCGGCCGCGGCCGTCAAGCTCAGCAACGACCAGATCCTGAAATCGGCCGGCGACTACTGCGAGGCCAATCCGGCGAAGACGATCGCGAACGTGGCGGCCGAATGGTACCCGTCGCTGCCGCGCCAGGCCGCCGCGCTGGTCGCGCAGCCGGAGGCGCCGCGGAACTACGACCACCTCAGCAAGCCGTTCGCGCGTCCCTCCGATTATCTGAAGCGCTGACCCATGCAGTTCGCGCTCGGCGACACGTCAGTCGGTTCGGTCGATGCCGAACCCGACCAGCACCTGCTTGCACATCCGGTCCGCATTGCGCTCGCCGGTGCGCGCGACGTCGATGATGCGCTTGGCGATGATCTCCTGGACCACGCCGGGCTGGCCGCGGTCGTGCAACAGCTTGCGCGCCTTGTCGAAGGCGTCGCCCATCGCATGGACCGTCTCCGGATCGAACGATCCGTCTTTCAGGAACGGAACAATGGTGGCAGACACAAAGAGTTCCCGCTTGTCGCCGACCGGACCGCAATCAAGCTCCCGGTCACCGGCCCCCGCCGGCAGCCTCGATTGTGCAGCCCCGCAGCGTCGCCCGTCTATACCAAAATACAATCGGGCCTAGTCGTCGGCCTTACGCGGCTGGATTTGCTGCTGTTGCTGAGCCGCCGGGCGAGACGGCGTCTCGTAGACGATGTCGCTGCGCAGGTTGCGTTCGGCCTGCTCGGCCAATCGAAGGTAGCTATGGCCGAGCTGTTGGTATTGGGAACGCAGCAGGGGGTCGATTTCATGCGACGCCCTGGCCAGGAACTCGTTGGCCTTGGCGCGGTACTCGTCAACTGTGGTCATTCCCGACCTGTATCTTTTGACATCCCTAAAGGAGCAAGGTTCTGCCGCCCACTTGGTTCCCGGGCAAAAGGTGGGATTCGGGCCTTTTTGGCGATTGGTGACTTTGACGCACCACGTGAGGGGAACCCGGAACGCGGGTTTCGCCTGCACGTTTGTCCCGTATCCGAGGGGCACACCAGGAGAACACAAGCATGAGCATGGCAACCGACACCGGCCGCGCCGCCACCCCGCTGGCGCGAGGCCGCCACGACCTGATCGGCTCGGATCGCGTCGAAGGCACCAACGTCTACCGCTCCGACGGCACCAAGGTCGGCGAGATCGAGCGCGTCATGGTCGACAAGGTCTCGGGCCAGGTGGCCTACGCGGTGATGAGCTTCGGCGGGTTCCTCGGCATGGGCGAGGACCACTATCCGATCCCGTGGCAGCGGCTGACCTACAACGAGAAGCTCGGCGGCTATGAGGTCAACATCACCGACGCGCAACTCAAGAACGCGCCGAAATATGCCACCGGCGAGGAATGGAAGTGGGACACCACGCGCGGCCGCCAGATCTACGATTACTACGGCGTGCCGCCATACTGGCCGATGTAAGTGGGCATAAACGAAGCGGCCAACGCCGGAGCGTTGGCCGCTTTTTGTTCGGCGAAGCTATTGCTGCTTCATCGACTTGTCCGGCACCGCCTTCTCGGGCTGCGCCTTGCCGCCGGCGCCGGTGGTTTCGGGCGGCGAGCGGGTCGCGGGCGTACTGGCGCTGGCCGGTGGATTGGGGTCGGGCGCCGTGCTGGACGCGTAGTTGTACGCCGCGACGATGGCGATGATGAACAGGCCTGCGATGCCGGCCATGACGATCGCCAGCATGGTGTTGGATTCGTCGTGCTTGCGCAGAATGGTCAGCTCGCGGTGCCGGTCTTCGCGTCGGGGATCGGACATGGCTTTCTCCTCCTTATGACGCCCACTCGAAGGAAAACGCAGCCGGCCGTGGCAGCGTTCCCGTACCGCATCCTTGAACAAGTGAACGAAATCGGGTGGGCCGGTATGGCGGTTGGGTGTAGGAATCGCGCATGAGCGTGCACCACCATGTGTTCGACACTGCGATCGGCCGTTGCGGCGTTGCCTGGAGCGAGCGCGGCCTCGTTGCCGTCCAGTTCCCGGAAAGGGACGTCGCGATCTCGGAACAGCGGCTCATTGCGAAATCGCGCAGCGTCGGTGCGGCTGCGCCACCAGCGCAGATCGCGTCCGTCGTCGGCGATATCGCGCGCTATCTCGCCGGCGAGCGCGTGGATTTCTCCGCCATCCCGGTCGATCTCGGCGGTGTGGACGACTTCCGCCGCTCGCTCTATGAGGTGTTGCGCGCGGTCGGCTTCGGCACCACCACGACGTATGGCGCGCTGGCCAAGCGGTTCGGTCTCGAAGGGCCGGAGGCGGCGCGCGACGTCGGCGCCGCGATGGGCCAGAACCCAGTGCCGATTGTCATCCCCTGCCATCGCGTGCTGGCAGCGGGCGGCAAGCTCGGCGGTTTTTCTGCGCCCGGCGGCGTTGCCACCAAACAAAAATTATTGGCGCTCGAGGGGGTGCATTTCGACGGTGGCGCACCGCGCCTGCCAGGGTTTTGACGCGACGCGCTTTTTTTGAAACGCAGACATTTTTAGACAAATGCGTGGCAGCCGTGGTTAATCACGGTTTAATCGCTGCAACGGAACCAGGCACTCGCGGTTAAGCCAGCGTTACAGGCGGCTTAGTAGAAAACAGCACGACCAGCCCGGTCGTTAAATCTTTAGGGAGAGTGCAGAATGCGCCTGTTCGGGAAATTTCTCGCTGACGAGTCCGGAGCAACCGCGATTGAGTACGGCCTGATCGCCGCCGGCATCTCGGTCGTCATCATCGCGGCTGTGCAGGGTCTCGGCTCGAAGCTGAATACCACCTTCACTAGCGTGCAAACCGCGCTGAACTAAGCTCGGCCGCAAGGTTAGTCACAGCTATACACCGGGCCTGCGGGCGTGCAGGTCCGGTGATCTTTTTTATCCGGCCTGTGTCAGCACCACGCGTCCGCGTTGCTTGCGGTCGCGGATGTCCTTCATTGCCTCAGCGAATTGCTCGATCGGATAGACCTTGGTCTCCAGCGGCCTGAGTTTGCCCGCCGCATGCCAATCGAAGACCTGCTTGAAGCAGGCCTGCATCTCGGACGGCCGCCGCTTGCGGTAGTCGCTGATCTGCATGCCGGACACTTCGATGTTCTTCACGAGGAAGTAGTTCGCCTTGATCGACGGGATGCGCCCCGACGCGAAGCCGATGACGACCAAGCGGCCGCACCAGGCCAGTGCGCGCACGGCAGCGTCAAAATAGTCGCCGCCCAGCATGTCGATCACGATGTCGACGCCCTGCTTGCCGATCTTGTCGAACACCTGGGCGCGCAAGCTTTCCTTGAGGTCCGGTTCGGCGAGATCGATCACGTGGTCGGCTCCCGCGGCGCGCACGATGTCCACCTTGTCCTTGCTGGCGACGCCCGCCAGGACAGTGGCCCCCATTGCCTTGGCAAGCTGGATCGCAGCGAGGCCGACGCCGCCGGTCGCGCCCAGCACTAGCACGCTCTCGCTCGGCTTGATCCGGGCACGGTCGCGCAGCGCGAAATAGGCGGTGTCATAGACCAGCGACATCGCGGCGGCTTCTCCCAACGGCAGGGAAGGCGGCAGCTTGACGCATTGGCCTTCCGGCATGACGACGAACTCGGCGAAGCCGCCTTGCTCCGCCATGGCGATGGCATGGTCGCCCGGCTTGAATTGTGTCACGCCGCCGCCGACCGCGGCAACGATACCGGCCGGCAGCTTGCCTGGAATGAACGGCAGTTGCGGCTTGAACTGGTAGCTGCCGCCCATCATCACCAAGTCGACGAAATTGACCGAGGTCGCCTTGATCTGCAGCAGCACCTCGCCGGGCTTCGGCTCGGGCTTCGGCATGTCGCTGAGCGCGGCTTTATCAATGTCGCCAAATTCGCGAACCACCACCGCGCGCATACGGTCTCCTTATGAAGCTTGCTTGGCTTGCCAGCGCACCGGCAGCGGCGTGATACGGCCTTGCGCGATATCGTCGGCGATGGCGCGCTTGAGCATCTTGCCGTTCGGGGTCAGCGGAATCTCGTCGAGCGTCAGGACATACTCCGGCATGTCGAACTTGGACAGGCCGGCCGCGTCGAGATGCGTCAGCAGTTCGTCCGGCGTGATGATCTTGCCGGCGCGGAACACCACGGCGAGGCAGACTTTCTCGCCAAGCCGCGGGTCCTTAACCGGCACGGCGGCGGCGCGTTGCACGGCGGCGTGCCGCGTCGCCAGTTCCTCGATCCGGGCCGGATGGATGTTGTGGCCGCCGCGGATGATGATGTCCTTGGCGCGGCCCGCGATGCGCAGGTAGCCGCCTTCGTCGATCGAGCCAAGGTCGCCTGTCATGAACCAGCCGCCGGCGTTAAATGCGTCTTCGGTCGCCTGACGGTCCTCGAAATAACCCAGCATCAGACTGGCGCCTCGTCCGCCCATCTGGCCGACCGTGCCGCGCGGCACTTCCTTGTTCGGATCGTCAATGTCGAAGATCCGGAGTTCGTAGCCGGGGCAAGTCTTGCCCGATGTCTCGATGATGAGCTTCGCGTCATCATCTGGCAGCGTGTATTGGTGCGAGCAGCTCTCGGTCATGCCGTAGCCGCTCTGCGGCCGGATGCCCTGCTGGATCAGGCCGGCGACCACCTCGCTTGGCACCGCAGATCCGGAGATACGGAACCCCGCCAGCCGCCCGAGACCTTTCAGATTGCGCCGCCGCATCTCGGCGAGCAGGTCGATGGCGTTCGGCGGCACGCCGACCAGGAAGCTCGTCCCGGTTTCGAGGATGCGGTCGGCGAGGCTCGCGCCGCGCGGCAGATCGTTGATGACGAGCTCGCCTCCCATCGCCAGTGCCATCACCTGCGCGCCGAAGCCGAGGTTGTGGCTAAGCGAACTGAGCGAAAACACCACCGAGTTGTTGTCGATGTGCCAGTCCATGGCGAGTTGGCGCGCGTTGGCGAGCAACGTGTTGTCGGAATGCATCACGCCTTTCGGCTTGCCGGTCGTGCCGGAGGTGAAGGCGAGATAGACGATGCTGTTGGGATCGGATTTCAGCGGCGCGCTGGACGGCGCAGCGCCGATGCCGGCAAACGGCGTGGTGTTCTGCGCAGAATGCGGTTCCAGCCGATAGACCTGGCGCAAGGCCGGCACGTCCTTCAGCGCGGCCATCAAATCGCGCTTGCCGGCATCGGCACCGTAGCCGTCCTGCACGATCAGCGCTGCCGCGCTCGTCCGCCGCAATAGTTTGATCACTTCGCCGACGGTGTGGTCGCGATGCAGCGAAGGGCAGCAGATCGTGCCGTCGCGCGAGCAGGCGAGCAGCGCCACCATGCTCTCGACCCGGCTCGGCAGCCACACCGCTACGCGCTGGCCCGGATCGACCCCGCGCCGCGCCAGGTCCGCCGCCAGCGCATCGGCGGCATCGACAAGCTCGCGATAGGTGAGACGGCGGAGGCTGTCGCGAACGGCAAAGGAAACCGGCGCACGCTCGGCGTGACGCTTCGTCAGTGCGTAAATCGTGTCGCTCCGCCAGTGCCCCGAGGTGGTGTAGCGTTCAATCATCGCTGGGGTCAGGCGAGTCGGAATCGTATGTCGGTCCATGTCCGGATACTTTGCCGCGCGCGTTTTTTCGCGCGCGTTCGTCAATTTATCCGAATTTCGACGCAGGCGTGGAAGTCAGTCCTGGCTGTTCTGGCCTTTCGATCCGGCGAGGCCGTTGGCCCGCACCAGATGGGGCAGGAAGTCCTGTCCGTTCTCCACCGCGTTTGCCTTGGCGCTCAGTTCGGCGGCCAGGAAGCGCAGCCGTTCCGCAGTGGTCAGGTCGAAGGTGGCCTGTGACAGGCGCTGGCAAGTGGCGGCTTGCTGGCGAAGGTACTCAGCGAGGAGCATTGCGGTAACTCGTTCGGCTCAATCTGTTTTTGTCGTTGTTCTTAGTTCTTATGATGTGTCATTTTTAAAATGCACTGCAGCGTATGTAGTTCCAGGCAACTTGTGAATAACTTGGCCGAAACCCAAGTCATTAGAATTCCAGCGGAAAATCAAAGGTTGACAGATCGCCGAGGATCGGGAATTTATAGAACAAAACAGGAACATTCAGGAATTCACCCATGGGCTCCGCCGCCGCGCCCACGCTGAACCGTCTCCGCCAGTCCCTGGCCGGCATCGATCCAAGCCTGACCCCGGCGCTTCCGGGGTGCGGGCGCGAGGTCGCCCTCGACCCGGCCATCGACCCCGCGCTGGGCGGCGGCCTGTCATGCGGCGCTCTGCATGAGTTCGCCCCTGCGGGGCCTGGCTATCTCGGCACTGCCAGTGGCTTTGCCTTTGCGCTTGCTTCGATAGCGAGCGGCGCAAAGCGGGAGGTGCTCTGGATTGGTACGGAATACGCGGTAACCGAAGGCGGTGGACCTTACGGCCCCGGCCTCGGCCTGTTCGGCGTGGCCTCCGCGAAACTCGTCGTATTGCGCGTGCCGAAGCCGCTCGACGTGCTCTGGGCGATGGAAGAGGCGCTGCGGTGCCGCGCGCTGTCCTGCGTCATCGCCGAACTGACCGGCGAAGGGGCGGTGGCCGATCTTACCGCGACGCGACGCCTTTCACTTGCGGCGCGTGAAGGTGCGAGCGCCCGCACCTCCGGCTTCGGTCTGCTCGTTCGTCACAATGCCACCGCCGTTCCGAGTGCGGCAGCGACCCGCTGGTCGATCGCGCCGGCGCTCAGCCGGCCTGATGCCTATGGCGGGCTCGGCCGTGTGCGCTTTGACCTTTCGCTCCGCAAGAACCGGCGTGGACCTGCCGGCCGTTGGATCATCGAGTGGGATCATCATGAACATGTCTTCCTCCCGGCGTTACCTGTCGGTGTGGCTGAGGCGGCTATCGACCGATCGGATCGAGCGCCACTCGTCCAAACCGGTTGAAACTTTCGTCGTTGTCGCATCGATTCAATCCGCCCAGCGGATCACCGCGCTGACCGACGGCGCAGTCCGGCTCGGACTGAAAGCCGGCATGGGCCTCGCCGATGCCCGCGCCATGTATCCCAAGTTGCCCGTGGTGGAAGCCGATCCGGAAGCGGATCAGCGTCTTCTCGAAGGCATCGCCGACTGGTGTGATCGCTACACGCCACTGATCGGTCTCGATCCGCCGGATGGTTTGCTGCTCGACGTCACCGGTTGCGCGCACCTGTTCGGCGGCGAGGCGGCGCTCGCCCAAGACCTGGTCCGCCGGCTCGCGCAGCAGGGACTGCGCGCCCGCGTCGCGGTGGCCGACACCGCCGGTTGTGCATGGGGCGTCGCGCACTATGGCAAACAGGGCATCGTACCGGCCGGTGAGACCCAAGCCGCGATGCGGAGTTTGCCGATCGCGGCGCTGCGGGTCGATGCTGAGACTGTTACGGTCCTGAAGACATCCGGTCTGACCTGCGTTGCCGATCTGATATCGCGCCCGCGCGCGCCGTTCGCCGCGCGCTTCGGCAAGGAATTGCTGCTTCGTCTCGATCAGGCGCTGGGTCATATCGAAGAGCCGATCTCGCCGCGCCAGCCGTTGCCGGCGGCCATGGCCGAACGGCGTTTCGCCGATCCCATCGCGCGCGAGGCCGATGTACTGGGCACGATCGAGAAGCTGGCGAGCCAGCTGGTCACTGTGCTGGATCGGCGGGGCGAGGGCGGGCGTCTGTTTCAGGTGGCGTTGTTTCGTGCCGACGGCGCGGTGCATCGTCTCGAGCTCGGCACCGGTTCGCCGCTGCGAGAACCCTCCCGGGTGCGGCGGTTGTTCGAGGATCGGCTCGCCGTGCTGGGCGATGCGGTTGATCCCGGTTTCGGCTTCGACATGATCCGGCTTTCGGCGCTGGTCACCGAGCGCTGCGATCCGCTGCAAAGCGGATTGACCGGGCCCGATCACAGCGAGGAGCTGGCGCATCTGATTGACCGGCTCGGCGCTCGCTTCGGCCTGCGCCGCGTGACGCGGCAGGTCGCCCAGGACACGCACATTCCGGAGTATGCGGTGGTTGGGGTGCCGGCGCATGCGGCGAGGCGGACGGTGTTGCCCGTTTCGCATCCTGAACAAGACAGTCTGATGCCCATTCGCCCGATCCGGTTGTTCGAGCGGCCGCAACCCATCGATGTGACGGCCGAAGTTCCGGATGGACCGCCCGCGCAGTTTAATTGGCGAGAAATCAAACATCACGTCGTGAAGGCCGAAGGGCCGGAGCGCATCGCCCTGGAATGGTGGCGCGACGATCGCGGCAACAAGCTCACACGTGATTATTTCCGGGTTGAAAGCCGGAGCGGGACGCGGATGTGGCTTTATCGAGAGGGTCTCTACAGCCGAGAAGTTCGGCCGCATTGGTTTCTGCACGGTCTGTTTGCGTGAGTTTGAGAAATGCTTGCGTATGCCGAGTTGGCGGTCACGACGAACTTTTCATTCCTTCGCGGGGCTTCCACGGCCGAAGAACTCGTTCTTCGCGCCAAGGAGCTTGGAATTGTCGGCCTCGGCATTGCAGATCGCAATTCTGTCGCTGGAGTTGTGCAGGCCCATGCCATGGCGAAGGTTATCGGGTTCAAGCTTGCTGTAGGTGCAAGGCTTGTTTTCAGCGATGGCTCTCCGGACGTTCTCGCTTATCCCGAAAACCGGATTGGTTGGGGATGTCTCACGCGACTGCTGACTGTTGGAAAGGATCGAGCCGAAAAAGGCGATTGCATTCTTGGCCTTTCGGATTTGATGGAAGATACGAAAGGGCTGAGCCTTATTGTTCTGCCGCCGCGTCGGGTTGAATACAAATCGCTTATCGCAACACTTGCTCGTCTCAAGGAAGCCTCATCTCGTCAATCCGTATGGCTGGGGGCCAGTTTGCTCTATCGGGGCGATGATCGGCGCCGGTTGGAGAAACTGAAAGATGTGGCCGACACCGCGTTCGTTCCGCTAATCGCGGTCAATGACGTGCTCTATCATGTGCCCGAGCGCCGGGCGCTGCAGGATGTTGTGACTTGTATTCGCGAGCATCGAACACTGGAAGACGTGGGGTGTCTTCTTGAGACGAATGCCGAGCGGCATCTGAAATCGTCGCAAGAAATGGAGCGTCTTTTTCGCGATGTGCCCAAAGCTATCGGCCAGACGACGCGATTTATAAAACGTTGCCGTTTTTCGCTTGATGAACTCAAACCTGCGTATCCCAGCCAATTTCGTCATGGCTATGCGACAGCTCAGGAAGCGCTTGCGGCTCTGACGAAAGAAGGAGTGAAGCGCCGGTATCCCAATGGGGCTCCTTCCCATGTCCACGAAACCTTGGCCAGGGAACTTGCCATCATCCAGGAGTTGGATTGCGCCGCGTATTTTTTGACCGTCCATGACATTGTCCGCTTTGCAGAATCAAAAGGCATCCTTTGTCAGGGCAGGGGTTCGGCCGCCAATTCTCTTGTTTGCTATTGTCTCGGCATTACTGCTGTAAGCCCGGAACGAGCAGGGCTCTTGTTCGAGCGCTTTCTATCCGTAGAGCGCCGCGAGCCTCCCGACATTGACGTCGATTTTGAACATGAGCGCCGCGAAGAGGTCATCCAACACGTTTATGAGCACTACAAGCGCCGTCATGCGGGGATGACGGCGACCGTCATCTCTTATCGAAGCCGCAGCGCAATCCGCGATGTCGGCAAGGTCTTTGGATTATCCAAGGATACACTCGACGTTCTGACGTCTTCCATTTGGGGCTGGTCAATGGAAGGCGTCACAAAGGAGCAGGCGCTGCGCGCTGGCCTTGATGTCTCCGATCCACGTCTGAGTCAAGCTCTCGCGTTGGCCAAGGAATTGCTGGATTTTCCGCGGCATCTTTCTCAACACGTCGGTGGCTTTGTTATTTCCGAAGCACGGCTCGATGAAATAGTTCCGATCGAAAACGCGGCGATGGAAGATCGGACGGTGATCGAATGGGACAAGGATGATCTCGATACGTTGAACATACTTAAGGTCGATGTTCTCGGCCTTGGCATGTTGTCTTGTTTGCGCCGAGGGCTCGACCTGATCGAAAGGCATTATGGAGAGAAACAGACGCTTGCGAGCATCCCGGAAGAGGATCAGGCCGTCTATAAGATGTTGTCGCGCGCAGATTCCATTGGTGTCTTTCAAGTTGAAAGCCGTGCGCAGATGTCGATGTTGCCGCGACTGCGGCCGCAAAAGTTTTATGACCTGGTCATCGAGGTTGCGATCGTCAGGCCGGGTCCCATCCAGGGCGACATGGTCCATCCTTATCTTCGTCGTAGGGAAGGCATTGAAAAAGTCGACATTCCTTCACCGGATCCCAGGTTCGGCGACAAGAATGAGCTGAAAGACGTTCTTGAACGAACCCTGGGCGTTCCTCTGTTTCAAGAGCAGGCCATGCGGATCGCAATGGTCGCCGCCAACTTTACCGCTGTGGAAGCCAGCAAATTGCGCCGCTCCATGGCGACCTTCCGCCGCACGGGAGAGGTTAAACTCTTCAGGAAACGCTTTGTGGAAGGGATGTGCGAGCGCGGTTATCCGAGAAAGTTTGTGGAGAATTGCTTCAAGCAAATCGAAGGCTTTGGCGAATACGGTTTTCCGGAGAGTCATGCCGCCAGCTTCGCACTTCTCGTCTACGCCTCCGCTTGGATTAAATGCCATTACCCGGATGTGTTCCTTGCCGCCTTGCTCAACAGCCAGCCGATGGGATTTTACGCGACGTCACAGCTTGTGCGTGACGCGCAGGAACATAGGGTCGAGGTGCGTGCCGTCGATGTGAACTCATCCAATTGGGACTGCACGCTGGAGCGCACGCCTGTGCCGAATGGCGTGTTGCATGCGCGCCATGCCTCGATGAGGGGCGACATCAGGACGAAATGCGCCGTGCGTCTCGGCTTTCGCCAGATCAGCGGATTTTCGGAAGACTGGGCAAAAAAGATCGAGAGCCTGCGCGACAGCGGCTTCGATTCCGTCCGGCACCTCTGGCTGCGCACAGGCTTGCCAACCAAGGCGATCGAGAAACTCGCACACGCCGATACTTTCAATTCGGTCGGTCTCAGCCGCCGCGACGCGTTGTGGGCGGTGAAAGCTCTTCAGAAAACCGGCGACAAGGACAACCTGCCGCTGTTCGCGCGCGTGAGCATGCCGGCGCTGGAGCCGGACGCCAACTTGCCGCCCATGCTGCCGGGCGAACAGGTGATCGAGGACTATCGTCACCTGTATTTGTCGCTGAAAGCGCATCCGGTGTCGTTCCTGCGCCGCGATCTCGACGCGCGCGGTATCGTGCGGCACGAGCTTCTTCCCACCCTTGTTCCAGGGCGGCGCGTGACCATCGGCGGGGTCGTGCTGGTGCGGCAAAGGCCGGGCACCGGCAATGCGATCTTCATGACTTTGGAAGACGAGACGGCCATCGCCAACACCATCGTCTGGCCGCGCAAGTTCGAGCAGTACCGTCCCGTGGTGATGGGCGCGCGGCTGATCAGCGTGACCGGCGTGCTGCAGAACGAAAAGAACGTGATCCACATTGTCGCGGATCACTTCGAAGATCTGACTTTTTTGCTCGGGCGTCTCTCGGAGCAGGGCGAGCGCATCGACACAGTCTCGCCGCCTGACGTGATCAAGCGTCCCGTCTACTCGCGCCAGCGCCATCCGCGCTCAGGCGATGCGCTGGTGACGATGCTGAAAGAAAGGCCGGACGCGGCCGAGGAGCTTGCGGTGGCCGCTCACACGGCCCAGGTCATGCCCAAAGGCCGTAACTTCCATTGAGCATGATCCCGAAAAGTAGGAACCGGGTTCCCGCCTGCGCGAAGCCGTGGCACGGTTCGTCATTCTGGCTTGACGCTTCGGCGGGCGACGGCAGGTCGGAAACGATCATGCTCGAAAATGAAAGGACTCTACGTCCCCGGCTTCAGCACGTCCGTCAACCAGTCCCACATATAATGAACGCCGATGGTTACGTCGTCGACCTGGCAGTGATGAAAGCCGCCTTCCTCGCGGCTGAACACCTTGAGCGTCTTCTGTTTCGAGCCGACCGCTGCGAAGCATTGCTCGGCGAGTGACAGCGGAATCTGCTCGTCGCCCGCGCCGTGCAGCAGCAGGAACGGGCATTTCATCTTCTGCACGATGCCGTCGAGCCGGAAGCCTTCGAGCTTCTTCATGGCGGCCTCGCGCGTCTCGACACCGAAAATCCACATCAGGTGCTCGGGCGGCACCGACAGCGACGGCACCTTGCCGGAATCGAGCAAATCGAAGCGCCGCTTCCACACGTCGTAATAATCCCACTGCGCGCCCCAGGCGATGCAGGCCGCGTAGCGCGGCTCCAATGATGCGGCGCGCGGCGCATAATAACCGCCGAGGCTGATCGCCATCACGCCGATGCGCTTGGGATCGACCTCTTTGCGCGACGCCAGATACTCATAAGCCGCGGTGCCGTATTTCTCCGTCTCCGCGATCAGCGGCAGGCCGCGGAAGCGCACGCTCTCGCCGTTGCCCGGCCCGTCGACCAGCAGGCAGGAGAGGCCACGCGCCACCAGATCGGGCACGCCCTTGAAATATTGGATCTCCTTGGTGACGTCGAAGCCGTCGAAGAACACCAGCGCCGGACCGGGCTTGTTGCCGGCGGTTTCCGGCGCGGCGTGGACGAACAGCGCCGGTAGCGATGTGTTGCCGTAAGGCACCTCGACGGACTCGATGCGCGGCCGCCGGACCATCGCCACGGCGTCGGCGAACGATTTCACCGCCTTCTTGTAGACCGCGGGAGCGCGCGGATCGCGCTGCAGGAAGCGCTCGCCGGTCTGGTAGTAGTGCGTGGCACGCATCAAGCACGCGGCGGCGGTCAGGTTGTGGCCCTTCTTCTCCTCGTCGCGTCCGCGCGCCTCGATCTTGTCGCCCATTCGCGCCCATTCCTCGAACCAGGCGTTGTCGTCGCCGACCTTGTCCTTGAGCGCACGGCCGACGCGGTTGACCTCGTCGATCTCGGCGCCGCCCCACGGCGCCGCGCTCAGGTTCAGCAGCAGGCCCATCGACCAGCGGTAATTAGTGGGGAAATAGATGAAGGCCGGATCGTCCTTGCGGTCGGTCATGAAAAATCCTCCCAACTTTTGCGGCAACCCTAGGCGCATCTTCTTGCACATGCCACGCGCCGGCGCTGCATAGGCTGCGGCGCTGCTGCTCGCAAACTGGGCTGGCCGTTTCGATGCCGGTGGCCTAGCCTGCGGCGTTTCAGGCTGGAGCGGGCAATGAACAGGCGCGAGATTTTTCAGGCTGGGTTGGGTGCCTTGTCTGCCACGGCATTAATGCCGCGTGACGTGCTCGCGCAGGCGAAATTTCCCGAGCGTCCGATCAAGCTGATGATCCCGTTCTCGGCAGGCGGCGTAACCGACATTGTCGGCCGCCATTGGGCGGAGCGCATGAAGGGCCCGCTTGGCACCATCTATGTCGAGAATCAGGGCGGCGCCGCCGGCAGCATCGGCGCGACGGACGTGGCGCGCTCTCCTGCCGACGGCTACTCGATCCTCCTGGGCAACACCAGTGTTCTGGTGCTCAACCCGATGACGTCGACGAAGCTGTCCTACGATCCGATCAAGGACTTCGTGCCGATCTCGATTCTGTGCGTGGCGTCGGTCGCATGGGTGGTGCACGCCTCGGTGCCTGTGAAGACGCTCAAAGAGTTCGTCGATTACGTCAAGGCGAATCCCGGCAAGCTGTCGTACGGCTCTGCCGGCACCGGCACGATGACGCATCTCGCGGCAGAGCAATTCAAGCAGGCGACAGGTCTCAGCGAGCTGACCCACATTCCGTACAAGGGCGCGGGCCCGGCGATCGCCGATCTGGTCAGCGGACATATTCCAGCCGGGACGCCGAATGTCACCAGCCAGGTGCTGGAATTCCACAAGGCCGGCAAGGTGCGCATCCTCGCCGTGTTCTCGAACGAGCGGCTGAAGGGCGCACCGGAGATCCCAACCGCCATCGAGTTCGGCTTTGCCAATCAGGTCGGCCAGCTCTTCGTCGGCGTGTTCGCGCCGGCGGCGACGCCAAAGCCGATCGTCGAGCAGATTGCGGCGGCCAACCATAAGGTGATGGCCGACACGGCATTCCAGAAAATCCTGATCGACTCCGGCCTGGAACCGATCAGCGACACGCCGGACCGCGCCAAGGCTTACATCGCGGCGGAGACGGCGCGCTGGGCGCCGGTCGTCAAGGCGACGGGCCTGATCAAGTAGGACGGGCCGCGGGCTTCTTTCCGAATCGCGCGGACAGCGCCGTCACGAAGCGGATGCGCTTCTGCCGCATCTGCTCGATTAACATCAGCGCCGCGGGCGTCACGATCAGCGTCAGCACCGTCGCAAAGCCGAGCCCGAACACGATCGCCGTCGAGAGCTGGATCCACCATTGCGTGGCCGGTGCGCCGACCGTGATCTCGCGCGTCATGAACTCGATGTTCATACCGAACGCGATCGGCAGCACGCCGAGGATCGCCGTCACCGCGGTGAGCACCACCGGCCGCGCCCGCTCGCGGCAGGTTTCCATGATCGCGTCGTAGGCCTCGCGGCCCTCGCGGCGCAATCGGTCGTAGGTATCGATCAGCACAATGTTGTTGTTCACGATCACTCCGGCGTTGGCGATGACGCCGATGCCGGTCATCACCACGCCGAACGGCTGGCCCATGATCAGCAGGCCGAGCAGCACGCCGATGGTGGAGAGCATCACGGCGGTGAGAACCAGCATGACCGAGGTCAGCCGGTTAAACTGCGCCAGCAGGATCGCAAAGATCAGGAAGATCGCGGTGCCGAACGCCTTGAGCAAAAAGGCCGAGGCCTTGGCGCGCTCCTCATCCTCACCCTTCAGCTTCCAGGTCACGCCGGGACCGAGATCGGTCTTGGTCACTTCCGCCGCGATGTCCTGCTGTACCTTGGCGGACTGCACGCCGGGCGCAACGTTCGCCGACACCGTCATCACGCGGTTGCCGGCGACGCGGTTGATGTAGCCGGTGCGCGGCGTCGCAGTGCGCTCGACGAAGTTGCCGAGCGGTACGTAACCGGCCGGGGTCTGCACGCGCAACTCGTCGATCTGATCGAGATTGCGCTTGTCCTCGGGGAAGCGAACCAGGATATCGACTTCCTTGTCGTTGTCGGTCGGCCGGTATTCGGTGACCTTGACGCCGTTGGTGACGAGCTGGATCGCGGTGCCGACGATCGCCGGGCTCGCGCCGTATTTCGCCGCCTCGGCGCGGTTGACGTCGATCTTCCAGTCGATGCCGGGCAGCGGCTGGCCGTCGTCCATGTCGCGCACGTCGGGATGCTTGCCGACGATGGCGGCCACTTTCTTGGCGGCGGCGGGGACCAGATCGGAATTCAGCGCGCCGATCTGCACCTGCACGGCTTTGCCGGTCGGCGGGCCGGCGCGCGGGGCCGCCACTTCGACCAGAACGCCGGGAATATCGGCGGTCGCCTTGCGCAGGTCGGTCATGATGTCGTGGGCGGGGAGCCGCGTCTTCCAGTCGGCGAATTCGAATTGGATCACGCCGATGGTGTCCTCGCTGATCTCGCTCGAGCCGCGGGGCTGCTCACCGACCCGCGTGTAGACCGTGGAAAGCCCCTCGGTCTTCAGCACGCGCTTCTCGACCTCCGCGATGACCCGGTTCTTCTCTTCAAGCGCGATGTTGCCGCGGCCGTGCACGATTACCTGTCCGAAGTCGGGCTCGACGTTCGGGAAGAATTCGACGCCGCGGCCGAACTTGCCATAGGCGACAGGCACCGCGACCAGCAGAAGCGCCACCAGGGCGAGCGTGGTGCCGGGATTACGCAACGCGGCGCGCACCGTGCGCATGTAGGGCCCGCGGTCGGCGGTGCGTTCGTCATGCGGAATAGGCTCGGCGCGGCCGAGCAGGGCGCCAAGCGTCGGCGTGAAGAACAGCGCGACCGCGAGCGAAGCGGACAGCGTCGCGATCAGCGTGATCGGTAGATATTTCATGAACTCGCCGACCAGCCCGGGCCAGAACAGCAGCGGCGAGAACGCGGCGACACGCGTCGCGGTCGCGGCGATCACCGGGCCAGACATCCGCTTGGCGGCGAGGGAGTAGGCCTCGCGCGGCGGCATGCCCTCCGCCATGCGCCGCTCGGCGAACTCGGACACGATGATGGCGTCGTCCACCAGCATGCCGACCGCAAGAATGAGCGAGAACAGTACCACGATGTTGATGGTCAGGCCGGCGAGGTGCAGGCCGAGCACGCCGGCCAGGAACGACGCCGGGATGGCGATGCCGATGAACAGCGAAGCACGGAATCCGAGCGTGAACAGGATGATGACGACCACCAGCAGCACGCCGGTCGCGACCGAGTTCTGCAGGTCGGCCAGCATCTGCCGGATGGTCTTCGACTTGTCCTGGGTGTACGACACCTTGATCGCGTCGGGCCAGGTCTTGCGCAGTGCCTCGACGGTCCGCTTCACGCCGTCGACCGTCTCGATCAGATTGGCGCCGGTGCGCTTGGACACCTCGACGGTCATCGCGGGACGGCCGTTGACGCGTGTCACGGACGTGGCGTCCTTGAAGGTCGGCTTGATCTGGGCCACGTCGCCCAATGTCACGGCTGCGCCAGCCGAAGCCGCGATCGGCATGTTGAGCACATCCTGCGGCCGCTCGATCAGGCTCGGCACCTTTACCGCGAAGCGCCCGGTCGGGCCTTCAAGCGCACCGGCCGCGGTGAGCGTGTTGGAGGCATTGAAGCCCGTGATCAACTGGTCGAGCGAGATGCCGTAGCTCTTCATCAGCATCGGCTCGGAGATGATCTCGATTGCTTCTTCGCGCGCGCCGCGCAGTTCGGCGGTCAAAACGCCAGGCACCTGCTCGATGACATTCTTGGCCTGGCGCGCAATCCGCAGCAGCGTGCGCTCGGGCACGTCGCCCGCCAGTGCGACGACCAGCACCGGGTAAAGCGAGAGATTGACCTCCTGCACCGTCGGTTCGTCGGCATCCTTCGGCAGGTCGCGCTTGGCCTGATCCACCTTGGCGCGCACGTCGGCCAGTGCGACTTTGGAATCGAAGCCGGCCTCGAATTCAAGCAGCACATAGCCGCCGCCCTCGAAAGCGGTCGAGCGCATTTCCTTGACGTTGCTGACCTGTTTCAGCTTGACCTCGACCACCTTGAGCAGCAGCCGCTCGGAATCCTCTGGGCTGATGCCGCGCTGCGTGAGTTGCACGTAGATGATCGGAACCTTGACGTCGGGCTCGGCTTCCTTGGGGATCGTCAGATAGGAGACGAAGCCGGCGCCAAGCAGGAAGATCAGCAGCGCAATCGTCAAGCGGGAGTGGCTGATGGCGTAGTCGATCAGTCTGAACATGGGCTACCTGGATTCTGCTCAGCGTTGCGCGGTCAGCGGAGCGGTTGGCACCGCTTCCACCTTCTGGCCTTCGCGAACGAAGTCCTGCCCTTGTACGATCAGCCTCGTGCCGTCGGCCAGGCCGCCGACCCACATGAAGGCCTGGTCGTCCTCGAGCACCGCGATGGTGACGAACTCGACAAGGCTTTCCGCATTGACGATACGCACGCCGAGCTGGCCGGCCGACGAGTAGGTCAGCGCCGAACGCGGGATACGCGTAGCCGGCATCGAGTTCGAGCGGGATCGAAACCTCGGCGGTAATGCCGTCGGGGATCGAGAAATCCGCGTTCGGAATCTCGATCTCGACGCGATAGGTGCGCGTCGTCTGGCTCGCCGACGGCGAGACGAAACGCACTTTGCCCCTGGCCGTCTGGCCGCTCACCAGCCGCATCTCGGCCATCTGGCCAAGCTTGACGCCTTGGCGCCTGCGCTCCGACACCTCGACCACCGCCAGCATTGGATCGAGAGCGACCAGTTGGCCGAACTCCTTGCCCATGAATGACAGCGCCGCGCCGCCGACCTCGCTGGTCAGCTCGGTGATGACGCCTGACCACGGCGCGGTGATGACGCCGCGATCTCTTTCCGCCTCTGCGACAGCGAGCGCGGCGGCCGCCGCCTTGTGCTGCGCTTCGAGACTGGAGAGCTCGAGCCGCGGCACGGCGTTGAGCTCGATCAGCCGGCGCTTGGCGTCGAGTTCGATCTTGCGCTGTTCGACCAGCGCCCTGGCCTGAACGACCTGTGCTTCGCGAGCCTCATCGGAAAGAATGGCAATCACATCGCCCTTTTCAACGCGGCTGCCGCGGCGCACTCGCAATTCCGTCAACACGCCCGCCGTCCGGGCTGTCAGCGTGACCTTCTTGTCCGCTTCGGTGCGGCCCGACAGCAACAGCTTGCGGTGATGCTGCACCAGTTGGCTGTCGAGCACGGCGACGCGGAACGGCGCCGCTGCGGCGGCCGCCGGCGGTTGGATGGCGGCGCGGCTCTCGGGCGTCTCGTGCGGCAGGAAATGGCCGGACGCGATCCAGAGCGCGGCGCCCGCGACCAGGCCGATGGCGGTGAGATGTCTTGCTTTCATTTGTGTGTTCCTGCGGCAGCACGCTCATTCTGATCGCCGCCGCGCAGCAGAAAGCGCACGACGTCCATGAAAAGCGGTAACGCTGTTTCCGGCTTGAATTGCGGATCGAGTGCCCGGCGCCACCACACGCCGTCGGCTATGATCATCAGCATCGTGACCGCACCCTCCAAGTCGACGTCTGAAGGAATATCGCCGCGCTTGGCTCCAGCCTTGAACAAATCGATCAGCCATCGCCTGACGTCGGCGTCGAAGCCCGCGGAAATGCGCGCAATCTCGGGGTGGCGGCGCGCCTCGGCCATGATCTCGGTACAGAGCTTGACCTGCTCGTCGGAGCGTTCGGCGAAGTGGTGATACGCCATACCCTCGAGGACGGCGAACAGGCCATGCGACAGGTCGACGTTGGCGAACTCCTGCGCCACCTCGGCACGGTCGCGCTCAGCGATGCCGGCGATCAGCGATTCCTTGGAAGGAAAGTAGCGGTACAGATTGCCTGGACTCATGCCGGCCTCGGCGCAGATTTCCTGCATCGAGGTCTGGTGGAAACCGCTGCGGACAAAACAGCGCTGCGCGGCGGCGAGGATCTCGTCGCGTCGGTCGGACTGACGTTGAACGTTGATGGCGCGCGCCATCCAACCCCCCGGCTAAGTGAGAATGAACGTTCGCTCTCGGATGGATAGGCGTATCGGGGTGCCAAGTCAATTAATTGCTGCAATGCAGCATGATTAATGTCGCTAACCCGTGGGATTTGCGAGGCTTTTGGGGCATCGGAGGCTTGCTGGTGCTACCGTCCGTGCCAGTAACTCCCATGCTCAACAAGCGCGCGCCCCAAACCGAAGCCGGTGCGTCCAGCCGCCCCCGGCTCGACTTCCAGCAGCACCTGGCCGACCTCGAAACTGCCGGGCTGCTGGTCCGCATCGACCGGCCGATCAACAAGGACACCGAACTCAATCCGCTGGTGCGCTGGCAGTTCATCGGCGGCGTGCCGGAGCGGCAGCGCCGCGCGTTCCTGTTCACTAACGTCACCGACTCTAAAGGCAAACGCTACGATATGCCGGTGGTGGTCGGCGCACTGGCGTCGTCGGCAGAAATCTACGCCAAAGGCATGGGCCTGCCGGTCGATCAGATCGGCGATACCTGGATGCGTGCGATCGGCAATCCGATTCCGCCGGTCGCGGTGCAGGACGCCCCGTGCCAGGAGGTGGTGATCGAAGGCGAGGCGTTGCGCGCGCCCGGCGGCGGCCTCAAGATTCTGCCTGTCCCGGTCTCGACGCCGGGCTTCGATGCTGCGCCGTATCTCACGGCCACGCTGTGTGTGACGAAAGATCCTGACAGCGGCGTCCGCAACATGGGGACCTACCGTGCCGCTCTCAAAGCAAGCGACCGCCTGGTCGTCCGCATGGTGGCGCGCGAGGCGACCGGGGCCGGCGGCTATCTGCACTGGCTGAAATATCGCGCGCTGGCTGAGAAGATGCCGATCGCCATCGTGGTCGGCTGCGCGCCGATTGTGATGTTTACCGGGCCGCAGAAGCTCGCGATCGACATGGACGAGATGGCGGTGGCCGGCGGCGCCGCTGGCGCGCCGATCCGGATGGTGCGCTGCCGCACCATCGATCTCGACGTGCCGGCGGATTCCGAGATCGTGGTCGAAGGTATGATCGACACCGGCATGCTGGAGCCCGAGGCTCCGTTCGGCGAGAGCAACGGCTATGTCGCGCTCGAAGGCTACAACATGCCGATGCAGGTGACTGCGATCACCATGAAGCGCAAGCCGGTGTTTGCGCAGATCATCAGCCAGGTCACGCCGAGCGAAAGCAGCGTCATAAAACGAGTGGCCTACGAGCCGCTATTCCTCGCGCACCTCAAGCAAAGCCTCGGCGTCAAGGGCATTCTCCGCGTCGCAATGCATGAGCGGCTGACCAACCTGCGGCCGGTGATCTTCCTGCAATTTGCTGCCAACACGCCACGCACCGAGGTGTGGCGCGGCCTGCATGGCGCGTCGACGCTGCAATCGAACTGCGGCAAGATCGTCGTCGCGGTGAGCGAGGACGTCGATCCTACGAGCATGGACGCGGTGCTGTGGTCGTTCGCCTACCGCACCAATCCGACCGAGGACATGCACATCGTGCGGCACCGCGGCGGCGTGCAGGGCGCGCAATACGGACCGGGCAAGTCCGACTCCGGGCTGCTGGTCGATGCGACGCGCAAGCGCCCGATGCCGCCGCTGGCCCTGCCGACCCGCGAATTCATGGAGCATGCACGCCAGCTCTGGGAAGAGCTGGAATTGCCGCCGCTGAACGTGCAAGCGCCCTGGCACGGCTACACCCTGGAGGACTGGACCGACACCTGGGAGCAATACGCGCAGCGCACCGTGGCGGGTGACTGGGAAAAGACCGGCAAGGAAACGCTGCTGCGGCAGCGAAAAGACAAGATGCCGGAAGCGCCGGTGCGGCCCGGCTCCAATATCGAAGAAGACTGAGGCTGATGGTTTCCGATCGCGCGGCCTATCGCGGCGATATCGACGGGCTGCGCGCCATTGCCGTGCTGCTGGTGATCGGATTCCACTTCTTTCCGCGTTACGTGCCAGGCGGTTTCATCGGCGTCGACGTTTTCTTTGTCATTTCCGGTTTCTTGATCACGCGCCTTATCGTTGTTGGCCTGGAAGGCGGCAGCTTCACCCTCACGGATTTCTACGCGCGCCGGATCAGGCGCATCTTTCCGGCGCTCGCATTGGTGCTGGCCGTCAGCCTGGTCGCCGGCTGGCTGCTGCTGTTTCCGCTTGATTATCAGGACCTCGGCAAGCATGCGGCGGCGGCCGCGGTGTTCGTCGCCAATTTCACGTTCCTGAACGAAGCCGGCTACTTCGACACCTCGTCGGAGCTCAAGCCGCTGCTCCACCTGTGGTCGCTCGGCGTCGAGGAGCAGTTCTACATCGTCTGGCCTCTGCTGATGCTGGCGGCGTGGCGCTGGCGGTATTCGCCATTTCTGATTGCGGTGGCGCTGCTCGTGATCTCGTTCGTTTGGAACGTCTGGCTCACCAGCTCCAATCAGCTTGCGGCGTTCTATCTGCCGTTCACCCGCTTCTGGGAGCTGATGCTGGGCGGCATCCTGGCGATCGCTTCGCTGGTGGCGGCGGATCGCGGCGGCCCGCCCGCGCCGGTTCGCGAGGGCCTCTCGCTGGCCGGTCTCGCACTCCTTATTGCGGGGACTTTCCTGATCAGCCGCGATCGATCCTTTCCAGGCTGGTGGGCTCTGCTGCCGACCATCGGCACAGCGCTGCTGATTTTTGCCGGCCCGCAAGCGTCGCTGAACCGCCTCGTTCTAAACTATCGCCCGCTCGTTTATTTCGGCCTTATCAGCTATCCGCTCTATCTCTGGCACTGGCCTATCCTGACGTTCGCGCGCCACGTCCAGTTCAAGGAGCCGACCAACTTGACCAAGGCGGCGTACATCGCCCTGGCGTTTGCGCTGGCGCACCTGACGTACCGGTACGTTGAAAAGCCGATCCGCTTCGGTAAGCTGGATTGGCGCAAGCCGATCCTGCTGGCGGCCGCGATGGCCGTGATTGGTTTTCTTGGTCTTGTTGTCTATCTCGCCGGCGGTTTTCCGAGCCGCTATCCGGCCGACATTCAGAACCTGTTCAAGGACTTCCGGCGCGAGGCGCAAGCCGTGCACGGCGCAGACCTGTGCGCGCGCAAGGACACGGCAACGTTCGCGGCGACAACCGAATGCCCTCCCACGGGCGGAAAAAAGCTGATCGTCATTTGGGGCGACTCGCACGCGGCGCATCTGCTGCGGGGTTTGGCCGAGCTGGAAAAAAACAAGGACGACATCCAGGTCGTGTCGTTCGCGCATGGCGGATGCCCGCCCATTCTGTCGTTCGACAGCCCGTACGTCCCGGACTGCGCATCGGTGAATGAGACGGTGATGCAGCGCATGTGGCAGATGAAGCCGGACACCGTGATCATGGCCGGGCAGTGGGACATCTACGAAGGGCTGCCCAAGCTCGACGATGAATTGATCGCTTGGACAATTTCGCGCCTCAAATCGATGGGTGTCCGCAAGATCGTCGGCGTCAACCAGTTTCCGCTGTGGGATGCGCCTGTTCCGAAGATCCTAGCGCGCTACTACCGAACGGCACGCGCCTCGTTCGCGGGGGCATCGGACGCGCCGCTGCGCGACAAGGATCACGTCGTGCAATCGGCGTTCGCCGTCAGCTACCAGATCGGCCGCGCGTTGCTGACGGCCGGCGCGACCGTGGTCTCGCCACCTGCGACGCTGTGCAATGCGGAAGGGTGCTTGCTCACGGTGCCGGGAACATCGTTTGAGCCGATCGCCCGCGACCAGACTCATCTGACCTACGCCGGCTCGATCTATTTCGCCGCACGCAACGCCGAGGCGTTGACCGGGAATTAGAGCATGATCCCGAAAAGTGGAGATCGGTTTTCGGACAAGATCATGCTCAAACAAGTAAAGCCGCGTGAGTCCGCCTTGCCGGATGAACGACACTGCGGCCCGAAATTAGGGGAACGAACATGATGGAAGGCTTCACCCGCACCGAGATCGACACCAGCGGGGCTCGAATCGTCGCCTTGCACGGCGGCAAGGGGCCACCCTTATTGCTGCTGCACGGCAATCCGTTCACGCATCTGTCCTGGCACAAGCTCGCGCCGCGGCTCGCGCAGGAGTTCACCGTGGTCGCGACCGATCTGCGCGGCTATGGCGACAGCTCGAAGCCGCCGGGCGGCGACAAGCAAGAGAACTATTCGTTCCGCGCCATGGCGCAGGACCAGGTCGAGGTGATGGAAAAGCTCGGCTTCAAGACCTTCATGGTGGCCGGCCACGACCGCGGCGCGCGGGTGACCCATCGCATGTGCCTCGATCATCCCGAGTGCGTGCAGCGCGCGGCGATCCTCGACATCATTCCGCAGCATCATCTGTTCAACCACATCAACAAGAACTGGGCGACGTTTTCCTGGCACTGGTTCTTCAACATCCAGCCTGCGCCGATGCCTGAGAAGCTGATGGGGTCCGATCCAGACTGGTTCATCGAGTACAAGCTTGCCAAGACCAAACAGGGCCTGAGCTTCTTCGGCAAGGAGGCGCTCGAGGAGTACAAGCGCTGCTTCCGCAACCCCGAGACGATCCGCGCCATATGCGAGGATTACCGGGCCTGCGCCGGGATCGATTTCGAGATGGACACCAAGGACTTCGAGGCCGGCAAGAAGATCGGGTGCCCCTCGCTGATTCTCTGGGGCGCGAACGGCAGCGTCGGCCGCAACAGCCGGCCGTCGGCGGGCGAGATTTGGCAGAAATACGCGACTGACATCCGTGGCGCCAAGGCGCTGCCTTGCGGGCATTATCTCTCGGAAGAAGCTCCGGAAGAAACCTACGCTGAATTGCGCGCGTTCTTCGCAGCCCGATGATGCGCCGCTATCCTGGCTTCGCCTTAAGGCCCACCGCTTCGATGATCGGCCACCATTTGGCGATTTCAGCCTTTTGATAAGCGGCGAGCGCCTCCGGAGTTTGCCGCTCGCGCGGCGGAATGATAAAGCCCTGGTCGGCAAACCGCTTGCGCGCGGCGGGATCCTCCAGCGAGCTCAAGGCCGCGGCGTTGAGCTTGACGATGATGTCCGTTGGCGTGCCCTTTGGCGCGAACAGGCCCGCCCAGAGCGAGAACACGAACCAGGGAAAGCCGGCGTCGGCAGCCGAAGGAATGTCGGGCGCGATCGCGAGCCGGCTGGCGGCAGTGACCGCGTAAGCCTTTGCCTTGCCGCTACGCACATGCGGCATGGCGGTGGCACTGTTCGAGATCGTCATGTCGATCTGGTTCGCCACCAGGTCCTGCGTTGTGAAGTTGGCGCCGCGGTAGGGTATTAGCCCGAAGCGAGTGCCGGTCTCGCGCTGGAACAGGGCTCCGAGCAGATGGCTCGGGGAGCCCGCGCCGGTGGTGCCCATGGAGGCCTTATCGGGATTGGCTTTAAGCCAGTCAATCAGCTCCTTGAGGTTGGTTGCGGTGAGATCGGTCTTGCCGAGCAGGATGAGCGGCGCATCGGCGAGCAGCACGATCGCCTCGAAATCGTTCACGATGTCGTATTGCAGCGCGGAGGTAATGCCGTTGGCGACGTGCGTATTCCAGATGCCGACCTGGATGGTGTAGCCGTCCGGGGCGGCCCGCGCCACGCGGCCGGTGCCAATGCTGCCGGTCGCCCCCCCGACGTTTTCGACGATGATGGTCTGGCCGCCGAGCGCCGTCCGCATGCCCTCGGCCACCAGACGGGCGACCACGTCGGTGAGCCCGCCCGGTGGAAACGGCACCATCATCGTGATCGGGCGCGACGGATAGGCTTGCGCAACAGCGGGGCGCGAGATCGCCGGGCTCGCGGCGGCTCCTGCTGCCAGCCGCAAGAATTGTCGACGCGGAAGTTTCACGGCGGTCCTCCCTGAATCACTTGCGCGCAATAGGGCCGGTGAACGTGCGGAACGCGGATGCCGGCGCATCCACAGCAGATGTCACCTTGACTTTCAGAGTGTCAGCCTGCCGACGGCAACAGCGCTGCCGCTATGGTCATCAGCGGGGTTTCGGCACGTCCCGCAAGCAGCTCGCGGAGCAGGTCATGCCCATCGTCGCAGCATACGCCCAAGCGTCTTCTGCCGCTACTCCGCGCCGGACGATCGGCTGGTCCGGTTCGATTGTTCCAGCTCCGGGGACCGTGTTAGCCTTCCTTCAACTAAGAAAAACAATGAGGGGAGGGAGGATTGAGGCGCGGGCGCGTCATCGCGTGCGTTTGCTTGGCGGCGATCTTTCTCGCCGCCCTTGTCACGTCGCTTGGCTACACGCTGACGGACGCGCTCGGCCCTGGGCCCGGCTTCTTTCCGTTCTGGCTGAGCTTGATTGGCGCTGCGCTGACAGCCGCCATCCTTGTTGAAACTCTGCGCGATGCAACGTTGGACCGCGCAAGCATTCTGCCGGCCCGGCAAGCGGCCCTTCAGGGCGGGATTGTGCTGGCCGCGTTGGTGGCTGCCGCGGCGCTGTTCGAACCGCTCGGCTTTCGACTCACCATGTTGTTCTTCATCGCCGGTTTGCTGCTGGTGTTGGGCGCCCGCTCTGTGACAGCCATTGCCTTGACCGCGGTGGCAGGAAGCTTCGGCGTGTTCCACGTCTTCCTATATTGGCTCAAGGTGCCGCTGCCGACCGGCGCGCTCGGATTGTGAGCGCGCGGGATGGACACTCTCCAACATCTTCTAACAGGCTTGGCGGCGGCGATGAGCCTGCAGAATCTCGGCTTCGCGCTGATCGGCTGCGTGCTGGGCACCCTGATCGGCGTGTTGCCGGGGCTTGGGCCAACGGCGGGCACGGCGATCCTCATTCCGCTCACCTTCCAGCTCGACCCGATCGGCGCTCTCATCATGCTCAGCGCCATCTACTATGGCGCCATGTATGGCGGCACCATCACCTCGGTGCTGATCAACGTGCCGGGCGAAGCCGCTTCCGTCATCACCTGCTTCGACGGTTATGAAATGGCCAAGCAGGGCCGCGGCGGCACCGCGCTGGGGATCGCCGCTATCGGCTCCTTCATCGGCGGCATCGCCGCCACGATCGCGTTGATCGTCGTTGCCCCGCCGCTGGCGCGGCTGGCGCTGAGCTTTGGCCCGCCGGAGTTCTTCGCGCTGATGCTGGTCGGCCTCGCCCTGATCACAGGTCTTGCCGGGAACTCGGTGGTGACCGCGGTCATGATGGCCGTGCTCGGATTGCTGATCGCTATGGTCGGCATCGATCCGGTGCGCGGCGCGCCACGCTTCACTCTCGGCGTCCCAAGCCTCTACGACGGCGTCGGCTTCATCCCGGTCGTAATGGGCCTGTTCGGCATCGCGGAAATCCTCGTCACCGTCGAACGGCCCTATCGCGAAGTGATCAAGACCAAGCTCACGTCGTTGCTGCCGTCTCGCGAGGAGTGGCGCCGATCGATCGGGGCGATCGGCCGCGGCACTGGCATCGGCTTTTTCCTCGGGCTGATCCCCGGCGTTGGCGCCATCATCCCGACCTTCGTTGCCTATGTGATCGAGAAGCGCGTATCGAAAACGCCGGAGCGGTTTGGCAAGGGCGCGATCGAAGGCGTCGCCGCGCCCGAGACGGCCAACAACGCCTACGCCAACGCCGCGATGATTCCCTTGCTCACGCTGGGCATCCCGAGCTCGCCGACTATCGCGGTGCTGATGGGCGCCTTCATTATCAACGGCCTCACGCCGGGCCCCTTCCTATTCAAGGAGCGCCCCGACCTGGTCTGGGCGGTGATCGCAAGCTTCATGGTCGGCAATGTGATGCTCTTGATCTTGAACCTGCCGTTCGTCGGGTTGTGGGCGCGTCTGCTGCGGCTGCCCTATCAGTATGTATGCGTGGGAACGCTGCTGTTCTGTATTATCGGAGCGTACAGCCTGCAGCAGAGCGTGTTCGACGTTGGCGTCATGATCGCATGCGGCGTGATCGGCTACTTCCTGCGCAAGGTCGACCTTCCGGTCGCCCCGCTGGTGCTTGGACTGATCCTCGGACCATTCATCGAGAAATCGCTGCGAACCTCCCTCGAAATGTCGGGAGGCGAGTTCTCGATATTCTACACCCGGCCCCTATGTCTCGGACTGTTGCTGCTCGCGGTCGCGGTGCTGATCGGCTCGATGTGGCGCGCACCGCCGGCCGCGGTGCGTGAATCGAATGACTGAAAACGCAAACCAGGAGGAGGGAACGTCAATGAAATGTCGCATTGTCATCGCCATCGCCGGTGCTGCTATGGCGCTCGCGGCGCCCGTTGGCGCCAGCGCGCAGAATTTCCCCAACAAGCCCGTGCAGCTCATGGTCGCGTACCCACCGGGCGGTTCCACTGACGTCGGCGCGCGCATCGTCGCCGCGATTGCGGAGAAAATTCTTGGCCAGCCGATGATCGTGGTGAACAAGGGTGGCGCCGGCGGCCAGGTCGGCTGGACCGAAATGGTGCGCCAGAAGCCGGATGGCTATTACATCGGCTACATCAACCTGCCGGCCACCAACACGGTGATCCTCGATCCGGAGCGCAAGGCGATCTTCAACGAGAAGGACTTCACGCCGATCATCAACCAGGTGCTCGACCCGGGCGTGATCTGGGTTCGTGCGGACAGTCCTTATAAGACAGTGCATGACCTGATCGCCGCGGCGAAGAAGACGCCCAGCACCATCCGCACGGCGACCACCGGTATCCTGTCCGACGATCATCTCGCCATCCTGATGACCGAGGAGGCGGCGCCCGGTGCGATCTTCCGGATCGTGCACCTCGACGGCGGCGCCACCCAGCTCAAGGAGATCATGGCCGGTAACCTCGACGCCGCTTACGACAACGTCGGCAGCATTGCGGCCCGCGTGAAGACGGGCGAGGTTCGCGCGCTCGCCGTGCTGGACGACGTGCGCTCCAAGTTCTTGCCCGATGTGCCGACCATGAAGGAGCTCGGCTATCCGACGGTGATGTCGAACTCAACCCGTGGCATCGCCGGCCCCAAGGGTATGCCGGCGCCGGTCGTGAGCAAGCTGCAGGAGGTCCTCGGGAAGGCGATGCAGGATCCCGACCACGTCAGCAAGCTTGAAAACCAGGGCTTGGCGATCAAGGTCATGACGGGCGACGCCTACGCCCAGTACTTCGCCGAGACGCACGCCAAGGCGAAGAAGTACACGGAATGGGCGAAGAACCGCCCGGCGCGGTGAGCGGCTACTCTGCCGCGACTGAGTGAGGATGCTGCGCGGCAAGGCCGCGCAGATCGGGCAGGCCGAGATGCAGCAGCTCCGTCATCGTATCGGCGGTGAAGGCCGCAGCATCGCTGTGTTCGAGGAACACGGCGGTGTATTGGCGCAGCGGTTCCTGCTCGACGCGGCCTGAGCCCGAATAGGCGATAGTGATGCTTCGTCCGGTGGCGTGCAGTGTGGCGCCGGCGTTGAGCCTGACCATGCGGGCCTCGGTGCGCCGCTCGGTGAATATGCCGAGAAGCTTTTCGTCCACGCCCGGGTTGCCCGGCGAGGCGACCCAGTCGTAGTGGCTGGCATCCATCATCACCGGCTGCGGATAGCGCGGGTTGGGATACTCCAGCGGCCGCTTGTTGACATGCTCCCAGATCGCCTGGAAGCCGTCGAGGTTGCGCTTCCCGGGCATGCCTTCGTTGCGCCGGTACACGCCGCCTTCGAATGTGCCGAGCGCTTTGAGCTCGTTGGTGGCCTGCTTGCTTTCCTGCCGCGAGAGATAGCCGCTGCCGCTGGCGCCGCCGAATTACAGCACGATGGTCATCGCGGTCGCTTCGCTGGTCTGCGGGCCGTACGACGCGCCCTCCGGAAAGAATCCAACCATGCCCGGCGTCATCTTGCCGTCGCGCGCGAAGTTGAGATCGCCTTCGATCTGAAAGCGGAACTGATCGAAATTGTGCCGGTGCCGCGGCGAGACGAAATCCTTGTCGTTGCGTCCCATCGACAGCGAGAAGTTGCCGATCGCGCCGGGCTCGCCGTCGATCAGATGACGGAAGTGAAACGTGCCGCCGCGGTGCTCGAGCCCGCGCACCCATTCGACTTGATCGCCCTGCACGATCTTCATGGCTGTCGCCTCAGGAGGTTGCCACCGTCGCCGGTGCGTTGAGGAAATTGTTCACCGCGTACCATAACAGGTGCCGATTCTTGCCGTAGCCTGGACTGTGTGCCGTCTCCGGCAGGATGACGAATTGGCGGTCGCCGTTCGGCAACTGCACATAGAAGTCGAGCAGGTCTTGGTCGGTCGAGTTGCCGTCCCAGATGCCGCGCAGCATCAGCACCGGGCACAGCACCTTCTTCGGATCGACCTTCGGCAGATTGACCGCCATGTCGAGGTAGGTGCCGGTCGGAATGGTGTCGCCGAACGGTTTCTCCGCCGCGATGATGGCCTCGGGCACGGCCGGATCGACCGCGCCGGGGTGGCCGTCGCGCGTGAAGATCGAACGGATCATGGCGGCGTCGCGCTTCCTGCGTGGATTGGCGCGCAACTCGTCGGCGCGTGCCGCCCGCCGCGCGATCTCCGGCGAACCGGTGCCCTTGTAGGTGAAGGCGCACAGGACAAGCCGGTCGACGCGTTCGGGATGCACCTGCGCGTAAGCGCCGGCGCGGATCGCGCCCGATGACGTGCCGTAGAAATGCATTTTCTGCACGCCGGTTTCCTTCAGGACAACGGGGATCGCCGCCTTGAGATCCTCGACGCCGCTGTCGATGTCGGAGTTGTTTCCGGAGCTTTCCGAGCGGCCGTAGCCGTCGTGATCCATGGTCCAGACATCGAAGCCGTAGCCGGCCATCACGTTCATGAAGGAATATTCGCCCTTGCCCGGCACGCTGAGGTCGTAGGACGAGCGTGTCGAGTTCGAAGAGCCATGAACCATGAACAGCACCGGCCGCGGCTTTTCGCCGGGCTTCGGCGCGCCCACGCGCTTGCGCCAGAGGTTGAGCTTCACGCTCCCCTTATTCGCCCAATATTCGCAACTCCAGATATCGTCCGTTGCCGGGATTGCGAGCTGCGCCTGCGCCGTTGCCATACCTTTTCCTCACCTTCGGAAGCCTGCCTTGCGCGGGCAGGGCGATTAAAGTGCAATGCTAACAGAACACGGGGAGGGGGAGGAAAGCCGTGAATCCGTTCAGGGCGCTTTGCTGTGCAGTGGTGGTCGGGGCGATTGTGTCTTCCAGCGGCACAGCCTCCCTCGCGCAGCAGGACTGGCCGAACCGGCCGGTGAGGGTGGTGGTTCCCTTCGGCGCGGGCGGTGCGGCGGACCGGCTGGGCCGGATCGCGGCCGATCATCTGACCAAGGCCTTCAAGCAGCAATTTTATGTCGAGAACCGGGTCGGTGCGGGTGGCGCGGTGGCGTCGACGCAGGTCGCGCGCGGCGAGGCCGATGGCTACACGCTGCTGATCGGCGGCTCCGGCCCGCACATCATGGGCCCGGCCGAGAACCCGAAAATCGGCTATGATCCGGTCGGTGACTTCACGCACATCGCGATGATCGGCGGCGAGAGCTATGCGCTGTCCGCGCAGGCTTCACTCGGTGTGAAGACGTTCAAGGAGCTGATCGCGCTCTCGAAGAGCAAGCCCGAGCCGATCAATGTCGGCACGCCGGGCGCCGGCTCGCTCGGCCAGCTCACGATCGAGGCGCTCCTTCAGAAGAAGACCGCCAACCTCAATCACGTGCCGTATCGCGGCGGCGCGCCGTTGCTGACCGACTTTTTCGGCAACCACATCCCGGTCGCATCGACGCCGATCCTGCCTATCCTCCAGCATGCGGCGGCGGGGACCATCGTGCCGCTTGGCGTCACCTCGACCGAGCGCGTCCCGCTACTCAAGGACGTGCCGACGTTTCAGGAGCTCGGCTACCCGGAAATGAACGGCGCAATCTGGTTCTGGCTTGCCGGACCGAAGAATCTGCCGGCGCCGGTCATCGAAAAGCTCAATCAGGAAATCCGGCGGCTGATCAACGCGCCAGAAACGAAGCAGCAGTTCGAGAATACGGCCTTGCTGTCGATGGACGCCGATGTCCCGGCGCTGACGAAGTACATCGCAGGCGAGGTCAAGCGCTGGACCGCGTTCGTCGAGGAGAGGGGACTGAAGAAGTAGGTGTACGCATGGAATGGCAGGATACGAGCAAGCTCTATAGTTTCGTTCCGATCAACGAACGCAAGCCGCTGAAATGGCCGAACGGCAAGCGGCTCGCGCTGATGATCACCATCAATCTGGAATACTGGGAGCTGACCCAGGATCACGACGGGCCGTATTTCGGCGGCGGCCCCTCGATCAACGAGCGGATCCTGGCCGCACGCATTCCGGACTTCAACAATCACTCCTGGCGTGAGTACGGCCATCGGGTCGGCGTCTGGCGCATCTACGAGATCTTCGATGAGGCGAAGGTGCCGGCAAGCTGCACCGTCAACGGCATCCTGTGCGAGCGGCATCCGCAGATCGTCACCGCGGCGTCGAAGCGCGGCTGGGAGATGATCGCGCACAACTACATCCAGACCGAATTCCTCGTCAATTATCGCGAGGATCGCACCAAGGAACGCGAGGTGCTCAAACGCACCATCGACCTCATCGAGAAGACCACGGGCCGCCGTCCGAAGGGCTGGCTGTCATCGTCGCTGCGCTGCACGGTGAACACCTCCGACATCTGCAAGGAGCTGGGGCTCACCTATCACTGCGACTACATGAACGACGAGCAGCCCTACCTGATCAACACCAACCACGGTCCGTTGGTGTCGATCCCCTATACGCAGGAGGCAAATGACATTGGCATGTTCCTGCGCCGCAATCTCACCGCGACGGAGGCATTCGAGCTCTGGAAGGATGAGTTCGACGAGCTCTATCGGCTCAGCGAGAAGAGCGGACGGATCATGAGCATCGGCCTGCACCCGCATATCGTCGGCCGCGCCTTCCGCATCCGCGCGTTGCGCGAATTCCTGGATTACGCAAAGCAGTTCGATGGCGTATGGTGGGCAACCCGCGAGGAAATCGCGGACTGGTATCTTGCCAACCACAAGAGCCACATCGACTGAGGCTACAACAGCCGCCAGGCCTGCAACTCTACGCGCCGCGCCTTGCGTTCGGCGGTGGCGACCGCGATCGTCTTGTTGAGGAATGCGAGCTCGCGCGCGCCGGTCTCGAACCGCATGATGGTGCGGAAGAAATACTCGCTTGGCGCCACGTCCTCGCCGCGGCCGAGCCGAGCCAGCACCTCGGGCGGGCCGTGACGCATGCCCTGGCTCACCACCTGCACGATGCCGCCGCGCGCTTCCTTGATGGCGTAGCGCGCATCGAGCTCGATCGCGCCATCGCCGCGCACGATCTGCCAATCGGTCGCCACCGATCACTTCGCCGCGCACCTGCGGGCCTTCGAATGTGCCGCCGGTGATCTGTACCACGCGGCGCTCGCCCAGCGGGCCTGAGCCCACGGTGACGATTTCGCCGACCTCGGCGGTGAGCGTGAACAGAAATTCGAAACCGGGAGGATTCATTTTCGCTTACCCTGTTTTCGCGCGGTTTCGTCTCGATGCGCCGCGTGCGGCACGCGTGTGGTATCGTTGAACGTGCGGGTGAATTTGTCGAGCAGCGCAAGGAACTGCTTCTGTTCCGCCGGCGTGAACGCGGAGAGGACGCGCGCCTGCGCGCGCCGCGCCGGTTCCGCGAGGCGCGCCAGCATACGTTCGCCGGCCGGCGTGAGCGCCAGGCTGCGCTTGCGCCGGTCCATCTCGCCGACCACGCGGCCGACCAGATTGGCCTCCTCCAGCTTGGTCAGCACCATGCCGGTGGTCGAGCGATCGAGACCAAGCAGTTTCGCGACTGTTATCTGGTCGATGCCCGGCTGATGCTTGAGCACCAGCAGGATACCGTATTGCCGGTTGGTGATGCCGAGCTCGCCGGTCTCTTCCAAAAAAAGCGAAACGGCAATCTGATGGGCGCGGCGGATCAGGAAGCCGGGGCGCCAATAGAGGTCGTCGAGCGGATTCGTCGCCACCGTAAGCTCTCTCGCATGCGCATCTCCAACCTCCGCTCATTCCCGCGAAAGCGGGAATCCAGGAGTCGTGATTCTGGGTCCCCGCTTACGCGGGGACGAGCGGATGAGAGAACGCCCTCTCGCTTACTGCCAGGCACGGTTATCGACCGTGTTCTCATAAGTGGCGCCGGGCGGCACCAGGCCCCAGCCGAGCGTCCAGTTGTAATTGTCCTCGAACCGCTCGCGCGTGTAGGGCACCGGCGGGGCGTTGAGGATGCGCGACAGCTTGAGGTCCTTTAGCGCGATCAGGCCGCCGGCCTCAGCCACGATGTAGTGCGCGAACTTCTCCGGGTTCTTCTGAATGGCCTCGGCGGCGCGCGCCTCGGCGCGGAACATCTTGGCCAGCGTCGGCCCATCCATCTCGTCGCCGGCCGCCTCGCTGCGGGTCGAGTGCGACTCGATGATGACGCGGCCTCCCTTTGCCTCGGCGACGCTGATCCACGGTTCCTGCAGGCTCGCCGCCTTCACCTTGCCGGACATCACCGCGTCCATCCGCTGGCGGTGGGTGCCGGCGTTGGTGATCTTGATCTCATCGCGCTTGATGAAGCCTTCCATCATCTTCAGCATGGTGAAGTGCGAGCCGTTGTATTGGCTCACCGCGATTGGCACGTTCTTGAGCTGCTCTGGCTCGTAGATGCCGGACCTCGGGTCGACCACGATGGCGAAGCTCGACATCGCCGAGCCGAGCGCCACGATCTTGGCGGGACGCAGGTTCTTCTCCTGGATCGTCTCTACCGCACGTTTCATGATGCCCCATTCGCACATGCGGAACTGGTCGCACTGGCCCTGGTCGTATGTCGCCTCCAAGCCGCGTTTGAAAATGTCATCCTTCAGCGCCCGGTCGTCGGAATTGTGCTGACCGCTTCCCGGCGTCACAAGAATATCGACGTCGAGACCTTCATCGCGGAAGAAGCCTTCGTCGCGGGCGACCAGCAGCGGCAGGTCGTGGATTGCGTTCATCATAGAGGCTTTGACTTTTTTCAATTCGGCCATGGGACACCTCCATTGTCTGTCGTTGCCGCGAGGGCGATTGCGGCCATCGTGTTCGATCGTCAGACGTCTGTCAATTGACCGCGAACAACTCTTCGACCGTGAAGCGGCGCGGCACCATGCGCTGGTCGACCGCGAATTGCGTCATTGTCTCCAGCGCCTTGCGGTTCGCTTCGATGCCCAGCGGGAAGGGATCGCCGACCACGGTCGCGTTGTCGGCCGCGGCCTTGTCCCAGGACGATATCCCGATGCTGCCATGGAGGTTCTTCAGGTAGATAGCCTTTGCGGCGTTGAACGCGCCGAGCAGGTCGTCGGCAAGCCAGGGCTCCTTCTTGAGCAGATCGTTCTTGACCACCAGGCCGTGGTTGATCGGATAGACGCCGGTGCGGCGGAAATACTCGAACGCGGCATTACGCGCGTCGGGGATGAGCGGCTTGATGTCGGGTGAATCCGATTTCATCTCGCCGATCGCGGCGTCGATCTCCTGCTTCTCCAGGAGTTCGGCCAGCGAGCGGCCGCGGAAGCGCGAATAGTCCACGTTCTTCGGCGCGTCGAAACCCAAGACGTGCTCGTCGTCGGTCGGCACGAACGTGACCTTGTCGAGGTCGACGCCGTATTCGGATTGCAGGATGCCGCGCGCCCACAGCCCGGTGGTGACCGTATAGCCGCGGTTGACGCCGACCACGCGGCCTTCGAGGTCTTTCGGCGTCTTGATGCCGGACTTGGTGTTGATCGAGATCGCCCAGTGATGGAAATTCCGGGTCACGAACACCGGAACGGCGGTGAACGGCAGGCCCGCCGCGCGTGCGCACAGGTAGGTGGTGAACGCCATCTCGCAGATATCGTACTCAAGGCCGCGGCACATGCGCCGCATCGCCGGGACGATCTCCTTGATCTCGACGTAGTCCGGCTTGAACCCGTTGGGTGCGGCCGCGCCCTCTTTCAGGGGTTTGGTCAGCCCGTAATTGCCGAGTGCGGTGGTGAACGCTTGCATGAATGGCTCCAAGCCCGGGCAAACAATACCTGTTCCGCCACAACCGGCAACGGATCGGGTGCAGCGCCAAACCCTCGCACCTCCCCGCGAGTTCTGGTAGTACCCACATTCAGGCGACAGGCCTGCGGGACGCGGCCGGGGCGCCGATCTGGGGTGGCGAATGCATTGGCTGCGCGCGGTGGCGCGGTTCTTCGATCAGAAGGTCGGTTGGCACCGGATAGGCTTTATCTTGAGCGTCACCATCATCGCCGTTGCGGCGGTGGTGTTGTACCGCAAGCTCCACGACATCAACTTTGCCAAAGTGCTGACCGCGATGGCGACGGTCGAGTACCGGGACGTTGCCACGGCCGCGCTGTTCGTCGCTTGCGCATACTTCACCCTGACGTTCTACGATTTATTTGCGCTGCGCACGATCGGGCGGCGCGACGTGCCTTACCGTGTCGCTGCGCTCGCCGGCTTCACCTCCTATTCGGTCGGCCACAACGTAGGGGCCAGCGTGTTCACTGGAGGCGCGGTGCGCTATCGCATCTATTCCGGCTGGGGGCTCGATGCCATCGAGGTCGCCAAGATTTGCTTTGTCGCCGGCCTGACATTCTGGCTCGGCAATATCGCAGTGCTCGGCCTCGGATTCGCGTGGCATCCGGAAGCGGCGTCGGCGATCGATCTGCTGCCCGAGTTGTTCAACCGCATCCTGGGCGTCGTCGCGCTGATGGTTCTGGTCGGCTACGTGATCTGGGTGTGGAAGGCGCCATTCGTGGTCGGCCGGGAGAACTGGAAGGTCGAGTTGCCGACCGGGCCGCTGACCCTGCTTCAGATCGTGATCGGCATTATCGATCTCGGCTTCTGCTCGCTCGCCATGTACGTGCTGGTGCCGAACCACCCCGATCTCGGCTTCGTCACGGTCGCCGTGGTGTTCGTGTCCGCGACGCTGCTCGGCTTCGCCAGCCATTCGCCCGGCGGACTTGGCGTGTTCGACGCCGCCATGCTGATCGCGCTTTGGCAATACGACAAGGAAGGCCTGCTGGCCGGATTGCTGATCTTTCGGCTACTCTACTACGTCACACCATTTGCGCTCGCGCTGCTGACACTCGGCGTGCGCGAGCTGAGGCTCAGCATGCAGAGGCGGCGCGATGTCGGCGGCGGATGATGGCGGCAGCGCCGGGCGTCGGCTGGCCGGCTGGTTCGGCCGCCGCTCCGGTCAGCTTGTCGGAGCGGTCGGCCGCCCGGCCGACGAAACGTCGGCATACGGCGCCGTCGAGGTCATCGAGGCGATCATCGCCGGTCTGCCCGATCCGGTCATCGTGCTCGATCGCGACGGACGCGCGGTCGCGTTCAATGCCGGCGCCGGCGCGCTCGCTCCGGCGCTGCGGCGCGGCGATCCGGCATCGATCGCGCTTCGCGTGCCGGAGCTGGTCGAGGCCGTCCGTGAGGTGAATGCGGGCGGCGGCGTGCGCCGCATCGAATTCGCCGAACGGGTTCCAACCGAGCGGCATTTCGAGGCGTTCGTATCGCCGGTTGTACTCGGCAACCTGCAAGCAGTGCTCATCGCGCTGCACGACCTGACGTCGATCCGCCGCGTCGAGGAGATGCGCGCCGATTTCGTCGCCAACGCCAGCCACGAGCTGCGCACGCCGCTCGCCGCGCTCACCGGGTTCATCGAGACCATGCAAGGTCCGGCGCGCGACGATGCCGCGGCGCGCGATCGCTTCCTCGGCATCATGCGCGAGCAGGCTTGGCGCATGGCGCGCCTGATCGACGACCTGTTGTCGCTCTCGCGCATCGAATTGCGGGCCCACATGCGGCCGGATACGCCGGTTGACCTGGTGCCGATCGTGCGGCAGGTGGTCGATGGGTTGCAGACGCTGGCGGAGGACCGCGGCGTCACGGTCGATGTGGCAGCGCCCGCGGAGCCGCTGAAGGTGCTAGGCGACCGCGACGAGCTGCTTCGCCTGTTCGAAAACCTTATCGAGAACGGCCTCAAGTATGGCGCCAGCGGCAAGCGTGTCGATATCACGTTCGCGTCCCTCGATGCCGGGGACGGCAAACGCGAAGCCAGCATCGCGGTGCGCGACTACGGGCCGGGGATATCGGCCGAGCATCTGCCTCGGTTGACGGAACGGTTTTATCGCGCCGATGTCAGCGAGAGCCGGGCGCAGGGCGGAACCGGATTGGGATTGGCGCTGGTCAAGCACATCCTCAACCGCCATCGCGGCCGGCTTGCCATCGAGTTCACAGCTCGGCAAGGGCGCGACATTCACAGCGCGGCTGCCAATCCACTAGCGCTTGGACTAAGATTTCAAATTCTTCCTTTATTTCAATTGTTTGCGCTGTCATTCAACTGTCATCGATCAGTCATAGAAGGATTGCACGCGGCACCTAGACCATGCGCAGAGGTCGTTAGTTCCACCCCCAAGCTGTGACGGCCTTCCCCGCTAGAACAACAGGGAGCCCTCCCCATGAAATCCAAGTTGCTCGCGTTCTCCTCGCTTGCGGTTCTTGCCGCAGCTACATCCGGCCCGGCTTTCGGTCAGGCCAAAACGGTCGCCATCGACGGCTCCTCCACGGTGTTCCCTGTCATGGAGGCGGTTGCCGAAGAGTTCCAAAAGGCGAAGAAAAATCAGGTTCGCGTGACGGTCGGCATCTCCGGCACCGGCGGCGGCTTCAAGAAGTTCTGCCGCGGCGAGACCGACATCTCCAACGGTTCGCGGCCGATCCTCAAGGCTGAGATGGAGGACTGCAAGAAAGCCGGCATCGAGTTCTATCGAACTGCCGATTGCCTTCGACGCGCTGACCGTCGCAGTCAGCCCGAAGAACACCGCGCTTGAGTGCATCGCTGTCAGCGACCTGAAGAAGATCTGGGAGCCCGGCGCGCAGGGCAAGGTCATGAAATGGTCGGATGTCAATTCGAAGTGGCCGGACCGTCCGCTCAAGCTCTACGGCGCCGGTGCTCGACTCCGGGACCTTCGACTATTTCACCGAAGCCATCGTCGGCAAGGCGAAGTCGAGCCGCGGCGACTACACCGCCTCGGAAGACGACAACGTGCTCGTGCAGGGCATCGAGAACGACGTGAATTCGCTGGGCTACATCCCGTTTGCCTATTACGCGCCGCACGCCGCCAAGATGAAGGCGCTCGCCGTCGATTGGGGCAAGGGTCAGGGCTGCGTGAAGCCTTCGCTCGAGAACGTGCTCGCCGGCACTTACAATCCGCTGTCGCGCCCGCTGTTCTTCTACGTGAGCAAGAAAGTCGGCCGAAAAGCCGGAGATCAAGGAATTCGTCGAGTTCGCGATGAAGAACGCTGTACCGCTGATCAAGGAAGTGAAGTATCTGCCGCTTCCCGATCGCGCTTATCCGCTCGCGCTCGAAAAATTCAAGAAGGGCGTAACTGGCACAGTGTTCGGCGGTGTGCCTGAGGTCGGCTTGTCGATCGACGAACTGATGAAGCGCGAAACAAAGAGCTAAATCGCAACGGCGTTGGGAGTCCGGACCGCTCCGGACCCCTTCAACCGCAGTGAGGTTGTTATGGCATCGATGCTAACTGCGGGTGAAAGAAGCCGCCAGCGTATTCGCGAGACGGTCATTGAATCGCTTTTGTTTGTGGCCGCTGCATCGTCGGTTGCGGTAACGGTCGCGATCGTCGGCGTTTTGGTTTACGAGTCCTGGAATTTCTTTCAGCACGTTCCGCTCTGGACGTTCCTCACCGATACGATCTGGACGCCGCTGTTCGACAATCCGCGTTACGGCATTCTGCCGCTTCTCAATGGCACGCTGCTCTCTACATTTGTCGCGCTTTGCGTCGCCGGTCCGCTGGGGCTGACCGCGGCCATCTACCTGAGCGAGTTTGCCTCGCCACGAACCCGCGAAATTCTCAAGCCGGTGTTGGAGTTGCTCGCCGGCGTTCCGACGGTCGTTTACGGCTTCTTTGCGCTGCTGTTTGTGACGCCGCTACTGCAGAACATCATTCCAGGCTTGCCGGGCTTCAACATTCTTTCGGCGCGGTATCGTGATGGGGATCATGATCATCCCCTATGTCGCGTCACTGTCGAAGACGCCATGCGGGCCGTACCGCAAGGCATGCGTGATGGTTCGCTGGCGCTGGGCGCGACCCGCTTTGAGACCGCGGTCACGAGTCGTTCTGCCGGCCGCAATTTCGGGCGTTGCTTCGGCCTTCGTGCTGGGAATTTCTCGCGCGGTCGGCGAGACCATGGTGGTCGCAATTGCGGCGGGTCAGCAGCCGAACCTCACCTGGGACCCGCGCGAGCCCGCCGCGACAATCACGGCATACATCGTTCAGGTTGCATTGGGTGACCTACCGCACGGTTCGATCGGCTATCAGACGATCTTCGCCGCTGGCCTCGTCCTGCTGCTTGTCACACTCAGCTTCAACATTTTCGCGTTCTGGCTGCGGGCCAAGTTCCGCGAGGCGTACTGATGACCGACAACGTGCTCAGTATGCCCACCGAAATCGCCCAATCATCCCGCCGAGATGCATGAACGCATTCGGCGGCGGCGCCGTGCTGAATTTATTTTCTCGTTGTTGGGGCTTGCGGCGATCGGATTCGCCCTGTTGATGCTCAGCCTGCTGTTTATCGACTTGGCCTGGCACGGCTTTCCGCGTCTGAGCTGGGATTTTTTCTGGAACTTCCCGTCGCGCCGTGCGAGTCAAGCCGGCATTCTCTCTGCCTGGGTTGGATCGTTGCTGGTCATTTTAGTAACGGCCGTTTTTGCAGTCGTGCTCGGTGTTTCGTCGGGAGTTTACCTTGAGGAATATGCCCCGCAAGAATTGGCTGACCAACATCATCGAGATCAACGTCAACAATCTCGCCGGTGTGCCCTCGATCGTTTACGGCTTGCTTGCCTTGGGCCTGTTTGTTTACGGTATCGGCACTGGCCGCTCCGTTCTGACCGCAGGCCTGACCTTGGCCCTTCTCATTCTTCCCATCATCATCGTTTCAACGCGCGAAGCTATTCGCGCGGTGCCGCACAGTCTTCGCGAAGCAGCATTGGGTGTTGGCGCGACCAAGTGGCAGGTTACGCGCGACCATGTGCTGCCCGCCGCCATGCCGGGCGTTTTGACCGGCATCATCATCGGCATTTCGCGCGCTCTCGGGGAAACTGCGCCGCTCATTACGATCGGCGCGCTGACGTTCATCGCTTTCTTGCCGGCGCCGCCGATAACGGGAGAATTCCCGTTCATTTCCTTTGCGTGGCTGTTCGACGGCTTCACCGTATTGCCGATCCAGGCCTTCAACTGGATTTCACGGCCAGGTTCGGACTTCCATGCCAATGCCGCGGCTGCGGGTCTTGTGCTGCTGGCAATCACGCTCACGCTGAACGGAGCCGCGATCTGGCTGCGCTCGCGGCTCCGCAAGAGACTTCAGTGGTAATCGTACCGGGGGACCCATGAATTCCGTTCCGAACATTCAATTTTCGACCGCCGTAGACGGCGCGCCGGACGCCGTAAGTGGCGCGGTCAAAGTGTCCGCCCGGGGCGTCAACGTCTTTTATGGTGAGAAGCAGGCGTTGTTCGACGTCTCTGTCGATATCCAGAGCCGTTCCGTCATGGCCTTCATCGGACCCTCGGGCTGCGGCAAGTCGACGTTCCTGCGCTGCATCAATCGGATGAACGACACGATCCTGGGTTGCAAGGTCACCGGCTCGATCATGATGGACGGTGCCAACGTGAATGACCGCGCCGTCGATCCCATCGAGTTGCGCGCGCGCGTGGGCATGGTGTTCCAGAAGCCGAATCCGTTCCCGAAATCGATCTTTGAAAACGTCGCTTACGGTCCGCGCATTCACGGCTTGGCGCGCAGCAAGAGCGATCTGCAGGCTATCGTCGAAAGCAGCCTCCAGAAGGCCGGGTTGTTCGATGAGGTGAAGGATAGGCTGAACAATTCCGGCACCGGACTTTCCGGCGGTCAGCAACAGCGCCTGTGCATTGCCCGCGCTATTGCCGTCAATCCTGAGCTCATTCTCATGGATGAACCCTGCTCGGCGCTCGATCCGATTGCGACGGCGCGGATCGAGGAACTCATCAGCGGACTTTCCGACAACTACACCATCATCATTGTGACTCACTCGATGCAGCAAGCAGCCCGCGTATCGGACAAGACCGCCTTCTTCCATCTTGGCAAACTAGTTGAGGAAGGCCTGACCAAGGACATCTTCACGACGCCGAAAGACTCCCGCACGCAGGCGTATATCACCGGTCGCTTCGGGTAGGATTTACATGAGCGATCACACTGCCAAGGCGTACGATGCCGAACTCGAAGTGATCGCCTCCAAGATCGCCCAGATGGGCGGTCTTTGCGAGGCAATGCTTCGTGACGCTATTGATGCGCTGTCGAAATTCGATATCGGACTCGCGCAGCGCGCTATTTCCACCGATCCCCGGGTCGACACGCTTCAGCGTGAAGTCGAGGAGCAGGTGGTTCTTACCATCGCGCGGCGCCAGCCGATGGCTGTCGATCTTCGGAATCTGGTCGGTGCGGTCAGAATAGCCGCCGATCTAGAACGGATCGGCGATTTGGCCAAGAACATCGCCAAGCGCGTCGTGAAGATGAGCGACGATCCACGGCTGCCGCGCGCCGTCGTCGGCTTGCGGGGGATGGGCAATGACACGGCTCGCCAGTTGAAAAGAGTTCTGGATGCGTTCGCAAAGCGCGACGTTAAGCTCGCCGACGATGTCTGGGCCTCCGATGCGCAGATCGACGCTCAGGAAGACTCGGTTTTCCGCGACCTTCTGACCTTCATGATGGAAGATCCGCGCGATATCTCGTTCTGCGCCCATCTCCTGTTCTGTTCGAAGAATCTGGAGCGAATCGGCGATCACACCACCAACATCGCCGAAACAATCCATTTTATCGTGACAGGCGAGTCGTTACCGATGGACCGTCCCAAAGGTGAGTACGCGGAACATGCCGCTTGAGGTGCCGTGCATGGCTTGCGGGATAAGACACCCAATAGGAGTGTTATCATCAGATGACCGGCGGCAGGCGGAATGGGCAAACGATGACGAATGAGCATCTGACTAAGGCTTTCGACGCAGACTTGCAGGGATTGACCCAGCGGGTCGCCGAGATGGGCGGGCTCGCCGAGCGGCTGGTTGCAGATTCGGTTGCCGCGCTCATCCGGCGGGACGCCGACCTGGCCAAGCGCGTGGTAACCGGCGACGAAGCTGTCGACGCGTTGCAGCACGAGATCGAAGAAAAAGCGGTGCTGACGATCGCCCGCCGCCAGCCGATGGCGATCGACTTGCGCGACGTGGTCGGCGCGCTGCGCGTGTCCAACGATCTCGAGCGGATCGGCGACCTTGCCAAGAACATCGCCAAGCGCGTCACCGCGCTCAACGACGATTTCCATCCGCAGAAGCTGATCCGCGGCGTCGAGCACATGGCGACGCTGGTGCTCGGCCAGATCAAGCGGGTGCTGGATGCCTACGCCGGGCGCGACATTGCGAGCGCGATGGTGGTCTGGAAGGGCGACGAGGAAATCGACGCCATGTGCACCTCGCTGTTCCGCGAGCTGCTCACCTACATGATGGAAGACCCGCGCAACATCACGTTCTGCATCCATCTGATGTTCTGCGCGAAGAATATCGAGCGCATGGGCGACCATGCCACGAACATCGCCGAAACCGTCTATTACATGGTCGAAGGCCGTACGATCACCGACCAGCGCCCGAAGGGCGACACCACGGCATTCGCCAGCATCCAGGCTTCATGACCGGAGGTCAGTTGATGGGCGCACGCATCCTGATCGTCGAAGACGAAGAACCGTTGACGCTGCTGCTGCGATACAATCTCGAGGCCGAGGGCTACGACGTCGATACCGTGGCGCGGGGCGACGAGGCGGACACGCAGCTCAAGGAGAAATCGCCCGACCTGGTGGTGCTCGACTGGATGCTGCCGGGTCTGTCCGGCATCGAACTATGCCGCCGGCTGCGAGCGCGCCCGGAAACCCGGTCGCTGCCCATCATCATGCTCACGGCGCGCGGCGAGGAGAGCGAACGCATCCGCGGCCTTGCGACCGGTGCGGACGACTACATCGTCAAGCCGTTTTCGGTTCCCGAGTTGATCGCGCGAGTGCATGCGCTGCTGCGCCGCGCTTCGCCCGAACGGGTCGCTGACGTGCTGACGTTTGGCGATATCGAGCTTGATCGCGAGAAAAAGCGCGTTTCGCGCTCCGGCCGGGAAGTCGAGCTGGGCCCGACCGAATACCGGCTGCTCGAATTCTTCATGGAGCGGCCAGGCCGTGTGTTCTCGCGCGAGCAGTTGCTCGACGGCGTCTGGGGCTCGGAGGTCTATATCGACGAACGCACCGTTGACGTTCACGTCGGACGGCTGCGCAAGGCGGTCAACCGCGGCCGCGAGCCGGATCCGATCCGCACGGTGCGCGGCGCCGGTTATGCGCTCGACGATCGTTACGGCCGCAGCGCCTGACAGAGCATGATCCCGAAAGGTGGGTACCGGTTTCCCGCCTGCGCGAAGCCCTAGTCGCCCGCTTCAACTCATTTGAAAGGATTGGATGATTCGCTTTGGTCGCGATTCGAGCGACGGAGGCGACCATGGCTGGAACGGACATTGCGGTAAAGAAGTATGTGGTGCGGCTGAGCGCGGAGGAACGCGAGCAACTGCAAGCGCTGATCCGCAAGGGAAAAAGTCCGGCGAAGCGGCTCTTGAAAGCGCGCATTTTGTTGAAGGCCGATGTTTCGGACGCCGGCGAGGGGTGGAGCGATAGCAAGATCATCGCGGCGCTCGATACCAGCGCCTCGATGGCCTACCGGGTGCGCAAGCAACTGGTGGAAGAGGGCTTTGCGGCGGTATTGAGCCGTAAGCCGCGGGCGCATCCGCCGGTGCCGGCGATCTTCGACGGCGAGAAGCAAGCCAAGCTGATCGCCCTGGCGTGCTCCAAGCCGCCGAAGGGACGCGTGCGCTGGACCTTGCGGCTGCTGGAGAACAAGGTCGTGGAACTCGGCATCGTCGAGCGTGCGAGCAACTCAACGATCGGCCGCGCGCTCAAAAAAACAGTCTCAAGCCGCATCGCCGGCAGTGCTGGGTCATCCCGCCGAAGGCTAACAGCGGCTTCGTAGCGGCGATGGAAGACGTGCTGGCCGTCTACACGCGGCCCCATGATCCCGACCGCCCGCTGGTCTGCCTGGATGAGAGCTCAAAGCAGCTCATTGCCGAGACGCGCGTGCCGATCCCGATGAAGCCGGGACGGCCGGCCCGTGTCGATTACGAGTACGAGCGCAACGGCACCGCCAACCTGTTCATGATGTTCGCGCCGCTCGAAGGCTGGCGCCACATCGAGGTGACGGACCGCCACACCGCCATCGACTATGCGCATGTCTTGAAGGATTTGGCCGATCGCCACTTCGCGCAGGCCAAGACCATCGTGCTCGTCCAGGACAACCTCAACATCCACAGCAAGGCGTCGCTCTACGAGGCCTTCCCGGCCGCCGAAGCCAGACGGCTCGTCGAGCGCTTCGAATGGCACTACACCCCAAAGCATGGCTCTTGGCTCAACCTCGCCGAGTCCGAACTCGGCGTCCTCGCCTCCCAGTGTCTCGACCGCCGCATCCCCGACAAACAAATCCTCAAGGACGAAATCGTCGCCTGGGAACACGACCGCAATGCCTATCACACCAAGTCAGACTGGCAATTCACAACCAAAGACGCCCGTGTCAAACTCAAACACCTATACCCTGCAATCTAGCTGAATCGAGCGACTAGTACCGGTCGTCATTGTGGTTTGATGCTTCGGCGGGCGAAGGCAGGTCGGACAAGATCATGTTCAAACAAGAAGATGAACGACGGCTCTGATTCAACGCAGTTGAATCAGAGCCTAAGTCCGGAACGGCGGCGGCCGGCGATCCTTGCGGCGCTCGGTCGCGGGCTGATACGCGATCCGCGAATGATGCGCGCAGTAGGGTAGGCCGGTGATCGGCTTGCCGCCGCAGAAGAAGAATTCGGAGCTTGCCGGATCGCCGATCGGCCACCGGCAGGTGTCCTCCGTCAACTCCAGCAGCGTGCGGCGTTGACCCATCGGGATGATGTTGTCGTACTGCTCGATCTCCGGCTCGGGCTCCATCTCGTAGGCCAGCGCCAGCGCTGTGTTGCCGCGCATCGAAGACCGGCCGACGCGCAGCATGTGCGAGCGCGGCTTGCGCGCGCCGGACGACGGCGATTTGGCGCGGCCGGACAGGCCGAGGCGATGAACCTTGCCGATCACGGCATTGCGGGTGATGCCCCCCAGTTCACCCGCGATCTGGCTGGCGGAAAGCCCGTCCGCCCAGAGCTTTTTGAGCAATTCGACCCGCTCGTCGGTCCAAGTCATGAGCCGTCTCCCCTCATCGTTCTGACGGCGGTGACGCCGGCAGAATCCCGCCTCACAGCCCGGCCAGGAGGTCGGACTGGGTTACGCCCACGCAAAGGAACTCAGGGAACCGTCAGCCACGACATGTCGTATCTGACGCGAAAAACGCTACAATATGGCGAGACTCGCGCGCAAGAGTTGGGGCGACTCACGTCCACATTTTTTGTCTGACAAATGTCAACAATCCGCAACAAAGCTGGGGACAGTCGCGGCGAAGCCACAGCGGGCTTGGCTTCGCTCGCGATGGCGGCCGTGTTGACAGGCGGGAGCCCCCACCTAGAATGTCTCCGTGCCGCCTGGAGAGGCGGCACATTTCATTTCGGAATAGTGTTCGAGCGGGGGTAAGCGGGCCGTGACTTCGCACATGTTGCCAGCCTATGCGCGCGTTGACCTCGCGTTCGAGCGGGGCGATGGCGCTTGGCTGACCGCGACGGATGGCGAGCGCTATCTGGATTTTGCCTCAGGCGTCGCAGTCAATGCCCTCGGCCATTCCCACCCGCATTTGGTCGCCGCCATCACCGCGCAAGCCGCCAAGGTGATGCACGTCTCCAATCTCTATCGCATCCCCGAGGGCGAGCGGCTGGCCGACCGGCTGTGCGGCGCAAGTTTCGCCGACACGGTATTCTTCGCCAACTCCGGCGCCGAGGCGATGGAAGGCGTCATCAAGATGGTGCGCAAGTACCAGTCGGCGAATGGCCGGCCGGAGCGGTACCGCATCATCACCTTCGAGGGCTCGTTCCACGGCCGCACGCTGGCAACGCTCGCCGCGGCGAAGAACGCGAAGCACACCGACGGTTTCGGTCCGATGATGGACGGCTTCGATCAGGTGCCGCTCGGCGACATCGAAGCAGTGAAGCGCGCCGTCGGCCCCGAGACTGCGGGCATCCTGATCGAGCCGCTGCAGGGTGAGGGCGGCATCCGCGCGGCGCCGCCGCAATTCTTCCGTGCGCTCCGGGCACTGTGTGATGAGCACGGTCTCCTGTTGGCGTTTGACGAGGTGCAAACCGGCCTTGGCCGGCTTGGTGCGCTGTTTGGCTACCAGCTTTGGGGCGTGACCCCCGATGTGATGGGGTTGGCCAAGGGGCTTGGCGGCGGTTTTCCGATCGGTGCCGTGCTTGGCACGGCGGAGGCGTCCAGGGGCATGACACCCGGCACGCACGGCTCGACGTTCGGCGGCAACCCGCTCGCCGCGGCGGCGGGCAACGCAGTGCTCGACGTGATCCTGAAGCCGGGCTTTCTTGAGCATGTGCAAAAGACCGCTATCCTCTTCAAGCAGCGGCTTGCCGAACTCAAGGACCGGCATCCGTCGGTAATCGCGGAGGTGCGCGGCGAAGGATTGCTGATCGGGCTGCGTGCTGCGATCCCGTATGGCGACCTGGTTAATGCGTTGCGCGATGAGAAGCTGCTGTCGGTGGGAGCCGGCGAGAACGTGGTGCGCCTTGCGCCGCCACTCATCATCGGCGAGGCAGAAGTTGCCGAAGCCGTGACGCGGATCGACCGCGCCTGCGCGAAGATCGAAAGCGCTCAGAAGATTGCAGGCCAAAAAGGAGCGGCCGGGTGAGCGCCAACGGCATTCGCCACTTCCTCGATCTGATCGATATCCCGTCCAACGAATTGCGCGGGATCGTCGCGGCAAGCCGCGGCATGAAGAGCGGCGGCGCGCATACGCCGAAGCCGCTGGCCGGCAAGACACTGGCGATGATCTTCGACAAGCCATCGACGCGCACGCGCGTGTCGTTTGACGTTGGTATCAGGCAGCTCGGCGGTGAATCGATCACGCTCACCGGAGCGGAGATGCAACTTGGGCGCGGCGAGACCATTGCCGACACCGCGCGCGTCCTGTCGCGCTACGTCGATGGCATCGTCATCCGCACGCTTGACCACAAGACTGTGGTAGAGCTCGCGCAGAACGCCACGGTGCCGGTCATCAATGGGCTGACACGGCGTTCGCACCCCTGTCAGGTCATGGCGGACGTCATGACTTTCGAGGAGCATCGCGGCGCGATCAGCGGCCGCGTCGTGGCCTGGACGGGCGACGCCAACAACGTTCTGGCGTCCTGGATGCACGCGGCGGACCGCTTCGCGTTCGAGTTGCGAGTGGCGACTCCGCCGGAGCTCAAGCCGAAGAAATGGCTGCTTGACTGGGTGAAATCTTCCGGCGCGGCGATCCAGGTGACAACCGATCCGGAGAAAGCCGTGAAGGGCGCCGACTGCGTCATCACCGACACCTGGGTATCGATGGGCGACAAGCAAGCGAACCGCCGCCACAATCTGCTCAAACGCTACCAGGTCAACGGCCGCCTGATGGCGAAAGCCAAACCAGATGCATTGTTCATGCACTGCCTGCCGGCGCACCGCGGCGAAGAGGTGACAGACGAGGTGATGGATGGGCCGCAATCGGTGGTGTTCGACGAGGCGGAAAACCGGCTGCACGCTCAGAAGGGCATTCTTGCGTGGTGTCTGGCTGCGCCATAGTGGGGGTCGTTTTTGAACGCGCCCTGCACTAGATAGGCCCGATGGGAAATCCCCTCATCGAAATCCCGGTGCGTGCGCCGGCCGCGACATCCGCCGACGACACCGTGCTGCCATTCGAAGTTGCCCCGCTCGACCTGCGTGGCCGGGTGGTGCGGCTCGGCCCGATGGTGGACGAAATTCTGGCGCGCCACGACTATCCGCCGCCGGTTGCCAAGCTGCTCGGCGAGGCGGTTGCACTCGCCGTGCTGCTCGGCTCCGCCCTGAAGTTCGAAGGACGCTTCATGCTGCAGAGCCAGACCGACGGGCCGGTGCGCATGCTGATCGTGGACTTCCGCAGCCCCAACAAGGTGCGCGCCTGCGCCCGCTACAACGCCGCTCGCGTGGCTGCGGCGATCGAGGCCGGCAAAGCCGATGTCGGCGCGTTGCTTGGTCGAGGGCACCTCGCCATGACCATCGACCAGGGGCCGGACATGAGCCGCTACCAAGGGCTGGTCGCGCTGCAAGGCGGCAGCCTGGAGGACGCCGCGCACGAGTATTTCAAGAGTTCCGAGCAAATCCCGACCCGCGTGCGGCTTGCCGTGGCGGAGGAATTGTCGGCGGGCGCGCGGCACAAGTGGCGGGCCGGCGGCATGCTGCTGCAATTCCTGCCGAAGTCGCAGGACCGTGCCCGCATCGCCGATCTTCATCCCGGCGATGCGCCGGAAGGCACCGCGGCGCACGTGGTTGCCGAGGACGACGCCTGGGTCGAAGGGCGTTCGCTGATCGAAACCGTCGAGGATCTTGAGCTGATCGACCCCGCGCTCTCCAGCGAGCGGCTGGTCTATCGGCTGTTCCATGAGCGCGGCGTACGGGTGTTCCGCGGCGTCGACGTGGTGGCGGAGTGCTCCTGCTCGCGCGAGAATGTCGAGGCCATGCTCAAGAGCTTCCCGCAGGACGACCGCGACCACATGGTTGAGAACGGCATGATTTCGGTGACCTGTGAGTTCTGCTCGTCGAACTACAGGTTCGATCCGGCGGACGTGCAGCCGCAAGAGCAAACCCAAGAAAGGCCGCAAGAAAGGCCGCAAGAAAAACTGCAAGAAAAACTGCAAGAAAAATCGAATGACAAGACGTGACGCTGCCGCGGTCGCATTCCTGATCGCGGCGGCGCTCGCGCCCGCGTCCGCTTCGGCGCAGGCCTGCCCGGCGCCGCTCGCCGATGCCAGGCGCCTCGTGCTCGTCACCGCCAGCGGCATGAACGCCACCGCGGCCACATTACAGACGTTCGAGCGCGCCACCTCGAAGGACGCTTGGAAAGCCACGGGCGCCGCCGAACCCGCGCTGATCGGCAAGGCCGGCATGGGCTGGTCGCATTTCTTCCGCGAGCTGCGCCGCGGCAACGAACCCATCAAGGTCGAGGGCGACAAGCGCGCGCCAGCGGGCCTCTACGCAATCGGCCGCACGTTCGGCATCGTGCCGTCGCCGCGGTCCGGCCATCTGCAGGTGACCAACGACACGATCTGCGTCCACGACCTTTCGTCGCCCGCTTACAATACGATCGCGTCGCGCGCCAAGCTCGGCCCCAAGGTCAGCGCCGAGAACATGAGCCGTGCCCTGCCGATGTACCGGCGCGGCCTGCTGGTGGATTACCCGACCGATGCCAACGCGCGTGCTGGCTCATGCATCTTCATCCACGTCTGGCACTCGCCCAATGTCGGCACCGCCGGCTGCGTGTCGATGCCGGAGGCACGCCTCGAAGCGCTGCAGGATTTCGCCGCGCCTGGCGCCGTACTCGCCGTTCTGCCGCGCACAGCGTTGGCCCGCCTGGCGGGCTGCCTGCCGGCGATGGCAGCCGACGCATCCAAACGATAACTAGTTCAGCGTGCGCGCCGCGGTCTGGCTGTCGAGCGAGAAGGCGGGGATGTCGATGTTGAAGCCTTCGCCTTCTTCCGTGACCATGCCATAGGTGCCGACCATGAAGCCCGATGGCGTCGGCAGCGGCACGCCGCTCGTATATTCGTACGACTGGCCGGGCTTGAGCACCGGCTCTTCGCCCACCACGCCGGCGCCTTTGACTTCCTGCAGGCGGCCGTGCGCGTCGGTGATCTTCCAGTGCCGGGTCTTGAGTTGCACCGTCCTGTCGCTGCGGTTGACGATCTCGATCGTATAGGCCCAGAAGAAGTAGCCATTCTCCGGCGACGAGCGCTCGGACATGAAACGCGGCGTGACGGTGACTTCGATGCTTCGGGTGGCTGCGCGGTACATTTGTTGCGATAACTGTGAAACAAGAGCTGTGAATCAAGCCCGGCTTGCGCAACGGGCGGCACCGATCAATAACCTCAACACAAAGCCGACACAACGATTGAAAATGATCCGGCTGGGTCCCAAAACTAACCGGACCTGGATTTGATTCCATGCGCAACCAGATCGCGGACGCCGGAATGGAACCTGCTGCCAGGAATGCACCCGGCGAAACGCCTGCGGCGCCAGCCGGCGCACCGGCCATCCCGGCGGAACGCGACCTGCGGCTCGACCTGTTCCGCGGCTTGGCGCTGTGGCTGATCTTCCTCGATCACATTCCGACCAACATCGTCAGTTGGGCGACAATCCGCAATTACGGTTTCAGCGACGCCGCCGAAATCTTCATTTTCATTTCCGGCTACACTGCAGCGTTCGTGTACGGGCGCTCGATGCGCGAACGCGGCTTCGTGGTGTCGAGCGCCCGCATCCTCAAGCGGGCGTGGCAGATCTACGTGGCGCACATTTTCCTGTTCGCGATCTATATGGCGGAGATCGCCTATGTCAGCGCCAGCTTCGAGAATCCGCTGTTCGCCGAAGAGATGAATGCGCTCGACTTCCTGAAGAATCCCGACGTCACCATCATCCAGGCGCTGCTGCTCAAGTTCAAACCGGTCAACATGGACGTGTTGCCGCTCTACATCGTGCTGCTGCTGCTGTTTCCGCCGATCCTTTGGCTATTGATGCGCAACGCGGTGGTGGCGCTCGCGGCGTCGCTGCTGCTCTATTCGCTGACCTGGCATCTGGGATGGAATATCCCGTCCTATCCGACCGGACATTGGTGGTTCAACCCGTTCGCCTGGCAGCTTTTGTTCGTGTTCGGCGCGTGGTGTGCGCTCGGCGGCGCGCAACGGCTGGCGCCCGTACTCGCGTCTCCGGTCACGCTGTGGATCGCGATCGGCTATCTCGTGTTCGCGCTCGCCGTCGTGCTGACCTGGCATTTCCCGCGCACCGCGTTCCTGATGCCGCGCTGGCTCAGCGAATGGATGTATCCGATTGACAAGGTCAACCTCGACGTTCTGCGCTTCGCTCACTTTCTGGCGCTCGCAGCGGTGACCGTTCATTTCATTCCGGCCGACTGGCCTGGCTTGAAATCGCGCTGGGCGCGGCCCGCGATCATATGCGGCCAGCACTCGCTCGAGATATTCTGCCTCGGCGTGTTCTTGGCGTTCGCCGCGCACTTCGTGATGGTCCAGTTTTACGGCGGCATTCTCGCGCAGATCATGCTGAGCATAGCCGGTATTGCCATCATGATTGGCGTGGCCGCGCTGCTGTCGTGGTATAAGACGGTGGAAGGTCGTGGAGGTACGCCGAAGCGGGCTCCCGACGCCGATCTTGCCGGAGGTTCGGCATGACAAGGCTGGTCGCATTCGTGCTCGCGCTGGTTTTGTGCACTGCGGAATCGCGCGCGCAGCAGCCGGCTGATTGCCCAGTCCCCAATTATCTGCTGTACGGCGACAGTGCGCTCGATCGCGTCAACAAGGCGGTTGCCGAGAAAAAAGCCTTGAAAATTGTTGTGGTCGGCACCGCTTCGGCCACGTTGCCCGGCCGCGATGGCGCCAGCAGCGCGTTTCCCGCCAAGCTGGAAATCGCGCTGCAGCAGCAGCTGCCGGGCATTGCCGTCTCCGTCACCGCCTATGCAAAACCGCGCCAAACGGCCGCGCAAATGGCGGAGGCCCTTGAGAAACTCCTACTCGACGAAAAGCCGAATTTGGTGGTATGGCAAAGCGGAACTTTTGATGCGCTACAGGGGACCGACCCCGAGCAATACCGCGCGAGCGTCGCGGAAGGGGTTGAGACAGTGCAGGCTGGGGGAGCTGACGTCGTTCTCATGAACATGCAATACAGCCCGCGTACCGAGTCGATGATTGCGCTCGGCGGCTACGCGGACAGCATGCGCTGGGTCGCGCGCGAGCGCGAGGTGCCGCTGTTCGACCGGCTCGCCATCATGCGCAACTGGTACGACAACGGCGTGATCGATCTCTACGCCGCCACCAAGGACGTCAGCATCGCGAAGCGCGTGCACGACTGCATCGGCCGCGCGCTGGCATCGATGATCGTCGAAGCTGCGCGCCTCGAGCCTTTCCGCGGCAAGGCTTCGCAATGAAGGCGATCTCGGCTGTCGTCAGCTTCGGTGCAGTTCTGGCCGCGGTTTTCGCCGCGCCGCCGGTTGTTGCCTCCGAAACCGCGACGTCGAAATTCGCTTGTGTCGCTCCGCCCGATCTTGTCCGGCTCGACCACCCGCTGCGGCGGACCGGCCAGCGGATCGCTGCCGGCCGGCCTCTGACCGTTGTCGCCATCGGCTCTTCATCGACGTCGGGTGCGGGAGCCAGCTCGCCGGCGATGAATTATCCGAGCCGCCTTGCGGTCGAGCTCAAGACGCTTTTGCCGCGTGCCGAAATCAATGTCATCAATCGCGGTGTGGGCGGGGAAACCGCCAGGGACATGCTGGCTCGGTTCGACGAGCAGGTGATCGCCGAGAAGCCGGACATTGTCATCTGGCAAGTCGGCAGCAACTCGGTGCTGCGCGATCAGCCGCTGGCGCCTGCCGGAGCGTTGATCCGCGATGGTCTCCGCAAGCTGAAGGACGCGGGCGCGGACGTTGTCCTGATGAATCCTCAATACGCGCCCAAGGTGATCGTCAAGCACGACGCCGAGCTGATGGTCGATCTGATCGGCCGCGCCGCCAAGGAAAACAACGTCGATCTGTTCCAGCGTTTCGCCTTGATGCGCTATTGGCGGCTGACCGAGGGCATCCCGTTCGAGACCTTCGTGTCCCCCGATGGGCTCCACTTGAACGACTGGAGCTATGGCTGCCTAGCGAAGCTTCTCGCCGGTGCGATCGCCGAGGCCGCGATACGTCCGGTCGTACACGCCGGTGCCGGCGCGCGATAGCGCGTGATTGCTTTGAGCCGATGTGGATCGGCATCGGCAGCGCTCCACCTTGTAACTCTCATCGCCGCGACTCGGATAGTTTCAGTGTCGCGGTGATGGGCGGGAGCCCGACGCTCCCTGGGTCTTTGAAGACCGTGGGAGAGCTTGGTGCCCCGCCTGTCGTTCCATCGAACCCGAACAGTCGCCTGGGCCGCAAAACGCGAAGCTCGATTAGGCAAGGACGGGTCGCCATGGACATCATCACTGTTGGTATCGACGTTGCGAAGGATCGCCTCGACGTCGCCGTGCGTCCGAGTGGGGAAGTCTTTATGGTGGAACGCAATGCGGCCGGCCTGGAGTTTCTGTCCGGGCGATTGCGGGACATGTCGCCGCAGATCGTCGCCCTGGAAGCCACCGGCGGCTTTGAGACCGTCGCGGCGGCGGCGCTGGCTGCTGCCGGATTGCCCGTCGTCATTGTGAACCCGGTGCAGATCCGGGCCTTCGCCAAGGCGGTTGGACAGCGCGCCAAGACCGATCCGATCGATGCCGGCGTGATTGCCCACTTTGCCGAGGCGACCCAGCCCGAGGTGCGCCCGCTGCCGGACGAAGCCGCCCGGCTGCTGTCCGATCTGGTTGCCCGCCGGCGGCAGATCATCGAGATGATCGTGGCCGAGCGCCAGCGTGAGCGGCGTATCACGGTCAAGCGTCTCAAGAGCAGCATCGTGCGGCTCCTCAAAGCGCTGGAGAAGGAGCTGGCCAGCGTGGACACCGATATCGACGATGCGGTGCGCAGCTCTCCGGCTTGGCGAGACAAGGAAAACCTGTTGCCTCCGTGCCGGGTGTCGGACCTGGCATTGCGCGCACACTCATCGCCGACCTGCCCGAGCTCGGACAGCTCAACCGCAAGGAGATTGCTGCGCTTGCCGGGCTTGCGCCCTTCGCACGCAAGTCCGGAAAATGGCGTGGCAAGAGCTTCATCGGCGGCGGACGAACCACTGTACGCACGGTCTTGTTCATGGGCGCCCTGGTTGCCAAGAAGCACAACCCCGTCCTGAAGGCCTTCTTCGACCGCCTCGTCAGCGCTGGAAAGCCCAAGATGGTCGCGCTCATCGCCGTCGCACGAAAGCTGCTCACCATCCTCAACGCAATCCTCCGAGACAATCGACCATGGCAAACCGCTTGACTTCCAAGACAGTCGCTCTCCCCTGTGGGGAGAGGTCGGCCGCGAAGCGGCCGGGTGAGGGGGCTTGCTCACTCGATAGACCGTAACCCCTCACCCGGCGCGCTGACGCGCGCCGACCTCTCCCAATGGGAGAGGTGAACGGAGTGCGCCGCTCCGCTTGATCAATCTCGGACAACTGTCCGGTAGCAACCGGTTTACACCGCCTTCAGCGCTGTCATCACATCGTCCGCGATGTCATCGGGATGCTCGAGCCCGACCGACAGCCGCACCATGCCGTCGCTGATGCCGAGCTCGTTGCGCTGCTGCTGGGTGATGCGCTGGTGCGTTGTGGTCGCAGGATGGGTGATCAGGCTCTTGGCATCGCCCAGGTTGTTCGAGATGCGGATCAGCCGGAGCGCGTCCTGGAAGGCGAACGCGCCTTTCTTGCCGCCGGCCACCTCGAACGCGACCAGTGTCGAGCCGCCGCGCATCTGTTTCTTGACGACCGCGGCCTGCGGGTGATCCGCCCGTCCCGGGTAGATCAGCCGCGAAACCTTCGGATGGCTGGCAAGCGCATCTGAAAGCCTTGCTGCGGAATCCGTCTGCTGGCGGACTCGGACCGGCAACGTCTCCAATCCCTTCAGCATCACCCAGGCGTTGAACGGCGACATCGAAGGGCCGGTCTGACGCAAGTGAACATGGATGCTGTCATTGATAAACTTCGATGATCCAAGGATCACGCCGCCAAGGCAGCGGCCCTGGCCGTCGATGTGCTTGGTGGTCGAATAGACGACGCAGTCGGCGCCGAGTTCCAGCGGGCTTTGCCACAGCGGGGTCGAGAACACGTTGTCGACCACAACGGTTCCGCCCGCCGCGTGCGCGATCTTGCTGACCTCCGCGATGTCGATGACCTCAAGTGTCGGATTGGTCGGCGTTTCCATGAACACCGTTTTGGTGTTCGGGCGCATCGCCGCGCGCCATTGATCGAGATCGGTGCCATCCACGATGGTCGAGGTCACGCCATAGCGCGGCAGGTATTCCTCGACCACGTAAAGGCAGGAACCGAACAACGCCTTGGAGGCGACCACGTGATCGCCTGCGCGCACCTGTCCCATCAGGGCGAGGGTGACTGCGGCCATTCCGGTCGCGGTGGCGCGCGAGGCCTCGGCGCCCTCGAACTCCGCAATGCGCTTCTCGAACATTGCGACAGTAGGATTGGCGAAGCGCGAATATTGGTAGCCGGGATCTTCGCCCTTGAAGCGCGCCTCGGCCTGCGCCGAATTCTCGTAGACGTAGCCTTGGGTGAGAAACAGCGCTTCCGACGTCTCGCCGAATTGTGAGCGCAGCGTTCCGGATTGCACCAGGCGGGTTTCAGGGCGGTATTTCAAAGTCGCAGACGCGGACATCGCGGGCCTCCTTGGCCAACAAAAAACCGGCCGGGAAAAAATCCCTGGCCGGGCACACGCGTCCCCGGCCTTTTAGCAAGTTATTTTACGTGGCTTGCAAGCCGGCCGGCTCAAATGACCACGGGATAAATCCGATCATGCGGACGGCGCGCCTTCCCGTCAAGTCGCCTGTCGGGTATCGAAAGCGGGCCGCCGCTCGAAGAGGCGATCGTGCCCGCTTTCGCCACACCTGATTCCAGCATATCCAGTTCCAAAGGCATTCTGCCCGACCGCATGATCGCGGCGCTGGCCGACGCGGGTGGGATACGTCCCGCAACGCCGTTTGCTGCCGATCAAATACAGCCCGCCAGCCTCGATCTGCGGCTCGGCAAGGTCGCTTACCGCGTGCGCGCCAGTTTCCTGCCTGGGCCGCAAACCACTGTGGCCGAGCGTATCGGCGAGCTGAAGCTGCACGAGATTCCGCTCACCGGCGGCGCCGTGCTGGAAACCAACTGCGTCTACATTGTCCCGTTGCTCGAAAGCCTCGCGCTGCCCACCGACATCGCGGCGGCCGCCAACCCGAAAAGCTCGACCGGGCGGCTCGACGTGTTCACGCGCGTCATCGCGGACGGTACGCGCGGCTTTGATCGTATCGGTGCCGGTTACAGCGGGCCGCTCTATGCGGAGATCAGCCCCAAGACATTTCCGGTGCTGGTTCGCGAGGGCTCGCGGCTGTCGCAGATTCGGTTCCGCCGCGGGCAGGCGCAACTCGATGCTGCGGCCCTGCGAACCTTGCACGAAAAGGAGCGGCTTACGGACGACGCCAAGGCAGATGTCACCGACGGCATTGCAGTCGGGGTCGATCTCGCCGGACTTGGGCCGAACAATTTCGTCGGCTATCGCGCCAAGCGCCACACCGGCCTGATCGACGTCGAGAAGCGCGATGGCCACGTGGTCGCCGATTTCTGGGAGCCGATCGCCGCGCGCGCCGACAGAAGCCTCATCCTCGATCCCGACGAGTTCTACATCCTTGCTTCAAAGGAGGCGGTGCAAGTGCCGCCCGACTATGCCGCCGAGATGGTGCCGTTCGATCCGCTGGTCGGCGAGTTTCGCGTGCACTACGCGGGATTCTTCGATCCGGGATTCGGCTACGAGGGCGCCGGCGGACGCGGGGCGCGCGCGGTGCTCGAAGTGCGTTCGCGCGAGGTGCCGTTCATTCTGGAGCACGGCCAGATCGTCGGTCGCCTTGTCTATGAGAAGATGGCGGCTCGGCCGCAGAAACTTTATGGCCAGGGCATTGGCTCCAACTACCAGGCGCAGGGCCTCAAGCTCTCGAAGCACTTTCGGGTTTGACCGCCGCAGTCGCAAGCCGGCCGAGCTCGGCAAGCTCGTCCGACATATTGCTGTTGGGCGCGAGATCATTTACGGGCTGCGGTTGTTGCGTCCGCGCCGCCAGCATCAGGTCGACGGCGAGCAGGCGCAGGAACCGTTCCGCGTTCTTGTTCTGGCATTCATACGCGAGTTGGATGCACCGCTCGGCATAGTCTTCAAGGAATTGCGAGAACACTTTGGAATAGCCCCGGAGGATTGCAGAGCAACGTCCCGAGCACTGCCGAGCAACGCTTGAGAAACTGCGGACGAACAAAGTGTCGGGCATTGGAGCAGTCGTCAATTCCTGGGCGGAAAAAATTCATCACGCCATAATTTTGCCGTTCGGCGGCAGAGTTTCACCGCAGTTTTGCTAAATGTGGCGGAAAATTTGCGCGCGATGCTGGAAGGATTCGCCGCGCGCTACCACACGCGATGGGCTCTTCCAAAAATAGGCGCGCTCTGCGCGAAGATGTTTTGCCCCATGTTCTGCCGGGGGGTTCTAGGAGCTTTGGCGACTTTCTTCGCTTTCGGGCGCACGACGATCTTGGTCGGTGCGGTAGCAGATCGGGTCACCGTCGCCTGCGCGACCTTCTCTTCGACCGCTGGCGGGGCGGGAGCTTCGCGCACGGTTAAAATGCGGGTCCTCGACGACGAAGCCTCTCTGTAAGGCGCCGGCAGGCCATGGAAATTGGTGCTCAGGCCAACCGATTTGGGCGGCGGGCCGAGCTGGGCCTCCGCGACGTAGAGCAGGCCGACCAGGATCGAGCCGACAAGACCGAAATACGCGAGAAGGGGCATGAGAACTCCGACACCACTTAACGTTTGTCTATGCACCCGGTTCCGCGGTTCAACCCTTTGCGCCGATTGCGCGATGCCTTATCCTGCGTTTGCCCTGTTTTGGTACGGCCGGAGGGCTCGCGGGCGTAGTTCAATGGTAGAACGGCAGCTTCCCAAGCTGCATACGAGGGTTCGATTCCCTTCGCCCGCTCCAACACCTTAGACGCGTTCCGCCGAAAGGTTTTACGAGGGGCTTTACAGCGTTTGTTCTTGTTGCAGGCCCATTTGGGCGTGTACTCAAACTTCGTGCGTTAGGCCGAGCGGCGCTCGTCGCCACAATCCCCGCGCCAGTGGGTGGTCTTTCCCCAACTTCAAATCGGGACGTGGCAGGTTCTGGATATGACGTTGGAGGCAACCGGGATCGTGTTGTTCGACCACAAACGAGCCGGAGGGAGAATAAACTTGGGTGTTGCCTTGGGTGAAGATCATGGCGACCTCCTATTTCGTGTGTTTACGATTTCAAGTCCGGGCAACCGTTTCTGTGACGCCTGTCACAAAATGTCGGTTTGCACGCTGTCGCCGAATCGGGAACGAAAGTGGCTATTCGCAATTCATTGTGAGACTTCCCGGGATCGCAAGGAGCGGCGGAAAAGTTTGCTCAGCAGTTCGCAGTATTGGCCGACAAGCACGTCGGCCATTCATCACGTCGGCCTACTGGCCTCGTTGAACTGCCGAATCGCCGCCTTGGTCGCAGCCGCAGAACGTAGCGCCGGATGATCCGGTCCACTTGCTCCTCACTCCAAGCCGAAAATTCGGCAATGACGCGGATCGGCAAGCCCGCAATGTAGAACTTCGTGGCTGCCGTCCTTCTCAGATCGTGAGAGTGCAAAACCGACCCTTGATGCACCTGTATTCGAGAGGTGCGGCGCGCTGGGGCTCGAACTCTCGCGAAGTCGCTGATACGCTCAACGCGCGAGGCATCGCCACGGCGCGAGGGGGACAGTGGCACGCAATGAATATCCTGGCACGGGCGTAGTCGAGCTGAGGGCGTTTCCGCGTCCACTGTCGAGAAGACGCGCCCGCCAAGCTATTTCCGACTGACGTCCTTGATGGTGCGTCCGTCTGTCCCGGATGTGTGCCACACCCCTGTTTTCAGGCAGTGCTTGAAGGCTGCTGGACATTGGGACACGGCTTGCGCTTCCCGACTAGCCACGCCCCGATCACATTCGGCCTTCAATTTAGAACAAGTTGTCGTCTGCGCGGTAGCTGCGGAACAAATTGCAATTGTTGCCGCACTCAAGATACCCAGCGAAAGCTTATTCATCGCTGCCTCCCAGTCATAACCTACGTTAGAAGCCGCTGGGTATCAAATGGCCTATCTTGCATGCAGAAGCGCCCCATCCGGTCGCGTCACTCATCGAACAGTGTCGTCGGAGTCGTGCGCTGCTCCTTAAGCTTCAGAAATCGATAGGCTTCCGCGACCCCTTGCGCAACGGAGCGGTTCCGCAAAAGCAAAACGGCCAGACTTTCGTCTAGCCGTCTAATAGGTGAAGTGGCGAAGTTGGAGGATTGGGAGGCTAATTGAAGCGGCCTACTGTGCTGTCTTGCGATTCTCGCGCTTCATGCACTCAGCAAAGTAGTCTTCGTATCTGGGATTATCATTTTGAAAAGTTGCGACGACGAATGGAGCCTCATTGTCGAGCGATATCCGGAGAGGACCAGTTTGACGAAAATCTGCGATGTATTTCTTTGTCGCATAGTCGTGGCACGCGACCACCTGGGGCGATACCTCTTTGGCCCGCGCGGCTGATGACACGGCTACGGCAGACAGCATCGCAAGAGCTAGAAAGCGCATTGACACTGAGTCATTCCCCGAACAATACGCCTGGCCCGCAGGTTGATGACACCGTGCCCTGAGGCATGCATGATCCCTACTTAGTACGTTTGCGCCGTCGGGACTTGTGATTTGTTGCCAAACATTTGTTTGTTGCAGCCATTCACCCTGCCCGGGGAGAGGCACTGCTCCAAAGCCGACGTCGGGGGATTTCCCTTCGCCCGCTCCAATCTCTAGATGAAAGCCAGCACAACAATGTGACTGGTTGAAATGTGGCGGAAATGGACGGTCCTGCCACCACGAACAGCGGCCGTCCCCGCCACAAAGTTCACCTCGACGTCATGATGCTCGAGAAAAACTTCGTCGAGCGGATTTACGGCCTTGTAGACCGCCTCTTTGACGACGAAGAGCAATCGGCCGCCATGGAGATCGTGCGCTATGGCTTTGCGCTCGCTTGCGGTTGCAACCAAGTTCAGAAGATCGGCCTCAAGCGGCTCGGCCGGCTCCACGTCGATTCCCAGGCTGGAGAAATCCACCCGTCGTGCAAGCGCCGCGACAGCGACCTGAGAACTATGTGCCAGCGAGCCGACGAGGCCTTTCGGCCAGATCGGCGCGCCGGAGGCGCTCTTGGGTATCGCCTGCGGTGAATGCCCCATCTGCGCCATCAACTGCCGCGCCACAATTCGCGCTGCACCACTCGCGCGCCTGACTTTGCCAACGCTTGCGGCGAATGCGCTCTCCTCGTCAGGCAACAGCGCGAGTTCGTCGCCTGTTGCTATCACGCGATGGCCGATCAGAACGCCAGGGATGGCCAGGGCGAGGGTTGAATTCTGAAGAACCGAATTCGCCGCCATCGCGATCGGCTCACTTTGTTTGCCGATATTGCTAGCGCGTCCGAGGCGGCGGCGGCGGTTCGGTCGCCTGCGTCCGGGGCGGCTGCGATTGAGGAGGTGCAGGAGTCTCCGGCGGCTTTGGTTCCGTCGTCGGATCAGAGCGAATAATGCGCGAAAGCAGCGATTCCACGTCGGATAGGCTTCGGGGTATCAGGAACGATCGCTCTCCCGTTGTCGCCGGCTGCTGCGTTTGGGGAGTCGTCGTGGTCGCTGGTGCGGGCTGTGTAGCTTCTGCTGGCTTCTCCGCGGGCTTTTCCGGACCCGCTGTTGTGAACCTCTCAAGCGGCGGCGTCAGATGACTGGACGGAGTTCTTTCCAGAGAGATCGTCGGCGCAGCGGAAGTCGTCCTTTCATTGGACTTGGTCGGGTCGGTCGGGGGCGGCGAAGTCACGGCCGGCGAATCCACGTTCCCCAGGATGATCGGCATGCCATCCCTGCTGTTACCGATCACAACGATCTTTGAGTTGGGAGATTGCGCAAGCTGCAGCGTCGCCTCGATCCCGCGCCATCGTAGATACGAGTCAGAAATGCCTTGGCTGACGATGCGCTGGAACTCGCTGATGCCTTCTGCTTCAATTTTTTTGCGCTCCGACTCTTTTCTTTCGCGTGCAACGCGGAAAACATATTCCTCCGACAGATAATACTGCTCGACCTTTCGGTTGATGGCGTTCACGACGGTTGGCGGCAACACAATTCCGAGAACCAAAGTGTCCAGAAGATTGAGCAACTCGTCCATCGGAACTCTGTAAGCATCGCCGTACTCACTTTGCTCTTTGGTGCGCTCCATCATCTTCTCAGCCAGCATCTTCTGAGTGTGGCCGCGAATGCCTCTCTGAACGTCCTGCCGCCTCGTCGAGTACACCTCTTCAGCGGTGAATTCCGCGATCACTTCACGAGCCCGGCTCCCGATCTCGGGGCGCACCAGTCTTGAGACGTAATCCGGTCCGATGGCCTGATGGAGTTGTGGCACCGCGTCGTGTTTCAGACGAAACCGGATGCTAATGGTTGCGTTGATGCTGACGCCATCCTTTGTGATCGCATTGTAGGTATCGGTCGTCGTTTGCAACCTCAGGTCATAAAGAAACATCTTGTCCCAAGGCAGAAGAATGCGAAGGCCTTCGTCTTTGAGTTGGCGTGGGTCGAGCACGGTGCCGCCGCGGAATCGTTTCCACATCAGGCCTACGTGGCCACTCGGCACAGTGACAACGACATGTGGCGCGAGAATCGCGCCGACCAGCGATATGACCATTAGATAGATGACGATGATCGGCAGGCGGCGTTCGATAAAGTGCCACCACTTGTTTGGCCGGCGTGAAGCCGCAACCGGTCCCGAAGCAATGGTTTGCGAACGTATGCTCATCGATCGGTCCCAACCGGTTGATGCTCGATGAAGCGGCCTTCATCCATGTGAAGCCTGCGCGCGGGAACCTTCATTTCATCGATATACCGGTCGTCGTGCGAAATGGCCACAATGGTAATTCCGGCGCGATTGAGTGCCGGTAGGAACTCGAAGTAGAATTTACGGCGGAATTCCGGATCTTGGTCGGCCGCCCATTCATCCAGCAGCAAGATTGGGCGATTCTCAAGGCGGCTGACAATCAGCGCCAACCGCCGGCGCTGTCCCGACGAAAGGTCGACGGTACTGAATTCGTCGCCGACAATGCGCGTTTTGTCCAGCAATTTGAACTCCGACAGCATCCGGTCGACCTCGGCGAGATCGGGATTTGGAATGCCATAGAGTTTATGAAAGAGATGGAAGTCGGGAAAGATCGCTGCGATCAAGCCGCGATAGTCGTCGCGCGTTCGATCTGAAACCGGCACGCCGTCAAGTCTAATCTCTCCGGAGTTAGGCTTGTAGTAGCCCGCCAGCAACTTGAAGAATGTCGACTTTCCCGAACCATTGCCACCTGTCAGAAATACAAGGTCACCTCGGTTGAGAGTGAAGTTGAAAGGACCAACCTTGAAGGCGGTCTCTGAATATCGGTCGGCATACCGGAACTCGACGTTGTGAATTTCGATCTTGCTAAATTGCGTAACGGTCTGCGGAGCTATTTCGGCCGTGCCGGCGGAATCCCGCAGTTGCGTTTCGAGTTGATCGATCTTGTCCGCAGCGGCATTCGCCCGGGCCACGATCGGTATGGATTGCACCAGGCCGAAGCAGGCCGCGACAATGAACACAAGCGCGGTGATGGTCTTCGTGATTGCGCCCTGACCCAACGTCGTTGTGAGCGTTGGGACCACGAACGCCACGGCGCCGAGCAAAGTGTAAAGTGAACTCTGCAGCAGGATCATTCGCTTGTAGGTCTCGCTCTGTGTGCGAATTTTGATATTCGCCGCCGATCGAGAAACTTCAATAATATCCTGATACAGATCCTCGCTGCGGGCGCTATTGAGTCTCACCTCCTTGAAACCGTCCATAAGGTCGGTGAGGCGCTCATAAAGTTTGTTCTCCCACATGAATGCTTCGCGCTGCTCGATGGCGAGTTGGCGGGTCTTGGCATGGAACAGACTTGCGCCAACGCCAACAATGATGACGGCGAGCACAAAGGCGAAGAACGACAGGTAAGCCACGTAGATCGTGACACATATGATGAGCAGCGCGCCTTGGGCTGCGAAGGCCAGGGTGTTGCTGGCTTGAGTCAGGATCGCCGTTTCACGTGTGATGGCGCCGACGATCTCAGCGCGACCGATTGCTTCGAGCGAAAGGAGCTCCGAGCGTCGCACGTAGTCCATCAGCCGTACGCGGAGCTTATGGATGATGGCCTCAATCTCAGCTGTGGTCGTAATGAGGATATAATGCTGCGTCTGAGCAAAAAGGATCAATGCAATGATGAAAAGCAATGCTGACCAGAGGCTGATGCTGCCATTGTCAGCGGCTTGAGCGCCCGCGTTGATGGCCGACAGGATTGCGGTAGTGCTGATTCCCCCCAAGGCTGACACGATGGCCAGCCGATTGAGGGAGCTTTCCATTTCCCGGCGAACGAGTTGGAAGAAGGTCATGGTGACATTACGCTTTTACGCTGAAATCCCTTCGGCCAAGCATCGGCGCATCAGCATATTGGTTAGACGGACGGGGTGCAAAGCAGTGATCGAGGCGCTCACGCCGCCATGCTCGGCTCGTGCAGGTTTCCTAAAGACCGTGCACGTTTGACCTTCGTTGAGCGGTGTTCGAGCTAAAGGTCGGAGGTTGCCGGCGGGCGGGCTGAGGCAGCCTTATTTGTTTGCGGTCGCTTCAATTTCTCGAGGCGCTGGGCAGGTCCGGTCATCAACAGGACGATCAGAACGAGCACAGGGGTGATGAGAAGTGAAAAAATAAACGTGCCAGTAAACCCCATGCGACGCTGGCTACCGCAAATCCCCACCAGGATGCAGAACACGACGTATAAAAAAACAAGGGCGATCGGTTGGGACAGTATCCCCATTGATCCTATACCCATTGATCCCCACTGCGACTACACGGGCCTTGTCCGCGCCAACGACCGGGCTGTTCGCAACTAAGCAGGTTTTTGCTGACTCCCCAACGGATGGATAATGAAAACGGCTAGCGCCAGCATCATCCGTAACCTCGATCCGTTGGGTCGCCTGAGAATCTCTGCTTAGTTTGCCGGAGGCGAGGACTTGAAACGGTTCAACTTCTCTTTCTGCGCCTTGATGAATTCCCGATAGTCCGGAGGATTGAAGTCGAGAAGCGTTCCGCCCGAGGCGAAGTGTTGGATGAATACTTTGCCGATGATATAGGTCGCGCCCGCCGAAAAGGCCGGCATCGTCAGCGCACCCACTATCGTGCCTACGCCTGGTATGCCCTTCATCAGGCTCCCCACGCCCATCGCAGTGGTCGTGGCTGTACTCGCCGGGATCAGTGAGCCGGCCAAACCGGCCAGCACTGACTTGCCCATGTTGTCGGAGAACGGGACACCATAGATTTCTGAAAGCTTGCGCAGCATCTGAATCTGGACGCCGCCCACGGCAGCCACGTCAACGATCGGGATCGGGATAAGGCCTGCGGCCCCAGACCATAGCGAGTAGCGGTCGACCAACTGCGAAGCTTGCTCGTCGCGGCGTTCATCGGTCATTTCAACGGTTTCAGAACCGGTCCCCGTCGTGTCCTGTGCCATCTAAGCATCCCTTTCTCGTCGCCGACCCGTCAGGCCTGACGACCAATATTCCCGTCCTAATCCTATGCGAATGTACAGGCCGTCTGCATTCGCCGCAGCCCATAAACGCTAACATAGTGCCGCTATTAGCGCCAAGGTCTTTGTGTTAGACTTTACGCGGCGGGCTCGGGTTAACTCGTTGACAAACTGGATGTATTCGGAACCGTTTTGGCGTATTCACTGCGTCAGAGATGGCGGGAGTTTCTGCGTCACGACATGCGTATACGTTGAACACACGTCATGATTATCGAGTTGAGTCTTTCTGCCAAAGAAAATGCCGACGGTGCGACGCGTTTCGACAAGACCGCCTCCGGCAATACTGGTTTTCCACTTTCCACCCCCCAGCTCGGTATCTGGTTTGCGCAGCGGCTAAACCCGTCAAGTGCAGCCTACAACATTGGCGAATACATCGAAATTCGCGGACGCATTATTCCTGCGTTGTTTGAGCGGGCATTGCGTCAGGTTGTAACCGAGTCCGAAGCCTTGCGTGTCCGGATTACGGAGCATGACGGGAAACCGACACAAGTTGTTGACTCGACCTTCGCGTGGCCACTGCCAACGATTGATCTCAGTTCGGAGTCTGATCCGCGCGGAGCAGCCGAAGCGTGGATGCGATCCGACCTTACGCAACTCGTCGATCCAATCCGAGGTCCACTGTTTGGCTTTGCCCTGTTCAAGGCGTCCGACGAGCTTTTCTTTTGGTACTCGCGCTATCATCACATCGTCATGGATGGCTTCGCGATGTGGCTTTTCGGCCGCCGCGTCGCCCAAGTTTATACGGAATTGAGTTTCGGAAGGTCTGGCGGCGAAGAAGCTTTCGGCTCTCTCGGCGTTCTGCTTGAGAAAGACCAAGCGTATCGTGCGTCAGATCAATTTGCGCAAGATCGAGAGTTTTGGTCGGACTATTTGGCCGATCATCCCGGACCGGTTGGTCTCGGAAATGGCCGCGTATCGGCGAAGTCTGACCGCTTCATCCGCCAAACTGGGTATCTGGATCGATCAAATGTTGAGCGTCTGCGCGCAATCGCTCAAGACATGGATACGAAGCTCCCTCAGGTCATTTGCGCGGCGATAGCAATCTTTTTGCATCGACTGACCGGTGAGAGGGAACTAGTGATCGGTCTGCCCGTCGCGGCGCGCGACGACGCGGCGCGAAATGTTCCAGGCATGGTTTCGAATGTTCTGCCCTTGCGCCTCTCGGTTTATCCGGGCGCGACAGTAGCAGAGATTATCGAGCAGACTTCGTTGCAGGTGCGGCGTGTGTTGACGCATCGGCGCTATCAAATTGCCGATCTGCGGCGAGACGCCGGACAGGTCGGTGATGGACGTCTATTCGGCGTCAGCGCCAACATTATGCGATTCGACCACGACTTTAGTTTCGCTGGCCATCAAGCCATTGTACACAATCTTTCGCTTGGGCCGATCGAAGACCTCTCGATCGCTTTCTACGACCATTCTCTTGCTGGTCCGATGCGCATCGATTTCGACGCTAATCCCACTCTTCATCGTGCGTCCGATCTTGCCAGTCGTCAGCGGGAGTTCCTGAGACTTTTCGCCTCGATTGATTCATTGGACCGCGCGATCGGTTCGCTTGAGATCCTTGCGGCGGACGAGCGGCACCGGATCGTTGAGGAATGGAACGCGACGTCGCGGCCTGTGCCGGCTGCGAGCTTGCCTGCGCTGTTTGCGGCGCAGGCGGCCGCCACTCCGGATGCGATTGCGGCGGTGTACCAGGATCGTGAGCTGAGCTACGCGGCGCTGGATGCGCACGCCAACCGTCTGGCGCACCACCTGGGCTCGCAGGGGGTGGGTGCGGAGACGGTTGTGGGTCTGCTGGTTGATCGCTCGCTGGAGCTGGTGATCGGCCTGCTCGGCATCCTGAAGGCCGGCGCTGCGTATCTGCCGCTCGATCCGTCGTATCCTGCGCAGCGGCTGTCGTTCATGCTGTCGGACGCCGGCTGCTCTGTGCTGGTGACGCAGCAGGCGCTGCTTGAGCGGGCGGGCGCCTTGGTGCTGGCTCAGGACGGCGCGGCGAACGCGCCGCGGCTGATCCGTCTCGACGCCGACTGGGGCGCCATCGCGCTGGAGCCCCCGCACGCCCCCGACATCGCCATTGCGCCCGAGCAGGCCGCCTATGTGATCTACACATCAGGATCGACAGGCACCCCGAAGGGCGTGATCGTCGCGCATCGTGGTATTCCCAATCTCGCAGCCGCCCAGATCGAACGCTTCGCGATTAACGCTAAGGCGCGTCTTCTCCAGTTTGCGTCACCGAGTTTCGATGCGGCGGTTTCAGAGATCGCGACAGCGCTGCTATCGGGCGCAAGCCTTGTTCTGCCATCTGAGGAACGCAGCGGTGAACCTCTCTCGAAACTGATTGTGGAGCACAAGGTCACCCACGCGACCTTGCCGCCAGTTCTGTTGCCCGAATTGCCTGCGGACCTGCCGCTGCAAAGCCTGATCGTTGCCGGTGAAGCGTGTCCGGCGGAAGAGGTGACCCGCTGGTCTCCCGGGCGGCGGATGATCAATGCCTATGGGCCGACCGAGATAACTGTCTGTGCGACCATGAGCGACGCGCTGTCGGGCGGCGAAACGTCTCCTCCGATTGGTCGTCCGATCTGGAACACGCGTGTTTACGTTTTGGACGGGTGTTTGCAGCCTGTGCCTGAGGGTGTTTTGGGGGAGCTTTACATTGCGGGTTGTGGGGTTGCGCGGGGCTATCTTGGCCGGTTTGGCCTGACGGCGGAGCGGTTTGTCGCGGATCCGTTTGGCGGACCTGGGGGCCGGATGTACCGGACCGGGGACCTGGGGCGGTGGCGCTCGGACGGTGTGCTTGAGTTTTTGGGCCGCTCGGACGGGCAGGTGAAGCTTCGCGGGTTCCGGATCGAGCCTGGCGAGATCGAGGCGGCGCTGGTTTGTGAGGCGGGCGTTGCGCAAGCGGCTGTGGTTGCGCGGGAGGACCGTCCGGGTCAGGCGCGTCTGGTTGGCTATGTTGTGGCGTCCTCTGGAGCTTCGCTGGATGTGGCGTCGCTTCGCAGCGCGCTGGTTCGTCGGCTGCCTGAGTACATGGTCCCGTCTGCGCTTGTGGTGCTGGATGGTTTGCCGCTGACGCCGAACGGCAAGCTGGACCGTCGTTCGCTGCCGGCTGTTGATGTGACGCCCTCTGGACTGCGGCGTCTGCCTCGCACGCCGCAGGAGGAGATCCTGTGCTCGCTGTTTGCGGAGGTTCTGGGGGTTGAGCGGGTCGGGATCGACGACAACTTCTTTGAGCTGGGCGGGCACTCGCTGTTGGCGACGCGGCTGATCAGCCGGGTGCGGGCGAGCCTTGATGCCGAGCTTGGCATCCGTGCGCTGTTTGAGGCGCCGAGCGTTGCGGGTCTGGCGCGGGAGCTGGGTTCTGCTTCTGCGGCGCGGGCGCCGCTGCGGGTGATGGCGCGGCCATCCGAGGTTCCGCTGTCGTATGCGCAGCGTCGGCTGTGGTTCCTGGACCGTCTGGAGGGCTCGGCTGCGGGGGGGACCTACACGATCCCGTTTGCGGTCCGGCTGACCGGGGCCTTGGACCGCTCGGCGCTTGAAGCGGCGCTGAATGATGTGGTGGCCCGCCACGAGAGTTTGCGCACGCTGTTCCCGGAGCGGCTCGGTGTGCCGCGGCAGGAGATCCTGGATGCCTCGGCGGCGGGCGTCTCGCTTGCGGTTGAGAGGGTGAGCGAGAGTTCGCTTGCGCAGGCGCTGTCGCAGGCGTCGCGGCGCGGGTTCGATCTTGCATCTGAGCCGCCGCTTCGGGCGCAGCTTTATGGGCTTGGCGAGACTGTCTCGGGCGAGGCCGAGCACGTGCTGCTGCTGCTGTTGCACCACATCGCGGGCGACGGCTGGTCTTTGTCTCCGCTGTGGCGGGACCTTGCGGAGTTCTACGCGGCGCGGCTTGCGGGCCGGCCGGCGCAGCTGCCGGCGCTGCCGGTGCAATACGCCGACTATACGCTGTGGCAGCAGGGTGTTCTGGGGGATGAGGGGGATGCCTCGAGCGCGCTGTCGCGGCAGCTGTCGTACTGGAGCGATCGGCTTAAAGATTTACCGGACCAGCTCGATCTGCCGATCGACCGGCCGCGTCCTGCGGTTGCGAGCCACCGGGGGGCTGCCATCGCGGTGTCGCTGTCGGGGGATCTGCATGGCGGGTTGCTGAAGCTTGCGAAGGAGAGCGGGTCGAGCCTGTTCATGGTGCTGCAGGCGGGTCTGGCGGCGCTGCTGAGCCGGCTGGGCGGCGGCTCTGACATCGCGATCGGCTCGCCGATCGCGGGTCGCACGGATGTTGCGCTGGACGATCTGGTTGGGTTCTTCGTCAACACGCTGGTGCTTCGCACCGACACGTCTGGCAACCCGAGCTTCCGTGAACTTTTGTTGCGGGTGCGCTCGGACGATCTTGCGGCCTACGGGCATCAGGATGTGCCGTTTGAGCGTCTTGTCGAGGTTCTCAACCCGTCGCGGTCGCTGTCGCGTCATCCGCTGTTCCAGGTGATGCTGGCGTTCCAGAACAACGCCGCGGTCGGGCTCGGGCTTGACGGGGTTGCGGGACGCCATGAGGCGGTTGCGACCTCGACGTCGAAGTTTGATCTGGCGCTGAGCCTGGGCGAACTGCGGCAGGCCGACGGCTCGCCGGGCGGGCTCGCCGGCCTGCTGGAGTATGCGACCGACCTGTTTGATCGCGGCAGCGTCGCGGCGCTGGCGTCTCGTCTTGTTCGTCTGCTGGCTGCGGCGGTCGCCTGTCCGGACGCTGCGATCGGTTCGCTTGAGATCCTTGCGGCGGACGAGCGGCACCGGATCGTTGAGGAATGGAACGCGACGTCGCGGCCGGTGCCGGCTGCGAGCCTGCCTGCGCTGTTTGCGGCGCAGGCGGCCGCCACTCCGGATGCGATTGCGGCGGTGTACCAGGATCGTGAGCTGAGCTACGCGGCGCTGGATGCGCACGCCAACCGTCTGGCGCACCACCTGGGCTCGCAGGGGGTGGGTGCGGAGACGGTTGTGGGTCTGCTGGTTGATCGCTCGCTGGAGCTGGTGATCGGCCTGCTCGGCATCCTGAAGGCCGGCGCTGCGTATCTGCCGCTCGATCCGTCGTATCCTGCGCAGCGGCTGTCGTTCATGCTGTCGGACGCCGGCTGCTCTGTGCTGGTGACGCAGCAGGCGCTGCTTGAGCGGGCGGGCGCCTTGGTGCTGGCTCAGGACGGCGCGGCGAACGCGCCGCGGCTGATCCGTCTCGACGCCGACTGGGGCGCCATCGCGCTGGAGCCCCCGCACGCCCCCGACATCGCCATTGCGCCCGAGCAGGCCGCCTATGTGATCTACACATCAGGATCGACAGGCACCCCGAAGGGCGTGGTGATGTGCCACGGCGCTTTAGTCAACTTCTGATTGTCGATGGAGGAGCGGGTGCGGTTCGAGGTGAGGACCGTCTGCTGGCGATGTTGACGTCAGCTTACATCGCGCGTAAGCTTCCTGCCGCTATCGGCGCCACAGAAATGCTTGGCGCAGTCCGAGAGGTGAAAACTGCTAATTGCGCGTGATCGTGAAGCGACGCACCGTGATGCAGGTGACGCTGATCTGTGCTGAAGTCGCTCGTCGGCCACAACGATCCACCCGCAGCTGTTTGCGCACCGAATGCTGATTATTGATGGCCTTTGTGAAGCAATTTTCGAAAACGAAGCGAACCACTCTTTTCGGACTTCATGTTGTTCAAGCCGGCGAAGCTCTTACGTCCTGCACATGCGTGGTCCGACAGGGCTTTCGTTCGCGACCACAAGTCACCGAGCTTCACAATCGTTACGGTCCAACAGAGTACGCATGTCGTTGTCAGTTATGATATTTGGCTCAAGACACGTCGACTTGGCCGTCGATTGCTCCGATTGGTCGTCCGATCTGGAACACGCGTGTTTACGTTCTGGACGGGTGTTTGCAGCCTGTGCCTGAGGGTGTTTTGGGGGAGCTTTACATTGCGGGTTGTGGGGTTGCGCGGGGCTATCTTGGCCGGTTTGGCCTGACGGCGGAGCGGTTTGTCGCGGATCCGTTTGGCGGACCTGGGGGCCGGATGTACCGGACCGGGGACCTGGGGCGGTGGCGTTCGGACGGTGTGCTTGAGTTTTTGGGCCGCTCGGACGGGCAGGTGAAGCTTCGCGGGTTCCGGATCGAGCCTGGCGAGATCGAGGCGGCGCTGGTTTGTGAGGCGGGCGTTGCGCAAGCGGCTGTGGTTGCGCGGGAGGACCGTCCGGGTCAGGCGCGTCTGGTTGGCTATGTTGTGGCGTCCTCTGGAGCTTCGCTGGATGTGGCGTCGCTTCGCAGCGCGCTGGTTCGTCGGCTGCCTGAGTACATGGTCCCGTCTGCGCTTGTGGTGCTGGATGGTTTGCCGCTGACGCCGAACGGCAAGCTGGACCGTCGTTCGCTGCCGGCTGTTGATGTGACGCCCTCTGGACTGCGGCGTCTGCCTCGCACGCCGCAGGAGGAGATCCTGTGCTCGCTGTTTGCGGAGGTTCTGGGGGTTGAGCGGGTCGGGATCGACGACAACTTCTTTGAGCTGGGCGGGCACTCGCTGTTGGCGACGCGGCTGATCAGCCGGGTGCGGGCGAGCCTTGATGCCGAGCTTGGCATCCGTGCGCTGTTTGAGGCGCCGAGCGTTGCGGGTCTGGCGCGGGAGCTGGGTTCTGCTTCTGCGGCGCGGGCGCCGCTGCGGGTGATGGCGCGGCCATCCGAGGTTCCGCTGTCGTATGCGCAGCGTCGGCTGTGGTTCCTGGACCGTCTGGAGGGCTCGGCTGCGGGGGGGACCTACACGATCCCGTTTGCGGTCCGGCTGACCGGGGCCTTGGACCGCTCGGCGCTTGAAGCGGCGCTGAATGATGTGGTGGCCCGCCACGAGAGTTTGCGCACGCTGTTCCCGGAGCGGCTCGGTGTGCCGCGGCAGGAGATCCTGGATGCCTCGGCGGCGGGCGTCTCGCTTGCGGTTGAGAGGGTGAGCGAGAGTTCGCTTGCGCAGGCGCTGTCGCAGGCGTCGCGGCGCGGGTTCGATCTTGCATCTGAGCCGCCGCTTCGGGCGCAGCTTTATGGGCTTGGCGAGACTGTCTCGGGCGAGGCCGAGCACGTGCTGCTGCTGCTGTTGCACCACATCGCGGGCGACGGCTGGTCTTTGTCTCCGCTGTGGCGGGACCTTGCGGAGTTCTACGCGGCGCGGCTTGCGGGCCGGCCGGCGCAGCTGCCGGCGCTGCCGGTGCAATACGCCGACTATACGCTGTGGCAGCAGGGTGTTCTGGGGGATGAGGGGGATGCCTCGAGCGCGCTGTCGCGGCAGCTGTCGTACTGGAGCGATCGGCTTAAAGATTTACCGGACCAGCTCGATCTGCCGATCGACCGGCCGCGTCCTGCGGTTGCGAGCCACCGGGGGGCTGCCATCGCGGTGTCGCTGTCGGGGGATCTGCATGGCGGGTTGCTGAAGCTTGCGAAGGAGAGCGGGTCGAGCCTGTTCATGGTGCTGCAGGCGGGTCTGGCGGCGCTGCTGAGCCGGCTGGGCGGCGGCTCTGACATCGCGATCGGCTCGCCGATCGCGGGTCGCACGGATGTTGCGCTGGACGATCTGGTTGGGTTCTTCGTCAACACGCTGGTGCTTCGCACCGACACGTCTGGCAACCCGAGCTTCCGTGAACTTTTGTTGCGGGTGCGCTCGGACGATCTTGCGGCCTACGGGCATCAGGATGTGCCGTTTGAGCGTCTTGTCGAGGTTCTCAACCCGTCGCGGTCGCTGTCGCGTCATCCGCTGTTCCAGGTGATGCTGGCGTTCCAGAACAACGCCGCGGTCGGGCTCGGGCTTGACGGGGTTGCGGGACGCCATGAGGCGGTTGCGACCTCGACGTCGAAGTTTGATCTGGCGCTGAGCCTGGGCGAACTGCGGCAGGCCGACGGCTCGCCGGGCGGGCTCGCCGGCCTGCTGGAGTATGCGACCGACCTGTTTGATCGCGGCAGCGTCGCGGCGCTGGCGTCTCGTCTTGTTCGTCTGCTGGCTGCGGCGGTCGCCTGTCCGGACGCTGCGATCGGTTCGCTTGAGATCCTTGCGGCGGACGAGCGGCACCGGATCGTTGAGGAATGGAACGCGACGTCGCGGCCGGTGCCGGCTGCGAGCCTGCCTGCGCTGTTTGCGGCGCAGGCGGCCGCCACTCCGGATGCGATTGCGGCGGTGTACCAGGATCGTGAGCTGAGCTACGCGGCGCTGGATGCGCACGCCAACCGTCTGGCGCACCACCTGGGCTCGCAGGGGGTGGGTGCGGAGACGGTTGTGGGTCTGCTGGTTGATCGCTCGCTGGAGCTGGTGATCGGCCTGCTCGGCATCCTGAAGGCCGGCGCTGCGTATCTGCCGCTCGATCCGTCGTATCCTGCGCAGCGGCTGTCGTTCATGCTGTCGGACGCCGGCTGCTCTGTGCTGGTGACGCAGCAGGCGCTGCTTGAGCGGGCGGGCGCCTTGGTGCTGGCTCAGGACGGCGCGGCGAACGCGCCGCGGCTGATCCGTCTCGACGCCGACTGGGGCGCCATCGCGCTTGAGCCCTCGCACGCCCCCGACATCGCCATTGCGCCCGAGCAGGCCGCCTATGTGATCTACACATCAGGATCGACAGGCACCCCGAAGGGCGTGATCGTCGCGCATCGTGGTATTCCCAATCTCGCAGCCGCCCAGATCGAACGCTTCGCGATTAACGCTAAGGCGCGTCTTCTTCAGTTTGCGTCACCGAGTTTCGATGCGGCGGTTTCAGAGATCGCGACAGCGCTGCTATCGGGCGCAAGCCTTGTTCTGCCATCTGAGGAACGCAGCGGTGAACCTCTCTCGAAACTGATTGTGGAGCACAAGGTCACTCACGCGACCTTGCCGCCAGTTCTGTTGCCCGAATTGCCTGCGGACCTGCCGCTGCAAAGCCTGATCGTTGCCGGTGAAGCGTGTCCGGCGGAAGAGGTGACCCGCTGGTCTCCCGGGCGGCGGATGATCAATGCCTATGGGCCGACCGAGATAACTGTCTGTGCGACCATGAGCGACGCGCTGTCGGGCGGCGAAACGTCTCCTCCGATTGGTCGTCCGATCTGGAACACGCGTGTTTACGTTTTGGACGGGTGTTTGTTGCCGGTTCCTGTTGGCGTTTCGGGGGAGCTTTACATTGCGGGTTGTGGGGTTGCGCGGGGCTATCTTGGCCGGTTTGGTCTGACGGCGGAGCGGTTTGTCGCGGATCCGTTTGGCGGGGCTGGGAGCCGGATGTACCGGACCGGGGACCTGGGGCGGTGGCGTTCGGACGGTGTGCTTGAGTTTTTGGGCCGCTCGGACGGGCAGGTGAAGCTTCGCGGGTTCCGGATCGAGCCTGGCGAGATCGAGGCGGCGCTGGTTTGTGAGGCGGGCGTTGCGCAAGCGGCTGTGGTTGCGCGGGAGGACCGTCCGGGTCAGGCGCGTCTGGTTGGCTATGTTGTGGCGTCCTCTGGAGCTTCGCTGGATGTGGCGTCGCTTCGCAGCGCGCTGGTTCGTCGGCTGCCTGAGTACATGGTTCCGTCTGCGCTTGTGGTGCTGGATGGTTTGCCGCTGACGCCGAACGGCAAGCTGGACCGTCGTTCGCTGCCGGCTGTTGATGTGACGCCCTCTGGACTGCGGCGTCTGCCTCGCACGCCGCAGGAGGAGATCCTGTGCTCGCTGTTTGCGGAGGTTCTGGGGGTTGAGCGGGTCGGGATCGACGACAACTTCTTTGAGCTGGGCGGCGACAGCATCATGTCGATCCAGCTGGTCAGTCGGGCACGCCGTGCAGGGCTCGTCGTCACCGCCCGCACGGTATTCCAGCATCAGACGGTTGCTGCGCTGGCTAGTGCTGCAGATTCCATCGAAGAGACAGTCGCAGTGCTGCCCGACGTTGCGATCGGTGGCCTGCCGGCGACGCCGATCATGCATTGGCTGTTACAGCGTGGCGGCCCGATCGATCGCTTCCATCAGGCGGTGCTGCTGCGGGTGCCGGCTGGCCTGCAGGAAGAGCACCTGGTTACTGCTTTGCAGAGTGTGCTTGATCATCACGATACGTTGCGGCTGCGTTTTGTGGCGGGGGCAAGCGACCCTGATGCTTCTTTTGAGATAGCGTCTGCGGGCAGTGTGGCCGCTGCGGCGTGCCTGCGACGCATCGTCGTGAGTGGCTTGGATGATGCATCGCGGCGGGCCTGCATTGAGCGAGAAGCACAAGCCGCCGAACGGAGGCTCGCGCCCGCGGCGGGGGTGATGCTGCAGGCGGTATGGTTCGATGCCGGACTGGAGCAGGCCGGGCGGCTGCTATTGACGATCCACCATCTGTCGGTCGACGGGGTGTCGTGGCGGATTTTGGTGCCTGATTTGGCAGCGGCCTGGCAGGCCGTTGTGAATGGACAGGCGCCGGCGCTGCCGGCGAAGAGCAGTTCATTCCGCCGCTTCGCACAGCGGCTTGCGGCGCACGCGCAGCATCCGGACCTGGCCGGTGAACTGCCGTTCTGGACTGGTCTGCAAAGCGCGCCGGCGCTGTCGCTGTATGATGGCGCGCTTGATCCGCAGCGCGACATCTCCGGCACGGCCGGGCATGTTGTGCTGACCTTGCCGGGTGCGCTCACGACGGCACTGCTCACCCGGGTGCCGGCGGCATTCCATGGCGGCATCAATGACGTGCTGCTGACCGGTCTTGCGCTTGCTGTCGCCGACTGGTGCCGGCGGCACGGCCGTGGCGCGCACTCCGGTCATAACTTAAGCGACCACGGCTCACGGTCTGCGGTGCTTCTCGATCTGGAGGGGCACGGCCGCGAGGAGGTATTTGCGGACCTCGATCTGTCGCGCACGGTCGGCTGGTACACCAGCATGTTCCCGGTGCGGCTTGAGCTTGGCGCGCTGGACCTTGAGGCGGCACTTGCCGGCGGCAAGGCGTTGGGTCGTACCCTTAAGAGCATCAAGGAGCAGTTGCGGGCGCTGCCGAACAATGGGCTTGGCTATGGGCTGCTGCGCTATCTCAACCGTGAGACGGGGCCGCAGCTTGCGAGCCATGCACCGCCACAGATCGGCTTCAACTATCTCGGCCGTGTGGCGGGCTCCGATACGGCGGATTGGCGCTTTGCCGGGGAAGCAGGTGTTCGACTTGGCGGCAGCGATCCGCAGATGCCGCTTGGCCACTGCATCGAGATTAATGCGCACACGTTCGATGACGCCGACGGCTCCAAGCTCGTCGCCGATTGGTCGTTTGCACCTGCGCTGATCGGGGAGGACGAGGTCCGCGATCTGGCGCGGAGCTGGTTCCGCGCGCTGGAAGCGCTGGTGCGCTATGCCGCGCAGGCCGGCGCCAGTGGGCGCACGCCGTCCGATCTACCGCTGGTTGCACTCTCACAGGCTGAGATCGAGCGGCTGGAGAGCCTCTATCCCCGGATCGAGGACGTGTTGCCGCTGTCGCCGCTGCAGGAGGGTCTGCTGTTCCACGCGCTTTATGATGCGCAGGCGCCGGACGTCTATACGGTCCAGCTGGAGCTTGATCTTGAGGGCCCGCTCGATGTGGCCGGGCTGGAAGCGGCGGCTCAAGCTCTGATGGGGCGCCACGCCAGCTTGCGGGCCGGCTTCCGCCACCATGAGCTGAGCCGTCCGGTGCAGATCATTGTGCCGCAGGCGGCGGCGCCGTGGCGGATGGTCGATTTGTCTTCGCGGGACGAGGCGGCCTGTGTAACGGAGATGACTCGGATCACGGCAGAGGACCGCGCTGCGCGCTTCGATCTGGCCGCACCGCCGCTCATCCGCTTTGCCCTGATGCGTCTCTCGGCAGATCGGTATCGGCTTGTGATCACCAATCATCACCTTTTGATGGATGGCTGGTCGGCCCCTGTGCTGGTGCGAGAGTTGTTCCAGTTCTATGCCAGCAAGGGTGCTGCCGCGGCGCTGCCACGGGTCGCGCCCTATCGCAATTATCTTTCCTTCCTTGCGGCGCAGGATCACGAGAGCGCTGTGGCGGCCTGGCAGGAGGCGCTGGCAGGTCTTGAGGAGCCGACCCACGTGGCGCCGCAGGCGCGCACGCATACCCCGGTCACTCCAGAGCAGATCACACTGTCTCTCGACGCGGCGCGAACCACGGCACTGACGAAGGAAGCGCGCCGGCAGGGAGTGACGCTCAATACGATGCTACAGGCTGCCTGGGCGATCCTGCTCGGCCGCATGACCGGGCGCGACGACGTGGTGTTCGGCGTGACGGTGGCGGGTCGGCCACCGGAGGTTGCCGGCATCGAGAGCATGGTGGGGCTGTTCATCAACACGCTGCCGCTGCGCCTTAAGCTGCCGCCGGCCAAGCCACTCTGCGATCTTCTCAAAGAGACCCAGGACAGCCAGGTGCGGCTGATGGCATATCAGCACCTGGGTCTTGCCGAAATCCAGGGTCTCGCCGGACTGGGCGAGTTGTTCGACAGCCTGATCGTGTTCGAGAACTACCCGGTCGACCGGGCAAGCGTCGACATCGAAGCGCGGGGCGTGCGACTGGCCAGGGTCAGCGGGCGTGACGCGACGCATTATCCTCTCGCTTTGGTCGTGATACCGGGCGAGCAGCTCCATCTGCGACTGGATTACCAGCCCGACCTGTTTGATCGCGGCAGCGTCGCGGCGCTGGCGTCTCGTCTTGTTCGTCTGCTGGCTGCGGCGGTCGCCTGTCCGGACGCTGCGATCGGTTCGCTTGAGATCCTTGCGGCGGACGAGCGGCACCGGATCGTTGAGGAATGGAACGCGACGTCGCGGCCGGTGCCGGCTGCGAGCCTGCCTGCGCTGTTTGCGGCGCAGGCGGCCGCCACTCCGGATGCGATTGCGGCGGTGTACCAGGATCGTGAGCTGAGCTACGCGGCGCTGGATGCGCACGCCAACCGTCTGGCGCACCACCTGGGCTCGCAGGGGGTGGGTGCGGAGACGGTTGTGGGTCTGCTGGTTGATCGCTCGCTGGAGCTGGTGATCGGCCTGCTCGGCATCCTGAAGGCCGGCGCTGCGTATCTGCCGCTCGATCCGTCGTATCCTGCGCAGCGGCTGTCGTTCATGCTGTCGGACGCTGGCTGCTCTGTGCTGGTGACGCAGCAGGCGCTGCTTGAGCGGGCGGGCGCCTTGGTGCTGGCTCAGGACGGCGCGGCGAACGCGCCGCGGCTGATCCGTCTCGACGCCGACTGGGGCGCCATCGCGCTGGAGCCCCCGCACGCCCCCGACATCGCCATTGCGCCCGAGCAGGCCGCCTATGTGATCTACACATCAGGATCGACAGGCACCCCGAAGGGCGTGGTGGTGTGCCACGGCGCCTTGTCGAACTTCCTGTTGTCGATGCAGGAGCAGGTGCGGCTGTCGGGCGAGGACCGTCTGCTGGCGGTGACGACGGTCGGGTTCGACATCGCGGCGCTGGAGCTCTACCTGCCGCTGATCGGGGGCGCCACGGTCGTGATTGCGCGGTCCGAAACGGTGAAGGACGCGGCGGCGCTACTTGGCGTGATCGGTGAGAGCGGCGCGACCGTGATGCAGGCGACGCCGACGCTGTGGCAGGCGTTGCTCAGTCAGGCCAACGAACAGATCCACCCGCACGCGGCCGGCGGCGCGCGGCAAGATGCTGGCCAAGATGCTGGCCAAGATGCTGATCGCGGCGCTGGCCGAGAGGTCGGCGGCTTTGCGCTTGCGGGCTTGCGGATGCTGGTTGGCGGCGAGGCGCTGAACGGTCCGCTGGCACAGGCGATGGCTTCGCAGGGCGGCTCGGTGAGCAACCTCTATGGTCCGACCGAGACCACGATCTGGTCGGCGGCCATGATGCTGGGTGGTGCGCCGGTCCCGGTTGGCGCGGATATTGATGGGGCGCGCCTGGGCGCCGGGACCGAAGATGGCGGGAGCATGGTGCCGTCTCCTCCGATTGGTCGTCCGATCTGGAACACGCGTGTTTACGTTCTGGACGGGTGTTTGCAGCCTGTGCCTGAGGGTGTTTTGGGGGAGCTTTACATTGCGGGTTGTGGGGTTGCGCGGGGCTATCTTGGCCGGTTTGGCCTGACGGCGGAGCGGTTTGTCGCGGATCCGTTTGGCGGACCTGGGGGCCGGATGTACCGGACCGGGGACCTGGGGCGGTGGCGTTCGGACGGTGTGCTTGAGTTTTTGGGCCGCTCGGACGGGCAGGTGAAGCTTCGCGGGTTCCGGATCGAGCCTGGCGAGATCGAGGCGGCGCTGGTTTGTGAGGCGGGCGTTGCGCAAGCGGCTGTGGTTGCGCGGGAGGACCGTCCGGGTCAGGCGCGTCTGGTTGGCTATGTTGTGGCGTCCTCTGGAGCTTCGCTGGATGTGGCGTCGCTTCGCAGCGCGCTGGTTCGTCGGCTGCCTGAGTACATGGTCCCGTCTGCGCTTGTGGTGCTGGATGGTTTGCCGCTGACGCCGAACGGCAAGCTGGACCGTCGTTCGCTGCCGGCTGTTGATGTGACGCCCTCTGGACTGCGGCGTCTGCCTCGCACGCCGCAGGAGGAGATCCTGTGCTCGCTGTTTGCGGAGGTTCTGGGGGTTGAGCGGGTCGGGATCGACGACAACTTCTTTGAGCTGGGCGGGCACTCGCTGTTGGCGACGCGGCTGATCAGCCGGGTGCGGGCGAGCCTTGATGCCGAGCTTGGCATCCGTGCGCTGTTTGAGGCGCCGAGCGTTGCGGGTCTGGCGCGGGAGCTGGGTTCTGCTTCTGCGGCGCGGGCGCCGCTGCGGGTGATGGCGCGGCCATCCGAGGTTCCGCTGTCGTATGCGCAGCGTCGGCTGTGGTTCCTGGACCGTCTGGAGGGCTCGGCTGCGGGGGGGACCTACACGATCCCGTTTGCGGTCCGGCTGACCGGGGCCTTGGACCGCTCGGCGCTTGAAGCGGCGCTGAATGATGTGGTGGCCCGCCACGAGAGTTTGCGCACGCTGTTCCCGGAGCGGCTCGGTGTGCCGCGGCAGGAGATCCTGGATGCCTCGGCGGCGGGCGTCTCGCTTGCGGTTGAGAGGGTGAGCGAGAGTTCGCTTGCGCAGGCGCTGTCGCAGGCGTCGCGGCGCGGGTTCGATCTTGCATCTGAGCCGCCGCTTCGGGCGCAGCTTTATGGGCTTGGCGAGACTGTCTCGGGCGAGGCCGAGCACGTGCTGCTGCTGCTGTTGCACCACATCGCGGGCGACGGCTGGTCTTTGTCTCCGCTGTGGCGGGACCTTGCGGAGTTCTACGCGGCGCGGCTTGCGGGCCGGCCGGCGCAGCTGCCGGCGCTGCCGGTGCAATACGCCGACTATACGCTGTGGCAGCAGGGTGTTCTGGGGGATGAGGGGGATGCCTCGAGCGCGCTGTCGCGGCAGCTGTCGTACTGGAGCGATCGGCTTAAAGATTTACCGGACCAGCTCGATCTGCCGATCGACCGGCCGCGTCCTGCGGTTGCGAGCCACCGGGGGGCTGCCATCGCGGTGTCGCTGTCGGGGGATCTGCATGGCGGGTTGCTGAAGCTTGCGAAGGAGAGCGGGTCGAGCCTGTTCATGGTGCTGCAGGCGGGTCTGGCGGCGCTGCTGAGCCGGCTGGGCGGCGGCTCTGACATCGCGATCGGCTCGCCGATCGCGGGTCGCACGGATGTTGCGCTGGACGATCTGGTTGGGTTCTTCGTCAACACGCTGGTGCTTCGCACCGACACGTCTGGCAACCCGAGCTTCCGTGAACTTTTGTTGCGGGTGCGCTCGGACGATCTTGCGGCCTACGGGCATCAGGATGTGCCGTTTGAGCGTCTTGTCGAGGTTCTCAACCCGTCGCGGTCGCTGTCGCGTCATCCGCTGTTCCAGGTGATGCTGGCGTTCCAGAACAACGCCGCGGTCGGGCTCGGGCTTGACGGGGTTGCGGGACGCCATGAGGCGGTTGCGACCTCGACGTCGAAGTTTGATCTGGCGCTGAGCCTGGGCGAACTGCGGCAGGCCGACGGCTCGCCGGGCGGGCTCGCCGGCCTGCTGGAGTATGCGACCGACCTGTTTGATCGCGGCAGCGTCGCGGCGCTGGCGTCTCGTCTTGTTCGTCTGCTGGCTGCGGCGGTCGCCTGTCCGGACGCTGCGATCGGTTCGCTTGAGATCCTTGCGGCGGACGAGCGGCACCGGATCGTTGAGGAATGGAACGCGACGTCGCGGCCGGTGCCGGCTGCGAGCCTGCCTGCGCTGTTTGCGGCGCAGGCGGCCGCCACTCCGGATGCGATTGCGGCGGTGTACCAGGATCGTGAGCTGAGCTACGCGGCGCTGGATGCGCACGCCAACCGTCTGGCGCACCACCTGGGCTCGCAGGGGGTGGGTGCGGAGACGGTTGTGGGTCTGCTGGTTGATCGCTCGCTGGAGCTGGTGATCGGCCTGCTCGGCATCCTGAAGGCCGGCGCTGCGTATCTGCCGCTCGATCCGTCGTATCCTGCGCAGCGGCTGTCGTTCATGCTGTCGGACGCCGGCTGCTCTGTGCTGGTGACGCAGCAGGCGCTGCTTGAGCGGGCGGGCGCCTTGGTGCTGGCTCAGGACGGCGCGGCGAACGCGCCGCGGCTGATCCGTCTCGACGCCGACTGGGGCGCCATCGCGCTGGAGCCCCCGCACGCCCCCGACATCGCCATTGCGCCCGAGCAGGCCGCCTATGTGATCTACACATCAGGATCGACAGGCACCCCGAAGGGCGTGGTCGTCGCACATGCGAGCCTCGCCAACAAAATGGCGGCACTAAAGAACGACTTTAATGTGGGGCCAAACTTCCGTGTTTCGCTTTTCATTCCGTCCGCATTCGACGCTTCGGTAGAACAGGCGTTGTTGCCTCTCGTCGGTGGCGGTGCGGTTGTCATTATAAGCAATGAAGCTAGGGAGTCGGCTGCGCAATTCTGGAATGAAATCGAACGGCACAACGTGACGTTCATCAGTTGCGTGCCGTCTTATCTGGAATCTATTATTCTTAATGTACCCAACACTCTATCCTTGCAGCATCTAGCGCTGGGAGGTGAAGCCTTCACGCTGGAATTCATGAATAAGATTTTGCGTCACCTTAAAGTGTCGCAGATTACCAATCTCTACGGTCCGACTGAAACAACAATCGATGCAATTTCTTGTCTAGTCTCGGCCGATCAAGTCGGTCAACAGATCCCGATTGGCCATCCGATGCCCAACTATCGGGCTTATGTTCTCGACGGCGGTTTGCGGCCTGTGCCTTCGGGTGTTGCTGGTGAGCTTTACATTGCGGGTTGTGGCGTTGCGCGGGGCTATCTTGGTCGGTTCGGCCTGACGGCGGAGCGGTTTGTCGCGGATCCGTTTGGTAGGCCTGGGAGCCGGATGTACCGGACCGGGGACCTGGGGCGGTGGCGTTCGGACGGTGTGCTTGAGTTTTTGGGCCGCTCGGACGGGCAGGTGAAGCTTCGCGGGTTCCGGATTGAGCCTGGCGAGATCGAAGCTGTGCTTCTTCGCCATGGCAGCGTGGCCCAAGCGGCTGTCGTCGTACGCGAAGATTTGCCTAGCATTGCGAGGCTTGTTGCTTACGTGGTGCAGGCGAGCCGAAGTGTCGATGTTGTTTCGCTCCGCGCGCATGTTGGCGCGATGTTGCCTGATTACATGGTGCCGTCCGTGATTGTGGTGTTGGATCGGCTGCCGCTGACGCCGAACGGCAAGCTGGATCGGCATGCGCTGCCAACTCCGGATTTCGCTGCACCAAGCAGGCGACGAGCGCCGCGGAGTCCTCAAGAAGAGATACTCTGCGGTTTGTTTGCCGAAATCCTAGGTCTCGATCGGGTCGGGATCGACGAGAATTTCTTTGAACTCGGCGGGCACTCATTGCTGGCGATCAGGCTGATCAGCCGGGTCCGGGCCAGCCTCGATGTTGAGATTGGTATTCGAAGCCTGTTCGAAACTCCCACTGTCGAAGCGCTGGCAAAGCGTCTTGTCCCCGGCCGTCCTGCTCGCTCGGATTTCGAGGTTCTGTTGCCGATACGACCGGTTGGCAGCAAGCGGCCGCTCTTCTGCATCCACGATGCCGGAGGGTTCAGCTGGCCTTATTCGAAGTTGATTCGGCATGTTCCGCCGGAATATCCGATCTACGGCCTCCAGGCCCGCAATCTGACGCAACGGGAAATGCGCCCCCATTCCATTGAAGAAATGGCCACGGACTACCTGACTCTCATCCGCAAAATTCAGCCCGAAGGGCCCTACAACCTGCTCGGTTGGTCCTTCGGAGGTTTGGTGGCGCACGCTATTGCAACGCGTTTGCAAACCATGGGTCAGGACGTTTCGCTGCTTGCATTGCTCGACAGCTACCCGGTCCTGCACGAGCGTTCGCGGTCGGCTCTCGATGATGAGGGCGAGGCTGCTCACCAAGTGGCGATTAGTCCGATTAGAAACCTGTTGGATGTACTGCGCCGCGAGGGACTTTCGACACTCAAGGAGCACCACTACGAAGCAATCATGGATACTTTCAAGAACAACACGCGGCTCGTCAGGGCTTTCACGCCGCACAGATTCACAGGCAACATGTTGCTTTTTGTTGCCACGGAAAGCGAAGTCAAGCCGCCAATCGAAGCGTGGAGATCGTATGTCGGACGGGAAATCAGTGTTCATCCGATTGATTGCGCCCACGACAACATGATGGATCCCATCCCGGCTGCAAAAATCGGCGGCGTACTTGCCAAAGAGCTTGAACAGCAGGAAAAGAAGTCAACGCTCCACGTCAGCGGAGGAAACCGTGACCAATCCGTTTGAAGACGAAAACGGCGTCTTTCACGTCCTTGTCAATGATGAGGGCCAGCACTCGCTCTGGCCGAGTTTTGTGGCTGTACCTCAGGGCTGGAAAGTCGTGCATGAATCGGACAGCCGTGCAGCCTGTCTGGACTACATTAACAAGAATTGGACCGACATGCGGCCAAAAACTCTGATCGAACAGATGAAGAAAAATAAGACTCAATAAGTTCGGCGCCTGCCATATTCATGGACGCCCAGCGGGCGATTGCCGACGATCGATAACAGGGAAGTCCATCAAAGATGCGCCCGTCTCGAAATGCTCGACGAAGCGTCTTCCGATGCCGCGGGCGCACAACGATGCGGTGACGGACGAAACCGCCAGCCCCAAGAGATTCACGCCAGGAATAAAATAAACGAGTGTTGACGTCGTGACAGCGGAAGCCGTCGTAGGGACGGCACCGCCGGCCAGTCCGACGATGAGTGCGCGGGCGCGACCTTGTTCGTAGGGAACGCCGTAGAGCTGACACAGCTTCTTGACCATTCGAAGAATAATGACTGTCACGCCCGCGACATTGAGCAGCGGAACCGGGATGACCCCGCCCAATGCGGAGAAATTCGCATAGCGCTCTACGATTGCGCTCGCTTGCGATTGACGCCTTGCATCGCCTTTGGTCAGCCGGGGCCGCAGGGAAACCGCTTCGATTTTTGAGGCGGCTTCGTCTGTACCGGCCTTGCGCATCTCGTCGGCTGTCTTGGTGACCGCCTTTGGAAGCTTTTTCATGTTCATGCAACTGCTGCACGCTGAACGTTGAAGATGCCGTCAACCTCGTTGGCAATCCCGGCAATATCGCGCGCGGCGGGACCATCGTCGTCGGTCAAGCTTGGGGTTGCGCCCCACAAAGCTGCTTCCGGATAAACCACACGATTTGTCATTTCGTTCTTGAGGACCGGAAAGCCTGCTTCCGCGAGTTCGGAGCGGATGTGTTTGGCAATCACGGAGTCGCGGGTGGTCTGGGTCAGCACGCACCGGAAAACTGGCCTTCGGTCATGAACGCCATTGATGAGGATATTGAGCGTATCCAGCATGCGGTCGACGTCGAACGGCGAGGGCTTGACTGGTACGAGAACCAGATCGGTGATGCCGAGACACGCCAGCGTCGATTCGGAGCGGAAGCCCGGCGTATCGATGATGACCGGATTTCCTCCGTCTGCGATCCGCTGCGCCGTCTTCCAGGCATTCTCGGTCGCGTCTTCAACCACGGGCACGCCGCCGAGCGCCTTTTCCCGCGCCGCCAGCCGGGCAATCGAGCGCTGTGGATCGGCGTCAATAATCGTCGGCCGGCGGCCATTCAGCTGCCAATGAACGGCCAAGCAGCTCGCCAGCGTGCTTTTGCCGCTGCCGCCCTTCATGGTCGCTATCGTTATGATTGTATTGGTCATTCAGCCGCCTCCTGGAGGGCCCGTACGCGGCGAATCAACGCTTATATCGATAGTTTTTATAGGAGTTCCTGCGGCCTGCAAGCCGATCGGCGACGGCCGCCGCCCGCTTCGAGCGGATCAATGACTTCGGCGGGGTGCAATAACAGTAGCTAGCCGGATCGCTCCAGCTTTGCTGCCTTCTCGCGATCGTGCCACCAGTTTTCCGGCGCGCCGCGAGCGTACCGCGGCTTCGTCGGCGGGCGCCCGAACGTATCCCAATAGGCGACCCAATGCGCCGCCTTGTACCAGTGCGGCACCCAGTACCGCCCGCCGCGGATTACGCGGTCGAGCGCGCGTGACGCGGCGACCAGAGCGGGCCGGTTGTCCGCCATCAGGACCTTGTCGATCAGCGCATCGATCACCGGATCGGACATGCCCGCGGTGTTCTGCGAACCTTTCATCGAGGCGGACTGCGACGAGAAATAGGAGCGCAGCAGCGCGCCGGGAATAGTCGAGAAACCAAAGCGCTGAACCGTCACATCGAAGTCGAACTCGTCCACGCGGGCGCGGTATTGCACCGGATCGACAACCCGGACTGTCGCATCGATACCAAGCGTCCCAAGGTTCTTGATGTACGGCATGTGCACCGGCTGGGCAGCCGGCTGATCGATCAGGAACTCGATCGCAATGCGTTCGCCGTTCGGTCCAAAGCGCTTGCCATCCTTGATGGCATAGCCGGCATCGCGGAGAAGCTGCGATGCCTTGCGCAACATATTCCGGTCGTTGCCGGAGCCGTCGGACACCGGCGGCAAGAAAGGCTCGCCGAAGACCTCGTCGGGCACTTGGCCGCGGAAGGGCTCGAGCAATGCAAGTTCGGCCGGGCCCGGCTTTCCCTCGGCCATGAGGTCGGAATTCTGGAACATCGAATGCGTGCGCGCGTAGGCGCCGTACATGATGTTCTTGTTGCTCCATTCGAAGTCGAAGGCGTAGATCAGCGCTTCCCGGACCATCGGGTTCTTGAATTGGCTGCGCCGGGTGTTGAAGAACCAGCCCTGAGCTCCTGATGGCGTATTGTCCGGCAACTCCTCGCGCTGGACGCGGCCGTCCCGCACCGCTGGGAAGTCATAGCGTGTGGCCCACGTTCGCGATGTGAACTCCTCGCGGAACAGGTAGTTCTTGGCGGTGAAGCCCTCGAACGCGATTTCGCGATCGCGGTAGTACTCGAACCTCACCGTGTCGAAATTGTTCCGACCCCGGTTGATCGGCAGTTTCTCGCCCCACCAATCCTTGACACGGTCGTATTCGATAAAGCGGCCGGGCTCGAAGCGTCCAACCTTGTAGGCGCCCGAGCCGAGCGGCGCTTCCAGGGTCGTCTCGTCGAACGGACGCTTGCTGTAGTAGGCGCGCGAGAAAATCGGCAAGCCGGCCACCAGTAAGGGCACGTCGCGCGCACGCTTTTCCGCAAAGCGTACGACCACCGTCGTTTCGTCCGGAGCCTCAACGGCTACGACGTCTTTCATGATCTGGGCGATGATCGGATGTCCTTTTTCCTTCAGCGTCGTGTAGGAAAAGGCCACGTCGTCGGCGGTCAGTTTGGTGTCGTCATGGAAACGCGCTTCCGGACGAAGCTGGAAGCGATAGGTCGCGCCATTGTCCAGGACGCGCACCGTGCGAGCGACCAGGCCGTACATCGCGTCCGGTTCGTCCCAGGCACGTTCCATGAGCGTGGCGAACGTGCGCTCGATTCCCAGCGCGCCTTCGCCCTTCAGGATGAAGCCGTTGAGGGAATTGAAGGTGAGAAAATTTTGATTGAGCTGCCGGCTCGCGCCGATCTGTGAAAACACGCCACCTTTGGGGGCTTTCGGGTCGACGTAGTCGAAATGAGAAAAGTTCGCCGGATATTTCAGATCGCCGAACGCCGACATGCCGTGAGATTCGACGCCATCGCGGGCTTGCGCCAACGCGGCCAGCCCGCCGGCGTGCACTCCGATCGTTGCGCCCGCTGACAAAAGCAGCATTCGGCGGCGTGTCAGCCCTGTCGCCCCTCCAGAATCGGAGGCTGGAGAGGAAGGCGAACCATTACGACAGTGCATGCGCTACTCCTTGCCAGCCGGGCTTAATCGCCCGTCTGCATCGCAACCAGGAACACCATGATAAATGGGGATTTCTCATCTCATTTTCATGAGTCTGGCTGGCTAATTTGCCTTAGAACGATCCCGACAACAATCCGCGAAAGCGCTTTGTGGTTTGGATTATCAATGGCACCCGGCCGGCGATAATGAATGCCCGGTGGGTATCCTGGCGATTGGGGGGAGACGAAAATGGCTGAAGAGGCGACGCTAAGCAGGTTTTTGCTGGCTCCCCAACGGATGGATAATGAAAACGGCTAGCGCCAGCATCATCCGTAACCGCGATCCGTTAGGTCGCCTGAGAATCTCTGCTTAGCGGGACCGACGTCCGCCAAGCCGGCTGATCAGCAACGTGTGACCTATCGCTACATCGATCGGCCTGAATGCATGGAGACTTTTGCCAACTCCATCGTGGGTGCCTTCTTTGACGCCAATCGCTCCGCCTTGAGTTCGGTATTTCTCGTTCGGAGGAGAGAAAGCCTGGCGCTCCATTGACCGCCAGGCGCCACCCCCGCTTGCCGTTTGGTGCTGTCGCCGGCTGCGGCCATCGACTTGATCAACAGGCAGATCGCGGCGGCTCTGGCGCAGGCTGGCGTGGTTAAGGCGGTGCCACCCGAGGCGGCCAAGAACGTTTCGTAGCCTCGTCTTTAGTAATGTATCGCCGTCAATTCCGCAGAAAAGAAGCGGGAAATCCTCTCAATCGAGAATAATAATGTAACTCTTTGGAATATTTGCCTATAGTGCATGGCTGCATCAGGTCATGGGAAAGTTGTGAAGGCGGCTCTTAGACGGTTTCCGACTCAAGTCGGGCGACCTATGGTTGTGGGTAAAAGCGCAGTAATCAGGGTAGTTTTTGTCGCTGCGTCGGGGAAGTGAAATGTCGCGGAAGCGTTGTCAGCTTGCGCCCGCGGCCATTTTGGCTGCGGCATTGGCATGTGCAGGAATCCCGCACCGGGCTTCCGCAGACACGCTCGAATCCGCACTGGCCCAAGCCTACCTGAACAATCCGCAGCTCAATGCCCAGCGTGCGCTTGTGCGCGCGACCGACGAAAGTGTTCCACAAGCGTTGTCTGGTTATCGGCCCAGGGTTTCGGCGACCGCGAATCTCTCGGCGCAGACCAACAATGTGGTGACGAGAAATGCACCAATTCTTCCGATCGCATCGCTGCCTGATACAACCCAATCTGGGGGGTCAACACCGCGAGGCTTTGGCGCGACACTGACGCAAAATCTGTTCAACGGGTTCCAGACCGCCAATCGGACCCGGCAGGCCGAAAGCCAAGTTCGCGCCGCGCGCGAGACCTTGCGCACGACGGAACAGAGCGTGCTGCTCAGTGCAACCGTGGCTTATATGAACCTGCTGCGCGACACCGCAATTTTTGATTTGCAGCGCAGTAACGTTGAGGTTCTTCAAGAGCAATTGCGTCAGACCAAGCAACGTCTCGAGTCCGGGAATGTGACGGCGACCGACGTTTATCAGGCCGAGTCTCGTCTTTCGGTCGGGCGAACGCAATTGTATGTCGCTGAAGCCAATTACCGGACGGCCCGGGCCGCGTATCGGCAGGTGATTGGCGTCGAGCCTGGTAGGCTCCAGCCGGCCACGTCGGTCGACCGGCTATTTCCCGGAGCTCTTGCCGCCGTACTATCTGTCGCGACCAGTGAACATCCCACGGTTGCGACAGCACAAAATAACGTCGATGTCGCGCTTTTTCAGGTGAAAGTCGCCGAGGGCACGCTCTACCCGACGCTCTCTTTGCTGGGGACGGTGCAGAAAAGCTACGACGTCGCACTGACGACACCGGAGCTGTTCACCGCGGCGGTGGGAACGCAACTCGCGGTGCCGATCTATCAGGGCGGATCCGAATATTCTCAGATCCGACAGGCCAAGGAAACGCTCGGTCAGCGGCGGCATGATTTGGACGTTGCTCGCGACCAGTCCCGCTTGACCGCTGCGCAAGCTTGGGCGCAGCTCGACGCTGCAAAGGGCGCCATTATTTCATCGCAGGCCCAAGTCAAGTCTTCCGAAGCCGCGCTGAACGGCGTCCGGGAGGAGGCGAGGCTTGGACAGCGAACCACGCTCGACGTCCTCAATGCCCAGCAGGAGTTGGTCAATGCGCGCGTCGCGTTGGTTACCGCACAGCGCGATCGCGTGGTGAATTCGTATACCGTTTTGGCGGCTGTCGGCCGCCTGTCGCCGGCCGTCTTGAGCCTGCGCGTCGATTCGTACAACTCGCAAGTCCACTATCATCAGGTGCGCGATGCCTGGTTTGGCGTGCGCACGCCCGACGGCCGCTGAAGTTAGACGCTGCTGCTTGATGCGATCGCGCTAAAGTCGCTTACTTTCTAGCTCGCGCGTGAAAAATTCTGAAGCGCACGCCAGCGCACCCGATAATTCGGGAACTCGATGCTTTGTAGCGCTGCTCGAGATGGTAGCGACGCTGCTTGCTTGAGCCAATCTGCTCAGGCGGTGGAGTGTGCAGCGATGGCTTTGTAGTCTCGCCGCGCGAGGCGAGCCAGCCGGCTGCACTCTGCTGCGTATCTCAAAAACTCCTCGGACTGAAATTGCTCACGCACATCCATGACGAAGGCCCGCCAACCCCATTCTCCACCCTCGCCATTTCGATAATCATTGCCCGTCCGGAAAGGTTCCGGCGGACGGACTGGATCGAACTATATGGGCGGTCAGACCCCTTCCGGCTTGGCCGGATTGCTATAACCTATTGCTTCCAATGGAATTTTCGCGCGATTTGAGCGGAAACAACCTTCTGACGCCGGCTGCGGCTGGTTACTTTTGATCCGGAAATCTGAATGTCGCGAAGGCCGCGCTGAGGGCCGCGAACTTCAGCTTGGCTGAGCGCATTCTCTGGAGGTCATAAGACCGCGGCTGTCCTGGCCAGCCTTGCGTTAATCAATTGTTTTGTTTAGTGAAAATCCTTCATGGTTAACCAATTTCCAAGCTTGAATTCTATGCCGCCTGCTTGCTGATAAGATCATGCGGCAGGCGTACATCGGGCGGCACGCTGCGCGTTTGCGCGGCGCTGCCGCTGAGGATTGAGATTGATGCGGCAGCCCACTCAGCGGCCCGGCCCAAATCAGCGTTCGGAGCTCGCGCAGGTGCTTGCGTCCTGCCGGGGCGCCTTCGTCGCCACCGCGTTGATGAGCGGCATGAGCAACATCCTGATGCTCACCGGCGCGATCTTCATGCTGGAGATCTACGACCGCGTGCTGCCCAGCCGCAGCATACCGACGCTGGTTGCGCTGGTGATTTTGGCCGCTGGCCTGTTCCTGGCGCAGGGCCTGCTCGACATAATTCGCGGCCGCGTCTTGGTTCGGATTGGCGCGCGTCTCGATGAAGAGCTGAGCAGCCGCGTCTACGAGACGGTTGTGCGGCTCCCACTCAAGGTTGGGAACCGCTCCGACGGGCTCCAGCAGCTCCGCGATCTCGATAGCGTCCGGTCATTCCTTTCTGGTCCGGGCCCCACCGCACTGTTCGACCTGCCCTGGTTGCCGATCTACCTTGCCATCTGCTTTGTCTTTCATCCTTACATCGGCCTTGCCGCGCTGGTTGGCGCGATCGTTCTGGGCTGCCTTGCTTTGATGACCGAGGTGTTGACGCGTGAGCCGACCCGAGCCGCGACGGGGTTCGCGACCACACGATCCGCGCTTGCGGAGGCGAGCCGGCGTAATGCGGAGGCGATGAAGGCGATGGGCATGGTGCCTCGAGTCGCCGCGCTGTGGCAGGACGCCAACAGCAAGTACATGGCGAGCCAGCAACAGGCTGCCGACGTGTCGGGTGGGTTCGGCTCGATGTCCAAGGCACTTCGCATGATGTTGCAGTCGGGTGTGCTCGCAGTCGGCGCCTATCTGGTCATCAATCAGCAAGCGACCGGCGGCATCATTATTGCCGGGGCGATCCTGAGCGCCCGCGCGTTGGCGCCGGTCGATCTCGCGATCGCCAACTGGCGAGGTTTCGTCTCCGCCCGCCAGAGCTGGCAGCGCCTGACGAAGCTGCTTGCGGCGCTTCCTCCTCAGCTCGTGCCGATGGCGTTGCCGCCGCCACAGAAGAGCCTTGCGGTCGAAGGCGTTACGATCGCGCCGCCTGGCAGCGAAAGAATTGTGGTTCACGACGTCAGCTTCAATCTGCAGAGCGGTCATGGCCTCGGAATTATCGGGCCGAGCGGCTCGGGGAAGTCGTCCCTGGCGCGGATGCTGATCGGCGTCTGGCAGCCGGTTCGTGGCCGCGTCCGCCTTGATGGCGCATCGCTTGAGCAATGGCCGCCGGATATTCTCGGAGCATGCATTGGCTATCTTCCGCAAGATGTTGAATTGCTGGCTGGCACCGTGGCGCAGAACATCGCCCGCTTTGCCACTCCGGTGGACGCAGATGCGGTCATCAGCGCGGCCACCGCCGCCGGCGTGCACGATCTCATCGTCAGTCTGCCCGATGGATATGAAACCCAGGTGGGGGAGGGTGGCACCGCGCTTTCCGCCGGACAGGGGCAACGCATCGCGCTCGCGCGTGCATTGTATGGCGATCCGTTCCTGGTCGTTCTTGACGAGCCAAACTCCAATCTCGATTCTGAGGGTGACGAGGCGCTCGGTCGTGCCATCATGAGCGTGCGCGCGCGGGGTGGGATTGTCGTTGTGGTCGCGCATCGGCCCAGCGCGATTGCAAGCGTCGACCAGTTGCTGATGATGAGCCAGGGACGGGCACAAGCATTCGGGCCGAAGGAAGAGGTGCTGGCTCGGGTCATGCAGCGCGACGGTGGCGGGCCGCGGCCTCTCAAGGTTGTCCCCGAGGCAGGGGCTGCAAATTCATGAACGCTCCCGTTTCACAGTCGCGCCGTTCCATCCGCCGCCACGCCCTGGCGGGCTTGGTGATTGTCGCCGTACTCGGCGGTGGAGTCGGTGGATGGGCAGGCACGATGAAGCTGTCCGGTGCGCTCATTGCGCCCGGCTCGGTGGTCGTCGATTCCAACGTGAAGAAAGTCCAGCATCCGACTGGAGGCATCGTCGGTGAACTGCGCGCGCGTGACGGCGATAGAGTCAAGGCCGGTGACGTAGTCGTGCGCCTCGACGATACGGTTACGCGCGCCAATCTTGCCATCGTCACAAAAGGGCTCAACGAGTTGACGGCGCGAAAGGCGCGCCTCGAAAGCGAACGCGACGGGGCTGCGAGCGTCGCCTTCCCGGCCGATTTGCTGGCCCGCGTCAATGACCCGGATGCCGTGGCTGCCATCGAAAGCGAGCGCAGGCTGTTCGACCTGCGGCGCAGCGCCCGCATTGGCCAGAAGGAGCAACTGCGACAGCGCATCGAGCAGCTCAAGGAAGAAGTCCGCGGTTATCGCGCCCAACAGGAAGCAAAAACAAAAGAGATCGAGTTGATCGAGCGCGAAATGGTCGGCGTGCGAGACCTCTGGAAACAGAAGCTCATTCCGATCAATCGGGTGACCGAGCTGGAGCGCCAGGCGGCGAGGCTGGAAGGCGAGAGCGCGCAATTGATCGCGCAGACCGCTCAGATCGGAGGCAAGATCGCCGAGACCGAACTGCAGATCATCCAGATCGACCGTGACCTCAGCAGCGAGGTTGCGAAAGAAACGCGCGAGATCGACGGCAAGCTGGGCGAATTCGTTGAGCGCAAGGTGACCGCTGAAGATCAACTCAAACGCATCGAAATTCGGGCACCGCAAGACGGCACGGTGTTTCAATCCACCGTGCACACCGTCGGAGGGGTTATCACCGCGGGCGACCCGATCATGCTGATCGTCCCGGAGGCCGACAATCTTACAGTGGAAGCCAAAGTCGCTCCGCAGGACATCGATCAGGTGAAGATAGGCCAGATCGCGCTGCTGCGCCTGTCGGCCTTCAACCAGCAGGCCACGCCGGAAATCAACGGCTCGGTGACCCGAATCTCTGCCGATGCGACGAGCGATCAGCGCACCGGCTTGACCTATTACACAATACGGATTGCCATGCCGCCGGAAGAGGTCGCCAAGCTCGGCGAGGTGACAGTCATCCCCGGCATGCCGGTTGAAGCATTCGTCCAAACCGGGGAGCGGACGATGCTGTCCTATTTCCTGAAGCCGCTGAGCGACCAATTCATGCGCGCGTTTCGGCAGCGGTGAAGAATGGGTGGCGCGGCGTATAGCGCGTTGGCCGTATGAAGTGGCTTTCTCAGGTGGCGCGGCGGTTTGGCGTTCCGCGAGCCTTGGCAGCCGCCCTGCTGTTGGCGCTGGCGTTCATGCGGATCGCCGACCCAATTCCGCTCGAAGAGCTGCGCCTCAGGACATTCGACTTCTTCCAGGTCCTTCAGCCCCGCGTCGCAGCCCAGCGCCCGGTTGTCATCGTCGACATCGACGAGCAAAGCTTGCGAAAGTTCGGCCAGTGGCCATGGCCGCGAACCCGCATCGCCGATCTGGTTACTCGATTGACCAATGCGGGCGCGCTGGTCATCGCATTCGACGTCATCTTCCCGGAACCCGACCGGCTTTCGCCGGATGTGGTTGCCGAGGTTTTCCGCGACCTTGACGAGGAGACCCGGCGGAAAATCCGGGCATCGTCGAGCACCGACAGCGCGTTTGCGGAGGCGTTGCGGCGATCGCGCGTGGTTCTCGGTGAAACCGGGCTGCCGTTGGCCGTGCCTCGCACAGATGCGCCATCGAGTGCCGTGGCGGTGGCGACCCTGGGCGCCGATCCGCGGCCGTTTCTTCTCAATTTTCCGGGACTTCTGACGAATCTCCCGATACTCGACAAGGCCGCCGCCGGGCGCGGCCTGTTCAGTATTCGCTCCGAGCGCGACGGCATTGTCAGGCGCGTCCCCCTGGTCATGCTGGCGCAGGGCGACATTAAGCCGACGCTGACGTTCGACATGCTGCGTGTCGTGACAGGCGCCAGCACGATCCTCATCAAGTCGGACGTTGCCGGCGTACGCAGCGTTGCGATTCCGGGATTTGAGTTGCCCACCGATCGCCACGGCCAACTATGGATTCATTTCGCGCCTCATGATCCGGCGCGGTTCGTTTCGGCCAGCGACGTTCTTGAAGGCCGCGTGGGCGCTCAGCAAGTGGGCCGCAAGCTCGTGCTGATCGGAACCTCGGCAGCCGGCTTGCTCGACCTGAAAACCACTCCGGTTGACCCGAACATGCCCGGCGTTGAGGTCCATGCTCAAATCTTGGAAAGCATGCTGACCAAGTCGATGCTTTCCGCACCGAACTACGCGATTGGCGCTGAGTTGTTCGCGGCCTTGCTGATTGGAGCTGGGATCATCTGGATCGCCCCGATCCTCAGTCCGTTCTTCTTGTTGGCGTTGGGCGCGTTGATCAGCGCACTGGTTGTCGGAACGTCCTGGTACTATTACACGCAGGAAAAGCTTCTGATCGATTTCACATACCCGCTGCTGTCCAGCATCCTCATCTATCTGACGCTTGTCTTCACCAACTATATCGGCGAGCAGGCGCAGCGCCGCCGCATCCGCTCGGCATTCAGCCAGTATTTGTCGCCAACGCTTGTTGCCCAGTTGGCGCAATCCCCCGAGAAGCTGGTTCTCGGTGGCGAGCAACGCACGATGACCATCATGTTCAGTGACGTCCGAGGTTTCACGACAATCTCCGAGATGTACAAAGACGATCCGCAAGGCCTGACGTCGTTGATGAACAGCTTCTTGACGCCTCTCACCAACGCCATCATCGATCGCAAGGGAACCATCGACAAATACATGGGCGATGCGATCATGGCATTCTGGAATGCGCCGCTCGACGATCCCAGCCACGAGCTCAACGCGTGCGAAGCCGCGATCGACATGCTGGATCGTGTTGAGACGCTCAATCGTGCCCGCAAGCAGGAAGCGGAGAGCAACTCGCGGCCTTTTATCCCGCTCAACATCGGCGTCGGTATCAACACCGGACGATGCGTTGTTGGCAACATGGGATCCGACTTGCGCTTCGATTATTCCGTGCTCGGCGACAGCGTCAATCTGGCATCGCGGCTGGAAGGGCAATGCAAGTCCTATGGGCTCCCGATTATCGTTGGATCGCAAACCGCCAATGTTGCAAAGGACAAATTTGCGGTGCTTGAGATCGATTTTGTGGCCGTTAAGGGCAAGAAGGAACCCGAGGTGGTGTACGCCATCATGGGGCGCGACGATCTGGCAAATTCAGGAAGATTCCAGCGGTGGCGCGACCTCAATATCGAGATGCTCGCCTATTATCGACGCCGGGACTGGGATTCGGCGTTGGCGGCTATCGAGCGCGGCCGGAGTTTCGATGAAGAGCAAAGGTTTGCGACGCTATACGACGTCTATTCAACGCGCATTCGAACATTCCAAAAGAGTCCGCCGCCTGACGATTGGGATGGCGCTTACGCGCTGGACAGCAAATAGGCCGGTGTCTCGAATTCTGCGGCAGGCTTGGGCGGCGGTGCGCGCCGCTGCTATTCAGGGCTCAATTTGCCCGCTTGGCAGAGGTGGTCCCGGTTTCCGGGACAGAATGGCGGCTTGGCTAAGGTGGGTTCTGGGTTTGATTACGCCGCCTCGTCGCGCATCTTCATTTCCCGCAGCACGGAAGAAATGACCATGGACAAGGTCGAAACCGTCGACATCGACCATCCGTGGTGGGCCGCATTCTCGGATACAGCACGTTGCGCATCACCGGCGCAGCCGGAACGAACAATATATCGAGCAGGAATTTCCGTCCGCGCCGTTCGAATTGCGCAACGCAACGATTACGAAATAGTTCTTCGAGAATTAGCGAGCGGTTTGCCCGCTCGATGCGACGCGCGAGTTGCGTGCGATCATGTTGTCGAGCCGGTCGCGCTCCTGCTCGAAGTTGGTGAGCATCGAGCCGTCGAGCACGCGGCCGCGCGGCAGCTTGAGGCGGAGCGGATCGACGAAGCGTCCATTCACCAGGATTTCGTAGTGCAGGTGGGGGCCGGTCGAAAGGCCGGTCGAGCCGACATAGCCGATCACCTGGCCCTGGCGAACCCGCGCGCCGGGCTGGGTCGAGCGGGCGAAAGCGGTCATATGGCCGTAGGCGGTTTCGTAGCCGTTCGAGTGCCGGATGCGAACGTACTTGCCGTAACCGGATTCCCAGCCGACCTTGTCGATCACGCCGTTGCCCGATGCGTAGATCGGCGTGCCGAGCGGCGCGGCCCAGTCCACGCCGGTGTGCATCCGGGTGTAGTGCAGCAGCGGATGGCGGCGCGACCCGAAGCCCGAGCGCATGATGCCTTGGCTTACCGGTTTGCGAACGAGGAACTTCTTCGCGCTTTTTCCGGTCTCGTCGTAGTAATCGACGATGCCGTCATCGGGGGTTTGGAAGCGGTAGAATTTCTTGGTTTCGCCGCCGTTGGTAAGGCTGGCGAACATCACGTCGGCCTTGGCGTCCGGTCCGGCCTCGTCCTCGCCGGCATAGAGCACGTCGAAGCTGTCGCCAGGCGCCGCCTTGGTCTGGAAGTCGACGTCGTACGAATAGATGCGGATCAGGCTCTCGATGACGGGGCGGGGAATCTGGTTGCGCAATGCTGTCTCGTAGAGGCTGTGGTAGAGCCGCATGCCCTTGCCGTCGTCTTCCTCGTCGTCATCGGCGGCGTCGGCGACTTCGGTGTTCATGCTGGTGACGTCGACGGGGACGTAACGGCCGCGATCGGACAGCGCGACCACGGCTTCGATCGCGCTTTCACCTGTGACGATAACGCGGATCGGCTGCAGGCTCTGCGAGCCCGGCACAGAGGCCACTAGGATGCGCAGCCGCTGGCCTTCCTTGAGTCCGCCGTCGCGACCGCGCGTACCGAGTGCCGCGGCGATCGCCTTGATCTCGTCGGGTGTCGCGCCAAGCTCGCGCAGGACGGTGGTGATGGTGTCGCCTTTTTTGACTGTGACGGTGCGCTCGTTCCACGAGTTGCCGCCGGTCACTTGGCTGCCGGTCTTGGGAAGCAGCGTGATGTTCTCCGGCACGATACGCGTCTCGAAGCCGGCGTAAGGATCGGCCTCCCGATCGGCGGGCGCGTAGGCCAAGGTGGGACTGGCGGCGAGCGGCTGGACGCCGGCGACCTGATAGCGCACCTGCTGCGTGCCGCCGGTCCAATTGGCGGTGTCGCGCACGCGCGTGATGATGTCATCGGCTGGCAGCGCTGCCGCGACTTTCGCGCGCGCTAGCAGGCCGGCGAGATCCCGGGTGACGAAGGTCACTTCGGCGTCGGGCTCGGCGCCTGGCTGTTCTTCCGGCGGCACTCCGTCGGCGCCGGCGGCGGCGAGCAGCTTCTGCGCGTTGAATGCTGGAATGCTGGCGGTGAGCTCGGAGGTAGACATCGTCAGATTTGCGGAGACGCGCACGTAAGGGCGCACGCGCACCACCTCGCGGTCGCCGACGCGGTTCATGGTGGTGACGCGGATGACTTGGCGGGCGCCGTTAGACTCGCCCACGGGCGGCAGACGATCGCTCTTGCGCGTGCCGGCGAGCTTGTCGCCGCCACTGATCGAGCCGCGCATGACGTTTTCGATACGGTCGGGGAGCGTGGCGAAATTGGTTTCGCCGTCTAGTGATGCGAACACGGCACCGCCCATCAGAGCAGCGCCGCTCAGGCCGGTCAGAATTGTGCCGGAAAACCATTGCGCGGAAACGCGGCGGCGATCAATCGGATCGCCGGTGCCGCCGTCCACCGAAAGCGGCGGCTCGTTGCCGAGATCAACCGTCTCGTGCTCCAGCCTCGATCGGTGGTGGGCGCGCCCCCTAGCCTGATCCAATCGCTGTCCCCTGCATTCGCGTTGCGCGCCGAGCCGTCGCCGTATTTTCCCGAACGCCTCTGCGAACGCCAAGGGCGACTTCGAGCTTTGGCACGATGCCGTGAGGGCTCTTCCGCCGTCAATGACGGGAAATACCAACGGACCGAACCTCGGCGACGTTTAACGGAGCTCCCCTGCGCTTCCCAAGACCGAAAGAACGGCGGAGGATTGTGGCTCAAGTGCGGCGCGGCGGGGAAAGGCTCAGGTGTGAAGCGGGGGAAAGGCTCAGGTGTGAAAGAGCGCTTAAGCGCTGGCATCGCCGCGAACCGCAGCGCAATATTTGCTGGCTTTTTGGTTGACACCGAAGGGCGGCAGCCCATATAAACCCCTCCATACGGCGCGCCGTCCGCTTACGGGCTCGATGGCGCGTCCGCGAAGCTCCTCACTTTTAGCGAGGAAAGGCCTCCGATAAGGCTCGGAGGCTGTCGTTTCGTCGGCTTTCCGGTCCGCCGGGAAGTGGAGGCCGCGAGGCTTCCAGGCTGTTTGAAAAGTGAATCGGAAGAAAGAGAAACGTGGACGGCGGAGTCCTTGCGGGCCGCTTCCTCGAACGGAGAAGGCATGAGCTTTCGGGCTTGGGCTTTTTCCGGAAGAGGGGCGGTCATGGAAGAGACTTTGGCGGTCTACGTTTTAGGTACATCGCACCGGTCACTTGCGCTTTCGGGTGCAAGCGGTCGGAGTGGATGGACCTCGTCAAAACGTGTGATCTGCCAGAATCAATCTCATCCAACTTGAGAGTTTGATCCTGGCTCAGAGCGAACGCTGGCGGCAGGCTTAACACATGCAAGTCGAGCGCCCCGCAAGGGGAGCGGCAGACGGGAGAGTAACACGTGGGAACGTACCCTTCAGTTCGGAACAACCCAGGGAAACTTGGGCTAATACCGAATACGTCCGTAAGGAGAAAGATTTATCGCTGAAGGATCGGCCCGCGTCTGATTAGCTAGTTGGTGAGGTAACGGCTCACCAAGGCGACGATCAGTAGCTGGTCTGAGAGGATGATCAGCCTCACTGGGACTGAGACACGGCCCAGACTCCTACGGGAGGCAGCAGTGGGGAATATTGGACAATGGGCGCAAGCCTGATCCAGCCATGCCGCGTGGATGATGAAGGCCTTAGGGTTGTAAAGTCCTTTTAACGGGGAAGATAATGACGGTACCCGTAGAATAAGCCCCGGCTAACTTCGTGCCAGCAGCCGCGGTAATACGAAGGGGGCTAGCGTTGCTCGGAATCACTGGGCGTAAAGCGCACGTAGGCGGCTCTTTAAGTCAGGGGTGAAATCCTGGAGCTCAACTCCAGAACTGCCTTTGATACTGAGGAGCTCGAGTCCGGGAGAGGTGAGTGGAACTGCGAGTGTAGAGGTGAAATTCGTAGATATTCGCAAGAACACCAGTGGCGAAGGCGGCTCACTGGCCCGGTACTGACGCTGAGGTGCGAAAGCGTGGGGAGCAAACAGGATTAGATACCCTGGTAGTCCACGCCGTAAACGATGGATGCTAGCCGTTGGCAGGCTTGCCTGTCAGTGGCGCAGCTAACGCATTAAGCATCCCGCCTGGGGAGTACGGTCGCAAGATTAAAACTCAAAGGAATTGACGGGGGCCCGCACAAGCGGTGGAGCATGTGGTTCAATTCGAAGCAACGCGCAGAACCTTACCAACCTTTGACATGTCCCGTATGGGTTTCAGAGATGAGATCCTTCAGTTCGGCTGGCGGGAACACAGGTGCTGCATGGCTGTCGTCAGCTCGTGTCGTGAGATGTTGGGTTAAGTCCCGCAACGAGCGCAACCCTCGCCCTTAGTTGCCATCATTCAGTTGGGCACTCTAAGGGGACTGCCGGTGATAAGCCGCGAGGAAGGTGGGGATGACGTCAAGTCCTCATGGCCCTTACAGGTTGGGCTACACACGTGCTACAATGGCGGTGACAATGGGATGCAATGGAGCAATCCTGCGCAAATCTCAAAAAGCCGTCTCAGTTCGGATTGGGGTCTGCAACTCGACCCCATGAAGTTGGAATCGCTAGTAATCGCAGATCAGCACGCTGCGGTGAATACGTTCCCGGGCCTTGTACACACCGCCCGTCACACCATGGGAGTTGGCTTTACCTGAAGACGGTGCGCTAACCGCAAGGAGGCAGCCGGCCACGGTAGGGTCAGCGACTGGGGTGAAGTCGTAACAAGGTAGCCGTAGGGGAACCTGCGGCTGGATCACCTCCTTTCTAAGGATGATCCTTCAGAGCGCCTCACGCGTCTCTATCGGATCTCTTGGAAACATCAGGACCCATCGGTTTCAGGATCGATGAGGTCCATTAGCGGGACGCCGCCGTCTACGTTTCTCTTTCTCCATGGACGAGCTCGGGCCGTTCGCACGCCAATGTTGGCGGACGAGACGGGCCACCGGGGGCTTGTAGCTCAGTTGGTTAGAGCGCGCGCTTGATAAGCGTGAGGTCGGAAGTTCAAGTCTTCCCAGGCCCACCAACCTTCGCTGCTTACGCAGCTTCGGTTCGCAAGTCGCGCACTTAGAAGGTTGCCCGCCGCAAGCTTGGCGAAGGCGGTCACCGTCGACTGATGGGGCCATAGCTCAGTTGGGAGAGCGCCTGCTTTGCAAGCAGGAGGTCGTCGGTTCGATCCCGTCTGGCTCCACCAACCTGCGCTGCTTCGCAGCTTCGGTTGGCAGGCCAGCGGATCGCAGGTTGCCCGCCGTAGCTTTAGCGGAGGCGTGCACGAGCCCAAATATCGTCCATGGTAACCGTCTTGTCGGCCTCGATCTCGATCGAGCGTCGGCAGGTTCTTTGACATCGTGAAGAGGAGATCGATCCGAACGTTACGCGTAGTGATGAGCTGCGTGTGACACACATCCTAAGGCGCGCTTGACCGCACGCCTCTCGGACCGATCTCGAAGCAAGAATGGTCTTTCTGTCAGTGCTCAATCCGAACGGATTTGATCGTCGCAAGACGATCCGGTTCGAGCGGCGCCACGCCGAGTGGCGAATGGGCATTGATGATGAGAACGATCAAGTGACTTAAGGGCATTTGGTGAATGCCTTGGCGCTGAGAGGCTATGAAGGACGTGCTACGCTGCGATAAGCCACGGGGAGCTGCGAAGAAGCTTTGATCCGTGGATTTCCGAATGGGGAAACCCACTTCCGATAACGGAATTCCGAGATCATGTTTTTGGGGCGCACAAGCCTCGAGACCATGCGATCGGATTCGCCCGAGAGCTTGCGTGTTGCGAAAGCAATGCGTGATTTCGGACTTCCGTTATCAAAAGGAAGTATGAGATCTCTGAATCAAATAGGAGGTTTCAAGCTAACCCGGAGAACTGAAACATCTCAGTACCCGGAGGAAAGGACATCAACCGAGACTCCGCTAGTAGTGGCGAGCGAACGCGGACCAGGCCAGTGACAATCTTGAGACAACCGGAAGCGTCTGGAACGACGCGCCTCAGCGGGTGACAGCCCCGTACGGGTAACGCAAGAGATTGTCCTCGAGTAAGGCGGGACACGTGCAATCCTGTCTGAACGTGGGGGGACCACCCTCCAAGCCTAAGTACTCCTCAGCGACCGATAGCGAACCAGTACCGTGAGGGAAAGGTGAAAAGCACCCCGACGAGGGGAGTGAAA
>CAWFCM010000024.1:0-202500 GCA_963814215.1 uncultured Alphaproteobacteria bacterium | reverse complement strand
TCAAGGAGCGGCTCGGCACCTTGGGGCTTTCTGTGATCGCGGATAACCCGGCAGCACTCGCCAAGACGGTCCGCGACGGTATCGCGCTGCGCGGCGAGCTGATCAAGGCCGCCAATATCCAGCTGCAATAGCAATACGGCGGAGCGCGCATGTCGGCGGTGAAGATTTATGGCATGGCGCGCACCCGCGCGTTCCGCGCACTGTGGGTGGCGATGGAGCTCGGCATCGACTACGAGCACATCCCGGTCGAGATCGGGGATGCGGGCGCTCGTACGCCCGAATTTCTCGCGATCAACCCGAACGGACGCTTGCCGGCGATCGTCGACGGCGGCTTTGTGCTGGTCGAGTTGCTGGCCATCACGCTCTATCTGGCCAAAAAGCACGGCACCGGCACGCTCTATCCGGCGACGATTGAGGCCGAAGCCAAAGCCTGGCAGTGGACGCTGTGGGCGCTGACCGAAGTCGACCGCGGCGTCAATATCTGGTCGCTGCATGCCATCCGGTTGCCGCCGTCGGAGCGCAATGCTGCAAAGCTTGCCGACGCGCTTCAGGTGATCGCGGCGCCGTTCAAGGTGTTGGACGAGGCGGTCTCGAAACAGCCATATCTCCTGGGCAACGATTTCACGGTCGCGGACCTCAACGTTGCCGCCGTCATCAGCCGGGCGATCGAGATGGACCTATCGGCGACGCCGCGCCTCAAGGCCTGGCTGGAGCGTTGCCTGGAACGCCCCGCCGCGCGCAAGGCTCTTGCGCTCAAGACGAAGTCCGACGCAGAAACGTCGTCCGAGGTGACGCGGGAAATCGCGAGACGCAACCGGTTGTGAGTGGACCAGATTTGTTATGAGCGGACCAGACTTGCCGACATCAATCTCGCCGATCGAGGACGCGGTCAGCCTGCACCGCCAGGGCCGGCTGGACGAAGCGGAGAAGATTTACCGCCGCGTGCTCAAGAACAACAGGAACGACTTCAACGCGCTCCACCTGCTCGGCATGCTCAACCATCAGCGCGGCAAGTCGGGCGAGGCCTACAGCCTGATCACCTCCGCGCTCAAGCTCCATCCGCGCTCGCCCGATGCGCTGTCCAACCTTGCTTTTGTGCTGCACGCGCTCAAGCGCGACGATGAGGCGCTCGCCAGCATCGACAAGGCCCTGGAAATCGCTCCCGATCATCTCGACGCGCTCAACAACCGCGGCAATCTGCTGCTCTCGCTCTCGCGTCCGGCCGACGCGGTGGCGGCGTTCGACCGCGTGCTTGCGCTCGAGCCGCGCCATGTCCAGGCCCACATCAATCGCGGCAATGCGTTGTCCGAGCTGGGTCAAGGCACGGATGCATTGGCTGAGTACGATGCTGCGCTGGCGTTGCAGCCGGGCAATCCTTACGCGTTTTACAACCGGGGCAATGCGCTGCGCGCCATGGGCCGCGAGGCCGACGCCATCGAGGCCTACGGCAGCGCCTTGCTGGCGCTGCAGAGCCATCAGGCCTCATGGGTCAATCTCGGCCTTGCCCTGATGGCGCTCAATCGTCACGGCGAGGCGCTCGACGCTTATCGAAAGGCGTTGGAGTTGGCGCCGGACAATGCCGACGCGAACTTCAACGAGTCGCTTGCGCTGCTCACCATCGGCGACTACCGGCGCGGCTTTGAAAAATATGAATGGCGCTGGAAGCGTACCGGAGTGGATGCCAAGCCGCGGTTTCGCCAGCGCCCCTGGCTCGGCGATGCCTCGTTGGCGAACAAGACCATCCTGCTGCACGCCGAGCAGGGCTTGGGCGACACCATCCAGTTCGTGCGCTACGCGCCGATACTGGCGCGCGCCGGCGCCAAGGTCGTGCTCGAGGTGCAGCCTGAGCTGAAGGAGTTGCTGGCGGAGCTTGACGGCGTGGCGTCGGTGATCGGCCGTGGCGAGAGCGTGCCGCCTTTCGACCTGCACTGTCCGCTGGCGAGTCTGCCGCTGGCGATGAAGACCGAGCTTTCGAATGTGCCAGCCGGAATTCCGTATCTGCGCGTGAGCGAGCCGCGCATCGCGCGCTGGCGCGAGCGCATCGAAGCGCGGCCCGGGCCGCGGATCGCCATCGTCTGGTCCGGCCGCGCCGATCACGACAATGACCGCAACCGTTCGATCGCCTTGGCTGAACTTGAGCCGCTGCTGGCGACGCGCGGTTTGAGCTTCATTAGCATCCAGCGTGAGTTGCGCCCGGCCGACGCCGAGCAGCTCGCGGGCCACGCCGGCATGCTGCACGTCGGCGGCGACCTCATAGACTTCTCGGATACCGCCGCGGTGCTGGCGCTCTGCGACCTGACGATTTCAGTCGACACCTCGGTCGCCCATCTTGCGGGAGCGATGGCGTGTCCGGCCTATGTCCTTGTCCCATTCCAGCCTGACTGGCGCTGGACGGCCGATCGCGAGCGCAGCCCCTGGTATCCCGAGATCAAGCTGTTCCGGCAGCCGGCCCCCGGCGACTGGAACAGTGTCCTAAAGCGGGTGAGCGAAGCGCTTGCTTCGCCGCGCTCGCCTGCTACATAGGCGTCACGGATTGGCGCGGGGTGGAGCAGCCCGGTAGCTCGTCAGGCTCATAACCTGAAGGTCATAGGTTCAAATCCTATCCCCGCAACCAACCCCGGCCGATATAGCGCCGGCTTGAATTGCCAATTTCGTATCTCGGACACACCTCAGCGTAGGTGGCCTGCCTGAATTGGGCGGCTACAACTGTGGCGTGTTAGACGACGTAACGCTCGCTCGCTCGCTCGCGCTGCGACGCAGCATCGAATCCTGTTGCGGCATATGCATTTGGCCGAAGGTTTGGATTGACCTGCGGCAAGCAAGATGTGTGTAATGTGTAATAATATATTCCTGTGCGGTGTGGCGCGCGGTCGCAAGAGTTCGGATTTCGTCGCTTTCTGCCTTCACGGCCAACACAATGGCCGGACTGGGGACTAGGGAGAGGAAAATGACCATGAGACAAACGTGGAAACTGCTCGCGCTCGGCACCGCAGCGTTGAGTTTCGCCCAACTGCCCACCGCCCATGCGGCGTGGGAGCCGACTCGTCCGGTGGAGTTCATTATCCCCGCCGGCACAGGCGGCGGCGCCGACCAGATGGCGCGCACCATCCAAGGCATCGTCAGCAAGCACAACCTGATGAAGCAGCCGATGGTGGTGATCAACAAGGCCGGCGGCGCCGGCGGCGAAGGCTTCCTGGACGTCAAGAACTCGCGCAACAACCCGCACAAGATCATCATCACGCTGTCGAACCTTTTCACGACGCCGATGGCGACGGGCATTCCCTTCAACTGGAAAGACCTGACGCCGGTCGCGATGCTGGCGCTCGACGAATTCATCCTGTGGGTGAATGCCGGCAAGCCCTACAAGACCGCCAAGGAGTATGTTGAGGCGGCGAAGGCCGCGAACGGCACATTCAAGATGGCGGGCACGGGCTCCAAGCAGGAAGACCAGATCATCACCGAGGCCATCCAGAAGGCCACCGGCGCCAAGTTCATCTACATCCCGGAGCGCGGCGGCGGCGCGGTGGCGGTGCAGTTGGTCGGCAATCACGTCGACTCGACGGTCAACAATCCGATCGAAGCGGTCGCGCAATGGCGCGGCGGTCTGTTGCGTCCGCTGTGCGTGTTCGATACCAAGCGCCTCGACTACAAGGACAAGATCGCCGGCGACATGGCGTGGTCCGACATCGCGACCTGCAAGGAGCAGGGCCTCGACATCGACTACCTGATGCTGCGTGGCATCTTCATGAGCCCGGGCGCCACTCAGGATCAGGTCAATTACTACGTCGACCTGTTCAAGAAGGTGCGCGAGACACCGGAGTGGCAGAAGCTGATGTCGGATGGCGCGTTCAACACGACCTTCATGACCGGTCCCGACTACGTGAAGTGGGTTGCCGCCGAAGAAAAGCGGCATCATGAACTGATGAGCGCCGCGGGTTTCTTTGCCAAATAGCGAAAGTTCCAAGCGCCGCCGGCGAAACGTCCCTTCGCCGGCGGCCTTTTCTTAAAGACCTGGAGTCGGAGTTACTCAGATGGCGGAACGATCGGGAGCGGCCGAAAAGGGCCCCTCCCATGTCGCGGTTGAGATCGGTGTCGCGATTGCCATTGCGGTATTCGGCCTGATCACGGTTATCGGCAGCCTGCGGGTAGGCATCAACTGGGGTGCCGAAGGCCCGAAGGCTGGCTTCTTTCCGTTCTATGTCGGCCTGATGATCATCGGCGCCGGCCTGATCAATCTCTATCAGGCGATGACCGGACAATTCGGTGGCGGGCTGTTCGCAAGCTGGGGTCAGTTGCGCCAGGTCATGTCGGTCGTGGTGCCGACCGTGATCTACGTCGCGGCCATACCGTTTATCGGCATCTACGTTACGTCGGCGGTGCTGATCGGATTCTTCATGCGCTGGCTCGGCCGATACCAGTGGACGCTCGTATTGGCCATTGCGATTGGAATTCCGATCGTGACCTTCGTGGTGTTCGAGCGCTGGTTTCTGGTGCCGTTGCCGAAGGGACCGATCGAAGAGTTCCTGGGTTTCTAGACGTTGGGGGAGGGACGGTGGCCTCACGCCGCCGTTTACTGGATTAAAAAATGGAAGAACTCGCCAATCTTTTCCACGGCTTCGCCGTGGTGATGCAGCCTTTCAATATCATGCTGATGTGCATCGGCATTCTGCTCGGTGTCCTGATCGGCGTGTTGCCGGGGTTGGGTGGCGCCAACGGCATCGCCATCCTGTTGCCGCTGACATTCTCGATGTCGCCGACCTCGGCGATCATCATGCTGTCCTGCATCTACTGGGGCGCACTATTCGGCGGCGCCATCACCTCGGTGCTGTTCAACATTCCCGGTGAGCCGTGGTCGGTCGCGACCACGTTCGACGGCCACCCGATGGCTCAAAAGGGCCAGGCCGGTGAGGCGTTGACCGCTGCGTTCACGTCGTCCTTCGTCGGCGCGCTGTTTGCGGTGATCATGATCACGCTGGTGGCGCCGCTGGTCGCGCTGTTCGCGTTGCAGTTCGGCCCGGCGGAAAAATTCTCGGTCTACTTCCTCGCGTTTTGCAGCTTCGTGGGCATGAGCAAGGAGCCGCCGGCAAAGACCGTCGCATCCATGATGATCGGCTTTGCGCTCGGCGCGGTCGGACTCGATCAGATGACCGGCAGCCTGCGCCTGACTTTCGGCTCGGAGACCTTGCTCACCGGCTTCGACTTCCTGATCGCGGTGATCGGCCTGTTCGGCATCGGCGAAATCCTGCTCACCATGGAGGAGGGGCTCTCGTTCAAAGGCCGTTCGGCGACCATCAATCCCAAGGTGGTTTGGGACACTTGGAAGACGCTGCCGCGCTATTGGATGACGTCACTGCGTTCATGCATCATCGGCTGCTGGATGGGCATTACGCCGGCAGGCGCCACGCCGGCATCGTTCATGAGCTACGGCATCGCCAAGCGCGTGTCGCCGAACGGCAAGAAGTTCGGGACCGGCGAGATCGAGGGCGTGGTGGCCCCGGAAACCGCGGCGCACGCGGCGGGCACGTCGGCGCTGCTGCCGATGCTGGCGCTCGGCGTGCCGGGCTCGCCCACGGCCGCCGTGCTGCTCGGCGGCTTGCTGATCTGGGGCCTGCAACCGGGGCCGCTGCTGTTCGTCGAGCAGAAAGAGTTTGTTTGGGGCCTGATCGCCAGCATGTATCTCGGCAATATCATCGGTCTGCTGATCGTGCTGACCTGCGTGCCGCTGTTCGCGGCGATTCTGCGCATTCCCTTCAGCATCATTGCGCCGATCATCCTGGTGCTCTGCGCGATCGGTGCGTACTCGGTGCACAACAGCACCTTCGACGTGGTGATGATGCTGATCTTCGGCATCGTCGGTTACGTCTTGAAAAAGTGCGATTACCCGCTGGCGCCACTGGTTCTGGCAATTGTGCTGGGCGACAAGGCGGAGGAATCCTTCAGACAGTCGCTGCTCGCCTCGCAAGGCAGCATCTCGATCTTCTGGTCCAACGCGCTGGTCGGCAGTATCATGCTGCTCGGACTTATCGCGTTGTTCTGGCCGATGATTTCGGCCGGCTTGAGCCGGCTCCGGCCGCGTACCGCGTGATTGGTACGTGATCGGAGCCGCAATTTTGGCGTGAGCCGTTGCACCCTGCATGGCCGTGGAATATTGTATTCCAGAGATGTCCAACGACCACAACAAACGTCGAACCGGTGTCGCCGCTCGGGCGGACGAGCCTGAGGGAACACCTCGCCTCGCCATCGAGCCGATCGACACCAATTTCAGCTTCAAGAACAAGGCCTATGCCGCCTTGAAGAACGTTATCGTGTCGATGGACGTCTACCGCAACCGCAACGACATCCGGCTCGACGAGCGCCAGCTCGCGCAGGACTTCGGCATCAGCCGCACGCCGGTTCGCGAAGCGATGGCGCAGCTCGAGCGCGAGGGCTTCGTGCGCTCGGTGCCGCGGCGCGGAATCTACGTCGTGCGAAAGACCAGGCGCGAGGTGATCGAGATGATCACCGCCTGGGCCGCGCTTGAAAGCATGGCGGCGCGGCTGATCACCGAAAATACCCTGGACGCCGATATCGCCGCTTTGCGCCGGATGTTCTCGACCTTCGAGGACGGCAAGCTGCGCGCCCATCTCGACGAGTATTCGGAAACCAACATCGCGTTTCACCAGACCATCATCCGCATGAGCGGCAACAGCGTGCTGATCTCGCTTGCTGAAAACCTGTTTACCCATATGCGGATGATCCGTCGCAAGACGATCGGCGAGAAAGACCGTGTCGAGAAGTCGATCCGCGATCACATGAACATCATCGAATCGCTGGAAGCGCGCGACACGGCGCGCGCCGAGGAACTGGTGCGCACCCACGCGCTCGGCCTCGCCGACCACGTGGCAAAATACGCAGACTACCTGGACTGATCGAACGAACGCTGCCGCGCGAGGCAAACCGCGTGCGGTTCTAGAAGATTACGGGAGGCCCCAATGTCTGATGCAGCAATCAAGTCGAAGCCTGCGACGCTGGCGCCGGAAGCAGAGCGCGAGCTGACGGACGGCTTCAACCTCATCATCGATGCGCTCAAGCTCAACGGGCTCAACACGATTTATGGCGTGCCAGGCATCCCGATCACGGATTTCGGCCGCATGGCGCAAGCCGCCGGCATTCGCGTGCTGTCGTTCCGCCACGAGCAGAACGCCGGTTACGCGGCGTCGATTGCCGGTTTCCTGACCAAGAAGCCCGGTGTCTGCCTCACGGTTTCGGCGCCCGGCTTCCTGAACGGCCTCACCGCGCTCGCCCACGCCACCACCAACTGCTTCCCGATGATCCTGATCTCGGGCTCGTCCGAGCGCGAGATCGTCGACCTGCAGCAGGGCGACTATGAGGAGATGGATCAGCTCGCGATCGCCAAGCCGCTCTGCAAGGCGGCGTTCCGCGTGCTGCATGCCGCCGATATCGGCATCGGCGTGGCGCGCGCGATCCGCGCAGCGGTCTCGGGACGTCCCGGCGGCGTCTATCTCGATCTTCCGGCCAAGCTGTTCGGACAGGTGATGGATGCGGAGGCCGGCAAGAAGTCGCTCGTCAAGGTGATCGACGCGGCGCCGGCGCAGATTCCCGCGCCCGATGCGGTCAAGCGCGCGCTCGACGTGCTGAAGGGCGCCAAGCGCCCGCTGATCATCCTCGGCAAGGGCGCGGCTTACGCGCAAGCCGATGATGCGATCCGCGCGCTCGTCGAGAAGAGCGGCGCGCCGTTCCTGCCGATGAGCATGGGCAAGGGCCTGCTGCCCGACACGCATCCGCAGTGCGCGGGTGCGGCGCGCTCGACCGTGCTGGCGCAGGCCGACGTCGTCATGCTGATCGGCGCGCGCCTCAATTGGCTGCTGTCGCACGGCAAGGGCAAGGCCTGGGGCACCGAGCCGAAGAAGTTCATCCAGATCGATATCGAGCCGAAGGAAATGGACTTCGAACGTAGAGATCGTGGCGCCGGTCGTCGGTGACATCGGCTCCTGCGTAACCGCGATGCTGAATGCCATGGGCTCCTGGCCTGCGGCGCCGGCCGACTGGATGAAGACGGTGACCACGAAGCGCGACGAGAACGTCGCGAAAATGGCACCGCGCCTGATGAACAACAACTCGCCGATGGATTATCACGGCGCGCTCGGCGTGCTGCGCACCATCGTCAAGGAGCGGCCCGACGCCATCCTCGTCAACGAAGGCGCCAACACGCTCGATCTCGCGCGCGGCATCATTGACGTCTATCAGCCGCGCAAGCGCCTCGACGTCGGCACCTGGGGCATCATGGGCATCGGCATGGGATATTCCATCGCCGCGGCAGTCGAGACCGGCAAGCCGGTGCTCGCGATCGAAGGCGACTCGGCCTTCGGCTTCTCCGGTATGGAGGTCGAAACGATCTGCCGGTACAAGCTGCCGGTCTGCGTCGTCATCTTCAACAACGACGGCATTTACCGCGGCACCGACGTCAACAACGTGAGCTCGGACCCGGCACCGACCGTGTTCGTGAAGGGCTCGCGCTACGACAAGATGATGGAGGCCTTCGGCGGCGTCGGCGTCAACGCGACGAGCCCCGACGAGCTGAAGCTTGCGGTAAACCAAGCGATGGACTCCGGCAAGCCGACGCTCATCAACGCGGTGCTTGATCCTGCGGCCGGCAGCGAGAGCGGCCGCATCGGCAATCTCAATCCGCAAAGTGCGCTGAAGAAGAAGTAGAGGACAGGGGACGACAATGGCAAAGAAGAAAGCCAAGAAGGCGAAGGCCAAATCCAGGGCCGCGTCAAAGAAAGTCGTGAAGCTGAAGTCGAAGAAGCCGGTTGCCAAAACTGGCAAGATTCAGAGTGCCGCCGGCAACGGGTTGCCGCGGCCTTCGACCAAGCCGCAGGGCCAGGCCGGCAAGGCGCTCGAGGGCGTGAAGATTCTCGACTTCACCCACGTGCAGTCCGGCCCGACCTGCACTCAGCTTCTCGCTTTCATGGGTGCCGACTGCATCAAGGTCGAGCGCCCCGGCGTCGGCGACATCACGCGCGGCCAGCTCCGCGACGTGAAGGGTGACAGCCTCTATTTCACGATGCTGAACGGCAACAAGCGCTCGATCACGATCGACAGCAAGCATGCCAAGGGCAAGGAAATCCTGGAGCGGCTGATCAAGCACTGCGACGTGCTGGTCGAGAACTTCGCGCCCGGCGCGCTCGACCGCATGGGCCTGACCTGGGAGTACATCCACAAGACCAATCCGCGGATGATCGTCGCTTCGGTGAAGGGCTTTGGCCCCGGTCCCTACGAGGACTGCAAGGTCTATGAGAATGTCGCGCAATGCACCGGCGGTGCCGCCTCGACGACCGGCTTCCGCGAGGGTCCGCCGCTGGTCACCGGCGCGCAGATCGGCGACAGCGGCACCGGCCTGCACCTCGCCTTCGGCATCTGCGCGGCGCTCTATCAGCGCAACCGCACCGGCCGTGGCCAGAAGGTGTTCGCCGCGATGCAGGACGGCGTGCTCAACCTGGCGCGCGTCAAGCTCCGAGATCAGCAGCGCCTCGCGCACGGCCCGCTCACCGAATACAGCCAGTACGGCGAAGGCGTTGCGTTTGGCCAAGCGGTGCCGCGCGCCGGAAACGATTCCGGTGGCGGCCAGCCGGGCTGGATCCTGAAATGCAAGGGCTGGGAAACCGATCCCGACGCCTACGTCTATTTCATTACGCAGGCGCCGGTGTGGGAGGCGATCTGCGACCTGATCGGCAAGCCGGAATGGAAGACCGATCCGGACTATGCCAAGCCGCCGGCGCGATTGCCGCGGCTCAAGCACATCTTCGCGACGATCGAAGAGTGGACCAAGACCAAGACTAAGTTCGAGGTCATGGACATCTGCAACCAGCACGACATCCCGGTCGGGCCGATCCTGTCGATGAAGGAGATCGCCGAAGAGAAGTCGCTGCGTGACACCGGCACTGTGGTCGAGGTCGACCATCCGGTGCGCGGCAGGTATCTCACCGTCGGCAATCCAGTGAAGATGTCGGACTCGATCACCGAGGTGAAGCGTTCGCCGCTGCTTGGTGAGCACACCGAGGAAATCCTGACCAAGGTGCTGGGCTACTCGGCCAAGGAGCTTGCGGAGATCAAGGGTTCGGGTGCAATCACCGCGCCGGAGAAGCCGGCCAAGGCGGAGGCGGCTTAACTTCTTCTACCTCCCCGCTTGCGGGGGAGGTCGGCGCGCGAAGCGCGCCGGGTGGGGGGCCAGCAGCAGTTCAGCGTGTGTGGTTTGCCCCCTCCCTAACCCTCCCCTGCGGGCGGGGGAGGGAATCAGAGCTGAGTTTGGGGAGAGATAGGTATGCGTATCGTAGTTCACGGCCAGCAGGCGTTCGGCAAGGCAGTGCTGGAAGCGCTGCTCAAGCGCGGTGAGAACGTAATCGCCGTCTACGTCGCGCCGGAGAAGCCGGGCGCGAAGGCCGACCCGCTGAAGGAAGCGGCGATTGCCGCCAACCTGCCGGTATATCAGCCCGCCTCCTATAAGGACTCCAAGGTCTGGGACGAATTCAAGGCGCTCAAGCCCGACCTCCAGGTGATGGCGTTCGTCACGCTGTTCGTGCCGGAGGAATTCCTCAATATCCCGACCCACGGCTCGATCCAGTATCATCCGTCGCTGCTGCCCGCCTATCGCGGCGCCAGTGCGATCAATTGGCCGATCATCAAGGGCGAGAAGGAAACCGGCCTGTCGATCTTCTGGCCCGACAATGGGCTCGATACCGGCGACGTTCTCGTGCAGAAGAAAACGCCGATCAGCGATACCGATACGCTCGGCACTGTCTATTTCGACCGCCTGTTCCCGATGGGCGTCGACGCGATGCTGGAAGGCGTCGACCTGGTGAAGGCGGGCAACGCGCCGCGCATCAAGCAGGACGAGTCGAAGGCCACCTACGAAGGCCGGTGCGGTCCTGACAACGCCAGGATCGACTGGGGCAAGCCCTGGGAGCAGATCGACCGCCTGATCCGCGGCTGCAATCCGGCGCCCGGCGCCTGGACCACGCTCGACGGCAAGCAACTCAAGGTGTTCGACGCCAAGCCGTTGCCCGCCAAGGATCCAAAGGGCATCGCCGGCAAGGTCGGCGAGATCGCTGTCGTCGAAGCCGACGGCTTCACGGTGGTCTGCGCCGACGGCCGTTTCAAAATCACGCGCGTGCAGCCTGCCGACGGTAAGAAGATCGAAGGCGGCGAATGGGCAAAGTCCGCGAACATCCAGCCAAAGGCCCGCTTCACATGAGTTCAGACTGGGCCCCCGCGAAAGCGGGGACCCAGTAATCACCGATAGGACTGTAAGTACTGGATGCCCGCTTTCGCGGGCATGACACCCGGAAAATTCATCAGCACATCACGATCGGATCGATACCCATGCCCGCCTCGCAACATCAAAAGCCGCTTTCCGACATCGATATCGCCCAGGCCGCCAAGATGCGGCCGATCATGGACATCGGCCGTGAGAAACTCGGCATCGCGCCGGAAAACCTCAACCCCTATGGCCACTACAAGGCCAAGGTGTCGATGGACTACATCAAGTCGCTCAAGGACAAGAAGAACGGCAAGCTGATCCTGGTGACCGCGATCACGCCGACCCCGGCTGGCGAAGGCAAGACCACCACCACGGTCGGCCTTACCGACGCGCTCAATTTCATCGGCAAGAAGGCGATGATGTGCCTGCGCGAGCCGTCGCTCGGTCCTTGTTTCGGCGTGAAGGGCGGCGCGGCCGGCGGCGGCTATGCCCAGGTCGTGCCGATGGAAGACATCAACCTCCACTTCACCGGTGACTTCCATGCCATCGGCACCGCGCACAACCTGCTGAGTGCGCTGATCGACAACCACATCTACTGGGGCAACTCGCTCGGCATCGACGGCCGCCGCGTCGCTTGGCGGCGCGCGCTCGATATGAACGATCGTTCGTTGCGCCAGATCACGTCGTCGCTTGGCGGCGTGGCCAACGGCTTTCCCCGCGAGGACGGCTTCGATATCACGGTGGCGTCCGAAGTGATGGCGATCTTCTGCCTTGCCAGCGATCTCGACGATCTCAAGAAGCGGCTTGGCAACATCATCATCGGCTACACCCGCGACCGGAAGCCGGTGCGCGCCTCCGACATCAAGGCGCAGGGCCCGATGACTGCGCTGCTCAAGGACGCGCTGTCGCCTAACTTGGTGCAGACGCTGGAAGGCACGCCGGCCTTCATTCACGGCGGTCCGTTCGCCAACATCGCGCACGGCTGCAACTCGGTGCTCGCCACCACCACGGCGCTCAAACTCGCCGATTACGTCGTGACCGAGGCCGGCTTCGGCGCCGACCTCGGCGGCGAGAAGTTCCTCGACATCAAGATGCGCAAGACCGGTCTGCAGCCCGATTGTGCTGTGATCGTCGCCACGATCCGCGCGCTCAAGATGCACGGCGGCGTGAAGAAGGACGATCTCAAGAAGGAAGACCTCAAGGCGCTCGAAACCGGCATGGCCAACCTGGAGCGTCACGTCCAGAACATCCAGAAATTCGGCATTCCGGCGGTGGTCTCGATCAACCGCTTCTCCGCCGATACCGACGCGGAAATCGCGCTGGTGAAGGAGAAGTGCAAGGCGCTCGGCGTCGAGGCGCTGATGGCGGATCACTGGGCGATGGGTGGCGAGGGTGCCGCCGATGTTGCGAAGGCGGTGGTCAAGGTTTGCGACGAAGGCAAGGCCAAGCTGAAGCTGCTCTACCCCGACGACATGCCGCTTTTCGAGAAGGTCCGCACCATCGCCAAGGAAATCTATCGGGCGAAGGACGCGACCGCCGACAAGTCGGTGCGCGACCAGCTCGCCGCCTTCGAGGCAATGGGCTACGGCAAGGCACCGGTCTGCATCGCCAAGACGCAGTACTCGTTCTCGACCAACGCCGATGCGAAGGGCGCGCCGAGCGACCACACCATTAACGTGCGCGAGGTGCGGCTCTCCGCCGGCGCCGAGTTCGTGGTGGCGATCTGCGGTGAGATCATGACCATGCCGGGCCTGCCGCGCGTGCCGGCCGCCGACTCGATCGACGTCGGCGCGGATGGCAGGATCGTCGGGTTGTTCTAAGCTTCGCCGAGCTCACGGCGGAGCTAGCCGCGTCGCTTGCTCGCCGCCCGCGGCACCGTCTCCACTTCATCCAGCATCGGCGCCACGCGCTTCGCCTCGTCCACGAGCGCGGCGGTGATCGGCATCATAGGCTCGCGCGACGGCACCACCAGGCCGATGGTCTGCACCGCCTCGGGCTCGACGATCGGGATCGCGCGCAGCGTGTCGGTGAGGCCCAGCGTTTCGGCAAGCTTGGCCGGCATCACGCTCGCCCAGCGTCCGGTGCGCACGTGCGAGAACAACAGGATCATCGAATCCGATTCGAGCGTGGGACGGGATTCGTGCCCGGTGCTCTTGATCAGACGATCGATAATGCGGCGGTTCTGCATGTCCGGCGTGAGCAGGCACAGCGGTACGTCCGCGATCTCCGCCCAGGTCACGCGGTCGCGGTTGCCGAGCGGGGCTTCCGCTGAGGTCAGCAACCGGTAGCGCTCATGATAGAGCGGCACGGAGTTGACGCGGCCGACCGGCTCATTCTCCAGGTAGGTGATGCCGGCGTCGATCTCGAGATTCTCCAGAAGCTCGAGAATCTCGATTGACGTGCGCGACAGCACCGTAAACGTCACGTTGGGATGCCGCTCGCGATACGGCGTCGTGAGCGCGGCAACCATGGCGAGCGCGGTCGGGATCGCTGCGATCCGCAACTGGCCGGTCAGGCCGTGGCGCAGCGAGTTGATCTCCTCGCGCATCGCGCGGGTGTCGCCGACGATGCGCCGCGCCCAGTCGAGCACGCGCTGGCCTTCTGGCGTGAAGCCCTGGAAGCGCGAGCCGCGGTTCACCAGCAGCACCCCCATCTGCTCCTCGAGCTGTTTCACGCCGGCCGACAGGGTTGGTTGCGTCACGCCGCAGGCCTCCGCGGCGCGGCCGAAGTGGCGCTCCCGGGCCAGGGCGAGGATGAAATCCAGTTTGTCGATCATGCTAGCGAAATAGCGTGTGATTTCAGCGGCTTAGGCAATAGGCCCCAGGCCGATTGCTGAAATATTAATGAGCAATGGTAGCCAAGTCGATAGGGTTTATCTATCAAGCCATGCAAGGCACGGGATTGTCTGCGCGTCTGGAACGGTTCAATTCTGATCCATGAATATCCAGACTCCGATGCCGCCGAACGGAAACGGCGCGCCGCCACGCGGGCGAAAACCGCGCCGCACGCCCAAGGGCCGTCAGGTCGATCCCAAGGCCGCCGCCGAAGTCAGCGCGCTGCTGGGCGATCAGCCGCGCCGGCGCGACCTGCTGATCGAGCATCTGCATCTCATTCAGGATGGGTACGGGCACATCTCGGCCGCGCACATGGCGGCGCTCGCCGCTGAAATGAAGCTGTCGCAGACCGAAGTCTATGAGGTCGCAACATTCTACGCGCACTTCGATGTCGTGAAGGAGGGCGAGATGCCGCCGCCGCCGGTCACGGTGCGCGTCTGCGACTCGCTGTCCTGCGCGATGGCAGGCGCGGAGAAACTGCTCTCGACCTTGCCAGGCAAGCTCGGGTCGAATGTCCGCGTGGTGCGTGCGCCGTGCATGGGCGCTTGCGAGCGCGCGCCGGTTTGCGCGGTTGGGCATGTGCAGGTGTTCAACGCGACACCGGAAGGAGTCACCAAGGCAGCGGCGGTGCCGGATCACGCGCACGCGTGGAAGCGTCACATCGATTTCGAGCACTATCTCGCCGAGGGCGGCTATCGCCTGCTCGGCGAAGCGTTCAGCGGCAAGCGCACGCGCGAGGAGTTCATCAAGGTCGTCAGTGACGCCGGACTGCGCGGGCTCGGCGGCGCAGGCTTCCCGACCGGCCGCAAGTGGTCGCTGGTGCGCGCCGAGCCGGCTCCGCGGCTGATGGCGGTGAACGCCGACGAAGGCGAGCCGGGCACCTTCAAGGACCGCTACTATCTCGGACTCGATCCGCACCGTTTCCTCGAAGGCATGCTGATCGCCGCGTGGGTGGTCGAGGCGAAGGACATCTACATCTACATCCGCGACGAATATCCCGAATTGCGGCTGATGCTGCTCGACGAGATCGCCAAGGTTGAGCGCGCAGGCCTGACCAGGTTCAGCAACGTCCATCTGCGGCGCGGCGCCGGCGCGTACATCTGCGGCGAAGAATCCGCGATGATCGAGTTCGATCGAAGGCAAGCGTGGCTTGCCGCGCCACCGTCCGCCGTATGTTGCGCAGGTTGGATTGTTCGGACGCCCGACGCTCGAGCAGAACGTCGAGACGATGTACTGGATCCGCGACATCGTCGAGAAGGGCGCGGAATGGTTCACCTCGCAGGGCCGCCGTGAGCGCAAGGGTTTCCGCAGCTTCTCGGTGTCTGGCCGCGTCAATGCGCCGGGCGTCGTGTTGGCGCCGGCCGGCGTCACCGCGCGCGAGCTGATCGAGGAATATTGCGGCGGCATGCAGGACGGCGAGGTGTTCAAGGCCTACCTGCCCGGCGGCGCCTCGGGCGGCATTCTCCCGGCCTCGATGGCCGACGAGCCGCTCGATTTCGGCACGCTGGAGAAATACGGCTGCTTCGTCGGCTCGCACGCCGTCGTCATTCTGTCCGAGAAGGACGACATGAAGGCAGTGGCGCTCAACCTGCTCAAGTTCTTCGAGGACGAGAGCTGCGGCCAGTGCACGCCCTGCCGCGTTGGCACAGAGAAGGCCGTCAAGCTGATGGAAACCGGCCCGTGGGATGCGGCGCTGTTGACCGAATTGTCGGACCTGATGCGCGACGCTTCGATCTGCGGTCTCGGACAGGCCGCGCCGAATCCGCTGCTGTGCGTTTTGAAATATTTCCCGGATGAACTCGCCAAGCCGCTGGGGCGTTGGTCATGATGAAGACAAGCGACACATTCACCGCTGTCATCCCCGCTCGCGCTGGCGAGCGAAGCGAGCGGCCAGCGCGAGCCCTTCCAGACTGGCCGCGCCGAACCCTCGTATCGCTTCGCTCCTCTCGGCGGCGCGGCGGAGCGGGGACCCATAACCACCAGCAGCGGTTATGGGTCCCGGCCCTCGCTTCGCTCGGCCGGGACGACAGCCGAAAGACCATGCCATGAACGACACGACCAAGAAACCCAACACGTTCTTCATGGACGACAAGGAGATCGACATCCGCGAGGATGAGACGATCTTCCGCGCCGGACGCCGCTTCGGCATCCGTGTGCCGCACCTGTGCTACCACCCCGCGCCGGGCTACCGGCCGGACGGCAACTGCCGCGTCTGCATGGTCGAGATCGAGGGCGAGCGTGTGCTCGCCGCGAGCTGCATCCGCGCGCCGACGCCGGGCATGAAGGTCAAGACGCAGACCGACCGCGCGAAGACGGCGCGCCGTATGGTCGCCGAACTCCTCATCACCGACCAGCCGGATCAGGCCCACGCGCATGACCCCGACTCCGAGCTCTGGAAAATCGCCAAGCGCCAGAAGATCGAGGCCGGCCGCTTCCCCAAGCGCGAGCCGATCAAGGTTCCCGAGCCCGACCGCAGCCATGTCGCGATGGCGGTCAATCTCGACGCCTGCATCCAGTGCAACCTGTGTGTACGCGCCTGCCGCGAGGTCCAGGTCAACGACGTGATAGGCATGGCCGGCCGCGGCCATCTCGAGAAGATTGTGTTCGACTTCGACGATCCGATGGGCCACTCGACCTGCGTCGCCTGCGGCGAGTGCGTGCAGGCCTGCCCGACCGGCGCGCTGATGCCCTCGACCATGGTCGACGAGAACAACGTCTACAAAGGCAAGCCTGACCGCACGGTCGATAGCGTGTGCCCCTACTGCGGCGTCGGCTGCCAGCTCACCTATCAGATCAAGGACGACAAGATCGTCGCTGTCGCCGGCAAGAACGGCCCGGCGAACGCCAACCGGCTTTGCGTCAAGGGCCGCTTCGGCTTCGACTACGTCGCCAATCCACAGCGCTTGTTGAAGCCGATGATCCGCAACGACGGCGTGCCTAAAGTACCGCACGAATTCATTGACCCATCGAATCCATGGACGCATTTCCGCGAAGCGACCTGGGAAGAGGCGCTCGACCGTGCCGCCGGCGGCCTGAAGAAAATCCGCGACCGGGACGGCCCTGACGCGCTGGCCGGCTTCGGCTCGGCGAAAGGCTCAAACGAAGAGGCGTATTTGTTCCAGAAACTGGTGCGGACCGGTTTCGGCACCAACAACGTCGACCATTGCACGCGGCTCTGCCACGCCTCGTCGGTCGCCGCGCTGCTCGAAGGCGTCGGCTCCGCCGCGGTGACCGCGACCTTCAACGAGGTGAAGAATTCCGACCTCATCATCGTGATCGGCGCCAACCCGACCGACAACCACCCGGTCGCCGCGACCTTCTTCAAGCAGGCGGCCAAGCGCGGCGCCAAGCTCATCATCATGGACCCGCGCGGCAATGGCATGAAACGCCACGCCTGGAAGATGATGCAGTTCAAGAACGGCACCGACGTGGCGATGCTTAACGCGATGCTGAACACGATCGTGACCGAGAAACTCTACGACGAGCAGTACATCCAGACCTACGTCGAAGGCTTCGACGCCTGGAAGGAGAACATCAAGGACTTCACGCCGGAGGAGATGGCCCCGATCTGCGGCATCGAGGCGGACACACTGAAGGAAGTCGCGCGCGCCTACGCTCGCGCCGAGCGCGCCATCATCTTCTGGGGCATGGGCGTGTCGCAGCACACCCACGGCACCGACAACGCGCGCTGCCTGATCGCGCTCGCGCTGATCACCGGCCAGGTCGGGCGCCCGGGCACGGGGCTCCATCCGCTGCGCGGCCAGAACAACGTGCAGGGCGCGTCCGACGCCGGCCTGATCCCGATGTTCTTCCCCGACTACAAGTCGGTGGAGAATCCGGAGATACGCGGCCAATACGAGAAGGCATGGGGCGTGAAGCTCCCGCCCAAGCGCGGCAAGACCGTGGTCGAGATCATGGACGCCGTGCATGCCGACGAGATCAAAGGCATGTACATCGAAGGCGAAAACCCGGCGATGTCCGACCCCGACCTTAACCATGCCCGTGAGGCGCTCGCGCATCTGGAGCATCTCGTCGTGCAGGATTTGTTTCTCACCGAGACCGCGGTCTATGCCGACGTCATTCTCCCGGCGTCCGGTTGGCCGGAGAAGGACGGCACCGTCACCAACACCAACCGCCAGGTGCAGATGGGCCGCCAGGCGTTGCCGCTGCCGGGCGACACCCGTCACGATCTCTGGATCATCCAGGAGATCGCCAACCGCATGGGCTGCGGCTGGAACTACAAGCATGTCAGCGAGGTCTACACCGAGATGGCATCGATGATGCCGGCGCTCAACAACATCACCTGGGAGCGCGTCGACCGCGAATATGCGGTTACCTATCCTGTCGACGGGCCGGACGTTCCTGGCCGCGACGTGGTGTTCGACAAGGGCTTCCCGCGTCCGGGCGGCTTCGCCAAGCTGGTCGCGACCAAGCTCCAGCCGCCCGACGAGGTGCCGGACGCCGAGTATCCGTTCATCCTGTCCACCGGCCGTCAGCTCGAGCACTGGCACACGGGCTCGATGACGCGCCGCACCGAGGTGCTCGACGCCATCGAGCCGACCGCAAGCGCACAACTCTCGCGCGGCACCATCGAGAAGCTCGGCATCCAGCCCGGCGACATGGTGCGGGTGACGACGCGGCGCGGCGTGGTCGAGCTCGCCGCGCGCCAGGACGATGCGGTGCCGGACGGCGTGGTGTTCATCCCGTTCGCCTATGTCGAGGCGGCGGCGAACCTGCTCACCAATCCGAAGCTCGATCCGTTCGGGAAAATTCCCGAGTTCAAGTTCTGCGCGGCCAAGGTCGAGGCGGTCGATCCGGCGAGCCGGATCGCGGCGGAGTAATCTGCTAGTCTGGGCGGCCATGCTGCCCGGATTGCCGCGATGAAATGTGCTTGGCCTGTTCCATGGGTGTTTGCGCTTGCAGTCTGCTCGCCAGCGGTAGCGCAGCAGCCGGCGCCCGCTCCAAGCTTTGATCACCGCAAGCTGATCGCTGAAAACCTCGCCAAGCTGTTCTCGGCGGATGCGCAGGTCCGCAACGTCGTGGTGTCGGAATTACGCCAGGTTCCGTCGCCGGTCGGCCTGATGTGGGGCACCTGCGTGCGGGTGAACGCCACCAGCATGGCCGGCAAGCCGACCTTGCCGCGCACCTACATTGTCACCTTCACAAAGCGCAACGACATCGCCGATCGGCGCGCAGCCGCCGATGGCGAGTGCGCCGGCGCCAAGTTCGAACCGTTGAGGTGAGCGTGGCATCGAACCTTGTCGTGGTCGGCCAAGGCGCCGCAGGGCTTTCGGCTGCGCTGGCCGCGGCCGGCGAGGCGCGCCGCAGCGGCACCGCCATCAACGTCACGCTGTTGGAGAAAGCGGCTGAAGACCAGGCCGGGGGCAACACCCGCTGGTCACCGTCCTACATGCGGATGGCGTCGCCCGAGCGCGTCGAGCCGAGCTTCGTCCACGACATGCTTGAAGCGGCCAAATTTCAGGGCGACGAAACGTATTTTGCGCGGCTCGCGGCCGAAGCTCCGGCGACGGTCGCCTGGATCAGGGACCACGGCCTCGAATTCCACCAGCCGACCTATTACCTCGCCAAAGGGCCGCCGCGTATTCAGCCGGTCGGCGGCGGCCCGGCGATCATCGAGACGCTGTCGCGGGCGGCGAGGGCGGCCGGCGTCGTGATCCGCTATTCGTCGCCAGTGCAGGCGTTCATCCGTGAAAACGGGCGCATTCGTGGCGTCGAGATCGCGGGCGAGAGCGAGGCGCGCAAGGTCGTGGCCGACGCGGTGATCCTCGCCGCCGGCGGCTTCCAGGCCAATCCCGACATGATGCGCGCGCAATTTGGACCGGACGCGGACGGCATCCGTCTGATCTCACCCGGCACGCGCTTCAACACCGGCGACGGCATCCGCATGGCGCTCGGCGAAGGCGCCGACAAGTCCGGCGACTGGAACGGCATGCACATCGAGCCGATCGATCCGCGCAGCCGCAACTCCGCGCCGGTGGTGCTGGTCTATCCCTACGGCGTGGTGGTCGACAAAACCGGACGCCGCTTTTTCGACGAAGGCGCCGGCCTGGTTCACGAAACTTGGGAGATGTTTTCGCGTTCTCTGCATTTCGACAGGCCGGGGCGCGAGGCTTATGCCATTCTCGACAAGCGGCTCTACGACATCCCGGACTGGCAGCGCGCGGTGCGCTCCGAAGTGCCGCCGATCGAGGCGGCCACGCTGGCGGAGCTTGCGGACAAACTCGGCATTGATCCGCGCGTGCTGATCGACACCGTTGCGAACTATGACGCGGCAGCGAGCGGCGATCCTGCCGCGTTCGACGCTACGCGCTGCGACGGGCTTGCCGCCACGCACAATCTCCAGCCGCCAAAGTCGAACTGGGCGCGGCCGATCATCGAGCCGCCGTTCCTCGCCTATCCGCTGATCGGTGCGATCGCCTACACGTTCGGCGGCATTTCGACCGACGACCGCGCCCGGGTGCTGCGCGACGGCGCGCCGATCCCGGGCCTCTATGCCGCCGGCGAGATCACCGGGCATTTCCATGGCACCGCGCCCAACGCGGTGTCGGTGTTGCGCGCCTTTGTGTTCGGCCGCCGGGCCGGGCTGGAGGCGGTGGAATTCTTCAAGTCCGGTGCCTGAAAGCCGGGCTTGTCCCGGCCATGCGCGGCTTTATGGTGGGATCCATGAGTCTTGCCCAATCGCCGCTTTCCGCCGGAAACCCGGGCCTCGTCCGCAACGACTGGACCCGCGCGGAGGTCCGCGCGCTGTTCGAATTTTCGTTCCCCGAACTGATGTTCGAGGCGGCGCGCGTCCACCGCATCCATTTCGATCCGGCCGAGGTGCAGATTTCGACGCTGCTGTCGATCAAGACCGGCGGCTGCCCCGAGGACTGCGCCTATTGCCCCCAGAGCGCCAGGTACGACACCAGCGTGAAGGCTGAGAAACTGATGTCGCTCGATACGGTGCTGGCCGAAGCGCGCGCCGCCAAGGCTGCTGGCGCCAGCCGGTTCTGCATGGGCGCCGCCTGGCGCTCGCCGAAGGATCGCGACGTCGGGGACGTCTGCAAGATGGTGGAGGGCGTGAGGGCGCTGGGCCTCGAGACCTGCGCAACGCTCGGCATGCTGACTTCCGATCAGGCGCAGCGCCTCAAGCGCAGCGGCCTCGACTACTACAACCACAACCTCGACACTTCGCCGGAGTTCTACGGCGCGATCATTACTACGCGCACCTATCAGGATCGGCTCGACACGCTCGACCATGTCCGCGCCGCCGGTATCAACGTATGCTGCGGCGGCATCGTCGGCATGGGCGAAGGTCCTGAGGACCGCATCGGCATGATCGCCATGCTGGCAAGTCTGCCGGCACATCCGGAATCGGTGCCGATCAACATGCTGGTGCAGGTCGAGGGCACGCCGCTTTCCGGCGCGCACAAGCTCGATCCGTTCGAGTTCGTGCGCACCATTGCGGCTGCACGCATCACCATGCCGAAGTCGGTGGTGCGACTTTCCGCCGGCCGCGAGGATATGAGCGAGGAGACGCAGGCGCTGTGTTTCCTCGCCGGCGCCAACTCGATCTTCTACGGGCCGAAGCTCCTCACCACGCCCAATCCCGAGCGCGACCGCGACATGCGGCTGCTCGACAAGCTCGGCCTGCGGGCGATGGAGCGATGACCGGATTTCTGCTGGTGTTTCTCGGCGGCGGTGTCGGGGCGACGCTGCGTCACGGCGTCAACCTTCTCGCGCTGCGGCTGTTCGGCGCTGGCTTTCCCTACGCAACCATCATCGAGAACGTCAGCGGCTCGCTGGCGATGGGGCTGCTCGCCGGCTACTTCGCCTTCAAGGGCGACGCAGTGCAGCCGATGCGGCTGTTCCTGGCGACCGGCGTGCTGGGTGGCTACACTACATTCTCGGCATTCTCGCTCGACACCGCATTGCTCTGGGAGCGCGGTGAGATTGTGCTGGCCGCCTTCTATGTGATCGGCTCGGTGGTGCTTTCGATTGCCGGACTGTTCGCCGGCCTGGCGCTGATGCGGCACCTGACTTAAGTCTTGCAGCGCGGCGTCGATCACCCAGATATCCAGTATGCCGCCCGCCGATCCCACTCCGCTGCTGACCGTCCCGGTCATTCCGGTGCTGACCCTCGAGCACCTCAAAGACGCGGTACCGCTCGCCCGTGCGCTGGTCGCCGGCGGGTTGCCGGTGCTCGAAGTGACATTGCGGACCGGGGCAGCGCTTGACGCGCTGCGCGCCATCACCGCGGAAGTGCCGGACGCCGTCGCAGGCATCGGCACGGTCACCAAGCCTGCCGACATCGTGTCCGCATGTGAGGCCGGCGCCAGGTTCCTGGTCAGTCCTGGCACGCCGGCGTCGCTGTCCGCGGCCCTGGCTGATGCGCCGGTCCCCGTTCTGCCCGGCTGTGCGACAGTCAGCGAAGCCATGGCGCTCGCCGACCGCGGCTTCAGGGTGCTGAAATTTTTCCCCGCGGAGCCGTCGGGTGGCGCGCGCTGGCTCAGGTCGGTCGCTGCGCCGCTGCCGCAGCTCAAGTTCTGCCCGACCGGCGGCATCGATGCCGGGAACGCCGCGTCCTATCTCGCGCTGCCCAACGTAATCGCGGTCGGCGGCTCGTGGGTCGCGCCGGCCGGCGCGATCGCGGCCGGTGACTTTGGCCGTGTCACTGCGCTGGCGCGGGCGGCATCGCAATTGCGGTAGCGCATGATCCGGAAAAGTGGGAACCGGTTTCCCGCCTGCGCGAAGCCCTGGCACGAGTCGTCATTTTGGCTTGATGCTTCGGCGGGCGAAGGCAGGTCCGAAAAGATCATGCGCAAACGCAAGAAATGCTAAGCACGCTTGTGCGCCGCGTCCGCAAGTGCTCTTGATGCGGCTCACCGCACGCGCAGGTTTCCTTGCCCGAAGCTCCGATACAGCGCCGCCCGCGCAAGACATTCGACTGGTCGACTGCGTTCATCGCTGTCGCTGTCGTGGTCGCGGCCGCGATCGTCTACTGGCGCGACGGACAAGCGCGGTTTCTTGAGATTCTCTCCTCCGATGTCGCGCTGTTCCTCGACATCGTGCCGAAGGTGCTGGCCGCCTGCCTGATCGCGTCGTTCGTCGCGCTGCTGATGCCGCGCGATGTGGTCGTGAAGTGGGTCGGTGCCGAATCCGGCTTTGTCGGCCTGATCATCGCGACGCTTGCCGGCATCATCGTGCCGGGCGGCCCGATCACGGTGTTTCCGATTGCCGCCGCGTTCCTGGCGGTTGGCGCCAGCGTCGGCGCCACCGTCGCCTTTGTCACGAGTTGGACGCTGCTCGGCTACGGCCGCGCGCTGGTCTGGGAGTTGCCGTTCTTCGGCGCGGATTTCGTGATCTGGCGCAGCCTGGTCGCGCTGCCGCTACCGATCGTGGCGGGCCTGCTCGCGCATTGGCTTGCCGGCTGGTTGGGCGTGCGAATGCGGAGCGGCGACGCATGATCTGGTTCGTCGACGCGCTGCTCTTCGTAATTGCGGCGGTGCTGGCGTTGATCGCGGCGACCCGCGGACGCGTCGTGCTGCGCGATAGCGCGCGCGAGGGGGTGCTGGATTTCTTCAAGCTGATGCCGCGCATCATGCTGGGCGTGATCGACGCCGGCTATATCGCGGCGCTGCTGCCGCAGGAGGTGGTGGGCCGCTGGCTCGGCGCGGACTCCGGCGTGACAGGAATCGCAATCGCCATGCTGGGCGGGTTTCTGACGCCGGGCGGGCCGGTGATTGGATTCTCCATCGGGACGGCCGCGCTCAAGGGCGGGGCGGGCGCCAGTCATTGCCTACACCACCGCCTGGGCCTTGTTCGCGATCCAGCGCCTGTTCATCTGGGAGCTCGGCGTCATGCCTCACAAGCTGGTTTGGCTGCGGATTGCCGCCTCCTGGCCGCTGCCGATCCTGGCCGCGCTTGGCGCGATGCTGCTGGGGCGGCCGTAAACGGATGAAATCGACAAGATCATGCTCGTCGGCGGCGCGTTTGATGAATTCGACGATTTGGCGTCGGCGATTAATTATGACGAAGAAACCAACACCACCACGATCGATCTGGGTTTTGGCTCCATCACATTGCAGAACGTCACCGGCCTGACGCCGGAGAACTTCATCTTCCGCCCCGAGCAAGGCGGCGTCATTACCTAATGCATTGCCGCCGCGGTGCGCGGCATGATCGCGCCGCGGTGGCGGATCTTCTCGCCGGCGAGACGATGCGCCGCGGTCGCCGCTGCGGCTGGATTTTCGCCCGACAGCCGCGCCGCCATGTAGCCGGCGTTGAAGCTGTCGCCCGCCGCGGTGGTGTCGACCGGCACCACGACCTCCGGCGGCGGCACGTACTCCTGCCGGCCGCCTGACGACACCAGCGCGCTGTTCGGCCCGTTCTTCACCACGATCTCGCCGATGCCGAACGCTTGCAAGCGCTCGACCGTCGCCTCGGGGCTCGGGTCACCCCACAACACCGCCTCGTCGTCGTAGGTCGGCAGCGCGACGTCGACGCGCTTGAGCGCCTCGTTGAACACCGTGCGGGTGCGGCCGAGGTCGCCCTTCCAGCCGCGCGGCCGGAAGTTGCCGTCGAACGCGACCTTGACGCCCTGCTGGCGCGCCATCTCCAGGATGGCGAGGAAGCGGCCGAGCCCATTGTTGGAGTAGAGCGACAGCGTGATGCCGGAAAAGTAGATCAGCCGCGCCGACAGCATCGCTTCCGCGACCTGTCCCCACTGCGGCAGTTCGAACAACTCGCGCGCCGGCGCGTTCTCGCGCCAGTAGGTGAAGCGGCGCTCGCCCTTGCTGTCGGTCTCGATCAGGTAGAGGCCGGCCTCGCGGCCGGGCATGCGCAGCATCAAATCGGTCTTGATGCCCTCTGCGGAAGTGAGCGACACGATGCTATCCGAATAAGGGTCGTCGCCGAGCGCGGTGGCGTAGGCGACGTCGATGCCGGCGCGCGCCAGATAGATCGCGGTGTTGAACGTGTCGCCGCCGCAGCCCATGCCGAAGCGGCCGTCGCCGCCGCGGGCCATTTCGACCATGACCTCGCCGATCGCGACCACACGCTTGCGCTGTTCGTTCATCCGTAGCTTCCGGCCCATCCCCGTTACCCCTCGTCCCGAAGCCAGAATGGCGGGGCGGGCAGGGGTTGGCAATCAACGCAGACTTGGATTCACAGCGGCGGGCAGGCCCATTTGTCAAAAAGTTCCAATGGTTTAGGCAAACTGGCAAAAGCCAATTTGTTATATTATAACATCTCCTATGTCCGGCCATTTGCATCACGATCATCACCATCATCATCATCCGGGGCACATTCACCCCCCGGCCACGGTGCATCCCTCCATTCTCCGCATGTCGATGCTGGAGCGGCTCGCTGCGTCCGTGGCGGTGATCGCGCTGATCTGGCTCGCTGCTTACTGGGCGATGCGATGACTGCGCAGCTTCAATTCCGCAACCTCACGCTGGGCTACGACCGGCATCCGGCCGTGCATCATCTCAACGGCGCCATCGAGGCCGGTACGCTGACGGCGGTGGTGGGGCCAAATGGCGCCGGCAAGTCGACGCTCTTTAAGGGCGTGGTCGGCGTCATCAAGCCGCTTGCCGGCAGCGTCGACCGCGGCGGGCTTTCGCCCCAGGACATTGCCTACCTGCCACAGATCGCGGAGATCGACCGCAGCTTCCCGATCAACGTCTACGACATGGTGGCGATGGGGCTGTGGCGCGGCAAAGGCCTGTTCGGCAGCATCGGCGCCAAGGACCGCGACACGATCGAGAGTGCGATCGCGACTGTCGGGCTGACCGGCTTCGAGAACCGCGCCATAGGCACGCTGTCGGGCGGCCAAATGCAGCGCATGCTGTTCGCACGGCTGCTGTTGCAGGACGCGCGGATGATCGTGCTCGACGAGCCGTTCAACGCGATCGACACCAAGACCTCGGCCGATCTGCTCGCGCTGGTGCAGCGCTGGCACAGCGAGAAGCGCACCGTGCTGGCGGCGCTGCACGATCTCGATATCGTGCGCGGCCATTTTCCGCAGGCGCTGCTGCTCGCGCGCGAACCGGTGGCCTGGGGCGCCACCGCCGACGTGCTGACGCAGGATAACATCGTCAAGGCGCGGCGCATGTGCGAGGCGTTCGACGAGCATGCCGAGGCCTGCGTGGTGGCGGCGTAATTTCGTGATCTACGACACCCTCATCGCCCCGTTCGCCGAATTCGAGTTCATGCGCCGCGCGCTGGCGGGAATCGTCGCGCTGGCGTTCGGCGCCGGCCCGATCGGCGTGTTCCTGATGCTGCGGCGGATGAGCCTGGTTGGCGACGCGATGGCGCACGCCGTGCTGCCCGGCGCCGCGGTCGGCTTTCTGCTGTCGGGTCTCAACCTGTTTGCGATGGCGGCCGGCGGTCTGATCGCGGGCTTCATCGTGGCGGTGGCGGCGGGTCTCGTTGCGCGCTCGACCGAGCTCAAGGAGGACGCTTCGCTGGCGGCCTTCTTCATCATCTCGCTGGCGCTCGGCGTCACCATCGTCTCGGTGAAGGGCACCAACATCGACCTGCTGCATTTTCTGTTCGGCACCGTGCTGGCGCTCGACAACCAGACGCTGATCATGATCGCGGTCAACGCGACGGTGACGGTTCTCGGGCTGGCGGTGATCTACCGCCCGCTGGTGCTGGAATGCGTCGACCCCGGCTTCCTGCGCTCGGTGAGCGGCGCCGGCGCCCCCGCGCACATTGCGTTCCTGGCGCTGCTCGTCGTCAACCTGGTCAGCGGCTTTCATGCGCTCGGCACGCTGCTCGCGGTCGGCATCATGATCCTGCCCGCGGTGACGGCGCGGTTCTGGGCGCGCGATATCACCACCATGATGCTGATCGCTGCCGTGAGCGCGCTGTTTGCCGGCTACGCCGGTCTGCTGGTGTCGTATCACTCCGGCGTGCCTTCGGGGCCTGCCGTGATCCTGGTGGCCGGCGCCATCTATGCCGTGTCGCTGCTGTTCGGGCGGGTCGGCGGCCTGGTGTGGCAGGCGTTCCCGGGAAGACATCTGGAAGCGTGAGAAGCTCGGCGGAATAGGAGCGAGGAAGATGCTCGGAAGGTGTGCGAGGTGCACGAGGTTGGCTGCCGCGGCGCTTGCCGTGCTGCTGTTTGCGGCGCCGGCCATGGCGCAGGACGCCAAGCTCAAGGTGACTGCGACGTTCTCGATCCTTGGCGACGTGGTGAAGAACATCGGCGGAGAACGCGTCGAGGTGACGATGCTGGTCGGACCGAACGCCGACGCGCATGTCTATTCGCCGTCGCCGGCCGACGCCAAAAAGCTGAGCGAGGCCAGGCTGATCGTGGTCAACGGTCTCGGTTTCGAGGGCTGGATCGAACGGCTGGTGAAGGCGTCGGGCAGCAAGGCGCCGATCGTGACCGCGTCGAAGGGGGTCAAGCCCCGACGTATGGCAGGCGGGCACGGCCAGGGACATGGTCACAGCCATGATAACGATCCCCATGCTTGGCAATCGGTCGGCAACGTCAAAGTCTACGCGGCCAACATCCGTGATGGGCTGATCGCCGCCGACCCTGCCGGCAAATCGGCCTATGAGGCCAACGCCACGGCCTATCTCGCCAGGCTCGACGCGTTGGACAAGGAGGTGCGCGAGACCGTCGAAAAAATCCCGGCCGATCGGCGCCGCATCATCACGACCCACGACGCCTTCGGCTATTTCAAGGACGCCTATGGGCTGGATTTCATCGCGCCGCAGGGCGTTTCGACGGAATCCGAGCCCTCGGCCAAGGACGTCGCCAACATCATTGCCCAGATCAAGCGGCGGAAGATTCCGGCGGTTTTCTTGGAAAACATCAGCGATCCGCGGCTGCTCAAGCGCATCGCCGACGAAACGGGCGCCAAAATCGGTGGCACGCTCTATTCCGACGCCCTGACTGTCGAGAAAGGCCCGGCCCCCACTTACATCGACCTCATCCGGCACAATATAAGGACGCTGAGTACCGCCCTGATGACCTGAGGTATCGATGTCCGACCAGGCTCAAAACCAAGCCGAAAAAATCCCCGTCACCGTGCTTACCGGCTACCTCGGTGCCGGCAAGACCACGCTGCTCAATCGCATCCTGTCCGAGCCGCACGGAAAAAAATACGCCGTGATCGTCAATGAGTTCGGCGAGATCGGCATCGACAACGAGCTGGTTGTCGGCGCCGACGAGGAAGTGTTCGAGATGAACAACGGCTGCATCTGCTGCACCGTGCGCGGCGACCTGATCCGCATCATCGAAGGGCTGATGCGCCGCAAGGGCAAGTTCGACGCCATCATCGTCGAGACAACGGGGCTCGCCGACCCCGCGCCGGTAGCGCAGACGTTTTTCGTCGACGAGAACGTCGGGCGTAAGACCAAGCTCGACGCGGTGGTGACCGTTGCCGACGCCAAATGGCTGAAGGATCGCCTTAAGGATGCGCCGGAGGCGAAGAACCAGATTGCCTTCGCCGATGTTATCCTGATCAACAAGACCGATCTCGTGAGCGACGGTGAGCTGCGCGAGGTCGAGGCCCGCATCCGCGGCATCAATCCCTACGCCAAGCTGCACCGCACGCAGCGCTCGCAGATTGCGCTCGACCAGGTGCTGGGCCGCAATGCCTTCGACCTCGACCGCATCCTCGACATCGAGCCGGAGTTCCTGCACGGCGACGGTCACGATCATCATGAACATGATCATGGCGACGGGCATCACCACCACGGCGGCATGAAGCACTATCACGACGAAGACATGCAATCGATGTCGCTCAAGACCGACAAGCAGCTCAATCCGGATAAGTTCTTCCCGTGGATCCAGAAGCTGGTCGCCGACGACGGTCCGAGCATCTTGCGCTGCAAGGGCATCCTGTCGTTCAAGGACGATCCGGAGCGTTTCGTATTCCAGGGCGTACATATGATCCTGGACGGCGATCATCAGCGGCCCTGGAAGGATGGCGAGACACGCGACAGCCGCATGGTGTTCATCGGCCGCAATCTGCCCGAGGAGAAGATCCGGCAGGGGTTTGAGAGCTGCGTGGCGTGACAATGTTGCGATTGTCGTCCCCGCGAAAGCGGGGACCCATTTATCGACGAATCCGCGGCACGATGGGTCCCCGCTTTCGCGGGGACGACAGCAGTGCACAATGACCGACACCGCCCCCAGCACTCCCTCCGTCGTCGACAAGACGCGGCCCGTTGCCGCCGGCGCGCCGGTGGTGGCGGTGCGCTTCCTCGGCCGCACCGCCGCGTTTGTGCTCGGCGAGGAAACGGTGCTGCTCGTTCCGGACGAGGGCGATGAAATCCGCGCGCAGGTGCATGGCGGCGGCATCCTGGCGACAGCGGGTGACGGCGAGCGGTTGGTCACTGGTGGCGACGACGGCAAGGTGATGGCGACTGCCGCCAGCGGCGAAGCCACGGTCCTCGCGACCGACGAGAAGCGCCGCTGGATCGACCATGTCGCCTGCGGTCCGGATGGTGTGGTGGCGTGGTCGGCCGGCAAGTTTGCCTTCATGCGCCCCGCCAAGGGCGATACCAAAGCGCTCGAGGTCGCGTCCACGGTCGGCGGGCTCGCCTTTGCGCCGAAGGGCATCCGTCTCGCGGTCGCCTGCTACAACGGTGTGTCGCTGTGGTTCCCCAATGCGCAGGCCGTACCCGAAAAGCTCGAGTGGAAGGGCTCGCATCACGACGTCGCGTTCAGCGCGGACGGCAGGTTCCTGGTCACCGCCATGCAGGAACCGGCGCTGCATGGCTGGCGCATCGCTGACGGCAAGCACATGCGCATGACCGGCTATTCCGCGCGAGTGCGCTCGTTCGGCTGGAGCGCCAGCGGCAAATGGCTCGCCACTTCGGGCTCTGAACAACTTGTGCTGTGGCCGTTCCAGTCCAAGGATGGCCCGATGGGCAAGCAGCCGCAGATGTATGCGGCATTCGCGGTCCGAGCCACGATGGTCGCCTGCCATCCCAAGCAGGAGGTGGTCGCGGTAGGCTATGCCGACGGCACCGTGCTGCTGGTGCGGCTCGACGACGGCGCCGAGGTGCTGGCAAAGAAGCCCGGCGCCGCGACGATTTCGGCGCTAGCCTGGGACCCGACCGGCATGCTGCTCGCTTGGGGCACGGAGGCCGGCGAGGCCGGCATCGTCGCTCTGTAAACGAAAACCCCGGGCCGAAGCCCGGGGTTGAGGTGCGGCGGTGCAACAGGATCAGATCACGTATTGCCGCAGCGGCGGATAGCCGTTGAAGCCGACCGAGGAATAGGTCGTGGTGTAGGCGCCGGCCGCCTCGATCAGAACCTTGTCGCCGATCGCCAGCGACACCGGCAGCGGGTAAGGGTTCTTCTGGTACAGCACGTCGACCGAGTCGCAGGTCGGGCCGGCGACCACGCAAGGGCCGGTCTCGTCGCGGTCCCTGGTGGTCTTGATTGGGTAGCGGATCAACTCGTCGATCGTTTCAGCCAGCCCGTGGAACTTGCCGATGTCGAGATAGACCCAGCGCAGGTCGTCCTCGCGATTGCGCTTGGCGATCAACACCACCTCGGCCTCGATCATGCCGGCGTTGCCGACCATGCCGCGGCCCGGCTCTATGATGGTGTTCGGGATCTGGTTGCCAAAGTGGCGGCGCAGCGCCTTGAAGATCGCCTTACCGTAGGACTCGAGCTTCGGCGTCTTGCGGATGTATTTCGCCGGGAAGCCGCCGCCGAGGTTGACCATCGACAGGTTGATGCCGCGCTCAGCGCAGGTGCGAAACACCGCGGCGGTCGAGGCGAGCGCCCGGTCCCAGGCCTCGACGTTGACCTGCTGGGAGCCGACGTGGAACGAGATGCCGTGGGCGACGAGCCCCAGCCGGTGGGCCAGTTCGAGGATGTCGGTCGCGTAGTCCGGCTCGCAGCCGAACTTGCGCGACAGCGGCCATTCGGCCCCGGTGCCGTCGCAGTGGATGCGGCAGATCACGCGGCTGCCGGGCGCATTCTTGGCGATCTTCTCGACCTCGGCCTCGCAGTCGACGGCGTAAAGCGTGATCCCCTTGCTGAACGCGTAGACGATCTCGCTCTCTTTCTTGATGGTGTTGCCGTAGGAAATACGCTCGGGCGTCGCGCCGGTGGCCAGCACCATGTCGATCTCGCCAGTCGAGGCGACGTCGAAGCAGGAGCCGAGCGAAGCCAGCAGCCTGAGGATCTCAGGGGCCGGATTGGCCTTCACCGCGTAAAACACCCTGGTGTCGGGCAGCGTCTTGGCGAAGCCCAGATAGTTCTCGCGCACGACGTCGAGGTCGAGCACGAGGCAGGGTCCGGGGTCTTTGCGGGTTTTGAGGAATTCGCGAATGCGCGCTGTCATTTCGAACTGGTCTCCCCTGGTCCGGTCGCGGCTTCGCCGCTCCGAAGGTGAACCTGAAGCGATGCCCCGCGTGAAATTGCGGACGCGACACCACCTCGATTGCTGCCTTGGTCCGGATTAGGGAGGTCCCGTTCCGCACTGCTGGCAAGAAGGACAAGCCTCTTCGGTGATCCGGCGAGCATGCCGGGCCTTCCAAAAAAGCCCGCTCCGTCGTTGCTTTAAGCCGCGTCCCCTGCGGAGAGCAGGGTGTGCTGGTTTCGCCTCCAGCTGCCGGTCAGATTTCTTGAGGAAGCTTTCGGCTTCCTCAGGCGGCTGGCCGGCCTCTTGTCCGGCTACCTACCGACCGACACACGGCCACAGGCACGTGCGAAATTGGGCACTCAACGGAATAGTCCAATTGTTCCGAGAGTCAACACTTTTGGTTGGAAAGCGTCGCGCGGCGCACGCTAAGCACACGGCGCACGCTAAGCACACTAAGTCGTTCAGACGCGCCGCGCGCTGAGTGCGCGCCACCGCTCACTCGGTGAACGGCTCGATCTTCCGCGCCGCCTGGATGAACCTGAACATCACGTAGAGGCCGATCACGAAGAAGATCACCTGCAACACCGGCGCACCGTACTCGCCGAGCTGGAAGAGTGTCGAGAACGCCCAGCCGGCCGCGAAAGCGCCGCCGAACACCTCGGCGGCGATCAGCACGGCGGCGCTGCCCACGGTTGATACGTTGAGCCAGTTGATGCGGCGCTGGCGCGGCTTATCGGCGGTCTGGCTCATGGCTCTTGGTCCTTGGTGCGGTGGCAATCTCCCCGAAAGTAGGGGGCGGATCAAGCCCACAGGCCGCTGCTGCGGGGCCTGCTTCGGCCTTAACCATGGCGGCAGATTGGCGGCCGCACGACGCTGCCGACGAGCCGTGATAGAGCTTGAGCGCAGGCGGGAGGACCGCTTGGCCAGGCTCAAGGTGATGTGCGCGCGCTCGATGCATCTGGCGGTCGGGGCGCTGGGGCGGGACTTCGCCCAGGCCACCGGCCACGAGCTCGAGTTCGACTTCGGCACCGTTGGCGCGCTCCAGACAAAGCTCGATGCCGGCGAGACCGCCGACGTGCTGGTCCTTTCCCAGGCGATGATCGGCAAGCTGGAGGCGGCCGGCCGGCTCGCGGCGGGCTCGCGGGCGGACGTGGCCAGGACGTTCATCGCGGTCTGCATCCGTCAGGGCGCTCCAATGCCGGAGATCGCCACGCCCGAGGCGTTCAAGCGCACGCTGGAGGCCGCCCGCACCGTCGCCATGAGCGACCCGGCGGTCGGTGGCTCGGCGGCGGTTTATGTACCGACAGTGTTCGAGCGGCTTGGCATCGCGGAGACGATGGCCCCGAAAAGCCTGCTGCAGCAGAACGGCGTCGAGGTCGCGCGCCGGGTCGTTGAGGGCAACGCCGATCTCGGCCTCACCTTGTCGGGCGAGGTGGCGTCGGTCGAAGGCGCGGCGATCGCGGGGCCGATCCCGCCGCCCTATGGCCAGGACACCACCTACACAGCGGGCGTGTCGGCAGGGAGCGCGGCCCAGGATGCCGGGCGTGCCTTCGTCGCGGCGCTGACCGCTCGGGCGGCCCGCGAGACCTGGCGCAAATCAGGGTTCGAAGTGCCGCAGGCGTGACGCCGACCACGCTGCTAAGCTCACGCCAAGGCTGCAATCGGGGAGGACAGAATGGGACTGCAACGGGCCGCCTTGCGCACCGTCATGGCCGCGACCTGGCTGATCGCCGCGCCGGGCATCGCCTGGTGTCAAAGCTGGCCTACCAAGGCGGTCACCATCGTCGTCCCCTTCACCCCCGGCGTCACCGTCGACATCAGTGCCCGCGTGATCGGCGAGCAACTGTCCAGGCAGATCGGCCAGCCGGTCGTGATCGAGAACCGCGGCGGCGCCGGCGGCACCCTCGGCGCCGGCATCGTCGCCAAGTCGGAACCGGACGGCCACACGCTGCTGGTGTCCGGCTCGCTCGGCAGCGCCAACGCGATTTTCGCCAATCTGCCCTACGACACGCTGCGCGACTTCGCCGGCGTCCACTCGCTCGGGCTGCAGCCGCTGGTGCTGGTCAGCCCGCCGGACCGGCCGTTCAAGACGCTGGGCGACCTGATCGCCGCCGCCAAGGCCAAGCCCGGCACCTTGAACTACGGCTCGGGCGGCATCGGCTCGGCCACCCACCTCGCCGGCGAGCGCATCCGCATGAGCGCCGGTATCGACGTCCAGCACGTGCCGTTCAAGGGCGCCAACGACGCGCTGCGCGAAGTGATGGCCGGCCGGCTCGACTGGTACGCGACTCCGATCCCGTCCGCGCTGGAGCTGATCCGCTCCGGCAAGGTCGTCGCGCTGGCGGTCAGCGCGGCCAAGCGGTCGTCGGTGCTGCCGGATGTGCCCACCACGGTCGAGCTTGGCCTGAACGATTCGGCTTACCTTCTCTATGCCGGGCTGTTCGCGCCCGGGAAAACGCCACGCGACGTGCTGGTCAAAATCCACCAGGAGGTCGACAAGGCGCTGCAGGCTTCGGCGGTGAAGGAGCGGCTGCAGAAACTCGGCGCCGAGCCGATGCCGATGAGCCAGCCGGAGTTCGACAAATATTTCCGCGACGACGTCGAGGGCAACATCAAGCTGGTGAAGGCGGCGAAGATTCCGCCGCAGCAGTGAGCGTTTCGGATTTTGGATTGGAATTCTATCCGCTCATGCCCGCGAAAGCGGGCATCCAGCGACGTACGAGCACTTGTGCCCGCTTCCGCGGGGACGAGCGGGAGAGTTAGGTTCAATTGTCAAACAGCCAACGCTCCGCCCGCCGGTTGTTTAGAGACGTTCGGCACCCGTCTGTCCCTTTTTCCGTTTCCCCAACGAGGGGATGGAGCGCCGGGAGGCGCCAGGGGCGGATCGCCGCCCCCAAGCAGCAGGCTGACGAGGCCTGCCGGGCGGACCTTGCGGCCCGCCAAGCGCACCCACGGCGAACTCCCCGTTACCGGGGGCCGCCGCTTGCGGGGTGCGCGCGGCCAGTGACGTAGGCCGCTGCGCCTCCCGGCGCTCCATTCGGCATCCGATATGAGGGATGCCGGCCTGCTCCGTCATCAAACGCCGCTTAAGACGACGCCCTCGATTGAACGTGGCGCGATCAATATGGGGCCGGATTCGAGACCGGGGATAAGTTATTTTCAGGCGGGAAAGCGCGGCTTCTGATCGTCGTCCCCGCGAAAGCGGGGACGTAACGCGCCGATATGTAGAGCCAAACTCCAAGCCACGATGGCGTGGCCAGCTTCGTGGCACGCGGCGCTATACCGGCCGGCACTCATGCGCGGGGCTTGTACCCTGCCGCGATCCAACCAAACAACGCGCGCGCTGCGACAAATGCCAGACCCAACAGGTTGACCACGATCAACGCCAAGAGCGCGTAGCCCAATGCATACTGCCCTGCGTCCTTTAGATCGAACTGTATTATACCAACCTTCGGAAGGTATGACTCTTTGTTGTTGGCGAGGGGTGCGTGTGATTCATTTCCACCTGAACGTCTGATTCGGGAGGATGGAGATGAGCGCAGCGATTGCCCTTCGGGATGATTTTGATGCGGCTGACTTGCGCGGTCTTGCGGTGAAGGCGAAGGACGCCGATCAGGCGCGACGACTGCTTGCACTGGCGGCAGTTTACGACGGGATGGATCGCGAGGAGGCGGCCCGCATCGGTGGCATGGATCGGCAGACGCTTCGGGACTGGGTGCATCGCTTCAATGAGCGGGGCCCCGAGGGGCTGATCAACATCAAGCCGACTGGCCGCCCTTCGAAACTTTCGGCTGAGCAGAAAGAGGAATTGCAGCAGCTCGTGGAGGCCGGTCCCGATCCGGAGAAAGATGGGGTCGCGCGCTGGCGCTGCGTGGACTTGAAGCGCGTTCTGGGGGAGCGCTTCGCGGTTGATCTCTCCGAAGTGAGCCTGGGGCGCGTTCTCAAGCAGCTCGGCTATTCACACATCAGCGCCCGACCCCGGCACCCTGCGCAAGATGCGCAGGCGATCGCGACATTTAAAAAAACTTCCCCGCCACTGTCGCCGAGGCGCTGAAGCAGCTTGCGCCGGCCACTCCGATCGAGGTGTGGTTCCAGGATGAGATGCGCGTCGGACAGAAGAACGGCCTCGTCTATCAGTGGGCCAAGAAGGGAACCAGGCCGCGCCAGCCGAAGGACCAGCGCTACGAGAATGCCTATCTGTTCGGCGCGGTTTGTCCCGCTCGCGATACCGGCGTCGCCCTCATCATGCCGAACGCCGACACCGACGCCATGCAGAAGCACATCGACGAGATCGGCCGTGCGGTCGCGCGTGGCGCGCATGCGCTGATCATTCTCGACAAGGCCGGCTGGCACACCACCGGCAAGCTTAAAGTTCCGAACAATCTCACTCTGGTGCTGCTACCGCCCGCATGTCCGGAACTCAACTCCGCCGAAAACATCTGGCAATACCTGCGCCAGACCTATCTCTCGAACCGCGTGTTCCAGACCTACACCGACATTCTCGACGCCTCCGGAACGGTTTGTCGGCACAGCCCACCTTGCCCAGATCGATCAGGCCAAACTCGTTGATGGCTGTCTTCAAATTTTCTTCTGAGTGTCTGTCCGGAAACTTTTGCTCAAAGCATTGGATGAAAGTCAGCATGGGCTTCCCAGCAAGCGTCTTTCCGGCACCTCGTTTGATTTCGTAGTCTGGAAAAATGAGTCAAATCAACCGCATGTTTCCGGACGGACTCTGAGAGGCGCGCGCCACATTCCAGCGTAATCCTCATTTTCAAATTGTCGTCCATGCTTTTTGAGAACGCTGCCCACTGTTGGTGGAAACCGTAAGCGGCCGCCAAGAACGCAACAGCGACCGACAGTCGAAAGATGCCGCGCATGATGTCTCGCGCTGTGGCCATCGTCTCACCCCCTATCAACCTTGGCGCTGTGTTATACCAGCGGTGATGAATTCTAACTCATAGGGGATACCGGTTGGGTCGGCGGCATGATTCGCTGGCCTTCTTGATTCGAGGAGGAGGCCAGAATGCCGGCAGCGGTTTCGATCACGCACCTGGACTACAGCGCGTCCGAGCTTCGACGTGAGGCGAAGCGTACGGATGATGCGGACGTGGCACGGCGAATGCTGGCCTTGGCGCTGGTGCTGGAGGGCAAGTCGCGCGGCGAGGCTGCGATATCGTGCGGCATGGACCGGCAAATCCTGTGCGACTGGGTGCACCGCTACAATGCGGAAGGCCTTGTGGGTCTTCGGAATCGAACTGCGCCGGGAGCGAAGCCGAGGCTCTCTCCCGAGCAGGAACGGGAGGTGGCCGAGCTGGTTCGTAACGGGCCGGATTTGGCCGAGCATGGCGTTATCCGTTGGCGGCGGATCGACCTCGCGCACGTGATCGAGCAACGCTATGGGGTCAAGCTGGCCGAACGATCGGTTGGCGATTTGCTTCGTCGTCTCGGCTTTCGGCGTATCTCGGTGCGGCCACGATGTCCCGAACAGGACGCCGCGATCCAGGAGGCGCATAAAAAAACTTTCCCGATCTGGTCGCTGCCGCCATCCCCGCGCATGCGCGCGACAAGCCGATCGAGCTTTGGTGGCAAGACGAGGCCCGCGTCGGCCAGCAGGGCACGTTGACGAGGATTTGGGCCGAGCGCGGCAGCCGGCCGCGGGCCCCGCGCGACCAGCGCTACGATTGGGCCTATCTGTTCGGTGCAGTCTGTCCCGCGCGCGATGCCGGCGCCGCGCTTGTGCTGCCGGTCGCCGACGGCGAGACGATGAACCTGCATCTCGCCGAGATCAGCCGCAACGTCACGCCCGGCAGCCATGCCGTCGTGCTGCTCGACGGTGCCGGCTGGCATCAGACCGGCGGCAAACTCAAGGTGCCGGACAACATCAGCTTGCTCAAACTGCCGGCCTATTCGCCCGAACTCAATCCGGTCGAGAACGTCTGGCAATACTTGCGCCAGAACCAGCTCAGCAACCGCGTCTTCGACGGCTACGATGCCATCGTCGACGCCTGCTGCGATGCTTGGAATGCACTCACCGCTGAACCGGGCCGCATCCAATCAATTACGACCCGCCCCTGGGCATCGGTTACTATCTAATGCCGTTGGTATTACTTGGGCTTCGCGTGCCTCTCGAAACCCGTTGCCGGGGCGCTTGACCATCCGCCGAGTCGGGGCGACCTTTGACGCATGAGTTCGCCCGGTGCCAGTAGGCAATACCGAATGGAGCTTGAGCGCCGCGCGCGAGAGGCTGGCGAGCGCGCCGAACGCAGCGGCTGAAGCTGGCGACCGCGCCGCTGTTGCGCTTGCGCAGATCTTTCAAGGTCTTGGCTGAAATTTCGGATTCAAGACCGGCGATAAATGTTTTCGGCGGGAAACAGCGTTTCTGATCGTCGTCCCCGCGAAAGCGGGGACCCAGTACACACCGACAAAGCTGTGTGTACTGGATGCCCGCTTTCGCGGGCATGACAGGCGCGTTTTTGGAGCAGCGGTGAGCTAGACTAATCGAACTGCACGCCGCTCGCCTTCACCGGCGCCTCCCAGCGCTTGATCTCCTCGGCGGTGAACCTGGCGAGGTACTCCGGCGTGCGCCGTGCCGGCGCCGGCACTTCGAGGCCGATCTCCTCCAGCCGCTGCTTGAGCTTCGGATTGTCCAGCGCCGTGTTAAGCGCGGCGTTGAGCTTCGCCACCTGCTGCGGCGTCGCCGCCTTCGGCATGTAGATCGCGTTCCACGCCGAGATTTCGAGACCCTTGAAGCCTTGCTCCTGTGCGGTCGGCACATCGGGCAGCGTCGGCAGCCGCTTGTCGTTGAGCGCCACGATGACCTTGGCGGTCGCGGCGCGATGCGAGGACAGCGCGGTCGAGACATAGTTGCAGATGAAGTCGATACGGCCGGCCAGCAGGTCCTGCATGGCGGGACCGCCGCCGCGGTACGGGACGTGGGTGATCTTGACGCCGAGCACCTGGTTCATCAGCACGCAGCCGATGTGCGAGGAGGTGCCGGCGCCGCCCGAGCCGTGCTGCATCTTGTCCTGGTTGGCCTTGGCGTGGGCGGCAAACTCCTTGAGATCGTTGGCCGGCAGGTCCTTGCGCGCCAGCACCACCTGCGGCGCGTCCGCCACCAGCATGACCGGCGCGAAATCGGTCACCGCGTTGTAGGGCGGCTTCTTGTGCATCGACTGCCCGATGGCGTGGGTGCCGATCGAGCCCAGCGTGAACATGTGGCTGTCGGCCGCCGCGTTCGAGACGCGCAGCGAGCCGACCGTGCCGCCGCCGCCGGGGACGTTCTCGATCACCACTTGCTGGCCCAGCGCCTCGATCAGATAGGGCTGCAGGTTGCGCGCCAGCGTGTCGAGCGGTCCGCCGGGCGCAAACGCGATCACCATCGTGACGGGCCGCGTCGGCCAGTCCTGCGCTTGGGCGTTCCAGGTCAGCAATGCGAATGCGGCTGCTGCCGCGAGCGTTCTTGCAATCATGTTTCCTCCCGGCGGCGCTTGACCATCGCTCGCGCGGCCTTTCTCATAACCAGAGTAGCGGCAGGGCGCGCCGTATCAAATGGGAGAGGGCGATGAGGGCACGACATTTGGCCGCGGCGGCTGCATTGCTCGCATGCCTGATGGCGGGGCCGCCGGCCTTTGCGCAGAATTATCCCAACCGGCCGGTCACCATCCTGACGCCGTTCGCCGCCGGCAGCGTCACCGACGCCGCGGCGCGGCTGATCGCGCAGACTTTGCAGGAATCGCTCGGGCAGTCCTTCATCGTCGAAAACCGGGCGGGGGCGGGCGGCCTGCTCGCGGCGGGCGCGGTCGCACGCGCCAAGAACGACGGCTACACGCTGCTGCTGACCACCAACTCGACGCACTCGGTGGTGCATGGGCTGTTCAAGAGCGTGCCGTATGACCCGATCAAGGACTTCACGCCGATCGCTCGCATTGGAAGTTTTGCGTCGTTCTTCGCGGTGACGCCGGACAAGCCGTACCAGTCCATGCAGGCGCTGGTCGCCTACGCCAAGGCCAATCCGGGCAAGCTCAGCTACGGCGCCGGCAATTCGACGTCGCATATCGTCGGCGAGGCGCTGAAGAAGCGCACCGGCATTGACATCGTGCGCGTGCCCTACAAGAGCAATCCGGCGGTGATGATCGACCTGATCGGCGGACAGATCCCGATCATGGTCGCGGACTTCAACACCGGCATGCCGCAGCTCAAGGCCGGCAAGGTGAAGGCGCTGGCGGTGCTGACGCGCGAGCGCAATCCGGCGCTGCCGGATGTGCCGACGCTGCATGAGACGGTGATGCCTGGCTACCACATCCTCGCCTGGGCCGGCATGTTCGGGCCAGCCGGAATGCCGGAAGAAGCCACGAAGACCCTGGCGGAGGCCGTGGAAAAGGCGCTGCAGAAGCCCGAGGTGCGCGCGAGGTTTGCGAGTTCCGGCACGGACGTCTATTGGAGCGGGCCAAAGGAGTTCGACGCGTTCGTTAAATCCGAGCTCGGAAGCTGGACCGCGATGATCAAGGAAGCCGGAATTGAGCCAGAATAGGGCCCGGGAATAGACTGGGCAGATGGGGAATAACCGGAATAAACCTGGAACTCCGTAGGGTTAACCGCGTTAATGCCCTTGAAAGGCCACACAGGCATACTATCTACCGATCAGATGAGTTCCGCGGCGAGAGCCGCGGCCCCAACTAACGAGTGCCCGCTCGACCACGGATGTACTGGAGGGCAGAGCGCCGTTAGTGGGGAAGCTGATCAGGAACGCGCCCGCCGGTTTCCGGTGGGCCGTTTGCTTTTTGGGGGCACGTTTTGCCTCTACGATCGCTTCCTCCGGCTCTACGTCCGCCTCGTCCGGTCTGTTCTCCGGCGACTTGTCCGGCGTTCCTCCGGCTTGTTCGGAGTGCTCGGAAAAGCAAACGCCCGCCGGTGGCGGCGGGCGTTGCGACTTCCTCCCGGATCGGACCTTAAGCCTTCAGCACCTCCAGCACGCGATCCGGCGTGAACGGCAGGTGGCGCAGCCGCTTACCGGTCAGGCGGTGGAACGCATTGGAGATGGCGCCGGCAATGAACGGGTTGCCGATCTCGCCGAGGCCGGTCGGCCGCGTGTCGACGTCGACGAACTGAACGTGCATCTCCTCCGGCGTGTCGGACATTCTCATGAGATTGTAGTCGTGGAAGTTCGACTGCTCCACGGCGCCGTCCTTCAGCGTGATGCGCTCATGCAGCACGCTGGAGAGGCCGTACAGGATCGCGCTCTCCACATTGGCCGCCGCCGGCCCTGGCGACACGATGACGCCGCCGTCGACTGCGACCCACACCTTGTGGACCTTGATCTTGCCGGTCTTGCGATCGAGCGAGATCTCCACCACACCCGCACCGAGTGAGCCGGAGCGTTCGCTGATCGAAAGGCCGAGCGCGCGGCCCTCCGGACGCGGCGCCTTCCAGTCGCACATCTTGGCGACCGTCTCGAAGCAGGCTCGTGCCTTGGGTGTCGCGCCCATGCGCTCGAAACGGAACTGGATCGGGTCCATGTTCGCTTCGACCGCCATCTGGTCGATGAAGCTCTCGATGGCGAACACGTTGAACACGTGCGCCACCGCCCGCCAGTGTTTGATCTGCACGCCATGCGACATGCCGCGCAGCTCGATCTGCTGGTTGGGCACGCCGTAGTAGGCGATGCGCATGCCGCCGGTCAGCAGCATGTTGCCGCCGTCGCCGATCACGCAGTGCTTCCAGCCGGATACCTTGCCGGTGGAATCCAGCGCCGCTTCGAGGCACTGGAACGACTGCGGGCGGAAGTGTCCCTGCACCAGATCTTCCTCGCGGGTCCAGATCATCTTCAGCGGCCGCTTGATCTCGCGCGCGATCAGCGCCGCCTCGGCGGCTTCGAAGCCGCCGTTGCGACGGCCGAACCCGCCGCCGAGATAGCACTGGTGGTGCGTGACCTGCTCTTCCTTGAAGCCGAGCGCCTTGGCGACCGCGGCGCGCGACGCGTCGGGCGCTTGCGTGCCCTCCCACACTTCGACGGCATCGCCGGCATCGTTGAACCGGATCACCGCGTTGTGCGGCTCCATCTGCGCGTGATAGCCGAAGTCGCTCTTGAACTCGGCCTTGAAGGTCTTGGCCGCTCCGGCGAACGCTGCCTTGGCGTCACCGACGGCGTGGACGGTCTGCACCGGCGCATTCGGATCGTGATGGATGCGCTCGTAGTCCTTGTGCAGCGCCTGCTCGGAGTCGAAGCCCGAGGCTTTGCCTTTCGCCCAGGTCACTTTGAGCGCTTTGCTGGCGTCGAGCGCCCGCTCGAAGCGGTCGGCGACCACAGCGACGCCGTTGCGCAGCTTCACGGTGCCGATCACGCCGGGCATCTTCTTGATCTCGGCGTCGTTCCAGCTCTCCGGTGCGCAATTGTGCACCGGCGAGTGCAACGTGGTCGCATAGACCATGCCCGGTATCCGCACGTCGATGCTGTACTGCGCCGAGCCGTTGACCTTGAGCGGCGTATCGCGCCGCGCCACACCTTTGCCGATCAGGCGCCAATCCTTCTTCGGCTTGAGCTCCTTGGCAGCGACCGCGGGCAGCGGCGAGGGCACCTTGCCGAACGCGGCAATCTCGCCGTAGGTCAATCGCTGGCCGTGTGCCGGATTGATGACGACGCTCGGCTCGGTGCGCAGCGTCGAGGCGTCGACGCCCCAGCGCTCCGCGGCGTTCTGCAGCATCACCTTGCGCACCTGCGCGCCCGCGGTCCGCAGGTCCGCGTAGTACAGCATCGTGGCGCGGCTGCCGACGATCGCCATCATGCGCTGGTTGTTGTTGAACATGTAGCCGTAGACCGCGGCGTCGGCGGGCGCCATCTCGATCGCGACCTTCGACCAGTCGGCGTCCATCTCCTCCGCCACGATCATCGGCAGATTCGTGAGCGAACCCTGGCCCATTTCGGCGCCCGGGCTGATGATGGTGATCATGCCGCTCGGCGCGACACGGACCCAGGCGTTAAACGCCTTGGCGTCGGTCGAGGCTTCGGCCGCCGAAAACAGCCTGGCGCCGTCGGCGCCGAGCGCGAGACAGAACGACATGCCGCCCATTCCGGCGAGTGCGCCGCGGCGGGTGATCTGGATCTTGTCCATGGTCAATGTCATGGCTCAGCCCTCCCTCGACGCTTGCTCAACGGCGGCGATGATCTTGTGATAGGTGCCGCAGCGGCAGATGTTGCCGTCCATGTGCTCGATGATTTGGGCTCGGCTCGGCTTCTTGTTGCTGGCCAGCAGTTCGGCCGCCTTCATGATCTGGCCGGATTGGCAGTAGCCGCATTGCGGCACCTCCAGCGCGACCCAGGCCTTCTGCAGCGGGTGCGAGGAATTGGCGCTCAGGCCCTCGATGGTGACGACCGTCTTGTTCGCCACTTCGGACACTTGCGTCTGGCAGGCGCGGACCGCTTTGCCGTCGATGTGGACCGTGCAGGCGCCGCACAGGCCCGCGCCGCAGCCGTATTTGGTTCCGGTCAATCCGACGTGCTCGCGGATGACCCAGAGCAGCGGCGCCGACGGGTCGGCGTCGACCGAAACGCGCTTGGCGTTCAGTGTGAACGAAACCATGTGACCTCCCTGAGGATTTCGTTTTGTTTTCGCTACGCATCACGAAATTAGAAGGAGTCTAGCATGATTTCACGGCTCTGCACGCGCCCTGGGCCGGTTGCCCCGGCGGGACGCAACCGGTTGATGTCCTTGCATTTCCGGCATGGCGGCGGTCGCCGGGACATGCGATAACCTGCACCGTTACGCCATGATCTCGCACCGAATTCTGCTCCGACTGCTGCCGGCATTGCTGGTGACGCTGCTGTTCGCGGCGGTGCCTGCCACGGCGGATTCGTGGACGCACGTCGATGCCGGCGTTGCCGCGCATGAGGGGACCGGCCAGAATGCCGCGCACCCGCTCAAGTTCGCCGACCACGCCAGCAAGCGGCCGCAGCGCAGCGCCACTCTCGAAGAGTTCTTCGAGATCGACGATGACGCCGAGCAATACTTCAAGCCGTTGCGGGTCGTGGCGCGCGACGACGCCGGCGAGACGCTCGTCGCCCGGCCCGCTGTACTCGCCTATCATTCCACGCCCCGCACACATCGAGTCTGCGCGGCTTTTCCCACTGGCCCTCCGCACGCCTGAGACGTCTATCGCCTGATGTCCGCTGTGAAGCGGGTACGGGCACTCATGCGTGAAATCTAATCAAGACCGGGCTGCGCCTGGTCGCTTGGAGGTTCGTCAATGACTGTCATCATCGTCTATGTGCTGCTGGTCGCGGTCGGCCAGTTCGTCGCGTTCTTCGTTGCCCAGGCTTTCGACTCCGTGGTTCCCTCAGCCTGGAGCATGATCTTTTACATGGGTCTGTTCTTCGGCGTGATCTGGGCCGCATGGCCCATCGCGGTCGCCATCACCGAAAAGTGGCTCGTCAGACCTGAGTCCGTCAGCGGCGCAGCGCGCCGGACCTGATGGCCAGACGCAGGGCGCCCGCCTTCGGGGGGAAGGCGGGCGCTTTGCCCCTTTGTCAGGTCATGGGCTAGGGTGCGCGCTCCCTCCGGAGCCACACCATAGCGCGCATGACCGACACCGCACGTTCCGCACCCGCGAATTCCGACAATCCGTTTTTCGAAGATTGGACCGGTCCGTTCGGCGCTCCGCCGTTTGCCCGCATCCGGTCTGAGCACTTTCTTCCGGCCTACGAGCGGGCATTCGCCAAGCATCTCGCCGAGATCGGCGCGATCGCCGCCAATCCGGCGCCGCCGACGTTTGAGAACACCATCGTCGCGCTAGAGAACAGCGGTCGCACCCTGCGCCGGGTCGACGACGTGTTCGGCCACCTGGTCGGCACCGACAGCAATGATGCGCTGCTCGAAATCGAGCGCGATACTTCGCCGCGCGTTGCCGCGCACTGGAGCAAGATCCGGCTTAATGCGGTTCTGTTCGCCCGGATCGACGAACTGAAACGCAAGCGCGACACGCTTGGGCTGACGCCCGAGCAGGCGCGGGTGCTGGAGCGCTATCACACCACGCATCGCCGCAACGGCGCAGCTCTCGACGAAAAGAGCCGGGCGCGCCTTGCCGCGATCACCGAGCGGCTCGCCACCCTTGGTACCTCATTCAGCCAGAACGTCCTGGCCGATGAGCAATCCTATGCATTGGTGCTGGAAACCGAGGATGAGCTCTACGGCCTGCCGGATTTCGTTCGCGAGGCCGCGCGCGCCGCCGCCGAGGAGCGCGGCATCAAGGGCAAGCACGCGATCACCTTGCAGCGCTCCAGCGTCGAGCCGTTCCTGCAATTCTCGTCGCGGCGGGACCTGCGCGAAAAGGCGTTCCGCGCCTGGCAGAGCCGCGGCGACAACAACGACAAGACCGACAACAAGGCGGTGATCGCAGAGACAGTGCGGCTTCGCGCCGAGCGCGCCAGGCTGCTCGGCTACAAGACCTTCGCGCACTACCGGCTCGACGACGCCATGGCGAAGACGCCGGAGAACGTGCGCGCGCTGCTGGAAAAAGTCTGGGCGCCGGCGCGCAAGCGTGCGCTCGCCGACCGCGACGCCATGCAGGATATCGTGCGCGAGGAAGGCGGCAACTTCGCGCTCGCGCCCTGGGACTGGCGCTACTACGCGGAGAAGCTGCGCAAGCGCCTGCACAACGTCGATGAGACGTCGGTGAAGCCGTACATGCAGCTCGACAACGTGATCGAAGCTGCGTTCCACGCCGCCAACCGGCTGTTCGGGCTCACCTTCGCGCGAACCGACGTTCCGGTGTGGCATCCAGACGTGCGCGCCTGGGAGGTGAAGGGCGCCGACGGCCAGCACGTCGGATTGTTCTTCGGCGACTATCACGCGCGGCCATCCAAGCAAGGCGGCGCCTGGATGAGCACGCTGCGCGACCAGGAGAAGCTCACCGGTGACGTGCGGCCGATCGTCTACAACGTGATGAACTTCAACAAGGGCGAGCCGACGCTGCTGTCGTTCGACGACGCCCGCACGCTGTTCCACGAATTCGGCCACGGGCTGCATGGGTTGCTTTCGAACGTTACCTATCCGCAGATCGCCTGCACCAACGTGCTGACCGATTGGGTCGAGCTGCCGTCGCAGCTTTTCGAGCACTGGTTCGAGCAGCCGGAAATCCTGCGCAAGTTCGCGCGTCACGTCGACACCGGCGAGCCGATGCCGGAAGACCTGATGCAACGGTTGATCGCGGCGCGGACCTTCAACCGCGGCGCCGACACGCTGGAGTACATTTCCTCGGCGATGGTCGATCTCGACCTGCATCTGTTGGAGAAGGTGGAGGGTCTCGACGTCAATACGTTCGAGAAGCAGACGCTGGAGCGGATCGGTATGCCGGCGGAGATCGGGATGCGCCATCGCACGCCGCATTTCACCCACGTGTTCTCCGGCGGCTACTACGCCTCGGCCTACTACAGCTACATGTGGTCGGAGACGCTCGACTCCGATGCGTTCGCGGCGTTTGAGGAGACCGGCGACATTTTCAATCCTGAGGTCGCCCGCAAGCTGAAAGAGTTCGTGCTGTCGGCCGGCGGCTCGCGCGATCCGGCCGAGCTTTACGTCGCGTTCCGTGGCCGCCTGCCGAGCGCCGAGCCGCTGCTCAAGCGGCGCGGCTTTCTCGACGCGGCCTGATATGGCCGAATTGCATAGTGCCGGCTGGAAACGAGGCGTCGTCGCAGCGCCGCATGCGCTCGCCGCCGAGGCCGGACGCGCGATTCTTGCCGAAGGCGGCAACGCCATCGAGGCGATGGTGGCGATGGCGGCGACGATCGCCGCTGTCTATCCGCACATGAATCACGTCGGCGGCGACGGCTTCTGGCTCGTTCGCGAGCGCGGCGGCCGCGTGCGCGCCATCATGGCGCCCGGGCCGGCCGGCTCGAAAGCAAACCGCGAACTCTACCGGCAATATGACGCGATCCCGCCGCGAGGGCCGCTTGCCGCGGTCACCGTGCCCGGCGCGATCGGCGGCTGGATGCTGGCGCTCGATGCAGCGAAGGCGAACGGCGGCAAGCTGCCACTGGATATGCTGCTCGATGCGGCGATCAAGCATGCGCGTGATGGCTATGTGGTGACGCGCAGCCAAGCTGCGCTATCGGTTGAGAAGCTTGCCGAGCTAAAGGACGTGCCGGGCTTCGCCGCCGCGTTCCTGCAGGACGGCAAGCCGCCCAAGGAAGGCGACCGGCTCAAGCAGAGTACGCTCGCGGCGACGCTCGATCATCTGGAGCACGCCGGGCTCAACGATTTCTACCGCGGCGATGTCGGGCGCGAGGTCGCGGCCGACCTGGAGCGGATCGGAAGTCCGGTGACGCGCGACGACCTGGCGCGCTATCGCGCCACTGTCGCCGAGCCGCTGAGTGTGAAGCTCAACGCCGGAACGGTGTTCAACACGCCGCCACCGACGCAGGGCCTGGCGTCACTCCTGATCCTCGCGCTCTACGAGCGGCTGCGCGTTACGGAAGCTGAGAGCTTCGAATTTGCGCACGGCCTGGTCGAATGCACCAAGCGCGCGTTTCGTGTGCGGGACCGTTACGTCACCGATCCGGCGCAACTGCCGCATCCGCCGGCGCGCTATTTCGAGCCGAAGTTCCTCGACACCGAGGTGGAGAAGATCGATCGCCGCAAGGCGGCCAAGTGGCCGGCGCCGCCGGGCGAGGGCGATACGATCTGGATGGGGGCGGCGGACGCGAGCGGCTTGGTGGTGTCGTACATCCAGTCGCTGTACTGGGAGTTCGGCTCGGGCTGCGTGCTGCCGGCAACCGGCGTGCTGATGCAGAATCGCGGCGCGAGCTTCGCGCTCGATCCGAAGGCGGTGAACCCGCTGCAGCCGGGGCGGCTGCCGTTCCACACGCTCAATCCGGCCATCGCCGCGCTCGGCGACGGCCGCGTCATGGCCTACGGCACAATGGGCGGTGACGGCCAGCCGCAGACGCAGGCGATGCTGTTCGCGCGGCATGTGCTTTATCGCCAGCCGCTCGATAAGGCGCTCGATGCACCGCGCTGGCTGCTCGGCCGCACCTGGGGGTCGGCCCACACCAATCTACGGATGGAGTCGCGGTTCGACGGCAACCTGATCGACCGGCTGATGTCGGCCGGCCACGACGTCGAGGTACTGGGCGCGGCGTATTCCGACACGATGGGGCACGCCGGTGCGGTGGTGCTGCACCCTGACCGCACGCTGGAAGGCGCGCATGATCCCAGAGCTGATGGAGGAGCGGCGGGGTTGTGACACGAACCAATCCTAGACACCCCTAGGCGACAGGAACTCGTTGGAGATTTTTGCGAGCCTGCCTTCGACGAGGTCCGGTAGCCGAGAAATAGGATACCCGCCGATCGCGTTAAGTGCCTGTTTAACGACCTCCGGCGAAACCACTGATCTGTTGCCTGGAATATGGATGTTTGGGGCGCCGGGTTTGGCTAGTCTAGCTTGATGTGTGAGCCTTTGCCGCCGCCTGCCACTTGTTGGTAGCCGTGATGCTTGGTGAGGGCACCGACCAGGTCGCGGCTCGAAACGGTTGCGCCAGGATCGATCGAGGTCGGTTTGAAGATCGGGCGGGCGCCAAGGGGCAGGATGACATAGATGTTCTCCAAAATGTTCATCAGCGCCGTGATCACTTTCGGAGCAACAGCCCAATGCCGCGTCGGCGTTGTCGGAGGCAGTCGTCCGTCCAGTACCTGCGACTGGAGCTCCCAGAGGCCGTCTCGGTACGACTGTTTGTCAAGGTAGTTCACCGCCTCCGCATAGCCCGATGGCTGCACTGGAAACGACGCCTTCAGGAAATCCCGCAAGCCATTTCGAATTGCCTTGTCGAGACGTTTGATGTGGCGATCTTCGCTCAATCGCAGATAGCTTTCCGCGTTCGCCAAGCTCTCCTCAATGCATTGGGGTGTCCCGTATGAACGCCGATAGACGTTGGCCTTGTAGGGTCGGTAGCGGTCCGCCCCGTTCGCGATGAGAAGGCGAAAGCCGAGGCTCTCGACCTTGTGGTGGAACTGCTCGTGCAAGAAAAAGACGTAGAATGCGCTTCTCAGGAGCTGGCGTGCAATATCGTAGCGGCGCGAGGAAGCGAGCGGTACGGCCCGCCAGTTCACGAAGCGTGCAATCTCAACGGCGCATGAAAGGATGCAGGATTCTCGAATGTAGATGCCCCAGGCGTGTCCGAAGAAGTGGATCGGGCAATACCACGCACAATGCTCGCGGCGCGGCGTGGTTTTTGATGTCGGGAAAGGCCGTCCTGTTCCAATGATCCCCTCGATCTCGCGCCACCATTCATTCAGACGACCGTCATCCAAAGCAAAGGGAAAGTTAGGACTTTCCCCTTCCGGTTCCCTGAAGACTTCCTCAACCGAAGTGGAATAGATTGTCTCTCCCTCCTCGACTTGTCCGATACCGGGGAGTTCCACTTCAACCATCTGTTGCTGTGGCTCGCTGCCCCGCTCGCGTAACACATCGAGGATTTCATCGGTTTGCAATGACATTTGGCTCCCTCGAACTTAATGCTTTTGTACTTGTGCCCGCATTGGCGCGGCAATGAATGCGACGGAGCATTGGCTACCCCACCTTCCCACCGTACTGCTCGTCCGACACCTTCTCCATCCAATTGACATGATTGCCGTCAAGCGCCTCCTGCATGGCGAGGTGCGTCATCGCCATGTTCGGCGCGGCGCCGTGCCAGTGCTTCTCGCCCGGCGCGAAGAACACCGTGTCGCCGGCGCGCACCGCCTTGATCGGACCGCCCCAGGCCTGCACGCGGCCTTCGCCCTGGGTGATGTGAATGGTCTGGCCAAGCGGATGCGTGTGCCAGGCGGTGCGCGCGCCGGGCTCGAAGCGCACCCATGCGGCGCGCACGCGCGCGGGCTCCGGCGCCTCGATGATCGGGTCCTGCCAGACTGTGCCGGTGAAGTAGTCGGCCGGCGTCTTGCGCGACGGCTGCGAGCCGAGCGGCTTGATGTCCATTGGTGTTCCTCCTTATTAGTTGCGCATGACCTTATCCGAAAACCAGTTACCACTTTTCGGAGTCATGCGCGTTTTCAAAAGCCGTAAAGCTTCGCGGGGTTGTTGACCAGGATGCGCTGCCGCATCGCGGCGTCCGACGCCCAGCCGGACAACAGATCGAGCAGCACCGCGTCGTCAGGCTTGTCCTTTTCGGTGGGATGCGGCCAGTCGCTGCCCCACACCACGCGCTCCGGCGCTGCCTTGATATAGGCCTGCGCGATCGGCGCGGCTTTGGCATAGCGGGGCGGGCCGTCGAACATGTAGGCGCCGGAGAGCTTCATCCAGGTGTTGCCCTTGTCGAGCATGCGGCGGATCACGCCGAACGCCGGGTCGGCGACGCCAGCCCCCGACAGCCGGCCGAGATGATCGAACACGATGGTACCGGGCAGCCGTTGCAGCACATCGGCGGCGCCAACGATCTGGTCGCCGCGCAGATGGATCTGCACGTGCAGGCCGAGCGGCGCGGCGCGCTTTGCCAGCGGCTCGATCATGTCGAGCGTGGTGGCGGCGGTCTTCGGATCGAATTGGGTGAAGCGGATGCCGCGCACGCCCTTGGCCTGCATGGCTTTCAACTCGGCGTCGGTGACGGTCGGATGCACCACAGCGATACCGCGCGCCTGCGGGCCAAGCTGGGCCAAGGCGTCGAGCGTGACCGCGTTATCGATGTGATTGGCCGCCGGCTGCACCACAACCACGCGGCTGGTGCCGATGCGCTGCTGGAACAGCCGGTATTCCTGGACGCGGGCGTCGGGCCGCATCCGCGCCTCGGGGCGTGGCGGCGGGAAGCGCTCGCCATCGTAGATGTGCATATGGCAGTCGCAGGCGTTGGCGGGGATTTTCAGTGCGGGCGGCGCGGTTCCTGCGGAATTCGGGACTTGCATGGGTGTTACGTTATCCATAGCCGGATCAGGCGGCTACGGCCTCCATTCCGCCCCAGTCCGTGATATGTTGCGCCACCCAAAGAACGGACTATGAAACGCTTCATTCAATCGATCTTCGCAGCGGCGGCCGGCTTGCTTATCGCGGCCGGAGCTGCGCACGCCCACCCCCACGTCTGGATCACCATGACCACTACGGTGCTCTATGCGCCGGACGGCACGGCGACCGGGGTGCGCCACGCCTGGACCTTCGACGACATGTTCTCGACCTTCGCGACGCAGGGCCTGGAGAGCAAGCAGAAGGGCGTGTTCACCCGCGAAGAGCTGCAGCCGCTCGCCGAAGTTAACGTCACCTCGCTCAAGGAATACGAGTACTTCAGCTACGCCAAGGCGAACGGCAAGAAGACCCAATTCACCGATCCGGTCGACTATTACCTTGAGCTCAAGGACTCGCTGCTCACCCTGCACTTCACCTTGCCGCTCAAGACGCCGATGAAGACGCAGAGCCTCGACGTCGAAGTGTTCGATCCGTCGTATTTCATCGACTTCACCTTTGCCGAAAAGAATGCCGTGGCGCTCAAGGGCGCGCCCGCGACTTGCAAGGCCAGCGTCGGCAAGCAGCAGGAAATGGGCAAGGAGCTGATCGACCGGCTCTCAAAGATCGCTCCGAATGAGCAGATCCCGGAAAATTCCTTCGGCTCGCAGTTCGCCAACAAGATCGTGGTGAAGTGCCCGTGAGGCGGGCGGGCCGTGAACGCGTGGTGGCGTTCGCAATCCTTGCCGCGATTGCCGTTCTTCTGCTTTTGCCCGGCATGCTCGACGCGTTCGCACAGACCGCCACGCCATTCGGCATGCCGCGTCCGACCGCGAAGCCGGCTCCGCCGCCCGACGGCATCGTCGGCTGGATCCTTGCCAAGCAAGCCGAGTTCTCGCTCGCGATGCGCGGGATGCTGCGAAACGCCAAAGCGGACGGCAGCGCCGTGTGGGGGCTCCTTGGGCTGTCGTTCCTCTACGGGATTTTCCATGCCGCCGGCCCCGGCCACGGCAAGGCGGTGATTTCGTCCTATGTGGTCGCCAATCATGAAACCTGGCGGCGTGGTGTCGTGCTGTCGTTTGCGTCGGCCTTGCTGCAAGCCTTCGTGGCCGTGGCATTCGTGGTTATCGCCGCCTGGGTGTTCAACGCCACCATGGCGACGATGTGCACCAGCGAGCGCTATATCGAGATTGTCAGCTATGCGCTGATCGCGCTGATCGGGCTGCGGCTGGTCTGGGTGAAAGGCCGCGCGATGTTCAGCACCTGGCGCGGCATGAGCCGTCCGTTGCATGCAGTGGGCGCGGCGGTGACGCCGCCGCACGATCACAAGCACGATCATCATCATGGGCACGACCACCACGTTCATGACCACAAGCACAAGCACGATCACGGCCATCATCATGGCCACCACGACCACCATCACCATCACGGTGACGAACATGCCTCGGCGTGGGGCCACGCGCATGGGCCCGAGCCGCAGGATCTGGCGGGGCCGGGCGGCTGGCGTCGTGGCCTGTCGGCCATTGTCGCGGTTGGCTTGCGGCCGTGCTCCGGCGCCATCCTGGTGCTGGTGTTCGCGCTCGCTCAGGGCATGCTGTGGGCCGGCGTCGCTGCGACCTTCGTGATGGGGCTGGGCACTGCGATCACGGTCGCGGCGATTGCGACCGTTGCGGTTGGCGCACGCGAACTGGCGCAACGGTTTGCCGGCTCGCAATCGGGCTATGGCATGCTGGCGATGCGCGGGCTCGAAACTGCTGCCGCGCTCGTCATTTTGGCTTTCGGCTCGCTGTTGCTGATCGGCTATCTCACCAGCGAGCGTCTGCCGCTCTGCTGATACGGCGTCCCAGCCCGGAAATTTCAATCGTGAAAATCGCTCGGCTTCAGCTCGATCGGCTGGCCGTGCGGCGTGCGGTCGGCGGCGTGGTCCCAGGCGTGGAAATAGCGATGCAGCGTCTTGGCGTCGGCGACGCCTTTGTCCGCCACGATCCGCTCCAGCGCGTTGAGCCAGTGCGTGTAATAGGTTTCGCCGGTGTCGGGGTCGCCGGCCGCCTGCGCCTTCTTGATTTCGTCGCTGAGCGTCGCCGCCCATTCCGGCCAGGTGAACAAGCCGCGATCGTAGAGTGCGAGCGTCATGGCGAACGCCTGCGCCTCCCATGGCTCACGGAACACAGGGCCTTCGGCATCGCAGGGGATGCTGGGTATCTGTTCGGTCGCGCGTTTCGCCGCTTCGGGGTCGATGGAGGTCATATTCACGGCCCGTCATGCCCCGCGAAAGCGGGGCATCCAGTACCCACAGGCCATCGACTGTTCCATGCAGCGTGCATTACGTTTTCATCCGGGAGTACTGGATTGTCCGCTTTCGCGGACGATGACACCGAGTGTTTAAGCAGGCTCCAGGTACGGCTCAAACGCGTCGATCGAAATCTTGATGGTCGGGTCTGCGTCGTCGCCCCACAGCTCTCGGCTCTCAAACACCACCGTGTAGAGCCACTGCGGATTTTCGGTGCCGTCGATCGAAGCGGAGTCCGGGAACACATGCGTGCCGTGGTTCAATTCGACCACGCCGACGTGGCCGCGCACGTAACGCGGCAGCCGCGTGTGCGTGACCGGGTTGATGTTTTTGCAGCGCACCTTGTCGCCGATCTTGAATTTCGGCTCGGTGTTGGTCGGCCTGCCGAATTTGGCGCGGTTGAGGGTGCGCTCGACGTCCTTCATGCCGAACGGGCCGCGCCTGAGCGGCTTGCCGGGGCGCAACGCCTGGCCGGCCTTGACCTCGTCGGCATCGATGAAGCCGCGCTCGACCAGCATGTTGCGCAGGCCCAGGAACCATTTCTGGTAATAGGTCGCGGCGAGATAGACCGGCGGCGCCAGCAGTTCGCGCGCGTGGCGCGACATATCAATATTCCAGATTCCCGTTGCGCCCATGGCGCGGTTCATCGCCAGCACGCGGCCTTCCCACGGCTCGTGGAACGGCGGCTCGTTCGTCTCGACCTCGACCTTGCCGAAGCCGTCCATCCCGCCCATGTCGTGAACGCCATTCATGCTGGCCTCGTCACGCCGGTTTTTTGGCTTCCGGCAGGCCGGTGCCGATCATGCTGTCGCGGGTGACGACCTCTGTGAGCTGATCTTCGCTCCAGCCTTCGGTCCCCGCAGGTCGCATTGGCACGACGAGAAAGCGCGTCTCGGCGGTGGAATCCCAGACGCGGATTTCGGTGTCTTTCGGCAGCGTGACACCAAAATCGTTGAGCACGCCGCGCGGGTCCTTCACCGCGCGCGAGCGGTAGGGCGCCGCCTTGTACCAGACCGGCGGCAGGCCGAGCATTTCCCACGGGTAGCAGGAGCACAGCGTGCAGACGATCATGTTGTGCGTCTTCGGTGTGTTCTCGACCGCGACGAGATGATCGCCGACGCGGCTGAAATGGCCGAGCGCGGCGATCGCCTTGGTGGCATCGGCGAGCAGCGCCTTCTTGAATTCGGGATCGAGCCAGGCTTTCGCGATGACGCGGGCGCCGTTGCGCGGGCCGATCTTGGTCTCATAGGCCTCGACGATGGCGTCGAGCGCGGCGGGATCGACGTAGCCCTTCTCGGTCAGGATGGTTTCCAGCGCGCGGACCCGGAGCTGGGTGTCCGAGAGCTCCGAGCCATGATCGTGATCATGGTCGTGGCTGTGACCGTGGTGGTGGTCGTGATCGTGGTCTTTTCCGGCCATGGGGGCCTCACGGGTTCCGATTTGCGCCTAATATATAGCATGTCAGCCGGCTCCCCAATGCTCGCGATTGCCGACCGGATCGACCGCCTGAACTCAGGCGTCGGCCGCGCCGCCGCATGGGCGGTGCTGTTCGTCGTGGTCCTGCAATTCTTGGTGGTGGTGCTGCGCTACGCGTTCGGGCAGGGCTCGATCTGGGCGACCGAGGCGATTGTGTACGGCCACGGCACGCTGATCATGCTGGCTGCGGCCTGGACGCTGCTCGCGGGCGGGCACGTGCGGGTCGACGTGCTCTATGCCGATGCGTCGCCGCGCACCAAGGCGTGGATCGATCTGCTCGGCGCGCTGCTGCTGCTGCTGCCATTCATGCTGGTGCTGGCCTGGTTCGCGCTGCCTTATGTGGGGCGCTCGTGGGCGATCCTGGAGCGTTCGCGCGAGACGAGCGGTATTCCTGCGGTGTTCCTGCTGAAAACGCTGGTCCCGTTGTTCGCGCTGCTGATGGCGCTGCAGGGCGTATCGCAGGCGATTCGAGCGGCCGACGTGCTGCGCGGCGGGCGTTGATCATGCCGCTCAACGAAGTGCTTGCAGTGCTGATGGTGGCGAGCATGTGCGTTGTGCTGTTCGCCGGCTATCCGGTGGCGCTGACGATCGGCGGCATCTCGCTCGCGTTCGCGGCGCTCGGGCATCTGTTCGGCGCGATGAGTTTCTCGTTCATCGGCGCGCTGCCGGGCCGTGTCTATGGCGTGATCACCAATGACGTCCTGCTCGCCATCCCGATGTTCGTGTTCATGGGCGTGATGCTGGAACGTTCGCGCATCGCCGAGGAGCTGCTTGAGACGATGGGCGGCTTGTTCGGGCGGCTGCGCGGCGGGCTTGGTGTGTCGGTGACGATCGTCGGTACGCTGCTTGCCGCCGCGAAGGGCGTGGTCGGCGCGACAACCGTGACGATGGGGCTGATCACGCTGCCGGCCATGCTGCGCCACGGCTACAACAAGGCGCTGGCGGCGGGCACGGTGGCGGCCACCGCGACGCTGGCGCAGATCTTCCCACCGGCCACCGTTCTGGTGCTGCTCGGCGACCAGCTTTCGACCGCGTACCAATCGGCCCAGCTTGCGCAGGGCAAATTCGCGCCGTCGTCGGTGACGGTGGCGGATTTGTTTGCCGGCGCGATCGTTCCGGGGTTCGCTCTGGTGGCGATGTACATCCTCTATCTGATTTTTATGGCGGTGTTCTTCCCGAAGACGTCGCCTGCTATTCCGCCCGATCCGAATGCGCCGCGCGGCTTTGCCATGGCGCGACGGTTGATCGAGGTGTTGGTCGCGCCGCTTGCGCTGATTCTCGCGGTGCTCGGCTCGATCCTGGGCGGCATTGCGACGCCCACCGAAGCCGCCTCGATCGGTGCGGTCGGCGCGATCCTGCTCACGGCGCGGCGCGCGCGTCTTACCGAGGCGCTGGGACCCGCCGTTTACAAGACTGCGCAGATCACCTGCATGATCTTCGTCATCCTGATCGGCGCGACGCTGTTCAGCCTGGTGTTCCGCGGGCTTGGCGGCGACGACATGGTGCATCGTGCGCTGGGCGATCTGCCGGGTGGCACCGCCAGCGCGATCATCGTCGTGATGCTCGCTATGTTCTTGCTCGGCTTCGTGATGGACGCCTTCGAGATCATCTTTGTGGTGGTGCCGATCGTCGCGGTGGCGCTGCTCAAGCTGCCGGGTGTCGATCCGGTCTGGCTCGGCGTGATGATGGCGCTCAACCTGCAGACTTCGTACATGCACCCGCCGCTCGGGCCGACGCTGTTCTTCCTGCGCGGGGTGGCGCCGCCGGAGATCACCACCTGGCACATCTACGTCGGCGTGATCCCGTTCGTGCTGATCCAGCTATTCGCGCTGGTGGTGCTGTGGTTCGTGCCGGGGCTTGCGACGGCGCTGCCGCGAATGTTGTATGGAGGCTGAAGGACCTGCCATGAAAGCCTCCGACATCTTCGATCTCAAGGGCCGTGTCGCCATGGTCACCGGCGCATCGAGCGGGCTCGGCGCGCGGTTCGCACAGGTGCTGGCGGCGAACGGCGCGGCGGTCGCGCTGGTGGCCCGGCGGGCCGACCGGCTCAAGGATTTGCAGCGGAAGATCGAACAGGCCGGCGGCAAGGCCATCGCCGTCGAGGGCGACGTGCTCGACCGCCCCTCGATGACTCGCGCATTCGACCAGATCGAGAAGGCGCTCGGCACCGTCACCATCCTGGTCAACAACGCAGGGGTCGCGCATTCGACCCGCGCGACCGATGTCAGCGAAGAGGAATGGCGCCGCGTGGTCGGCACCAACCTCGACGCGGTGTTCTACAATGCGCAGGAAGCGGCGAAGCGCATGCTCGCCGCCGGCAAGAAGGGCGCCATCGTCAACATCGCCTCGGTGCTGGGTTTCGGCGTGTCCAAAGGCACTATCGCGTATTCGACCGCCAAGGCCGGCGTGATCCAGCTGACCAAGGCGCTGGGCCTCGAACTCGCCTTCAAGGGCGTGCGCGTCAACGCCATCGCGCCGGGCTGGTTCGTCACCGAGATCAATCGCGATTATCTGACCGGTGCAGGGAAGGGACTGACCCGCGATATTCCCGTCGGCCGGTTCGGCCAGGACGGCGACCTCGACGGCGCGCTGCTGCTGCTGGTCTCCGACGCCGGCAGTTACATGGCCGGCGCGACAGTGGTGGTCGACGGCGGCCAGATGGTTGCGCTGCGCGGATAGAGAGGAATCATGGACTTCACGCTGTCCCCCGAGATCGAGGAACTCCGCAAGCGCACCCGCGCCTTCGTCGAGGAGCACGTGTTGCCGCTGGAAAGCGACAAGGCGAATTTCGCCGAGCACGAGAACATTCCCGACGAGCGGCTCAACCCGGTGCGCGACAAGGCGAAGAAGGCCGGCCTGTGGGCGCCGCAATCGCCGAAAGAATACGGCGGCATGAACCTGCCGATGGTTGCCTGGGCGGTGATGTACGAGGAGGCGGCGCGCTCGCTGTTCGGGCCGCTCGCGTTCAACTGCATGGCGCCGGACGACGGCAACATGAACGTGCTGAAAATCCTCGGCACGCCGGCGCAGAAGGACAAGTGGCTCAAGCCGATCGTCGAAGGAAAGGTCCGCTCATCGTTCGCGATGACCGAGCCGGCGCCGGGCGGCGGCTCCGATCCGAGCATGATCAAGACCCACGCCGAGAAGCACGGCAACAAGTGGAAAATCTACGGCCGCAAGTGGTTCATCACCGGCGCAGCCGCAGCATCGCACTTTATCCTCGCGGCGCGCACGTCCGACGACAAGCGCAAGGGCATCACCACGTTCCTCTATCACAAGGATCAGCCCGGCTGGCGGATCGTGCGACGCATCGACATCATGGGTCCTGAAGAACACGGCGGGCACTGCGAGCTCGAGTTCGACGGCCTCGAAGTGCCTGACGACGACGTGTTCGGCGGCATCGGCAACGGCCTCAAGGTGGTGCAGGTGCGGCTCGGCCCGGCGCGGCTGACGCACTGCATGCGCTGGACCGGCTGGGCCAAGCGCTGCATGGAGATCGCGCAGGAGTACGTGAACCGGCGCGAAGGCTTCGGCGTCAAGCTCGCCGACCGCGAGAGCGTGCAGATGAAGCTCGGCGAGGTCGGACACAACATCCAGATCGGGCGCCTGCTCGTCATGCATGCAGCCTGGAAGCTCGATCAGGGCGACTTCGCGCGCAAGGAAGTCTCGATGGCGAAGGTCCACGTCGCCAACACGCTGCATCAGGCGGCCGACGTTGCGATCCAGCTCCAGGGCGCGCGCGGCTATTCCAAGGACACCACGGTGGAGTGGGTCTATCGCGCCGCCCGCGCGGCACGCCTCGTCGATGGCGCCGACGAGGTGCACAAGATGGTGCTGGCGAAGTTCATGCGCGAGGAAGGCCGCGACTTCTGGAGTTGGAGCGCAGGGAACCGGATTTGAACCTGCCCGCGCGCTGACCCGCCGAGTCGGTGATCAAGCCGGGCGGGCGGGCGCTCCTGCTGCTCTGGCTGATCCCGGCCGCGACGCTGACGCTGGCCTATTTTGTCGGACGCTGAGGCCGCGGTTTCAGCTAAGCTTTGGGCAAGGTGCATCCGCTTTTTGGAGTGCGACCATGTCCATCCGGAAATTTTTTCTGGCATTTCTTGTCTTTGCCGCTGCCTCGGCTGCGCCCGCGCAAGCGCAGGACTGGCCCAATCGGCCGGTGAAAATCATCGTGCCGTTCGCGCCAGGCGGCAATGCCGACGGTATGGCCCGCATCATTGGGCAGCGGCTTGGCGACGTGCTGGGCCAGCAATTCGTGGTCGAGAACCGCACCGGCGCCGGTGGCACCATCGCCGTTCAGGACGTCGCGCGCTCGGCACCCGATGGCTACACGCTGCTGTGGGGCGTGCAGCCGCAGATCGTCATTATCCCGGCCATGCAGAAGGTGTCTTACGATCCGGTCAAGGATCTGGCGCCGATCAGCGTGCTCGCCACCAACCCGTTCGTGCTGGTGGCCAATGGCAAGCTGCCGGTGAAGTCTGTAGCCGAGTTTGTGATGTGGGCGAAGTCGCAACCCGCCAAGCTCAGCTACGGCTCGAGCGGCATCGGCAGCGTGGCACAGCTCGCCATGGCGCTGTTCCTCAAACGCGCCGGGCTCGACATGACGCCGGTGCACTATCGCGGCAACGCGCCGGCGCTGGCCGATGTCGTGGCGGGTCATGTGCCTGTGATGTTCTCCAGCCTGGCCGACGCGTTGCCGCAGGCGCAGGCCGGCAACGTGCGGTTTCTCGCGATAAGCGGGACAAAGCGCGCGGCGCAGGTGCCGGACGTGCCGACGGTCGCGGAAGCCGGCTACGCCGGCTACAATGTTATCACCTGGAACGGCCTAATGGCGCCGGCGCAGACGCCTCGGCCGATTGTCGAGCGGGTTGCAATGGAAGTGGCGCGCGCCGTGAAGGAACCGGCGTTCGCCGAGCGGCTTACCAAGTTCGGCGTCGATCCACTGGGCAATAGCCCGGAAGAGTTCGCCAAGCTGATCCAGCAGGAGATCCCAGTGTGGATCGAAGCCGTCGAAATCGCCGGCGTGAAGACGCAATAAAGTCTTTCAATGGTTGTTATCATTGCATGGATCATGAAAGGGGTGCGACGTGAGAACATTTCTGCTGGCGAGCGTGGTTGTCGCGGCCTGGAGCTCGAACGCTTTGGGCGCTGAGGTCAAGGTGTTGTCGGCGGGTGCGGTGGAGCCCGGCCTGCACAAGGCGGTCGAGCTGTTCCAGAAGGCCAGCGGCCACACCGTTTCGATTCAGTTCAACACCGCGCCGCAGATCGCCAAACGGATGGCCGATGGTTATGTCGCCGACATCATGATCGCTCCGCCAGGCGGCCTCAAGACTTACGCCGAGCAGGGCAAGGTCGCGAAGGACGGTCACGTTGCGCTGGGCAAGGTTGGTGCCGGCGTCACCATCCGGCCGGATGCCCCGATGCCCGATGTCAAGACCACCGATGCGCTGAAGGCTTCGGTGCTGGCGGCGGATTCGCTCGTCTACAACACCGCCTCAACGGGTATCTATCTCGCCAATCTGTTCGACAAGCTCGGTGTCGGTGAGCAGATCAAGGCCAAGACGACGCGCCACGCCAACGGCGAGGCCGTGATGGAGCACGTTATCAAAGGCAAGGGCAAAGAGATCGGCTTCGGCGCGATCACCGAGATCAAGCTCTACGAGGTGAAGGGCCAGCTCAAGCTGGTCGGGCCGCTGCCGGCGGACGTGCAGAACTATACGAGCTACAACGCCGCGCTGATGAGCAATTCGACGTCGCCGGATGCCGCCAAGGCATTCATGGCGTTCCTCGGCACGCCGGTGGCGAAGCAGGCGTTCGTCAGCGCGGGGATCGAGTAGGACAGGTTACGACGCCAGTCGCCGTTTGGTGTCGGGGCCTTGCTTCGGCGCGGCCTTGCCGGGCGGCTGCACCAGGTGCTCGGCGTTGATGTCGCAGGTCCAAACGAGCCCGCTCGGCCAGAACTGGGTGCCGCCTGAGCCGAGGGCGTTGACCGTGACACGCTCCAGCACGAAGCGGCCAAACCCTTTGCGCTCGGGTTCGGTCACCGGTGGACCGCCGGTTTCGCGCCAGGTCAGGCGGACGCCGCCATCGCCATGCGGCGTCCAATCTATCGCGATCCGGCCTTGAGGCATCGAAAGGGCGCCGTGCTTCACGGCGTTGGTTGCGAGTTCGTGCAGCGCGAGCGCGACGTTCTGCACCGCTTCGGCGCGCAACATGACCTTGTCCCCGCTGGTGGTCACGCGCTCCGTGCCGAAAGCGGAGAGCTGCGCGCGCACCAGGTCTTCCAGCGCGGCGCCGGCCCATTGCTGCTCGACCAGCAGGTCGTGCGCGTCGGCCAGCGCCTGAATGCGGGCGTTGAATCGCTGTTCGAACTCCTCGAAATTGCTGGTAGTGCGCGAGGTTTGCCGGGCGATCGCCAGCACAATGGCGAGCAGGTTCTTGGAGCGGTGCGACAACTCACGCATGATCAGCCGTACGTGCGCCTCGCGCTCGTCGCGGTCTTTCTCGTGCTGCTCCAGCGTGCCGGCTGCCGCAACGAAGGCGTCGAGTGCGCGGTCAACTTCCGCGACGCCGGTTTTCGGGATCGTAATTTGTTCGCGGCGCAACAGCGCGTGAGTGCCTTGCTCGATCTGCTCGATCGGCGCCGCGATTCTGCGAGCGGCCCAGACCGCTATCAGCACCGCGATCAGCGTCGCGAGCCCGCCGGCCAGTCCGGCGATCAGAACGGTACGGCGTATTGGCGCCTCGAACACCGCCTTCTCGGTGGCCAGCGCCATCGTCCAGCCGCTGAGCTCGGACGTGACGTGATAGTTGGCGAGCGTTTTGCCCTCCAGCGAGGAAAACTCAAACCACCCTTCCTTGGCCTTCAGCGCGGCCGAGCGAAATCCCAGCGATGCCGGTTTGCCCACCATGAGGTCATGTTCGCGTGACCGGGCGACGAAATTTCCATTGCGGTCGATCAGGCCGCCCATCCAGGTCTCCGGCAGGTGGCGGTCGTCCATCAGCTTTGCGAACGCTGAGGCATCCATGATCATGGCAAGCCCAAGCGGCGGCTTGCCCGAGCGCGTCACCGGCACTTCGATGGTTATGATCGGCTGCTGCACGAAGCGGCCGACACGAACGTGGGAAATCTTCACTTCGCCGGTGCGTCTCGCCTCGCGTTGCAGTTCGATCGAGTTTGGATTTCGCAGCGGCAGTGTCTGTTCCGGCGGCCGTGCGATGTTGATGAGCTGTTGCCCGTGCTCGTCCACCAGCAAGACCCAGCCGCCGGAGAGACCGGGCCGCGCGCGTTCGGCCTCGTTGCGGAACTCCGCAAGATTGTCCGCCATCAACGTCGGAGACGCCGCCAGAATGCGACCGATCGCAATTTGCTTGTTCAGCAGTGCATCGACTGCGTTCGCCAGTGTGCGTGTGGAATAGACAATCGCTTCGCGTTGATTCTGACGTTCGTTCTCGGCAAGCTTCCAGACGATGCCCGTGGTCAGAAGCAGGAACGGCAGCGCAACCGCGAGTGCCACCAGCATTAGGCGGTGACGAATGCTCCAGCCTCGAGTCTGCCTAATCAGGATACGCCCCTCGCTGTCGCGCCCCCGGCGCGATGAAGCTCTCGGCAGTGAGCGACCGCTCCGTCAGTTGCGATAGCTGGGATCGATCTTGTCTGCCATCCGCAGATAGGCCGGCCAATCCGCGGAGCCGCGACCCGCGTCATGCTTCTCGTATTGCCTCGCAGTGCTTTCGCAGATCTGCGAAGGAATTTCGAGCAACTCGCTGCCGGTCGCCTCCATCTTGAGCTGGATGTTGGCGGCTTCGATCAGGGTCTTCATCAGTACGAAGGCTTCGCGCGCCGTGGTACCCACTGTGAGCAAGCCGTGGTTGTGCATGATCATGGCCCGGTTCTGTCCAAGATCCTTGTTGATGCGCTCGCGCTCGGCGAAGTCCTCGGTGATGCCTTCGTAGGCGTGATAGCCGATCCGCTTGTAGAAGCGGATCGCCTGCTGCGAGACCATCCGCAGCCCGCTCTTGAGCCCGGAGATGGCGAAGCCGATCTCGGTGTGGACATGCACGGCGCAATTGACGTCCGGGCGCCCCTTGAGGACGCCGCCATGCAGCGTGAAGCCAGGGCGGTTGACGCCGGCCTTTTCGTCGAGGTCGTCGTTCATGTCGACCTTGCGCAGATTCGAGGCCGTCACCTCCGTCCAGAGCAACTCGTGCTGCTTCATCAGGAACTTGGTCGGTTCGCCGGGCGCCCGCATGGAGCAGTGGTTGTAAATGATGTCGTCCCAACCGTAATGGGCGCACAGCCGGTACACGGCGGCGAGGTCGGTCCGTGCCTGCCATTCGGCGGGCGAAATGCCGGACGGGGCGGTGGTGGCGGGATTGGCGTGCTGGTTCATGGCCTGACCTCCGGAATGAGGCGGCAATGTAGCACGGCGGGGCGCGATTGGCAGGGCCTGTGCTGCGTTGCGCCAATGTGCGTGGCGGCGGCTCCGGCGGACATTTCGTTGCCGGCCATCAATTCGCGACGACAGGAGCTGTCGGTTTTTACGGGCAGCATTGCTGGCGCGGCAACCCGGCTATATCTCTTCGATTCCAGCCTTGGCAGACTCGGTCATGCCAAGGCACACTGGGCGGGGCCCGCATGTCGCTCAACCACGTCACGCTCGACGACAAGTACGACCTGACCAAAAGCCGCGTGTTCGTCACCGGCTATCAGGCGCTGGTCCGTCTGACGCTGATGCAGAAGGAATTCGACCGCCGCGCCGGGCTCAACACCGCGGGCTACGTCACCGGCTATCGCGGCTCGCCGCTCGGCGGCCTGGACTATCAGTTTCAGCGCGTCGCTGCGCTTTTGCAAAAGAACGACGTGGTGTTCCAGCCGGGCATCAACGAGGACCTGGCGGCGACCGCGCTGTGGGGCTCGCAGCAGGCCGAGCTGCGGGGCGAGGGCAAGTACGACGGCGTATTCGGTATTTGGTACGGCAAGGGGCCGGGTGTCGACCGCACCGGCGACGTGTTCCGCCACGCCAATTTCGCCGGCACCTCGAAGCACGGCGGCGTGCTGGCCTTGATGGGCGACGACCACACCGCCGAATCGTCCACCACCGCGCACCAGTCCGAATATCACTTCGTCGACGTGATGATTCCAATCCTGAACCCGGCCGGCGTGCAGGAGATTCTGGATTACGGCCTCTACGGTTTCGCCATGTCGCGCTACACCGGCGCCTGGGCAGCGCTCAAGTGTATGCACGAGACGGTGGAATCGACCGCGGTGATCGACGGCAGCCTGGAGCGCATCAAGATCGTCACGCCGACCGATTTCGCGATGCCGGAAGGCGGGCTTGGCATTCGACTCGGCGACACGTTCCTCGGCATGGAGGCACGGCTGCACGACTACAAGCGCGACGCCATGCTCGCCTTCATCCGTGCCAACAAATTGAACCGGGTCATCACCTCGGGCGGCCGCAACGCCAAGATCGGCGTCATCACCACCGGCAAGGCCTACCTCGACGTGCGCCAGGCGCTCGACGAACTCGGCATCGACGAGGTGCGCTGCAACGACCTGGGACTGCGGATCTACAAGGTCGGCTGCCCGTGGCCCATCAGCAGGCAGGACCTCGCCGAGTTCGCCAAGGGGCTTGATCTCATCATCGTGGTCGAGGAGAAGCGCTCGCTGATCGAGGTCCAGGTTCGCGAGGAGCTGTATGGCACAGCTAACCAGCCGGTCGTCGTCGGCAAGAAGGACGAGCAGGGCAACTGGCTGTTCCCGGTCAAGGGTGCGCTCGACCCGAACGATGTTGCTATTTGTATCGGCGAAGAACTCCTCAAGGTCGCGCCGAACGAGCAGATCGCCGGCCATGTCGCGCGGCTCAAGGAAGCGCAACGCGTGCTGGCGGTGACGCAGGACGTGGCGGTGCGCACGCCGTACTTCTGCTCTGGTTGCCCGCACAATTCATCGACCGTGGTGCCGGCCGGCTCGCGCGCTTATGCCGGCATCGGCTGCCATTTCATGGCGCAATGGATGGATCGTTCGACCCAGGGCTACACCCACATGGGCGGCGAGGGCGCCAACTGGATCGGCGAGGCGCCGTTCTCCAAGCGCGGCCATGTCTTCCAGAATCTCGGCGACGGCACCTACAACCACTCGGGCTACATGGCGATCCGCGCCGCAATCGCGTCGGGCGTCAACATCACTTACAAGATCCTGTTCAACGACGCCGTCGCCATGACCGGAGGTCAGATGCACGACGGTGGCCTCACCGTCTGGCAGATCGCCGCGCAGGTGGCGGCGGAAGGCGCCAAGCGCGTCGTCGTCGTCAGCGACGAGCCGAAGAAATACCCGCCGGGCATCGAATGGCCGAAGGGCATCAGCTTCCATCATCGCGACGATTTGCAGGCGGTGCAGAAGGTGCTGTCGGAAATTCCCGGCACCACGGTGCTGATCTACGACCAGACCTGCGCCGCCGAGAAGCGCCGCCGTCGCAAGCGCGGCACGTTCCCCGATCCCGACAAGCGCGTCATCGTCAACGAGCTGGTCTGCGAGGGCTGCGGCGACTGCGGCGTGCAGTCGAACTGCGTGTCGGTGCAGCCACTGGAGACTGAGTTCGGCCGCAAACGCGTGATCGACCAGTCGTCCTGCAACAAGGACTATTCCTGCGTCAAAGGCTTCTGCCCGTCCTTTGTCACGGTGCATGGCGCCAAGCTGAAGCAGGGCGTCGGCGCCAATCTCGACGCGCCGATGCCGCCATTACCCGAGCCCAAGCTGCCTCCCATGGGCCAGACCTACGGCATCATCGTCACCGGCGTCGGCGGCACCGGTGTCGTCACCATCGGCGGCATCCTCGGCATGGCGGCGCATCTCGAAGGCAAGGGTGTCGGCATCATCGACATGGCCGGCCTCGCGCAGAAGGGCGGCGCGGTCTACAGCCACATGCGGATCGCCGAGCGTGCCGAGGACATCCACGCCATCCGCGTTGCGGCGGGCGGCGCCGATCTGGTGCTGGGCGGCGACATCGTGGTGGCTGGCAACAAGAAGGTGCTGGCCGCGGTGCAGCCCGGCCAGACCGCGATGGTGGTCAACCTGGCCGAGTTCCTGCCCGGCGATTTCACTCGCAACGCCGATTTCTCGCTGCCAACCGAGCGGCTCAAGCGCGCGATTTCGAACGCGTCGGGTGCCGAGCATGCGCATTTCATCGATGCCAACCGGATCGCGAGCGCGCTGTTTGGCTCGACGCTCGCGGCCAACGTGTTCCTGGTCGGCTATGCCTACCAGCTCGGCGCCATTCCGCTCAGCGGCGAGGCAATCGAACAGGCCATCGCGCTCAACGGCGAGGCGGTGAAGGTGAATGTTGCCGCCTTTCGCTTCGGCCGCCGCGCCGCGGTCGATCCGGCAGGTGTCGAAGCGCTGGCGAAGCCTGCGCAGGCCGACGAGAACCAGCGGCTGTCACAGTCGTTCGACGAGATGGTCGAGCGCCGCGTCGAATTCCTCACCGCCTATCAGAGCTCGCGCTATGCGGGGCGCTACCACGCGCTGGTGGAGAGGGCCAAGGACGCCGAGGCGGCCAAGGCGCCCGGCCAGTGCGGGTTCGCGGAGGCGGTGGCGCGCTATCTCTTCAAGCTGATGGCCTACAAGGACGAGTACGAGGTCGCGCGGCTCTACACCGACGGCAACTTCCTCAAGCAGGTCGCCTCGACGTTCGACGGCCAGGATTTGCGTTTCGAGTTCCACCTTGCGCCGCCGCTTTGGACGAAGCCCGATCCGGTGACCGGCGTGCCGCGCAAGACATCATTTGGTCCGTGGATGATGAGCGCGTTCGGTGTGCTTGCGAAGCTCAAGTTCCTGCGCGGGACCGCGTTCGATCCGTTCGGCTATTCGCACGAACGCAAGGTCGAACGAAAGCTGATCGCCGACTACGAAACGCTGCTTGAGGAGTTGATGGCCAAGCTTACGCCGGTCAATCATCCGCTCGCCGTGGCGCTCGCCGCGATCCCCGAAAAGATCCGTGGCTACGGCCACGTCAAAGCGCGGCACCTTGATGCGGCCAAGGCCGACGAAGCGGCGCTTTTGGAGCAGTTCCGCTCCGGCAAGCCGCCGCTGCTCAAGGCCGCGGAGTGACCGGGGAGGAAAGTCTCCAGTGACGATCACCCTGAACCACACCATCGTTCCGGTGCGCGACAAGGTGGCCGCTGCCAAGTTCTTCGCGAAAATCTTCGGCTTGAAACGCGGCCGCACGGATTTCTTCGCGCCGGTTCGCGTCAACAAGGGCTTTACGCTGCTGTTCAGCGACGAGGACGCCAAGTTCGAGAACCACCATTACGCTTTCCATGTCAGCAAGACCGAGTTCGACGCCATCCTCGGCCGCATCCGGAAAGCCGGGATCGTCTACGGCAGCGCACCTTGGAGCACTGAAGACGGCCAGCTTAACGATTGGGGCGGGGGACAAGGCCTTTATTTCAAGGATCCGGACGGCCACCTGCTGGAGCTGATGACCGTCCCGCAGTGAGTGCTGTTGCGGCGTTGCTACCGCCCCAATCCCATCTTCTTCAGCAGCCGGTCCTTCGCCGCGATGTCACGCGCGAGACGCTCGCCGAACACCTTGCGGTCGGCATAGTAGTTGTCCGGCTGGCCGCCGGCCTTTGCAGCCTTCAGGTAGGCTTCATCCTTCGCCGCGCTTTCGCATGCCTCGGCAAGCCGCGCGATCACCGGCTCGGGCGTGCCGGCCGGCGCCATCAGGCCGCCGAAGCTGATCGGGGCCACGTCGTAACCTTGCTCCTTCACGGTCGGCACGCCGGGGAATCCGGGGTGCGGCTCCTCCGCGAAGATGCCGAGGATGCGGAGTTTGTCGCGCGCCGCGGCAGCCGTGCCCTGCACCAGCCCGCCGGCGTCGATGTTGTCGCCGAGTAAGGCGGTGATGACGGCGGGATCGCCGCGGAACGGAATCGAATTGATCTTGAGGTTTGCGGCGTCAAGGAATTCCTCGACCGACAGGTTCGGGATCGAACCGGCCCCCTGGTGCCCATAGTTGAGCTTGCCTGGATTGGCTTGCGCGGCTTTCACGAGATCGGCGAGCGTTTTGTAGGGCGACTCCTGCCGCACCACGATCACCATCGCGTTCGACACCGTCTGGCAAACTGGCACGAGCGCGTTTGGGGCGTAACCGGCCTCGGTCTCTTTCAGCTTGGTCAGAACCGACAACGTGTAGACCGCGCCGAACCACAGCGTATAGCCATCCGCGTCGGCGCGGGCGACCGCTGCGGTGCCGATCGCGCCACCCGCGCCCGGCCGGTTCACGATCACGAATTGCTGGCCGAGCCGGCTCGCCATGCCGTTGGCAAGCACGCGCGCGAGCACGTCGGTGGTGGCGCCTGCCTGCGTCGGATTGACGATCTGGACCGTGCGGCTGGGATAGGTTTGCGCCTGCGCCGGCACCGCTGTGGACAGGGTAATCAGCACCGCCGCGGAAATTGCAACCCGCACGAAGTCCATGGCATTCCTTCCCTTCAATTCTCTTGCCCGCGTGATGCACGCAAGCTGGGCAGCCTAACATGCCGCCAAGACGTCACGGAATGTTCACCCCATTGCGGGTCAATCCTGACTTTGCCCACCTCGACGGGCGCGCGGCAATAAGCCAAACTTTTCAGGGCGATGTGAAGAACGCGACCGGGCCGAGGGGCCAGTCCAGCTTGGAGACGGGATATGGATTGGATCAGCAGCGTGACGTGGCCGCAGTGGTTCGGCTACGCGGCCGTGGTGGCGAGCATCGTCACCTGCGCGATGAAGACCATGATCCCGCTGCGGATCGTGAGCATGATCTGCAACTCGCTGTTCATCATCTACGGCGTTTTCGGCCAAGTTTATCCCACCCTCATCCTCAATTGCATCCTGCTGCCGCTCAACGGCCTGCGGTTGTTCCAGATGCACAGGCTGATCGCCGACGTGGAGCGTGCTGCGGCCTCCGACCAGTCCTCGATCGACTGGCTGATGCCTTACATGTCCGGCCGGCATCTCAAGAAAGGCGATGTCGTGTTCCGCAAGGGCGATGTCGCGGACGCCATGTACTACAGCGTGAGCGGGCGTTATCGCCTGGTCGAGTTGGGGATCGAGATACCGCTCGGCCAGGTGTTCGGCGAGCTCGGCTTGATCTCGCCTGGCAACACGCGGACCCAGACTATCGACTGTGTCGAAGACGGCCAGGTGCTCACCGCCAGCTACCAGATGGTCAAGGAGCTGTACTTCCAGAACCCGGAATTCGGTTTCTTCTTCCTGCGGCTCACCAGCGAGCGGCTGTTCCAGAACATCGGCCGCCTGGAGGAAGAGTTGGCGCGCAAGAACGCGCAGCTCGCGGCGCTCACCGCGAAGCCGGCGTAGGACACGCTGTACGAACGCGCTACTGTTGCACCTCGATGTTGTTGGCGCGGATCACGTCGCCCCAGCGCTTGATCTCGCTTTTGAGCATGGCGGTCGCCGCTTCCGGCGTCTGCTCCGCGGCGGGGTAAAGCTCCATGCCATTCTTGTCGAAGATCGCGCGCACGCGGTCGTTGGTGAATGACTGGCGCAGCGCGGCGTTGAGCCGGTCGATCACCGGCCGCGGCGTAGCGGCCGGCGCGAACAGCGCGTGCCAGAATTGCAGATCGAGGTTTTTGTAGCCGGCCTCGATCAGGGTCTCGACCTGCGGCAGGCCGGCGAAGCGGTTCTTCACTACCACGCCGTACCCCTTCAGCTTGCCAGTCTTGATCAACTCGCCGGCGATGGCAGCCGACAGGCAGCTCAGGTCGGCATGGCCGGCGACCAGGTCGTTGAGCGCCGGTCCGCCACCCTTGTAGGGCACCTGCTGGACCTTCATGCCGACCTCCTGCGCGAACAGCACGCCGCACAGATGTCCGAACGCGCCGACGCCCGCGTGCGCCATGGTCGGGTTGCGGCTCGGCTCCTTGGCCCAGGCCAGCAGCTCCTTCATGTTGTTCGGCGGCAGGCTGGCGCGCCCGGAGATGATCGATGCCGAGGTATTGATCAGGCCGATGCCGGCGATGTCCTTCTCTGGATCGAACGGCAGTTTCGGATACAGGGTCTTCGCCGCGGCAAGTCCGGGCTGGTGCAGTAGGATGGTGTAGCCGTCGGGAGCTGCCCGCGCCACGCGGGTGGCGCCAATGCTGCCGCCGGCGCCGCCGACGTTCTCGATCACGATCTGCTGACCGAGGTTCTGCGACAGGGTTTCGCCGAGCGCGCGGGCGATTGCGTCGGTGGTGCCGCCCGCCGGGAAGGGCACGATCAGCGTGATGGTGCGGTTGGGATAGGTCTGCGCCGAAGCGGCTGCCGCAACGGCCACAAGAAAGCCGGCAGCCAGTGTCAACGCTGCGATCGCGCGCGAGTTCCTCATGGCATCCTCCCGGGACGCGCGCGTGCCAGCGCATCCATTGTTTTCTTGGTGCGATCTTGGCAATTTTGCCGGGCGATGAACAGGGCGAGGACGATGAAAACTCCGGACGCGATAAAGGCACTGCCGATCATGCTGGCGCTTGCCGGCTGCGGGTCGTTCATCGGCACGCCGGAAACCGCGACCACGCTCAACGGCTTCCGCGCCGCCAACGGCTTGAGTCAACTGCGATCAGACGTCGCGCTCACCGCGATGGCAAGCTCGCATGCGGCCGACATGGCACGGCGCGACAACCTCAACCACGACGGCTTCAAGGAGCAGCGTGGACCGCGCGGCGCGCGGGCGGAGAACGTCGCCTACGGCTGCAAGGACACTGCCTGCGTGATCAAGCAGTGGTCCAATTCGTCCGGTCATCGCAGCAACATGCTGATCCCGAGCCTGACGCGGTATGGACTGGCGTCGGCCACTTCTTCGTCAGGCAAAAAGTATTGGGCGCTGGAGCTCGGAGAGTAAGCGGAACGTGAGTCGAACATATCGGCTCAATCTGCGAGTATGGCTGTAGCCAAGGAGAACGCCATGGATCAGAGAACCCTTCCCTTGCCCCGCCTCGCACCGCTCGCCGCCGAGCACACGCCGGAGCTCAAGGAGCAGTTCGAATCGGCCCGCAAGCGCATGGGATTCATTCCCAACAGCATGCTGATCATGCAGCGCAATCCGAAGATGACGAAGGCGTATGCTCAGTTGAGCGCCGCGATCTGGGATCCGCAGGGTCAGGTCGATCTGAAGCTCAAGCGGCTGATCTCGCATGTTGCGAGCCGCGCGGCCGGTTGCCGCTATTGCATGGCGCACACCGCAGAAGGCGCCGCCAAGCTTGGCGTCGAGCAGCAGAAGCTCGATGCCGTCTGGGACTACAAGACCAGCCCTCTGTTCAGCCCGGCCGAGCGCGCCGCGCTGGACGTCGCTGTGGCTGCCGGCTGCGTGCCGAACGAGGTCACCGACGAGATGTTCCTGGAGCTGCGCAAGCACTGGAGCGATGACCAAGTGGTCGAGATCGTCGGTGTGATCGCGATGTTCGGCTTTCTCAACCGCTGGAACGACACGTTCGCGACTCCGCTCGAGGATGAGCCGCTGCATTTCGGCGAAGCGCATCTCGCGAAGCAGGGGTGGGATGCCGGCAAACACCTGAGATAACGCGGGCCAGGACGACGGTCAGGGTTGCTGCAAAAACCCGATCGGCCCGGCCTTGCCGTCATCAAACACCGCCGCGGTGAGCGGTCCGCCCAGCACCGCGGCGGTGTCAATGTTGACCCGGTTGACCCGCAGGTCGGGCTGGCCACCGCGCACCGGGGTGTGGCCGTGCACGACGAAGCGGCCGTGATCGCGCGGGTCGGACAGGAACGGCTCCCGCATCCAGAGCAGATCGTGCCGGTCCTGCTTGCCGAGCGGCCGGGCGGGATCGATGCCGGCGTGAACGAAGAAGCGCCGCCCGTCGTCGTGATGCGTCTTCAGGCCGCGAAGCCATGCGACGTGATCGGCAGGGACCTCGGACGGGCGCGTCGCGCCGTAGCTCGCCAGCGCCTTGTCGCCGCCGTTGTAGACCACCCACTGGTCGATTTGGCGGGCGTCGTCGATCGCGTTGAGCGCCAGGTCCTCGTGGTTGCCGCAGAGGCAAACGACCTGACTTGGCATGCGCCGCTGCAGGCCGATCACAAATTCGAGCACGCCTCGGGTGTCCGGTCCGCGGTCGATGTAGTCGCCGAGGAAAACGAATTTGGCGGAATCTCCGCCGTCGGCACGGCACCGTTCCATCAGCCCTTCGAGCTTGGTCAGGCAGCCATGAATGTCGCTGAGCGCATAGGTCCACGCCATGGGCATTCATTCTCCGAGGCTAGTTCAATGCAAACCAGATCTTCGCAACGAGGGTAGCGCTGCACCAGCGGGACATCAGGCCATCGGGGTTGGTGATGGGATTGATGCGGCCGCCAGACGCCGCATTCGGATCGCCGGTGAAGACGTAGCAGTTCTCCTTCGAGAGATTGGTGTCGTAGTATCGCAGATCGATGTTGAGGAATTTGTGACTGAAGGTCACGCCCGCCTGCCAGTTGAGATAGGCGGGCAATTCGAATCCGCCGAGCGCAAGCGACTGATTGCCGAACCATGAGTAGCCGGCCGCGGCCGTGAACGAGACGCCCACGTCCTGCGGAAGCAGCCGAGCCGGCACTTCGTAGCCAAACCCGGCCGCCGCATACTGGCTCCACGCGCCGGTGTTGGAGACGTTGGGAGAATAGGCGTAGCCGGCGGCGACGCGGATGGATTCTCCAATCGGAGCAACGCCGCGGAAGGCCGCCTCCCAATATTCGATGCCGTCGGTCGGACCGCCGGGTCTTTCGCCGGGATAGGCGAAATAGGTGGCGCCGATATCGAATTCGATGGGGCCGAGCGTCGGACGTACACCGCCGCTCACCGTGATCTCGGACGACGGGTCGGTCGGCAATTTTACGGAGGCCACGGTGGCCCCGGCATAAAGCCACCTGTACGTCGCTTCGACGCCGGCGCCGACCGCCGGCTTGCGATCGGAAAGCGTGGTGCCGCGATAGATGTAGTCCGATGCAATGCCCGCCTTGGCGCTGAATTGGAGCGTCTCGCCTTCGCGCTCTCCAGGCGCTCGGGGGGTCTCAGCTCCGCCCCAGCCGCGGCCGCCGAGATTGATCGATTTGCTCGAACCGCCATCCGACGGCAGCGCCGGACTCTGGGCGTGCGCCGTTTCACCGGCGAATCCTCCAAGGCAACCTTGCATGATGCCGATCACGAGAAGAATTCTACAACGCATGTGTCACAGCCTTCATTGCACCTGCGGCGGCAGCAGGTAGAGCGCCAAGGCGAAGATCAGGTACACGTTCACAACGAGCACGCCGACAAACCAGGCCGAACGCCCTGCGCTGGTGACCAGGAACGCGGTCATGGTCGCGATCATCATCATAACGATCGCACCGGGCCAGAATTGCAGGTTCATGGGCGACGGACCCATGACGTAGCTGAGCAGCACCAGCACGGGCGCGACGAACAACGCGATCTGGGATGCGCTGCCGAGCGCGATGCCTACGGTGAGATCCAACCGGTTCTTGCGGGCGCCGGAAAACGCGGCGACCATTTCCGCCGCGCCACCGACCAATGCCACAATGATGAAACCGACGAACGCTGGCGACATCCCGAACGCCTTCGCCGCATGCTGCATGGATTCGACGAATATCTCGCTCGTTAGCGCGACAAGCACCGTGACGCCGGCCAGCGTCGCCAAGGCCAGGCTCGTGGGCCACACTTCTTCGTCGTGTTCGGCATGCTTCGAGCTGCCGAACAATTCGCGGTGTGTCTTGAGCGAGAACACCATGCCGAGTCCGTAGACAATGATCAGCAGCACGGCTAGCCCGAGGCTCAGCTGCTGCGTGAACGCCGGCGTCGCCGTCGGTGCGTCGGCCGTCAGCACCGATGGGATCAGCAGCCCGACCGTGGCAAGGAAGAGCAGGCTCGCCTGCAGGCGCGCGTTGTTGCGGTTGTATTCCTGGACGTGATGTTTAAGCCCGCCGAGCAGAAGCGACGCACCCAGCATGAACAGAACGTTGGTGACAATCGCGCCGGCGATTGACGCTTTCACGAGCACGTATTGTCCGGCCTTCAACGCCGTGAGCGCGATGATTAGCTCGGTCAGATTTCCCAGCGTCGCATTCAACAGGCCGCCGATCGTGTCGCCTGTCTTGGCTGCGACCGATTCCGTGGCGCGGCTTAGCAATGCGGCCAGAGGCACAATGGCCAGGATGGAAAGAATGAACAGCAGCGTGTGCGCATCGGGCTGAAATATTTCCGCGGCAAACAGGATAGGCACGACGGCAAGCAGCCAGAGCAGGCGATTGTGCCGGATTTCCTTGAGCAACGGGTTCATGGGTGCGGTTCCGCAGGTGCAGGGAAACTATTCGCACGGGCAGCCTATCCTTGACGCAAATCAAATGCCTCAACATTCCGCTCGGCTCAGCCACCGAGCGCGATCGCAATTCCCACCATAACGGCTCCAACGGCCACCATGACGAGGCCGGTCGGCCACGGACGAAGTCCGGCGGTTCGCGCGAACACATAGCCGCACATGAACAGCATCGCGATCGCGATGGCGTTGGAAATCCGGAGCGCCGGCCGCAGCTCGTCGATGAACAGGAATGGAATGACGACCGGAATGGTCGAAAGAAACACGAGCAGGCAGATACCCAGGGCGCCGAGCCATTCGTCTTTTGTCAGGCCGGCACGCTGCCGCGACGCGGGCAGCTTGGTCAGCCTTTGCCGCATCGATTCCAGCTCGTCGCGCGATAGCACGGAAACCAGCGGCGCGGGCAGGGCGTCCGCCAACGTGCGCCTGCCGTCTTCAGGATCGCTGGTCTGCTGGACCGTGCGCAATCTCAGGAGGCCGCGTCCCCGCTCTCCGAGGCAGCCCATCAGATAAAGCCCGGCGTCGATGATGCCCCAGGCCAGGTTGCAGCCCAGCGCGCCCAGGATCATGGTTTTGACGTCGGCGCGGCCCGCGGTGACCACGCTGAGCGTGCCCGTGCTGGTCAGCACCATGATCAGGCCGAACAGAATTTCGGAGACCCGATCGATCGGATCGAGCCAACGAAGCGAAGCACGTTCCCGATTGTTCGGCATTGCTCTCGTCGCCCCCTGCCAAACGGTCAGAAATTCCGAGCAACCCGCGTGTTCAGTGAATTCCAGTTTTGGACAAATTGCGATAGAAAGGCGTGTCCAATTTTACCCCTTGCCATTCCCGATCGCGCGCCACACCACCTCCGGCGTCGCAGGCATCGCGATGTGCTGAACGCCGAACTCGGCGAGCGCATCGACCAACGCGTTCGCCACCGCCGGCATGGCGCCGACGCAGCCCGCTTCACCCGCGCCCTTGACGCCGAGCGGGTTCGTCTTGGTCGGCACCGGATTGGCCTTCACCTCGATCGGGCAGAAGTCATGGGCGCGCGGCATGGCGTAGTCCATGAACGAGCCCGTGGTGAGTTGCCCCTCACTGTCGAAGTGGATGTCCTCTTTCAGAATCTGTCCGACACCCATCGCCACGCCGCCAACGATCTGGCCCTTGAGGAGCAGCGGGTTCATCACCGTGCCGACGTCGTCGACCACGCTGTAGCGGACGATCTCAGACTTGCCGGTGTCGGGATCGACCTCGATCTCGCAGACGTGGACGCCGTTCGGGAAGTTCTCGACGTCGGCCTTGTAGACCGCGGTGGCATAGAGGCCAGCCTCCATGTCGTTCGGAATCTTGGCGGGATTGAGCGAGGCCAGCGCCACGTCCTTGATGGTCATGGTCTGGTTGGACTTGGTGCTGGAGAAGATGCCCTCGTCGAAGTTCACGTCGGCGGCGTCGACCTTCATGTTGAAGGCGGCAATCGCCTTGGCCTTGGTGATGACCTTTTCGCCGGCGTTGTGGAACGCTGTGCCCGACATGGTGGCCGAGCGCGAGCCGCCGGTGCCTTCGCCGAAGAACACCTTGTCGGTGTCGCCCTGGATGTACTCGATGTCGTTCGGGTGGATGCCGAGCTTGTCGGCGACCACCTGCTTGAACGTGGTCTCGTGGCCCTGGCCCTGGTTGATGGAGCCCGAGAAGATCGACACCGTGCCGCCGCGGTCGAAGCGGATCTCGGCGCCCTCGAAGCTCGGCGCCGCGGCGCGCTCGATGGTGTTGGACATGCCGAGGCCGCGCAGCTTGCCGCGCTTCTTCGACTCGGCCTTGCGCTTGGCAAAGCCCGCGACGTCGGCGAGCTTCAGCGCCATGTCCATGCCCTTCTCGAACTCGCCCGAGTCGTAGGTGAAGGTGAGCGAGGTCTTGAACGGCATCGACTCCGGCGGGATGTAGTTTTTCCGCCGGAGCTCGGCCGGGTCCATCTTCAGTTGCTTGGCCGCGACGTCGACCATGCGTTCGATTACGTAGGCTGCCTCGGGGCGCCCGTTGCCGCGATAGGGACGGCACGGCTGGGTGTGGGTGAACACCGCGGTCGATTCGACATACATCGCCGGCGTGCGATAGACGCCGGCCAGCGTGCCGAGATTGCCGGTGTAGGCCTGGAAGCCGGATTGCAGATAGGCGCCGGCGTTGACGAACGAGCTGACGCGGAAGGCGAGGAAGGTGCCGTCCTTGTCGAGCGCGAGCTCGGCGTCGGTGACGTTGTCGCGCGCCATCGCGTCGGACAAAAACGCCTCCGAGCGCGTGCTCATCCATTTCACCGGCCGCCCCGTGATCTTGGAGCCGAGCAGGCAGAGCGGCACCTCGTTGTAGATCGCCGACTTCATGCCGAAGCTGCCGCCGATATCCGGCGCGATCACACGCACCTTGTGCTCGGGCACCTTGAGCACGAGCTTCGCCAGCTCGGCGCGGTAGGGATGGGCGCGCTGCAGCGTGGTGTAGATCGTGTAGTGGTCGGTGATCGGATTATAGTCGCCGACCGAGCCGCGCGGCTCCATCGAGGCGGTGGTGACGCGATTGATGACGAGGTGCTGCTTGACGATGTGGGCGGCCTTGGCGAACGCGGCCTCGGTCTTGGCCTTGTCGCCGTGGATCGCGGTGAAGCAGATGTTGTTCGGGCAGTTCTCCCAGACGAGCGGCACGCCAGGCTTGGCGGCATCGCCGGTGCCGAGCACGGCGGGGAGCGGCTCGTAGTCCACCTCGATTAGCTCGCTGGCATCCATCGCCTGATTCTTGGTCTCGGCAACCACGAAGGCGACGTAATCGCCGATGAAGCGGACGCGGTCCTTGACCAATGCGGGGTAGGGCGGCTGGAAGTTCGGTGAGCCGTCGCGGCGCTTGTGAGTGGCCGGCACCGGCATGTTGCCCCAGCCGGACTTGATCCAGTCCTCGCCGGTCAGCACCGCCAGCACGCCGGGCGCCGCCTTGGCTGCGGCGATGTCGATCTTGCGGATTTTGGCGTGAGCATGGGGCGAGCGCAGCACATGGCCGAACGCCATCCGTGGCAGCACAATGTCGTCCACATATTGCCCCCCGCCGCGCAGCAGCCTCGGGTCTTCAAAGCGGGGCACTGACTGACCGATTGCAAATTCACCCATTGCAAGCCTCTTTCCAACTTCATGCCCGGCCATAGCCGTCCGAAGGACGGCGTCGCTTCGCTCGCCTATGGCGCCGGACATCCACGCCTTATTGTGCATCAAAGCAAGACGTGGATGGCCGGGACAAGCCCGGCCATGACGCCTTCGTAGCACCGCGACTTTAGCAAGGCTTGACCCTTCGGCGACGGTCAATTCTTATCAAAGGTGAACTCGCTGGGGGACAGCGGGAAGGGGAGCAGGCCGCGCGGCGGGACCAGCGCGGCCAACGGAGGACGCGGTGGCAGCCGAGGCCAGCGCCCAGAGCCATTCGGGCGCGCAAGCGCAGGCGGATACCTTTCCGAAGCTGCTGCTGCGCAACGCGCAGCTATTCGCCGACCGGCCCGCGTTGCGCCACAAGGACTTGGGGATTTGGCAGACCTGGAGCTGGGCGCGCCTGCTCGACGAGGTGCGCGCCTATGCGGTGGGTCTCAACCGCCTGGGCGTGCGGCGCGGCGATGCGATCGCGATCGTCGGCGCCAACCGGCCGAGAATCTACGCCTCGGTGATGGCGGCGCAGGCGCTCGGCGCGGTGCCGGTCCCGGTCTATGCCGACGCGGTGGCAAACGAGCTCGCTTACGTCCTTGCCCACGCCGAGGTGAAGTTCGCCGCGGTGGAGGACCAGGAGCAGGTCGACAAAATCCTCTCTGTGTCGGAGCAAGTGCCGAAGCTCAAGACCATCGTCTATGACGAGTTGAAAGGCCTGCGCGACTACGACCGTGCCAACCTGCGCCACATCGACGAGGTGATCGCCGACGGCCGCGCCGCGATGGCAGCCGATCCCAAGGTCGCGCAATGGCTCGACAATGAGATCGCAGCCGGCAAAGGGTCGGACACCTCGATCATCCTCTACACGTCGGGCACGACCGGCCAGTCCAAGGGCGTCATGCTTTCAGCGCGGGGCTGCATCAACGCCGCGCGCGACACTGTCGCGTTCGACAGGCTCACCGACCAGGATGAAGCGCTGGCCTACCTTCCGATCGCCTGGGTCGGCGATCACTATCTCAACTACGCGCAGCAGTTGGTTGCGGGATTCTGCACGGCGTGCCCGGAAAGCGCCGAGACGGCGATCCAGGATTTGCGCGAGATCGGCCCGACGTTCTACTTCGCACCACCGCGCACGTTCGAGATGATGCTTACCCGGGTCATGATCCGCATGGAGGACGCGAGCTTCATCAAGCGCAAGCTGTTCCACTACTTCATCGGCGTGGCGCGGCGCCACGGCGAGAAGATTCTCAACGGCGAGAGCGTGCCGGTCAGCGGGCGGGTAGCCTATGCGCTCGGCAAGGTTCTGGTGTATGGACCGCTGAAGAACGTGCTCGGCCTCTCGCGCGTGCGCGTCGCCTACACTGCCGGTGAGGCGATCGGGCCCGATCTGTTCTTGTTCTACCGCTCGCTTGGGATGAACCTGAAGCAGCTCTACGGCCAGACCGAAGCTTTCCTCTACGTGACGGCGCAACCGGACGGGCAGATCTATTCCGACACCGTCGGACCGGCGGTGCCGAACGTCGACATCAAGATCGCCGATAACGGTGAGGTGCTGTTCAAGTCACCCGGTCAGTTCGTCGGCTATTTCAAGGACGAGGCGAAAACCAAAGAGGCGATGACGCCGGACGGCTATGTGAAGACCGGTGACGCCGGTTTTTTCGACCAGAAGACCGGGCACCTGAAAATTATCGATCGCGCCAAGGACGTCGGCAAGCTCACCGACGGCACGCTGTTTCCGCCGAAGTACATCGAGAACAAGCTCAAATTCTTCCCCAACATCCGCGAGGTGGTGGCGTTCGGCGACCGGCGCGACTTCGTCGCCGTGATGATCAACATCGACCTCACCGCGGTTGGAAGCTGGGCCGAGCGCAACAACGTGGTTTATGGCTCCTACCAGGAGCTGGCCGCGCATCCGCTGGTCTACGACATGATCGCGAAGAACGTCGAGGAGACCAACCGCGCGCTCGCCGCCGACAAGGCAACCGCCGGTGCGCAGATCAAGCGCTTCCTTATTCTGCACAAGGAGTTCGACGCCGACGACGGGGAACTGACGCGCACGCAAAAGGTGCGCCGCGGCTTCATCTCCGAGCGCTACGATCCGCTGATCAGGGCGCTCTACGATGGCTCCAGCGAAGCGGCGATTTCGACCGAGGTGACGTTCGAGGACGGCCGCAAGGGAATGCTGTCCGCCATGCTGAAAATCCGCGACGTGGCGGCCGCTCCCACGACGGAGAAGGCGGCATGATGTTGTGGCGCGCGCAGCGCTCTCTCTTACCCTCCCTCCGCGAAGCGGCGGGGAGGGCCGGCGCGCGAAGTGCACCGGGGTGGGGGGCTCTCCGCATGCAGTTCCCCCCACCCCCGACCCCTCCCCACCACTCGCTTCGCTCGCGGGGGGAGGGGAGTTCGCGCCGCCCGCGCCTGGTGCAGCCATGAGGGCTCCTGCCGCGAATGAGATCGCCGCCGGCGAGGTGCTGCTCTCGGTCGAAACCGTGTCGCTGTCGTTCGGCGGCGTGCATGCGCTACGCGACGTTTCGTTCGACATTAGGAAGGGTGAGGTCCGCGCCATCATTGGTCCCAACGGTGCCGGCAAGACCTCGATGCTCAACGTCATCAACGGCTTCTATCACCCGCAGCACGGCAAGATCACATTCAAGGGCAAGACCCGCGACGCGATGCGGCCTTCCGAGGCAGCGCGCGGCGGCATCGCCCGCACATTCCAAAACGTCGCGCTGTTCAAAGGCATGAGCGCGCTCGACAACATCATGGCCGGCCGCACGCTGAAGATGAAGCGAGGCTTCCTTTGGCAATTGCTCCGCTATGGTCCGGCGCTCAACGAAGAGATCGAGAATCGTCAACGCGTCGAGGAGATCATCGACTTTCTGGAGATCCAGGCGATCCGCAAAATTCAGGTGGCGCGCTTGCCCTACGGCTTGCAAAAGCGCGTCGAGCTCGGCCGCGCGCTCGCCATGGAGCCCGATCTCCTCCTGCTCGACGAGCCGATGGCCGGAATGAACCTCGAGGAGAAAGAGGACATGTCGCGCTTCATCATCGACGTGAACGATCATTTCGGCACCACCATCGCGCTGATCGAGCACGACATGGGCGTGGTGATGGACCTGTCCGACCGTGTGGTGGTGCTGGATCACGGTGTCAAGATCGCCGACGGCACGCCCGATGAGGTCAAGCGCAACCAGAACGTCATCGACGCCTATCTCGGCGTCGCACACTAGAGAATTCAGTGCATTGAGAGGTCAGCGTGGTTGTTTTTGGACAGGTCCTTGAGGTGTTGATCGGCGGCCTGCTTTCCGGCGTGCTGTATTCGCTGGTCGCGCTGGGCTTCGTCCTGATCTTCAAGGCGTCCGGCGTGTTCAATTTCGCGCAAGGGGCGATGGTGCTGCTCGCCGGCCTCGCGCTGGTGCGCCCGCTCGACTTTCTGGTGGCGAAGGGCTTGCCGTTCTGGGCCGCGGTGATCCTCGGGCTGCTGTTTGCGGCGGCGATCATGGCGCTGACGGCATGGATCATCGAGCGCTTCGTGCTCGGTCCGCTGGTGAACCAGGACGGGCTGACGCTGTTCATGGCGACGATCGGCATTACCTTCGTACTCGAAGGCGTGTCGCAGATGATCTTCGGCGCCGAGATTTATCCCCTCAAGCTGTTCCCGACCGATGTGTGGTTCCTGTTTGAGAGCGTCTTTCCCGGGGGCATCTTGCTCAACAAGCTAGACGTCTGGGGCGGGCTGATCGCCGGCGTTCTGGTCGCCGGACTTGCGCTGTTCTTCCAACACACCAAGACCGGCCGTGCGCTGCGTGCCGTCGCCGACGATCACGCCGCGGCGCAGTCGGTCGGCATACCGATCTCATGGATCTGGTTCGTGGTGTGGCTGGTCGCGGGGCTGGTGGCGCTGGTGGCCGCGACGGTGTGGGGCACCAAGCTGGGCGTGCAGTTCTCGATCACGTTCCTCGCGCTCAAGGCGCTGCCGGTCCTCATCATCGGCGGCTTCACCTCGGTGCCGGGCGCGATCATCGGCGGGCTGATCGTCGGCGCCGGAGAGAAGCTCGCCGAGGTTTATCTCGGTCCGTTCATGGGCGGCGGCATCGAATACTGGTTCGGCTACGTGCTGGCGCTGCTGGTGCTGATGTTTCGGCCGCAGGGCCTGTTCGGCGAACGCATTATTGAACGGGTATAGCTTATGGCTAGAAACTCACCCGCCGTCATTCCGGGGCGCGAGCGAAGCTCGCGAGCCCGGAATCCAGATCGGATGTCGGTGATCGCGTCTGGATTCCGGATCGCCGCTTCGCGGCGTCCGGAATGAGAGTGGAGAGAGGCGAGGCGCAAGAATGCTTTATCGCGAAGCCGGACAGTTCAAGACAACCTACACCGCGGACATGGCGATCTTCCCGATCCGCCAGGACCGCATCGCGTTGTGGCTGCTGCTGGCGTTTGCGTTCATCGGGATCCCGCTGCTCGCACAGTTTCACGTCTGGCCGTTCGGCAGTGAATATCTGCTGCGCGCCATCTTGATTCCGTTCCTCATCCTGTCGCTCGCCGCGATCGGTCTCAACATCCTGACCGGCTACTGCGGCCAGCTTTCGCTCGGCAGCGGCGCGTTCATGGCGATCGGCGCTTACAGCGCATATAAATTCGGCACCGGCGTGGAAATTCTGTTTCTGAAAATCCCGCCGCTGCCGGTGCTGCCGTCGATCCTGCTCGGCGGATTGATGGCGGCCATCGTCGGCATCGTGTTCGGCATTCCAAGCCTGCGCATCAAGGGGCTGTATCTCGCCGTCGCGACACTCGCCGCGCAGTTCTTCTTCGATTGGGTGTTCGCGCGGATCAGGTGGTTCACCAACTACACGCCGTCAGGATCTGTAAATGCGCCGCAGCTCGAGTTCTTCGGATTGTTCGTTAATTCGCCGATCGAGCGTTACATTTTGTGCCTGCTCTTTGTCGTCGTGTTTGCGTTCCTTGCCAAGAATTTGGTGCGCGGCAACCTCGGCCGGCAGTGGATGGCGATCCGCGATATGGACATCGCGGCGGAGCTGATTGGCATTCGCCCGCTCTATGCAAAGCTGTCAGCCTTTGCGATCTCCTCGTTTATCATCGGCGTGGCCGGCGCGCTCTGGGCGTTCGTCTACCTCGGCTCCTGGGAGCCGCTCGCATTTAACATCGACCGCTCGTTCCAGATTCTGTTCATGGTCATCATCGGCGGGCTCGGTTCGATCCTCGGCTCTTTCCTCGGCGCAGCCTTCATTCTGGTGCTGCCGATCCTGCTCGATCAGGTGCCGCACGCGCTCGGCATCCCGATCTCGGTCGAAACCGTTTCGCTGCTGGTCTTCATCGTCACAGGGGCGCTGATCTGCTGGCTGCTGATCGTCGAACCCCATGGTTTTGCAAGGCTTTGGCTGACCGCCAAGGAGAAGCTCAAACTCTGGCCATTCCCCTATTGAAGGCTTAGGCTAACCGCAGTTTCGGGGCCGCGAATGGTCCTGCAAAAACAAGCACCTGTGTTGCAGCTCCGGCCGTGCGGCCGGACCGTCTAGGAGAGGAAACAATGCTTCGAGGAACTCTGGTTCTTGCCGCTGCTATCGGAGCCGCCGCGATCGCAGCGCCGGCGACGCCCACGATGGCGCAGGGCGAACAGTTCGTGCCATCGCTGGTCTATCGCACCGGTCCATACGCGCCGAACGGCATTCCGTTCGCCAACGGCGTGATCGACTACTGGAACATGCTCAACGAGCGCGACGGCGGCATCAATGGCGTCAAGCTCACGCCCGAGGAATGCGAGACCGGCTACGCCACCGACAAGGGCGTCGAGTGCTACGAGCGGATGAAGAGCAAGGGCCCGACGGGTGCCGCATACTTCTCGCCGCTTTCGACCGGCATCACTTTCGCGCTCACCGAGAAGGTCGTGGGCGACAAGATTCCGCTGCTGACCATGGGTTACGGCCGTTCTGAAAGCCGCAATGGCGGCGTCTTTCCGTGGAATTTCCCGATTGTCGGCAGCTACTGGACCGCGGCCGACGTTGCCGTGCAGCACATCGCCAAGGAGTGGGGCGGTTTCGACAAGCTGAAGGGCAAGAAGATCAGCCTCGTCTATCACGACAGTCCGTACGGCAAGGAGCCGATCGCTGCGCTTGAGGCCCGCGCCAAGCAGCATGGCTTCGAGTTCAAGGCGATCCCGGTGACTCACCCGGGCGTCGAGCAGAAGTCGCAATGGCTGCAAATCCGTCAGGACCGCCCCGACTACGTGCTACTGTGGGGCTGGGGCGTGATGAATCCGACTGCAATCAAGGAAGCGGCAGGCGTCGGCTTCCCTCGCGACAAGATGATGGGCGTGTGGTGGGCTGGCGCGGAGCCGGACGTGATCCCCGCAGGCGATCAATCGACCGGATACAAGGCGCTGATGCTGCAGCACGGCGCTGGCAAGTTCCGCGTTCATGCCGACATCGAGAAGCACCTCATCGCGAAGGGCAAAGGTCAAGGCAAGACGGATGATATCAGCCACGTGCTCTACAACCGCGGGCTGCTCAACTCGATGCTCGGCACCGAGGCGATCCGCACCGCGCAGAAGAAGTTCGGCAACAAGCCGTTGACCGGTGAGCAGGTGCGTTGGGGCTTCGAGAACCTCGACATCACCGCGGCGCGCATCAAGGAGCTTGGCTTCGAGGGCATGGTCGCGCCGATCAAGCTGTCGTGCCAGGACCACCAGGGTGCCGACCAGGCCCGCGTCCAGCAGTGGGACGGCAAGGCTTGGAAGGTGATCTCCGATTATTACACGGCGGATCGCAAGATCCTTGATCCGATGGTGGCGGATGCCTCGACCAAGTACGCCGCGGAGAAGAAGATCACGCCGCGCGACTGCTCCAAGGAGAGCTGATCGCAACGGCAGCTACACAGGGAGGCGGCGTTCGCCGCCTCCCGAATTGTTTGATCGAACTCGGAGCGCCCGGTGACAGTCGCCGCCGCCGCAAAGCCGGAACCCGGCAAGCCGATCCTTGTCGTCAACAACATCGAGGTCGTCTACAACCACGTCATCCTGGTGCTCAAAGGCGTGTCGCTCGCTGTGCCCCAAGGCGGCGTCGTGGCGTTGCTGGGCGCCAACGGTGCCGGCAAGACCACCACGCTGAAAGCGATCTCCAACCTGCTGCACGCCGAGCGCGGCGAGGTCACCAAGGGTTCGATCGTGTTCGAGGGCGACGAGGTGCACTCGCTCACGCCGAACGATCTGGTCCGCCGCGGCTGCATCCAGGTGATGGAGGGCCGCCGCTGCTTCGGTCATCTCACCGTCGAGGAGAACCTGCTGACCGGGGCGTTCACCCGCCGCGACGGCAAGGCCGCGGTCGCCCGCGATCTCGAGATGGTCTACGGCTATTTCCCGCGCCTGAAGGAGCGGCGCAGCTCGCTGGCCGGCTACACGTCCGGCGGCGAACAGCAGATGTGCGCGGTCGGCCGCGCGCTGATGTCGCGCCCGAAGATGATCCTGCTCGACGAACCCTCGATGGGTCTGGCGCCGCAGATCGTCGAGGAGATTTTCGAGATCGTGAAGAATCTGAACGAGAAGGAGCAGGTGTCTTTCCTGCTCGCCGAGCAGAACACCAACATGGCGCTCAAATTCGCCAGCTACGGCTACATTCTGGAGAACGGCCGCGTCGTGATGGACGGCCAGGCCAGGGCGCTGCGCGAGAACGAGGACGTCAAGGAATTCTACCTCGGCGTCGCCGAGGGTAAGCGCAAGTCGTTCCGTAACGTGAAGCACTACAAGCGCAGGAAGCGCTGGTTAGCGTAGCTTTCTTCCCCCTCCCCCTGAAAGGAGGAGGGTTGGGGTGGGGGTCTGCGAAGCGAAGGTCTTGAAATTGGACCCCCACCCGGCGAGCTTCGCTCGCCGACCTCCCCCTTACAGGGGGAGGTGCAGACGGCAGTCGCCGGAGCAAGTCGATGCCCGATCACTACGACGCCCTCGAAACCCGCGATCCCGCTGCGCGTGAGCGCGGGATGTTCGCGCGCATCCCGGAGTTCCTGGCGTGCGCCATGGCAGCGCCCGGCTGGGCGGCGCATCTCCAGGGTGTCGATCCGAAGTCGGTCACGTCGCGCGCCGCGCTGGCGAAGCTGCCGCTGCTTCGCAAGTCCGAGCTGCATGCGCTGCAGAAATCCAATCCGCCGTTCGGCGGGTTCAACGTCACGCCGCCCGGTAAGTTGAAGCGGCTGCACATGTCGCCCGGCCCGATCTTCGAGCCGCAGGGGCACGACGAGGATTTTGGCGGCGCGGCGAGGGCGCTGTACGCGGCCGGCTTCCGTACCGGCGATGTGGTGCACAATTCGTTCTCCTATCATCTCACGCCCGGCGCCTACATTCTGGAGGCCGGTGCGCACACGCTCGGCTGCGCGACCGTTCCCGGCGGGATCGGCAACACCGAGCAGCAGCTTGAGGCGATCGCGCACCTCAAACCGTCGGGCTACATCGGCACACCGGATTTCCTGAAGATATTGCTCGACACGGCGGAGAAGTCCGGCAAGGACGTATCGTCGATCGAGCGGGGGCTTGTGTCCGGTGCGGCGCTTCCTGCGTCATTGCGCGACGAGCTGCGCAATCGTGGGGTTGCGGTGCTGCAATGCTACGCTGTCGCGGAAACGGGCGTCATCGCTTATGAGAGCGAGTCGCGGGAGGGCATGATCGTCAACGAGACGCTGCTGGTTGAGATCGTGCGGCCGGGCACCGGCGATCCGGTCGCCGACGGCGAGGTTGGCGAGGTGGTCGTCACCTCGTTCAATCCGGACTATCCGATGATCCGGCTCGCCACCGGCGATCTGTCGGCGGTGATGGCCGGCGTATCGCCCTGCGGGCGAACCAACACGCGCATCAAGGACTGGATGGGCCGCGCCGACCAGACCACCAAGGTGAAGGGCATGTTCGTCCATCCCGGCGAGATCGTGGAGGTCGGCAAGCGCCATGCCACGCTCGGCAAGGTGCGGCTGCGCGTCACGCGCGAGGCCGAGCAGGACGCCATGACGCTCGTCGCTGAATGCGCCGCGCCGGCCGCCGGCCTTGCCGAGGCCGTCGCCGCCTCGCTGCAATCGGTGACCAAGCTCAAGGGCGCGGTCGAGCTGGTGAAGCCGGGTTCGCTGCCGAACGACGGCAAGGTGATCGCGGATGAGCGCCCGGTGGGTTAGAACGATCGGATGGCCGACGCGCTCAAACCCCAGAACGAGAAGCAGGTCGAGGACGCCGTTAAATGGGCGCTTGCCGAGGGCAAGCGCCTTGAGGTTGTCGGACGCGGCAGCAAGCGCGCGTTCGGGCGTCCGAGCCAGTCCGACCTGACGCTTGATCTTTCGGCGCTCTCCGGCATTACGCTGTACGAGCCGGACGAGCTGGTGCTGTCAGCCAGGGCCGCCACGCCGCTCGCCGAGATCGAGGCGCTGGTCGATGGCAAGGGCCAGCAGCTTGCATTCGAGCCGATGGATCTGGTGCCGCTGCTCGGCAGCGCGGCGGGTGGGACGATCGGCGGCGCGCTCGCTGCCGGCCTTGCCGGACCTCGCCGCATCAAGGCTGGCTCGGCGCGCGACCATTTCTTGGGCGTGACCGCGGTGTCTGGGCGCGGCGAGACCTTCAAGTCCGGCGGACGTGTGGTGAAGAACGTCACCGGCTACGATCTCTGCAAGCTAATCGCCGGGTCGTTCGGTACGCTTGCCGCCATGACCGGCGTGACGGTGAAGGTGCTGCCAAAACCTGAGACGGAAGAAACTTTGCTGCTCTCGCGCCTCGATGACACGAAGGCCGTGCAGGCGATGACGGCGGCGATGGCGTCATCTTGTGACGTATCGGGCGCGGCGCACCTGCCGGCGCATGTGGCATTGCGGTTCAGCGGGATCGGCGGTAGCTCCGCTACGGCATTCCGCCTTGAAGGCGTCGCACCGTCGGTGACGCATCGCAGGGATGCGCTCGCCGCTTTACTCAAGTCTTATGGCGCGGTCGCTTCGCTCGAAGAGAAGGGTTCGCGTGCGCTCTGGCTCGAAATCCGCGACGTGCGGCCGTTCGCGGCCTCGGGTCCATCGGACGATCGCCCGGTCTGGCGCGTCTCGGCGCCGCCGGCGCGCGGCTTCGAGATCGCGGCGCTGATCGAGCCGAGCGCGCAGATGTTCTACGACTGGGCCGGCGGACTGATCTGGATCGCGCCGCTTCCCGCCAACGATGGCGGCACCGCGATGGTGCGCCACGCTGTTGCCACGCTCGGCGGCCACGCCACCCTCGTTCGTGCGCCCGCTGCCGTGCGCGCTGCGGTCGATGTTTTCGAGCCACAGCCCGCCGCGCTCGCCGCGCTGACCAAGCGCGTCAAGGAAAGCTTCGATCCCAAGGGCGTGCTCAATCCGGGCCGCATGTGGGCGGGTGTGTAGATGGATTCGCGGCTCTCTCCATCGTCATTGCCGGGCATAGCCGTCCGAAGGACGGCGTCGCTTCGTTTGCCTTTGACCCGGCAATCCATCCTTTTCGCGGCAATGATGGATGCGCGGGTCGAGCCCGCGCATGACGGCGGAGCTTGAGGCGCGGACAACCCATGCAAACCTCATTCACCCTCGCGCAGCTTGCTGATCCGGACATCGCCTCGTCGGAAAAAATCCTGCGCGCCTGCGTGCACTGCGGCTTCTGCACCGCGACCTGTCCGACCTACGTGCTGCTCGGCGATGAGCTGGATTCGCCGCGCGGACGCATCTACCTGATCAAGGAAATGCTGGAGCAGGAACGCCCCGCAACGCGCGAGGTCGTCAAGCACATCGACCGCTGCCTCTCCTGCCTTGCCTGCATGACGACGTGCCCGTCGGGCGTGCACTACATGCATCTGGTCGATCACGCCCGCGTCCACATCGAGCAAACCTACCGCCGTCCGCTGATCGACCGGCTGATGCGCGGGTTTCTCGCCCACGTGATGCCTTATCCGGTGCGGCTGCGCGCCGCGATGCTGGCGGCGAAGCTGGCCAGGCCGCTGGCGCCGCTGTTCGCCTTGATCGGACTCAAGCCAATCGCCGCCGCGCTCAGGCTCGCGCCGGCGCGCAGGCCGGACCCGATGACGGTGCAGCAAACCTATCCGGCCGAAGGGGCGCGCCGCGGCCGCGTCGCGCTGATGGCCGGGTGCGCCAACGAGGCGCTGGCGCCGACGATCAGCCAGGCGGCGATCCGCTTGCTTAACCGCCACGGCATCGAGGTCGTGGTCGCGGCGGGCGAAGGATGCTGCGGCTCACTCAACCACCACATGGGCCGTGAGGTTCACGCTCTGAAGCAGGCGCGCGCCAACATCGACGCCTGGACCCGGGAGATCGAAGGCGAGGGGCTCGACGCCATCCTAATCACCATCTCCGGCTGCGGAACCACGGTGAAGGACTACGGTTTCATGCTGCGCACCGACGAAGCCTATGCGGGCAAAGCCGCCAAGGTGTCGGCGCTGACGCGCGACGTCTCCGAGTTTCTGGCGAAGCTCGACCTGGCGGCGCCTGCGCCGTCCAATTTGACGGTCGCCTATCATTCCGCGTGCTCGCTGCAGCATGGTCAGCAAGTGCATCGGCAGCCAAAGGAATTGCTGTCACGAATGGGTTTTGTCGTGAAGGAGATTCCGGAAGGTCATCTGTGCTGCGGCTCGGCCGGCACTTACAACATTCTGCAGCCCGACATCGCGGATCGCTTGCGTGCGCGCAAGATCAGGCATATCGAAGATGTTGGTGCCGATCTGATTGCCGCGGGCAACATCGGCTGCATCACCCAGCTCGCGGCGGGCACCGCGATTCCGGTCATTCATCCGGTCGAATTGATCGATTGGGCGACCGGCGGACCGGTGCCGGAAGCATTGCAAGGCCGCGCCGCCACCACCGCGTGATTCCCAGTGGGTGGCCGTAGCATCGGGAGAACGATCATCATGGCCAAGAAACGGAAGGCAAAGCGCAAGGTCAAGAAGGCGAAACGGAAAGCAACTCCCTCGCGCAAGAAGAAAGTCAAAGCGGCATCACGCAGAAAGCCGGCGGCGAAAAAGACGAGAGCAAAAAAGAAAGTAGCTAAAAAGGCCGCCAAAAAAACTGCAACGCCACGCAAGGCCGCGGCTGTGGTCCCGGTGACATCCCCGGAACCCGCTGCTACACCGATTGCGCCGCGTCCGTCGCCGTTCCCGTCGTCGCATCCGATGAGCGGCCCGACCGACGGCGGGGCCGGCGGCGGAAGCAATCCGTAGAGCCACAACAGGATCGCTGCTCTGCACCGGATTCCTGCTTTGCGGGAACGAACGGAGATGGCGCGCCAGTGCCGCGCCGCTGTGCCCGATTGCATGGCAGCGAGCGGCCGAATAGATTGGCTTTTCAACGAGGTGAGGCCGAGAAACTCAGCTTCAAGTCAATCAAGAGGGAGCGAACAGCCATGGCGCACAACATCCTGATCCTGGGCGCGGCCTACGGGTCGCTGCTGGCCTCCAAAATGCTGTTCGGCGGGCACAAGATTCATCACGTGTGCCTGCCCGCGGAAGCGGACCTGATCAACGCCGAGGGCTTCCGTGTTCGTCTGCCGGTCAAGGGCCGCACGGATCCGGTGCTGCTCGATTCGACGAAGCTTGCCGGCAAAGTGACCGCTTCGGGTGCGGCGGGCGTCAACCCGAAGGATTACGACCTGATCTGCCTCGCCATGCAGGAGCCGCAGTACCGCTCGCCCGGCGTGCGCGAACTGCTCGACGCGGTGGCGAAGTCGAAGGTGCCCTGCATGTCGATCATGAACATGCCGCCGCTGCCTTACGTGAAGCGCATCCCCGGCCTCGACTACGCGGCGCTGGAGCCCGCCTACACCGATGCGCGCGTCTGGGACTCGTTCGATCCGCGCTTCCTCACGCTGTGCAGCCCCGACCCGCAGGCGATCCGCCCGCCGGACGAGAAGGTCAACGTGCTGATGGTCACGCTGCCGACCAACTTCAAGGCGGCGAGGTTCGACGACGAGAAGGGCACCGCGATCCTGCGCCAGCTCGAAAAGGAGATCGACGCGATCCGCTTCGATCCGGGCGACGGCGCCAGGATCGAGCTGCCGGTAAAGCTGCGGGTCTATGACGGCATCTTCGTGCCGCTCGCCAAGTGGTCGATGCTGCTGGCCGGTAACTACCGCTGCGTCACCGAGGACGGCATGCGCACCGCGCAGGAGGCGGTGCACTCCGATCCCGCGACCTCGAAGTCGGTCTACGACTTCGTGTTCGATCTTTGCGTGAAGCTCGGCGCCAATCCTGCCGATCTCGTGCCGTACGAAAAGTACGCTGCCGCCGCGCAATCGCTGGTGCGTCCGGCGTCGGCCGCGCGCGCGTTGCAGAACGGCGCGCCGAACATCGAGCGCGCCGACAAGCTGGTGCAGCTCATCGCCAAGCAGAAGGGCCTGAGCCACCCGGCGATCGACGCGCAGGTCGCATTGGTCGACCGCCGTATCGAGGCCAACCGCAAGAAGGCCGCGGCGGCGTAGCCGCGGCTTCTACACGACGGCGTCGACTACGATCTCCACCAATGTCTCGCCCTCAAGCGTCACGGCGAGGCAAGCGCGCATGGGTGGGCTGTTGCGATCCGCCCATTCGTCCCAGGCGCGATTCATCTCCGGCTTGCGCGTCATGTCGGCGATGTAGACGATTGCCTTGAGGATGCGGCTTTTATCCGTGCCCGCCTCCTTCAGCGTCGCGTCGATATGGGCGAGCGCGCTCTTGGTTTGCAGGTACATGTTGGGCTGCTTGTCGGTGACGAACGACACCGCGTGGACATGGTCGCCGTGGATGACCGCACGGCTGCGCGTGGGAAAAGGCCCGGAAAGATGTTTGATCATGGCTATCCCCACAATCTCTTGCTCGCAATCTGCGCGCCCTCGCTGAGCGCGCGCAGTTTCGCCCACACAATGCTGTCAGCGACGATCGGATCGGTCCGAACCGCTGTGCCGAAGCCGCAATCAACGCCCGCGATTACGCGCTCGCGTCCGACCAATTCGGCGTAGCGGCCGATCCGCTGCGCCACCAGCTTCGGATGCTCGATGAAGTTGGTGGTGGAATCGATCACACCGGGGATCAGCACCTTGTCCTCGGGGATTTTGATCGTCTGAAGGTCTTCCCACTCGTGGTCGTGGCGCGGGTTGGCGGCCTCGATGCTGATCGCCTGCGGCCGCCCCTTGAACGCGATATCGATGATCTTGAGCAGCGGCAGATCGAAGCTGTGCGGCCCCTCGTAGTTGCCCCAGCAGATGTGCAGCCGCATCTTGTCAGCGGGCAGACCCTCGGTCGCGGCGTTGAGCGCCTCGATGTTGCGCTCGGCGATCTTGCGGAACTGTTCGTCGGAAAGGTCGCGGTACTGGTTGTTGCGGCATGAGCCGAGGTCGGGGCAGTCGATCTGCAGCACGAAGCCCGCGTTGACGATCGCCTGGTATTCGGTCTTGAGCACCTCGGCGAGCGCTTCGACATACTTTTCCTCGTTCGGATAGTGCAGATTGATGATGAAGCGCGTCAGGATGCCGGGCGAGGGCGCGGTCATGAAAACGTCCGCGGGCTTTTGCTTGCCAGTTGCAAGCGCCAGGTGCGCGAGGTCGCGCTCCAACGGACCGCGGTCCTTGTAGCTCAACGGGCCGGTGCAACCGGGAAACGGCGAGTCGGAGAAATTCCGCCGCCGGTTGGCGAAGTCCGGGTGCGCCAGCAGGTCGCGGCCGACCATGATGTCACGGCCCTTTTCGGCGGCGCGCGGGTCCGGCTCGATGCCCGAGACGCGATGACGGATGTAGGTTGTGTAGGACGGCTTGCTCATCTCGCCGTCGCTGACGACGTCGACGCCGGCCGCGACCTGCTGCGCGACAATGTCGTCCACCGCTTTTGCGGTCTCGGCTTCGAACGCCGCGGCGTCGATGGCGTCGCCCTTTTCCTTGCGAAGCACCAGATCGATCAGCGGATGTGGCTGCGGCAGGCTGCCGGTGTGGGTGGTGAGAATGCGATCCGTGCTCAACTTCATATCCGGCTCCGTCGTTGCAGCCGAAGCGTAGCGCGTAGGATGGGTTGAGCGAAGCGAAACCCATCGCTCCAGGATCGTGTCGATGGGTTTCGCTGGCGCTCAACCCATCCTACAGTCTGCCGCAAGCGCGCGCGTGCGTGGGCAAGCGTGGGGCAACGGAGGAAACGATGCGGATTGTCGATCTGAGCCGCGAACTTTATCACCGCACGCCGAGCTATCCGGGCCAGCCGCCGATCATTCACGGCATCTGGAAAACGCACGAGGAAGCCAAGGCGGACAGCGGCGGCGTTCACGGCAACAGCGTGATGTTCTTCTCGATGCCCGATCATGGCGGCACGCACATCGATGCGCCGCGGCACTTCGGCATGAGCGGCACGCCGATCAACGAGTATCCGCTCGAGAATTGCATCGTGCCCGGGATCTGCATCGATCTCCGTCACATCGCGCCAAAGGCCGAAATCACGCCGGCCGATTTGGACGCCGCGGTAAAAAAAGCCGGCGTGGGCGTGCCGAAGAAGGGCACGGTGCTGCTCTGCACCGGGCACCACGAGCGCACGTTTCCGCGCAAGGAATATTCAACCGACAATTCCGGCGTGAATGTCGCGGCGACGGAGTGGCTCGCCAAGCAGGGCGTGGTGCATTTCGGAATCGATTCGATGCGTCCCGGCCCCGAGGGCCTGGTGAACACGCTCGTTCACAAGGCCTGCCTGGAACTCGACATCACGCACATCGAGAGCCTCTGCAATCTTGAAGCTCTGCTCGGCAAGGGCGAGTTCCAGTTCATCGGTCTGCCGCTGAAGTGGCGTGGCGGAACCGGATCGCCGATCCGGGCGGTCGCGGTGTTCAACGATTGAGACAGGGCGAACTTATCCACACGCGGCGGCATATCCCGGACGTTTCCGGGCCGGAAAATGTGACGAATCCGCAACACGGGCCGGATTTTGGTGGAATACGGCCGAAATCGGGCTGAATCGCCTAAAAAGTCAGCAACTGTCTACGCTTTCGCCTTGCCGGTTATGGGTCAGAACCCTTTAATTTTGGCAGATAAAAGGGCGGGAGTGACGGGCTTTCGGGTGACGTTTCCAGTCGAGTTCTCTTTGAGGTTGAGACCGTTTGACGAACGTAACCCTTGGTCCCCGCTCCCGACCAATAAGTGGCAAGGGGCTCACAATGAAAAAGTTTCTGCTTTCGGCTGCGGCCGTCTACGCGTTGACTGCGAGTGCTGCATTGGCCGCCGATCTGCCGGTCAAGGCCAAGCCAGTCGTGGCGCCGCCGCCGCCGGCTTGGGACCTCGCCTTCGGTGGTGCGATTGCCAGCGACTATCGCTTCCGCGGCATCTCGCAATCGAACCGTCAGCCGAGCGCTCAGCGCGTACTTCGAGCCGCGCTACAACTTCAATCCCGACCTGCAGATCTACGTCGGCATGGCGGGTGCGAGCATCAGCTTCCCGAATCGCGCCGCTGCCGAAATCGACTTCTACGCCGGTATCCGACCGACCTTCGGCAAGCTCGCCCTCGACATCGGTCTCCTCTACTACTGGTACCCGGGCGGCCAGTGCTTCCTCGCAGGCCCGGCGCGATTGCTGGTGATCGACTGCTTCCGCCGGCGCACTTCCGTTCAATGGTAACTTCATCAAGAGCGACCTGAGCTTCCTGGAAGGCTATCTCCGCGGCATCTACAGCGTGACCGATGCGTTACAGCTCGGCTTCAACGCGTACTACACCGACAGCTTCCTCAATTCCGGCGCTGACGGCGCCTACGCTGTCGGGCACCATCAAGTACACGTTCCCGGCCTTCTCCAACGGTGTTGCGATCTACCTGTCCGGTGAAGGCGGCTATCAGTGGCTCGGTACCACCGACTCCTTCTACGGCCTGCTTGGCGTTCCGGCGGCCCCGGCATCAACTACAAGGATTACGCCACCTGGAACGTCGGCATCGGCTTCACCTACAAGGTGCTCACGCTCGACCTGCGCTACATCGACACCAACCTGAGCAAGGGCGACTGCAACGCCTTCACCAGCGACCACACCGCAGCCGCTCCGCGCACTGTCATTACTCCGATCAATCCGGCGGCTTCGGCTCGAACTGGTGCGGCTGCGACGTTCGTCGCCAAGCTCAGCGCCGACCTGACGCTGAACCAGAACGTCAAGTAAGCCCTGGACCGTTCTTCCCGGGCGGCAGCCGCAGGTTGCCGCCCGCTTCTTTTTGGGCGTGTCCTGCTGGCGCTTCCATTGCATGACGACGTGGCATGTTTGAGCGTGGCCAAGCCATCGTTGTCATCGCCGGTGCGCTCGGCGCCGCGGTCGCCGTCGCCGTGATGGAGATGGCGTCCTTCAGCGCCGAGTTCCCGCTGATGATGATTCCGTTCGCCACCTCGATCGTGCTGGTGATGGGCTCGCCCGACGCAGAGCCGGCACAGCCGCGCGCGCTGGTCGGCGGACATCTGGTATCGACGCTGGTCGGCCTGATCGTGCTGCAGTTGACCGGGCCAGGCCCCTGGGCGGCGGCGTTGGCGGTCGGCCTCGCGATGATCGCCATGCACCTGACGCGGACGTTTCATCCGCCGGCCGGCATCGATCCGCTGGTCGTCGTGGTCAACGGCATGCCGTGGACGTTCCTGCTGGCGCCGGTCGGCGTCGGGGCGCTGATGCTCGCGCGCGTTCGCTTGGCACAACCTGGCCGGCAAGGGCACGCAGCTGGTGCATCCTGGCCGGCCCGATGGTGGCTCGAGCTCCACTTGGCGCGCCGCTTCGATCGCGGCCTGCTTCACGTTGTAACGCTCGCCGTCGCGTTCGAACGACAGGCGGCGGCGGTGGAACGCATTGAGCGTCGAGCGATGGCCGATCGAAACGAGCGTCGGTGTTGGGCAGGCGCGCCTGCAGCAGCTTGTAGAGCGCGGCTTCCGATGCCTCGTCGAGCGAGGCGGTCGCCTCGTCGAGGAACAGATAGTCGGGCGCCTGCAGAAGGGCGCGGGCGATGCCGAGCCGCTGCTGTTCGCCGAGCGATAGCATGCGGTTCCAGTGCGCATCCTCGTCGAGCCGCTCGGCCAGCGCCGGCAGGCCGACGGCGCGCACCGCTTCGGCAACCTGTTCCGCGCTGAACGCGCCTGTTTCTGCCGGATAGGTCACTGCGGCGGTCAGCGTGCCGACCGGGAAATACGGCCGCTGCGGCAGCATCATCATGCGCGCGTCCGAGGGCACCACGATGCGTCCCTTGCCGAACGGCCAGATACCGGCGATGGCGCGGAACAGCGTCGACTTGCCCGATCCCGACGGTCCGGTGACCAGCACGCGATCGCCGGGCGGAATCGAGACGCCGTCACCGGCCACCAGCGGCTTGCCGTTCGGCAGATTGACAGCGACATCGTCGATCTGAACGCCGGCATTGGCCGCGCCTTTCACGACCTCGACGACCGGCGGCGACACCGCGACCGCACGCCCGGCCTCGACCGCACCCTGGAAGCCGGCCAGCCGGTCGATCACCGCGCGCCATTCGGCGAGCTGGCGGTAGACGGTCGAGCTGACGAAGAACGACAGCGCGCCCTGCACGCTGCTGAAGGCCGATGCGGTCTGCATCAGGCCGCCAAGCTGGATCGAGCCCGCGAAATACGCCGGGCTGACGACCGCGTAAGGGAACACGATCGATACCTGGGCATAGCCGGCGGTGAAGAACGTCAGCTTCTTGGTCCGCGACATGATCAGCATCCAGTTGCCGACCACGCGGCCGAAGCGATCGAGCAGTCGCTCGGTTCTCGGCGGCCTCGCCGTCGAGCAGGGCGATCTGCTCGGAATTCTCGCGCACTCGGATGAGATTGAAACGGAAGTCCGCCTCATAGCGCTGCTGCGTGAAGTTGAGGTCGATCAGCGGCTTGCCGATCCAGATGGGTGATCGCGGTGCCGGCGATCGAATAGATCAGCGCCGCCCAGACGAGATAGCCCGGGATCGCCCAGTCGATGCCGAACAGCGTGAACGGCGCGCTCGCCGACAGCACCCAAAGGATCACGACAAACGAGCCGAGCGTGACAACAGAATTGAGCAGGCCGAGGCCGAGGTAGAGGCCCTTCTCGATGAACAGGTTGATGTCCTCGGCGATGCGCTGGTCGGGATTGTCGGCGGCGTCGCCAAGAAGCTGCATGCGGTAGTGGTTGGCCCCGTCCAGCCAATGGCTCAGATACTGCCGCGTCATCCAGCGCCGCCAGCGGATCTGGAGCCACTGGTTGAGGTAGAGTTGATAGACCGCGAGCACGATGAACAGGGCGGCGAGCATGCAGAAGAACAACAGCTCGCTGACGAATGTGATCCCAGTTGCGTGTCCTGCAGCGCGTTGTAGAAACGGGCGTTCCACTGGTTGATCAGCACGTTGATGGCGACGATCGCGAGTTCGATGCAGACCACTGCGCCCAGCAGGAGCCGCCCCGCCAGGCGGTCCTCGGAGCGGAAGTAGGGCGCGGCAAGCCGCCAGATGGTGGCAAGCGTCGAGGCAAGACCGGTCACGGAATTCTCCTGTCGGGCGGTGTTGAATGGCTTGCGGCTTGGAGCCGCAGGGCAGGGGACGCGAATCTGCTGCGCAAGTTCGTGGAAACTACGCCCTGCCAGGTGCCCTGTCTGGGGCCGGTTTCCAGTGACCCGGAAAGCCTCGGTCCGGCGGGGTTCGGGCGGGCTTGTGCAATGCCGCCAACAGGTTAAAACTAGCCCTCAATGTCGGCGGAATAGGGAGCGGCCGCCGGCGGTTCATCCGATATGCGGCGCAAATGCCGCCCAAGCATCCAAACACAGGGAGGGAATACGCTTATGAGTTCACAATCCAAAACCACGTCCCGGCGCAAGTTCCTGGCCGGCGCGGCCATGACCGGCGCAGCCGCCGTGGCGATGCCGCAGATTTCGCGCGCCCAGACCGCCACGCTGCGCTTGCAGACCTCGTGGCCGGCGACCGACATCTTCGCCGAGATGTGCCAGCAGTACATCACGCGCGTCAACGAGATGGCCGGCGACCGCCTCAAGATCGATATGCTGCACGGCGGCGCGGTCGTGCATCCGTTCCAGGTGCTGGACGGCGTGCATGGCGGCCAGATCGACGCTGCCCACACCGTGACCGTGTACTGGTATGGCAAGCACAAGGCCGCTTCGCTGTTCGGCACCGGCCCGGTGTTCGGCTTCAACGCCAATGAAGGTCTCGGCTGGATCCACAACGGCGGCGGCAAGGAGCTGTTCGAGGAGCTTCAGGTCAACATCATGAAGCTCAACGTCAAGAGCTTCTTCGCCATGCCGATGCCGACCCAGCCGCTCGGCTGGTTCAAGAAGCCGATCACCGGCCCCAACGACGTCAAGGGCATGAAGTACCGCACCGTCGGCCTCGCGGCCGACCTGATGCAGGCCATGGGCATGGCCGTCGCGCAGCTTCCGGGCGGCGAAATCGTGCCGGCCATGGAACGCGGCGTGATCGACGGCTTCGAGTTCAACAACCCGACCTCGGACAAGCGCTTCGGCGCGCACAACGTGGCGAAGAACTACATGCTCGGCAGCCACCATCAGGCGACCGAGTACTTCGAGATCATGTTCAACCGCACCAAGTTCAACAGCCTGCCGAAAGAGCATCAGGCGATCCTGCAATACGCCGCCGAGGCTGCATCCTCTGCCAACGAATGGCTGGCGATGCGTCAGTACTCGGACGACCTGCAGGAGCTGATCAACAAGGACAAGGTCAACGTGTTGCGCACGCCACAGGGCGTGTTCGATGCGCAGATCAAGGCCTGGGACGGTCTGATCGCCACGCTTGGCGCCGACCCGTTCATGAAGAAGGTCATGGACTCGCAGAAGGCGTGGGTCCGCAAGGTCGTGTTCTACAACATGATGAATGCGACCGACTACAAGGGCGCCTTCAACCATCACTTCCCCGGCGTCATGAAGATCTGATGCCAGCTTGCGGGACGTAAGGCCCATCAACGACAACGGGCGGCGCGCAGGCGCGCCGCCCGACCTACTTTAGGCGAATGGTTCTTTAAGGCCGGCATTGTCAATCTGGAGCGGGTGCCGGGGGCATATCGAACATGCAGCGCTATTGTCTCGTTATCGACTCGCTCAGCATGTGGGTCGGCAAGGCGTTTGGCTGGCTGATCCTGATTCTGACTCTGGGCGTCAGCTACGAAGTGTTCGTGCGCTATGTGTTGAGCGCGCCGACGACCTGGGCCTTCGACTTCAGCTACATCACTTACGGCGCGCTGTTCCTGATGGCGGGCCCTTATGCGCTGTCGCGCAACGGCCACGTGCGCGCCGACGTGCTGTACCGGTTCTGGCCGCCGCGCAGGCAGGCCTCGATGGACCTTGCGCTCTACATCCTGTTCTTCCTGCCGGCGGTGGCGGCGTTCATCTACTCCGGCTGGAATTACGCCGAGATGTCGATCCGCTTCCGCGAGGTCAGCATCTTCAGCCCCGCCGGCGTGCCGGTGTTCCCGCTCAAGACGCTCACCCCGATCGCTGGCGTGCTGCTGCTGTTGCAAGGCATCGCCGAGATTTTCCGTTGCATCATGTGCATCCGGACCGGCGCCTGGCCGCAGAAGCTCCACGACGTCGAGGAGACTGAAAGCATCATCATGCAGGAACAGAAGCTTCACGGCGATCAGGGTCAGAAGGGAAGTTGAGTCATGACTGACCCTCAAATCGGCATGTTGATGCTGGGATTGTTCATCTTCATCATCATGCTCGGTTTCCCGATCGCCTTCACGCTGATGGCGATGGGCGTCGGCTTCGGCTTCTACGCCTATTACGTGCCGGCCCAGGATTTCGTGCAGAACCGCATCTTCACCTTGCTGGTGCAGAAAGCGTTCGAGGTGATGTCGAGCGACGTGCTAACGGCCGTACCGTTATTCCTCTTCATGGGATACGTGGTCGAGCGCGCCAACATCCTCGACCGGCTGTTCCACTCCCTGCAAATCTCGATGAAGAACGTGCCCGGCTCGCTGGCCGTGGCGACCATGCTCACCTGCGCGATGTTCGCGACCGCGACCGGCATCGTCGGTGCGGTGGTGACGCTGATGGGGCTGCTGGCGTTTCCTGCCATGCTGCGGGCCGGCTACGACGTCAAGCTTTCGGCCGGCGTGGTCTGCGCCGGTGGCTGCCTCGGCATCCTGATCCCGCCGAGCATCCTGCTGATCGTCTATGCCGCGACCGCGGGCGTCTCCGCGGTCAAGCTTTATGCGGCGGCCTTCATTCCCGGCTTCATGCTGGCCGGCTTCTACATCATGTACATCATCGCGCGCGCCATGATTAATCCGGCGCTGGCTCCCAAGCTGCCCAAGGAACAGACCGACATTCCCACCAGGGAAGTGATCTGGGCGCTGGCGACGTCGTTCTTCCCGCTCGCGCTGCTGATCATCTCTGTGCTCGGCGCCATCCTGTTCGGCCTGGCGACGCCGTCCGAGGCGGCCGGCGCCGGCGCGCTCGCCAGTATGGTGCTCGCTGCCGCATACGGCGCGCTCAATTTCACCATGCTGCGGGATTCCGTCTATCTGACCGCCCGCGCGACGGCGATGGTCTGCTACCTGTTCATCGGGTCTTGGACGTTCTCGGCCGTGTTCGCGGTGCTGGGCGGACAGCAGGTTGTCGAGAACTTCTTCCTGTCGCTCAATCTGAATCAGACCGGCTTCCTGATCCTGACGCAGTTCTTGATCTTCCTGCTCGGCTGGCCGCTGGAATGGACCGAGATCATCATCATCTTCGTCCCGATCTTCCTGCCGCTGCTGCCGAAGTTTGGCGTCGATCCGATCTTCTTCGGCATTCTGGTGGCGCTGAACACCCAGACCGCGTTCAACACTCCGCCGGTCGCCATGGCCGCGTTCTACCTCAAGGGCGTGGCGCCACCGTGGGTCAAGCTCTCCGATATTTTCAGCGGCGCGCTGCCGTTCGTATTCATGGTGTTTCTGACGATGATCCTGGTCTACATTTTCCCGGGGATCGCGCTGTGGCTGCCGGACTATCTTTACAGGCCGAGATGAGTGGCCGCCGGACTTGCCCTGAAGGACGCCACGGATGAGCCTTTCTGCGCTCGGTTTGAGCGAGGCGGCGACCGAAATTCGCGAAGGACGCGCGACCTCCACCGAACTCGTGACGGCGTGTCTCGACCGGATCGCGGAGGTCGAATCCGATGTACAGGCCTTCGCGTTCCTCGATCGCGATCACGCGCTGAACCAGGCCAGGGCGCTTGACGAGCATCGCGCGCACGGGCGCCCGACCGGGCCGCTGCATGGCGTGCCTGTCGCCATCAAGGACGTGTTCGACACCAGCGATTATCCGACCGAATTCGGTTCGCCGATCTGGGCGGGCCGCACGCCGCGAGAAGACGCCGTGGCGGTGGCGCGGTTGCGTGCCGCCGGCGCGGTGATCCTGGGCAAGACGGTCACCGCCGAATACGCCTATTTCCATCCGGGCAAGACCCGCAATCCGCACGACAAGACGCGCACGCCGGGTGGTTCATCGATGGGCTCTCCCGCTGCCGTTGCCGCTTTCATGGTGCCGGGCGCGATCGGCACGCAGACCAACGGTTCGACCATCCGGCCGGCGGCCTTTTGCGGCGTGGTCGGCTTCAAGCCGACCCACGGGCTGATCCCGCGCAGCGGCGCGCTGCTGCTGTCCCGCGCGCTCGATCACGTCGGGGTGTTCGCGCGTTCGGTCGAGGACGCAGGTTTGCTCGCCGAGCTGATGGCCGGTTTCGACGACGAGGATCCCGACACCCGGCCGCTCGCACGGCCCCCGCTTGTGTTGACCGCGGTCTCGGAGCCGCCGCTGCCGCCGCGCTTCGCATTCGTGAAATCGGCGTTCTGGGACCAGGCCGAGCCGGTGACGCGCGAGGCCTTTTCCGAGTTGGTTGATGCGCTAGGCGAGGCCGCGAGCGAAGTGGATCTCGGCGCATCGTTCGGCCGGACGCTCGACCTGCACAAGACGGTGATGGAGGTCGACATGGCGCACAACCTCCACCGCGACTACGAGCAGGGCCGCGACACGTTCAGCGCCCAGCTTCGGCAGCTCATCGAGCGCGGCCGCAAGGTTCCGGCGGTCGACTACGTGACGGCGCTGGCTGGTTCCGCGCCGCTCAACGCGACGCTGGACGAGGTGTTCAACGAATACGACGCGATCCTGACGCCAGCCGCGCCGGGCGAGGCGCCGGTCGGCGAGGCGACGGGGAATCCGGTGTTTTGCACCACCTGGACCTACCTCGGCACGCCGGCCATCACGCTTGCCGCTGCTGCGCAGCGAGGCCGGCCTGCCGCTTGGCGTGCAACTGGTGGGGCGGCGCGGCAATGACGCAAGGCTCTTGCGCACTGCGAACTGGCTTGTCAAAACTCTAGGGCAGGGCGCCGGGTAGGCGAAGCGAGGATCGAACCCATGACGAATCTGATCACCGGCATCATCGGCATCGCCATGCTCATCATCTTCATGGGCTTCATGCTGGTGTGGGTCAAGGCGCCGCCACTGATCATCATCTGCCTCATCGTATTCGCCTTGCTGATCTACGACTTCTACCTGTCGCTGCGCGACAGCTCGGCTTGACGCGATCGTCGTGACGGCAAGAAAAAAGGGAGCGGAGAGCCGCTCCCTTTGACGTTTCAGGCCTTTGCCGATCAGGCCGCGTTTGGCGGCGCGCCGAGTTGCTCCTTGAAGAACGCCAGCGTGCGCGTCCACGACAGGTCCGCCGCTGCCTTGTTGTAGCGCGCGGCGCCGAGGTCGTTGAAGAAGGCGTGCTGCGTGCCCGGATAGCTGTACAGCGTGTATTTCTTGTTGTTGGCCTTGAGCGCCGCTTCATAGGCAGCGATGCCGGCGTTCACGCCGTCATCCTTCTCGGCGTAGTGCAGCACCAGCGGCGCCTTGATGTTCGGCACCTGATCCGCCGCGACCTGCCGTCCGTAGTATGGAACGCCGGCGTCGAGCTCGGGGCTCGATGCAGCCAGCCGGTTGACCATCAGCCCGCCGAAGCAGAAACCGACGGCGCCGACCTTGCCGGTCGATTCCGGATGCTTCTTCAGAAACGATACGGCGGCAACCAGTGCGGCCACGGCGTCGTCCTGGTTCATCTTGGGATGCAGCTCGCGGGCCGCGTCCTCGTTCGCCGGCGTGCCGCCGACCAGCGAGAGCAGGTCGACCGCATAGCCGAGGAAGCCGTCGACCGCGAACCGCCGCGCCACGTCCTCGAGGTGAGGATTGAGGCCGCGGTTCTCGTGGATCACCAGCACGACTGGACGCTTGCCCTTCGACTTGGGGCGGGCGAGGTAGCCGTTGATCTTGCCCTTCGGCGAGTCATAGGAGACGCGCTCGGTGACGAGGCGCGCGTCGTTCTCGGCGACCACCGCGGCCTGCGCATAGTCGTTCTGCAGCAGCGGCAACAGCGCGGTGGCAGCGGCGGTCGAGCCGGCCAGCTTGGTCAGCCGGTCGATGAAGTCGCGGCGGCTCATGCCTCCGTGGGTGAAGTTGTCGTACAAATTGATGATGCGTTGATCCATGGCGTTTCTCCCGGTCTGGTTGCGATCAGCATAACACGGGCCACAGGGGGCGTATTCCCCATGATGCTTCGGAAAATCCCATAATGGTCCGGCTTGACGCTCACTCGGCTGCCCGCTCAGATTGCGCGCGAGGGGATTGCAATGACATCCGTAAAGCGGCGGTTGGGTTTGACGTTGTGCATGCTGGTTGGCTTTTCCGGAGCTGCGACGGCGCAGGATCAGTTTCCGTTCGACAGCGAATTGATCCTGGACGTCGCGCCGATGCGCGGATCGAAGAAGATTCCGAACATGGACGTCGATGCCAAGGGCGGCATCGCCATGGAGATGTGGTGCAACCGCATTGAAGGGCAGTTCGTGATCGCTGCCGACACCGTGACCGTTCTCACCGGGCAGGCGACACAACGCCAATGTTCCCCCGAGCGCACGGCGGGCGACGAACAGTTGCTCGCGGCGCTCGCCCAGGTCACGAACTGGCGGCGCCGCGGCGACACCCTTGAGCTGATCGGCGGGCCGAGGCCGCTAACGTTTAAGGTCCCGACCAACTAGTTTGACTGTGTCATGAATTTCTGCGCGGCGACGGTGTTGCGATTGCAGCGTTGCAGCACGGACATCGCGGCAGGCTTCTGACGAGCGCGACGATCAATCGCCGGCGCATGGTTGCGACGGAGTTCGGGATGTGGCGTTCAGGCCGCAAGGGCGGAGCCCCTGGGTCGGTAACCGTCGGGTACGGCAAGTTCCGGGAACAGCGTGGCGGGACGAGGTCCTGAGGGGGGAATCGTCTCCCGCTCGGAGATCAGAAATCCGTAAGCCGCGATGCACAGCGTGGCGTGATGATGGAAGCCGCGCCACCCGCGCCCTTCAAAGTGGCCGAGCCCGACCTCCTGTTTGAGGTCCTGATAGTCGCGCTCGATGCGCCAACGCAGTTTGGCGATGTCAACCAATCGGTGGAAGGGGATGTTCTTGGGAAGGGTCGAAAGCCAATATTTGGTCGGCTCGTTCTCGCCCTTTGGCCACTCGATCAGCAGCCACTCTTCCGGCCGGCCTTCGGTGAGATTGTAATCGCGATGCGCCACACGAACGCGCATGCGCGCAAAGCGCGAGGACAGGTGCTCGGCCGCACCCTCCCGCCACTTGACCGTGCGCCAAGCGCGCTTTGGCAGGCCGAGGGCGAGTTGCTTGACTGAGATCGGTTGATGCTTGCCGTCCCGGCGGGTGAGCTTTGGCGGTCGCCCGCGGCCCGACCACTTTTCCGGCGGCAGCGGCCCCGTGCCCGATGCCCATACAGACGTCTGCGGCAAGATGCCGGCGACATAGCTCAGCGCGAGCGCGCTGACGCCAGCGCGCAAATCTGTGTTGCAGCCATAACCCGCGTCCATCAGCACCACGCCGCGAGGAAGGCCGGCCGCACAGGCCCAGCGCAGCTGCTCGATCGCGATCTCCGGCTTGGTCTTGAAGCCGATGTCCTCAGGAACGCCCGCTTTGCGCCGGCGTTGGCGGTCCTTCGCCCAGTCTTGCGGCAGATACAGGCGATAGGCCACCGGCAGGCTTGCGTGGTGATTGGCAATCGACAGCGAGACCGCAACCTGACAATTGTCCTGTTTGCCGAGCTGGCCGCAATATTGCCGCGCCACGCCAACCGAGTGCAGCCCCTGCTTGGGAAAGCCGGTGTCGTCGATGATCCAAGCCTCGATCGACCCGTGGCGCTCCATCTCCGGGAGCACCATCTCCCGCACCTTCGCCAACACCTTCTCGTCCGACCACTGTCCTTCGCCGACAAAATGCAGCAGCGATTGATGCTGGGCTGCCACCCGCGAAGGCGCCGTCACCGCCGCCATAGGCTCCACGCTCTTGCGCGCGCACGGCAACATCAGCCCCACGCAATAGTCCCGTAGCGGCTTGGCGCGGTCCGCGTGCCCGATCACGCTCACAAGCCCCTCGACATACGCCGCAAACCGCGATTCATTGTCATCCGCTCTTCGGAGATCCATCTCAGCCTCCACATGCTGATGTCTGAATCTCGGCCAATACTTGATTCTGCGGTGCTTGCCCCGCGACTTTCTGACTCAGTCAAACTAGGCAACCCGGACATCTTGCGCAGGCCGCCGTGCTAGGCTGGCGTTCATGTCCATCACACGGCGCGATTTTCTCAACGGCGTGGCGCTCGGCGTCGCCGCGGGGCTGACGCCGGCGGCGCAGCTTGCGGCGCAGGCGGGCCGCTATCCGCCGGCGCTGATGGGCCTGCGCGGCCAGCATGAGGGCTCGTTCGAGGTCGCGCACGCGTTTGCCCGCGAGGGCCAGCAGGCTGATTTCAGCGGCCTGTCGATCGAGGAGCGCTACGACCTGATCGTGGTCGGCGGCGGCTTGAGTGGTCTGTCGGCGGCTTGGTTCTACCGGCGGAAAAATCCGCAGGCGCGCATCCTCATTCTCGACAACCACGACGACTTCGGCGGGCACGCCAAGCGCAACGAGTTCACCGTCGGCGAGCGCCGCATCATCGGCTACGGCGGTAGCCAGTCGTTCCAGTCGCCCAATGCGTTCTTCGGTCCGGCGGCGAAGGATTTGCTCGCTGCCCTTGCCGTCGACATCAAGCGATTTGAGACCGCGTTCGACCGCGACTTCTATCCATCGCTCGGACTCTCGCGCGGCGTGTTCTTCCCGCGCGAGACATTCGGCCGCGACGTGCTGGTCACCGGCGATGCGCCGCGCATGAATGCCGACGAGACGACGCGCGGGCGCAGCAACGCGCGGCCGCTCGCGGAGTTCGTGGCCGCGTTTCCCATTTCGGAGAGGAGCAAGGCGCAGTATCTCGCGCTCCATTCGGCGCAACGCGATCCTTTGGCTGGCCGTACCCGGCAGCAGAAGCTCGCACTGCTCAAGCGCACCAACTATCGCGACTATCTCGTTAAAATATGCGGATGCAGCGAGGAGGTCGCCGACGTCCTGCAAGGCCGCACGCTGGGTTTCTTCGGGCTTGGCGCCGATGCGGTGCCGGCGGAGGACGTGCGCGATCTCGGCTATCCGGGCTTTGCGGGCTTGGGTCTCGGCGGCGCGAACGCCGCGTGGAGCGAGCCCTATATCTATCATTTTCCCGACGGCAACGCGTCGCTGGCGCGTCTCCTCGTGCGCTCGCTGATCCCCGGCGTCGCGCCCGGCAACACCATGGACGACGTGGTGCAAGCGCCGTTCGACTACGGCAAGCTCGACGATCTCGGGCAGCAGGTCCGCATCCGGCTCGATTCGACCTGTCTCGACGTGCGCAATACGGGTGACGAGGTGCGGGTCGGCTACGTGCGCGGCGGCACGTTGCGCCGCATCGCGGGCAAGCACGTGGTGCTGGCTTGCTTCCACATGGTCATCCCTCACATCATGCCGGAATTGCACGAGGAGCAGCGCGCGGCGCTCGCGAAAAACGTCAAGACGCCGATCGTCTATACGAATGTCGTCGTGCGCGATTGGCGCGCTTTCGTGAACCTCAAGGTCAGCGGCATCGCCGCGCCGATGTCGTTCCACCATCAGGTGTCGCTCGATTTCCCGGTCAGCATGGGCGGCTACGCGCATATGCGCGATCCGGACCAGCCGATCTGCCTGCATCTCGCTCACGTGCCCGGTGCGCCGAACCAGGGACTCGACGCCCGCTCCCAGTTCCGCATCGGCCGAGGCAAGCTCCTGGCGATGACGTTTGCCGATTTCGAGGCCCGCATCCGGGATGATCTCGACCGCATGCTCGGCCCCGGCGGCTTCTCCAGCGCGCGCGACATCGTGGCGATCACGGTCAATCGCTGGCCGCACGGCTACAGTTATGTGGGTAATACGCTGTTCGATCCCGAGGACTACGACGACACCGTACTCACGCTGGCGCGCCGCAAGGCCGGCCGGGTCGCCATCGCCAACACCGACGCGGGCGGCGACGCCTGGGTGCATTTCGCGATCGACCAGGCGGCGAGGGCGGTGGAGGAACTCCCGGCGTTATGACGCCGTCTATCGGACGTGGCCCAGTAAGGGCCGGAACGAGTTCGACTTCTGCGACCATGAAATCGAACAGCGCCCGCACGCGCGGCACGTTGCGCAGGTCCGGGTGAACCAGCAGGTAGATGCTCGACATCGACTCCGCGACCGGACCGAGCACACGCACCAGGTCGTCCTCCATGTCTCCGATCTGGACCGGCAGGGGGCCGATACCGACGCCGGATTTCACGGTGAGCAGCATGCCGATGACGTGGTTGCAGCGTGCCGTGATGGCCGCGTTCGGGGCCGCAGAGCGCAGCCACTTCGAGATGCTCAGGTTCTCCAGATATCCATCGAAGGCGATAACCGCGTGGCGGTTGAGGTCGGCCGCGCCCTCGGCGCGGCCGTGACGTCCGACGTAAGAGCGGCTGGCATAGATCGCCCACGGCGTGTCGGCGAGCTTGCGGCTGATCAGCGAGCTGTCCTTGCTTTCGCCAGCGCGCAGCGCGATGTCGGCCTCGCCCTTCGCCAAGTCCAGATATTCGTCGGCAATCAGGAGATCGACCCTCAAAGTCGGATAGCGCGTGTGAAATACATCGAGCATTCGCGGGATGAGGCGATAAGCCATCCCTTCCGAGCAGGTCAGGCGCACAGTGCCGCTTGGCGCGGTGTCGGTTGAGGCGATCTTGCGGTCGAGGCAGGCAATGGCCGTTTCGACCTGTTCGGCGTGCGGGCGCAACTCCTCGCCGAAGCTGGTCAGGCGGTAGCCGACCGGCAGGCGCTCCACGAGCTCGCGGCCGATCGCCTCTTCCAGCGCGGCGAGCCGGCGCTGCACGGTCGACTGGTTGACACCGAGATCCTTGGCGGCCGCGATGGTTGACCCGGTGCGCGCCACGGCAAGGAAATAACGAAGATCGTTCCAATCAAAACTATTCATTTCGCAATTCTGCGTCCGCGCCGCGCAAACTTGCGGCTGCCGCGCGTGTCCAGCCCTCGTTATATCCGCTGTCGGGAAAGGTGATCCTCGAACGGAGACAGTCGTGTCCGATATGGAGCCTCATAATGCCACAAGATCGAGTTTTGCCGCCATCATCGCCTATGGCGTGGGCGGCGCCGTTCTCGCCAGTGCCGCCCTTGCCGTGTTTGTTCTCGCCGTGGTTGGAAACTGGCGAGCCGAGGCGGCCGATCGCGAACAAGTCCTACGGGGCAAGTATCTTGTCACGCTCGGACTTTGCACCGATTGCCATACGCCGGGTTACTTCTTCGGCAAGCCGGACATGGGGCGCTATCTGGGCGGCTCTGAGGTCGGCTTCCATATCCCTGACCTCGGCGTCTTCCACGGCCCGAACCTGACCCCGGACAAGGAAACCGGCCTCGGAAACTGGAGCGCGGACGACATCGTCAGGGCGATCCAGACCGGGACGCGGCCCGACGGCCGTGTGCTGGCGCCGATTATGCCGTGGCACGCCTTTGCCGAACTGACCAAGCCGGATGCGCAGGCGATCGCTGCGTTCCTCAAGAGCCTGCCGCCGGTGCCGAACAAGGTGCCCGGGCCGTTCGGTCCGACCGAAACCCCGACGTCGTTCGTGTTCAAAGTGCTCGCGCCGGCGTCGGCGCCGGGCCAATAGCGGCCGCTCAGCAAAAGGGCCCGGCTTTCGGCCGGGCCCTTCGCGTTTCACGCTGGCAGCGAGCTTTACATCATGCCGCCCATGCCGCCCATTCCACCCATGCCGCCGCCCGGCATTGCCGGCGCTGCTTCCTTCGGCACTTCGGCGACCATTGCCTCGGTGGTGACCAGCAGGCCGGCGACCGACGACGCGTCCTGCAGGGCGCGGCGCACGACCTTGGCCGGGTCGATGATGCCCTTCTCCACCAGGTCGACGTACTCTTCGTTTTGCGCGTCGAACCCATAGGTCTCGGACTTCGATTCCATGATCTTGTTGACCACGAGCGAGCCTTCGACGCCGGAGTTCTCGGCGATCTGGCGCACCGGCGCTTCGATTGCCTTGAGCACGATGTTGATGCCGGCCTGGATATCGGGGTTGTTGTTGGTGAGTTTGCCGACCGCCTTCTTGGCGCGCAGCAGCGCGGTGCCGCCGCCCGGGACGATGCCCTCCTCGACCGCGGCGCGGGTGGCGTTGAGCGCGTCCTCGACGCGGTCTTTCTTTTCCTTGACCTCCACTTCGGTCGCGCCGCCGACGCGGATGACCGCAACGCCGCCGGCGAGTTTCGCCAGCCGCTCCTGCAGCTTCTCCTTGTCGTAGTCCGAGGTGGTCTCCTCGATCTGCGCCTTGATCTGACCCACGCGAGCCTCGATCTCCTTCTTCTTGCCGGCGCCGTCGATGATCGTGGTCTTTTCCTTCTCGATCACGACCTTCTTGGCGCGGCCGAGCATCGCCGTGGTGACGTTCTCGAGCTTGATGCCGAGGTCCTCGGAGATGAGTTGGCCGCCGGTGAGGATCGCGATGTCCTCGAGCATCGCCTTGCGGCGATCGCCGAAGCCCGGCGCCTTTACCGCCGCGACCTTGAGGCCGCCGCGCAGCTTGTTGACGACCAGCGTGGCGATCGCCTCGCCTTCGACGTCCTCGGCGATGATCACGAGCGGCTTGCCCGACTGCACCACGGCCTCGAGCACCGGCAGCATGGCCTGCAGGCCCGACAGCTTCTTCTCGTGCAGGAGGACGTAAACGTCCTCGAGTTCGGCGATCATCTTTTCGGCGTTGGTGATGAAGTAAGGCGAGATGTAGCCGCGGTCGAACTGCATGCCTTCGACGATCTCGACGTCGGTGTCGAGGCTCTTCGCCTCCTCGACGGTGATGACGCCTTCGTTGCCGACCTTCTGCATCGCGTCGGCGATCATCTTGCCGATCTGCTTGTCACCGTTCGACGAGATGGTGCCGACCTGGGCAACCTCGGCGGACGAGCCGACCTTCTTGGAGCGCTTCTCAACGTCAGCAATAACGGCCGCGACCGCGAGGTCGATGCCGCGCTTGAGGTCCATCGGGTTCATGCCCGCGGCGACGGCCTTGGCGCCTTCCCTGACGATGGCGGCAGCCAGCACGGTCGCGGTGGTGGTGCCGTCGCCGGCGTTGTCGTTGGTCTTCTGGGCGACCTCACGCACCATCTGCGCGCCCATGTTCTCGAACTTGTCCTCGAGCTCGATCTCCTTGGCGACGGTGACGCCGTCCTTGGTGATGCGCGGGGCGCCGAACGATTTGTCGATCACGACGTTGCGGCCCTTCGGGCCGAGCGTGACCTTCACCGCGTTGGCGAGAGTCTCGACGCCGCGCAGCATGCGGTCGCGCGCGTCGACGGCAAATTTCACTTCCTTGGCAGCCATTGCAATCTACTCCTTGTTGATGACAGAGGCGGCTCCACTCTCGCTGCCGTCATTGCCGGGCGTAGCCGTTCGAAGAACGGCGTCGCTTCGCTCGCCTATGACCCGGCGATCCATCGCTTCGTTTGAGGATGGATGCCCGGGTCAAGCTCGGGCATGACGGCGGAGGTGCGGCAGCCACCCGCGAATTCGTTAGGCGATCACGCCCATGATGTCGGACTCTTTCATGATCAGGAGTTCGTCGCCATCGAGCTTGACCTCGGTGCCCGACCATTTGCCGAACAGCACCGTGTTGCCGACCTTGACGTCGAGCGGGACGAGCTTGCCCGCCTCGTCGCGGCCGCCCGGCCCGACTGCGACGATCTCGCCTTGCGACGGCTTCTCCTGGGCGGTATCCGGAATGATGATGCCGCCGGCGGACTTGTTCTCGGCGTTGATGCGCTTGACGACCACGCGGTCGTGCAGGGGACGGAACTTGAGCTTGGCCATATCTTCCTCGTCGGCGCGACTGCGCGGGTGGGAGACCGAAAATATCGATCTGACAAGCACTTAGCAGTCGCGTTAACGAGTGCCAAGCGCGGGTCAGGAAATATGGCGTTGACCATGGAGTGTCAAGCCAAACGCCGCGTTCCGAGGGCCGGCGAGCCGGCTTGGTTAACGCGAAGATTTAAGGTTTGACCCGTAGAACGGCTGGGGCAGCCGATGCTGTGGCGCCGGTTCGCCCCGTCGGGTGGCTTGCGCTGGCCGCAATTGGCTCGCAGAATCGGCTTAAGTTGTAAGGAGTCCGTCATGGCGGCCCAGCGTATCTCGTCCCCGTTTTCGGGTTTGGCTGTTTTGGCCGTTGGCTTGGCGCTGTCCGGCTGCACCGGCACGAGCATGCCGAGCTTCCCGAGCTTCGGCTCGAGCCCCGAGCAAGCTCCCCCGCCGCCTTCGGGTTCTGAGGCAGCGGTACAGTCGCGCTACACGCCGGAGGAACTGGTCGGCCGTTGGGGCTTCACGTCCTACCATCGCGACCAGGACCGGGCCCGCACCGAGGCCGCGGCGCGCGGTCAGTGCAAAAACCCCTACGTGATCGCGCGCGGCCCACAGGGCGGCATCATGATGCATCTGGCCGATCAGCGGCAGCCCACCGAGTTGCGCCTCAAAGGCAGCGCCAGCGGCAAGCAATTCATCGGGCCGTCCGGCGAAGCCGGTGTTGCGGAGGACCGCGAGATCGTGGTGTTCGACGGCCGTATCCTGGTCACGCGTTTCGTCGATCCGGATGCGGGCAACCGTTATGGCAACATGATCTACGTGCGCTGCGGCACCGGACGGGCCTGACGCCGCGAGCCTTCGCAACGGTCAAAGAAAAAGCCCGGGCGTAAGCCCGGGCTTAGTTGCTTGTAACCGGCCGCTATCAGCGAAAGTGATAGTTGAAGCCGACCTTGGCCGTGTGCGTGTCGATGTCGCCCGAGACGCCGCCGCCGACCAAGCCGAAGTAGCGCTCGCTGCCGTACATCGCATAGATATACTCGGCCTTAACTGACCAGTTCGGCGCGATGGCGTGCTCGATGCCAGCGCCGACCACGCCGCCAATGTGCATCTGGCTATCGTTCAGGCCGACCGCGAACGGGCCGACCGCCGCGTTGACCGTCACGTCGTTGTTGATCCAGCCCAGGCCGCCGGTGGCATAGATCATGGTGCGATCGAAAGCGTAGCCGATACGGCCACGCAGCGAGCCCTGGTAGTTGGCGTTTGACGACACCGAGAGCAGACCGGCCGGCACGGCGAACGTGCTGCTGCGGCCGAGGTCGGCCCAGGCGCTGTCGACTTCGACGCCGAACACCCACGGGCTGCCCGCGCCCTGCCAGTTGTAGCCGAGCTGGCCGCCGACAAAGCCGCCGCGCGCATCAAAGCCGTCGGAGCTCGCCCAGCCATAGCCGGCGTGACCGCCGAGGTAGAAGCCGGTCCAGTTATAAGCCGTTACATAGGCGGGCGCCCTGTAGGGTACTCCGCGGGGCAGATCGGCCGCCGACGCCGGCGCCGCGACAACCACGGCCAGAAGGGCCAAACCTGCAAAGAAAGAACGCTTCATCTCACCAACCTCCGTTGAACGTGCGCGCAAAATATTCGCGGAGGCGTTCGCGTCTAGTGCGTGAAAGACACACTGAAAACGAGCGGAGGGATTTATTGTTTTATTACTATAAAATTCCCAGCAATTTTAATGGTCCCAAATTTTTTACTGAAAGTTAGCTATACACGTGGTGAACCAATGCTGAAAAAACACTGCTACCAAAAAGCAAAAAAGCCCCGGACTTTCGTCCGGGGCTTTGCTGTCTGAGCGTTCCGATCAGAATTTGTAATTCAAGCCGGCACGCACGATGTGCGTGGTGAAGTCGATGTTGCTGGCGACCGGGCCGCAGAGCAGCGCGCCGCAGTTGACGCCACCGAGATCCATGTAAAGATACTCGATCTTGGCGGTCCAGTTCGGAGCGAGCGCACCTTCGAGGCCGGCACCGACCGTCCAACCGAAGTTGGTGTCGCCCGAGGCGGCGAAGCCGTTGATGTTGGCGCCGACATCGCCGAACGCCAAGCCGCCGGTGACATACGGCATCACGCGATCGACGGCGTATCCGATGCGGCCACGCACCGTGCCGAACCAGTCGGTCTGGGTCGAGCAGCCGAACGGGCAGGCGGCACTGGTGAAGCCGCCCTTGAAGTCGGCCCAGTTGATGTCGGCCTCGACGCCGAACACCCAGGGGGTGCCCAGGCTCTGCCAGTTATAGCCCAGCGTCAGGCCAACCGTGCCGCCGGACGGATCCGCGCTGCCGCCGAAGACGCCCCAGTCCGAGGTTCCCCAGCCGTAGCCGCCGTTGATGCCGATGTAACCGCCGGTCCAGTTGTAGACCGGAACGATCGCAGGCGCCCTGTAGGCAGGAGCCGGGCGCGGGATGTCGGCGGCCGAAGCGGCCCCAACCGACAACGCAAGCACACTGACTGTTGAAAGAAGAACGCGACGCATACCCCACCTCCATGTGAACACAACTTTGATTTGAACGGTGGGCGGAGAAAATGGTTCCTATGTGGCCAGATCAAGATCAAGATGAATTGAGCGCCCAGGAAAATTGTTCACGTGGCAATGTTGCCACACCGAATTCCTTGCAGTGTCAAAGACCCGACACTGGCCTGTGGATCGCAATGGAACTTGCCAAGAATGGCGCGGAATCGGTGCCGGAAACGCTTCAGAACCGTTCGGCCCGAATTGACACCGCAGCAGCGACGATTCCAGACCATTGTTGGCGCCGGTGAGAGCGAAGGGCCGGTCGTTGGGATCGACGTAGAGATTATTCCGCCCGCGTCCCAGTTGCTCAAGAGCGCGACCTCATGCCGGTGCCGGCCGCAAAGTGCCGGCGAGCGTGTGCTGCCCGCGCAGTGTCCCCTAGGCGAGGCCGACGGGGCCGTAGGACAGGATGTTGTTGTTGTTCGATGCTGAACACTGTCGCGAGACTTAGATTCAGCGTTGGTGAAACGCTAAGAATGAGTCCGGCGCTTGGGCTAAGGAAGTGTTGCGAGTGTCGGTTACCAATCCATTGAAGGCGCCAACGGTCGGGCAGGGCGATTAAGTTTGCAGGGATGAGCGGCAAGGGCAGAGACATCGATCCCGCGAGCGAACTCGTCGAGGACGACGAGGAAGCGACGCTGCCGGAGGCCGAGGACACGCTCGATCTCGAAGGCGCGGCGCCGCTCGCGGCCGGCCGCGCCGCGCTGCTGCGCCACGCCAAGCTCGCGCCGTCGTCGCCTGGCGTCTACCGCATGCTCGATGCGGCCGGCGAGGTGCTCTACGTCGGCAAGGCGAAGAACATCAAAAAGCGCATCGTCGCCTACACGCGCTCGACCGGCCACGACACCCGGATCGAGCGGGTGATCGCCGCGACCAGCGCCATGGAGTTCGTCTCGACCGGTACCGAGACCGAAGCGCTGCTGCTCGAAGCCAACCTGATCAAGCGGCTGCGGCCGCGCTTCAACGTGCTACTGCGCGACGACAAGTCGTTTCCTTATATCCTGATCACGGCCGACCACTGGGCGCCGCAGATTCTCAAACACCGCGGGGCGCGTTCGCGCGAGGGCTCGTACTACGGCCCGTTCGCCTCGGTGTGGGCGGTGAACCGTACCATCACCGCGCTGCAGCGTGCATTCCTGCTGCGCTCGTGCTCGGATGGTTTCTTCGAGAACCGGACGCGGCCGTGCCTGCTGCACCAGATCAAGCGCTGCTCGGCGCCGTGCACCAACGAGATCGAGTTCGCCGCCTACAAGGAGCTGGTGCATGAGGCAAACGCCTTCCTGTCCGGCAAGAGCCGTGCGGTGCAGGAGGAACTGGCCGGCGAGATGGAAAAGGCCTCCACCGGCCAGGATTACGAGCGCGCCGCGATCTACCGCGATCGGCTCGCCGCGCTGTCCGCCGTACAGGGCTCGCAGGGCATCAATCCACGCACCGTTGAGGAGGCGGACGTGTTCGCTATCCATCAGGAGGGCGGCTTCTCCTGCATCGAGGTGTTCTTCTTCCGCACCGGGCAGAACTGGGGCAACCGCGCGTATTTCCCGAAGGCGGACCGTTCGCTTGGGCCGGGCGAGGTGCTCGGCGCGTTCCTGGCGCAGTTCTACGACGACAAGCCGTGCCCGCGCTGCATCTTCCTCTCCCATGAGGTGCCGGAGCAGGAGCTGCTCGCCGCGGCGCTGACCACCAAGACCAACCGTAAGGTCGACGTCTCGGTGCCGCAGCGCGGCGAGCGGAAGGATTTGGTAACGCATGCGCTCGCCAATGCCCGTGAAGCGCTGGGCCGCAAGCTCGCCGACACCTCATCGCAACAGAAACTATTGGCCGCGCTCGCCGGCACGCTCGGCCTGCCGCGCGCGCCGCGCCGCATCGAGGTCTACGACAACAGCCATATCCAGGGCTCGAACGCGGTCGGGGCGATGATCGTGGCGGGGCCGGAGGGGTTCCGGAAAAACCAGTACCGCAAGTTCAACATCCGCTCGGCCGATCTCACGCCCGGCGACGATTTCGGCATGATGCGCGAGATGCTGGGGCGCCGCTTCAAGCGGCTGATCGCCGAGGCGCCACGGGTGCAGTTGCCCGGCGATATGCCGGTGCATGACGAGCGGCTGCTGACGCCGGCGAGCACCAGCGCCACGGACGAGGACGGCGAATCGCCCTGGCCCGACCTGGTGATGATCGACGGCGGCCAGGGCCAGCTCAACGCTGCCCAGCAGGTGATGACGGACCTCGGCGTCACCGACGTGCCGGTGGTGGCGGTCGCCAAAGGCCCAGACCGCGATGCCGGCAACGAGACCGTGTTCCTATCTGGCCGGCCGGCGATCAAGCTGCCGCCGCGCGATCCGCTGCTCTACTTCATCCAGCGGCTGCGCGACGAGGCGCATCGTTTCGCCATCGGGTCGCACCGGGCGCGCCGCAAGAAGGACATCCGCGAGGCCGGTTTGCAGGAGATCCCCGGCATCGGGCCGACCCGCAAGCGTGCGCTGCTCCATCACTTCGGGACGCTGAAGGCCATTGAGCGGGCCTCGCTCGACGATCTTGCCCAGGTCGCAGGGATCAACGAGGACACTGCACGAAAAATCTACAATTTCTTCCACGACAGCGCGCCGGCGGCTCGCTAATCACCCTACGCATGGCAGGGGATATCATTGCTTGTGACAGGGCCTCGCGCCTGTTCATGCCACAAATCGAAGCGTATCATCGGTTTGCCAATGGAAACCGCCAGCAGCACGACCTTGCCCGCGCGCCCGCTCGCGCTGGCCAATTTGCTGACCTATTCGCGGATCGCCGCCGTGCCGGTGATGGTCGCGTTGATGTTCTGGCAGTCGATCATGGACGGCGGCCTGTGGCTGCGCTGGGCGGCGCTCGCCGTGTTCATCACCGCCGGCATCACCGACATGCTCGATGGCTACGTGGCGCGCACCTATGGGCAGATGACGTCGCTCGGCCGGATGCTCGACCCGATCGCTGACAAGCTCCTGGTGGGGTCGTGCCTTTTGATGCTCGCCGCCGAGGAGACTATCCGCGGCTGGGCGCTGCTTGCCGCCGTCATCATCCTGTGCCGCGAGATCCTGGTGTCGGGCCTGCGCGAATATCTCGCCGAACTGCGCGTCAGCGTCCCGGTATCGCGGCTCGCCAAGTGGAAGACGATGGGGCAGCTCATCGCCGTCGGATTCCTGATCGCGGGCGATGCCGGCGACAAGGTGTTCTGGGGAGCGGTCAGCCCGATCGGGATCACGCTGCTGTGGCTGTCGGCGCTGGTTACGCTCTACACGGGCTGGGACTATATGCGTGCCGGGTTGCAGCACGTGGTCGACTAGTGAGCGCGATGAAGCTTGTCTATTTTGCGTGGGTGCGCGAGCGTATCGGCAAGGCGGAAGAGGAGATTGCCCCGCCGGCGTCGATCGCGACCGTCACCGAATTGATTGCGTGGCTGTCGAAGCGCGGTGAGGAGTACGCCCACGCCTTCGAGAATCCGAAGGTGATCCGCGCAGCGATCGACAAGCGCCATGTGAAGGCGGATACGGCAATCAGCGGTGCCACGGAAATCGCGTTCTTTCCGCCGATGACCGGCGGCTGAGACCGGAGGCGCAATGGCTGACACCATCCGCCTGCAACGCGAAAATTTCGATCCCGCCGCGGAGGCCGCGGTGCTGACGCGTGGCCGTACCGACATCGGCGCGGTGGTGACCTTCACCGGCATCTGCCGCGGCGCCGAATCCGGCGAGCCGATCGCCGCGCTCACGCTCGAGCACTATCCCGGCATGGCGGAGGCCGAAATCGCCCGCCATGTCGAGGAGGCAAACACACGCTGGCCGTTGCTGGGCGCCACCGTCATCCACCGCTACGGCCGCATCGCGCCCGGCGAGAACATCGTGCTGGTGGTCACCGCGTCGTCGCACCGCGAGGCCGCTTTTGCCGCCGCAGAATTCCTGATGGACTATCTCAAGACCCGCGCGCCGTTCTGGAAGCAGGTCGAGGGCGCGAAGGGCAAGGATTGGGTCGAGGCGAAGGGCGCCGACGACGCGGCGGCCGGCCGTTGGCGCAAGGACCAGGCCGCGGAATAACTCGCCGCACGCGCGGGTTTACCCGTTCAGCGTTGCAGCAACAAAGGACGACACATGATCCGGGCGATCGCGATTGTTGTCACCACAATCGGATTCGCGGCCAGCGGGCTGGCCAACGAACGGGTTTCTTATTTTCCGGTGAAGCAGGGTTCACGGCCGCACGACGTCGCGGTCGGGGCCGACGGCAAGGTCTGGTATTCGGGCCAGGGCAACGGCACTTTGGGGCTGGTCGATCCCAAAACCGGAAAGGATGAAAGCATCCCGATCGGCACCGGTTCGTCACCGCACGGCGTGATCGTTGGGCCGGACGGCTCGCCGTGGCTGACCGACGGCGGCCTCAACGCCAATGTCCGCTACGACATCAAGACAAAGAAGTTCGACTATTATGCGCTGCCGCCGCAAATGCCGTACGCCAATCTCAACACCGGGGTGTTCGACAAGGACGGCATCTATTGGTTCACCGGGCAGAACGGCGTGCACGGCTACGTCAACCCGAAAACCGGCAAGCATGAGAGCTGGAAGTCGCCGCGCCGCGGCACCTACGGCATCACTGTCACCCCATCCAACGAGGTGTGGTACGTCGCGCTCGCCGGCGACCACCTCGGCAAGATCGATAAGGCTAGCGGCAACGTGACGATCGTCGAACCGCACAAGAAGGGCGCCGGTCCGCGCCGCGTCTGGACCGACTCGAAGGGTCTGCTCTGGGTCAGCTTCTGGCACTCCGGTGAGGTCGGCGTGTACGACCCGGCGGCCAAGACCTGGAAGACCTGGCTGTTGCCGAACAATCCGGGCAGCGGCTGCTATTCGGTCTATGTCGACGAGCAGGACAAGATCTGGCTCACCGACTTCATGACCAACGCGATCGTCCGCTTCGACCCCAAGACCGAGAAATTCGAGAGCTTCCCGAGCAGCCAGCGCGGCGCCAACGTGCGCCAGATGCTGGGCCGCCCCGGCGAGGCCTGGGGCGCGGAATCCGGCAACAGCCGGCTGGTTGTGATCCGCTATTAACTGTGACGGTCGCGGGCCGGTCCCGCGTCGGCCGGGAAATGTTAAACTTCGCCGATGATGCAGGCGCCCACCCGCCGCCGATTTCTGCAACTCGCTGCCGGCCTGCCGTGCCTCGCCGCAACGGGCGCGTCCGCGTTCACGCGCGACGAGGCGTTGATAGGCCGCCTGATCCGCGAGGCCCGTGCCCGTCCGCAGGTTTCGGAGCGCATGGACTTCATCTCGCGATCGCTGCTCGGCATCCGCTACCAGGCCAACACGCTGATCGGCGGGCCGCGGCAGCAGGAGGTGTTCGTCGTGCGTGCCGATGCGTTCGACTGCGTGACCTTTTGCGAGGTCGTGCTGGCGGCGGCGATGGCACGCGACTTCCAGACCTTTGAGGCCGCGCTCCGCGCCATCCGCTACGAGAACGGCAAGGTGGAGTGGAGCGACCGCAACCACTATTTCGCGGAGTGGATCAGGCGTGCCAACGAGAAGGGCATCGGCCGCCCGGTGGGCATGCAGCCCTCGATTACGATCGACAAGATTGTGAACTGGAAGGACCAGGGACGGCGTCAGATATCGATAGCGGCGATCCCGGCAGCGACCTTCTTCGCCAACCGGCAACTTCTCGCGGCGGGTGACGTGATCGGTTTCGTTTCGCGGCGCGCCAACCTCGACTTCTACCACACCGGTCTGATTGCATTCGGCAAGAACAGCGAGCTGCTGCTGCGTCACGCCTCGCAAAGCCGCCGCCGGACGCTGGATGAGAAGATGGAGTCGTTCTTCGCCGCCAATCAGGTGGGCCACGTCACGCTCACGCGCGCGGTCGACCCGAAACCGGTATAGGACGTTGAAGCGAAAGCCTGCAGCGCGGAAGAGCCGGACGCGCCTTGCGCGCCTGCCTGCTTTCGTCACGGTGAGCGAGTTGATACGCGCCGTTGCGGTGCGGTTGAAGCGCGCCAAGGTCGTGTTCGCCCACGGCACCACCGATCCGGCGGCGGAGGCGGCGTTCATCATCGGCGAGACGCTGAAAGTCCATCCGGATCGCGTCGAGATGCTGGCGGAACGGCGCGTCACCGCCACGCAACAGAGAGCTGTCGAAGCAACGGTCGCGCGCCGTATCGAGACGCGCAAGCCGGCTGCTTATCTTCTGAAGCGCATCTACATGCGCGGCGTGCCGTTCTATATCGATGAACGCGCCATCGTGCCGCGCTCCTATATCGGCGAAATCCTCGACGACGAATTGTTCGAGATGCTGATCGCTCCGGGAAAGGTGAAATTCGTGCTCGATCTCTGCACCGGCTCCGGCTGTCTTGCCATTCTTGCGGCAATGCGGTTTCTGAAGGCGAAGGTGGATGCCGCCGATCTGTCTAAGGATGCACTCGCGGTGGCGAAGAAAAACATTGCACTGCACCGCATGCGGCCGCCGCGTCCGGCTCGCGCAAGGCGATCTGTTTGCGCCGATTGTGGGCAAGCGCTACGACCTGATCGTGTCCAATCCGCCGTACGTCGACGCCAAAGGCATGCGCGGGCTGCCGCCGGAATGCCGGCACGAGCCGGCGCTGGCATTCGACGGCGGCAAGGATGGCATTGCGGTGGTGCGGCGGATCGTCGAGCAGGCGGGCCGTCATCTGACACCGCGTGGCGGACTGCTTTGCGAGGTCGGCCGCTGCCGCCCCGCGCTGGAGCGCGCCTATCCGCGCATGCGCTTCCTCTGGCTCGACACCGAAGCGAGCAGCGGCGAGGTGTTCTGGCTGGATGCGGGGCAGTTACGCTGAGGTCATTCCGGACGCCGCGTTAGCGGCGATCCGGAATCCATACTCCCGGTGGTGGTTATTGATTCCGGGTTCACGCCATAGCGCGTCCATCAGGGCGTTTACGCCCGTCTTCGACAGGCTATGGACGCGCGTGAACGCGCTTAGGGCGTGCCCCGGAATGACGGAGAAAATAGCTACGCCGCGGCCTGCTTGCCCTTCGGCTGCACCTCGGCGGTGTAATCATCCATCAGCTTCATGGTGATGGCGGCGGGCGTGAACTTCCACTGCGCGATCTCGGCGACCGCCGTGACTTCCGCCGCCGTGCCGGTGATGAAGCACTCGGTGAAGCCCGACAGCTCCTCCGGCATGATGCGGCGCTCGATCACCTCGATGCCGTTCTTCTTCGCCAGCGTGATCGCGGTGGCGCGGGTGATGCCGGACAGGAAGCAGTCGGCGATTGGCGTGTGGATCTTGCCGTCGTTGATGAAGAAGATGTTGGCGCCGGTGCATTCCGCAACGCGGCCCTCCCAGTCGAGCATCATGGCGTCGGCGTAGCCTTTGCGCTCGGCAATGTGCTTGGAGATCGTGCAGATCGCGTAGAGCCCGGCGGCCTTGGCGAGCACCGGCGCGGTCTTCGGATCGGGACGGCGGTACTCGGCGAGGTCGAGCTTGATTCCCTTCAGGCGCTGCGCCGGGTCGAAATAGCTTGGCCATTCCCAGTTGGCGATGGCGAGATGAATCTTGTTGCTCATCGCGGTGACGCCAAGCTGTTCCGAGCCGCGCCAGGCGATGGCGCGCACGTAGCAGTTCGGCATGGCGTTCTTCTCGACGATCAGGCGCTTGGCGGCGTCGATCTCGGCCACCGAGTAGGGAATCTCGAAATCCAGGATGTTGGCCGAGCGCTTCAGTCGCTCCGAGTGCTCGGTGCCCTTGTAGATCGTGCCGCCATAGGCGCGCTCGCCCTCGAACACGGCGCTGGCGTAGTGCAGGCCGTGGGTCAGCACGCTGATCTTGGCATCCGCCGTCGAAACGAGCTTGCCGTCGAACCAGATCAGGTCCGGGCGTTGGTCGAAGGGCACGGCCATGGCATTCCCTCCTGGCATGGGAGCCGGTTTGGCCCCTCATTCGGCACTTTTGCTTCGCGGCTCAAGTCCCGATATGTTTTGGGACCGAACCATGAGAGCGCGCTTCCCGAGGCGGTTCAAGGCAACCGCTGAACCGTGGCTCGGCGGTACGATCCTTTCGTGAAGTCGCCTCTTTGGGTAACAATCAAACCAAAATATGTCAATATGACTGACGTAAATGTGCCCCTCGCCAACCGTACGAGCGCCGCTTCAGCGGGCGCCGATTCCGGGGCCGAGCCGATTTGGGACGTCATCGAGCTCTTGTTCTTCGCCTACCGGGATTTCGTCAGCGACCCGGACGACGTGCTGGCAAAGTTCGGCTTCGGCCGGGCGCACCACCGGGTGCTGCACTTCGTTAACCGGCACCCCGGCATGAAGGTGGCCGATCTGCTGGACGTGCTGAGGATCACCAAGCAGTCGCTCGGCCGCGTTCTCAAGCAGCTCGTCGACGAGGGCTACGTCGTGCAGAAGGAGGGCGAGAACGACCGCCGCCAGCGCCTGTTGTTCGTCACCCCCAAGGGCGAGACGCTCGCCATGAAGTTGGCCGGACTGCAGACCGAGCGGATCACCCGGGCGCTCTCCGAGTTGGGGCCGAACGCCCACGAGCAGGCCCGGCGCTTCCTGATCGCCATGATTGACGCCGACGGCCGCGACGGCGCACAGAAGCTGATCGCCCGCGCCGACCGCATGCGGCGCCTGCGGCCGTGACTCCGCTGGGGGAATGATGGCCCCTGTTCCCATTCCGATCCCGCCGGCCGACGACGCGCCGCACCTGCTTGTGGTCGACGACGACCGCCGCATCCGCGACCTGCTGTCGCGCTTCCTCGCCGGCGAGGGCTATCGTATCTCGACTGCGGATTCTGCGGCTGCCGCGCGCGCCAAGCTCAGCGGCATGAGCTTCGACCTGATGATCCTCGACGTGATGATGCCCGGCGAGACCGGCTTCGAGTTCGCGAAGTCGATCCGCACCACGTCAAGCGTGCCGATCCTGATGCTGACCGCGCGCGATGGGGCCGAGAGCCGCATCACCGGGCTGGAGATCGGCGCTGACGACTATGTGTCCAAGCCATTCGAGCCACGCGAACTTGCGCTGCGCATCGCCAGCATCCTCAAGCGGGTGCGGCCTGCCGCTGCGCCGCCGCCGGAATCGCTGCGGTTCGGCGAGTTCGTGTTCCATATCGGCCGCGCCGAGCTTCGCAAGGGCGACACAATGGTCCGCCTCACCGACCGCGAGCGCGAGATGCTCCAGGTGCTCGCCGCTTCGCCCGGCGAGACGGTGCCCCGCATGGCGCTCGCCGGCAACGGCGGCGCGGTAAACGAGCGTGCCGTCGATGTGCAGGTCAACCGGCTGCGCCGCAAGATCGAGCGCGATCCCGCCAATCCGCTGATCGTGCAGACGGTGCGCGGCATCGGTTACCGGTTGGTGGTGTCGCCGTGACGACGCTCGACGTGGGCATGGCGCGGCTGCGCTCGGCGGCGAACCGGATGTCCTCCGGCTGGATTCGCTTCGGCCGCCTGGCCAAGGCGATCATGCCGAAGGGCCTGTATGCCCGCTCGCTACTCATCATCATTGCCCCGATGGTGATCCTGCAATCGGTGGTGGCGTTCGTTTTCATGGAGCGGCACTGGACCCTGGTGACGCAGAATCTCTCGGCCGCGGTGGTGCGTGACATCTCGGCGCTGATCGAGCTGTCGAAGACGCAGGCGCAGGACCCGGAGCAGGCGCTGGTCAAGAAACTCGCGCTGGAACGGCTCGGCCTGGTGGTCGATTTCCTTCCTGTCAGAGACATGCCGCCGCCGGGCCCCAAGCCGTTCTTCTCGCTGCTTGACCAGGCGCTGTCGCGCGAATTGCGCCGCCAGATCGGGCGGCCGTTCTGGACCGATACGGTCGGCCGCTCGGCGCTGATCGAGGTCCGCATCCAGCTCGACAATTCGATCATGCGGGTGCTGGCGCGGCGCAGCCAGGCTTACGCGTCAAACTCGGAAATCTTCCTGCTCTGGATGGTCGGCACGTCGCTCGTCCTGCTGACCGTCGCAGTCCTCTTCCTGCGCAACCAGATCAAGCCGATCCTGCGGCTCGCCGACGCGGCGGAGAGCTTCGGCAAGGGCCGCGACGCGCCGAATTTCCGGCCGCGCGGCGCGCGTGAGGTGCGCCGTGCCGCGCACGCATTCCTGGAGATGAAGCAGCGCATCGAGCGCGCCATCGAGCAGCGCACCGCGATGCTGGCCGGCGTGTCGCACGACCTGCGCACCGTGCTCACCCGCTTCAAGCTGGAACTCGCTTTGCTCGGCGACGTGCCCGAGGCCGAGATGCTCAAGAAGGACGTCGACGAGATGGGCCGCATGCTCGAGGCCTATCTCGCGTTCGCGCGCGGCGACGCAGGCGAGAATGCGGCGCCAACCGACATGGCGGCGTTCCTCGACGAGCTGAAGGCCGATGCCGAGCGTAACGGCCACAAGACAAGCGCCATTTTCCACGGCCCGCCGATCGTCACAGTGAAGCCGGCGGCGTTCAAGCGCTGCCTCGCCAATCTCGTGTCGAACGCGGCGCGTCATGCGCCGTCGATCGCCATCACCGGTCACCGCGACCACCGCTGGCTGACCGTGACGGTCGACGACGACGGGCCCGGCATTCCGGCCGCGATGCGCGAGGAGGTGTTCAAGCCGTTCCTGCGGCTCGACGACGCGCGCAACCAGGACGAGGGCGGTACGGGTCTCGGCCTCGCCATCGCGCGCGACATCGCGCGCTCGCACGGCGGCGAGATCACGCTGAGCGACAGCCCGCTTGGCGGCTTGCGGGCAGCGGTGAGGGTGCCGGTTTAGGATTTTGTCGTCATTCCGGGTCCCGCGCTTTGCGCAAGCCCCGGAATGACAAATAGAGGCTTTGCTACGCCGCCGCGCGTTCGCGGCCGCGGCGGCCCGAGCCGCGGCGCGAGCGCTGCGTCATCGCGCGGGCCCGCTCCGGCAGCTTGCAGAGCTCGTCGAGCATCCCGGCGAAGCGCTGGCCGCGCGCCAGCTCGCGGTCGAGCGCGGCGAGCGTCTTGGCATGGCCGTCATCGTCGTCGTTGACCCAGGTGCGCAGCACGTTGGCGAACAGCAGCGCCAACCCCTGCGCGCGCAGCATGCCCTTGGGCCCTGACGCGCCGATATCGGCGGCGGTCAGCATCCATTGTTGCGAACGCACCGCCAGCCCGTTGAGCGCCAGCGCAAGGCCCGGATTGCACGACGCCGAGCGCATCAGCGAGCGCACCGCCTCCTTGTGCGGCTCGAGAATTTCCAGCCGCCGCATCAGCACGTCGAACAGCCGCTCGCGCGGCGATTCCTCGGCCATGTCGGCGTCGATTCCGGCCAGCACGGCGCGGTCGATCTCCTTGATGTGGGCGGCAAGGATCGCCAGCGTCGAGGCGAATTCGGCGCGCAACTCGGCGAGCGATAGCTTTGCGTCGGAAGCGATCTGCGACAGGCCGATCTGTTCGAACCGGTGTTCCGCCAGCAGCGACATCAAGCTCTCGATCGCTTTGTCGCGGTTGGAGCTGCCTGCGCCCGTCTTGGTGGCGCGCGACGTTTGACGGCGTTTGGATTTGCGAGCCATGGCGAACCTCCTGAACGCTCGATATCCATAACTTAGTCCTGCAACCGGGCTGTTCCAAGGCAGTATTGCCGTCATTCCGGGGCGCGACGAAGTCGCAGACCCGGAATCCAGACGCGCATTCGGTGTTTGTGTCTGGATTCCGGGCTCGCTTGCTTTCGCTCACGCCCCGGAATGACAGCGGTCTACCCCGCCAGCTCCCGCCCGCGCTTGGTGGCGGCGGCCACCGCCTTGGTCATCAGCGGTTCGAAGCCGTCCTTGTCCATCAGAACCGCCAGCGCAGCCGCGGTGGTGCCGCCTGGCGAAGTCACGTTGGCGCGCAGCGTTGCGGCATCGAGCGTCGAGCGGTGCAGCAGCTCGCCGGAGCCGGAAACGGTCGCCCGCGCCAGCTTCTCGGCGAGCGCCGGCGGCAAGCCCGCCGCGGCGCCGGCGCGCGCCATCGCCTCGGCGAGCAGGAACACATAGGCGGGGCCGGAGCCCGACACCGCCGTGACGGCGTCCATCAGGCCTTCGTCATCGGTCCACTCGACCGCGCCGGTCGCCGCCAGCAGCGCATGTGCCAGCTTGCGCGCGGGCGCGGTCACGCGGCGGTTGCCGATCGCCACGGTGATGCCGCGTCCGATCGCCGCCGGCGTGTTGGGCATGGCGCGCACGATGGCGGCGCAAGGCAGCCTCTGTTCGAGAAACTCCAGCGTCTTGCCGGCCATGATCGAGACGACGACGGTCCCGGGGCCGACCATCGGAGCAAGCGGGGGCACCGCGTCAGGCGCGACCTGCGGCTTCACCGCGATGACCAGCGCGGCGACATTGCCGATCTTGCCCTTGGGATTGATGCGCACGCCGCGCCGGGCCAGCGCCTTGATCGCTATCCCCGGCTGCGGGTCGATGACCACCGCTTTCTTCGGTGGCAGCTTGAGCGCGAGCCAACCGTCGAGCATGGCGCTGCCCATTTTGCCGGCGCCAACCAGCACCAGCGTTCCGGGGATGGAGGCGAGGGAGGTTGGTTTCGCCGATTTCCGTTTTTTCGATTTGGCCATGACCTTCTCAACTCGTCATGGCCGGGCTTGACCCGGCCATCCATGAGGAAGAACAACGCGCGCAGTTCTTACGAATGCGGCCTGTCGCAGCTCATCATGGATTGCCGGGTCAAGCCCGGCAATGACAGCGGAGAGGCTGCGCCTTCTTTCGGGCGGCTATGCCCGATCATGAAGGGCAGATTAGGTGAGAATTGGGAGCTCAAGCCTCGCCCGACGTCTCAAACATGGCGGCGTCGAGCGCCGCCCGCGCCGGCTTGCCGGCCCAGACCACGAACTGGAACGCCGGGAAGTAGCCTTCGCAGGCCTCCAGCGCGGTCGAGAGCACCGACTGGCACTGCTGGTTCGACGGCTCCAGGCCGCCGGAGAGCACCAGCGCATGGCGGAACATCACCATGCCGTCCTTGATCCAGAGATCGAAATGCCCGACCCAAAGCTGCTCATTGATCAGCGAGATGAGTTGCTGCACCTCACCGCGGCGGCGCTCCGGCACCTTGAGATCGAACGCGCAGGCCAGATGCAGCGCCTCGATGTCGTTCATCCACGTGAAGGAAATCTGATAGTCGCTCCAGCGGCCGGCTATCAGGATGGTGATTTCGTCGTCGCCCGCGCGCTCGAACGACCAGTCGTTCATCGAGGCGATGCGCTCGACCACATCGAGGGGGTTGATTCGTGATTCTTCGGATAGACCGCTGAGGGCCATGCCGTCTCCACTTCGCCGTTGGAGTAGGTTGATGCGCACGACACACCCGCTCGCCACGCAAAGACACGCCCCGCCAGGGGATCGACTTTGACGCAGCACCAGCTCGCGACTCAGGGCTTGATCGGCACGAAGCGAATCACTTCGCTGTTCGAATATAGCCGCCCGGAGTCGACGCGCAACACACCCTACGTGGGTCGAAGTCTTTGAAGAATCGTGTTGATTCGGGCAATTGTGGAAAACTACTCATCCACAGCGTTTCGCGAAGTTGACTTTAGGCCGTGGAATCAGTCGTCAAACAGGCTTGAAACCGACTCTTCCTTCGCGGTTCGCGCGATCGCTTCGCCGATCAGGCCGGCGATCGGCAGCACGCGGATGTTCCTGGCGCCCCGCACCGCCTCGGTCGGCTGGATCGAGTCGGTGATGACCAACTCCTTGAGCCGCGAGCTGGTGATCCGGGCCACCGCTCCGTTGGAGAGCACGCCGTGGGTAATGTAGGCATAGACATCGGTGGCGCCGTCCTTGAGCAGCGCCTCGGCGGCGTTCACCAGCGTGCCGCCGGAATCGACGATGTCGTCGACCAGGATGCAGGTGTGGCCTTTCACCTCGCCGATCACGTTCATCACTTCGGATTCGCCGGCGCGCTCGCGCCGCTTGTCGATGATGGCGAGTGGCGCGTTGATGCGCTTGGCGAGGCCGCGGGCGCGCACCACGCCGCCGACGTCCGGCGACACCACCGCAACCTTGGAGAGGTCGAAGCGCTCCTTGATGTCGCGCACCATCACCGGCGAGGCGAACAGATTGTCGGTCGGGATATCGAAGAAGCCCTGGATCTGCCCGGCGTGAAGGTCGAGGGTGAGCACTCGGTTGGCGCCGGCGTGGGTGATCAGGTTGGCGACCAGCTTGGCCGAAATGGGTGTGCGGGGGCCGGGTTTGCGGTCCTGCCGGGCGTAGCCGAAATAGGGGATGACCGCCGTGATCCGGCTTGCCGACGAACGCCGCAGCGCGTCGGTGATAATCAGCAACTCCATCAGGTGGTCGTTGGCCGGATACGAGGTCGACTGGATGATGAACGTGTCGGCGCCGCGCACGTTCTCCTGGATCTCGACGAACACCTCCATGTCGGCGAAGCGCCGGACCTGGGCTTTCGTCAGCGGGGTTTTGAGGTAGGCCGCAATCTGTTCGGCAAGCTGGGGATTCGAATTGCCGGCGACGAGCTTGATCGCTCCATTCCTCGCCGCCATCGCCTGTCTCCCAACACCACGCGGCCAAACGCCACGGCCTCGCCCGCGTCCTGATAACAAGGTGGGGGACCCCCCGCAATACGGGGACTTTCGATTCACAGAGGCTTTTTAGTGCGATTTTACTGGAGGTTAGCCGAGGGTCCGGTGAGCCCCAGCGGCTACCGCGCGGCGCGGCCGATCTTTTCCACGGCCGCGGTGCTCTTGTTGAGGATGTTGATCACCTGGGCGCTGTAGCAGCCGCGCACCTTGCCGGCCTCCTTCGCGATCTCGCGAACCTCCGGCGAACCGCGCAGCGATCCCTTGCGGGCCGCCTTCTGCGCATCGGCAAACCGCTTCTGGGCGGCGAGCGTGTTGTCGATCACCGCCGGGTCGCCGGAAAACTGCAGGCCCTTCGCTTCGCAGACGCAACGCTGCTCGAGCAGCGTTTTCTTGACGGCGAGGCAGGCGATCTTTTCGCGATGCTCGACGGTGTTCTTGTCGACCGCGACCATCGGCGCACTGCCGCGGATCAGGTGCAGCCGGTGTGTGCAATCGCCCTGCTTGGTGCTGGGCCCGCCGGGGACGATCTTCGTCCTTTCCAGCTCGGCGATCTGGGTGTTGAGCGCCTTCATCTCGTCCTTGTGCGCCGTCATGCATGCGATCAGGGCAGGGGCGGGATAGGCGGAATGGGAAAACAACAGCGCGCTCGCGACAGCAAGGCAGCGCAATGCGGCTTGGCGCTTCATCGTCAAACTCCCGCGAACGGAATCCGAACGCCGCGAAGATAGCGGCAGTGGCGTCAGCCGGCCAGCGCGATGGCGTTGACGTGCCGGCCGTAGTCCGGCTCGGCGCGGTGCGTGGTGCGGCGATAGGAATAGAACCGCGCCGGCTCCGCATAGGTGCAGAGCGCGAGGTTGTCGACTGCGGCAAGACCGAGCCGCTTCAGCCGCGCCACCACGTAACCTGGCAGGTCGAACATGGCATGGCCGGGCTTGCCCGGTGCGAAGAAGCGCGCGTTGTCCGCGTCAGTGGCAACGAACTTCTCGACCAGTTCGGCGCCGACCTCGTAATTCGGCTGGTGAATCATCGGGCCTGCCGCCGCGACGATGCGCGCGCGCGACGCGCCGAGCCGCTCCATTTCGCCAACCGTCGCCTCCAGCACGCCGCCGAGCGCGCCACGCCAGCCGGCGTGCGCCGCGCCAATCACCTGCGCTTGCGGATCGGCGAACAGCACCGGCCCGCAATCCGCGGTCGACACGCCGATCGCCAAACCTTTCTCGCGCGTCACGATGGCATCGGCGTGCGGCCTGTTCTCGTAGCCCCACGGCTCGCGCGCCTCGACCACCTTGGGCGAATGGACCTGGTAGCAGCTCAGCAGACGCTGCGGCTCTACTCCGAGCGCCTTCGCCATGCGGGTGCGGTTCTCATCGACGTTGCTGCGCAAATCCTTGGAGCCGATGCCGCCGTTGAGCGTGGCATAGACGCCGTCCGACACGCCGCCGTCGCGGGTGAAAAAGCCGTGGCGGATGCCAGGCAGAGCGGCGAGGGTGTTGGCTTGCAGCATGTCAGCGGACAAATCCGGGGAGCGCGACGATCTTGGGATCGGTGAACGCGATCGCCTTGAACAATTTTCCCATGCCGGTGTGGCCTTCGCCTGTCAAGCGCGCGATCGCGACGTCGATGTCCACGGCCTTGTCGGGGGTGACGGCGGACTTCAGCGCGGCGGCGCGGCGCTCGATTCCCATCCGGCGCAGGAACTCGGCCTGGTCGATCGGCCCGTGCGCGTGCACCCCCATGCTCTCGGCGGCTAGCCGCAGCGCCTCAAAGTCGACGTGCGCAGTGAGATCGACCTGGCCCGCCGCGCCGAGCGGATCGGCGAAGCCGTGCCGGCCGACCGCCTGCAAGGTCTCGCCCGGCGCGCTGTCGACGTGGCCGTAGTCGATGATCAGCGCGCCGCCGCCCTGGCGCATGATGCGGCGTCCGAGCGCGAGCGCCAGGTTGTCGGGCCGCCACTCGTACAGCGAGCCGAGCGGCGCGTCGCGCAGGCTCTGCGGCAGCAGCTGGTCGAACAGCGGCATCGGCTCGTGGGCGATGGAGAAGGCGAACTCGCCGTGCACGTCGATCCCGACCATGCGCTCGTACCAGCCGTTGATCTGCTTGACGGCCTGGTGCACCGGCAGCGCGTCGAAGAATTCGTTGGCGAGCACGATCGCCGGCCCGTCCGGCACCTGGTCGAAGCTGTCGTGCCACAGCACCGGCGCCTTGATGTCCTTGAGCATCTCCTCCTGCAGCGCGCGTAGCGCCGGGCTGATCTCGACCAGGTGGACCACCAGCGCATCGCGGAACGCCGGCACCACGTTCGCCGCGCGCATCGCATCGAGCATGAGCGTGCCGCGGCCGGGGCCGAGCTCGACGAGACGCACGTTCTCCGGCGCGCCGATCGCCTGCCACAGCGACGCCGCCCACAGTCCGGCCAGTTCGCCGAACATCTGGCTCACCTCGGGCGACGTGACGAAATCCCCCGCGCGGCCGAACGGGTCGCGGTTCATGTAGTAGCCGTGCTCGGGATGGGTCAGGCACAGCGCCATGTACTGCCGCACCGGCATCGGCCCGGCGAGCGCGATGCGGCGGCGGATTTCTGCTTCGAGGGGGGAGGCAGCCATTCCACGGGACTGTAGCAAATGGTGCGCCAAACGGGTGTCGCAGAGCCGGAGCTTGCGGCGCCGGAATCACATGGCATAAGGGACGCCGCAATTTTTTCCGAGCCCCACCCCCACATGATCCGCCTCGACAGCATCATCAAGCAGAACGGCCACCAGCTCCTTTTCATCGAGGCGTCCGCGGCGCTCAACAGGGGCGAGAAGGTCGGCCTGGTCGGCCCGAACGGCGCCGGCAAGACCACGCTGTTCCGCATGATCACGGGAGAGGAGCAGCCCGACGAGGGCCAGGTAGCGGTCGATCGCGGCGTCACCATCGGCTACTTCAGCCAGGACGTCGGCGAGATGTCGGGCCGCAGCGCCGCGGCCGAGGTGATGGACGGCGCCGGGCCGGTGAGCGAAGTCGCGGCCGAGTTGAAGCAGCTGGAGGCCGCCATGGCGGACACGGCGCGTGCGGATGACATGGAGGAGATCGTCACGCACTACGGCGAAGTGCAGGGACGCTTCGAGGAGCTCGGCGGCTACGCTTTGGAGGGCCGCGCGCGCGAGGTGCTGAGCGGTCTCGGCTTCAGCCAGGAGATGATGGACGGCGACGTCGGCGCGCTGTCGGGCGGCTGGAAGATGCGTGTCGCGCTCGGACGCATCCTGCTGATGCGTCCCGACGCCATGCTGCTCGACGAACCGAGCAACCACCTCGACCTCGAGAGCCTGATCTGGCTGGAGCAGTTCCTCAAGGGCTACGAGGGCCTGTTGTTCATGACCTCGCACGACCGCGAGTTCATGAACCGCATCGTCACCAAGATCGTCGAGATTGAGGGCGGTTCGCTGACCGCCTATTCGGGCAACTACGAATTCTACGAGCAGCAGCGCGCGCTGAACGAGAAGCAGCAGCAGGCGCAGTTCGAGCGCCAGCAGGCGATGCTCGCCAAGGAGATCAAGTTCATCGAGCGCTTCAAGGCGCGCGCCTCGCACGCGGCACAGGTGCAAAGCCGTGTGAAAAAGCTGGAGAAGATCGAGAAGGTCGAGCCGCCCAAGCGCCGCCAGAGCGTGGCGTTCGATTTCCCGCCGGCGCCGCGCTCCGGTGAGGACGTGGTCAGCCTGAAGAACGTGCACAAGGGCTACGGCAGCCGGCGCATCTATGACGGGCTCGATTTCATGGTCCGCCGCAAGGAGCGCTGGTGCGTGATGGGCGTCAACGGCGCCGGCAAGTCGACGTTGCTCAGGCTGGTGGCCGGCGCGACCGAGCCGGACGACGGCGCGGTCGCGATGGGCGGCAGCGTCAAGATGGGCTATTTCGCGCAGCACGCCATGGAGCTGCTGGACGGCGAGCGCACGGTGTTTCAGTCGCTGGAGGATTCGTTCCCGCAGGCCGGGCAGGGCTCGCTGCGGGCGCTGGCCGGCGCGTTCGGCTTCTCAGGGGACGACATCGAGAAGAAGTGCCGGGTGCTGTCGGGCGGCGAGAAGGCGCGGCTGGTGATGGCGAAGATGCTCTACGACCCGCCGAACTTCCTGGTGCTGGACGAGCCGACCAACCATCTCGACATGGCGACGAAAGAGATGCTGATCGCGGCGCTGACGCTGTACGAGGGCGCCATGCTGTTCGTCTCGCACGACCGCCACTTCCTGGCCGCGCTGTCCAATCGCGTGCTGGAACTGACCCCCGAGGGCATCCACCAGTACGGCGGCGGCTACTCGGAGTATGTGGCGCGCACCGGTCATGAGGCGCCGGGCTTGCGGAGCTGAGTTGGAGCATGATCCCGAAAAGTGGAAACCGGTTTCCCGCCTGCGCGAAGCCCCCGAGCCGACCATCGTATTAACTTGATGCTTCGGCGGGCGAAGGCAGGTCGGAAAAGATCATGCTCAAACAAGAGAAAAGCGACGAATCTGATTCAGCGTAGCTGAATCAGATTCTGGTGGCGGAACCCACGGTTCCGCAGGAACCATCCTGCGCCTTCTCCGATTGGTCCAAGGGCAACCTCTTGCCCACCAACCAAAGGGAGACTGTGCAATGAAGCGTTCAATCCTGGCCGGCGCCGCCGCGCTCGCGCTGTTCGCGGGCACCGAGGCGTTCGCGCAGGCCGTCAGCGCCACCATCGACCTGACACCCGAGCACCGCACCCGCATCAAGGAATATGTGGTCAAGGAGCAGGTCAAGCCGTACGTCGCCAAGGAGCGCATCACGGTCGGCACCACGCTGCCCGCCGACGTCGAGCTGCGCGCCGTGCCGTCGGATTGGGGTCCGTCGGTCAGCCGCTATCGCTATGTCTATTCGAACAACCGCGTGCACTTCGTCGATCCGGCGAGCCGCCGTGTGATCTACGATCTCGACTGATCTAGATTCTGACTAGGAGCATGATCCCGAAAAGTGTGTAGCGGTTTTCGGATAAGATCATGCTCAAGCCAAAGGCGGTTTGACGAAAAAGCCCGGCGCGGTCCTTGTGAACGCGCTGGGCTTTCGTTGTTTGAGTGGCTCTCAGCCCCAGCGCCACTTCTTGGCCTGACCCGGTGGCATGCCGCGGCCACGCCAGCCGACCTTGCGTCCTCGGTTCCAGCCGTACGGCCGGACGCCTTTCTTTTTCACCTCGATAATGTCACTCCCCGGCATCGCGGTGGCGGCCGTCATCGGCAGCGACGCAAGCGGGCCGGCCGGCGCCGGTGCTGCAAACAGCGCGGTCAACGCAGCCGCAACCAGAATGCTTTTCATGACGTCAAAACAAGCACTAGGACGTCGGTTGGTTCCGGCCATGATCGGCATGAAATCGAGCCAGCCAATATTCTTCGACGTCAGCTTATCGGAACGAATGAAAATCGACCCTTACAGATCAATTTGCGTTTTGCCGGATGTACATCTGCATATCCGTGGGATTGTTGCCAATACCCTTCTGCAGTGGATAGGAATGGATCGCATCCCTCGCGCGGTCGCCGAAGCTACTGATCGGTGGTGGCGTGTAGACACCGGGCGACGCCGGAGCGACTCTGGCAGGCTCGCTGCGCGGCAGAGTCATTGAAGGAACGTAGCTGCTGCTGCGCGGACGCGCCTTTGGTCCGGCGCCCTTTTTCTTCCCTTTGACCGACTTGCCAGGCTCATCCACCATGATGTCCGGGACACCATAGGTGTTCCGGTCGCGGGCGAGTACAGGCTGGAACACTGCCGCGGCGTAGAGGGCGGCGAGGGCCAGCGCAAAGGTCTTGGCGGCCGACATTGGGGCACGCTCCTCACATCCAATGTCACATAGGAAGTCAAATCGTGCCGGCTAGAGCCGTTTCCAGGTGAGTTGATTCAACTCGTCCGCTCGTCCCCGCGACCCGCCTACGCACAAGGCTTCGGCGGGTAGGGTCTCAGTTCGCCGAAGCTTTAGCGAAGGCGGAAAGCGGGGACCCAGCACCTCACGCGGAGAGACTGCCGTCTTGGCTCCTGGATTCCCAGCAGAGGCGAGCGAAGCGACGCCGTCCTTCGGACGGCTATGCGCGGGAATGAGCGGAGGATGCTTCAACCGAGGTGGAAAGCGCTGTCCGTTGTTGGGGGGGCGGACATCGACGAAATCAGCGCCATGTCTTCAGCCGCCATGTCTGCTGTTGAATCCAAAGTGGTCATCAAGCAACGCTTTTTGCTTCTCGCCTGCAAGGCGATCCAGCGTTTGTTTCATGATCGTCGCACCTTGCTCCATCATGGATGCCACAGTGGTGGCCGCCTCGTCGGGGAGGAGGTCTGCGATCCATACCACCGTGGTTCCGCCTCTCGCATTGGCAAGAGCCTGCGCTGACGCATTGTGATGCGTGAGCGGCTTTCCGATTGCCGACCAGACAACGCGGTGCTCATCCTCATCGATGGTCACGATCCGCTCGCGCACCACCATGCCGTTCCCAAACGTCACGATACGAGCGCCGAATTCGAGGCGCGTGTCGGTCACAAAGCCGGGCACCAGGCGGGTATGAAGCGCGCCGACGTCACGAAGGGCAGCCCACACGTCTGCAAGTCTGGCTTTGGTCGAGATCTCCTTGCGGATCGAAGCCATCTTGTTCATTCCTGTTGTTTTTTCGCCGGGCGTGCTGCCTGTTGAGGAGGCGCCAACTTTCCAACGGCCGGACGATCGACATCCCGCTGCCAACGCAGCGCGACCGGCCAGGATGCGTAGGCTAACGGATCGAACCCAATCGAGGTTCCCATCCATCGGGAAGGGATGCCTGCTTGTGGCGCAACGCGGACATCGGACTGCGGTGGAATGCGCCCCCAATCCGACGTCGCAACGCGTTTATCGGGAACACGGCGCAGCCTCAGCGCGTTCCTCTGTATGCAATTGGAACGAACAATACCGGCGCCGGAAGCCGAAGCTCGGAGGGCCCTCAGAAGGCTTTTTCTCGGAAGAGTTCTTGATGCCTATTTCAGCTCATTGAAGGTTGGAACCCCTGACAGACTGCTGGAACTTGTTCGCAAGTCCCGTGCCTGGGAGAAGCGCGCTCGGTCAGATCGCGGTTAAAGTGTGCAGCGATCGCCCGGTAAAGTGTGCAGCGATGGCCCGGGAGTGAATGCTTCTCCCGCCACTTGGCAACGCACAAAGCGGACGTCAAGCAGGCTTTGGCGGCGGCCGCTTTGAGCGCGAACCAGATCAACACCACGCCCGCGATCGACAGCAGCATCAGGCCGCGCGTCTTTTTCGCGTCCGCGCTGCCTTCTTCGCTGAGCGCGAGCGCGCCGCCGCCGGACGGCTTGCCGCGGCTTTGCCGCCAAGACGGCCGCCCTTGCGGGAGGCGGAGCGGTTTTCGGTCTTGCCGCGGCCCGAGCCGCTTTTCTTGCCGCCGTGGGTTTCCTTGTTCACGGTGGCCCAAGCCCGGCGCTCCGCTTCCTTGCGGGACACGCCGCGGCGCTCGTAGCCCTCTTCGATGTGTTCGGCCCGGCGCTTTTGCTTGCCGGTGTAGCTCGACTTGTCGCCGCGCGGCATCAGGGCCTCCGTTTGACGGTTTTGCAGAGAAACTCTTTCTCGCGTTTGTAGTCTTTGTCCCGCTGCTCCTTCGTGGGCGGCGTCCGCGAACGGTCCTGCGCGAAGGGACCGGGCCGTTTTTCGGGGCGCTGATAGTCGGATTTCTGGTCCCGGCGCCGGCCCTCGTCGAACAGCTTTCCATCACCGATGATCTCGGCGAGAAGTTGCTTCGCCTTGCTACTCATCGGGCTCACCGAGGCCGACCTTCTCTTTGAGACGGTCGATTTCCTTCGAAGCCTGGGCCTTCGTCAGACGCTCATTGAAGGCGCTGGGCTCGTGCGCCTGTTCCGACAACGGAAACCTGGGCGCCCGTCATCGGTTCATCGCCGGACACCCGGTGGTCCGGATTTTTCCGGATATTGTCGCACCTTGTGTTGTCGCGGGGCTGTGTCTTTGGATTTTTCCATATCGGAAAAACGCATGGGTTTGCCGTGAGTTCCTCTGCGCGGAACGCGACATAGGAACGGGGTTTCCCTCTTTTCGTTGAGGTGGCAGGGACGGTGGAGGCGTCATGAACAAAATCATCGAATTTGAGCAGTGCGCTGAGAATTGCGCCGAGCTTGCCGCGGATGCCAAGGATCAGCGTGCCAAGCGCCGCTACGAGCGCATGGAAAAGGCCTGGAGGGATCTTGCGAAGACCCAGGCGTGGCTCGATGGCAAGGCGTGGCTCGACCGCGAGCGCGATGCTCGAAATTGACGGTGTGTCAGGGGCGGGCGCGAGGTGCGCTTTACGTTTGATCTTCCGAGCCAGCGTTCCCGTCTAGCTGCTTGATGTGTTCCATGCGCGCCAATTGCTTCTCGCGATCGTCAGCCAGCGAATCCCAAGTCTCCGCCATCTTGAGCAATTGATCGCGAGCCTTGACGCCGGCTCTCGCTGCGAGCTGCCTGCACTCTTCCGCGTGAGCGCGGACGACAAGCGCGGTCGTGCGGAGCATTGCGGGGTTGCGCACGCCGTCGGCAGTCGGCGCAGGATGTTTGGACTCTTCGTTGTCCGGGCTGTCGTGACGGTTGCACCAGCACCCCCGCCAGTCCCGCATCGTCTGGTAGCGTACCGACGCTGCGTTCCCCGCATGGCTAAAATCGGTCGCCGCCGACGGGTTACGGGGACGTCGGCGCGAGCAGTGCCAAAGGCGTTAACGCACTCCCCGGTGAGGAGTTGCATCATGTTGGTCAATCGCGCCACCACGACGTCAAATTCAATAACCCAAACTGCTTGCTCTGAATGCGGCTCGCCAATGGATTTGACCCGCATCGAGCCGGACAAGCCTGGACATGACCTGCGAACGTTCGAGTGCCCGCAATGCCAGCACTCCGAAACGATCGTGGTCCAGTTCAAGAGCGCCTAGCGTGCCGCAGCCCGTATCCGCAAATCCGGACGACTGCCGCAAGCGCGCGGAGGAATGCGTTCAGCTCGCGCAGACGGCGCCGGCCAGTCAGCGGGCCACCTTGTTGGAAATCGCTCAAGTGTGGCTTCGCCTCGCGGACCAGAGCGCAACGGAAAACGCTCTGATGAACGGCGGCGGCAAGAAAAGGGACGGCGGCCCGTCAACGTGAAAGCATCCTGTCGTAGTGGGCCTGGACGGTGCCATAGCATTCGCAGCAACCCTCTCGGAGTCCTTCGACGTCCAGGATGCGAATATTGCCCCGCCGGTACTTGATCAGTCCTGCCTTTTGCAGCGCCCCTGCGACGATGGAAACGCTCGAGCGCCGCACGCCGATCATCTGGGCCAGAAACTCCTGCGTCAGTTGCAACTCGTCGCCATCGGAGAGCTCACGCATCCGCATGAGCCAGCGGCACATGCGTTCTTCAACCGAATGACTCGCATTGCAGGCCGCCGACTGCTGCGACTGCGCGAACAACACCTGCTCGTGACGAATGATGATCGAACGCAGCGCCTTGCTGTCGTCGGCAATGCCGCGCAGGCGGTCTGCGTCGATCGCGGACGCAACGCCCGCGAGCTGCACGATCCCTTTGTTCAGAGACATCTTGCCGTCGAGGGCCGCCGCCGCGTTCAGGACGCCATCGTTGCCCACGATGGCCGTTTCGATCATGTCGCCGACGCTCATTTCGACGACCAGCGAGATGGCGCCGGAGTGCGGGAAATGAACACGTTTGACTGTGCCGCCCGGTTCCGCCAGCACATCGCCGAGCTTCAGATCGACGGGCTTCAAGTGGGCCTGAAGCGGCGCGAAAACATCGGGTGGCAGCGATGCGAGCAGACGATTGGGGACACGATTGGGTAAATGGGACACGACGCTGACTCCTGCCGCTAGGCGGGAGCGCGGTCGCGTCTCTCAGCCACTGACGCCTGATGCACAGTCAGTGATGGCAGGAATATAAGCGCTCGTATGTACGATAGCCAGCACAACGGAACTTTCAGGCCTGGGGCAAATGCGCTTGTTGTGATTCTGGTGAAAAGGTTCACTATGTACGGAACCTAACATTAGATGATCCGTTTACGATACGGGCCTTAAAGGAAGCCGGGTTACACCGGTGCGCTCCACCATCAAGTGCAATTGAGCTTCGCCTAGCTCATCCGGGCCAACAACAAGAACCAGGATGTCCGGAGCAGTGTTATGCGTGACCCGCAATACCTCCGCGCCCAAGCCGTATTGTGTCTGGAGATCGCTCGCCACATGAGCGACGCCAGCACTGCCGACAAACTCAAAGCTGAAGCGGCACGTTATCAGGCCGAGGCAATGACGCTTGAAAGTGGCGAAGAGAACGCGGCGCAGGATGTCCGGGAGCGTTCGCTCTAGCTTGGCATTGGAACGTCGGGCTCGCGCGCGAGGCGAACCCGTTCGCTTCTCTCCTATGGAACGAATACACCTGCCCCGCATTGAGAGGCCGAACGGCGCGTGATGATGACATTGCGCTTCGCCCAGCTCCGGTCGCAGGGACCCGGGCTTTTTTTGAACCGCAGGGTCCGCATGTCGCCAATGGCTGTCGAATTGGAACGCAAAGTGGCCCGCCTGGTCGCATACGCCGCGGGCGCGTTGTTCTTTACGTTGCTCGGGCTGCAGGCCTGGGCGCTTGGCTAGCCGCCGCTGAAGCGGCGCGGGAGGAAAATCCCATGCGGGCATTCAACAGGACAGTTGCCGTCGTCGCTCTTGCCGCCGCGCAGACGCTGGCGGCGGCGCCTGCGGTCCTGGCGGCGGATGTCGCTCTGACGGCTCCCCGGAAAGCGACCGTCCGCGTCATCAAGCGCGTGAAGGTCATTCATCGGGTGCGGACCGTTCGCGACTACGACGGCACGCCGATCGTGATACGGGTCGCCCCGCCGTGGCTGCAGCGCGATGCTTCGCGCCTGCTCTACGAAACCATCCCGGCGCCGCGCGCAACGCCGCGCACTTATCTCAATGGACAGCCGGTGAATCCGACGACGGCGGTGTTGAGGTGGTATCGGGGTTGACCGGATCCGCCAGCCGGATCATCTCATCAAGGTGATGACGCTTTCGCCGGCGCCGCCCGGCCGCGCCAAGTCAGCGCGCCAAGTCAGCGAGCCAAGTCAGCGAGCCAAGTCAGCGCGCGCGCCGGGAGGGATTCCACGCATAAGCGTCGGCCGCCTCGATGGGCGTTTTGCGAGCGGTTTGTCGTGGCTTGCTTTTGGCCTTCGAAGCCTTCTCCCTGACCTCACGGCCGGCTGTCTTGGTCCGTGCAACGGGCGCGGTGTAAGAGCGGCCGATCGAGGTGCGCCAAGTTACGCCGGAAGTGACCGCACGAGGACGATACGGCTTGAGTTCGACAACGGCCTCTATGGGTGGCCGCCTGTTCTGAATGGTGGCGTGCTCAGGCTGCAGGGTGGCGTGCTCAGGCTGCAGGAACTCCGGCATCGGAACCGTTTGCAGCAACGCTTGAGCGCCAAATATGCCGCCGCCGACGACTATTCCTATCGACAGGAAATAGGTGCAAACGCTCAGCACAAAACGAGAGGCATTGCTCACACGCATAGTTTGGCGTCCAGGGTCCGTTGGGCAACGTTGCACCCAGTCCACAGTTCCGGCCGGCATCGATCTGCGACATCATTTCACGAATGGAAATCCGGCCGCACAAAGCGGCCATCACTTTTGCCTGAGCGGCGGCCGCTTGAGCGCGAACCAGATCAACACCGCGCCCGCGATCATCAGCGGCGCCGACAGCAGCATGCCCATGGTCATGCCGCCCCACAGGAAGCCGAGCTGCGCGTCGGGCTCGCGGAACAGCTCGCAGAAGCTGCGCGCGATGCCGTAGCCGAGCGAGAACGCCCCGAGAATGAGCCCCGGCCGCTTCAGCGCGCCGGCGCGGATCGCCAGCGCGAGCACGATCAGCAGCAGCGCGCCTTCGAGCGCCGCCTCGTAGAGCTGGCTCGGGTGGCGCGGCAGCCGCCCGGCGCCGGGAAACACCATGCCCCACCACACGTCGGTGGTGCGGCCCCACAGCTCGCCGTTGATGAAGTTGGCGATGCGGCCGAGCAGCAGGCCGATCGGCGCCACCGCGCAGGTGAGATCGCCCAGCGACAGGATCGGGATGCCGCGCTGCCAGGCGAACAGCATCACCGCGGCGACGCAGCCGGCGAAGCCGCCGTGGAACGACATGCCGCCGTGCCAGAGCTGGAAAATCTCGAGCGGGTTCTCGGCGAAGTGCGCCGGATTGTAGAACAGCACATAGCCGAGGCGGCCGCCGAGGATGATGCCGAGCGTGACCCAGAGCACGAAGTCGTCGAAGTCGGTCACGGTCATTGGCGCGGGGCCGCCCCACAGTTTTTCGTTGCGGATCAGCGCGCGGGCGTAGAGCCAGCCGAGCAGGATTCCGAAAATGTAGGCGAGCGCGTACCAGCGGATTTGCAGCGGGCCGATCGCGATCAGCACCGGATCGATGGCGGGAAAGGGGAGAGCGAGGAGAGGCATGGGCGACGTCTAGCAGATTCGGTCGGGGTCTTGAGGGCGCTCCGCCCGCTTGAGCAATCGGACTCGAAGCGCCGCGGCATCGGCAGCGGGCTCCCTCTCCCGCTTGCGGGAGAGGGTTGGGGTGAGGGCGTCGCACTGTTCGTCGAGCAATTCCGCTTCGGATTCATTCGTGACGCTGTCAGCACCCGCGCGCGTCCCACTAAAAGGCCCGGGCGTCACGATCCATAGACCGTAATCTGCTGGCAGGTCCGGCGTTCACGACGGCGTCAGGTCCTGGCTCATCCGCCAGCTTGCTCGTTGCCACGGCGCGCGCCCTTGGCTGGCATTCCGCCGCCCGTCTCCCTATAATGTTCGCATGAGCGTCAGCCACAGGAAAGCCGCCGCCTTCGACCGGGATTTCGCCGCCTACACGCTTGCCGAAGCTGCTCGTTACCTGCGGCTGCCGTCGGCCACGCTACGGTCATGGGTGTTGGGCCGCCAGTACCCGACGGCCGACGGCCGTGGCCAATTTCCGCCGTTGATCCGACCGGCCTCGCGGCGTCCTCCTCTGCTCTCCTTTTCAAATCTGATCGAGGCGCATGTGGTCCGGTCGTTGCGGACAGAGCACGGGGTACCGGTCAAGGCGCTGCGGAGCGCCCTCGCATACGCGGAGAGAGAGCTTGGCATCGACCGGCTCCTGCTTCGGTCGGAACTGCGCACCGAAGCCGGCAAGGTCTTCCTTGATCGCTACGGCGAGCTGATCGAGCTCACGGCGTCCGGCCAGCTCGCCCTGCGGCGGCTGTTTGACGAGCATTTGAAGCGAGTCGAATGGGATTCGTCCAAATTTCCCGTGCGTCTCTATCCGTTTCTGTCGGCGGTTACGCCGAGCGAGGAGCGTCCGATCGTCATCGATCCGCGCATCGCGTTCGGCCGGCCGGTGGTGCTGCGGAAAGGCGTTTCCACCGCCGCCATCGCCGAGCGTGTCGATGCAGGAGAGTCCGTCGATGATATCGCCGCCGACTACGAGCTTGGCCCGTCGGAAATCGAACAGGCCATCGTCTACGAGCGGGCGGCTTGACGGTTGTCTATTTCACCGATCGCGACCTCGGTAAGCGCTTTCCCGAGATTCTGAAGGCAGACGGCCTGACAGTCGAACGACATCAGGATCACTTTGCGCCGGCCACCGCCGACGAGGTGTGGCTGGAAGCGGTCGGCAAGCGCGGCTGGGTCGCGCTCACCCACGATCGCCGCATCCGCTACAAGCCGAACGAGCGCGACGCCGTCATGCGGCATGGCGTCGGCTTGCTGGTGATCGTCGGCGCGGCGCCGTTTGCGGACCTTGCCCGCGCGTTCGTGGCGACCCTGCCGCGCGTTGAGCGCTTCCTTGCGCAACACAAGCCACCGTTCATTGCCAAGGTTTATCGGCCTTCGCCGGCCGAAACCGCGCACCGCGTTGACGCGCCGGGCCGCGTCGAACTCTGGTATCCGGCGTAGGGGTTGCGAAGACCCACACGGCGCGGTCGCTGGCCTCCGCCAAACCGACCAGCCGCACCTGGCTTGAAGCTGGGAACAGGTCATCGAGCCGCGGGCAGAGCCTGAAGCTGAGATTCTGATCGAACAGCAGCTTCATTGTGCCGCTGTCACGATGCGCCGCTCGCGATCTGCCGCGTAGGCGAGAGCGGCGCGAATGTCCCTTTCGGTCAGTTCGGGATAGTCGCTGAGGATTTGCTCGTGCGACATGCCGGCCGCGAGCCAGCCGAGAACGTCGGCGACGGCGATCCGCATGCCCCGGATGCAGGGCCGTCCGCCCGCGCTTGCCTGGTTCGATAGTGATGACCTGCTGGTAGTCCATGATTCGCTCCGCCTCGCTTATTCCGCCGCGTTCACCGGCGGCAGCGCGACCGTCTCGATCCTGGAAAGGTCGAGCTTGCCCGACGCATGGTCGATGTCAAAGCCGACCACATCGCCGTTCGCGTCGAGATCGACGTTGAGGCCCTCGACGATCTCCCGCGTCTGCGTGCCGGGTGCGCTCTTGAGCTCGATATACAGGCTGTCCGTCTCCGGATAGTAGTGCAGTTTCATTGCGCCTCCTCCGAAACCTTCACGCCGTGGCCTTCCGGTGACCGAATGTGATAATAGATGATCGCTTGGCAAACCGGAATCAGCGCAGCCAGCCATGAAGAGCAAGGCCGTCGTGCACGAGGCGGAGGAAGGCGGCTTCTGGGCCGAGGTGCCGGCCATTCCGGGCTGCGCCACGCAGGGCGAGACGATGGACGAACTGATGCGCAATCTGCATGAGGCGATCGAAGGCTGCCTGTCGGTCGATGTCGCGGAGGGGAACACATGTCCAAGCCGGTGATCTTCACGATTTCCGCCGCCTGGGACGACGAGGCTTCGGTCTGGACCGGGCATTGCGACGACATTCCGGCCGCGGCCGACGCGGCCACGCTCGACGAACTGCTGGCGAAAATTTCCGCGATGGCGCTCGATCTGCTGCCGGACAATCACCCCGGCGTCGATCCGGCTTCGCTGTTTTTGCAGATCACGGCGCTGCGCGAAGCAGAGCCCGCCGTGGCTTAGGTTTGTCGCATGATCGACCTGCCTTCACCCGCCGAAGCATCAAGCCAAAATGACGACCCGTTCCAGGGCTTCGCGCAGGCGGGAAACCGGCAGCCATTTTTCGGGATCATGCGCTGAATGGCGCCGCAGTTTGACCGGCCGCTGCGGGACCTGCTGCGCGCTGCCGGCTGCACCATGGTTCGACAAGGCAAGGGCAGCCACGAAATCTGGCACAGCCCGATCACCGGACGAAACTTCCCGGTGCCGGTCGGCATCCCGAGCCGCCACACCGCCAACGCCATTCTGCGCCAGGCCGGATTGCCGAAGGCGTTCTGAATTTTTCCTCCCTCTCCCGCTTGCGGGTTGGGGTGAGGGCGCTAGCTGTACAGATGCCGCTGGAAGCCGACGAACGTCTCGCGGATCGTGCCGACATCCCCCAGTTCGGCCGCGGCGTCGTCCACTGTGTGATATTTCAGCTCCAGCAGGCTTCCCAACTTCTCCTGATCAAGCTCCTCGACGCCCTGCTTCACATATTGCGCGAGAACGAAATCCAGGAACGCCTGCAATTTCGGATCGTAGCTTGAGAAGATCTTGACGCGCCGCGTTTCGACTCGCTCGGATCGCGTGATCGGTGCCAGCGCGAAAGCGATATAAGCCAGCACGTCGAAAACATCACTCTTATCGGCGTTGATCATCCGGCTGATTTCGGTCAACTGATCCGCGCCAAAGCCTTTCTCGGCCAGGCTATACAAAAGGGCTTTTCTGGTCGTCGGGATTGCTCCAGATTTTTCGCAATTCTTCCTCGTCCTTGAAAAAGCGCGGCAGCTCGCCAAACAATTTCTCGATCATCTGGTTGGCCGAAATCGGCGTTCCGTCCGGACTCCAATAGCTTGTCGCCATCATGTGCTGGATGACGCGCTCCTTGCCGTCGGCAAGTTTGATGATGATTTTCCTGGGTCTTTCGGGCGGCGGCTCATAGTCCGGCGGCGGGCCGTCGTCAAAGCCCTCCGGCTTGCCGTCTCCGGGGCGTGTCGTTGCCGGGGTCGGCTCCGGCGGCTCGCCATCCCATTCCGGATCGTTGAAATGTTCATACGCCTTCACGAAATCGTAGATCGTGAAATAGTCCTTGCCGTCGAACAGCCGCGTGCCGCGCCCGATGATCTGCTTGAACTCGATCATGGTGCCGATCGGCCGCATCAGCACGATGTTGCGGACGTTGCGAGCGTCGACGCCGGTCGAGAGCTTCTGCGACGTAGTGAGGATCGTCGGAATGGTCTTCTCGTTGTCCTGGAACGTGCGCAGCCATTGCTCGCCGCGCTCGCCATCGTCCGCCGTCACCCGCACGCAATAGTTCGGGTCGCTGCTCGTCTTCATCTGGTTGATCAGGTCGCGCACGAGCGCCGCGTGGCCCTGCGTGGCGCAGAACACCAGCGTCTTCTCGCGCTGGTCGATCTGCTCCATGAACAGTCTTGACGCGATAGCGCTCCCGCTCCTCGATCTCGATGGTGCGGTTGAACTGCGGCTCGCGGTAGCGTTTGCCCTCCTCGACCTCGCCTTCGACCACCTTGTCGTCGGGTGTGTAGAGGTAGTCGTCGAGTGTGGTGGCGATCTGCTTCACCTTGAACGGCGTCAGGAAGCCGTCGTTGATGCCGTCCTTGAGCGAATAGATATAAACCGGCTCGCCGAAATAGGCGTAGGTGTCGACGTTGTCCCGGCGCTTCGGTGTCGCGGTCAGGCCGAGCTGCACCGCCGGCGAGAAATAGTCGAGAATGTCGCGCCAGTTGCTCTCGTCGTTGGCGCCGCCGCGATGGCACTCGTCGATGACGATGAAATCGAAGAAGTCCGGCGGATAGTCGCCGAAATAGGGTGAAGACTTGCCGTCCTTCTCCGGACCGCTCATGAAGGTCTGGAAGATCGTGAAGAACACGACTGGCGTTCTTCGGCACGCGGCCTTTCTTCTTGATTTCGTCGGGCTTGATGCGCGCCAGCGCGTCCTCGGGAAACGCCGAGAAGGCGTTGTAGGCCTGATCGGCCAGGATATTGCGGTCGGCGAGGAACAGGATGCGCGGCCGCCGCTCCGGCTTGCGCGACAGGTTCCAGCGGCTCTGGAACAGTGCCCAGGCGATCTGGAATGCGATCGCGGTCTTGCCGGTGCCGGTCGCGAGCGTCAGCAGAATGCGCGGCTTGCCGGCGGCGATCGCCTCCAGCGCGTTCTCGATGGCGTTGTGCTGGTAGTAGCGCGTCTGCCAGGTACCGCCGCGCTCCTCGAACGGCACCGCGGCGAAGCGGTCGCGCCATTCGTTCGGGGTCTTGAACACCTCGGCCCAAAGCTCGTCCGGCGTCGGGTAGCGCTCGACATGGCCCTCCTTGCCGGTCGTCCATATCGATGCGGTAGATGCGCCGGCCGTTGGTTGAATAAGCGAAGCGAGCCTGCAGCTTTTCGGCATAGGCCTTTGCCTGCCCGACGCCCTCAGTCGGCCCCTTGTCCGCCGCTTTGGCCTCGATCACCGCGAGCTTGTGATTGCAGAAGGTGAGGACGTAGTCGGCGATCTCCGCTTTGCCGCGGCGTCCCGCGCCTTCGATGCGGCCCGGGCAGATGGTCTCGCGGCGGACCCGGCTGTCTGCGACGACGCCCCACCCTGCCGCCCGCAACGCGGGGTCGATCAGTTCGGCGCGGGTCTCAGCCTCGTTCACTCGGCCACCTCTTTAATCGCTTGCGACGGCGGCGAGGTCAGTTCGCCGGAGAAGGCCTTTTGAAGGATGGATTGCTTCAACTTTCGAAGAGAGCTCAACTTCGCTGCGTAGGCGTCTTGTAAGCCGGCTACAAAATCCTTCATCTCGTCAAATTGGCGCACCGAATTCATTTGATCGGCCGTGTCCGGTAGCGGAATGTCCAAAGTTGTAAAAAAACCAAGACTTAGATTCGCTCGAGCGTTGTTCGTTTCGTTGTCGTGCAAGAACTGCCGAAGCGTGTGTGAGTTTAGCATGTAGCAAAGGTACTTGTTGTTCAGAACCTTGTCATTGCAGCGGATGAGGCAAACAGCCTGATTGATATTTGCCAAGTCATCCAAATCATAAACCGCGGTTCTGCCAATTGATGCCCCAACGATATTCGTAAGCACGTCGCCCTTTTTGAGGATTGACTTCCTGTCCTTGTCGTTAAACCGAGTTTCGACATATTTCCGTTCATCCATGATCAAACGATTGATGCCGACGTTCTCACTGGTTACGAACAGAACGCCTGGTGCATCAACATAGTTGATCCCCTGCCATTTTGGCGAAGAGCCCTTGGTAATTCTTTCGGTCACATCTCCCAGTCGCGCCAAACGCCAGCTGCTATTCTTCTCGAACACTGAATGAACGTAACTATCGAACAACTCACGTGCGTTCTTGAGATTTTTCTCAGCGTTAGCGGTCGCGGTAGCCAGCTCTGCAAAAGACTCGTCCAGAATGGTGACGATGCGCCGTTGTTCGACCAGCGGAGCAAGCGGAACGGCAATTTCTTTGTATGCGTCCGCATTCAGATTTCTGATGCCGGTCGAATGGCTTTGCATAGACTCCGTTACGCCCGACGCGTATTTCCAAAAGAGAAATTTGTGCAGGAATTGAAAATCCAACTCCGCTGAGTCGTTCACACGGATCGCAGAAGTAAAATTGCTGAACGAGTAGTCACAATTTTGCTTCTCGAAAAGTGCTACTCGCCCCACCGGCTGCTTCGGCCCCCCTCCAGATTTTTCAAGAATGATGTCGCCGTATAGGAGCTTCCGCTTTTCAAATTTCTTTGCTTCGACGTCCAGGAGTGCGATGTCGGAATCGTCGATAGACCCATCCTTAGCAAAGTTGGTGTTCCGAATGACCCCTACAGTCACGTAGGGCGGCTTCTCACCTTTCCACAGACCGTTTAGTAAGGTTGTTACCTCACCAAGGGGCTTTGATTTCCAACTACTGCTCACAGCATCGCCTCGATGTTCCTGAGGATCGCCGCGCTCTCAGCATCAAGCGCCGCCATCTCAGCGATGATGTCCCTCGGATTGCGCAACTCCGTCTCGTCGACCTTGCTCGGGTTCTTCACTGGAAGATCATAGGTCGTCTTGTCGACGTTGTTCGCATCGACCGTCCAGGAATTCTCGCTGTCCTTGAACTTTGCCTGTAACGCGACAAAGTCCTTCAGGTCGTCGTCATTCAGCGGATTGGTCTTGCCGAGGTTGCGGCCGGCATCCAACTTGTAAAACCAGATTTTCGCGTCGGCGCGCCTTTCTCGAAGAACAGCACCACGGTCTTGACACCCGCGCCCTGGAACGTGCCGCTCGGCATGTCCAGCACGGTGTGAAGGTTGCAATTCTCCAGAAGCTCCTTGCGCAGCGCCGTCGAGGCGTTGTCGGTGTTCGACAGGAAGGTGTTCTTGATGACGATGGCTGCGCGGCCGCCGGCCTTCAGCGACTTGATGAAATGCTGGAGGAACAGGAAGGCGGTCTCGCCGGTCTTGATCGGGAAATTCTGCTGCACCTCCGGCCGCTCCTTGCCGCCGAACGGCGGATTGGCCAGCGCGACGTCGAAGCGGTCCTTGTCCTGGATGTCGCTGATGTTCTCGGCGAGCGTGTTGGTGTGGACGATGTTCGGCGCGTCGATGCCGTGCAGGATCATGTTCATGATGCCGATCACATAGGCGAGACTCTTCTTCTCCTTGGCGTAAAAGGTCTTGGTCTGGAGCGTGTTGAGGTCCTTGGTCGAGAGCTTGTCTCGATCCCTGGTCAGGTACTCGAACGACTCGCAGAGGAAGCCGCACGAGCCGCATGCGCCGTCGTAAATGCGCTCGCCGATCCGCGGTTTCACCACCTGGATCATCGCACGGATGAGCGGGCGCGGTGTGTAGTATTCGCCGCCGTTGCGCCCGGCATTGCCCATGTTGCGGAGTTTGCCCTCGTACAGTTCGGACAGTTCGTGCTTTTCCGCTTGCGTGTTGAAGCGAAGCTGATCGATCAATTCCAGCGCGTCGCGCAGCGAATAGCCCGAGCGGAACTTGTTTTCGATCTCGGAGAAGATTTCGCCGATCTTGTATTCGATCGTGTTGGCGCCTTCGGCGCGGGTGCGGAAGCCTTTCAGGTAGGGAAACAGTTCGTCATCGACGTACTCGATGAGGTCGGGGCCACCCTTGGCTTTATCATGGTCAAATGAACCATCTTTCTTCTTGGGCGCAGCCCACGCAGACCAGCGGTGTGCCTTGTCGATGATATAGGTGTATTTTTTTCCTTGAAGCTCAGCCTTTTGCTCGTTGGCCCGCTCAAGATCGTCGAGATACTTGAGAAACAGAATCCACGAGGTCTGCTCGGTGTAGTCGAGCTCGGTGGCGCAGCCGGCCTCTTTCCAGAGAACGTCGTCGATGTTCTTGAAGGTCTGCTCAAACATGACTGATACAACGCTCCGCGGCCCTGGACATTTTTGCAAGTTCGTCCGTCCGCGACAATGTCCCGAAATGCGGCGATGTTGCTTTGCCGCCCTTGCGGCGCGCGGCTGGCATCGCCATTGTCCGAGGCACTTGAGTTCGCGGAGAAGGCCATGGCCCAGACCACCAACCGGTTTTTCGATGAAGTCGCGCGGCTGATGAACGACGCGGCCGGCGTCGCCTCGGGCGTGCGGCGCGAGTTCGATACGCTGTTCAAGACCCAGGCCGAGCGCATCCTCAACGATCTCGACGTGGTCAAGCGCGAGGAGTTCGAGGCGGTCAAGGAGATGGCCCGCCTCGCCCGCGAGGAGAACGAGGCGCTGAAGACGCGGATTTCCGAGCTGGAAAAGAAGCTTCGCCCGGCGGGCTGAACCACGCGCATGTCCCGGCGTAGCGGATGGCCGGCGGCCTAGAGCCTGATGATTTTAGATTGGAGCACGCTGATTCAGCACGTGTCCCGGGCGCGGCGCAGCACCATCAGCGCGTCTACGCGCGTCTTGCGCGCGCTATGGTGGTGCGCTGCAGACCCGGGACCCCGGTTCATCCAAAAGCAACCGGGGTCCCGGATCAGCGGTGCACCGCTCCGCTGTGCTACGCGCTGCACCGCGTCCGGGACACGTGCGGCAAAAGAGCCGATTTAACCTAAACGACCCCGCTCTAGGACTATATTCATCACAATCTCGTGAGAACTTATCCCCGCCCCCTGCGGGCGGATTTATCGTGGCTCCGTCTCGATCCACGTGAGGGGCGCGGCCGCGTCAGTCGGGCGGATCGGGGGCGGTGGCCCGGGAATGCGAAATGAGGGGTGCAGAACGAACACCCCGCCCGGGCGGCCCAAGCCGTGAGATCCCGTAGCGACAGCTTCGCAACAGCGGGACCCTTGGCAATGCGACCGTAACCCCGCGCCAACGGGCAGGTCGCATTGAGGTCCCAGAGCGGTGGTTAAGGCCCCAAGGAAGCGCGCCACAGCGTGAGGGGTCCTGAAACAGTCCGACCACCGGGGGTCTCACGGAGCAAGCCTCAAACACCGCGCGCGGGACGCTGAGGAAACGGCGGACTTGCGGCACTTCTACTATGCCTCGATGTCGCGAGATGTCGAGGCCCGTGGGTCCACCCGGACCCCGGCGTCCCGCGCCTCCCTCACACTTGAAGGAAGCGCACATTGCAAGGAAGCGAACATTGGACGGAAGGCGACACCCGCGCCTCTCAAATCCGGGCGGCGGAGCGTTGGCTTTATAAGGAGAAAACGATCGTACGATTTTTGAATGCGAGATGGTTTCACCGAACGCGCGGCATTTCCCCTCTCCCCTTGAGGGAGAGGGTGGCGAGCGCGGAAGCGATAGCGCGCGCGAGCCGGGAGAGGGGTTTTCTTCGCGAGAAGTTTTTACGAAGCAGACCCCTCTCCCGCCTCGCATTCGCTCGGCACCCTCTCCCTCAAGGGGAGAGGGGACCCGCGGAGAGAACAGCGTTTTCCTTGTGTTCCGGGCTCGCCGGGGCTATAAGCCCGCGGCCTGCGGCTCCAGCACCCCTGGAGGCTGCCGCAGCATCAATCGAAAATTATTGTTCAGTTTCAAAAGGATAAGCTATGGCCACCGTCAAGGAAATCAAGGCGACGGCGCGACCGAAGGCAGGCAAGGGGGCCGCCCGGTCGGAGCGTCGCGCGGGCCGCGTGCCCGGCGTCATCTACGGCGACAGCAAGCCCCCGCAGCCGATCTCGCTCGAGTATGCCGATCTGCGGCACAAGATTTACGCGGGGCGGTTTCTCACCACCGTCTATGACATCGAGGTCGACGGCGCGAAACAGCGCGTCATCCCGCGCGACTTCCAGCTCGACGCGGTGCGCGACAATCCGCTTCACGTCGATTTCATGCGGATCGGCGAGGGCGCGGTGATCCGGGTCAATGTTCCCGTCAGGATTCTGAACGCGGAGCAGGCGCCGGGCGTCAAGCGCGGCGGCACCGTCAACATCGTCACGCACTCGATTCCGGTTCAGGTGAAGCCGGAGGAGATCCCCGAGGCGATCGAGGTCGATATTGCCGAGCTCGAGATCAACTATTCCAAGCATCTCAGCGACATCACGCTGCCGGCGGGCATCAAGGCCGCGTCACGCATCGACCTCACGCTGGTCACCATTGTGCCGCCGTCGGGGTACGCCGAAGAAATGCGGGCCGCCAGGGAGGCTGCCGCCGCGGCCGCCGTTGCCGCCGCGGCCGCCGCGGAAGCCGGTGTGGCGCCGGGCGCCGAAGGCGGAGCCGCGGCTCCGGGTGCAGCGCCGGGTGCAGCTCCTGCCGCGGGCGCGGCGCCGGCTGCTGGTGCTGCTCCTGCCACGGGCGCCGCCGCGCCGCCGCCCAAAAAGTAAGGCGGCGCAAGGCGGTACGCCATGCTGCTTTTCGTCGGGCTTGGGAATCCCGGCGCGCGCTACGTTGGCAATCGCCACAACATCGGCTTCGTGATCGTTGAAGCCATCGCCAAGCGCCACGGCCTCGGGCCGTGGCGCAGGCGCTTCCAGGGGGTTGCGGCGGAAGGTGCGATCGGAAGCGAACGTGTGCTTTTGCTTTTGCCCGGCACATTCATGAATGAGTCCGGCCGCGCGGTGGCTGAAGCAATGAACTTCTACAAAGTTCCTCTCAGTTCCTCCGTGGTTTTTCACGATGAGCTGGATCTTCCTCCCGGCAAGGTTCGCGTGAAGACCGGCGGCGGCGTCGCCGGGCACAACGGGCTGCGCTCGATCACCAGTCATATCGGAAACGACTACCGCCGGGTGCGGATCGGCATCGGTCATCCCGGCGACAAGGAGCTGGTGCATCCTTACGTGCTGAGCGACTTCACCAAGAGCGAACGCGGCTGGGTCGAGGTGCTGACCGATGTGATCGCCGATAACGCCGAGTACCTCGCGCGCGGCCAGGACTCGTCATTCCAGAACAAGGTTCATCTCGCCATGGCGGCCAAGGGTTTTGGCGCGCCCGATGAAAACCCGGCGGACTGAACACGAACCGCAAGGCCAGCAAGGACATACGAGAAGAAAATGGGCTTCAAATGCGGTATCGTCGGGCTGCCCAATGTCGGCAAGTCGACGCTCTTTAATGCACTGACGCAGACCGCGGCGGCGCAAGCCGCGAACTATCCGTTCTGCACCATCGAGCCGAACGTCGGCGAGATCGCCGTTCCGGATTCGCGGCTCGAAAAGCTGTCCGCCATTGCGGAATCGGAAAAAATCATTCCGACGCGCATCACCTTCGTTGACATCGCCGGCCTGGTCCGCGGCGCCTCGAAGGGTGAGGGCCTCGGCAACCAGTTCCTCGCCACCATTCGCGAGGTCGACGCCATCGTTCACGTGGTGCGCTGCTTCGTCGATCCCGACATCACCCACGTCGAAGGCAAGATCGATCCGATCGCCGACATCGACACCGTCGAGACCGAGCTGATGCTCGCGGACCTCGACAGCCTCGAAAAGCGTGTCGACAATCTGGAGAAAAAGGCGAAGGGCAGCGGCGAGGACGCCAAGGAGGCGAAGGCGATGCTGGATCTGATCCAGCGTTCGCTGGTGCTGTTGCGCGAAGGCAAGCCGGCGCGCCTCGTCGAGCGCAAGCCCGACGAAGAGAAGATGTTCCATTCGCTCGGTCTGCTGACGTCCGCGCCGGTGTTGTACGCATGCAATGTCGATGAAGCCTCGGCGGCGGCCGGCAATGATTTCTCCCGCAAGGTCGAGGAACGCGCCAAGGTGGAAGGCGCCGTGTCGGTCGTCATCTCGGCGAAGATCGAGTCGGAGATCGCGACGCTGTCGCCGGACGAGCGCAAGGAATACCTGGAGGCCGTTGGCCTGAGGGAAGCCGGCCTCGATCGCCTGATCCGAGCCGGCTACGCATTGCTGCATCTGGTGACTTACTTCACGGCGGGCCCCAAGGAGGCACGCGCCTGGACCATCACGCAGGGCACCAAGGCACCGCAGGCGGCCGGTGTGATCCACACCGACTTCGAGCGCGGCTTCATTCGCGTCGAGACGATCGCCTACGACGACTACGTGACATACAACGGCGAGGCCGGCGCGCGCGACAGTGGCCGATTGCGTCTGGAAGGCAAGGACTACGTGGTCGCCGATGGCGACGTCATGCACTTCCGCTTTGCGACCTGATTGCTCGGCTAGAGCAGTGTTGCTTTAGGTTGAATTGACGCCGCTTGCTCCACTTACCTCTCCTCGCTTGCGGCTATCGGATTCACACATCTCGGAGCCTCAGCGTAGTGCCGTATTTGATGCGCCGGTAGTCATCCAGTCCCCGGCGCATCACTTTCGGGCCTGGTTTTCCATAGTAGCCCGTCCATCCGCCGAGCCGGGCGATGACCCAAGCAGCGAACGCGAGGGAGCCGTTAGGATGAGGGTTCTTTTGAAGTGTCGTTGCGCCTTCGAGGCGGGTCGAAAGAGCTTCAAGGATTGGTTGATCGTCCGGTTCGAAGGCATCAGTGAGCTGCTGATCGGTCGTGCCGTCGCGCGCCTTGACCAGCTGCATCACGGTGACTGCCGCAATAGCCGTTGCCGTCACGAATTTGATCATCGCTTGCGGATCGCCAATGTCGGTTTCCTCGATGTCGAAGCCAGCTGTTTTGAGCAGGCGGAAGAACTCTTCGATGCTCCAGCGCATTCGATAGAGATCAACGATCCGCTGAGCGTCAGCCAAGCTGGTGACCGCATGCGTCGTGAGAAGCCGCCAATGCACCGGCTTGCCGTCTTCTGGTGTCGAGACCTCGCGAACATCGACCAACATCAAGCCAATTGTTGCCGGCAGGTCGCGCGCCGCCCCGTGCAGCGGCTTACGCAACGAGACCGGCGCGAAGCGGATGGCGAGTTCCGCGGTCCGCTCCTTGCGACCTGGTGCAGCAGGGATTTTCCGGTGGACCCGGCCCGCTTCCGGCAAACCGTCGATAAACGCGAACAGAAGCAAGCCCTCGTCGATCTTCCGATCTTGGCAGGCTCGTACAATCAAATGCGCATTCGAAGGGCGCCGCGCAAAGTGCTCGTAAATATCGCTTTCCCGGTCCGATACGACAGTGATGCTCTTCGCCGCACCCAGCACATCACTGGCGCGCGCTGCCACGTCGAGCCAGCGCTGCGATTCCTTGTCGCTCGTTGCACGCGAACGTCGTGGCACAGCCTTGCCATTGGTCCGGTTCCAAACCTTGGCTTCGACCAAGCCGAGCAGGGCATTGCTTCCGATCTCCAGCACCAGGGCGGCGTGCAGCAGCAATCCGCCCAGCGCGCCACCCTTGCCGACCGGACCATAACCGTTCTCTCGCGCCCAACGGCCACCCAGCGTCAGTTCGCTCGTGTCCTGAACGACCACGACATCGCGGTCGGCAACCCGTGCGGCTGTGCCCGTAGCCGCATGGCATACCATCTCGCCAGCCGTCACAGCGTGATTGCGCAGAAAGCGCGTGAACCGCACCTCCTGCGCCCGTCGTCCCGCAAGCCGACGGATACACGAGCCGGGGCGCTCGACAAGCGCCGCATGCAAGGCGGCCCCCCTTTTTCCAGGCGGCGGTCGCCGAACCGCCCCAGGCCAAATTCGATCGTCACGTCTGCCTCCGCGAATCAATATTTGACCCACGGAATCAGCCCGCCGAACTATCGGCAATCGAGATGTGTGCATACGATAGTCGCTTGCGGGGAGAGGTCGGACCGCGAAGCGGTCCGGGTGAAGGGAACTCTCGATAGAGAGCGCTCGTTGAGACTCCCCCTCATCCCGACCTTCTCCCCGCAAGCGGGGAGAAGGAGCACGGCCGAGTTCGCCGCTCCTGATTCAACCTAAACCCATCGCACTTTAGAAGTCGCCACGGTTGCGAATGGCGCCGAGGTGCTCGTTGATCCGGAAAACGATCAGAATGAACTCGGCGGCGATCCGCGCGAAAATAACGCCGACCACCACGCCAAGCAGACTGGCCAGCAGCATGACGAAGCCCATGCCGGGGCTGACGACCATGGTCCCCAGCGCCGAGACCATGCCTGTCAGGCCGACGAGCACTGTTATGCCGAGCGCCAGCCAGTAGAACAGCTTGATGATCGAAGGCGTGATGAAACGCTCCCACTGGAACAGGTCGCTGAAATTCAACATGAGAATCCTCCTCGGTGGGGAACAGCGATACGAATAGCGGCAAACGTGTCTGAATTGCGCCGTCCTGCACCGGTCGCCCTTGCCCCACATGTTAACGTCTGGTGCGCTGCTGGGGGAGGTGCCAGCGCGTTTCCATCACAGGATCAATTCCGGCGCGCGGCCCGTTGACGCCCTTGGCCGCTGGGCCTTAAGGACACGGAAGGCGCCGAAACGCAGGTCCTCGTGTCCAAGCTCTATTGGGAAGACTTCACCCCTGGCCGCGTGTTCGAGCATGGGCCGCGCCGCGTGACCCGCGAGGAGATCGTCGGCTTTGCCGCCGAGTTCGATCCGCAGCCCATGCATCTCGATGAGGCGGCTGCCCGCGCGACCTTGCTCGGCGGGCTCAGCGCGTCGGGTTGGCATGCCTGCGGTATCCTGATGCGAATGTGCGCTGACAGCTTTGTGCTCAATTCTGCGTCGATGGGCGCTCCGGGCGTCGACGAGGTGAAATGGCTGATGCCGATCCGGCCGGGCGACGAGCTCACCCTGCGGTCCACGGTGCTTGAGGGCCGCGTTTCGAAGAGCCGGACCGACATGGGCTTCGTTCGCTTCACGTTCGAATTGTTCAACCAGAGCGGAAAGCCTGCCATGACGCTCACCACGTCGCTGATGATGGGACGTCGCGGCAACGAAGCGCGGCCGGCATGAAGTTCTTCGAGGACATCGAAATCGGCCAGCGAGCCGAGCTTGGCCAGCACACCTTCACTGCCGGGGCGATCAAGACGTTCGCCGCCCGCTTCGATCCGCAGGCTTTTCATGTCGACGAGGCTGCGGCCGCGCGCTCTCCGTTCGGCGCGCTGTGCGCCTCGGGCTGGCACACCGCCTCGGTCTGGATGCGGCTGATGGTGGAACACCAGCGCCGAGACGACGCGGCGCGCCGCAATCGAGGCGAGCCGGTGGCGCAGCTTGGTCCGTCGCCTGGATTCCGCGAGCTCAAATGGCTCAAGCCGGTCTATGTTGGCGACACCATCCACTATGCCATGGAGATCATCGGCACGCGGGCATCCAACAGCCGTCACGGGTGGGGTCTCGTCACGCTGCGCAATACCGGGATCAACCAGAACGGCGAGCCGGTGATTTCCTTCATCAGCGTCGCCTTCGTCGAGCGCCGCAATGCACAGGATTACGCATGAGCGTGGCTGCTCCGCGCGCGTCCGATTCAGCTGCAGCCACGGCGACCAAGGCCGAGGAGCGTCGCGCCATCGGCGTCGCCAGCGGCGCACACGCGCTGCACGACGGTTACACCGACCTGATCTACGTGATGCTGCCGGTCTGGCAGGCGGAATTCGGTCTGGGCTATGCGGCACTTGGTCTTTTGCGCACCTGCTATGCCGGCACGATGGCTGCGCTGCAGATTCCGTCCGGACTGCTTTCGGAGAGACTGGGCGTCCCCCTTGTGCTGGCCGCGGGCACCGCACTCGCCGGCCTCGCCTACCTGTTGGCCGGCGCCAGCGTCGGATTCGTGACGCTGGTGATCGCGCTCCTGGTCGGCGGCGCGGGAGCGAGTGTGCAGCATCCGCTGGCCTCCACGCTGGTGGCGCGCGCGTTCGCCGGCCCGCGTTCGATGAAGGCGCTCGGAGCATACAATTTCGCGGGCGATATCGGAAAGATGACATTACCGGCGTTAGCGTCGATCATGCTGGTCGTGCTGCCGTGGCAGCCGACGCTCGCGATCTTGGGTGGGATCGGTTTTGTTGCCGCTGTGGCGATCACTGTTCTGACACCACGTTTCCCCGATCAGGTTGCAGTACCGGCGACGGAGACGAAAGAAGCGCCCGTTAATACGGCCCAGCCGGCGGCGAGCTACGGGTTTCCCGTGCTGTTGGCGATCGGCATGGTCGACAGTGCGACGCGCATGGCATTCCTGACTTTCCTGCCGTTTGTGCTGCTGGCGAAGGGCGCGAGCTTGCCTACAGTCGGTCTTGCGCTCACGCTGGTGTTTGCCGGGGGGGCCGCGGGCAAACTGGTCTGCGCTTTCATCGGCGCGCGCATCGGCGTGATCGCAACGGTCTGCTTGACGGAAGGCCTCACCACGCTCGGCATCCTCGCGCTGTTGCCGCTGCCGCTCGAAATCGCGATGCTGCTGCTTCCCATGATTGGCATCGCGCTCAACGGCACGTCGTCGGTGCTCTATGGCTCGGTGCCGGAACTGGTGGAGCCGGCCAGACGGGCGCGTGCATTCAGCATCTTTTACACGGGGACAATCGGCTCCGGGGCTGTGGCGCCGGCGATCTATGGACTGTTGGGTGACGCCGTGAACGTGCCAGCCGCGCTAATGGCGGTGGCCGGCATGTGCCTGATCACACTGCCGCTGGCATTGGTGTTGCGCCCGGCATTGCCGCCGTCCGCGCGCTAGCGCGCAAGGCAGAAAGATTATTTCCAATCGCCGAGCACGGCCTGAACCAGCGCCAGCGCCGCCACAGCCGCCGTATCGGCACGCAGGATTCGCGGACCGAGCGACAACCGTACAATGTTCGGGAGCTTCAGCAGCGTGGCGCGCTCGTCCTCGGAAAAGCCACCCTCAGGCCCGATCAGGATAGCCAGCGGCTCGGCTTTGGTCGGATCGGAGCCCATCACCAATATATCGCCCGGCGGGACGCACGCGCGGATGAGCGCGGCAACCGGATTCGCCACCTCCGCGTCCTCGTCGCAAAACACCAGCAAGCGGTCCGGCTTGCGGGCTGCCAGCATCCTCGCGAACGTGAGCGGCGCGGCAACTTCGGGAATCGTCAGGATGCCGCACTGCTCGGCGGCTTCGACCGCATTGGCCTGCATGCGCTCAAGGTTGACGCGGCTGACCTGCGTATGTTGCGTGATCACCGGCTGCAGCAGCGACACGCCCATCTCGACTGCCTTCTGCACCATGTAGTCGAGCCGCTCGTGCTTGAGCGGTGCGAACAGACAATGCAGGTCGGCTGGGGCGGTCTGGGGGCGAACCTGCTCCTGCACTGCGAGTTTGAAGGCCTTGCCGGCTGCGGTCAGGATCGCCCGCCATTCGCCGTCGTGGCCATTGAACAGCAGTACCGTGTCGCCGGGCTTAAGCCGCAGCACGTTGCGCAAGTAATGCGCCTGCTTCTTGCCGGGAGCGATCGTGGCACCGGCTGAGAGACGCTCCTCGACATGAACACGAGGGCTTCGGAAATCGTATCGGCTCACCGCACCACCCGATGAATTGGTGTTCATTCGGCTGGGCCGCTTTACCCGTCCCGGCCGGTCGGCGCCAGGGCCCGGCCAGCTCACCAAGGTGCGTCATCACGCTCATTTTGCCTGCCGCGCAAATGTCGAATTTTGGCGGTTGGAGTGGGTATGATATGGCTGAATCGGCTCGGAGCCCGGAGACAATGACGCTTTTGCGCGCAATGGCACTGCTGTCAGCGCTGATCCTCGCTGGCCTTTCCGAGGCCGTCGCGCAGTTTCCGCCACCGCCCGGACAGAACGCGCCGGCGACTCAGTCCAGCCCGTTTCCGCCGCCGCCCGGCCAGCAGCAGCAATCGAGCCCGTTTCCGCCTCCGGGGCAGCAGCAACAGGCCAGCCCATTTCCCACTCCCGGCCAGTCCAGTCCCGTCCCCGCCACCGGCGGCTCGTTCTCGCCGGGCGGCCCGCGGCCAGGTCCACCGCCGCCTGGCGCGCAACCGCCGCCCGTGTGCCTGCAATTCGCTCCGATCCGCGAGCAAGCCGAGAAGGATGGCGGCGCCATCAAGATCGCCAGCGATCGCAAGGCGCAGCGCGAGGAGATTTGCGCGCTGTTCACAAAGTTCGTCGGTTCGGAAGGCAGAATGGTGAAATTCCTGGAGACCAATCAGAAGGTCTGCGGCGTGCCGCCCGATGCGATCAAGCACGTCCGAGGCCAGCACGCCAAATCGCAGCAGATCCGCAAGCAGGTTTGCGCAACGGGTGGAGCGCCTGGCGGACCGAGCCTGAGCGATGCGCTGGGTGGACCGATCCTGCCGGATGAGAAGCCGAAGCCCGGACGCGGCACATTCGACACGCTCACCGGCAGTCCGCTGGCACGATGATCTGACATGAGCGAGTCCGCCGGACGCGTCGCCGATGCGACCGGGAACTGGGTCGATACGGTTGCGCCGGCCTGGATGCGGCCGTACCTCCGCCTGACCCGCCTCGACCGGCCGATCGGATGGTGGCTACTTCTGCTACCGTGCTGGTGGTCGGCGGCGCTTGCTGCCATTCCGGCCGGCCGATGGGGACCCGATCCTTGGCACGTACTGCTGTTTCTGATCGGCGCCATCGTGATGCGCGGCGCCGGTTGCACCTGGAATGATCTGATGGATCGCGACATCGACGCGCGGGTCGAGCGTACGCGGTCGCGGCCGATCCCGTCGGGGCAAGTGAGCGTCAGGGCGGCGGCCGTGTTCCTGATGGTACAGGCGCTGGTCGGTTTGCTGGTGCTGATGCAGTTCAACCGTTTCACCGTCATTCTGGGCATCGCCTCGCTTGCGGTCGTCGCGATCTATCCGCTGATGAAGCGCGTGACGTACTGGCCGCAGATTTTTCTTGGCCTCGCATTCTCCTGGGGCGCGTTGATGGGCTGGGCGGCGGTGTTCGGCCGGCTTGATTGGCCAGCGGTGCTGCTCTACGCCGGCTCGATAGCTTGGGTGATCCACTACGACACGATCTACGCACACCAGGACAGCGATGACGACGCATTGGTCGGGCTGAAGTCGACGGCGCTGCTGTTCGGTGAGCGCACGAAACTGGCGCTCCGACTGTTTTCGGCACTGGCGGTGGCCCTGATAGGGCTTGCCGGTTTGACTGCCGGCGCGGGGCTGATGTTTGTTCTCGGCCTGCTTGCCTTTGCGGGACATCTCGCCTGGCAGATCAGCCGGATTGAAATTACCGATCCGGCAATCTGTCTGAAGCTTTTCAAATCGAACCGCGATGCCGGATTGATTCTATTTGCCGCGTTGATTTTGGACGCTACCGTCCAGCGGCTATTCTAGAGCATGTTCCGGTGGATTTTACGCATATCCTGCATGCCTGAAGTAGTTGGAGGCTTCGCGGGCGGAGAGATGACGCGCAAACGCGCCGATCCGGCGGCGCAGGCGTGGTATCGTCCGCTCGGCCGCTTTGCGTAGAAGCGTTTTGAGCTTGCTGAAAGGCATCTCGATCGGGTTCAGGTCTGGCGAGTATTGGGGCAGATAGCGAAGTGTCGCCCCGCGCGCTTCAATCGCGTCGCGGATACCGGCAGCCTTGTGCGCCGGAAGGTTGTCAATCACCACGATATCCTTGCGCCGCAGCGTCGGGGCCAGACACTGTTCGACATAGGCCAAGAATCTCTTTCCGGTCATTGAGCCATCAACGGTGCGTGACGCTGTCATGCCATTGCGACGCAGAGCGGCCACGTAGGTGATGGTCTTCCAGTGGCCCTGCGGCACACGGCCCACCAACCGCTCGCCGCGTCTGCAACGTCCGCTCAACCGCACCATCTTCGTATTGGCGGAAGTCTCATCGATGAACACCAGCCGGGACGGGTCAAACATGCCCTGTTCTCGCATCCAGCGCCGCCGTGCCCGCGCCACGTCCGCGCGCTCCTGCTCCGCCGCGCGCAGGCTTTTTTTTGAAGGTGATCTTGTGCCGATGGAAGAAGCGCCAGACGGATGTACGACTGCCGGATATCCGTTGCCGACGCATCACAGAAACCACCTCATCCAGCGTCAGATCCGGTTGTGCGTCAATCAGCGCCAGCAAAAAGTCCGCGTGCTTCTCCAGCGGAGATATGCTCCCGCCCCGCGGCTTGGCTGCGCAGCGGCCAGTCTCGTGAAAGCACTTCACCCAGATCACCGCCGTACTGGCGCTGACATCGTAGTGTTCCGCCGCCTCACGCCGCGAACCACCGCTTTCGACCCGCGCAATCACCCGTCCCCGCATGTCTGAAGAATAGGCCTTTGGCATCGTTCCGCCTCCCAAAAGCGAATCAATGCCGATAGACTCGCTCATCCAGGGCCCCGAGGGAATCCGCCGATTCAATCGGGCCGGAACATGCTCTAGTTGCGGGCGATGATCTCGCGCTCGCCGCGATAGACCAGCGGCTCGCTCGACGGCCGGTCGGCCTTGCGCCGCATCAGGAAGCGGGGGCGCCGCCATTTCACGGCGCCGCGGCGCCGGCGGCGCGGCGAGGGCGCGCCCACCGAGACGCTGCCGATCCGCTGGAACGCATCGCGCAACGAGCCGTCGCCCTCGACCACCAGCAGTGGCAGGCCGAGCACGCGGCCCCAGGATTTCCATTCCGCGACCAGGTCGCCGCCGTCGCTTGCCATGAACAGCGGCACCGAGAGGCCGCCGTCGCGGTGCTCGAGCATCACGGCAATCGCGGCCGGCTCTTCGCCTTCGGCGGGCAGCATCCGCATGCTGACGCCGCGAAACTCGGAGACCGGCACGCCGACGTTCATGCGGATACCGCGCACGGCGCGCCGCAGCACGACGCGATCGCGGTCCAGCTCGACCTGCCGGATTTGTCCATCCGCGCCGCCGTCCCGCGCCGCATAGCGCACGGGCAGGGCGAAGGGGTCGAGCCGCAGCGCGCGGCTCGACCCGAACGGGGCCCCAACACTCATCTGACGCCTCAAACTCTCCCCGCCGGACTTTTGTGTCCGGTCGTGCCGCGATCATGCCGCGCAGAGGTCGGAATCGGCTTAAAGGTCCTGGTTAATCGCCGCTAACCCAGGCCCCGTTCGCGATCATGATTGACGAGATCTTGCCGGCTCGGATGATTTGTAGCGGCAGGGCTTAAAGCCAGACAGAATCTGCCTTATCTGACGCTTGTCAGCCGCCAATCCGACCCCTAAACCTGAGTTCCCGCAAATGGATTCGCTGTTCGATCAATCCGCCCTGGCCACGCTTGCTGAGCGATTGGTGAAGGCCGCGCGTGCGGCCGGGGCCGACGCCGCCGATGCAGTGGCGATGCGCGGCATCTCGTCGTCGATCGAGGTTCGCGAAGGCGCAGTCGAGGAATCCGAGCGGTCCGAAGGCAACGACATGGGCCTGCGTGTGCTGGTCGGTAAGCGTCAGGCCGTGGTTTCGACCAATGACATCTCGGGCGACGGCATCACGGCGCTGGCCGAGCGCGCCGTGGCGATGGCGCGGGTCGCGCCTGAGGACAAGTTTGCAGGATTGGCGGATGCCGGACTGCTGGCGCGTCATTTTCCCGATCTCGATCTGCTCGACCCCATGCTGCCGGACGTTGCTCAACTCGAAACGATGGCGCGTCACGCGGAACAGGCAGGCTTGGCGGTGAAAGGCGTCACCAAGTCGGGCGGCGCTTCGGCCTCTGCCGGCATTGGCGGCATGGTGCTGATGACCAGCCACGGCTTTTCCGGCGCGTATCTGGGCTCGCGCCACGGCGTGTCGATGACCGCGATCGCCGGCGAAGGCACCGCGATGGAGCGCGACTACGATTATTCGTCGGCGCTGCATTCGTCCGATCTCGACGCGCCGGAGAAAATCGGGCGCACCGCCGGTGAGCGCGCCGTAGAGCGGCTCAATCCGCGCAAGCCCCCGACCTGCAAGGCGCCCGTGGTGTTCGATCGCCGCATTTCCAGTTCGCTGGTCGGCCATCTTTCGAGCGCCATCAATGGCAGCGCGATTGCGCGCAAGACCAGCTTCTTGAAGGACAAGCTCGGCGAGCGGCTGTTTGCGCCGGGCATCAACGTGATCGATGACCCGCTGCGGCGGCGCGGCCTGCGCTCGCAACCGTTCGATGCCGAGGGCGTCGCTGGTCAGCGCAGGGCGCTGATCAATGACGGCGTACTGAAGACTTGGCTGCTCGATTGCGCGACCGCGCGCGAACTGGGGCTCGAAACCACAGGACACGCGCATCGCGGCGCGTCGTCGACGCCATCGCCCGGATCGACCAACCTTCACCTTGAGGCGGGCTCTCAGAGTCCGGATGAGCTGATCAAGGACATTGCGGACGGCTTCTACGTCACCGATCTGATCGGCTCGGGCGCCAGCATCGTTACCGGCGACTACAGCCGCGGCGCCGCCGGGTTCTGGATCAAGAATGGCGAGCGCACCTATCCGGTCAGCGAAGTCACGATCGCGGGTCATATGCTTGATATGTTCCGGACACTGCGGCCGGCGAACGATCTTCAATTCCGCTATGGCACCAACGCGCCGACGCTGCGGGTGGAGGGGCTGACCGTTGCCGGCGTCTGAACCATCGCGGGCCGCCGATCGTGAGCGCCTCGTCGCGGCGGTGCGGGACGGCGGTGCGATCGCGCTGAAGTTTTTCCGCGGCACATTCAAGAGCTGGACCAAGGGCACGGGCGACTCTCCAGTGTCAGAGGCGGACATCGCGATCAACGATCTGCTGCGCGAGCGGTTGCCCGTTGCCGGCGATGGCTGGCTCTCGGAAGAGAGCGAGAACGACCCGGCACGAGCCGGCGCCCGCCGCGTCTGGGTGGTCGATCCAATCGACGGTACGCGCGCCTATATTGCCGGGCGCGAGGACTGGTCGATTTCCGTTGCTCTGGTAGAGGCCGGCCGACCGGTGCTGGCCGCCGTGTTTGCGCCGGCGGCGGACGAATTGTTTGTTGCCGCGCATGGCGCCGGCGCGACTCTCAACGGCAATCCGATCCGCGTCAGTACCGGCGCGGATCTCGACGGCGCCCGCATCGCCGGCCCCAAGCGTCTGCAGGATTGGATCGCGAGCCGCCATCCAGGGCTGATCGCCATGCCGCGCGTGCATTCGCTGGCGCTGCGGCTGGTGCGTGTCGCGCAGGCGGAAATCGATGGCGCAATTGCCGGCGGCAACGCCCACGACTGGGACCTTGCAGCCGCCGATCTTTTGGTGCACGAAGCCGGCGGCCTGATGACGACGCTCGACGGCCGGGTGCTGGACTACAATCGGCCGGAGCCCACCCACAGCGTGCTGGTGGCCGCCGGACGCGAGCGGCACGCGGCTCTCATCGAGTTGATGCGCGCACATTCCAACCAGCCCGCATAGCTCGCCGCGGCTCCGCGAAACGCGTAGACTCAACAACGCCCGGGAAGAGTGGCGAAGGAAACTGCGATGTCCGCGAATGTCCCGCAAAAGCAACTGCCCCACTTGGTATTCGGGGGCGAATTGAGCAGTATCGACAAGGCTGAGTTCAAGGATCTGTCCAAACTCGATATCGTCGGCATCTATCCGAACTACGCGACCGCATACGCGGCGTGGAAGGCCAAGGCGCAACTCACGGTCGACAACGCGCAGATGCGTTATTTCATCGTCCATCTGCACCGCCTGCTCGATCCGGACAGTCCCGGTCCGGCGCGCTGACGGGAGCCGCGTATCGTGCTGAGAGCTTCGTTCCGGCGGCTGACGACCGCCCCCTGGTTTCAGACCGCGGTCGGTGTCGTAGGGGCGGAGTATCTTCGCCTCATCTGGAAGACCAGCACCTTTGCGCTGGAGCCATCGGACATCTACGAGACGGTCAAGCCGGAGCTGCCGGTCATTGTCGCAATGTGGCATGGGCAGCACTTCCTCATGCCGTTCATTAAGCTGAAGGACCATCGTGCCAAGACGCTGATCTCGCATCATCGCGACGGCGCGTTCAACGCGGTGGCCGCTCGATGGCTGGAGGTCGAGGTGATCCGCGGCTCCGGCACGCACGGCCAGGATTTCGACCGTAAGGGCGGCACGTCTGCGTTCAGGGAACTGCTGGTCGCACTTGAAGAGGGCTACAACGTTGCGCTGACCGCCGACGTGCCCAAAGTGGCGCGGGTCTGCGGTCCCGGCATTGTCAAGCTGGCCAGCATGTCGGGACGTCCCATTTATCCGATTGCCGTTGCGACCAGCCCGCGCCACGAACTCAAAAATTGGGATCATAGCGTCGTCCACTTTCCATTCAGTCGAGGTGCTCGCGTTGCCGGCACCCCAATCCGCGTGTCCCGCGACGCCGACGACGCGGCACTTGAAAAGGCACGTCTCGCGGTAGAGGCTTCGCTGAACGCGGCAACAGCCCGCGCCTACGAAATCGTCGACGGCAAAAGCAAGGGCGGCACCAGTGGCTGAGCGATTGCCGTTGACGCTGCGCGCGTATCGGCTGCTGATGTCCGCGGCCACGCCGGTGGCGTCGATGGTGCTGTCGTATCGGCTCACGCAGGGCAAGGAGCACGCGACGCGGCTGCCGGAGCGGCGCGGCGAGGCGAACATTCCCCGCCCGTCGGGGCGGCTGATCTGGTTTCACGGCGCCAGCGTCGGCGAGATCAACGCGGTGTTTCCGCTGATCGAGCGCGTACGCGCGCAAAATCTCAACGTGCTCGTCACTTCCGGGACCGTGACCTCGGCCGGTATCGCCGAGAAGCGGCTGCCGCCCGACGTGATCCACCAGTTCTCGCCGGTCGATTTGCCGCAGTTCGCGGCGCGCTTCCTCGACCATTGGAAGCCTGATCTCGCGTTGTTCGTCGAATCCGATCTGTGGCCGTCGATGATCCTGGCGGCGTCCGAGCGCAACGTGCCGCTGATCCTGATCAACGGACGCCTTTCGGAGCGCTCGTACCACCGCTGGCGGATGATGCCACGCACAATCGGCGCGCTGCTGCGGCAGTTCGATCTTTGCCTCGCGCAATCGACCGACGACGGCGCCCGCTACGCCGGGCTCGGCGCGCCGCGCATCTCCACCACCGGTAACCTCAAGCTCGATGTGCCGGCGCCCGCGGCCGACGAGGACAAGCTCGCGATGCTTCAAGAGGTGCTGGGCGGTCGTCCTGTCGTCGCGGCGGCCTCCACGCACCCAGGCGAGGAGACCGAAATCATCGACGCGCATCGCCGGCTCAAGCACAGCTTTCCAGGCCTGCTGACCATCATCGCGCCGCGGCATCCGGAACGCGGTCAGGGCATCGCCGAGATCGCCAAGCTCGCCGGCCTCACCGCCGTGGTGCGATCGCAGGACGAGTTGCCGCGCGCTTCGACTGACATCTACGTCGCCGATACGCTCGGCGAGCTCGGTCTGTTCTACCGGGTGGCGCCGATCGTGTTCATCGGCGGTTCGCTGGTCAGTCATGGCGGGCAGAATCCGATCGAGGCCATCAAGCTCGGCGCCGCCGTGTTGCACGGACCCCACGTCGCCAACTTTGCGGAAATCTATGCGGCGCTCGATGCCGCCGGCGGCGCGGAGCAGGTGACGGATTCCGGCAAGCTCGCGATTCGGATCGGCGTCTGGCTGAAGGATGCCGAAGCGCGCAAGGCGGTGACCGAAAAGGCGGCGAAGTCGATGGATACACTGACCGGCGCGCTGGAACGCACGCTCGCCGCGCTTGATCCTTATTTGATGGAATTCCGTCTCGACCGGCGGGCGGACAATGCGTGAGCCGGCCTTCTGGCGGCGCCCCCGGGCGCTGGCGGGGTGGCTGCTGGCGCCGCTTGGCGCGATCTACGGCGCCATCGCGGCGTGGCGGATGGCGCTGCCCGGAGCGGCGGCGGGCATTCCCGTGATCTGCATCGGCAATTTGACCGCCGGGGGCGCCGGCAAGACGCCGGCCGCGATGCTGGTGGTGCAATTGCTGCAGCAGGCCGGCAAGCGGCCGTTCGTGCTCAGCCGCGGCTATGGCGGGCGGTTCGCCGGCCCGATCGAGGTCGATGCGCAAGCGCATGGCGCGGCCGACGTTGGCGATGAGCCGCTGCTGCTCGCGCGCGTCGGGCCGACCGTCGTCGCGCGCGATCGCGCCGCCGGCGCGCAGGCCGCGCGCACTGTGGGCGCCGACGTTATCGTGATGGATGACGGCTTTCAGAATCCTTCGCTGAAGAAAGATCTGTGCCTGGTGGTGGTCGATGGGCGAAGCGGCATCGGCAACGGCCGCGTGTTTCCTGCCGGTCCGCTGCGCGCTCCGCTGGCCGCGCAACTCGAACGCGCCAGCGCGCTGCTGGTGGTTGGCGGGCCGTCCGGCGCCGAAGCCGTACTCACGGCCGCGCGCGGCCTGCCGGTGTTCTACGGCCGTCTTGAGCCGGATGCGCAGGCGGTGACGGTTTTGCGGCCGCACAAGGCGCTCGCCTTTGCAGGGATCGGCGATCCGGAGAAATTTTTCGGCACGCTTGCCGAGGCCGGTATCGACGTGCGGGCGCGGCAGGCGTTTCCCGATCATCACCGCTACAGCGCGGCCGAGGCGGCTGATCTGATCGCGCAGGCTGAGCGCGAGGGACTCACGCTGGTCACCACCGAAAAGGACCTGGCGCGGCTCAAGGGCGAGGCGCAGCTCGAAACGCTGGCACGGCAGGCGAGGGCGCTGCCGGTGCGGCTCGTGGTGACCGAGGCGGACGCGTTCCGACAATTCGTCCTGAAAACGGCCGGCTAGGGCTGTTTCCGCTCGGAATGCCGCCGCAGCACCGCCTCCGGCGTGGCGTAGGGCTCCTGCAAGTCCACGCTCCAGTACTTGAGCTCCTCGAGCGGGATCGGCGTGCCCGTCACCGCGCAACGCACGAACGCGCCCGGCCGGATGATGCGGAAATCGCCATCGAGATACTTGACCTCGGCCTCTCCTGCCATCGGCGACGGGCGATCGTAGCGATTGAGCACTTCCAGCCTCCGTGACGGCGAACAGGGGTCCGGCCGCGGTGTTGAGAGCCAAGATAGTGGTTCGGCGGCCGCGGTGAAACCCACTTGCGTACCGGTGAACGGCCTTGATTGGCGGCGCGGCTCGCGTAGTTTCGCGGAGGAGCCTGGTTTTCCCTTCATGCGCTTGCTGATCGTATTGGCCGCCTGCACGTTCCCGGCGATCGCTTGGGCGGCCGACCCTGCCCCGGTCGAAATCCCGAACGGCGACGCCAAGCTGCGCGCCGTGTTGTACAAGCCCGACGGCAACGGTCCGTTTGCGGTGGTGATCGGCCTGCACGGCTGCGACGGGCTGCTCAACGCCCAGGCTACGCCGTCCGCGCGCTACCGCGACTGGGCGCAGCGCCTGAACGCCGACGGCTTCGCGGCGGTCTTTCCGGACAGCTATGGCTCGCGCGGCTTCGCCGGCAGTCAATGCATGGTGCGCAGCCGCGCCGTGCGTCCCGACCGCGAGCGGGTCGGTGACATCGAGGTGGCGCGCGCCTGGCTGCTCGATCAGGCCTGGGCCGCGCCCGACCGCATCGCGCTGCTTGGCTGGTCGAACGGCGGCATCGCCGCACTGTGGGCGGTGCGGCCGCGGTTGGCGCCCAAGGACGGCAAGGCCGATTTCCGTTCGGCGACAGCGCTCTATCCCGGCTGCCGGCGGCTGCTCAACGCGGCCTGGAGCACGCGGGTGCCGACGCTTGTGCTGATCGGCGGCGCGGACGATCAGGCCCGGCCGGCGGAGTGCCAGCAGATGGTCGCCGGTGCGAAGGGCCGCAGCGCCCGCGCGGTGATCCACGTCTATCCCGGCGCGCACCACGACTTCGATCATCCGAGCCGCCGCGTGCAGGCACGCAGCGGATACACGTTCTCGGCCGACGGCAGCGGCCGCGTCCACACCGGCACCAATCCCGCCGCCCGCGCCGACGCGCTGCGGCGCGTGCCGGAGTGGTTGAAGCGGTAGCGCGTCGGATAAAATTTCAGTCACAGCTTCCCGTTCTCGCGGCGATGATCGTCCGAGGTTTGCCGGTGTTTCCGGTCCTCGGGGGAAAGTCCGAGGGGGTGAAGCGCCGACAGGCGCTGGTGCGGATCGCCGCACCCCGGCGGCCCGCCTTGCGGTCGGGCCGGTCCCTTGCGGGACCAGCCGGTCCATCACCTGGACCGGCGCGTCTGTCGACGCTTCACCGCGGCGTTTTCGTGCGGGGCGTTACGCTTGTCCGCACTGGCTCCCGGGCCGCGCTTGCGAACCCGGATCGCCGCTTGCGCGAAAGCGCTAGGCGAAAATCTGGGCCGTCCAGCAGGCTCCCTGCACACGGATCGTAGTGTCCGTAGGGCGGGGTCCCGAGGCCTCCCGGGAGTGCTGCTGACGAGGCATCACCCGCGGGCGCCGCACCCCATCCCGCTCGCATGCGTCTCATGAAAACGCCCTCGGGTGGATGAGGTGGAAGGAATATAATCTGCTTAAAGGAATAAAGTCAATATGCAACGGATGGTAGTGTTTCGGTTTGATTGCGGCAAAGAAAAAGCCCGGCACTGAGGCCGGGCTTATCTGGCCAACATTGGCCGAGTTATTTCATATCCATTCCGGGCATGTCGTGCTGCATGGGCTTGCCGCCCTTCATCATCGCCATCTTCCCGCAGCATGGGCACATGCCGCTCGACTTCTGAGCGGGCTTATCGGTCGAAGGGGTTTCGGTTGTTGCTGCCGCGCCAGCAGGCGCACCGCACATCATCGCACCCGAGGAGGAAGCTTGGGCTTGCTGAACTGCGCCGCACATCGCGGACGCAGGGGTTGCCAGCACTGCCCCGAACAGGGCCAAAACGCCGACTGAAAGCAGGGTCTTTTGCATGGGCAATCCTCCAATTGAGAGAGCAGTCTAGCCCGCTTCTCTTTCGCGGTCGGTCACAAAGGCGTTAGCGATTGTCCGTAGCATTGGCGGCAATCCAGAAAAAAGTTGGCCCGGCGACTGGCCGGGCCCGTAGTGGTTGCCGGGCCTACTGCGTGTCGTCCCGCGCGAACGGGAACAGCACGGCCGGGAAGTCGGCGGCGTGGCGGCCGCGCTTCTTCGGCTGCAGACTGTATTCCGGCCGCGGATTGGGGTCCGGCTCGACAACCTTGCGATAGAGATGCCAGGTCGCGTGGCCGAGCACCGGCAGCACCAGCGGCAGGCCGAGGAACAGCGGCAGCGATCCGAGCGCCAGCAGCGCCGCGACGATCAGCCCCCACAGCGCCATCTGCACCGGATTGGCGAGCACCGCGCGCACCGAAGTCAGCAGCGCGCCCGCGGCGCCGGCGTCGCGGTCGAGCAGCAGCGGGAACGACACCACGCTGATGGTGAGCACCGCGAGCGCGAACAGGAAGCCGACGCCGTTGCCGATCAAGATCATCGACCGGCCGGCCGATGTCATGAATACATCGTGCAGGAACTGGCCGATCGACTCGGGCGAGCCGTAGCCGAAGTGCGCGACATAGATCGCGTTCGCTGTCGCGACCCAGATCAAGAAGATCGCTGTCAGCAGGATGCCCAGCGCCACGATCGCGCCGATCGACGGCGAGGAAAATACCTGGAACGCATCCGTCGCCGATACGGCCATGCCGGCCTCGCGGCGGCGGCTCAACTCATAGAGGCCGATCGCGGCGATCGGCCCGAGTAGGGCGAAGCCGGCCGCCAGCGGAAACAACAGCGGCAGCACCTCGTAGCCGAGCGTCAGCGCGGCGAGCCCCGCGCCGACGATCGGATAGATCACGCAAAGAAAGATGGCGTGGCTGGGCATCGCGCAGAAATCGTCCCAGCCCTTGGCGAGCGTATCCCACACATCGGCCGTCGTGATGTGGCGGACGGTGGGAGCGGACAACTCGGTGTTGGCGCCGACGAGAATGTGCGATTGGGCCATGATCGTATCTCCTGAACCTCCGGGTTCCGGTCGCCGCGCTGCGTGACGGAGGCGCGCAGAAAGATGGCCTGGCGGTCACATCGTGCTACGATCGATCGAGCCGATGCTAGCATGCGGAATCAAATTGCCAATCTTCACAATCTCGAAAGTGGCGCGAGTTCCGCAAAGGGCAGTGACGTTGACCATTCACGGCTCTGTCGCGCGCAAAACAGAGCCGGATCAAGCTTGCAGCGCGCGATTCACCGGGCGCGCCACCGCCAGCACGGCGATGCCGGCGAGCGCGGCGACGATCGCGATCATCATGAAGAAGTCGCTCTTGCCCATGCTCGACCAGAAGCTGCCGAGATAGCCGGCAAGCAACCCGCCGGTGAAGCTGGTGGCGAGCCACACACCCATCATCATCGAGAGCACGCGCGCCGGCGCCACCTTGGTGACCAGCGAGAGCGAGGTCGGCGAGATGTAGAGTTCGCCGATCGTGAGCACGACAAAATAGGCGAACAGCCACAGCCAGCTCGCGGTGCCGTTTTCAGCCATCGCCGCGGCGGCGACCATGATCAGGTTGGCGGCCGCGACATAGAAGCAGCCGTAGGCCATCTTCACGACGGTCGATGGTTCGCGGCCGCCCATCGCCTGCCGCGACCACAGCGCAATGATGAGCGGCGTGAAAGCGAAGATCATGAACGGGTTGAAGGCCTGGAACCAAGTGACTGGGATTGTGAACAGCCCGAACACGCTGCGGTTGGCGTAGCGGTCGGCCCACAGCGCGATGGTGTTGCCGGCCTGCTCGTAGGTCGCCCAGAAGAACGTTACCGGCACGAACAGCACGCTGAGCGCAATGATCGCCTGCCACTCGTCGCGGCCGAACGGGCGTGTATCGCCCGCCTCGATGCGGGCCGTGCGCACGTCCGGGGGCAACGTCGGCGACGCGAAAAGATAGATCACGAGCCCGATGCTCATGCCGACGCCGGCGACGGCGAAGCCGTAGTGCCAGCCGTAATATTCGCCAAGCGTGCCGCTGACCAGCGGCGCGAGAAACGCGCCGAGGTTGATGCCGACGTAGAAGATCGAGAACGCGCGGTCACGGCGCGGGTCGCCCGGCGCGTAGAGCGTGCCGACCTGAGTGGAGATGTTCGGCTTGAACGCGCCGTTGCCGAGAATGAGGACGAACAGCGCGAACAGAAACAGCGGCTCGTGGGCCATCATAAAGTGGCCGAGCGCCATCAGCGCGGCGCCGAGCACCACGGTGCGGCGCTGGCCGAGCCAGCGGTCGGCGATCAGTCCGCCGAGCACCGGCGTCAGATAGACGAGGCCGGTGTAGAGGCCATAGACGTGCGAGGCGAGCGGCTGCACGCCGAGCGGGCCGAACAGGGATTCGAACGCGGCTTTCAGCGTGGCGAAGCCGATCACCGCCTCGGCGGCCTGCGGCTGGAACAGGTGCTTCACCATGTAGAGCACCAGTAGCGCGCGCATGCCGTAGTAGGAGAAGCGCTCCCACATCTCGACGGTGAAGAGGTAGGTCAGGCCGCGCGGATGGCCGAACAGGTCGCCGCCTTCGTGAGGTGATTGCAACCCAGGTGCCGATGGTGCCACGGCTACCTCTCCCCGCTTGAGGGGAGGCAATCGCATTTGATGCGGTACGGGCGGTCTGCTCTCTCCCCCGCTTGCGGGGGAGAGTTGGAGAGGGGGCGACCACAAAATTCAGCGCTCGAAGTTGCCCCCACCCTAACCCTCCCCCGCAAGCGGGGGAGGGGACGCTGTGGCGCCACCGAGCGCAACGTATGACACCCTATCGCGCGTCAAATGCGATTTCCCGCTCCGCAAGCGGGGAGAGGTTAGCCCGTTGCGGCAGCCGGGCCTACTAGCCGAACAAATTGCCCTGGCCGGGGTCGCCGGAAGAGGTGCGGCGCTTGCGCGGCGTCCATGAAGCAGGGAGCGCGCGGACGGGCGGCTCGATCGGCGCAGGCGTGGCGCGCACGCCTTCCGCGGTCGCGCCGACGCGGCCGTCCGCGAACTCGATGTCGAGCGGCATGCCGGGCTTCACCGAAGCGGCGGCGCGCAGCGGGTGGCCGCCCTTGTCGCGGATGAGCGCGAAGCCTCGCTTCAGCACGCTCTGGTAGGAGAAAGCCTGCAACAGTTGGTAGGAGCGGTCGAGCCGCGCCTCGCGCGCCGCGATCAAAGCGAGCATTGCACGCTGCGAACGTTCGGCGGTCGTGGTGACGCGGTCGCGGCCGCGCGAGATGCGGGTGAGCTGCGTGTCGCGGTAGGTCTTGAGCGCGGTGGAGAGCCGGTGCGTCGCGGCATCGAGCCGCAACCTGCGTCGTTCGACCTGGACGCCAAGAAGCTGCGGGGACAGCCGTCCGGCGACGCGGGAGAACTGCGTGTGATGGATCTGCGCGTTGGCGCGCAACGCGCGCGGCAGGCGGCTGGCGAGATCGTCGAGGTCTTGCCGAGGCTCCGCGAGCGGGTCCTTCGGCAAGGCGCGCACCAGTGCGCGCAGCTCGTTGCGGCGGCCTTCTTGCGAACGCTGCCAGCAGGCCAGCGCGCGGCGCGCCTTGTTCATCAGGTCGGCGATCAATTCGGCGCGCACTGGCACCGCCATCTCGGCGGCAGCGGTCGGCGTCGGCGCGCGCTTGTCGGAGGCGAAGTCGATCAGCGTGACATCGGTCTCGTGGCCGACCGCGGAAATCAGCGGGATCATGCTGTCTGCCGCGGCGCGCACCACGATCTCCTCGTTGAACGACCACAGATCCTCCAGCGAGCCGCCGCCGCGCGCCACGATGATGAGATCGGGCCTCGGGATGCGCCCGTCCGTCGGTAGCGCGTTGAAGCCATTGATCGCGGCCGCGACCTGCTCGGCCGAGCCGTCGCCCTGCACCTTGACAGGCCAGACGATGACGCGGCGCGGAAAGCGGTCGGCGAGGCGATGCAGAATGTCGCGGATCACGGCGCCGGTCGGCGAGGTGACGACGCCGATTGTCTCGGGCAGGAACGGCAGCAATTGCTTGTGCGCCGGATCGAACAGTCCTTCGGCGGCGAGTTTCTTCTTGCGTTCTTCGAGCAGCGCCATCAGCGCGCCGACCCCGGCGGGCTCCAGCGTCTCGATGACGATCTGGTAGCTCGAACGGCTGGGATAGGTGGTGAGGCGGCCGGTGACGATCACCTCGAGGCCTTCCTCGGGCTTCACCTTCATGCGGGCGAAGGTCATTTTCCAGACCACCGCGTCGATCTTGGCGCCTTCGTCCTTGAGCGCGAAATAGCAATGGCCGGATGAGTGCGGGCCCCTGTAGCCGGAGATTTCGCCGCGCACGCGCACGTAGCCGTAGCTGTCCTCGACGGTGCGCTTGAGCGCGGAGGACAGCTCCGAAACGGTGAATTCGGCGACGTTGGGTTGCGAGTTCGGGCATGGGGCGAACCTAACATTATTCCGCGGGCGGCTTCACCGGCCGCTTCCAGTACATCGTCGCGGCGGACGCCAGAATGGCCGCCGCCATGCCGCCCAGCAGTCCGGTGAGGCCGATGGCCGCGGCGACGAGGCCGGCGCCGAACGGCAACACGAACTGGCCGAGCCGGTTGCCCATGATGCGCAGCGTGTTGGCGGTGCCGCGCGCTCGCACCTCGGTCATGTCGACCACGATGGTGATGCTCAGCGTGGTGGCGAGCCCGAACGAGAACCCCATCACCACCATGATGGCGTACATGCCGGGCAGCGGCACCGGCACCGCGAGCGCGCCGAACGCGGCGGCGCAGGCGATCGTGCTCGCGATCATCAACGGCCAGCGCCCGGCGGCGGCGACCATGCGCGCATAGAACAGCCGCGCCACCATCGAGGCGGCGGCGCGCGCCGTGAGCAGGAGCCCGATGTCCTTGACGTCGATCGAGCGCTCGGCGCCGAGCAGCGGCACGTAGATGATGATGATGTCGGACGCCGAGATCATGATGACGCCGGCGACGATCACCGGCAGCAGTCCCGGCGTGCGCAAGAGGCTCGCCACCGGCACCGGCTTCTCGCCGGGCGCGGGCTTCGGCTTGTCGGGGCGCGGCCGCATGGTCAGCGAGACCAGAAACGAGGCCACGGCGCAAGCGAGCGCGATGGTGAACAGGAGGTGCGTCGGCGGCACGGTTGCCGAGCCGCCGGTCCAGCCGACGATGTAGGGCCCGGCGCCCTGGCCGATCGCACCCGCCACCATGTAGTTGCCGAACACCGATTCCATCGCGCGCGGGTTTTTTGCGGCACGAACGCACAGCATCTGCTGGCTCGCCATCAGCATGATGTGGCCGATACCCATGAAGGTGGTGACGGCGACCAGCCCGACCGCGGTCGGCCACAGCACGAAGCCGGCGGAACCCAGCACGAAGATGGCGGAGCCGATCCAGATGGTGAGCGCGTCGTGGCCGCGGTCGATGAAGCGGCCGACCTGCACCGCCATCACGATCGGGAACGCGGCGAACGCCGCCGCGATGACGCCGAGCCACACGATCGACAGGTCAAGCTCGAAGGCGCGGTACGACGTGGTGATACGGACGATCGCGGTGACGATCTGCACCAGCACGGTGAGCAGCAGCAGCGGGATCAGCAGCCGGACGTCGAATTCGCTGTTGCGGAACATGATTCAAACCAGCGCACAGTCCGCGCCGCCGTCATGCCCGGGCTTGTCCCGGGCATCCACGCCTTCGCTCATTTGCTCATAAAGCAAGACGTGGATGGCCGGGACAAGCCTGGCCATGACGAAGCAGGCATATTGGAAGCAACTAAAACGCCAGATTGACCATCGGGCCGCCGCGCGTTCGGCATGAGCGCAGGCACACCCGGTTGTCGGCGTCGAGCCGGGACCGGCAGGCCTCGATGCCGACGTCGCGGCCGAGCTGGTTCACGCAGGCGTCATATCGCCAGCTCGTCTCGCCGGTGCAATTCTTCCAGCAGAAGTCGGATTCCCAGACCGCGGCGGCGCGCTTCGAGGACGGGTAAGGGCTGACGTGGACGGCGCCGTCCTTGGGCGGCGGCGGGAACACCACGGTAGGCCGGTTTTCCAGCTTGTAGGAGCGGAACTGGATGATGCCGAACGGATCAGCCTGCGCGGCGGCGCAAAGGCCGGCAAGCACCAGCAACGCGGCGGCGAAGGCTCCAGGACGGGCGATCATGGCTCAAGCAAACCACGGGTGCCGCATGGCGTCGAGCCGCCCTGTGGACGCGGTGGACAGCGGAGTGTCGGCCCCGAGCAGCCATGCTAGGGAAATTCCCGCATGAATGTTCTTTTGATCGGTTCCGGCGGGCGCGAGCACGCGCTGGCCTGGAAGCTGGCGGCGAGCCCGCTCACCGACCGGCTGATCTGCGCGCCGGGCAATGCTGGCATCGCGCAGGATGCGGAATGCGTGCCGCTCGACATCGCCGACCACAAGGCGGTGATCGCGCTCTGTAAGGCGGAGAAGATCGATTTCGTGGTGATCGGGCCGGAGGCGCCGCTCTGCGCCGGCATCGTCGACGACCTGGAGGCGGCGGGCTTCAAGACGTTTGGCCCAAACAAGCTTGCCGCGCAGCTCGAAGGCTCCAAGGGCTTCACCAAGGATCTCTGCAAGGCGAACAACATCCCGACCGCGGCCTATGAGCGCTTCACAGCGCCGGCGCCGGCAAAGGACTACGTGCGCAAGCAAGGCGCGCCGATCGTGATCAAGGCGGATGGCCTGGCGGCGGGGAAGGGCGTCATGGTCGCGCAGACGCTCGACGAAGCGATTGCCGCTATCGACATGATGTTCGAGGGCGGGCTTGGAGCTGCCGGCGCAGAGGTGGTGGTCGAGGAATTCATGGCCGGCGAGGAGGCTTCGTTCTTCGCGCTGTGCGACGGCGAGACCGCGATCCCGATGGCGGCGGCGCAGGACCACAAGCGCGTCGGCGATGGCGACACCGGGCCGAACACCGGCGGCATGGGCGCTTACTCTCCCGCCGCGGTGATGACGCCGCAGATGGCCGCCCGCACCATGGATGAAATCATTGCGCCGACCGTACGCGCGATGAAGACGATGGGGGCGCCCTACAAGGGCGTCCTCTTTGCCGGGCTGATGATCACGGCGTCTGGTCCGAAGCTGATCGAATACAACGCGCGGTTTGGCGATCCGGAGACGCAGGTGCTGATGCTGCGGCTGATGTCGGACCTGCTGCCGGCGCTGATCGCGAGCCGCGATGGACAGTTGAAGAATTTCGATCTGCGCTGGTATCCGGACGCGGCGCTCACGGTGGTGATGGCGGCCAAGGGCTATCCGGGCAGCTACGAACGCGGCTCCGTCATCGAAGGCCTCGACGATGCGGCGCGTGTGGACGGTGTCGAGATTTTCCACGCCGGCACGCAGGCGAAGGACGGCAAGATCGTCGCCAACGGCGGCCGCGTGCTCAACGTCTCGGCGATGGCGAAGACCGTGCGCGAGGCGCAGGCGCAGGCCTATAAGGCGGTCGACAAAATCCGATGGCCGGGCGGCTTCTGCCGCCGCGACATCGGCTGGCAGGCGGTGAAGCGGGAGAAGGGTGGGTGAACTAACGTTGCCGCGAACTCGGTCCATACCTCCCCCTGAAAGGGGGAGGTCGGATCGCGTTAGCGATCCGGGTGGGGGTCAACGGGCGGCGCGCTGTTGATCCCAGATGACCCCCACCCCGCCCCCCTTTCAGGGGGAGGGATGTACGGCAAGGGCTCGTGCTAACTACTTCCGAGAAACAAGGACTCTCCATGCAACCGTTGTTGCGTCTGTTCGAGGACACCATCGGTGGCGCCGTCGCCGAAGTGAAGCTCAAGCCGCTGCCGCGCATGCTGTTCGTCGTGCACGGCGCGGTGACGGTCGACGGCAAGACCTTCACGGACGGCGAGGCCTGGCACGGCAGCGCCGAGGCCGTGCTGACACCCGGCAAGGACGGCGTCACGCTGTGGCGCTTCGAGCTGGCGCCGCCGGGCGGTGGCGGCAGCGCGGCGGCGGGGCCCGGCGTGTTGTCGCGCGAGAAGCTCACCGCGGTGCTCGACACGCTGCCGAAGGGCGATCTGCTGATGCGTGGCGACAGTGTGGCGTTTCCGCCGGGCGGCTGCGCGTATCTTCATACGCACCAGGGGCCCGGCATCCGCTGCCTGATCGACGGCGGCATCCGCATCGACACCCACGGCCGCTCGACCTCCTACGGGCCGGGCAGCCCGTGGTTTGAGGCCGGTCCCGAGCCGGTGTTCGCGCAGGCCGCAAGCGACCGGCCGAGCCGCTTCATCCGGGTGATGATCCTGCCGCGCGCATTGCTCGGCAAAAGCTCGATCGCGCTGGTGAATGAGGAGGACAAGGCGAAGCCGCGCGCGCAGCAGTACAAGGTCTTCGTGGACGGGCCGATCGAGGTGCCGAAGTAGCCTCGACTTGCCGAACCAGATTGCCCTGTGGGCGTTAAACCAGAGCAGGGTGACATCATGAAGCGATCTCGACGAGCACGAGCTACGGCCGTTCAGGCGATCACGGGCCGTGACGGCGCCATTGATTTTGCTGCGAAGGCAGCCGCGCTGCAGCGCGGTCAGGTTCCAACGGAAGACCACATCTATCGGGTTATCGAACTGGTCGGTACGTCCGAGACCAGCATCGAGGACGCAATCACCTCCGCCATTTCCCGTGCCGACAGGACCCTGCGGAACCTGCGTTGGTTCGAGGTCGTTCGCACCAGCGGTCACGTCGATCATGGTGAAGTGCGCCACTATCAGGTGACGCTCAAGGTCGGCTTCACGATGGAAGATGTTGCCTAGCGCGAAGCACCGATTACTGCGTTCCACTCCGGGCTCGGCCTCGCCTCAAACGGCGCGTTCCACCTCGCACAGTTGCCAGCGTCGATCACCTGCACCGGCAGCATGATCTCGGCCGGCACGCGCTCGCCGCGCAGGTGACGCGCGGCGGCCTCGGTTGCGATCTCGCTCATCGCCATGGCGTCGAAGTTCGCGGTGGCGAGCATCCTGCCCGATGCAATGGCCGCGACGGCTTCGGGGATGGCGTTGACGCCGACGATCAGCGGACGGAACCCGGACTTCGCCTGCGCCAGCGCATCGAGCACGCCAAGCGCCATCGCGTCATTGGCGCAGAGGACTGCGTCGATGCCGGACCATTGGTCTTTGGCGGCGAGGAAAACGTCGCGCGCCGTGGTGCGCTGGTATTCGCCCTGTAGCGAGCAGCGCACCGCGATGTCCTTGTGTTCGGCCAGCGCATCCTGGAAGCCGGCAAAACGCAGATGGCTGGTGGCGGAGGCAGGCGTTCCCTCCAAGACGATGATCGTGCCGCGCCGGCCCATCTTTCCGAACAGGTAGCGCGCGATGTTGTTCGCCAGCGCGCGGTCGTCGGAGCCGACGAAGGTGATGCGCCGGCCGGCCGTGGTCGGCACGATGATGTTGAACAGCGGGATATTGGCCGCGTCGAAGCCGAGGATCGCGTCGTTCACCGCGGTCTCGTGGCACGGCACGAATACAACGGCGTCGGGCTTCTCCGCGATGGCGCGGGAGATCAGCGCGATTTGCTCCGGCACGCTGTCGGGCGCCTCCGGAACGTAGTGCGCGGTCGCCGCGCCGAACCGCGCGGCGGTGCGGTCGGCGCCGAGCCGCGCCGCGGCGTAGGCCGCATTGGTGCGGTTCTTGGTGAAGACGGCAATGCGCGGCATGCTTAAAGCGGCTTATAGGTGCGGTCCATGTCGACGTCGATCAGCGTCGGTGCATTGGCCTTCAGCGAGTCCGCCAGCAGATCGGTCGCCTCCTTCACGGTCTTTGCGCGCTCGGCCTTGATCCCGAACGAATGCGCCATGCCGACGAAATCGACCGGCGGATCGTTCAGCTCCATGCCGACGAACGTATCGGTCTGCTCCGCCGCACCGCGCATCGCCAGCACGCGCTGCTTGAGGATGCGGTAGCTGGTGTTGTTGAAGATCACCCATGTCACCGGCACGCGCGAATGCGCGGCAGTCCACAGCCCCTGTGCGGTGTAGAGCGCGCTGCCGTCGCCGGTCAGCGACACGACGGGGCGGTCGGGCAGCGCGAGCTTGACGCCGATCGCGGCCGGCAGGCTCCAGCCGATGCCGCCGCCGCGCAGGCCGAAGAAGCTCTGCGCATCGTTGCTGTTGATCAGCGAGCGGGCGCCCGGCGCGGAGGACAGAACTTCCTCCAGCACCACGGCGTTCTTCGGCAACATCGCGCCGATCGCCTCGAGCAAGGCAAGCGGCTGCACCGGCGTCTTGGCGGAGAGGGCGCGCGCCTTCGCCATCAGCGCGTCGCGTTCGTTCTTCGCCGCGTCGGTCATCGCACGAAGCCGCGCGGTCGCCGAAGTTTTCGCTCCGGCGGTCATGCGCGCTCGCACCGCGGCGGTGATGTCCGGCAGCGTGGCCTTGGGATCGCCGAGGATGCCGACTTGAGCGGGATAGTTCTTGCCGATCTGCCAGGGGTCGGTGTCGAGATGAATGAGCGGCAGGTCGCGCGGCATCGCCTGGATTTTGGACGGCAGCGACCAACTGAACATGTCGCCGCCGACCGAGAACAGCAGGTCGTGCCGCTCGAGCATCTCGCGCACGCCGGCCTGGCTGCGCGTCACCGCGCCGCGATAGAGCGGATGCGAGGACGGGAACGACGCGCTGTTCGGCACGAACTCGACATAGACCGGCGCGGCGATCGTCTCCGCCAGCGCCGCCAGTTCGGCAAGTGCATTCGATTGCGCCACTGCATCGCCGGCCATGATCACGGGTCGCTCCGCGTTAGCGAGCAGATCGGCGGCGGCGGCAACGGCGTCGGCGTCGCCGCGGATGCGCGGCGCGACGCGGGTCGGCGTCAGCAGGTCGAGGTCGGCTTCGGCTTTCAGAACGTCGCCGGGCAGCGACAGAAACACCGGACCCATCGGCGGCGCCAGCGCCGTTTTCACCGCGCGTTGCACCATGCGCGGTAGGTCTTCGAGGCGCGTCACCTCGGCGGCCCATTTGACGAAGGGCCGCGCCAGCGTCGGCAGGTCGGTGACGAGCACCGGCTCTTCGATGACGAATTCCAGGTCCTGCTGCCCGGCGGTAACCAGCACCGGGGCGTTTGCCTTCATCGCGTCGTACAGCATGCCCATCGCATTGCCGAGGCCGGGCGCGGCATGCAGATTGATCACCGCGAGCTTGCCCGACGCCTGCGCGTAGCCGTCCGCCATCGCCATCAGCGCGGCTTCCTGCAGGCCGAGCACGTATTTGATGTCGTGCTCGACGGCGAAAGCGTCCATCAGCTGGAGCTCGGTGGTGCCCGGATTGCCGAACACGTGGGTGACGCCTTGCTGCTTGAGCAGTTCGAGGAAGGCCCGGCGGCCTGATATTACGGGCAAGGGAGTCTCCAGTTTTTCTCGCGGCGAACACCGGCGCGTTCCCTCCCCCCACAGCCCGTCGAAGACGGGCGTGAACGCCCTTTTGTCGGGGGAGGGTTAGGGAGGGGGGTGATGCGCGTGGCGCCGTCGGTGAAGCGTGTTCGACCCCCACCCCCAACCCCTCCCCACAAGGGGGAGGGGCGCTGACCGCCGATGCCGAACGGATGTTTGTCCATTGCCGAACGCTACATCGCTTCCGCGCGATTGAAGTGCGACGGCGTTGGCGTGTCCGGCTTCAGCGACACATGACTGTGGGTGCAGGTCCAGGGCTTGCCGACCGTCTCGCGCATCAGCGTCGCTGTGGCGCGGCCGGGGCGGTCGAACCGCGTCGTCTTGTCGGCATGCAGGCCGACGGAATGGAAGATCGCGGCGCCCATCGCCATCAGGCGGTCCGGCGAGATGGCGATCTCCAGCGTCGAGAGGTCGTAGCGATAGCCTTCCATGGTCGGCCACACCGCGCGCCACTGCTCCTGCTCGAGCGCCTCGCGCGACGTCATCATCTCGACCTTGGAACCGAACGCGATGGCGTCCTCGGTGAACAACTCGCGCACCCGCTTGAAATCGACCGCCGCGACCAGGCGCGCCCAGTTCACGAACCATTCGGAGATCGAGCGGCGGTCTTCCTCCAGGATTGGCAGACGTTTCATTCTCACCCCGATGCATTTCTTGAAGCTTAGCGCGCACCCGGCAGCGATGCTACGCTTGGCCGCCATGCAGAAACTCGACCGTCAGACCGCTTTCACCGGAACAAAGGACGTGGCGGAGCCGCTACGCTTCGATCCGGCGCAGCTGGAGGCGTATCTGACGAAAAATGTGCCCGCTTTCTCCGGGCCACTGACCGTGAAGCAGTTCAAAGGCGGGCAATCGAACCCGACGTATCTGCTGGAGACGCCGGCGCGGCGTTACGTGCTGCGCAGGAAGCCGCCGGGTAAACTGCTGCCGTCGGCGCATGCGGTCGACCGCGAGTTTCGCGTCATCAGTGCGCTGCACGCGCAAGGCTTCCCGACCGCCGAGCCGGTGATCTATTGCGCCGACGAGAGCGTCGCCGGCACGGCGTTCTATGTGATGGGCTTCGTCGCGGGCCGCGTGTTCTGGAATCCGGAAATGCCCGGCTCCAATCCGGCGGAGCGCGCGGCGGTCTATGACGCGATGAACGCGACCATCGCGCGCTTGCATTCGCTCGATCCGGCCGGAATTGGCCTCGCCGACTACGGCCGCGGCGAGAACTACGTGGCGCGGCAGGTCGATCGCTGGTCGAAGCAATACCGCGCCTCGGAGATACAGACGATCGACGAGATGGAACGGCTGATCGAATGGCTGCCGTCGCATCTGCCGCCCGCCGGGCCGGCGCGGTTGGTGCACGGCGACTACCGGCTCGACAACATGATCATCGACGAGGCGGGACCGAAGGTTCTCGCGGTGCTCGACTGGGAATTGTCCACGCTTGGCGATCCGCTCGCCGATTTCACGTATCACCTGATGCAATGGCACATGCCGCAAGAGGACAGCGGCGGCGGCACCGGCTCGCTGCTCGGCTTCGACCTTGCCGCGCTCGGCATTCCGCCGCTACCGGCGTATGTCGACGCCTATGTGGCGCGCACGGGACTCGATCCGCGGCCGCATCTGACGGTCTATCTCGCCTATAATTTTTTTCGCCTCGCCGCGATCCTGCAAGGCATCGCCGGCCGGGTGCGCGACGGCACCGCGACCAGCGAGCACGCCGCGGCGCGCGGCTTGATGGTGCGGCCGCTGGCGCGGACGGCGTGGCGCTTCGCGCGCGAGGCCGGCGCGTGAGGGCGGGACTCTCTCCGATACCTCCCCCTGAAAGGGGGAGGTCGCCCGCCGAAGCCCGAAGGGCGAAGGTGTGGCGGGTGGGGGTCATCGTATGCGGCGAATTGACGGTACGGACCGGGTAGATACCCGACAATCTAGACCGGGATGATGGTCGACAGGTCAAAAGGCATCGGAGGGAGACCGACCGATGCCGTTTTTGGAGACCTGTCGGATGGAAGAACGCATCCGGATGCTTTCGGACTACGAGACTGGCAACTGGAACGTGTCGGAGCTGTGCCGCCGCTACGGCGTGTGTCGCGACACGTTCTACGATTGGCGCAAGCGCAGAGACAGCGGCGATCCGCATTGGTTTATCGATCGATCGCATGCGCCGCACCACTGTCCGCATCGGACTGACCCGGGGCTGGTGGAGACGATCGTCTCGCTGCGACGTCGGTTTCCGCATCTGGGACCCCGCAAGCTCCTGGCGATGTTGGAGCGGCGCCATCCGGAGAACTGCTGGCCGGCGGCCTCGACCATTGGGGATATCCTGCAGCAAGCGGGCCAGATCGCTCCAACCAAGCGGCGGCGCAAACCACTTGCTCAACAGAGGCCATTTGCAGCTGTCGAGGTCGTCAATGACGAATGGAGTGTCGATTTCAAGGGCTGGTTTCGCACCACTGACGGCGCGCGCGTTGACCCCTTGACCATAACGGACAACCACAGCCGCTTTCTGATCACGCTCGATATCGTGCCGCCGACGATCGATGGGGTTCGGCCAGCCTTCTGCGCAGCGTTTCGCAGCTACGGCCTGCCAGTTGCGATCCGCTGCGACAATGGCTCGCCGTTCGGCTCGCGCGGGCCCGGCGGGCTGACCAAGCTCTCGGCGTGGTGGCTCAAGCTCGGTATCGAGCCGCATTTCATCCGTCCGGCATCGCCGCAAGAAAACGGTCGCCACGAGCGGATGCATCGCACGCTCAAGGCGCAGACCTCGCGCCCGCCGGCAGCAAGCCGGGCCGAACAGCAGATCCGCTTTGACCACTTCCGCCGACACTACAACGAGGAGCGCCCGCACCAAGCGCTGGATCAAAGATTGCCCGCCGAGCTCTATTCGGCATCGCCGCGCCCCATGCCAGAGCGCCTTGAGGACCCTTGGTATGATGCCGATCACCAAGTGCGGCGTGTGCGCAGCAACGGCGAGGTCATGTGGAAGGGCGAACTGCTCTTCATCAGCGAAGCGCTGATCGGAGAACTCATCGGCATTGCCGAACTGGAAACCGGCGACCAGGTCGTACGCTTCTGTCACTTCGACATCGGCCTGATCAATCGCCTGGGCCAGTTCCGGCGCTTCGCTCCGCCTCGCGACGGGCTCCGCGGCGCGCCGGAACTGGCCCAAATCCCAGAACCGTCGGGTATCATCCCGGTTCAAAATGTCGGTCATCAACCCGGTTGAACAGACAACGACCCCCACCCCAACCCTCCCCCTTTCAGGGGGAGGGAGCGCACCGAGCAAGGTGCAGCGGTTCGCCATGATCGCGCGAAAACAAAAAACCGTTGCGCTCGCTTTGGGCGGCGGCGGGGCGCGCTCGCTGTCGCAGATCCCGGTGCTCGAGGCGCTCGACGATCTCGGCGTCAAGCCGGTCGCGGTCGCCGGCGTGTCGTTCGGCGCGGTGATCGCCGCCGCCTATTGCGCCGGCATGAGCGGCAAGGCGATCCGACGGGCCGCGATTGCGCTGGCGCATGACCGTGGCGCGGTGTTCTCGCGGCTGATGGCGGCGCGCGCCGCCGGCCTGTCGGACTGGCTGTCGACGCCGTTCGGCAATCCGCTGCTGATCGACTCCGAGAAATTCTGCGACCAGTTCCTGCCGAAGGAACTGCCCGACGACTTCGAGGCACTGGAAATTCCACTGACCGTGATCGCCACCGACCTGCACGGCCGCAGCGAGGCGGCGCTCACCGACGGCGCGCTGCACTCGGCAATCGCCGCCTCGCTGGCGATCCCCGGCCTGATGCGGCCGGTCGAGCGCGACGGCCGCGTGCTGGTCGACGGCGCCGCGGTCAATCCGCTGCCGTTCGATTGTCTGCGCGGCAAGGCCGACATCGTGATCGCGGTCGACGCCGCGGTCGGACCCGGTAACGCCGGTGCGGTGCCGGATCCGTGGGAGGCGCTCGCTGCGACTATGGCGGTGATCGGTCACGGCATCATGGCGCGCAAGCTCGCGGACGGCGGACCGGACCTGCTGCTGCGGCCGAACGTCAGCGTGTTCCGGCTGTTCGATTTCTTCCGCGCCAGCGCCATCCTGCGCGCCGCCGATCCGGTCAAGGATGAGGTGAGGGTGCGCCTCAAGGCGGTGCTGCGCTAGAGTTTGATTCAGCTACGCAAAATATTTTATGACGCGCTGTGAAACGGCCTGCACGGCCTGAACGCAGAAACGCTTGGTACCACAAGCAGATGGGGCGCGTCTTGTCTTTGTCTTGCCGTTTCATCGCGCGCTTTATTGTTTCACCAGTTTGTTAGCGCAGCTAACAACCAAACGCGAGAAACCACATGCGAGCCAAGCTCACCGACACCGCCATCGCGCCCGCGAACTCGCAAACGACGCCCGCAAGGTGGCCGCTAACGGCGGCGCGCCGCAAGCGGTCAAGCGCGAGCGCACCGAGGCTCAAAAAAACTAAGACCTACGCCGAGGTGGTCGAACTCTACTACGACGCTAAGCTGAGCAAGCTCCGCAGCGGAGACAGGGTGCGCAATAGCCTGCAGCGCATCGGTCGCGTCTATGGCTGGAACGAGCGTCCTCTGCCTTCGATCACCGACGGCGACGCTGCCGCAATGCTGCAGGACATTGCCGAGTGGCAAGAAGGCCATGGCAAATCAAACCAAGCACATCGTGCACGCGATGTTCAAATGGGCGAAGCAACCGGGCCGCAAATTCGCAACCGTGAACCCGTTCGCCGACCTTCCGGCGCCGGGCGGCGCCACGATCAAGCGCGACCGCTATCTGAGCCCGGACGAAATTCGGCGGGTGTGGCGCGCTCTCGATGAGCCGGGCCGCTTCAACGTATCGGGCGATGCCGCGACCGGGCTGCGGTTGATCCTCGTGACAGCGGCGCCCTCCGGCATGGTGCGCGGCATGGTCGGCAGCGAGTTGCGCGACCTGAGCGGGCCGAGCGAACACGGTCCGCACTGGTCGCTGCCGGGACAGCGGATGAAGGCCGGGAGCGCCTTCATCACACCGCTCTCGGGCTTGGCCCTTGACCTGCTTCGCCCGCACCTCAAGACCGATCCGGGCGCGCCCATGTTCGACCTGCAGCCCAATGATCTGTACGAGGCCGCGCACCGCATTGTTGCCAAACTCGGGATGAACCGCTGGACACCGCACGACCTGCGGCGCACTGTGGCAACGATTCTCGACAAGGCAGGCTACTCGCTCGAACAGATCGGAGCGCTGCTCGCGCACACCCGAAAAGGCGTGACGGCGATCTATGCGTGGTGGGACAAGTTCGACCTCCGGCGCGAAATGGCAATGGCGGTCGAGCGGGCACTGCGCGAGACGCTGGACGGCAAGCCAGCCGCGACGGCGGTCCGAACCGCCGCGTGAAACAAAGCATTTTGCGCTGGAAACGCCCGTGCTTTGCGAAAGCGCTCGGCATTGTCACGCTGCCGTAAATTGGAAATGCGAAAACTGGCCTACCCCCTTACCGCACCCGCCGGGCGTTTAGGGTGTTTACTTTGCACATACGGGGTTGGCGATGAGCGACAAATATCAACCTGTCTATTGTGTTCTCCACGAGCGGCCGACGATCTATCTCTATGGTAGCGGCAGCCTCGCTTGGTGGTGCAAGGATGGCGTATGGGCACCCGCGCCGTGGGCCGAGGTCGCCTGCAACGCGCCGGTGATCAGCAAGACTGAGTTTGAAAACTGCTTCGGGCATTTGCCGCCGTTCCCGAAAGCCATGCTGGACCAGATCGCCGGTAACGCAACGACGCAGCCATAGAAAAGGCCCGCGACGCTGTGCACGTCGCGGGCCTCGGCCTCCTCACCGGCACGGCTCAGCCTAGCCACAGGCGTTCCGCATGGGAAGTTTGATGGCTCCTACAGCCCTCTACACGAAGTGGTCAGTACAAGGTCATTCGGATTGTTCTTGCAGCGCGGGCCGGGATTATTGAAGTGGAAGCACCCGGAAGACAGACAAGCCTTTCGTCTAGCAGCGCACACCTCAGAGAGACCACCGGTTCTCATGCAGACCGCATTCCCACCCGGCGCAGAAGACGGCGTTGGAGCATGCGCTTTCCGCTGGACTGACTGAGGACGTGAGAACACCCTCGCACGCTGTCCGAAGAACGGACGCAGCGGATGTCCGCCGCTCGGCCTACGGCGAGCCCTGCACCACGCCGCCCTTGAAGAACACCCGGTACGGCGTCGTGCCCGACATGCTGCCGTCGCGGGCGCGCCACTTGCCGTTGGTGCAGAGCGTGCCGCCCTGCGCAGGCACCGCGTCGAACTCGACGGTGTTGTAGAACACCTTGCCTTCCGGCTCGGTCGCTGTGAAATCGGTGCGGCACTTGTCGCCGACGATCACCGGCTTGTATTCGCCGATCATCACGCCGCCGCCGCCGGTCGAGGGGAACGTGCTCTTGAGTACGTCCCAGCTCTCGAAGTTCTCGTTTGCCGCCGCGGCCGCGCTCACCGCGAAAAGCGCCAGCGCCGCGAAACTGCTCGTACATCGCATCGTAGTTCTCCCGAAAAACCTGCGCCCCGGATGGGGCTATGCCGGATACGGGGCGCGGGGGAGAACGGATGCGAGGCGGCGTTCACGAGGCGGTGAACGCGCGTAGGTCTATTGCGGCTGGATGCCGGCATCCTTGACGACCTTGCCCCACTTCGCGGTTTCCTTTTCGATGTGGGTGCGGAATTGCGCCGGGCTCATGGTCAACACGAAGGCGCCGCGGTCGCCCATCTGCTTCTGCACATCGGGCTTGGCCTGGATCGCCGCGACTTCCTTGTTCAAGAGGTCGATGATTGCCTTCGGCGTGCCGGCCGGGACGCCGATGCCGATCCAGTTGCCGCCTTCGTATTCCGGAACGCCGGCTTCGATGAAGGTCGGGATGTCTGGAAACGCTTCGACGCGCTTGGGAGAGGAGATGCCGAGCCCGCGCAGCTTTTCGTTCTTGAGATGTCCGGACACGCTCGACAGCGTCGACATGACGGCCTTGGTATTGCCGGCAATCACGTCAATGGTTCCGGGTCCGGCGCCCTTGAACGGCACGTGCAGCACGTCGATCTTGGTGACGGCCTTGAAATTCTCCATGCCGAGATGAAGCGAGCCGCCGATACCGCCGGAGGCATACTGGATGTCACCGGGCTTCGCCTTGGCGAGCGCGATGAACTCCTTCACGGTCTTGGCCGGCAGATCGGGGTGCACCGCCAGCGTGTTTGGGCTGGTGACCACCATCGCGACCGGCTCGATGCTTTTGAGCAGGTCGTATTTGAGCTTGTACATCGCCGGGTGCACCGCATTGGCAATCGACAGGATCAGAATGTTATAGCCGTCGGGCGCCGCGTGGATCACGCGCTCGGTGGCGCTGATGCCGCCGCCGCCCGGCATGTTCTCCGCGATGAACTGCTTGCCGAGCTTCTCGCTCAGATGCTGCGCCAGAAGCCGCGCTGCGACGTCGTTGATACCGCCCGGCGCGAACGGAACCACGATGCGGACAGGCTTGTTCGGATAGTCCTGTGCCGCAGCCGTCGCTGTAAGAGCCAGCGCCAGACCGGCGGCAGTGAGCAGCGAGCGAATTGCCTTCATTGCGTGTCTCCCACGGCGTGACGTGCCTCCTACAAGAATGCGGGCATTGGCCAGCCAATTCAAGCAATGGTACTAACCCCGCCGTGCGGCGAAAAAGCCACGCAGCAGGTGGGCCGCGTCGGTTTCGTTGATCCCGCCATAGACCTCCGGCCGATGATGGCAGGTGGGCGAGGCGAAGAAGCGCACGCCCGAATCGACCGCGCCGCCCTTGGGATCGGCGGCGCCATAATAGAGCCGCCGGATGCGGGCCAACGACATCGCGGAGGCGCACATGGCACAGGGTTCGAGCGAAACGTAAAGGTCGCAGCCGGTCAGCCGCTCCGAGCCGAGCTTCGCGGCGGCCTCGCGGATCGCCAGCACCTCGGCATGGGCGGTCGGATCGCGGTCGGCGAGGGTGCGATTGCCGGCCTTCGCGATGACTTCGCCGTCGCGCACGATCACGCAGCCGACCGGCACCTCGCCAGCCGCCTGCGCGGCGCGGGCTTCGTCGAGGGCCATTTCCATGAACGAGCGATCTGTCACAACTCTATCCATCGTCATGGCGGGCATAGTCGTCGAAGACGGTGTCGCTTTGCTCGCCTTGTGTCCCGGCCATCCACGCCCTTATACACCGTGGGGCATGACCGACGACAAACCCGCTCATCGCGGCCGCAAATTCAAGCCGAAGCGGCTCAAGACCTCGCTGCCGCGGCCGCAGGCGGAGCACGACGCGCCGCCGTCCAAGGGCGCCGAGCGCATCGCCAAGGTGATGGCGAGGGCCGGGCTTGCGTCGCGCCGCGAGGCCGAGGCGTGGATCGCGGCCGGGCGCGTTTCGGTCAACGGTGCGGCGATCTCATCGCCCGCGCTCAATGTCACGCCATCCGACCGCATCAGCGTCGACGGCAAGCCGCTGCCGCAGCGCGAACGCACGCGGCTTTTTCTGTTCCACAAGCCGCGCGGACTGGTCACCACCTCGGTCGACACCCACAACCGTCCGACCATCTTCGGCGCGCTGCCCAAGGGCCTGCCGCGGCTGATCAGCGTCGGCCGGCTCGACATGAACACGGAAGGGCTGCTGCTGCTCACCAACGACGGCGGGCTGGCCCGCGCGCTGGAGCTGCCGGCGACCGGCTGGCTGCGGCGCTACCGCGTGCGCGCGTTCGGAGGAGTGACGCAGCAGCGGCTCGACGGCCTGCGCGACGGCATCACTGTCGATGGTGTGAACTACGGCGCGATCGAGGCGGCGCTCGACCGTGTGCAGGGCTCCAATGTGTGGATCACCTTTGCGATGAGGGAGGGCAAGAATCGCGAAATCAGGAACGTGGTGCGTGCGCTCGGGTTGCAGGTGAACCGGCTGATCCGGGTGTCGTTTGGGCCGTTCCAGCTTGGCGAGTTGCCGGACGGTGCGATCGAGGAGGTCAAGACGCGGACGCTGCGGGAGCAGCTCGGGGCGCGGCTCGCGGCGCAGGCCGGCGCGGATTTTTCAGCGGAGATCGTGGAGCGGGACGAGCCGCGCAAGGCTGCGCCCCTCCCCCCGCGAAGCGGAGGGGAGGGGCTGCGAGATTCGCGAGGCGAAAAGAAACGGGGTGGGGGGCGCGATAGCAGCAAGCGCGCCCCACCCCCGACCCCTCCCCACCTCTCGCTTCGCTCGCGGGGGGAGGGGAGCGGCGCGGTCCATGATCGAAATAAAGAGAAAGCGCCGCCGCGCCGTTCTCATCGCGACGAGGGATCGAACGCGAAGCCACGCGGGCCGCGACCCGACGATCGTTCCAAAGCCGCTCCGCGTCGCAACGACCGTAAACCAAAATGGCGCCGCCCTTATCACGGCAAGCGGGACCGCTGATGCGTATCGTCGGCGGCCGGCTGCGCGGGCGCGCGCTCGAAGCACCGAAGTCGCAGGCGATCCGCCCGACCGCCGACCGGCTGCGCGAGTCGTTGTTCAACATTCTGATCCACGCCTACGGCAATCCGATCGTGGATGCGCGGGTGCTCGACCTGTTCGCCGGCACCGGTGCGCTGGGCTTCGAGGCGCTGTCACGCGGCGCGGCGTTCGTGCTGTTCGTCGATGACGGCGCCGAGGCGCGCGCGCTGCTGCGCGGCAACGTCGAGGCGCTCGGCGCGGGCGGCGCCACCAAGGTCTATCGCCGCGACGCCGGCAGCCTCGGGCCGGTCAGCCCGCTGGAGCCGTTCTCGCTGGCGTTCCTCGATCCGCCTTACGGCAAGGGATTGGCCGAGCAGGCGCTGGCCTCAGCGCGCGACGGCGGCTGGTTTTCGCCGGACGCGATCGCCGTGGTGGAGGAGGCGGCCGACGCCGGGTTCAAAGCGCCGGAGGGGTTCGAAGAGCTGGAGCGCCGCAAGTACGACGACACGGAGTTCGTGTTTTTGCGGGTGGTCTGACGCGCGTGTCCCGGGCGCAACGCAGCATGAAATGATGCGCTGCAGACCCGGGACCGTCACGAACACCGAATGGAACGGTCCCGGATCAGCAGTGCAGCGTTGCACGCTGCACTGCGTCCGGGACACGTAGGTCATCAATCCACGCTGATCCCCGCCGCCTTGATCACCTTGCCCCAGCGCTCGGCGTCTTCCTTCATGAACTTGGCGTGGTAGGCCGGAGTGCGCTGCTCCGGCGGCAGAATCTCGAGGCCGAGGGCCTCCAGCTTCTGGCGCACGTCGGGCCGCGCGATCATCGTCTCGATCGCCTTGTTCATCTTGTCGACGATCGGCTTCGGCGTTCCCTTGGGGAAGAAGAAGCCGTTCCACACCGTGGCCTCGATGCCGGCCACGTCCTGCTCGCCGGTGGTGGCCATTTCCGGCACGATCGCGGCGCGGCGCGGCGCCATCACCGCGATGCCCTTCACCGTTCCCTGCTTGGCCTGCACCGCGCCGCTCTGGATGGTGGTGCACATGTAGTCGAGCCGGTCGGCGATGACGTCCTGCAGCGCGGGGCCCTCGCCGCGATAGGGCACGTGGGTGATGTTCACGCCGACCGTGAAGTTGAACAGCGCGCAGGGCAGGTGCGTGCCCGAGCCGACGCCGGCCGAGGCGTACTGCATCTTGTCCTGGTTCGACTTCATGTGAGCGACCAGCTCTTTCAGATTGCTCACCGGCAGGCCCTTGCGGGCGACCAGGAGGCGCGGCGACTCCGTGACCATCCCGACCGCCTCGAAGTCCTCGGACGAGTTGTAAGGCTTCTTCTTGTAGAGCGCCTGGCTATAGGAGTGGGTGCCGGAGTTGCCGACCAGGAAGGTGTAGCCGTCCGGCGCCGCCTTGGCGACGCGGGCGCTGCCGATGGTGCCGGCCGCCGCGCCGACGTTCTCCACCACGATGGTCTGGCCGAGGATCTCGCCGAGCACCAGCGCCTGCAGCCGCGCGCTGGCGTCGATGCCGCCGCCGGGCGCGAACGGCACGATCAGCGTGATGGGGCGGCTCGGCCATTCCTGCGCGGCGGCGGGCGCGGTGAGCGCGGCGACTGCGCCGAGCATCAGTGATACGAACTTCATTCTCAACTCCATGCTTTGCATTCCAGTGCTCATTCAATCTTCATGCCGCTTGCCTTGATCGGCACGCCCCACCGCGCGATCTCGCTCTGCACGAACTTGGTGAAATACTCCGGGCTGCGGCGGTCCTTGGCCGGCACCACGACGCCGATGCCCTTGTAGCGCTCGATCACCGCCGGGGTGTCGATGGCGTCGCTGGTCGCCTTGGCGATGCGGTCTACCATCGCCTTCGGCGTGCCCTTGGGGAACGAGAAGCCGCCCCAGGCGCCGCAGTCGAGGCCCTTCAATCCGAGCTCGGGAGCGGTGGGGACGTTCTCCAGGCCGGGGGCGCGCTCGGTTCCGAACGTGACGATCGGCTTCACGGTGCCGCCCTTGATCTGCGGCGTCGCGGTCGAGATCTGCTCCGGAATGAAGTCGAGGCGTCCCGCGATCAGGTCCTGCATTGCCGGCCCGGCGCCGCGGTAGGGGACGTGGGTGATGGTCACGCCGAGCGCCATGTCGATCAGGATGGAGCAGGTGTGCGAGCCGGAGCCCATGCCAGCCGAGCCGTATTGCATCGATTTTGCATTCGCCTTGGCGTACGTCACGAATTCCGCCCAGTTGTTCGCCGGAAAATCCTTGCGCACGATCAGCACGCGGGCGGAGTTGTTGAACAGCGCCGCATGATCGAAGTCGGTGACCGGGTTGTAGAGCGGCCGCGCGTAGAGCTGCGGCACCTGCGCCAGCACGGCGCTGCCCGAGAGGAGCACGGTGTAACCGTCGGGCGCGGACTTGACGACGCGCGCCGAGCCGGTCATGCCGCCGGCGCCGCCGACGTTCTCGATCACCATCTGCTGGCCGAGGATTTCGCTCATCCGGGCGGCGGCGATGCGCGCCACCGTGTCGACCGGCCCGCCGGCGGCATAGGGCACCACCACGGTGACCGGACGGTTCGGATAGTCCTGCGCGACGGCAGGGCCCGCCACGGCGATGAGCGCCGCGATGGCCGTGGTGATCCTCAACATGAATGCCTCCCTGATTTGAGGGCGAGACTTGCCGCCGATCAGCCGCGCGTCAAGCGCGCTAGTCGACGCTGATGCCGCTCGCCTTGATGGGCGCGGCCCATTTCTCGATCTCGGCGGGGATGAATTTGGCGAGGAATTCCGGCGAGCGGCGGTCGGGCGCTGCCGGCGACATGCCGAGTTCGTTGAGGCGCTGCCGCACGGCAGGGGTGCCGACCGCCTGGACCACCGCGTTGTGGAGCTTCTGCACGATCGCGGGCGGCGTGCCCTTGGGCAGGAACAGCGCGTTCCAGGTCGAGGCCTCGAAGTTGGCGAGACCCTGCTCGTGGGCGGTGGGCAGGTCCGGGCAGCACGTTGAGGCGCTGCAGCGAGAGCAGCGCGATCGGCTTCACGGTGTCGCCCTTGATCTGCGGCATCGCCGTGGTGCTGAACGGACACCAGTAATCGATCCGCCCGGCGATCAGGTCCGTCATTGCCGGCGCGCCGCCCTTATACGGAATGTGCGTGATGTCGACGCCGATCGCGGCGTTGAACACGAGGCAGCCGAGATGCGTCGCCGAGCCGACGCCGGCCGAGCCCTGCTGCATCCTGCCCTGGTTCGCCTTGGCGTAGGTAATGAACTCCTTGAGGTTCGAAACCGGCAGGTCCTTGCGCACCACGAGCAGTAGCGGCTGGTCGGCGATCATGGCAACCGGCGCGAAGTCGTTGGCGGCGTGGTAGAGCGGCCGCTTGTAGAGCGTCTGGTTGAAGGCGTGGCTACCGACCGTGCCGAGCCCGAACGTGTAGCCGTCGGGCGCGGCCTTGGCGACGCGGTTGCCGCCGGTCATGCCGCCGGCGCCGGCGACGTTCTCGATCACCACCGGCTGCTTGAGGATCTCGGACATCGGCTGCGCGACGATGCGGCCGAGCACGTCGTTGCCGCCGCCGGCGGCGAACGGCACCACCAGCGTCATGGAGCGCGACGGCCACGCGTCGGGGGATTCCTGTGCGGCGGCGGGCGAGGTGAGGATGAGGGCAGCGAGTACCGTGGCGATCTTGCGCATGAATGCTCCGTCCTTGGCAGCAAGACTATGCCTTGATGTCGTCCCGGCCAAGCGAGCGACAGCGAGCGCGAGCCGGGACCCAGTAAACACCGGCGTTTACTGGGCCCCGGCTTTCGCGGGGACGACAGCGGAAATGTAGGGACGATTGGAGAGATTTATCTGCGCCCGAACAACCGCTCGATGTCGGCGAGCTTGAGCTCCACATAGGTCGGCCGGCCGTGATTGCATTGCCCGGAGTTGGGCGTCGCTTCCATTTCGCGCAGCAGCGCGTTCATCTCTTCGCCCTTGAGGCGGCGGCCGGCGCGCACCGAGCCGTAGCACGCCATGGTGGCGGCGACATGCATCAGGCGCCGCTCCAGCGGCAGCGCCTCGTCCCATTCCGCCATGTGTTCGGCGAGGTCGCGCAGCAATGCGCCGGCGTCGACCTCGCCCAACATGGACGGCGTCTCGCGCACGGCAATCGCCCCGGGGCCAAACGGCTCGATGGCGAGGCCGTATTTGGCGAGCTCGCCCGCGCGTTCGGTCAACCGCGCCACGTCATCGCCGTTGAGTTCGACGATTTCCGGGATCAGCAGGATCTGCCGCGCAATGCCCGATTTGCCGAGCGAGGTCTTCATGCGCTCGTAAACGAGCCGCTCGTGCGCCGCATGCTGATCGACGATCACCAGGCCGTCATGGGTCTGCGCCACGATGTAGGTGTCGTGCACCTGCGCGCGCGCGGCGCCGAGCGGCCGGTCGAGCGCGTCCGCCACCGGTTCGGCGACTTCGACCCGCGCGGTTGCGGCCGCACCGCCGACGTCGAAGGCCTCCTGTGCGGCTTCGGCAAAGCCCGCCGGGTCGCTGCTGGCCCATGCGGCGACCGCGGTGCGTGCCGGCGCGCCGGGCCTTGCGAACGAGCGGCGCCAGTCGAAATTGCCGCGCCGGGGCAATGTGGCGGGACGGAACGCGGCGATGGTGGCGCTGCCGCCGGTCGATGCGGCGCGGCTGCTCTCGCGCGCAAGCCCTTCTTTCAGGGCGTGCATCATGCAGCGAGCGCACCAGAGCGGCATTGCGGAAGCGCACTTCGGTCTTGGCCGGATGCACGTTCACGTCCACCTCGCGCGGCGGCAGCGTGATGAACAGCGCGACGATCGGGTGGCGGTCGCGCGGCAGATAATCGGCGTAGGCGCCGCGCACCACGCCGAGCAGCAGTTTGTCGCGCACCGGCCGGCCGTTGACGAACAGATATTGCCCAAGCGAGTTGGCGCGCGTCAGCGTTGGCAGCGCGATGACGCCTTCGACGATGACGTCCTCGCGCTCCTCCTTCACCTCGACGGCGTTGGCGCGAAACTCCGGCCCGAGAATATCGGCGAGCCGCGCCAGCCGCCCCGGCGCACCGGGCAATGCGGCAGGCCAGGTCACCGGGGCCCGTTCCTCGCCAGTCAGCGTGAAGGCGACGTCCGGCCGGCTCATCGCCAGGCGACGCACCACGTCGCGCACCGCTTCCGCCTCGGTGCGGTCCAGCTTGAGGAACTTCAGCCGTGCCGGCGTGGCGTAGAACAGGTCTTTCACCTCGACGCGGGTGCCCTCGCTCAGTGGCGCGGGCTTGAGCTCGGACTTCTGCCCGCCGTGTACCTCGATCGACCAGGCGTGCGGTTCGCCGGCGTGGCGGCTGGCGATGCCGAGCTTTCCGACCGAGCCGATCGAGGGCAGCGCCTCGCCGCGGAAGCCGAGCGTTGCGATCTGCATCAGGTCGTCGCCGTCGAGCTTGGAGGTGGCGTGGCGCTCGATCGCGAGTTCGAGGTCGCCGCGGGTCATGCCGCCGCCATCGTCGGTGACGCGAATAAGCCGCCGGCCGCCGCCGTCGGTCGCGACCTCGATCTTGGTCGCACCGGCGTCGAGCGCGTTCTCGACCAGCTCCTTGACCACGCTGGCGGGGCGCTCGACCACCTCGCCGGCGGCGATGCGGTTGACCGTGGTCTCGGAAAGGCGTCGGACGGGCATGCAGGGGCCTGATTCGATTTCAGGCCGAACTTATCGGCGCAATGCGACCACAGCGAGGTTTGCCGGGCGCATTCCCCCGCTATTCAAACGAAACCTTGCCGCGCAAATTCTTGACGCCGGAGCGCCTTTTCTTCGTCTCCAGCCGCTCCTTGCGCGACGCCTTGGTCGGCTTGGTTGCGCGGCGAGGCACCGGGCGGACGGCGGCTTCGCGGATCAGGTCGAGCAGCCGCTCCTGGGCTTCGGCGCGATTGCGCTCCTGGGTGCGGTGGTTTTGCGCGATCAGCACCAGCACGCCGTCCTTGGTCATGCGCTTGCCGGCGAGCCGCATCAGGCGGATGGCGACGTCGTTCGGCAGCGACGGCGATTGGCGCACGTCGAACCGGAGCTGCACGGCGGTCGAGAGCTTGTTGACGTTCTGGCCGCCGGGGCCGGACGAGCGCACGAAGCTTTCCTCAAGCTCGGCTTCGTCGATGCTGATGGTGTCGGTGACGCGAATCATGGCGCAGCCCGTCGGCTGCCACCTTCTAGCCAGCCAGGTACTTCTTCGCCAGCACCTTGCCCTCTTCGACAGCGGGCTGGTCGAACGGGTCGACGCCGAGCAGATGCGCGGCGACGATCGTCTCCAGCATGAAATGCATCAGCAGTTCGCCGAGTGCTGCCTCGTCGAGCGTGTCGATGTGGACGGTACGGACCTGGCAGCCGTTCTTCGCCAGCGTCTCGGCGGTGGCGCGGCCCTGTGCCGCGACGAGGTCGCCGATCGTCTTGCCACCGAGGCCGGGTTCGTGGGCGCGTTTGGCCAATTCGGCGTCGATGCGCGGGCCGCGGCCGGCTGCGCCGACAGTCAGGATCGTGAACAGCTTGTCGCGCGGCCCGGCCATATAGAGCTGAAGCTGGCTGTGCTGGTCGACTGGGCCGAGCGCGGCGATCGGCGTGGTGCCCTTGCCGTCCTTGCCAAGGCTCTCGGCCCAGAGCTGCACATACCACTTGGTGAAGCGGTCGAGTCGGTCGGAGTAGGCCATCATCACGGTGATCGGCTTGCCGCAAGCGACCGACAGCGCGGCGCCGACCGCGGCCGGCACCTCGGCCGGCGGCTTGCCGGCCAGCACCGGAGCGAGCGCAGCCGCGGCGCCGGAGCGGATCGCGCCGACGTCGAGGCCGCAAACGGCGGCCGGCAGCAGGCCGACGTTGCTGAGCACCGAGAAGCGGCCGCCGACGCCGGGATCGTGATCGAGCATCGGGGTGTTGTGAGGGCTGAGCAGATCGCGCAGTCCGTTTGCTTTGCCTGATTTGATCGGCTCGCTGAGTCCCAGAAGATGATCGTGCGGGTCGCGCTTTGCGGCCTTGAGCGCGGCGATGACCGCGGCAGTCTGCATCAGCGTCTCAGCGGTGCCGCCCGACTTCGAGATCGCGACGAAGCGCGTGGTGACGAGCGGCAGTTGCGCCAGCATCGCCTCAAACGTGCTGGGATCGAGGTTGTCGATGAAGTGCAACCGCGGCTTGCGCAGCGCGCCGAGCGCCGGCACGGCGTGGCCGGCAAGCTGCGCCAGCGTCTGGCCGCCGAGGCTCGAGCCGCCGGTGCCGAGCCACACCACGTCGGTGGTGTTCTCCTGGAGGAGCCGAGCATAGCCGAGAATCGGCGAGACGTCGTCGCGCTTTTCCGGCAGGCGAAGCAGCGGCAGCGACCCTTCGGCGTGGCTGCTTGCGCAGCGCGGCAAGCGCGTCGCCCGTTCGCGCCAGCGTCGCGGGGAAGTCTGGCGCGCTTGCGAGTTCGATCGATTGCTTGAGCATCGCCGCCGGGCTATTTGCCCGTTTCGTTCGAGGTCAAGTCCTTGGGCCGCCCGACCACCGTCACCAGCATGCCGCCGTCGGCCAGCCGTTTGGCGACGCGGCGCGCGTCCTGGATCGTCACGGCGTCGATCAGGCTGTTGCGCTTGTCGATGTAGTCGATGCCGAGATCCTCGATCTGGATCTGCAGGAGCTGGCTGGCGATCTTGGACGAGGTGTCGAAGCGCAGCGGGAACGAGCCCTTGAGGTAGTCCTTCGCCTCGGCGAGCTCCTTCTCGGTCGGGCCTTCGCCCGCCATGCGGCGGATTTCCGCCTCGATCAGCTTGAGCGCCTCGCCGGCGCTGTCGTTGCTGGTCTGCGTGCCGCCGGTGAACAACGCGGCGCGGTCGAGCGGCAGGAGATACGACGACACACCGTAGGCCAGGCCGCGTTTCTCACGCACTTCGGTGTAGAGCCGCGATGAGAACGAGCCGCCGCCGAGGATGTGGTTGACCACGAACGCCGGGATGAAGTCGGGATCCTTGCGGGCGAGACCCTGGCCGCCGAACGACAGCACCGCCTGTGGCACGTCGAGGTCGATGACGATGCGGCGCCCGACATCCTGGATACGCGCGGCCGGCAGTGCATTGAGCTGGCCCTTGGCCGGCAGCGCGCCGAACACGCGATCGAGCGCGGGGCCAAGCGTCTTGGCGTCGATGTCGCCGACCACCGCGACTTTGAGGGTGCTGCGGTTCAGCACGCGCGAGTGATACTCCCGCAGGTCGTCGCGGGTGATGGTCGGCACCGATTCCAGCGTGCCGTTGGTCGGCCGGCCATATGGATGGCTCGGGAACGCCGTCTTCCACCAGACGCGGTTCGAGATGCTGTTCGGATTGGTGGTCTCGCGGCGCAAGGAAGACAGTGCCTGGGCGCGCACCCGCTCCAGCGCGTCGGCGTCGAAGCGCGGCTGGGTCAGCGCAAGCCGCAGCATGTCGAGGCCGGGGTCCAGGCGGTCGCGCAGCACGGTCATCGAGCCCTGGAAATTGTCGCGGCCCGAGGAGAAGCGGAGCTGGACGGCGTTTTCCTCCAGGCGCTGCTGGAACGCCTTGGCGTCGAGTTCGCCGGCGCCGTCGTCGAGCAGTGCGGCGGTGAGATAGGACACGCCGGGCTTGACCTCGGGGTCCTGGTTGGCGCCGCCGGTGAAGGCGAAGGTCATGGCCACCAGCGGCACCGTGGTGTCGCGCACCAGCCACGCCTCGATGCCGCCGGGCGACTTCACCACTTCGATCTTGGTCGCCTGGGCGGGTGTGAGCGGTGCTGCCGCCGCAAGCAGCAGGGCGGCGCCGGCAACGAGCCTGGTGAAGTGCATGGTCACGAGCGTTTTTCCTCGCGGCGCGTTTCGTCCTTGATCAGGTAGCCGGTCACCGAGCGGCGCTTGTCGAGCCACGCGCGGGCGGCGGCGTTGACCGCCTCTGGCGTGACGGTGCGGATGCGGTCGGGCCAGCTGTTGACGTTGGCGACCGAGGAGCCGGTGGTGAGCGCCACGCCGTACCAGCGCGCCAGGCTCTCCTGGCTGTCCTGCGCGAACACCGCGTCGGCGATCAGGCGATTCTTCGCCCGTTCGGTTTCCTCGGCGGTGACGCCGTTGGCGACGACGTCGTCGATCACCGCGTCGATCGCCTGTTCGAGCTGCTGCAAAGTCACGCCCGTCTTCGGCGAGCCGTAGACGCTGAACCGCGTCGCATCGAGGGCGGAGCCGGAATACCAGCCGCCGGCGCTCACCGCGACCTCGCGGTCCATCACCAGCGTGCGGTAAAGCCGGCCGGTCGAGCTGTTGCCGAGGATGTGGGCCAGCACGTCGAGCGCCTCGCCTTCGCCGGGCTTTGCCGTCGCGGCGGACGGCACCAGATAGGCGCGCTGCAGGCTGGGCTGGGCGACGCGCGGATCGGCCAGCGTCACCTGGCGCGGCGCGACTTGTGCGGGCTCCTGCGGGCGCTTGCGCGGCCCGATCTCGGTGGTCGGCTGAACTTTGCCGTAGGTCTGCTCGGCGAGCGCCTTGACCTCGTCGGCGGTGACGTCGCCGGCCACCACCAGCACGGCGTTGTTCGGCGTGTAGAACTGCTTGTAGAAGGCGAGCGCCTCCTCGCGGTTGAGCTGCTCGATCTCGTGCCGCCAGCCGATCACCGGCCGTCCATACGGATGGTTGAGGTAGAGCGCCGCCTCGATCTGCTCGCCAAGCCGCGCGCCCGGATTGTTGGCGACGCGCTGGTTCTGCTCTTCGAGCACGACCTTTAGTTCGGGGGCCACCACCGCGTCGGTCAGCACCAGGCCGGTCATGCGGTCGGCCTCGAACTCCATCAGCGTCTTGAGATGCTCGCGCGAGGTGCGCTGGAAGTAGCCGGTGTAGTCGCTGGAGGTGAAAGCGTTCTCCTGGCCGCCGATCGCAGCAACCGTCTTGGAGAACTTGCCGGCCGGGTTCTTCTCGGTGCCCTTGAACAGCAGATGCTCCAGGAAATGCGCGACGCCGGACTTGCCCGGCGGCTCGTCGGCGGCGCCTACCTTGTACCAGAGCATATGCGTAACGACCGGGGTGCGCCGGTCCGGGATGACCACGACCTCAAGGCCGTTGGCGAGCTTGAATGTCGTGACGTTAGGAGCGGCGGTGCCGCGGTCCGGACCGGCGGCGGCGACAAGCGCCACCAGCGCGGCTGCGGCGAAAGCATGCGTCAGTTTGCTGGGCAAGCGGAACTCTCAGGGCTCATGAGGAAATCATTCGGCATCGGCATCACGCATGCACCGACGCGGGCAACATCTTGTCAGCAAACATGGGTTGCGGTTCGCCGTTCGGCAAGCCGCCTACCTGCCCCGCATCTGGTCCGTGTCCATCGGATTGATGGCTTCAGGCTTCGCGACGCCCACGCCGTAAGGATGGCTGGGCGACGGCGTGCGGTATCCCGGCGGTGGCTCGGTCAGGCTGCCGCGCTGCGGCTCGCCGGTGAATTTCGCGGTTTCCTGCTTCTTGCCCATCAGGCCGTCGAACGTGAAGAAGCTCTTGCTGCCGAGCTCCTTCCAGCTGCTGGGAGCGGTCGGATCCTTCGGCGGCTCGGCGGTGGGCCGCTGGTGGGCGGGGGCGGACGCATGGCGCGGGCCGAGCTGGCTCGGCAGCTCCGGCCGCGATTCTTCGGAGTCGATGTCCTTGCGGGGCTTCTTGCGCGCGGCCTTGATCTCCTTGGCGCGCTTCACGTCGGGATCGACCGGCCAGGCCGCGGTCTTCTCGGTGATCGATCCGCTTTGCGGCGCCGGCAACGCAGGCACAGAGGTATCGCGTGTCGGCGGAACGACCAGCGGCGAGCGCTCGCGGTAGTCGATGCCGCCGCCGTCACGGCGCAGACCGAGACCCGTCAGGAACCCGCGAAAAATCTTGGTGTCGAATGCTTCGTCTTCGTCATTGTCGGCGGCGCGCACGCCGGTGCTGGCGCTCATCGCGATGGCAACACCGAGCAGCCCTGCAGCTGCGACCCGGCCCCAACGATACGTCCAACCTGGATTCGTCATGCCGTTATCCCGTTGCGCACTGCGCCCCTCAAAAACCGCGGCATCCAGCGGCTTTCGGCCCGAAACTAAGGCCGGGATCAGGGCGCTTTTGCGGCGCGGTCCCCGAGCAGGGATTCATACAGCAGACCGGCCACCCCAGCAACGATAGCTACATCGGCGAGGTTAAAGACGTACCAATTGAAGCTCCAGGAGGCGGTTTCGATGTGGAGAAGTACGAAATCGGCCACCGCCCCGTAGGCCAGCCGGTCGATGCCGTTGCCGACCGCACCCCCGATGATCAGCCCGAGCGACAGGGCGGCCAGCCGGGTGCCGGCCCGGGACAGCCAGATCCAAAGCAGCGCCACCGCCACCGCCTTGAGGGCGAGCAGGGCCCATTGGCCGAACGGCCCCTCCTGCTGGAACCAGCCGTAGCTGATGCCCTTGTTCCAGGTCATCGTCAGGGAAACGAGCGGCATCAGCGCCACCGTGCCCTTGGCGGGGAGATCGAACACGAAGATGAGCCAGACTTTGAGCGCCTGGTCGAGCACGCAGGTGACCGCGGCCGTGGCGAGGCCGAGTTTGGTGAGCGGGCCCCAGAGGTAGCTTTCGGTCACGCCGTTGCCTTCCGTGCCGCTTCCCACTCGCGCAGCGCCTGCGCGTCGCGCGGCGTCACGTCGGGAAATTGCGGATCGCTGCCGACCGCGGGCGAGATTTTCCAAGAGCGCGCGCACTTTTGCCCTTCGGCGAGCCTGGTGACGACCGCGACACCCGGCACGTCGGGCAGGCGGAAGGCGTCGGCCGGCGCTTCACCTTTCACGATCACGCCTGCCGACGTGATGCAGATTTCCGGCAGGTCGACGCCGAGCATCGCCTCGAACAATTCCTCGTTGGTCACATAGACGAACGGATCGGCTTCGAGCGATGAGCCGATGCGCTTGCCGGCGCGCTCGATCTCCAGCGCGCCGGTGACGACACGGCGCACCATGCGCACCTTGCGCCACTTCTCGGCGAGCTTGTCGTCGCGCCACGACGCCGGCACCTCGGGGAACAGCTCGAGATGCACCGAGGCGTCGTCGTTCTTGTAGCGCTCGCCCCACGCCTCCTCGGCGGTGAAGCACAGCATCGGCGCGAGCCACGTCACCGTGCAGCGGAACAGATGGTCGATCACGGTGAGAGACGCCTTGCGCGTTGGCGACGAGACCGGGTCGCAATAGAGGGCGTCCTTGCGGATATCGAAGTAGAACGCCGACAGGTCCGTCGTCATGAAATGCGACAGCGCGGCGAAGATGCGCTTGTAGTCGAACTCGCCGTAAGCGTTGCGGACCAGCCCGTCGAGCTCGGCGAGACGGTGCAACATCACGCGCTCGAGTTCCGGCATCTTCTCCGGCGCGACGCGGTCGGCTTCGGTGAAATGCGCCAGGCTGCCGAGCATCCAGCGGATGGTGTTGCGCAGCTTGCGATAGGTCTCGATGGTGGTCTTGAGGATTTCGGGCCCGATGCGCTGGTCGTCGGCATAGTCGACCGCGCACGTCCACATGCGCAGGATGTCGGCGCCGGACTGTTTGATCACCTCTTGCGGCTCGACCGTGTTGCGCAGCGACTTCGACATCTTGCGGCCCTGCTCGTCGAGCGTGAAGCCGTGCGTCAGCACCACGTCGAACGGTGCGACGCCGCGTGTGCCGCAGCTTTCCAGCAGCGATGAATGGAACCAGCCGCGGTGCTGGTCGGAGCCTTCCAGATACATCACCGTGTCCAGGCCGCCGTCTTTCTTGCGCTTGATGCCGGCGAGCGACGGGAAATGTTTCGGATCCTCCAGCACGAAGGCGTGCGTGGAGCCGGAGTCGAACCAGACGTCGCAGATGTCATCGACCTTCTTCCAGGGCTCGTTGGCGAGCGTGCCGAGAAAGCGCTCGCGCGCACCTTCCTTGTACCAGGCGTCGGCGCCTTCCTGCTCGAACGCGTCGGTGATGCGCTTGTTCACCGCCGCGTCGTTGAGGATGGTGGCCGAGCCGTCGGCGTTCTCGCGCACGAACACCGCGATCGGCACGCCCCAGGCGCGCTGGCGCGAGATCACCCAGTCGGGCCGGCTCTCGATCATGCCGTTGATGCGGTTCTCGCCGGCGGCCGGCACCCAGCGGGTGTGCTGGATTTCGCGCAGCGCGACCTCGCGCAGCGTGTTCTTGGTCCCCGCGATGTCCTTGTCCATGGCGATGAACCACTGCGGGGTGTTGCGGAAAATCACCGGCTTCTTGGACCGCCAGGAGTGCGGATATTGGTGCTTGAGACGGCCGCGCGCGATGATATTGCCGGCTTCAACGAGCGCCTTGATGACGGCCTCGTTGGCGTCGCCCTTCTCGCCCTTGTCGTTGATGACGCGCTTGCCGGTGAAGCCCGGCGCCTGCTCGGTGAAAGCGCCGTTTTCGTCGACGGTGTAGGGGATGGTGGTGTTGATGCCGCGCGCTTCGAGTTGGCGCGCGTTCGCGGTCCATATGTCGAAGTCCTCGCGGCCGTGGCCTGGCGCAGTGTGCACGAAGCCGGTGCCGGTGTCGTCGGTGACGTGTTCGCCGGGGAGGAGAGGGACGTCGAATTCGTAGCCAGGGATCTTCCCGGCAAATGGATGCGCACAGGTCAAACCGGAAAACCCGGTAACTAGGTCGCTCCCAACATTTCGCCATTCAGTGATTTTTGCGACCCTGACGACCTCCTCGACCAATTTTGCTGCAACGATAAACTGATCTCCGGGCTTGGCCCAATTGCCATCAGGAGACGCAACCACCTCCATTTGGATGTAGT
>CAWFCM010000023.1:0-19286 GCA_963814215.1 uncultured Alphaproteobacteria bacterium | reverse complement strand
TTCAAGACCGCTGCCTTAAACCACTCGGCCACCCTTCCCGCTTGGTGAGACCAATGACTTGAAAACTGATCCATCAGATCGCATGCGACTTTTGCCACCAAAATCTCGTCGCGCGGTCGGGTCATGCCTTATCAGGTGTCGCTCATTCCCGCCACCGCGACGTTGATTGCAGCTCACGTCTTGTCGTCGTCGTTGTGGAATGGTCGCATCATGCAGAACGTGATTTGAGGCTAGTGTCGCGGTCCCGGCATCAATCGCCGGTCGGCGCGCCGGATCGTCCCGGCGCCCCGATCCATCAATCGAATTTTAGGTCGCGGCGTCTCGCCGCCTCAATAGTACGTGTAGTAGCCGGGCTGACCCCATGGGCCATAGCAGACGTTCACCCACTGCCAGCCGTCGTAGCGCCAGCACGAGTTGTAATAGGCGCTTGAGGCGAGCAGTCCAACCCCGAGCCCGGCCGCGACCGGCCAACCCCAACCGCGATGCCGCCAGCCATGACGGTGACGCCACGGACCGCCGGCCCATGCGGCACGGTGGCCGATGAAGGCCGGACGACCGCGCCAGCCGACGCCCGGCCCGGCCCAACGGGCGCCACGAAAGCCGGGTCCGATGACGCCGCCGCGGAAGCCGGGTCCGATCGCGGCACTGCGAAAACCGCCACGGACCATGCCGCCGCGAAAACCGCCGCCAACCACGCCGCCGCGGAAGCCGCCGCCAACCATGCCACCGCGGAAGCCGCCACCCATGGGGGTGCCGCGGAAGCCTGCGCCTCCACCGCCGCGGAACCCACCGCCGCGTTGCGCAGACGCCTCCTCGATCACAGCGAATGACAACAGCGCCACTGAAGCGCCCAACAGCAGGAACTTTTTCATAGACTCCTCCTTTTCCCAGATCGCAGCTGGGAAACTGACCAAACAAGCCGCAGCGCTTCTACGAGTTCCCCCAAGGCGCCTGCGTTTAATTGCACTCAACTCCCGCCCCGGTACGCACGAACCAGAGCGACACTGGCAACTCTATGATTCCAGTGTCCTTTTGCACCCGACATTCGCAAAGGTGGCTCCCCTCAACAATCGTGCGAACTTCGGGTCCGGACACACTGGCGCGGAACCCGTTCCCCACCCCACGGCGTTAGGACCTGCGGCGAGCCGCCCCAAGGAGGCCCAATGACCAAAGCGATGGATGTGCTGTCCCGGTTCGCGTTCGGCACCGCGAGCCTGGTGCTGATGGCGCTGTCGCTGGCGCTGATCGTCTACGGCACGGTCGGCGTCATCGCCGGCATCACCTCATCATGGGCGGATGCCAGCAACGCGCTGCTCGCCGCGATCGGCTATGTGGTGATCTCGCTCGCGGTGTTCGACGTCGCCAAGTATTTCATCGAGGAGGAGGTGATCCGCGGCCGCGAGATGCGGCTCACCTCGGAGGCGCGGCGCAGCCTGACCAAGTTCATCTGCACGATCTCCATCGCGGTGTTCATCGAAGCGCTGGTCACGGTGTTCCGCGTCAGCCAGCAGGAGGATCTGCAGCCCCTGCTCTACCCTACCGCGCTGCTGCTGACTGCGATCATCATCGTGGTCGGGCTCGGTCACTACCAGCGGCTGAGCGCCGAGGTCGAGCAGAAGGTCGAGGCCAAGGATAAGGCCAAGCGGAACTGAGGCGGAATGCTGCCATCCGTGGCGATCATCGGCGCTGGAATGGGCGGGTTGACGCTCGCCGCCGCGCTGCACCAGCGCGGCTTTCCGCTGCGCGTCTACGAGCAGGCGCCGCAGTTCGTGCGGCTCGGCGCCGGCATCCAGATGAGCCCCAACGCGATGCGGGTGCTGCGCGGCATCGGCCTCGAGCAGCGCATCCGCGCCCGCGCGTTCCAGCCGCACTCCTGGACCAACCGCGAGTGGGACTCGGGCGCAATGAAATACGAGCTGCCGCTCGGCGCCGACGCCGAGGCGAAATACGGCGCGCCGTATCTCCTTATGCATCGCGGCGACCTGCACGAGGCGCTGGCCTCGCGCGTGCCCGCCGAGCTGATCTCGCTCGACCGCAACCTCACCGATCTGGACTGGCGCGGCGGCGGCGTCGCACTGCACTTCGCCGACGGCTCGACAGCGCGCGCCGATGCGGTCGTCGCCGCCGACGGCATCCATTCGCGCGTGCGCGAGCTGTGGCGCGGCCAAGAGCGCGCCAACTTCACCGGCCGCGTCGCCTATCGCACCACGTTCCCCGCTTCGCTGCTGCGCGGCTACCAAATCGACGAGTGCTGCAAATGGTGGGGGCCGGACCGCCACATCGTGACCTATTACGTCACGTCGAACCGCGACGAGGTGTATTTCGTCACCAGCGTGCCGGAGCCGGAATTCACGGTGGAATCCTGGTCCGCGACCGGCGACCTTGAAACGCTGCGCAATGCCTTCACCGGATTCCACGACCAGGTGCGCCGCGTGGTGGAGGCCTGTCCGCGTGTGCACAAGTGGGCGATCGTCGACCGCGATCCTCTGCCGCACTGGGGCGAAGGCCGCATGGTGCTGCTCGGCGACGCCGGTCACCCGATGACGCAATACATGGCGCAGGGCGCCGCCACCGCGATGGAAGATGCGGTGCTGCTGACGCGCTGCATCGAAGCCGCGCCGGACGACATCCCATCGGCATTCCGGCGCTACGAGACCGTGCGGCGCGAGCGCACATCGCAGATCCAGGGCACCTCGCAGAAGAACACCTGGATGCGCGAGGCGACCGATCCGGCCTGGGTCTATGGCTACGACGCCTGGACCGCACCGCTCGATCCGGCGCCGATCGCCGCTTAGCGCTCGCAGGGGGTCCTTTTGTTCGTAATTGCCGGGTCACTTCCATGTAAAGATGGATGCGCGGGTCAAGCCCGCGCATGAAGATGGTGAAAATCAAAGTCGTTTGCGCGACAACCGCAGCGCATTGGCGATCACACTGACCGATGACAGCGCCATCGCTGCCGCACCGATCATCGGCGAAAGCAGGATCCCGAACGCCGGATAGAGCACGCCGGCCGCGATCGGCACGCCGGCTGCGTTGTAGATGAAGGCGAACACCAGGTTCTGGCGGATGTTGCGCATCACTGCCTTGGACAGGCGCCGCGTCTTGATGATGCCGTTGAGGTCGGGCTTGAGCAGCGTGACCCCGGCGCTTTCGATCGCGACATCGGTGCCCGTCCCCATCGCAATGCCGACGTCGGCGGTGGCGAGACCCGGCGCGTCGTTGATGCCGTCGCCCGCCATGGCGACCACGCGCCCTTCGCGGCGCAGCCGCTCCACGATCTGCGATTTCTGCTCGGGCAGCAGGTCGGCCTCGACCTCGTCGATGCCGAGTTGCTTTGCAACCGTGTTCGCGGTGGTGCGGCTGTCGCCGGTCAGCATGACGATGCGGATTCCGGCGCGCTTAAGCGCCGTCAACGCCGCGGGCGCGGTGTCGCGCACCGGATCAGCCACCGCGATGACTCCCGACGCCTTGCCGTCGACCGCGAGGAACACCGCGGTCGCACCGTCCTGCCGCAGCCGTTCCGCCATCGGCTCCAGCTCCGCCGCGGCGACGCCAAGCTCAGCGAGGAATTTCGCGCTGCCGAGCGCGACGCGATGGCGCTCGATCATGCCGACGACGCCCTTTCCGGTCGGCGAGTTGAAGCCGCGCACGTCGGGAAGTTCGATGCCGCGCTCGGCGGCGGCGGCGACGATGGCATGCGCGATCGGGTGCTCGCTGCGGCTCTCGACGGCGGCGGCGAAACGCAGGATGTCCTGCTCGTCGAGGCCATGGGTCGGCGTCACTGCGATGACCCTGGGCTTGCCCTCGGTGAGCGTGCCGGTCTTGTCGATCACCAGCGTGTCGACCCGCTCCATGCGCTCCAGCGCCTCGGCGTTCTTGATCAGGATGCCGGCACGCGCGCCGCGTCCGACGCCGACCATGATCGACATCGGCGTCGCGAGACCCAGCGCGCAAGGGCACGCGATGATCAGCACCGACACAGCCGCCATCAATCCATACGCATAAGGCGGCTCAGGACCGAACCAGGCCCATGCGCTGAACGCGGCAAGCGCGACCGCGATCACCAGCGGCACGAACCAGCCCGATACGCGATCCGCCAGCCGCTGGATCGGCGCGCGCGAGCGCTGTGCCTGCGCCACCATCTGCACGATCTTCGCCAGCATGGTGTCGCGGCCGACCTTCTCGGCGCGCATGGTGAAGCTGCCGGTGGTGTTGAGCGAGCCCGCCACCATTTTCGCGCCCGGCGCCTTACCGACCGGCATCGGCTCGCCGGTCAGCATCGACTCGTCGACCGCCGACTGGCCTTCCGTCAGCACGCCGTCGACCGGAATCTGTTCGCCCGGTTTGACGCGCAGCATGTCGCCGGCGTTGACGGCATCCACGGCCATGTCGCGCTCGTAGCCGCCCGGCAAAATCCGGTGCGCGATCTTCGGCGTCAGGTTCAGCAGCGCCTTGATCGCGCCGGAGGTGCGATCGCGCGCTTTGAGTTCCAGCACCTGACCGAGCAGCGCGAGCACGGTGATCACCGCGGCCGCCTCGAAATAGACCGCGACCGCGCCGTCGTGGCCGTGGAACTGATGCGGCAAGAGATGCGGTGCGATTGTCGCGAACGCGCTGTACGCCCACGCGACCACCGTCCCCATCGCGATCAGCGTGAACATGTTGAGGTTGCGCGTCAGGATCGACTGGTCGGCGCGCACGATGAAGGGCCAGCCGGCCCACAGCACGGCCGGTGTGGCGAAGATGAACTGCAGCCAGTTCGACCACGGCTGACCGACGAGATTGAGGCCTAACACATGCTGCCCCATTTCCAGCACGAACACGGGAACGGTTAGCGCGAGCGCGATCCAGAACCGCCGCGTCATATCGGCGAGCTCCGGATTGGGACCGCTGTCGGCGGTCACCACGTCCGGCTCAAGCGCCATGCCGCAGATCGGGCAACTCCCCGGCCCGGCCTGCCGCACCTCCGGATGCATCGGGCAGGTGTAGATCGTGCCGTCCAGCATCGGCTCCGGCGCAGCCTTGGCGCCGAGGAATTTCTCGGGCTCGGCGGCGAACCTGGTGCGGCACCCGGCGGAACAGAAGAAATGCGGTTTGCCTTGGTGCGTGTGCCGATGCGGCGTCACCTGGGGGTCGACCGTCATTCCGCAAACGGGATCGATCACCCGGCCGGCGGCGGGTGCGGAGGCGTGATGAGGCTCAGACATGACCGGCAGCGATCCCGACTTTCAAAACAGACACTTAGATAGCTGCTGGAGCTTGATCTCGCCAGCGTTCGGCTATAGCTCCTCCCGGTGCGACCCGACAATCCGAAACAAACCGGCGACAAAGCCGCGCCTATTGTGAGCTTCGTCTCGCTCGGCTGCCCCAAGGCGCTGGTCGATAGCGAACGCATCATCACGCGGCTGCGCGCGGAGGGCTATGCGCTCACCCGCGAGCACAAGGGCGCCGACATGGTGATCGTCAACACCTGCGGCTTCCTCGACAGCGCGCAGGCGGAGTCGCTGGAGGCAATCGGCGATGCGCTCGCCGAAAACGGCAAGGTCATCGTCACCGGCTGCATGGGCGCCGAGCCCGAGAAGATCACGGCGAAATACCCCAACGTGCTCGCCGTCACCGGGCCGCAACAATACGAAAGCGTGCTCGACGCGGTGCACCGCGCCGCGCCGCCGCAGCACGATCCGTTCCTCGATCTGGTGCCGCCGCAAGGCATCAAGCTGACGCCACGGCACTACGCGTATCTGAAGATTTCCGAGGGCTGCAACAACCGCTGCACCTTTTGCATTATCCCGAAGCTGCGCGGCGACCTGATATCACGCCCGGCCGGCGATGTGCTGCGCGAGGCGGAAAAGCTGGTCGCGGCCGGCGTCAAGGAACTGCTGGTGATCTCGCAGGACACCTCGGCCTATGGCGTCGATATCAAATACGCCACCAGCCAATGGAAGGATCGCGAGATCCGCGCCAAGTTCCTTGACCTCACCCGTGAGCTCGGCACGCTCGGCGCCTGGGTGCGGCTGCACTATGTCTACCCCTATCCGCACGTCGATGAAGTGATCGAGTTGATGGCGGACGGCCAAGGAACGGGGGGCGTGCTGCCTTATCTCGACATCCCGTTCCAGCATGCCTCCCCCGACGTGCTCAAGCGCATGAAGCGCCCCGCGGCGCAGGAGAAGACGCTCGGCCGCATCGCGCGCTGGCGGGATCAGTGCCCCGATCTGACGCTACGCTCGACCTTCATCGTCGGCTTTCCTGGCGAAACCGAGCAGGACTTCGACATGCTGCTCGAGTGGCTCGACGAAGCCTCGCTCGATCGCGTCGGCTGCTTCAAATATGAGCCGGTGCGCGGCGCGGCCGCGAACGAGCTTGCCGAGCCGGTGCCCGCCGATGTGATCGAGGACCGTTGGCACCGTTTCATGGCGCGCCAGCAGACAATTTCGATGAAGCGTTTGAAGCGCAAGATCGGCTCGAAGCAGCAGGTCATCATCGACGAGGTCGGCCCGACCGTCTCGAAGGGCCGTTCCCAGAGTGACGCGCCGGAGATCGACGGCGCGGTCTATGTGAAAAGTAAAAAGTCGCTCAAGGCCGGCGACATCGTTACGGTGAAGATTCAGAAATCGGACGAATACGACCTGCACGGGGCGGTGGCGTAGCCGCGCGTGTCCCGGGCGCGGCGCAGCACCATAGCGCGCGCAAGACGCGCGTAAACGCGCTTTTGGTGATGCACTCAGACCCCGGACCCCGGTTTCTTTCTTTTCCGCAGCCAACCGGGGTCCCTGGGCCTCGCTACGCTCGCCCGGGACAAGAGATCAGCGATCAGCGGACTTCCTTCACCACCTTCGCAATCGCACTCGTTAAATTCGACAACTCATCTGCCTCAATCGTAAAGCTCGGCGTCAGATAGATCACATTGCCGAATGGGCGGATGAACACGCCCTCCTCCACGAACCGCGCCCGCAAGGCATTGACGTCAGCAATCCGCTCCATCTCGACCACACCAACCGCGCCCTGCACGCGCACATCCTTCACGCCCTTGACGCCACGGCAAGCGCCAAGCTCACGCGTCATCTGCTCGGAGATAGCCGCCACCTGCTTCAATCGCGGCTCTCGCTCGAACAGATCGAGCGAGGCATTCGCCGCTGCGCAGGCCAGCGCATTGGCCATGTAGGTCGGCCCGTGCATCAGCGCGTGCGCGGGATCGTCCGACCAGAACGCCTCGAACACGTGCTTGCGCGCCACCGTCGCTGCGAGCGGCAATGTGCCGCCGGTGAGCGCCTTCGACAGCGTGACGATGTCAGGCACCACACCCCCGCCGTCGCAAGCGAACATCGTCCCGGTGCGGCCAAAGCCGGTGAAGATTTCATCGAAGATCAGCAGCACGCCGTGCCGGTCCGCCAGCGCGCGCAGCCGCCGCAGTACTGCCGGATCGTGGAATTTCATGCCGCCGGCGCCCTGCACCAACGGCTCGACGATGATGCCGGCGATCCCCTCGCCGTGGATTTGCAGGAACGCGGACAGCGCAGCGTCGCTCGCCACGGGTAAATCCAAAATGACATGCTCCGGCAGCAGACCCTTGAACGCCTCGTGCATGCCAGCGTCGGGATCGCTGACCGCCATCGCACCGGCGGTGTCGCCATGATAGCCGCCGCGAAACGCGATGAATTTAGAGCGCGAATGCTCGCCGCGGTTGCGCCAGTGTTGCAACGCCATCTTAATCGCGATCTCGACCGCGACCGACCCGGAGTCGCTGAAGAACACGCGGTCGAGGTCACCCGGCAGCAGCGCCGCGAGCCGCCCTGCCAGCGTCAAAGCCTGCTCATGCACCAGCCCGCCGAACATCACATGCGGCATCGTAGCGAGCTGGCGCTCCACGGCGTCGCGGATATGCGGGTGATTGTAACCGTGACAAGCCGTCCACCAGGACGCGATGCCGTCGATCAGTTCGCGCCCATCGGCCAGCACGATGCGGCAGCCATGCGTGCGAACCACCGGCAGCGGCGGCCGCATCGTCTTCATCTGCGCGTAAGGCAGCCAGACGTGCTCCAGGCCCGGCGCGTACCAGTGGTTCTGATCCATGGGGCCGTACTATAAACGGCAAACATGCCGTCACTCGATGATTTCGCGAACCAGAAGCTCGCCGAGCTGGAGAAGGCGCACCTTCGCCGGACGCTCGCCGATACGGAGCGCACCGACGGCATCTGGGTGAGCCGCAACGGCCGCCGGCTGCTGTCGTTCTCGTGCAACGACTATCTGGGGCTCACGCAGCACCCCGCCCTCAAGGCCGCAGCCATCGCGGCGATCGAACGGGATGGCGTTGGCGTCGGCGCTTCGCGGCTCGTCACCGGCAATCACCCGCTTTACAGCGAATTGGAGACGCGCCTCGCGCGGCTCAAGGGCGCCGAGGCCGCCTGCGTGTTCGGCTCTGGCTATCTCGTCAACGCCGGAGTGACGCCCGCACTCGCGGGCCGCGACGACCTGGTGCTGATCGACGAACTGGCGCACTCGAGTCTCTGGACCGGCGCGCGGCTCTCCCGCGCCACGGTGCATGCGTTCAGGCACAACGACCTGAATCACGCCGAGGCGCTGATGAATGAGCATCGCGCCAGGCATCGCCGCGCGCTGATCGTCACCGAGGGCGTGTTCTCAATGGACGGCGACCGCGCGCCGCTCGCCGAGCTCGCCACGCTGGCGGAGCGGTGGGAGGCCTGGCTCCTTGCCGACAACGCGCACGATCTCGATTTCGCCGCCGCCACGCGCGTCGGCGTGCCGCTGCGGATCGGCACCCTGTCGAAGGCGCTCGGCGCCTACGGCGGCTACGTCGCAGCATCCAAACCGGTTATCGACCTGATCCGCAACCGCGCCCGCACGCTGATCTATTCGACCGGCCTGCCACCCGCGACGCTCGCCTCCGCCATCGCCGCGCTCGATCTGATCGAACGCGAGCCCGGTTTGCTGGCGCAACCGCTCGCCAAGGCGCGGACCTTCGCACGTGCAACAAATCTGCCGGAGGCGCAAAGCGCGATCGTTCCCATTGTCATCGGCGAGGCACAGGCTGCGCTCGATGCATCGCAATTGCTGGAAGACGAAGGATTCCTGGTCGTCGCAATCCGGCCACCGACAGTTCCCGAGGGAACGGCGCGGCTGCGGCTTGCATTTTCGGCGCTGCATACCGGCGATGACATTTCACGGCTTGCCGCGATCGTTCGCGAGCGCATATTGCCAAAACGATGAGCGCATTCTTCGTCACTGCGACCGGCACCGATATCGGCAAGACATTCGTCGCCGCCGGGCTGGCCCGCCATTGGCGCGCTGCCGGACAGACGGTCGATGCGCTCAAACCCGTAACAACTGGTTTCGATGTGTCGGAGGCCGAAGGCAACGACGCGGGAATATTACTCAAGGCCTTGGGCAGACCGGCCTCGATGGAAGAAATCGAACGCATTGCCCCTTGGCGATACGCCGCGCCGCTTTCGCCCGATATCGCCAGCAGCCGCGAGCGGCGCGCTCTGCCGTTCGATGAACTTGTCAGGTTCTCGCAGCGCGCCATCGAAAAACACTCCGGTAAGCTTCTGATTGAAGGTGTCGGGGGCATCATGGTGCCGCTGAACGACCGTCACACCGTGCTCGACTGGATGATGGCGCTGAACGTACCGCTGGTGCTGGTGACAGGCACTTATCTTGGAACGCTGAGCCATACGCTGACGTGTCTCGACGTGCTGAAACGCCGCGCGCTTGCCATCAAGGCGCTGGTCGTGAACGAGACGCCCGGTTCGTCGGTGCTGTTCTCGGACACCGTCGGACGACTGAAGTGTTTTGCCCCGTCAATTCCGATCGTCGGGCTCAAGCATAAACCCGAAGCGGCAGCGTTCAAGACGATCGCAGATCTACTTTGACAGCATGTCACGAAGCGTCGCTTCGACGATCTTGGTCGCGGCCTTCAAATCCGACAGCTTGACGTGCTCGTTGGCGGCGTGGGCGTTGGCCTCGAGGATGGAGCGAGGCCCCGCCCCGTAAAGCACGGTCGGAATGCCCGCCGTCGAATAATGCCGCGCGTCGGTGTAGAGCGGCACGCCCTTCACCGGGATGGTGACCTTCAGCTCGCGCTTGGCGTGGCGGCGGATCGGCTCGACCAGCTTTTCGACACCGGCAACCGGCTTGAGCGGTTCGGCGAGGATGATGCGGCGGATATCGACCGAGATGCCTTTGCCCTTCGCCGCCCGCTTGATCAGCGCCATCAGGTCCTTCTCGACCTTGAGGCCGTTCTCTTCCGGGATCAGACGGCGGTCGAGCCGCATGGTGACGACATCAGGCACCACGTTGGTGGCAAACCCTCCGAAGATCAGACCGACCGTCAGCTTGGCCGAACCGATGCCGGGCGATTTCGATTTGCGTTTCGCCAGCCGTTTGCGTTCCTTGTAGAACGCCGCGAGGACGTCGGTCGCGGATTCGAGCGCATCCGCGCCGCTTTCCGGCATCGCCGCGTGCGCCTGCTTGCCCTTCACCGTGACTTCGAGGTGCAGCACGCCGTTGTGCGCGGTGATCACCGCATAGGAGAAGCCGGCGCTGATCGCGAAATCCGGCTTGATGATCTTCTCGTCGAGCAACCACTTTGGGCCGACAAAGCCGCCGGTCTCTTCGTCGTAGGTCAGATGCAATTCGACCGTGCCCTTGAGGCCGGCCGGATTGTCCTTCAGCGCCAGCATCGCGAACGCATAGGTCGAGAAATCCGACTTCGACACCGCGGCGCCGCGGCCATAGATCGCGCTGCCCTGCTCAACCGCGCCGTAAGGATCGTGGGTCCAGCCCCGCCCGGGCGGCACCACGTCGCCGTGCGCATTGAGCGCAATGACCGGCCCCGGCCCGAACCGCTCGCGCACCACCAGATTGATGACCGAGGCCATGCCGTGTTTTTTGGTGAGTTCGTCCGGCACCTTGTGGACCTCGACCTTGAAGCCGAGTTGCTCCAGCAACGCCTGCGCCGCTTTGGCGTGCGGCGCGCAATCGCCTGGCGGATTGTCGGACGGCACGCGCACCAGCGCCTTGAGCAGGTCGACCTGGCGCGGAAAGTTGGTCTCGATGAATTCGCTCACGGCTCTCTCCATTCCCTCCCCCTGAAAGGGGGAGGGTCAGGGTGGGGGTCAATCGCACACGAAACTTTCAAAAGAAAGAGGACCCCCACCCGGCTCGCCATAGCGCGCGTCCATCAGGGCGTTACGCCCGTCTTCGACGGGCTACGGACGCGCGTCAACGCGCTTATGGCGAGCCGACCTCCCCCTTTCAGGGGGAGGTAAAACCCGGATCGAACCCTTCGACAAAGCGGATCAACGCGGCAATCGCCAGCCCCATGTCGGCAACGCTCGCGAACTCCGCCGGGTTGTGACTGGTGCCGCCGCGGCAGCGCACGAACAACATCGCCGACGGGCAGAGCTGCGTCATCACTTGCGCGTCATGGCCGGCGCCGGACGGCAGGCGGATGGGCGTGTGACCGAGTGCCGCGATCGCCGCAGCAAGTCCGTCCTGCAAGGTTGGCGCGCAATGCGCCGTGGCGATCTCGTGGAAGGTCTCCATTGAAAAGAACAAGCCGCGCTTACCGGCGATGCGCTTCGCCTCGATCTCGAATGCCTTCAGCGCCGTCAGCCGCAGCGCGTCGGTCAGCGAACGCAGGTCGACGGTGAAGGTCACCGTCGCCGGGATGATGTTGACCGCACCGGGCAGCACCTCGATACGGCCCACCGTTCCGACCATGCCATCCTGCATCTGCTCCTTGGCGATCGCTTCCAGCGCCAGCGCCATTTCCGCCGCGCCCGCGAGCGCGTCATGGCGCAGCCCCATCGGCACGGTGCCGGCATGACCGGCTTCGCCTGTCACGGTGACGCGCAGCCTGGTCTGGCCGCAGATGCCGGTGACGACGCCAAGCGGCTGGTTCTTCGCCTCCAGCATCGGCCCCTGCTCGATGTGGAGCTCGACAAAGGCCGCGGCCTCTCCGGATTTGTAAGCGGCCGCGGAGATATCCGCGGCGTTCTTTCCGTAAGCCTTGAGCGCGCTGGCGAACGTCACGCCGTTGAGATCGGAAAGCTCGAGCGTCCTGGCATCGAAAATATTCGCGCAGGCCGACGCTGACGAATGCGTCGAAGGAAATCGGGAGCCTTCCTCGTCGCCAAACGCCAGAACGTCAATACCGAACGGCAACCGCTGGCCGATTTTAATGAAATGCTCGGCCGCAAGGATTCCCGCAATCACGCCGAAAGCGCCATCGTATTTTCCAGCATCGATCACCGTGTCGATGTGCGAGCCGATCAGCAGCCGCCTGCCCTCTCCGCAGCGGCCCTTCACCGTGCCGAGAGCATCCTCGCTCACCGCCAGGCCCGCATTGCGCATCCATGTTGCGACGAGATCGGCCGCGAGCCTGTGTTCGGGCGTGAGGAAAAGCCGGACCCGCCGGCCAGGCTCCGCCGAAATCGCACCGAGCTCGGTGAGCATCGCTTCGGCGCGCAGTCCCAGCGCTAGCGGGTCCAGCGCACTCATTTCGCGCCGTTGACCCAGCGGCCGAGCATCTCGCGCTCTTCGTCGGTCATGCCGGTCTGGTTGCCCATCGGCATCGCGCGGTTCTGCACGGTCTGCGCGACGATCAATTTGCCCCAGCGCCGCATGTCGGCGACGGTTTCGAGCGAGACGTTCTTCGGCGGCTCGCGGAACGCAACGTGGCTGGGCTGTTTGGCGTGGCACATAGTGCAGTGCTTGGTGGTGATCGCCAAAACCTGGGAATCGGTCACCGGCGCACCGGCCGCCGCCGTGCGCGCTTGCGGCGCGGTGACGTAGATCGCGGCGAGCAGCGCCATCGCCGCGGCCGGCAGCGCCCAGCCGTAGCCGTCCCAGTCGTCGCCGGCGTCGAGCCGGTTGAGGATGTGACGCACCAGCCCGCCGCTGATCAGGATCAACGCCACCACCAGCCACGACTGCGGATGGCTGAACAGGAACGGATAGTGCTGCGACACCATCATCAGCAGCACCGGGAGCGTCAGGTAGTTGTTGTGGATCGAGCGCTGCTTGCCGATGATACCGAACCGCGCCTCCGGGGTCTGCCCGGCGATCATCTGCGCGATCATCTTCTTCTGGTTCGGGATGATGATGGCGAACACGTTGGCCGCCATGACGGTGCCGACCAGCGCGCCGACGTGGATGAACGCGCCGCGGCCGGAGAACACTTTTGTATAAAGCACGGAGGCGATCAGGATCAGCGCGAACACCGACAGCGCAAGCAGCACGGTGCGCTCCCCGATCCTGGTGCGGCACAGCCCGTCATAGATGAACCAGCCCGCCGTCAGCGATACGGCCGAGATCGCGATCGCCTGCCATTGCGTCAGCGGCATCACCGCCGGATCGATCAGGTAGGCCTCGGCGTGTACGTAATACTGCACGATCATCAAGCCGAAGCCGGTGACGAAGGTGAGATACGCCTCCCACTTGAACCAGTGCAGCACGTCGGGCAGCGCGGGCGGCGCCACGGTGTATTTCTCGACGTGGTAGAAGCCGCCGCCGTGCACCTGCCAGGCGGTGCCGTACACGCCGGGGTTCATGCGCTCGCGCTTCATCAGCGTGTAGTCGAGCGCCATGAAATAGAACGATGTGCCGATCCAGCCGATGCCGACCACCATGTGGGCCCAGCGCAGCATCAGGTTGAGCCATTCGCCGAGGAACACGTCCATCAGCTTCTCTTTTTCTTCTTTACCTCCCCCGCTTGCGGGGGAGGTCGGCGCACGCAGTGCGCCGGGTGGGGGCCAATCATCGTAGTCATCAATACCCCCACCCTAACCCTCCCCCGCAAGCGGGGGAGGGAAAAGAAAGTTAGCTTCCCCGATAGGTCGAATAGCCGTACGGCGAGACCAGCAGCGGAACGTGGTAGTGCGCGTCCTCGGCGATGGCGAAGCGCAGCGGAATGAGGTCGAGGAAAGCGGGATCGGGGAGCGCCGTGCCGGCTTTGCGGAAATAATCCCCGACATGAAACGTCAACTCATAACGGCCGTTCCTGAACGCGGCGCCTTCCAGCAGCGGCTTGTCCATGCGGCCGTCCGTGTTGGTCGAACCTTCGGCCACGACGGCGGCCTCGCCGTCGCGGCGCAGCACGACGCGAACGCCCGCCGCCGGCTTGCCGGAGGCGGTGTCGAGAACGTGAGTCGTAAGGCGGCCCATGTGGCTACCTTAAAGCGCGGCTGTCATGCCCCGCGCAAGCGGGGCATCCAGTACCGCAATCGTCAGCGAGCCGGCCTTTCCTCAAGCACCCGGAATGCTGGATCGCCCGCTTGCGCGGGCGATGACAGCATGAGTTCTTTGCAACCGTTACGGGATCAAGATCGTCGAACCCGTGGTCTTGCGGCCTTCCAAATCCTGGTGCGCCTTCGCGGCGTCCTTCAAAGCGTATTTCTGGTTCACCGGGATCTTGACCTTGCCGCTGCCGACCACGTCGAACAAATCCTTCGCCGTGGCGAGCAAGTCCTCGCGCTTGGCGACGTAGTTGTTCAGCGTCGGCCGCGTCGCGAACAGCGATCCCTTGGTCTGCAGGATGTTGATGTTGAACGCCTCGATCTGGCCCGAGGCGCTGCCGAAGCTCGCGAACGTGCCGAGCGGCGCAATACAGTCGAGCGACTTCGGGAACGTGGTCTTGCCGATGCCGTCGTACACCACGTTGCAGAGCTTGCCGCCGGTGATCTCCTTCACCTTCTCGGCGAAATCCTCCTTGTTGTAGAGGATGGTGTGGTGCGCGCCGTTGTCCTTGGCGATCTTGGCCTTGGCTTCGTCGCCCACCGTGCCGATCACGGTGGCGCCGAGCGCATTGCCCCACTGGCACAGGATGACGCCGACGCCGCCCGCCGCGGCGTGCACCAGGATGGTGTCGCCCTTCTTCACGTTGTAGGTGCGGCGCAGCAGGTATTGCGCGGTCATGCCCTTGAGCATCATCGCGGCGGCCTGCTCGTAGGTGATGCTGTCGGGAAGCTTCACGGCGCGTTCGGCGGGCATCAGGCGCTCCTGCGCGTAGCCGCCGAGCCCGACGACGTAGCCGATCCGGTCGCCGACCTTGATGTCGGTGACGCCGGGCCCGACCGCGATCACCTCGCCGGCGCCCTCGTTGCCCGAGGTGAACGGCAGGCCGACCGGCGACGGGTACATGCCCATGCGGAAATAGGTGTCGATGTAGTTCACGCCGCAGGCGTGCTGCTTGAGCTTGATCTGGCCCTGGCCGGGCGCCGGAATGTCGATCTGCTCGAAGGTGAGAACCTCGGGACCGCCGGTCTTATGGACGCGGACTGCTGCAACCATGTTTGACTCCCATTCAATGACGCAAAACTGCACGGATCGGGCGCGATCATAGGGACGCAGGGTGGAGACGCAAGTCACTGCACGGACGAAAATTTCGCGCGCGCAGCTTGCACTCGGAGAACAGCCCCGCTGACAGATCGCGGGAGTCCGCTTTAGGACTGCAAGGCGACATTCATGGCCGCGAGCGGCGCGTGTGCCATGGGGCACAAGCTGCCATATGCGCCGCAGCAAATAGCCTTCTTATTCGAACACCTCGTCCGCGATCGCCAACACGCCCGGCGGTAATGTGAGGCCGAGCGTCCGGGCGGTCTTGAGGTTCAGCACAAGCTGAAATTTCGTCGGCAGTATAACAGGAAGCTCACCTGGAGCCGCGCCCTTCAAGATGCGGTCAACGTAACTGGCCACCTGGTTCCAGTGCTCGGACACGTCGGCGTAGTAGGACATCAGGCCGCCGTTTTCGACATCGATCCGGACGGCGAGCATTCCCGGTAGTCGATTCTGCAGCAGCAAGTCCGCCTGCAATTTGGAGAACGGAACGGCGGCTTGGGCGAGGATGCGGAACACCGCGTCTGCTTTCCATTCCACGGCGGCCGCAATCGCACGCTCGATATCGTCGCGCGATTCAACCACGGGAAATACTTTCGTCTCGACACCAAGGGTGCCGGAGGCTTCTTCAACTTGGCGAAGCTGAGGTATCCTGATGGGATCATTTGGATGTGTGAAAACGGCAATGCGCCGCGCGGCGGGGAGAGCTTGCTTCAGTACCGCTAGCCGCTTTCCTGCGATCTCGCCTGCAGCGTTTGACACACCGGTAACCGAACCGCCTGGGCGGTTGAGATTTGGTACGAACCCAGAGCCAACCGGGTCGCCGACCAGCGCCATCACAATCGGAATTTTTGTCCTGGTGTCGATAGCGGCCTGTGTGCCGGGTGTTTGCATTGTGACCATGACGTCGATGCCGGCGCTGACCAATTCGCCGGCGAGCGATGGCAGCCGTTCGAGCTTGCCATCGGCTGAACGAACCTCCAGCGCGATATTCTGGCCCTCGCGATACCCCAGTTTCTCAAGGCCTTGGAGCAGTGCGCGCCGACGCCCCTCAGCGTCCGACGGCGTCAGCAGGCCGACGACCCGCACACGCTCGCTCTGTTGAGCGTCTGCTGCGAGCGGCAACGTGAGCGGGGTCACCACCGCGCCGCCGACAAGGCCTAGAAATTCCCGCCGCCTCATGTCCACCCCCAGGCTCAGACGAGGCATCGTACTGTTTCACGCGAGCACTCTGATAGGGACAAATGTCCGCTTCGGGGTCGTCAGCGGAAATAGCGGCAAGTCAACGTCATGTCCGGCTTGAAGGCGGGTATGGACATGGTTGTTCAGGGTCCCGCTGTGACACCAAGCGCTACCGCCCGCCCGCCACCCGCAGCACGGTGCCGCTGATGTAGGAGGCGGCGTCCGAGAGGAGGAACATCACCGCCTCGGCCTGCTCCTCCGGCTTGCCCGCCCGCCCCATCGGGATCATCGGCGCGATGCGGGCGAGCTTGTCCGGCGTGCCGGCGTCGGCGTGGACGCGCGTCTCGCTGGCGCCCGGCGACACGCAGTTGACGCGGATGCCCTCGCCGGCGAGCTCCTTGCTCAGTCCGTAGGTGATCGACTCGATCGCGCCCTTGGAGGCGGCGTACCAGACGTACTCATTAGGCCCGCCGATGTCGGCCGCCACCGACGACAGCAACACGATCGCACCGCCCTGCCCGCCGTGCTTCTTCGACATGCGCCGGATCGCATGCTGCAGCGACCACAACGCGCCGAGCACGTTCACGTCCATCACCTCGCGGATCATCTCCGGACTCGCCGTATCGAGCCGCCCGGCCTTCCCGGGGATGCCGGTGTTATAGACAAAATGCGTGAGCGGTCCGAGCTTGTCGTCCACCGTCTTGAACATGCGCTCGACGTCGGTTTCCGAAGCCATGTCGCCCGGGATCGCAATGGCCTTGCGGCCCTGCGCCTTCACCGCCTCGACGACGGAGGCGGCCGACGTCACGTCGGACTTGTAATTCACGCCGACATCGAATCCCCGCGACGCCGCGAGCTTGGCGGTCGCGGCGCCGATGCCACGGCCGGCGCCGGTAATGAGAAGAACTGGCATCAGACCCCCGGTTTGCGCCGCGCCCGCCTGCGGTTGCGGCCGGCGACGATGTTAAAGGCTTCGACCGAAGCCGCGAAGGCCATGGCGAAGTAGATGTAGCCGCGCGGGATGTGGACCTCGAAGCCGTCGGCAACCAGCGCCACGCCGATCAGCACCAGAAAGGCCAGCGCCAGCATCTTGGTGGTCGGGTGCTCGGCGACGAATGCGGACACGGGGCCGGACGCCGCATACATCACCGCCATGGCGATGCAGACCGCGGCGATCATGATTTCGACGTCCTTGACCATGCCGATCGCGGTGATGATGGAGTTGAGCGAGAAGATCAGGTCGATCGCGATCAGTTGCAGCACGACGATGAAGAACGATTGCGCGACCGCGTGGGGGTCCTCGCCTTCCTCGCGCGCTTCGACCTCGCCGTGAATCTCGTGGGTCGCCTTGGCGATCAGGAACAAACCGCCGCCGATCAGGATGATGTCGCGCCAGGAGATGCCCATGCCGAACATCGAGAACAGCGGCGCGGTCAGCTTCATCAGGAAGGTCAGGCCGAACAGCATGACGATGCGGAAGATCAGCGCCAGGCCGAGGCCGATCTGGCGCGCGCGCTTGGCCATCTTCGGGTCGCAGCGCGACACCAGGATGGAAATGAAGACGATGTTGTCGATGCCGAGCACAATCTCGAGCACCGTCAGGGTGACGAGAGCGGCCCAGGCGTGGGGGTCAGACAGCAATTCGAGCATCTGCGCTATCTATGATGACTGGCGTTCCGGCAACAGCCCGATGGCAAGAAAGTAGACGGCGATGACGCACAGGCCGGCGGTGATCCACGGCCCGGGCGCGAGATCGTTCAACAACGCCACCGCGCCGAGAATGGCCCACAGCGCGAGCAGCGCGATGGTGGCGGCGCGCAATCTCCGCACGCGGAACGGATGCACGAACTTGACCGGCGCGAACGTCAGGATCGCAAGGGCCACTATCACGGCGGCCGTGGCAAAAGCCGGCGGCTTGAGCAGCAACAGGTAGAACGCGATCACGTTCCATACTGCGGGAAAGCCGTGGAAATGATTGTCGGCGGTTTTCATGTTGCCGTCGGCGAAATAAAGCGCCGCGGTCACCACGATCGCGAACCCGGCCGGCAGGCCCAGCGCGAGCGGCATGATGCCGCTCGCCACGATCGCGTAGGCCGGCACGAAAACATAGGTGACGAAATCGACCACCAGGTCGAGCGTGTCGCCGGACCAGCGCGGCAGCCGCTCCGCCACATGCAGCGCCCGGGCGAACGTGCCGTCGATGCCATCGATCAGCAAAGCGAGGCCGAGCCACAGGAACATCATCGCCCATTCGTCGCGCACCGCGGCGAACAGCGCGAGCAGGCCGAGCGCGGCGCCGAGCGCCGTGAAGATGTGAACGATGAAAGCGAGAGCGCGCACGGGACTGTTTTAGCCGCCGGGGGTGACAAGCGAAAGCATCCTGGTCGCGGCGACCGGGATAGAAGCAAGCCGCGTGCTATCCCCGCGGGGATAAGCGCGCGACAAAAAAAAATAAACTTATCCCCGCCCTTGAAACCGGCCTCATATTGATCGCGCCTCGCTCGTTCGAGGGCGTCGTCGATCGCGATGCTTGATGACGGAGCGGGGCCGGCATCCCTCATATCGGATGCCGAATGGAGCGCCGGGAGGCGCAGCGGCCTGCGTCACTGGCCGCGCGCACCCCGAAAGCGGCGACCCCCGGGTGACCGGGACCTCGCCGTGGGTGCGCTTGGTGGACCGCAAGGTCTGCCCGGCAGGCCTCGTCAGCCTGCTGACCGAGGGCGGCGATCCGCCCTGGCGCCTCCCGG
>CAWFCM010000022.1:0-10308 GCA_963814215.1 uncultured Alphaproteobacteria bacterium | reverse complement strand
CGCTCCATCCCCTCGTGAGAGGGGGAAGGAAACAGGGGTACGGGCTTACCCGGGCGCCCGAAACCAAGACCCCGGGAGGCGGAGCGTTGGCTTGAAATTTGAATCGGAACGCGAGGTTCGCGGGCGACTACTTCTTCTGGTTGCCCCAGTCGAGCTGGCAGATTTCCGCCGAGCGTCCTTCGAAATTCCAGTTGCGGCCGAACAGACGGAAGCGCGACTTGTCGGCGCGCGACACGATGATGTCCGGCGCGATCCAGTACTCGCTGTTGCGGATCGTCACGTTGCCCTTGTTACCGCCGCGCACCGGGGTGATCGCGCCATCGACGATCTTCTCGATCTTGACGATGCGGGTGTCGCCGTGAAGCTCGTAGGTGATCGGCACCTGCCGCACGCCGAGGAAGCTGCCGGCCAGGATTTTCAGAAGCGCAGTAGAGCCGCCGGCGCGCCCGGTCATGATCCAGGTCAGCGCCTTCACCGCGTAGGCCGACGCCTTGTCGTCGACGAACAAGGCGACCGTCCAGTTGCCGCGGCCGAGCCGGCCCGGAATGTCGGCCATGAAGCCGAACTTCACCCCGGACAGATCGGTTTCGCCGAAACGGCCTTCATCGATCCGCACGCCGGCCCAGGTCTGGCAATAGCCTTCAGTCGGCGCGTGTTTGCCCAGCGACAGCACGCAGGGACAGAACACCTCGCAATTGCACGACAGCGCAAGCTCACCCCGCAGGTACCAGGGATCGACCACACGAAGCTCTTCGATCATCGACATGTCAACGCACCAATCCCATCGCAACAACGCCAAGGCCAATTGCCACGAAAGCGATCCCGACCGCGTGCGAGAACCGCGCCGTGGTCGCCATCTTCTCGACCGTCATCAGCACGCCCAGCGCGGCCATCCAGATCACGTTCATGGCGCCGACGGCGAACATCACCAGCATCATCGCCCAGCAGCAGCCGAGGCAGGCCAGTCCCTGCCGCAAGCCAAGCAGAAGCACGCCGCACGGCTCCGCCGTCCAGTTGGCGAAGAAGAACGGAAACGGCCGCTGACACTGCGTCAAGCACGCGTGCTTGAGCTTGGAGAACTGATAGAGCCCGGCGACGAGAAAGATCGCGCCGGCCAGCCACGTGTTCGTGCGGCCCGCGTCGAGCAACGCGAATTGCGTCAACGCGAACTGCAGCGCCGTCGCAACGGCGGCGAAACCGATCCACACCGCCGTGTAGCCCGCAGTGAGCGAAAGCGGCGACGCCGCCGGCTCTCCTTTGTGGGCTGCGGTGTCGGCGATCTCGGCGTAGGTCAGGACCATCGGCGCGGCGGTCGGCAACATCATCGCCAAGGTCATCGCCACCCACATGGCGAACACCAGCGCCAGTTCCAGTCCGCCGCCTGCACCCATCGGCTGGCACAGCGCGATCCAGATCTCGGCATCCGCCGCCATCAGGCCGAGCGCCGCCCAGCCCGACGCGGTCAGCGCAATCACGCATGCGATCGCAATCCGTCGCGGCCGCGCCACGGCGGCGGTGAGGTGCGTCGCGGCCGGCGAGAGATGGCGCAGCGCGAGTTGGTGCGGAATATCGGTCACTAGCCAGTGATAACGCATCGGCGATGCGAGCGGAAATGAGGCTCCGGATCATGGTTTCCGCCGTCCGGACGCGTTAGGAACTGATGATGGCAAGCAAGACAGCCCCGTTAACCGTTCAGGTGGCGATCGTCGGCGGAGGCCCGGCGGGGCTCACGGCGGCGATTGCGCTGGCCGAAGCCGGCATCGAAACCGTGCTGATCGCGCGCGCTGCCGACGACGACCACCGCACCACCGCCCTGCTGGCCGGTTCCGTGACCGCGCTCGACACGCTCGGCGTCTGGGCGCGCTGCCGGGCCCACGCCGCCGCCCTCCGCGTGATGCGGATCGTCGACGACACGTCACGGCTGATCCGCGCGCCCGAGGTGAGTTTCGCGGCCGACGAGATCGGGCTCGAAGCGTTCGGTTACAACATCGAGAATCGTCACCTTCGGGCGGCGCTGAACGCTCGCGCCAACGAATTGCCTTCACTCAAGCGCATCGAGGATGAAGCCCGCGCCGTCGAAACAAGCGACGATCAAACTGCGATCCGGCTGCGTTCGGGCAAGGTCGTCGCTGCGAAGCTCGCGATCGGCGCCGACGGCCTGCGCTCGCTGTGCCGCGCGGCCGCCGGCATCGAAACCGACGGATCGAGCTATCCGCAGATCGCCCTGACCTTCAACCTGTCGCACACGCGCCCGCACAACGACACGTCAACGGAATTTCATACCGAGAGTGGTCCGTTCACGCTGGTGCCGCTGCCGGGACAACGATCGAGTCTGGTCTGCGTCGTCGATCAGGCCGACGCCGAATACAGCTCTGAACTCGACGATACCGCCCTTGCATACGAGATCGAGCAGCGTTCGCACTCGATTCTTGGCAAGGTCAATGTTGAGCCGGGCCGCGGCGAGCTTCCTCTCGCTGTGCAGACCGCGCGGCAGTTCGCGGCGAACCGCATCGCACTGATCGGCGAAGCGGCGCATGCGATCCCGCCGATCGGCGCGCAGGGCCTCAACCTCGGTCTGCGCGACGCCGCAACCATCGGCGAGATGGCGGTCGGAGCTTGCCGCAGTGGCGGCGATGCTGGCGCGCCTGACGTGCTTGCGCGCTACGACACCGCACGCCGCACCGACATCAAGAGCCGCACGTTGGCGGTCGATCTGCTGAACCGTTCGCTGCTATCGGACTTTCTGCCGGTGCAGGGTGCGCGCGGCCTCGGTCTCTATCTTATCGACCGGATCGGCCCGCTGCGCCGCGCCGTCTTGCGCGAGGGCGTCGCGCCTTCCGCTTCGCAGCCGCGCCTGATGCGCGGCGAGCCGCTGTAGCAAGCTTGTCGTCGGCGCCGAGCGCGGGCAGCGGCTTGGTCTTCTGCCGGGCACGGAATGCCGGATCGATCGGCACCGGCAGCGCCGGTATGGTCGCGCCCGAAGCGCCTGAAACCTTGTGTTCGAACAAACCGCGCTCGATGAAATGCGGATCGCGCAACGCCTGCTCCAACGTGGCAACGATGGTGACGCAGCAATCCGCCTGGGCCAGCACCGGTTTCCATTCGTTGGCGTCGCGGCTCGCGATGATCTTTGCCACCGCCGATCTCGTTGCGGCGGGATCGCGCCGGTCGTCGACGAACTCCGCCGCCAGCCCGATCGCCGCAGTGAACGTCTCCCAGAACTTCTGCTCCAGCGCACCGCAAGCGACCAGCTTGCCATCCCTGGTCGGATAAAGCTGATAGCGCGGCGAGCCGCCGGTCAGCCGCGCGCCGCCGGCGCCCGGAAATGCGCCAGTGAGATGCCCGATCGCCAAAGCATGGCCACTGAACGTAAACATCGCATCTGCCATGGCGATGTCGATCGCCGCGCCTTTGCCAGTGCGGTCGCGTCGCCGCAGGGCGAGCAGGATATTCATCACCGCCGGCAGCGTGCCGCCGCCGATGTCGGCGATCAGCGCCGGCGGCGCGTTCGGCCGATCCAGCGGGCCGGGCTGTAGTGCCAGCAGTCCCGTATGGCCGATGTAGTTGATGTCGTGCCCCGCCTCCGCAGCGCGCGGTCCGCTCTGGCCGTAGCCGGTGATCGAGCAATAGATCAGCCCCGGATTGATCTGGCGCAGCGCCTTGGGCCCGAGACCGAGCCGTGCCATCACGCCGGGCCGGAACTGTTCCACCAAAACGTCGGCGCGCTTCACCAACGGCATCAGGCGGGCACGGTCGGATTCGTTCTTGAGATCGAGCACCAGGCTCTTCTTGCCGCGGTTCAGCATCGCGAACATCGCGCTCTCGCCGTCGAAGCGCGGCTCGTACCGGCGCATATCCTCGCCGCCCGGCCGCTCGATCTTGATCACCTGCGCGCCCGCCTCGGCGAGCATCAAGGTGGCGAGCGGCCCCGGCAGGAGCGTGGTGAAGTCGAGCACCAGGACGTCGGCGAGCGGCTGCATGGGCTTCCCGATCAGGGAAGCAGAGCATGCGGCAAGCCGTCCTGTCGCACCAGTTCGGAATAGCTGGAAGCACGGTACGTCCCGGCTTGGCGCGGCCCTTGCATTGCTCTAAACGGCAGACCGGCGTTTTGAACGGACGGCCAAGGAACGATCATGAAGCCCCCGCGGCAGTTCTATCAGCCTCTGGCGATCGGAGCCCCCGCCCCGCTGCGGGAGCTGCCGGTGCGGCTTGAGCGCATGATCCATTTCGTGCCGCCGCATATCGAGAAGGTCACCGCCAAAGTGCCCGAGCTTGTGCGGCAAGTCGACGTTGTGCTCGGCAATCTCGAGGACGCCATTCCCGCCGACGCCAAGGTTGCGGCGCGAAGCGGCTTCATCGCCATGGCCAAGGCAGTCGAGTTCGGCGCCACCGGACTGTGGACGCGGATCAACGCGCTCAACTCACCCTGGATGCTGGATGACATTACGGAGTGCGTCGCTACGATTGGCAACAAGCTCGACATCATCATGCTGCCCAAGGTCGAGGGCGTGTGGGACATCCACTATCTCGATCAACTCCTGGCCCAGCTTGAGGCCAAGCATTCGGTCAAGAAGCCGATCCTGATCCACGCCATCCTGGAAACCGCGCAGGGCGTCAACAACGTCGAGGCGATCGCCGCGGCATCGCCGCGCATGCACGGCATCAGTCTGGGACCCGCTGATCTCGCCGCCTCGCGCGGCATGAAGACCACGCGCGTCGGCGGCGGCCATCCGGACTACTTCGTGCTGGCCGACGCCGTTAACGTGCCGATATCGGGTAAACCCGACATCGACGACGGCGCCAGCCGCGAAAAATTTCAGCAGGATCTATGGCACTACACCACCGCAAAAATGGTGGATGCCTGCGCGGCCGCCGGCATCAAGCCATTCTACGGGCCGTTCGGCGACTTCTCCGATTCGGATGGCTGCGAGGCGCAGTTCCGCAACGCTTTCCTGATGGGATGCGCGGGCGCGTGGTCACTACACCCAACTCAGATCGGGATCGCCAAGCGGGTGTTCTCGCCTGACCCGGCCGAAGTCGCGATGGCCAAGAAAATCCTTGCTGCCATGCCGGACGGCAGCGGCGCGGTGATGATCGACGGCAAGATGCAGGACGACGCAACCTGGAAACAGGCCAAGGTGGTGGTCGATCTTGCCAGGCTGGTTGCCGCGAAGGACCCCGACACGGCCACCCGGTACGGACTTTGAGACTGTTGTCCGCCACAATTGCATCCTAGAGTCGCGAACATGTCAGACGAGATCAAATTCAAAATGCGGATCGCCAAATACAAACTTGGCGACGTGGTGAAGCACCGCGTGTTTCCATTCCGCGGCGTGGTGTTCGACATCGATCCGGTGTTCAACAACACCGAGGAGTGGTGGCTGTCGATCCCGGCGGAGGTGCGCCCGCGCAAGGACCAGCCGTTCTACCATCTGTTCGCCGAGAACGCGGAAACCGAGTACGTTGCTTATGTCTCGGAGCAGAATCTGCTTCCCGACGCCTCCGGCGATCCGGTGCGTCATCCGCAGGTTTCCGAAGTCTTCACCAAGGACGGCAACGGCGGCTACCGCCCGCGCAACTCGGTGCTGAACTAGAACCTTGAATCAAAACGGCCCCGGCATGGCCGGGACCGTCTTCGCTGTTCGTCGTATCTCGTAGCTTACTTTTGCTGGCTCTCGAGGCGCTTGCGCGCGTCCTCCGCCCGCTTCTGCAGTTCTTCCTGCAGCTTCTTCTGCTGCTCTTCGAACACCTTCGGATCGGTCGGCGGTCCGTCATACGCCTTGGCGAAATCCTTCAGCTCGAGCTGCGGACTCATCGGCTGGCCGTTCATGTGAATGGCCTGCACGGTGAGAAGCTGCCCCTTCTTCATGCGGTTGATGGTGTCGACCGTCGCCTCGTAGTCAGCGATGCAGCCGCCCGGCGGAACGACCGGCGGCAGGCAGGTCACGAACGGAGCGGTGGCCGGCGTGCCCTGGTCGACGATCATGCGGGTGCCATGCGTCAGCGCCACGCCGTAAGGCAAGCTCATGCGCATCAGCTTGCGCTGATCGCCATCCATTTCGATGATCGCGACGCTGACCACCAGCAGCCCGGACTCGACGCGGCCGTCCTTGACGGTGACGCAAACCCGCTTGGAGTTGGGATCGGGGTCCTTGTTGCAAAGCTTCACCCACGGCGAAAAGATGAGCTGCGGTTGCTCGGCCTGCTGCTGTTGCTGCGGTTGCGCCGGCGCGGGCTGAGCCTGCGGAGCGGGTTGCGCAGGCTTCGCCGGCTGGGCCGGTCGCGGCGCCGGACGCTGCTGTTGCGCCGGAGGCTGTTGCTGCGCCGGAGGCTGTTGCTGCGCGCCGGCATCGGGCACGACCGCAAGAGCGAGCATGGCGGCCGTGCTGGCCGCCAACATCCTGCCGATCATCCGCGGGCCGGCGGATTGGATTCGATCAGTCATGAACTTGTTCCTCATTTTTCCGCTTCGGCAAATCGGCCCGTGCGGACGTCCCCGCGCCTCTCTCGGTGCCAATCAAGGCAGCACCATGACATGGAATCCGGGCCTGATTAGCCGAATTCGCCGCCCCGATAAAGCCTGATGGGTGGGGATGGTAAGCGCTCCGGGCGTCTTCCCCAGAGCATGCTGTGATAGACAGGCAAGACCTTCGATTCCAACCATCGGATGTGGCGGCCTTGACCGCGTCCAGACGCCGCACGCAAACCATGCTTAGGCCCGGCTTGTGCCAGCGCGCACTGTGTCTGCTGGCGCTGCTCGCGGCGGCCGGATCGAGCACGGTGAGTTTGGCACAGGCCCCGGCCGGCAAGCATGGCATCGCCATGCACGGCGAGCCGGCGCTCCAGGCGGGCCAGCCTCCGCGCTACGTAAATCTTGCCGCGCCCAAGGGCGGCCGCATCACCCATGGCGTGGTCGGCACGTTCGACAGCCTCAACCCGTTCATCGTCAAGGGCCTCGCCCCCACCCAGATCCGCGGTTACGTGATCGAGAGCCTGATGGCACGAGGCTACGACGAGCCCTTCACGCTCTACGGATTGCTGGCGCGTTCGGTCGAAACCGACGCCGAACGCAGCTACGTCACCTTCGAGCTCAATCCGGCGGCGAAGTTTTCCGATGGCAAGCCGGTCACCGCCGCCGATGTAATCTTCTCGTGGGAAATTCTGCGTGACAAAGGCCGGCCGAATTTCCGCACCTACTACACCAAGGTCGCCAAGGCCGAAGCGCTCTCCGAGCGCACCGTGCGCTTCGACCTGACCGGCGCCGACGACCGCGAGCTGCCACTCATCCTCGGCCTTATGCCGGTGCTCGCCAAGCACGCGATCGATCCGGCCACGTTCGAGGACACCATTCTCAAGCCGATCGTCGGCAGCGGCCCCTATGTGATTGCGGACATACGTGCCGGCGACAGCGTGATGCTCAAGCGCGATCCCAACTACTGGGGGCGCGATCTTGCGATTCACCGCGGCTACTGGAACTTCGAAGAGGTGCGCACTGACTTCTACCGCGACGCCAACTCGCAGTTCGAAGCGTTCAAGAAAGGGCTGTTCGACGTGCGCGCCGAGCACGACCCCGGCAAATGGGAGACCGGCTACGACGTGCCCGCGGTGCGCGACGGCCGTATCGTCAAAGAGCAGTTCCCGACCGGTCTCCCCAAGGGCATGTCGGGAATGATCTTCAACACGCGGCGGCAGATCTTTGCCGACATCAGAGTGCGTGAGGCGATCGGCCTGCTGTTTGACTTCGAGTGGGTGAATCACAACTTTTTCTTTGATCGCTACAAGCGCACCGCAAGCTACTTCGAAGGCTCGGAGCTCGCCTTCCGCGGCCATCCGGCCGACGCCCATGAGCGCGCCCTGCTCGCTCCGTTCGCAAAGGACGTGCGGCCGGACGTGATGGACGGCACCTGGGCGCCGCCGGTAACCGACGGCTCCGGACGGGATCGCGACACGCTCAAACGTGCGCTCGAGCTCTTCGACGCCGCCGGTTTTGAACTCGTCAAGACGGCTTTACGCGACAAGCAGACCAAGAAGCCGTTTGCGTTCGAGTTCCTGGTCACCACCAAGGAGCAGGAGCGGCTGGCAATCGCGTTCTCGCGCCAACTTAAGCGCGCTGGCATCACGTTGCGCGTGCGCGTCGTCGATGCCGTGCAATACGACCGGCGGCGCATCTCCTATGATTACGACATGATCGAGTATCGCTGGGACCAATCGCTGTCGCCTGGCAACGAACAGGCGTTCTACTGGGGTGCGGCGGCCGCCGATGAGCAAGGCACGCGCAACTACATGGGCGTGAAGAGTCCCGCGATCGACGCGATGATCGCGGCGCTGCTCAAGGCGCGGGAGCGGAGTGAGTTCGTATCCGCTGCGCGTGCGCTCGACCGCCTACTGATCTCTGGGTTCTACGTGGTTCCGCTGTTCCACCTGCCCGAGCAATGGGTGGCGCGATGGTCCACCATCACGCATCCCGAAACGATCGCGCTGTTTGGCTATCTGCCTGAGACGTGGTGGCGGCGGCCATGATCCTCGGCGACCCACAGGCAGCGCACGTGCTCGCAGACGAACAGGTCACGCTCGACGACCTGTTCCGCCAAGCTGCCGAGCGCCGGCCGGACGCCATCGCGTTGTGCGATCCGCCCAACCGTTCGACGTTTACCGACGGCGAACCGCGCCGCCTCACCTATGCTCAGGCCGACCACATCGTTTCGGCGATAGCCGGGCGGCTGCGCCGGCTCGGACTATCGACCGATGCAGCGGTCGGACTACAACTGCCGAACACAGCCGAAAGCGCACTCGTGCTGCTCGGCGTGCTGCGGGCCGGAATGATCGCGGTGCCGCTGCCGCTGCTGTGGCGCCGCATCGACGCCGCAGCGGCGCTCAACCGGGTCGGCGCGCGAACCATCATCACAAGCTCGCGCATCGGCGCAACCGACCACTGCAATCTCGCCAGAGAAGTGGCTGCCGACGTTTTCCCGATCCGCTATGTCTGCAGCTTCGGTGCGAACCTGCCCGATGGGGTGATCCCGCTCGACGATCTGCTGGCTCGCGCGCCTCTGCTCGATCCGCCAGCCCCAGTCGTGCGTCAGAGCCATCCGGCCGCACATATCGCGGTTGTGACATTCGAGCTAACCGCCGATGGGTTGATGGCGATTGCCCGCAACCACATGGAGCTGGTCGCTGGCGGTGAGGCGGTGCGGCTCGAAGCCCAACTGCGCAATGATGCAACGATCCTCGCTTCATGCAGCAACAACTCGTTCGCGGGACTCGCTTCGAGCATATTGCCATGGCTGCTGACCGGCGGAACGCTGTCGCTGCACCAGCCTTTCGATGCAGCCGTGTTCGCAGAACAATGCGGCAACGATGATTGCGATACCGTCGTGCTGCCGGGACCGCTGGTTACCCGTCTCGCGCAAGCCCGCCTGCTGACCCACACGGGGCTGAAAAATATCCTGGCGCTGTGGCGCGCTCCCGAGCGACTGGCGGCCGGAACGGCCTGGCGCCATTCGCAAGCCGGCTTGACCGATGTATTGGCGTTTGGTGAAACCGCGTTGATCGCCGCGCTCCGCGGCCCGGCTGGTGAGCCGGCCGAAATTCCGCTTGGTCCAATGACGGCTCCGCACGGCGCACCGGATGCGAAGACAGTGCTGGAAACCACCGTCACCAAAGCCGGAACGCTGGCGCTGCGCGGGCCGATGGTGCCGCGCCATGCCTTTCCGGCTGGCGCGGAGCGCGCGCCGATGTGCTGCTTCACGCCCGACGCCGTTGGCTTCGCTGATACGGCCTATCCATGCCGCACCGGCCGCGACAGCGCAGAACTCACGATCACCGGTCCGCCGCCTGGCATCGTCAGCGTCGGCCGCTATCGATTCAGGCTGGACCAGTTACAGAAACTGGTCAGCCGGACCGACCCCGATGCCATCCTTGCCGCCCTACCCGACGCGCTGACCGGTCATCGGCTCGCCGGCAGCGCCTTGGAGCGCGCGGCGCTCCGGCGGGCGCTGGATGACATGGGCGCAAACCCGCTCGTCAGCGCCGCCTTCGGCCAGCGCCGAAGAATTGCAGCAAGCTGACCACAGTCGTTGACGGGGCGTTAACAGCTGGCCGTTCCTGCATCCCAAAATAACCCAGCAATGACGGGACTTTTTGCGTGTTGCTGCTTCCCAAAAAGCGAATTGGGAAGCACCTGGGAAGCAGGCGAGGCGGCGCGGGGCAAGGACCCCCATGCGTTCGCGCGGCCCGATGGCTGCGAGGGGCACCACAGGCCCCGCCCCCGCAAAACGCACCACGAGTCACGCGGCGCGGCCTGCAGCC
>CAWFCM010000021.1:0-61333 GCA_963814215.1 uncultured Alphaproteobacteria bacterium | reverse complement strand
CGCCAGAGAACGCGCAGCCGGTTGCGTTCGGCTCGCATCTCGGCGCGCTGGATGCGGTCGACGTCACCGGAAAGATGCGCAGCTGCCAACCGCGCCCGTTTGGCTGCAGCACTTCCGCTGTGGCGGAAGCAGGTCGTCCTGCCGCGCATCCGGGCCGCCTTGCAGGGCTCGCCCAATCGGTTCAGCGCCGAGCAGCGCGGCATCTCGCGGTTCGGCCCATTGCAGAACCGCGCGCGGCCGATCATGAAGTTCTGGCGCTGCGTTTCGGACTGAAATCCGAGAGACGCGGCCGGTTCGTGGATCTCGCCGGCCTCGGAGTGAATTCATGACGCAACCTTTCTCGCAGCGGTAAGTGGGCCAATTGTACCATGGCGCGGCCGCATCGCAGATGGCGAACCTTCACGATCTCCAGTGACCGTGTCGGCCGCGTTCGCTGGCCATCTGCGCCACAAGCCTTCGTCGGGCGAGCGCCGCAGGGGAATTTTTAAGCAGTAAGTATCAGCGGCGGAACTGTACCAGTCGACTGCCCCTGCTTAACGCGATCGCCGGTGTAGCCGACCAGCGCAATCGCCAGCACCACAAGAACGCGCATGTGGACGTGATCGATCTCGTGCGCGCCGTCGAGCGGCGCGTACGCCCGAGCGGCGAACTCGGCCGCCCTTCCGCCGCAGGCTTGAACGCGATCGCCGTTCTGCGATTTCGCCGAATTGCCGCCGGCGGACCCGTGGCCCACTCGCCCCCCGCACACACGAGGGGTCGGAAAGTGATCGAAGTGATCGAAACCATCTTATCGAGCGTCTAGGAGTTCTCCGATTCTTAAAACCGGCTTTTGCTAGACAGTCTATAAGATGGTTTCGATCACTTCGATCACTTTTCAACCACTTCAAATTTCAAGTGGCTGAAAAGGTTGAAAGTTTGCGCTGCGCGCGCATCAGTGTGCGAGCGCAACGGCGAGCACGGCCGGCGTTCCCTGAGCCTTGATCTTGCCGCTCCTAAGCAACCGTTGCATAGCTTCGGCCAGTGCCGGCTCGTCGGCAGCGACCTGTTTGGCCGCGAACACCTTCGGCGCGTAGTTCTGGTCGTCCTCGTTCGGGCTGACCGGCGCCGTCTCGGCCTTCAGCAGATCCATGAACGTGGTATCGGCCAGATCGGCGAAAGGGTTGGCGACTTTCAGGCCGATGAAGGCCGGCCCCTGATTTGTGTGCTTCGATGCGAAATCGCGCGCTTTCAGCTCGGCCGACAGTTGCTTGCTCGATCCGATGAAGGCGCGGGCGCTTTCCGCCCAGCCTTTCCACGACTCGAACAGAGCCCCGTGCAGCGTCAGCGCCTGCGGATCGCGAACGCAGCACTCGTCGATCCAGCGGCCAATCGTATCCTCCTCTTGCAGATATTCGGCCGTGGCGTCCTCCACGCACTCCGGTGTCACCAGTCCCTCACGCTGCCAGATCACGCAGCCCTCGATCATCCACGCCAGGATGCCGCCCCACTCCGCCTTGAGCTTCGTAATCAGATCCTTGTCGCGCTTCGCCTTTGCAATCGTAACCGTGAACGGGATCAGCTTCATTCGCCGCCGGATCGCCTCGTCGACCGACTTCAGCCCCGGCTTGAAGTTGCCGTAGACCATCAGCGTGAACTGCGGCATGAACTCAAAGAAGTCCTGCCGCATGAACCGCGCCTTGATCTTGTCGCCGCCGGTCATCGTCTTGATCTTCGCTTCGGCCCAGCGCCGTCCCTGCTCGGTCTCGGCCGCCGTCACCAACCGGGCGCCACGCAGCCCCGCCAAGTCGGTCGGATGCCGCTCCTGCCCGATCCGGGTCTCCGTGAACGTGTCCATCGGCGCTCCGGTGTGATAGTCGCCCATCGCCCCGGTTATGGTCTCGATGAATACGCTCTTGCCGTTGCCGCCGCGGCCCCACAGGAACAGCAGGATCTGCTCACGGGTCGAGCCGGTCAGCGCGTAGCCGCAGCAGACTTGCAGGAAGCGGATCAGCTCCTTATCGCCAGCCGTCACCGTGTTGAGGAAGTCCATCCAGAGCGGACACGGCCCGCCCGGTTTAGCCGCCGTCATCATCGTGCAGTAGTCGTCAGGCAACGCCGGCCTGATCTTGCCGGTTTTCAGATCGACCATGCCGCCGGGCGTGCAGAGCTTCCAGATGTCGGCATCCCATTGCTCCGCCGACGCTGCCATGCGCTGGTCGTCCATGATCAGCCCCAGCACGCCCATCTTGGTCTTGTTGCTGGCAATCATCTTTTTTCTGTCGCCCTTCATGCCCACAGCCACTTCGCGGCAGATCGTCCGCGCCATGTTGAAGGTTTTGCGCTTACGGTCCTCGGCCCAACGCTGTCCGTCCCATAGATGCCACTTGCCCCACTGCGCCGTGTAGCGCACCTCATCACCGTGCCGCTCCGCGAATTCCAGCGCGATGGCGTCCTCCGAGAATGCCGGCGACGTGACGCCTTCGAAAGTCTGCACGCCGGTAATGCGCGCAAACAGCGTTGACCAGTCTTCGTCGTCGAACGGCGCGGCATAGGCATAGGCGTCGCCATGGGCGCGCGAATAGATCTCGATCTGCGCGCCGTCGGTATAGATGATCGCGCAATTCTTCGACTGATAGTCGAGGCCCTCGATCGGATCGGCACACTCGGTGTCGTGATATTTCAACGGATCCTTCTTGATGTCGGCGACAGTGAACGCATCGCCGCCGGGCGTGTACAAGACGTGCTCGTCCGTCAGCGGCAGCCAGGTCCGCTCGCCGATCGTGGCTGATCCTGCGGCGATCAACTCGTCGTAGGCTTTCTCCGCTTTCTCGCGCGGGATGCCGCGTTTCACGGCCTTGGCGACGTGTTCGCCGCGGTAGGCCAGCTTCGCCGCATCGCGCCGCTTGCAGAACTCCGGGTCGGCCTTGGCCTTGTCAACCAGAGCGCGGTACTGGTCTTCGGGCGCATGCTGGTTGGCGAACGCTACCAGATCGCGGGCGCACAGCATGCCGGTGCCGCCGACTACCTTGGACACACGAGGAAGCCGGCTGATGCCGTCGTCGATCACGGCCTGGCCCTCGTAAGACAACCGCTCGGGCGAGCCGACGCAGGCGTCGATCGGGCCGCGCACCAGCGCGTCGCCGCGCTTCGTCAGCATCAACCATCCCGCTCCCTTGTCCTTGCCGCGGACCCAGGCCAGCCGCATCAACGCCTTGAGGCAGGCGTTCGAGAGCGACGGTTCGTCGATGACGACGTAACAGTGCTCGCCGGCTTTGAGCTTCTGCTTGGTCTTTGGATTGATCACGCTCGCCGAGGCGGACGGCCGCGTCAGGACAGCGACCTCGGCAAACGGCGGATAAAGCTCGCTCAGGATTTCGGGCAATCCTTCGATGTCGTCGCCGTCGAGAAACAGCAGGCCGAGACCGGGCCAGCCGAAATAATCGAGTGAGCGCGGAATGGCCGTGATGTTGCCTTTGGTGTGCTGAGCCTTGGTGACGATGGTGCCCGTTTATGGTGCCGTTCAGCGGCACCCCGAGGCCGATCGCCTGCTTGGACGACAACTTGTCGATCACTTGCCCGACTGTCGTGAGTATCGATGGGCCAGTCACACCGGCAGCGGGGATCTCGCAGACATAATAGCCGCCTGACGAGAACTGCGTGCCCGACAGCGTCTCCAGGTCGCCGTCAGGCTTGCGCTTGTAGTGCTTGGACAGGCGGCGGTTGCTGACAAACGTCGTGAAGCGGACGAGCGGGCCATCTTCGATGCCGTTCCTGGCGTCTGCGGAACCGGCGCCGCCCGATTTATCGGGATTTACGAAGTCGTCCATCGGGCCGTCCTCTTTCAGCTCGCCGACGCAGCCGATCTGATTTCGCTTCGCGCGGCCGCGCGCCATCGTGCACGCGCTGCCGTCGCTCTTTCCGTCGGCGGTCAGCGTGATGCGCTTGGTGAGCGGTCCTCCGGTCTTGCTGACGACGGCAAGTTCAATCGACGGGCGTGTCGGCACGACTTGCGGGCTCAGCGCGTCGACGGATACGGCAGACGACGACCCCTCGACAAAGGCCCATCGTGTCCCGTCGTCGTGCTCCACGAGATTCGTGATCGCGACCGGCCGCGGGAACACCAGTTGCCCCGACAACTCGACCCACACATTGTCGCCGACCCGAAACATGTTCATGACTGCCACCCGACATTGCTTTCGAACATCACCTGCGCGAGCCGTTCCGACGTTTCGGCGAGCGGCCACGGCGGCAGCGGCGCGTAGATGCGCGTCATCGCCCGCTCACCCGGCGCGAGCTGCCGGACGACGACCAGCCACCAAAAGCCGTCGGCACCGGCCTGGGTGCCCTCGGCACTGTCGAACACCGCGATCTCGTTGGCTGTTGCCAGCCGCATCCGGTGATTACGGGTTGGGTTGGCTTTAAAAAACGCGGAGTCCTCGGCCCAACCGACGCCGCGGCGCGCGTCCTCGCGCATCGCCCGCGCAAGCCTGCGCTGGCCGGCGCGATCAAGTGGCCTCGGAGTCATCGTTGCGAGGAAAGCTTTTGCGGCGTCGCTGAACTTGTCCTTATCGGGCGCGATCATGCTGCACCCCGGCGCTGTCTCGCCGCCTCGCGCAGCGTGCTCAGGCTGTCGCGTGATGGTGGTGTTGGCGGTGGTGTTGTTGGCGGTGGTGCTGAAGGTAAGGGTGCAGATGCAGATGGCGCCGCTGCCTGCGCCACTTCTTCGCGACGTCGCTCCTTCCTGACTTTTCGGTTGCCGTTGAGGCGCGTCTGTGCGCTCTTCGCGCCGACCACGTCGACCTCGCCGGAGGGCTCGCCGTTCAATTCGATCCGTGCCACAGGGCGGTGCACGAGCGGCGCCTTTACTCGCGCTTCGCTCTCGCTCGCACCCGCGTGCTTCGACGCAGGGCGGAGCGCGAGGCGCTCCCGCAACCATGCGTGCACTTCGACGCGCAAAAACATCGCCTGACTGTTGCCAGTCTTGACCGGCAGCGGGAAGCCGAGTTCGCGCTGTTTGCGATTTAGATCGGTTCGGTTCGTGATGATGCGGCGCGCTTGCAGATCTTCGAAGCGATAGCCGCCTTGGGCGAGTTCATCATCAGTCAACGCGCTCAACATAGCGAGGATCTCCATCCCGGAAGCTCCGGTGCGATCCTCCAACTACCAGCAGTAAAGTGGGCACGCGAAGCGCAAATCAGAGCCTGTTTTGCGCAGGCGCGAAACAGCAGCTATTTTGCGCGGGGACGATCCTCGCGCGCCCAGGCCGCCACACGCTCTTCCAGAATTTCCGCGAGCCGTTCTCGCACCCCTGCCGCGAGGTCGTCTGCTGTGTACCCGCCCTTCAGAGCCGCAATTTCTTCGAACTCGGCCCTCCGCCTTGAACTCCTGCAACCGGCGGCGGCAGCTGCCTTCGGCCTGGCCGGTCGCCTTGGCAATCTCGCGCGCCACCACGTTGACCTCCTTGCCGGCGGCTAGGTCCAGCAATGCGGCATAGTACACGCGATCCAACCACAGCCTCCGCCGGCCTGTTCGCTTTCGCGGTACCGCAAGCAGAGCCGCCGCGATCATGTCGGCGATCGCTGCCGGAATACAGACGGGAGGGGCTGATCCCCATCGTGCCGCGCGCACCTCTGCCGGGCGCAGGAAGACCGAAGCGTCGGCCCCCAGCGTTTCCAAATGCAAGGCCAGGTCTTTGGCTTCGAATTGCTTGCCGATTTCCCGTAGACGTCTGTCGTCCGCTGCTTTCGTCATGCCACCACCCGGCCTTGCCCAACGATGCGGCTAAGAGCCGTGGCCCATGTGGCAAGCGCGTCGGCCTTCTGCTTTTCGAGTTCGTCTTGCAAATAGTGGCCGCCGACGCCGGGCACCGCGTGATTCAAAACCGCCTGTACGACGTGATTGGGAATGCTGAGCCCCTGCATCCGTGACGCTGCGGTTCGACGCAGATCGTGCAGCCGCCAGTCGGTGACATCGGACGCCGCGTCGAGCGCAGCTTTCAATTTCGAGAAGCCGGAAATCTTGCCGACGGTGCCGGCGAACACATAGTCGCGCGCGGCGCCCTGTCCGACCAGCTTCAGCGCCAACGGTGGCAGCCGCAAACTATGTGGACGGCTGCTCTTGTTGTCGCTCTGACGCCACACGCCGTCGAGGATCTGCCCATAGCGAAGCGAGCCGACCTCATCCGTGCGCTGCGCCGTCAGCAGCAAGAATTTGACCATGCGCCCGAAGTTTCTTGCCACGGCGCTGCTGGCGAGGTCGTCGCAGGCGGCCCAGATCTTCCTGATCTCGGCGTCGGTGAGCTTGCGGGTACGCTTCAACTCCGGCGCTTTGCGAATGTCCGGCGTAAAGTTGGCTGGGATCAGATCTTCCTGTGCGCGCCCATTTCAGCACCGGGCCGAGCCGTTGCAGCAAGCGGTTGGCCGCGAACATGGCATCGCGCTCGACCATGACATCGCGAGCGGCGCGCAGATCGGCCTTGCTGAACTGGTCGGCCGGCAGCGACAGGTAGCGGGCGAGGTTCAGCCGGAGCAACCGCATCGCCTCGTCCAGCGTCTTGGTGCGCCTGCCTTCCTTGATGCGCAGCGCCTCGTAGCGGTCGATCAGGCCGCCGAGTGTGAGTGCGCTCGAAGACCGCGGATGCGGCGCGGGCGCATCGGGCGGCAGCCCCCGCTCTGCGCGGTCGATCAGCGTACGCGCGGCGTCACGCGCCTCGCTCAAGCCCATCGCCGGGTGATGGCCGAGCGGCTTGCGGTGATAGGCACCGCCGGCGTGGTAGCGGAATTGCCATGTGCGGCGGCGCTTACCGACGCGCAGGATCAGTCCCGCCACGACCTGGTCGAACCACTCGCCGGGCGCGAGATGCGGGATGGAAACGCTCGAAAGTCGCTTTGCCGGCATGGCCTGACGGTCTGGAAATTTGGGAGCAATTTGGGAGCAGCCGGGCCGTTATATAGCGGTATGCCAAGAAATACTAAGGAATAAAAACTCTAGGAAATACAATGGATTGTCTGGGTTAAGCCCTTGATCGGAAACGCTGGTTCATGGTTTTGTAAACCGAAGGTCGGGAGTTCAATCCTCTCATCCGGCACCACTTTTCCGCATCCGCCAGGCCCAACGGCTCATCAACGCTTCCGCGTTACGCGAAGGTTTCGTCATGGTTCAATTCCAAGCCCCGGCCTCCAAAAACAAGACCCGCCCGAGGGGGGATCGGGCGGGTCTTCGCGTTGCCGATGCAGGGGACGGGGTGTGTGCGTCGGTGAATAGACATTAGCCGACCTACGTTTCCGCGCTGTGACAGTCATCACAAAATAGCGGTTTCGCGCCCGCTTTCCCGATGCGCCGCAAAAACGGCGATTTGCCATGGCGAATCGGCCTCTCATCCGGCACCACCCGATAGCGATGACGGCCCATTTCGTGACGCACCTGACCTCGGCATTCGCCGCCTTGCTGCTGCTGACCGCGCCAGCCGCCGCGCAGCCCGCGCCGGTGACCATCGTCGCAATCGGCGCCAGCAACACCTGGGGCTGGGGCCTGACCAGCCGCAACGCCTATCCTGAGCGGCTCGAAGACATGTTGCGGGCCGCGGGCCACGACGCCCGCGTCGTCAATGCCGGCGTCGTACTCGACACCACCGCCGGGATGTTGAGCCGTCTTGACGCCGCGGTGCCAGACGGCACCCACGTCGTCATCCTGCAGCCCGGCGGCAACGATCTGCGTTTCTTCCGCAGCAAGGAACAGCGCGCCGCCAACATCGACGCGATGGTGCAGAATCTCTCCGCGCGCAAAATTCCGGCAATCGTCTACGACCCGGTCTTCGCGCCGGAAGACTACCAATGGGACCGCGTCCACCTGACCGCCGAAGCGCATGCCAAGATCGCCAACGAGCTGCTGCCGCAGGTAACCGACATCATCAAGCCCAAAGAGAAGAAAGCTCCGGCTCCGGCGAAGCGCCGCTAATCGCGGGGTTCCGGCGCACGGCTGCGTTTGCTATCGTCGCCGCGCTACCGCACGGAGTGAGGGGAAAGCAATGCGCGCGATCACGCTGGATGAGGCCGTCGCCATCATCAACGAGACCTTCGCCGAGGCAAAGCGGCGCAACGCCTACCCCCTCACCGCCGTGCTGCTCGACGCCGGCGGCCGCATGAAATGCGCGATGAAGCAGGACGGCGCCTCGCTGCTGCGCTTCGAGGTGTCCTACGGCAAGGCCTACGCGGCCCTCGCCATGGGCCGGCAGTCGCGTCTCGTGTTGCAGAAGGCCAAGGAGAAGCCGCTGTTCATGGACTCCTTCCTCGGCCTGGCGGACGGTCCGATGTTCCTGGAAGGCGGCGGCCAGCTCATCCGCGACGACGCGGGCGAGGTGATCGGCGCGATCGCCACCACCGGCGACACCAACGAGGTGGACGACCTCTGCGCCATCGCTGGCATTCGCGCTGCGGGCTTCAAGACCGACGACGACTTCGACGCCAAGGACATGCGGCGGCTGAACATCAAGCGCGGCCCGCCGATCAAAGACCCGCAAAAGGTCGAGAGCAAGCCGCCGACGCGCCTGCCGCGCCGCGCCTAAAAGCGCCAATTCCCTCAAACCGATTCCCGCGATGGAACCGGAACCCCTTGCATACGTTGAAGGACCGAACCACGGGCGCTGCTCGCGCCCGGGCTTGCCGCTTCGCGGCCTCGCGCATTTGAACACAAGGAATACAGCATGTCGGCCCTTATCAGTATTCTCATCACATTCCTGGTCGTCGTCCTGGTGCTTTATCTCGTCAACATGCTGCCGATCGACGGCCGCGCCAAACAGATCGTGCGCGTCATCGTCATCATCATCGGCATCATATCGCTGCTGAAATATCTCGCCGTCTTCTAGGCTGGTCCGGAGCCGCCATATGGCAACGCTTCAGCCGACGGCGCCTGCAAGCTCCGCAGACAAGCCGAAAGGCCCGGACCAACCTCAGAAGCGCGGACCGCGCTCATGGCTCGAAGAGCGCCTGGTTCTGGACGCGCGCGATCCCACCCCGCTCGAGGATGCCGCCAGTTTCTGGCGCGCAATCGCGCAGGCCGCCACCGTGTTGATGGCGATCCTGGCGTTCGGCGTCTTTCTCTTCTTTGCCGGCAAATTGGTGGTGCCGATCCTCGCCGCCATTGCGGTTGGCATGACATTCGGTCCGGTGATCCGCTTCACAAAAAGCCGTGGTGTGCCCGACTGGGTGATGGCGGTCGCGGTCCTGCTGATGCTGATCGCAGCCTTGAACGCCGCCGTCATAATGCTGGCGAGTCCGGTTACGGAATTGATGGGACGCGCACCGGAGCTGGGCACCGCGATCAAGGAGAAGCTGCAGGTGCTGGATCGCCCGCTCGCGGCGTTCTACGAACTGCAGACTGCGCTGGGCTTCGGCTTGACCGGGCGCGGTGTCGATGTCAGCAACTCGCGCGTGATTGAGGGAATGGTAACTGTGGTGACGCCCGCCGCCATCCAACTCTTAATGCAACTCGTGCTGTTCTTCGGGACCCTGTTTTTCTTCATCATCGGCCGCACCGAATTTCGCAAGTACGCGCTCAACTGGTGCGCGTCACGTGAGTCACGCCTGCGCGCGTTGAAGATCCTCAACGACATTGAGGACAACCTGGGCGGTTACCTCATTGTGGTCACAGCGATCAACCTGTCGCTCGGCATCGTCACCACCATCATGGCCTACCTGCTCGGCCTGCCGGCCCCGTTGCTATGGGGTTTCCTCGCATTCGGCTTGAACTACATCCCCTATGTCGGTCCGGCAATCATGTACGTCCTGCTGTTCGTGATCGGATTGCTGACCTATCCAACCATTCTCGGCGCGTTGCTGCCGCCCGGCATCTTCATGGCGATCACGCTGGTCGAAGGACAGTTCCTGTCGCCGGCCATCGTCGGCCGTCAGGTGCTCTCCATCCACCCACTGTCGATCTTTCTCGGTATCGCGTTCTGGGCCTGGATGTGGGGGCCGATGGGAGCGTTTCTCGCGACCCCGATCCTGATCGCCGGCCGCGTCGTGTACGACCACGTCTACCCGCAGCAGAAGACCGATCTGCCCGGCTGACCCTCGCCTCTGCAATGGACTAGAATTCTTCCTGCGATCGTGACCCGGGAGGATTCCATGCAGGACATCAGCCGCCGCAATCTGCTCGCTGGCTCAGCCGCAGTGGCCACGCGCGCATCCATTCCCGCGATGGCCGCGGCACCGGCCGCCGGCGTGCAAAACCCCGGGGTCTATCGTCAGAAGATTGGCAGCTTCGAGGTCACCGCGCTCTACGACGGCACCTGGTTCCGCAAGATCGATGAGAAGTTCGTGCGCAATGCCAGTCCCGATCAGGTGAACAAGGCGCTGAGCGATTCCTTCCTGCAGCCCGGCATCGTGCCGACGTCCTTTACCGCGTTGCTGGTCAACACCGGTTCGAAGCTCGTCCTGCTCGACGCCGGCACCGGCGGCCAGCTTGGCCCCACCACCGGACATATGCCCGGCGCGCTCGCCGCCGCGGGCGTGAAGCCCGAAGCAATCGACACCATCGCGGTCTCGCATTTCCATCCCGACCACATCAACGGCATCAAGGACAAGGACGGCAAGAAGGTATTCCCCAATGCCGAGATTCACGTGCCGGCGCCGGAGTGGGCGTACTGGATGGACGATGCCAGCATGACCGCGGCGCCCGAGGCGATGCGGCCGCTCTTCCTCAACGCGCGGCGCATCTTCCGCGACATCGCCGGTGAGGTGAAGCGTTTCGATCCGGGCAAGGACGTCGCTCCTGGCATCGGCACGATTGCCGCTTACGGTCACACGCCGGGCCACACTGCTTTCGCGGTCAACTCGGGCAGTCAATCGCTGCTGGTGCTAAGCGACACGACCAATCATCCATGGCTGTTCGCCCGCAACCCGGAATGGCAGGGCATCTTCGACATGGACGGCCCGCTGGCGGTGGCCAACCGCAAGCGCCTGCTCGACCGCGCCGCCGCCGACCGGACGCAGGTCGCCGGCTACCATTTTCCATTTCCTGCGACAGGCCACATCGTCAAGACCGGCACGGGCTACGAGGTGGTGCCGGCGATGTGGCAGCCGATGTGAGGCAGCAAGCGGCCAGCGCCCCTACGCGCCGGCCGCCACGTCCATCACAGCAGATTGACGCCGGCCCGCAACATGTAGGTCCGGCCAGGCTGCGGATAGGCGTTGTAGACGCCGATCGCGCTGTCAAACCCGAACGGGAATGGGCTCGCGACCGCGTAGTCGAAGTAGCTGGTATCGAACAGATTCTGGATCGAGAACGACCAGAAGAACCGGTCGACCTTGCCGCCCAATCTGACATCAACGAGGTAGTGCGCCGGGATCAGCGGCTGAATGTTGAGCTGGTCGTTGTCCATCCGCCGGCTGCCGATGTAGCGCACCACGCCGTCGAAGGTCAGCCATTGCGGCAGCACGTCCCAGGATACGGCGGCGCTGCCGGTCCAGGTCGATACCAGCGGCACGTCGTTGCCTGCCAGCAGCCCCTCGCGGAACACCGCCCGCGTATAGGCAACGCCGCCCTTGAAACGAAGCCGCTCGTTGACCCGCAAGCTCGCCATCGTTTCGCTGCCATAGCGGCGTGTCGGATCGAGATTGATGTTCTTGCTTTCGAAATTCGGCAGAAAACGGAAATGGATCTCATCCGTCAGCCGCATATCATAGACACTGGTCTGCATGTCGAACGGCCCGACATGGATGCGAAGGCCGCCTTCATAGTCGTGCGACTTCTGCGTTCGCAGATCGAAGTTGGTGGGGTCGACGCCTTGAGGCGTCGCCATGCCGACGCGCTCATCGACGTTCGGGGCGCGGAAGCTCTGCGCGATACGGCCGAACACGGCGAAGTTCTGCGTGAAGCGGTGTTCGGCCCCGACATGGTACGCGCGGTTATCCTGGCTGCTATCGAGCGGCACCGGAGCCACACCGGCGGGGAAGCATCCAAAAAAAGGATCGCAGAACGATCCGCCCGGAGCATCGGGGTTGAATGTGCCGCTCGCGCGCAGGCTCGTTCGCTGCCCCCGGAACCCCGCCGACAGGTCGGTGGTCGGCAGCACCGACGCCGTGTGCTGATAGTAATAGCCGAGCGATGACTGCATCAAGTTGTAACGATTGATTGGGATCGCACCGAGGAATTGCGAACGGTCGGACGCATATGATGACAGGTAGTAGTCGATGCCGGTCGTCGCGTTCCACGGCATACTGGCGGCGATACCATTGAGCTTGAGGCGCGGCGTCAGCGACGATGTTTGCAAAACCGTATCGACCGCGCTGAGCGGGTTGAGGGTTGCGACTGTAGGCGTTGCAAAATAGAACTGCGCCTGCTGCTTTTTCTCTCGCGTGCCGCCATCGACGATCAGCTCGACGCCCGGCGCCAGCATGCGGGTGATGCCGCCCGTTATGCTTGCGCCTTGCTTGCCCGCAAAGTCGAAGGGAGTAGTCGCGCCGCGCCAGTTGGTGACGAGTTGGTTCATTCCGACCCGCGGATCGACGCGCCGGGCGCCGGGCAGCCCGATGTCTTGATCGTCGCCGGAAAGGTTGAGATAGGCGCTGCCCTCCTGAACGGTGTAGCGGAAATCGCCCAAGGCGCTGCGCTGTTTGTAGTCGTTGTTCTCCCGATAACCGTCGGAGTTCATCGCCAGGCCATAGACGCTTGCCGACCACGGCCCGCTCGATCCGCTGAACGACCCGTTGGCTTCGCGCTGCCTGAACGATCCGAATGCACCCTCGAACCGTGCCTTCGGCGGCAGCCCGACGCCCGACTTGGTCACAATGTTGATTACGCCGCCGACCGCGCCGTCGCCGTAGAGCACGGCGCCGCTATTGCCCCGCGTGATCTCGATGCGCTCGATGCTGTCGCGCGGGATCGCGGCGAGATCGATCCCCACGAGATCGAGATCGTTGATGCGGCGGCCGTTGATGAGGATCAACGAGTTGGATGCGGCCGCCGCGCCGAAACCGCGCATGTCGACCGTGCTGCCGACGCCGTTCACGCCGCCGAACAGATTGGTCACCTGTATGCCAGGCTCGCGCGACAGAATATCCTGGAGCGTCGAACTCGGCGACCGCGCGATCTCCTCCGCGGTGATGATAGATGTCGAGGCGCCGACGATGCCCTGGCCGAGCCGGCTCGATGTGACGTCAATTCCTGGAAGCGGAATGGCTTGTTGCGCCTGCGCGGAGGTGGCGAGGATCCCTGCGACGGCGGTTGTAGCGGCCAATTGACCGGCAAAGCGACGCACTGATGACGCCCCCATAGCAAACTCCTTCGTTCGCGCCCGCCGTCCGAGGACGGGCGTGTCGGTGAGACCAAGTCCGACGCGAAGGCACGCAAGCGTTGGGACGCTGCGGCGTCCGACGTTGGCTGCGGAAATCGTGGGGTGATTTGCATCACTCGCACGGCATTCGCATCGGCATGACGTCACCGCTGCGAACAACCGCTCCGTATGGACTCCCCGTCCACCGGTTGGGTGACAGCGCTGGCAGGTCTCCTGGCTCGCGGGTCGCTGTCTGCGTCCGGCCTTCCCGGTTGCCCAGTGGCCACTTTGGACGCGGACTCGCCGCTTACAGTTGCGGGGGCAGCCACGGATTGCTGCAACGTGCAGTCTCCGTGTTCCCTCTTTCCTCCCCGGTTCGCACCGGGGAACCAGCACATCCGAATGCTCCCTTGCCCCTGAAGCGGAGTCAAGCGACAGATCGAACTTCCACACGCCGAGTTGATCGGACCGCGCGAAATAACGGCGCGGCGTTGTTGTTCTGCAATCCGGATCGGCTAATCTTGAGGCACGCAGCGGCAAGCGACATTCCGCACCGCCCTTCCGGAGGAAACCATGAGCGCCATTTTCCGCATATCCGCGTTGTTGGCGGCCTCTTTGCTGGTCGCGCCGAAACCGGCTGTTGCAGCCGACACCAACACGCCAAGCTCACCGCCGCAGACCCAATCCCAGAAACCGGCCGACGCCAAGAGCAAGCGCAAGCCGCCCAAGAAAGAAGATAAGAAGTCGGAGCAGCAATTCATCGACGGCTACAAGGCCGCGCACGCGATGATCTACCGGGACAACGATTTCGCCGGCGGCATCGCCAAGCTGCGCTCGCTCGGCCAGGATGATCATCCTGACGTCGCCAACCTGATCGGCTTCTCGAGCCGCAAGCTCGGCCGCTACGATGACGCCAAGCTCTGGTATGAAAGGGCGCTGGCCGCCAATCCGGGCCACACCCTCACCTGGTCTTACTACGGCATGTGGCACGCTGAGCAGGGCAACCTGCTCAAGGCGCGCGATCACCTGATCAAGGTGGCGTCGATCTGCGGCAACACAGAGTGTCGCGAATACGTGATGCTCAAGGAAGTCATTGAAGGCACGCGCGCCTACTGATCGGGCAGACTGCTTCGAATAACCGGCGCGGGCGAGCCAGTTTCGCCCGCAGGCATGGGGAGGATCGTCATGGCCCGTCGCGCCGTCATCGCGGCTGCAATTGCCCTCGCCTGCCTGACCGGTCCGCCCGGCGCCCGCGCCGCGGACGTAGTGCATGTCGCCAACGTCTCGCGCACGCTGTTCAGCCTGCCGCTCTGGGTGGCGCAGCGTCAAGGCTTCATGAAAGACGAAGGGCTCGACACCACCAGCCATATCCTCGACAACGCCGAGAAGATCAACGCCGCGCTGCGCTCGGGACAGATGCAGATCGCAATGGGCACGCCCGAAGCCGTTGTGATCGACGCCTACAGGGGCGGCACGCTGCGCATCATCGCCGGCAACACCGGCCGGCTGCCGCACTTCATCATCACCAAGCCCGAGATCAAGACGCTGGCACAACTGCGCGGCGCCAATATCGGAATCCTGTCGGAGAAGGAAGGCTCGACCTACGTGGTGCAGGACATCGCCAAGGCGATCGGGTTGACGCCAGCGGACTACAAGATGACCGCAGTGGGTGGCGCACCGACCCGCTGGCGGCTCCTCAAAGAAGGCAAGATCGACGCCGGACTTCAGCCATTTCCGTTGAGCTACGAGGCCGAGGCCGCCGGCTTCAACAATCTCGGCTCGGTGATCCCGTTCGTGCCGGACTGGCAGTTCACCACCATTAACGCCGACCAGAAATGGGCGGAGAAAAACCGCGATGTCGTCGTGCGGTTCCTGCGCGCGGTACAGCGCGGCCGCGATTTCATGAACACCAACCGCGCTGAGGTGGCACAGATCGCGGCCGTAGAATTGCACACCACCGTTGAATTGGCCAACCGCGCGCTCGGCGACATGGAAAAGCTCGCCATCCTTGATCCGCAGCTCGGCATCAACGAGCGCGGCATGGCGAAGGTTTTCGACACACTGCAGAAGTCCGGTGACATCGCCGCGGACCGCAAGTTCGACCTCAAGGTCGTCACCGATCTGAGCTACTGGCAGCAGAGCCGCAAGAAATAGGATTCAGGTCTTCGCAGCCTCGGTCTCGGCCAACAGCCAGCTGAGGTAGTTGCTTTCCACGCTTTCCAGCGGCAGCACCAAGATCGCAGGCGTGGTGTAGGAGTGCATTGTCTTGACTGCCTTTTCCACCGCCTCCGCCAATGAAGCGCGGGTCTTGACGATCATCACCGCCTCCTCGCCGCGCTCCACCTTCCCCTCCCATCGATAGACCGACACCATGTTGGGCAAGATATTTACGCAAGCTGCGAGGCGCTGCTCGACTAGCGCGTGGCCGGCTTGCTCCGCCTCGACAGCCGAGGGCCAAGTCGTATAGACGAACACCGCGCGTTCCATGTCCCTACCCCCTTGGCGTCCATATCCCTTTGCTGCCATGAGCAAAAAGCCCGGCCGAAAGCCCATATACGAGCGGATCGCGTTCGTAGCGAGCCCCGTGGCGGAGGCGCGCAAGGCCCTGGCGCGGCTGACCAAGCGTTACGGCAACGTCGCGCCGGAAAAGGCCGACGTGGTGGTGGCGCTGGGCGGTGACGGGCTGATGTTGCGCAGCCTGCGCACCCTGATGCACACCGGCAAGCCGATCTACGGCATGCACCGCGGCACCGTCGGCTTCCTGATGAACGAATACAAGGACGCCAACCTCAAGGAACGCTTGGCCGCCGCCGAGACCACCGTCATCCATCCGCTGGTGATGCGCGCACGCAAGGGCCGTGGCAACGTTACGCAACACTACGCCATCAACGAGGTGTCGCTGTTCCGCCAGACCTATCAGGTGGCGCGGCTGTCGATCATGGTGGACGGCCAGGAACGCCTTGCCGAGCTGATGGGCGACGGCGTGCTGGTAGCAACGCCGGCCGGATCGACCGCATACAATCTGTCGGCACAAGGTCCGATCATCCCGATCGATGCGCCGCTGCTTGCCCTCACCGCGATCAGCCCATTCCGGCCGCGCCGCTGGCGCGGCGCGCTGCTGCCCGACACCGCGAGCGTCACCATCAAGGTGATCGATCCCGCCAGGCGCCCGGTTGCTGCTGTCGCGGACCACGAGGAGGTGCGCGACGTCCGCGAGGTCGATATCCGAATGGATCACATGATCTCGATGCGGATGCTGTTCGATCCCGGCCATAGCCTGGATGAGCGCATCCTGCGCGAGCAGTTCGGATACTGACGATGGCAAAGCGGAAACGTCCGGCGGCCAGGCCGCTCGTCATCGCGCGTTCCGGACACCTTTACGTCGGCGGCAGGATCGACCGCACCATCGAAGGCTCGCCGACGGTCGGGCAGATGTACGCGGAGTTCTGGATTCCACAGACGCTGCGCTGCCCCTACCCGGTCATGATGATCCACGGCAACTGGCAGACCGGAACCAATTTCACCGGCACACCAGACGGCCGCGAAGGCTGGGCGCAGTATTTTCTGCGGCACGGCTACGCCGTCTATGTCGTCGACCAGGTGGCGCGCGGCCGCTCGGCGCATTGGTCGATGTCGCAGGGCGCGGTTGGTGGTGCCGACCTCGGCCGCACTGAACGGCGTTTCACCGCGCCCAAGCGCGCCGGACTGTGGCCGCAGGCGAAGCGCCACACCCGGTGGCCTGGCAGCGGTAAGGCCGGCGACAAATATTTCGACGCGTTCTACGCGACACAATTCCCGTCGCTGGCCGACAGTGAGAAATCGCAGGAGATCAACCGCGACGCCGCGGCCGCGCTGCTCGACAAAATCGGCCCCGCGATCGTGCTGACGCATTCGCAATCAGGCGCCTACGGCTGGCTGATCGCCGACGCACGACCCAAGCTGGTGAAGACACTGATCTCGATCGAGCCCAACGGACCACCGGTCTATGAGTTGTCCTTCAATGGTCCGCCGGATTGGTTCGAAGACATCGGCCCGTGCAAGACCTACGGCCTCGGCTTTGTGCCGATGGCATACGATCCGCCGCTCAAGCCCGGCGAGGAACTGGCTTTCGTGCGCCAGGAGAAGCCCGACGCTCCGGGCCTGGTGCGTGGCTGGCTGCAGGCCGAGCCGGCGCGCAAGCTGCCCAACCTCGCCAAAATCCCGACGCTGATCGTGGCGGGGGAAGCCTCCTACCATGCGGCGTTCGACCACTGCACCGCGGTCTACCTCAAGCAGGCCGGCGCGCCCGTCACCTTCCTGCGGCTGGAGGACGCCGGTATCCGCGGCAACGGCCACATGATGATGCTGGAGAAGAACAGCGACGAGATCGCCGGCTTGCTAATGGGGTGGTTGAAGAAGGCGCTGGCAAAGAAGCCGGCGCACCGCAAGCGCTGACTTACGCCGCGCGCTTGCGCCTGGCCGCCGGTCGCTTGGCTTTGGCCGGCACTCCCTTTGCAGCGCCCTTCTTCTTTCCCGCCTTCTTTGTCCCCCACAGCTCTTTCGTCGCAAGCCGCGCGCCTTCGACCAGCGCCTGAAACTTCGCCCACATGATGCTGGGATGGACACGCCGGTAGAACGGCCCCTGCGCGAAGCCGCAGTCGGTCGAAGCCAGCACGTTCTCGCGGCCAACCAGCTTGGCGAGCCGCACGATGCGCTGCTGGATCAGTTCCGGGTGCTCGACGATGTTGGTGGCGTGGCTGATCACGCCAGGGATCAGCACCACATCCTTCGGCAGCTTTACGTCGGCCCAGACCTTCCATTCGTGCTCGTGGCGCGGGTTGGCGCCCTCGATCACGAACGCCCCGACCTTCAGCTTGAGAATCAGGTTGACGATGGTCTTGAGCGGAATATCCGTGGTGTGCGGCCCCGGCCAGCTGCCCCAGCAGACGTGATAGCGGATTTTGTCGCGCGGCAGGCCCTTGATCGCCTCGTTGAGGATTCCGACATGGCGCGCCACCCACTTGAGATAGTCCTGCAGCGACCCCGGCGGCACCATGCGGTCGAACGTGACCGCGGTGCGCGCGTCGTCGAGCTGCACCAGCAGCCCATTGTCGATGATCTGCTTGTATTCGTCGCGCATCGCGGCGCCAATCGCCGCCAGCACGTCGTCGTCACTCTTGTAGTACTCGTTCTTGCGGTCCGGAATGACGCTTGCCGGCGCCGCCACCGGCAGGAAGGCTTCCGTCACCTTCACCTGTCCGAGCGCCGACTTGAAATTGTCGATGTCCTTCTGGAGCAGCTTTTGACCGGTGTAGGTGATCGGCCCGACCACGATGGAATCCATGGTGGTCGCAGCCCGCTCCTGCGCGTCGAGCTCGGCGTAGAACTCGGCGAATCGGCTGCGATCAGCGCCGCGCGCCCACGTGTTACCGCCCTGGAACGGCCGGCGCTCGAAACCGCCGAGGCGGTCGAGCACGTATTGCGACCACGAGAACGACTTGCCGTATTCGCCGTCGCTGATGACGTCGATGCCGCACTCGGCCTGCTCCCTGACAACCTGCGCGACGGTGTCCTTCAGTGTGCGCTGGTAGGCCGTTTCGTCGTAGGGCTGGCCGGCCTGCTTGGCGCGAAGAAACTCTTGCAGCTCAGGCGGCCGGATCAGGCTGCCGACATGGGTGGTGAGCATACGGTCCGTGCTGCGGTTCATGGTGTTCCATTTTGCGACGTCTGATCGGTAACCGTTATCAGGTCGATGCGACAATGCAAATGCAGGCAGTGCTTGGGTTTTTGGCCCATGACCTGGCCCAACAACGTGTGGGCGGGCCGGTGAAAGACCGTGATCCTAAACCGTTCCTTAACGGGAGAATTCTACCGTCAACCTGGGGTGGGTCGGACAGAAAGACCGGAACCTTGGGGCCGCATGGTTCGCATCGATTTCAATCGTCTGCGTTTCCTCGTCATCGACGACAACGCGCACATGCGTCGCATCGTCCGCACGCTGCTGCACGGCTTCGGCGCGCGCGAAGTCTACGAGGCGGAGGACGGCGCGGCCGGGCTCGACGCCTTCACCCACTACGTGCCCGATATCGTGCTCACCAACTGGGCGATGCCGATCTTCGACGGCCTCGAGCTTGCGCAAATGATTCGGCATCCCGGCGCCAACGCCAACCCCTTCGCGCCGATCATCATGGTCACCGGCCACACCGAGAAGGCGCGTGTTACCGCCGCCCGCGACGCCGGCATCACCGAATTCCTTGCCAAGCCGATATCCGCCAAGGCGCCTTATCAGCACGTGGTCAACGTGGTCGCCAATCCGCGTCCGTTCATCAAGACCAAGACCTACTTCGGTCCGGACCGGCGGCGCAACGCCAACGCGAATTACATCGGCCCCGAGCGTCGCAAGGGCGGCAAGGCGGACGTGATCCGCCAGCAATCGCTGCTCGACAAGGCCAAGGCCCTCGCGTGAGTCCAGGAGCACTGCGGACATGAACAGCCCAAAGCGCACCAAGCCTGACGTCGTCACCTATGGGGACCACGAGATCATCACGCCGGACACCAGCAAGCTGCGCAAGCTCGTCCGCGCGGCGGCACCCGGCGAGGAAGACCCGGTGGCGCGCGCCGAGAGGGCGCTGGCGCAGATTTCCGGAGAATTCTCCACCTGGATGGCCGCCGAATGCGAGCGTCTCGATACCGCGCGCCGCAAGGTCAGGGAGATCGGCCTGACCAAGGCGACCCGGCAGGAGCTGTTCCTGTCGGCGCACGATGTGAAGGGCGATTCCGGCACCTTTGGCTATCCCGCCGTCGCCCCCGCCGCCGACAGCCTGTGCCGCCTGCTCGAGCACACGCCCGATCTGACCCGCATCCCTTTGGCGATCGTCGATCAGCACGTCGACGCGGTGCGCGCCATCGTACGTGAATATGCTCGCGCGGACATCGCGGTCATCGCCCACGCCCTGACTTCAAAGCTGCGTCAAGTGACGGACGAATTCCTGGCCGCCGAGAACAAGCACCGGCCGGACTATCTCAAGGCGATTTCCAGCCCGTCGCTGGCGCCGGGCGAGCAATTTTGAGAGCGCGGATACCGCTTTTCGAGATCACGCGCTACGCAGCAATCTGCCGATCCTCGGCGAATTCCGTGATCGCGTCGTAAGCCACCAGATCCTCGCAGAACATACGCGCTTCCTCGCGCGCAGCCTCGGCCTCGAAGCGGCGTAGCAATGTCAAGAGCGGCTCGACGTCGTCGATTGCCGCGGTCTCGCAACGGGTCAGTACGCGCTCGATGATCCGCCGCTTAAGCCGGCTCGCATCGCCCACCTCGCTCATGAACCCCTCTTCCTGCATGGCATGGATAGCCTCGCGGAAAATCGGATAGGTCGAATTCGGCAGGCCAGCCCTTTCATAAAGCGCGCGGAAGCCAAAGCCGCGGCGATCGTGGACAATGCCGACCACCCGCGCGATCGACATGCCGGTGAGTTCGGCCATCGCTTCCTCGAACAGCGATAGATTCCCCGAGAGCAGCGCCCGCAGCACCAAGCCCTCGGCGTCCGGGTTTTCCAAAACCACGAGGCAGGATTCGGCACAGCCAACCTCGGCGATTGCGGCCGACACCGACGGCGGCAATCCGGGACGGCCGGCGACCGCAACCTGCCGCGCCGAATCGCCGGTGGCGACCGCATCGACCAGGTCGGTATCAAGGAAGAGCGGCGAGCGCTCCAGCAAGGGCGATGCCACATCGGGCTGATCGCTGGCCAGCGCATGGACGATGGTCGGTGGGGCCTCCTGACTCTCGGCGAACACTGCGGCCAGCGCCTGGCGGACCAGCGGCGACGGATCGTCGAGCAGCATAATCATGGCGCCTTCAGCGGCGGCGCGATCGCTATCCGAGAGATCCGAGTAGAGGTAAGCGCGAGCCAGTGCACTGGTGGCTTCGGCGCGCTCGCCAGGGGGGCCGTACGCAACCAGTGAAGAAACTGACGAACGATCATGACGACTACCGAAACGCTCGACCGCGGAATAAGCGCCGCGGGGTCGGCGTACGCGCGCCGACAATGGTGGACGCTACACGCAGACGTTTAAGAAAACGTTCACCATAACTATTCAGGCAGGTTGCCGATTTGTTAACGGCGGTCAGACGCGTCCGCGGAACAGCGCGCGCGTGTCGGTGGCCTGATCCTGGAACAGGCTTGTCGTTGCGTCGGTGCGCGCGGGCGTCACCACGATCGGCTGCGGTGCCTGCGCAACCGGCTCGCTCACCGGGGTCGGCGCGGTCCACAGCGCGCTCACCACCGGCGCGACGGCTTCACGGCTGTTGCGGAACAGACCGTGGAAGACGGGCCCAGTGTCGGCCAGACGCGCCAACGGTGCGTTGAACTGCTCCGCCGCCGCATAGGCCTTCGTTAGCTCAGCCGTGTCCGGCGCAAAACTCGGCCGTTGCGGCATGACCGTTGGCTTGACGGCTGCGGCTTGCTTGACGGCCGGCGCGGCCTGATCGTTGCGCGCCACGGCGTAGCGGTTGACCAGCATGCGATACACTTCAGAGACACTGCGCGGCCGCCCCTTGTCGAAGAAGATCGATGGATTGGCCTTGGCCGGTCCCGGAAATGCCTCGTCGGCGCGCTGGGCGGGCCTGGATTCGGCGAGCGAGATCAGCCGGCCTGCGCCGTTCGACCCAGGAAGTGCGCGACGTAAAGCTCACCCTCGGTGGCATTGCGGCCGAGCCGCCCGGCGAGCTTGCCTGCGTTCTCCTTGGTGTAGGCGGCGGCCATCACTGCGTTGGCGGTCGGATCGTTGCGCAGCTTCATGATCCGGTCGGTGAGCCGCGGGTCGGTCACCATGTACTGGCCGGATAGCCCACGGTCGATCGCGTCCGCGATCTTGCCGTAGCCGAGCGCCGGGCCCTGCTCCTTGAGAGTGGCGTGCCAAGTCTGCTCGATAAACCGGAACAGGTCCCGCGCGGATGACGTCGGGGCCGCGGCACCTGGATTGAACCGGGATTCGACCTGGGCGGTGGCGATCAGATATTGGAAATTGGTGCCGGTGACCCGCGAAGCATGGCGGATCGCGCCGGTCACGGCGGCATTTGTGCCCGGGGCTTCGACCGCCATGAAATAAGCCTCTCGCCGGACGAAAAGTACGGCCCGACAGGCGAACTGTGGGTGAGTATGGTAAATGGAACCTTAAAGTAGGAGGAACGACCGATGTCCACGACGACCCAGGACGTGAACCGGCACAAGCGTGGCGGCCTCTATTTCGAGGGCTTTACGGTCGGCGAGGTGTTCGAGCATCGCTACACCCGCACCGTGACCCAGATGGACAACATGTTGTACTCCAACATGACGCTCAATCCGCAGCCGCTGCACATCGACCGGCATTTCTGCGAGCAGGAAACCGAATGGGGCCAGCCACTGATGAATTCGTTGTTCACGCTCGGCCTGATGATCGGGATTTCGGTATCGGACATTTCCAACGGCACCACCATCGCGAATCTGGGCATGAAAGACACCAAGTTCCCACATCCGCTGTTCGAGGGCGACACCGTGCATTGCACGACAGAAGTGCTCGGCAAACGCGAGTCGAAATCGAAACCGGGCGCCGGGATCGTCGAGCTGCTGCACCGCGCCTACAACCAGGACAACAAGCTGGTGGCGGAATGCCACCGCCAAGCCTTCATCCGGATGCGGCCGGCGTAACCAGCAGCCGCCGGTGTGATAGAATTTTATACGCTCATTCTGTCGGGAGACACGCATGAATAAAATGTTCGGGGCTACCGCGCTGCTGATCGCCGCACTTGCGGCACCGGCGAACGAAGCGCGCGCGCAGGACGTGCTGGGTGGCGCATTGCTTGGCGGCGCCGCGGGAGCAATTCTCGGCGGCGCGATCGGCGGTGGCCGGGGCGCGGCGATCGGCGCCATAGTCGGTAGCGGCACCGGCGCGGTCATCGCTGCGGAAGGCGAACGCCGCAACGGCTACTGGTACCACAACAACGGCTGCTACGCGCAGCGGCCGGACGGCTCATATGTCGTGGTTTCGCCCGCCTACTGTGGCGGACCAGCGCCGGCCTATGCACCGCCGCCACCGCGCCCCGTGGTCGGCGACGCGGTCGCCTACTGCATGCAACGCTACCGTTCCTATGATCCGCGGTCGGGCACCTACATGGGCCACGATGGGATCAGGCGGCCGTGCCCGTAGGCTGGCGCGCTGCGCGCTCGAGGAAATCCTCGAGCGCAGCAATGCGAGTGCGGCCCCGATAGATGCGGTGCTTGTTGGCCGCGATCTTGCGGCTGACGGCCTGCCGCTTTGCCGGATCGGCACCCAGCGAGACGGCAATCGATACATAGATCGTTCAGTGTTGGCGCAATCGTCTCGGTAATGCTCATCCTCGTCGCGGCGGCCCAGCGCGTTGAGCACGCGGCAGCAATTGAGCAGCGTCATCGGCGACGGGCGTTCCGGCGCCGATCGGCTTCAGCGAGCTTGCCCTGCTGATGCAGCCGCAGCGCCTTCGCCGGCACCGGCGGCACATGGGGCGGTTGGCGTTTGGCGGCATGTCCCGATGTAGGCCAGCGTCCGGAAGGCGTCCAGCCGACCAAATCTCTTGGTCCTCCCTGCCAACCGTTGAGTATGATCCCCCACCCACAGCGTGATTGCGGTAAGGAACCCTATGCGCTCACTGCTTTTCATCCCCGGCGACAGTCCGCGAAAGCTCGAAAAGGGCATCGGCAGCGGCGCCGATGCCCTGCTGCTCGATCTCGAGGATTCGATTTCGCCGGAAAAGAAGGCGGAGGCGCGGGCGATCACCGTGGCATTCCTGAAGGAGGCGCGCACCGCCAAGGACCGCCCTCGCCTCTATGTGCGCGTCAACGGCTTCGCCACCGGGCTCACCGACGCCGACCTCGATGCGGTGATGGCCGGCCATCCCGAAGGCATCATTTTCCCCAAGGCCGAAGGCGGCGCGGCCGTCACGCACTGCGACGCCAAGATTACCGCCCGCGAGGCGATCCACGGCCTGCCCGACGGCGCGATCGACATCATCGCGATCGCCACCGAAACGGCGCAGGCGATCTTCCTCGCCGGCACCTACGGCGGATCGAGCAAGCGCCTCAAAGCACTGACTTGGGGCGCGGAAGACCTTTCGGTCGAGCTCGGCGCCGAGGCGAACCGCGACCGCGACGGCAATTTCCTCGACCCCTACCGCCTCGCCCGCAGCCTGTGCCTGGCCGGCGCCGCGGCTGCGCAGCTACAGGCGATCGACACGGTCTATGTCGACTTCCGCAACGAGGACGGTTTCCGCCGCGAGTGCGGGGAGGCGCGCCGCGACGGCTTCACCGGCAAGATGCTGATCCATCCCGCGCAGGTTGCGGCCTGCAACGAGGTGTTCACGCCGACAGCAGAGGCGGTCAAGAAGGCGGAGGCGGTGGTCGCCGCGTTCGCCGCCAATCCCGGCGCCGGCACGGTTGGCATCGGCGGCATGATGTTCGACCGCCCGCATCTTGAGCGTGCGCGCCAGTTGCTGACGCGAGCGAACCCGAAATAACTAGCGTTTGCGCTTGAGGAACGCGCCAAGCAGCCGTTCGGGCTCGTCGGTGTCAAAGGCCTGCACCAGCGCATCGATCCCGGCAGCAATCGCGCGGTCGATCGGGAGCTTCTCCCACTGCTGCATCAGCCGCTTCTGGCTGCGCACCGCGTGGGGGCCTGCGGCGAGCAGCGACGCGACGATCTTGTCCACTTCGCGGTCGAGCTCTGCGGGCGCAACGACGCGTTCCACCAGGCCCCAGCGCAGCGCAGTCTCGGCATCGATCGCCTCCCCGGTGTAGAGCAGTTCGCGGGCACGGCCCCAGCCAATCAGCTTCGGGATCAGCGCCGCCTCGACCACCGACGGCAGGCCGACCTTCACCTCGGGCATGCCGAACTTGGCCCGCGACGTCCCGACCCGCATGTCGCAGGACACCGCAACCTCCAGCCCGGCGCCGAGCGCATAACCATCGATCCGCGCGATCACCGGCACCGGCAATCGGCGCAGGCAATCACAGGTCCGATGCACCAGCGCAATGAAGGCCTCGGCGCCGGAACGGCCCATCACCGCCATCTCGTCGATGCTGGCGCCGCCTATGAAGGCTTTGTCGCCCGCACCGGTGAGGATCAGCACACGCAGGTCGTCGCGCTTCGCCAACGCATCGATCTTCGTGATGAAATCGCGCATCAGCGCGCTGTTAAGCGTGTTGAGCTTGCGGCGATTGTCGACCGTGACGGTGGCGACGGCGCCGCGCGGCTCGCTGTTGAGCTGCACGTCAATCCCCGGCCCCGCGGCGTCAGCCATGCGTCACTTGTTGTAAACCTTGGCGGAATCGAACGTCTTGTCGGCGTCGCGGAACTGCAGCGTCACCGTGCCCGCTTTGCCAAGCGGAACCGCGCGATAGAAGCACGAGCGCCGCCCGGTGTGACAGGCGCCCGGCCCGACTTGCTCGACCTTGATCCAGACCGCGTCCTGATCGCAATCGACGCGCATTTCCTTTACGCGCTGCACGTGGCCTGAGCTCTCGCCTTTTTTCCAGAGCGCCTTGCGGGAGCGCGAGAAATACCAGGCCTCACCGGTCTCGATGGTCTTGGCGAGCGCCTCGGCATTCATGTGCGCGACCATCAGCACATCACCTGACACCGCGTCGGTGGCGACGCAGGTGACGAGCCCGTCTTTGTCGAACTTGGGCGCGAAGGCGGTGCCTTCCTCGATGTCGGGCTTTCCGGACATAGAATACACTCTATCCGACTACACGAATGAAAGCGCCCCGCCGTTCGCAAGGCGGGGCGCGCAATCCAACGCGATAGTCTCAGCGCTGGCCGCCGCGCACCAATGACAAAAACCGCAACTGCTCGTTTGGATCGTCGCGGAACGCGCCGCGGAACTGCGTGGTGACTGTGAGCGCACCCGGCTTCTCTACGCCGCGCAGCGACATGCAGGTGTGCTCGGCCTCGATCATCACCGCGACGCCACGGGGCTTCAGGATTTCCTCGATCGCGGTCGCGATCTGCGAGTTCATGTGCTCCTGGGTCTGCAGCCGCCGCGCATAGACGTCGACCAGCCGCGCCAGCTTCGACAGCCCGACCACCTTGTCGACCGGCATGTAGGCGACGTGCGCCTTGCCGGTGAATGGCATCATGTGGTGCTCGCAGGCCGAGTTGAAGGCGATGTCACGCACCAGCACGAGATCGTCATACGCCGCGGTTTCCGAGAAGGTACGCTCCAGCACTTCCGCCGGGCTCTCGCGGTAGCCGCGGTAAAGCTCCTCGAAAGCGCCCACCACCCGCTTGGGCGTGTCGACCACGCCTTCGCGCTTGGGGTCGTCGCCGATATAGGCGATCAGCGTGCGAACCGCCGCTTCCGCCTCCTCACGCGATGGGCGGGGGGTGACGGGCTGCGGTGCCTTATGAACATGGTCAGTGAGCGGCCCTTTGGGCCAAGGCTTGATGATGGCGTCCATCAATCTCTCCGTTCGACCGGCGCCTTCGGCGTGAGCCTGGGCCGGATGTGTCACCGGGTGGGCGCGTAACCCGCCGTCCTGTCGCATAGCACAGGGGCAATCGGACGCCGCATTCCCATTCTGCATGGCCCTGGGCGTAAACCTGGGCCAAGCCCTAACCAAGCCGCGACGAAACCCTTTTCGTGCCGTCTCGACCCGCCATATATAGGGGAACGGAGCCGTAAAACAATTCGATTCCCCGGCCCACCCGGGAAGCGGCCGGAAACCGCCATGCTCAATGATGTCTATAACCGCCGCATTCTGGAGCTGGCTGGGGGCATCCCTCGGCTCGGCCGCCTGGACAAGCCTGACGCCAGCGCCACCGCCCATTCCAAGCTATGCGGCTCGACGGTGACCGTCGACCTCAAGATGGACGGCGACACGGTCACCGACTTCGCCCACGAGGTTAAGGCCTGCGCCCTTGGACAGGCTTCTTCCTCGATCATGGCGCGCAACGTCGTCGGAGCGAGGGCGCAAGAGCTGCGCGGCCTGCGCGACACCGTGCGCAAGATGCTCAAGGAGAACGGCGCACCGCCGGCCAACGGCAAGTGGGCCGATATCGCGGTGCTCGAGCCGGTGCGCGACTACAAGGCGCGCCACGCCTCGACCCTGCTGACCTTCGACGCCGTGGTTGATGCCATCGGCCAAATCGAAAACAAGCGCCGATCGGCGGCGAGCTAGCCCGTGGCGCGATCCCTCATCGTCCTCCTGCTTCTGGCTTTGCCGTCAGGGCGTTCGCGCAGATGGCCGACTGCTCTCGGAAGCGGCGCGGATCAAGCGCGCCGAAGGCGGGTTGCCCCGGCTCGACGTGGCGCCGCCCGGCGACCGCACCATTGTCTGCATCACGCTGGAGACGAACCTGCTGTTCGCCAAGCGGCTCTCGGCGCATCTCGCGCAATGCCCGCGATCGCCGCTGCCGCGCGGCGGCGGCGCGTGGGTCAAGACCAGCAGAGATTATCAGGCGCTCTACAACGGCCGCGGCTGCAAACAGACCATCAAGGGATATCGCGGCTAAAGCATGATCCCGAAAAGTGGATGCCGATTTTCGGATCAGATCATGCTCACAAGGAATCCTAGCGCGGCTGCACCTCAGCCTCGCGGCGCAACTCGGTGCGCTGCGTACTACGCACCGGCGGCTGCGCGCTGCAATTCGTTGCGAGCTGCGCGAAGCTCCGCGCGACGCCGGCGTTGCCGATCCGGATCGCGGTCTGCCGGTCCCGGCTCGATGTCTCGATCAGCAGCGATCGGCTGCGCGGGTCGGCGAAACTCTTGAACAGATCGACCGGCACGCGGCCCCGCGCGACCGAGTCGAACTCCTGCGTCCGCGCTCCGGGCTGCGACGACATCACCTTGAGCGGCACCGATTTGCCGGCAATCGACAGATCGACCTCGGTGAGAATGTCGGCTTTGCGGTCGCCGCGGCGCTGCTCAAAATAGGTGACGGCCATATCCTTGCCGGGATCGCCGCACGAGAAGGTCAGGTCGAAGCTGCCAATCTCCTCACCTTCCACGGTGAGTGGATGCTTGCGGGTGATCTGCAGGCGGCCCGCGTTTTCCAGCGTAACCCAGCTACGCTCCTGGATCGTGGCGCGGATGCCGTTCGACATCGGCAGTGACGCCAGCGCCGCGCCGGAATTGACCTCCGGCGTGGTGCTGCCGGTGATGATCTTCATGCCGCGCAGTTCTTCGCGGGACAACAGCCGCATCGGCTCCCAGGGCGGAATCTTCAGCGCGGTCTCCAGCAGGTCGATCGCGCCGCCCATCTCGATGGTGTATTGCGCGAGCCGGCCGATGTCGCGCTGCACCAGCACGAGATCCTCGGCCGAGTAGTGGGCGGCGGTCGGATCGTCGCGGCGGTCGCCGAGCCAGATCTGGTGGACCAGGACGCGCGCCTCCGCCGGCACATGGCGCTCGACGCCGCCCAGCAGCACGAAGGCGCACATCGATTCACAGTAGGCGTTGGGGGCGAGTTGTGCGCGCCGTTCGTTGTTCACCTGTGGCAACTCGACGGTCTTGCCGACCATGGTGGTCATGCCGAGCTTGCGCACCGCGCGGCCAAGCGCCAGGGCGCCGAGCACCGAGCCGCCGTCGGAATCGAGCACCAGCATGGCGCCGCGGATGTTCCGGGTCTTGGCGAAGGCTTCAAAGTCGCGCGGCGTATCGGCGGTGATCGCGCCGGTGGAGGACACCCAGGTGCGGCAATTGGGCTTGCACGCTTCGCTCGGGCCCTCCTGACGCAGTTCGAACTGCATCGGAAGCGCGCGCAGGTCCGAGGCTGCCGACGGAGTCGGGCTCGTACTGGGAAGCGCGCAGAACGCAACCGCACAAGCGCCGATCACGAATCGCTTCATTCGGAGACCCCCTGTCATCGGAGTGCCTTCACCCGCGAGAGTGTCCCTCGCGTTATGCAAAAGGCGGACCAACTCAATCCTGTCGAATCTCTTAGCTACGGCGCAGATTCGGGTCTAGTGCAAATAGGCAACGCCCGGCGCGTGTCGGAAAGAGACAAGTTCCATCGAACGCCAACAACCTCATGGTTGAGAATGATGGCAGGATCACGATTGTGGCCTCCATTCTTTGGTCGAACCGGCTGAAGACCGCGTGGGATTTTAATCGGATGTCGGAGACGGATCGTCACACGGCATGGAACTCGCCGGGCATCTGGCCACGGGTTGCGGGCCGCACGCTGGTGAAGGCGTACCGCTACACGCTGTCGCCGCTGATCGGGTTCCACTGCCGCTACCTGCCGACCTGCTCCGATTACGCCGACCAGGCATTGGAACGGCACGGCCTGTGGGCCGGCGGGTGGATGACAACGGCACGGCTGTGCCGTTGTCATCCATTGGGCAATTCCGGATTGGACTTCGTCTGCGAGACGCTGCCGGAGCACGCACGCTGGTACCTGCCGTGGCGCTACGGACGCTGGAGGGGCACCAACGCCGAGCCTCGCTCCTAGTGGGCGCAAGTCGGCGAACCGGCGACCACTTCGGCGGATCGTGCGCTACCTAAGCAGAGATTCTCAGGCTACCCAACGGATCGAGGTTACGGATGATGCTGGCGCTAGCCGTTTTCATTATCCATCCGTTGGGGAGCCAGCAAAAACCTGCTTAGTCGAATTTCAGGTTCCGCTCGCGGATCACCGCGGTGAAGAGCCGCATGTCAGCTTCGATCTGGGCCTTCATCGGGCCGGCGGTGCCGCTACCCGGCTTGAATCCCATGTTATTGAAGCCCTTGACTGAGGTCTCGGCCTTGAGCGCGGAACTGAGCGCATCGCTGAGCTTGGCGACCGCCGGCGGCGGCGTCCCCTTCGGCGCCATCAAGCCATTCCAGCCGGGCACCACGAAGCCCTTGAGGCCCAGTTCGGTCAGCGGCTTAACGTTCGGCAAGTTGAACCAGGGGCCATCGCCGGTGTGGCCGATGCCGATTACACGCCCGTCGTCGATCAAGGGCTTGGCGGTGGTCAGAAACATCAGGTCGATGCGGCCGGCCATCAAGTCGGGAATGGCCGGCGCCTCGCCGCGATAGGGTACGTGGGTGAGATCGATACTGGCCGCCGACTTGAGCATCTCGGCAATCAGGTGATGCGCCGAGCCGTTGCCGACACTGCCGATCTTCAACTCGCCGGGCTTCGCTTTCGCGCGTGTGACCATCTCGGCGAACGTCGTGAGGCCGGACGCTTTGCTGGCGCATAGCGTGTAGATGCTGTTGCCGGTTTGCCCGATCGGCTCGAAGTCGCGCAGCAGGTCGACGTTGGCGTCGGGCTTGACTGCGGCGTTGGTGGTGTGCGGGCTCGCCGCCTGAAGCAGCGTATGGCCGTCGGCTTCCGATTGCTTGACCCGCTGCGCACCGATGCCGCCTGCCGCGCCGGCGACGTTCTCCACGATGATCGACTGGCCCAGCACCTTCTCCATGCCGGGCTGCACGATGCGCACCGCGGTGTCGGCAGGACCGCCCGGCGGAAACGGCACGACGATGCGTATGGGTTTCGAGGGGAAGGTCTGCGCGAAAGCCGATGGGGCCAAGGATGACGCCGACAGCAAGGCGGCTGTGTGGCCCAGAAATGCGCGGCGGGTCGTCATGGCTCACCTCCCCTGTTTCTTGGCCACAAGGGTCGCATCGGCGGGGCGGTGTTTCAACGCGAAACATTGCCTCCTGCGGTGCCCTGCCTTATGTAGCGGCCACGCTTACCTGCATTCGTAGGCAGCGAGTGAGCAAAAGGAGACTGGAATGGTCGCGCTGACCTTTCCCGACGGTGCACGTCGGGAGTACCCCCCAAACACAACCGGTTTAGATATCGCGAAGGGCATCTCGCCCTCGCTCGCCAAGCGCACCGTCGCAATGGCGCTCGACGGCGTGGTCGCCGATCTTGCCGATCCGATCGAGAAGGACGCCAAGATCGAGTTCCTGACGCGTGAGGATCCGCGCGCGCTGGAATTGATCCGGCACGACGCCGCGCACGTGATGGCGGAAGCGGTGCAGGCGCTGTGGCCCGGCACGCAGGTGACGATCGGCCCAGTGATCGACAACGGCTTCTATTACGACTTCTACCGCAATCAGCCGTTCACGCCTGAAGACCTGCCGGTCATCGAAAAGAAGATGCGCGAGATCATCGCCAAGGATGCCACCTTCACCAAGGAGGTCTGGCCGCGCGATGAAGCCAAGCGCGTGTTCAAGGAGAAGGGCGAGAACTTCAAGGTCGAACTGGTCGACGCCATTCCGCCGGGGGAATCGTTGAAGATTTACCGACAAGGCGACTGGCTCGACCTTTGCCGCGGCCCGCACATGACCTCGACCGGCAAGATCGGCAACGCCTTCAAGCTGCAGAAGGTGGCAGGCGCGTACTGGCGCGGCGACAGCAATAACCCGATGCTGACCCGCATCTACGGCACCGCCTTCGCCAAACAGGACGAGCTCGACGCCTACCTGCATCAGCTTGAGGAAGCCGAGAAGCGCGATCACCGCAAGCTCGGTCGCGAGATGGACCTCTTCCACTTCCAGGAGGAAAGCCCCGGCTCGGTGTTCTGGCACCCGAACGGCTGGACCATCTTCCAGGAGATCGTCGCCTACATGCGCCGCCGGCTCAAGGGCGACTACCGCGAGGTCAACGCGCCGCAACTCCTCGACAAGTCTCTGTGGGAGACGTCGGGCCACTGGGGATGGTTCCGCGAGAACATGTTCAAGGCGCAATCAGCGGGCGACGACACCAATGACGAGCGTGTGTTCGCCATCAAACCGATGAACTGCCCCGGCCACGTGCAAATTTTCAAGCACGGCTTGCGCTCATACCGCGAGCTGCCGCTGCGGATGGCGGAGTTCGGCATCGTTCACCGCTATGAACCGTCGGGTGCGCTGCACGGACTGATGCGGGTGCGCGCCTTCACGCAGGACGACGCGCACGTGTTCTGCACCGAAGAGCAGATGGCGGACGAGTGCCTGAAGATCAACGACTTGATCCTCTCCACCTATGAGGACTTTGGCTTCGAGGGCGATCTCACAGTGAAGCTCTCGACCCGCCCCGAAAAGCGCGTCGGCTCCGACGAGGCGTGGGATCACGCCGAAGGCATCATGCAGGATGTGCTCAAACGCATTGCGCACGGCAACAATCGCATCAAGACCGCGATCAATCCGGGCGAAGGCGCGTTCTACGGGCCGAAGTTCGAATACGTGCTGCGCGACGCCATCGGCCGTGATTGGCAATGCGGCACCACGCAGGTTGACTTCAATCTGCCGGAGCGGTTTGAGGCGTTCTATATCGCGGCGGACGGCTCGAAAGTACCGCCGGTGATGATCCACCGCGCGATCTGCGGCTCGATGGAGCGCTTCCTCGGCATTCTGCTGGAGAACTACGCCGGCCACCTGCCGCTGTGGTTGTCGCCGGTGCAGGCCGTGGTCACCACCATCACTTCGGACGCCGATGACTATGCCCGCGAATTGCACGCTGCAGCACTGCGGGCGGGCCTGCGTGTCGAGCTCGACCTGCGCAACGAGAAGATCAATTACAAGGTGCGCGAGCACTCGCTCGCCAAGGTCCCCGCCCTGCTGGTCGCCGGCAAGAAAGAGGCGGCCGAGCGCGGCGTTTCGATCCGCCGGCTCGGCAAGGACGGCCAGCAGGTGATGCCGCTCGATGCGGCGCTCGCCGCACTAGCCGACGAGGCGGTGGCGCCGGACATCCGGCGCAGGCAGAATGGTGGATAGGGATCGAGGTCTCGCATGGTGCTCAAGGCAGCGGCGGCTTTCACACTCATCGTTGCTAGTGCGGTCGCCGCGCTGGCGCAGCCGCGCGCCCAAGCGCCTTCCCCTACGCCGCCCGCCGCGCAACCGCCTCCTGCTGCTCCGCCATCGGCCACGCCGCAGCGCACCACCGCATCCTACGAGGACTGGACGGTGCGCTGCGAAACACGCGGCACGCCCGCGCTCAAGGCATGTGAAATGGTGCAGGCGGTGACCGCGCCGGGCCAGGCAAGCCCGGTCACCCAAATCGCGGTCGGCCGTGCCGGACCGAAGGAGCCGGTCAAGGCGGTGTTCCAACTGCCGGTCAACGTCTGGATTCCCGGCGGCGTGCGGTTTGTCTATGACGCCAAAGCGGCGCCGCTCGCCGCCGGCTTGAAGTGGTGCGCGCCGACCGGCTGCTTCGCCGATCTCGATCTGAGCAACGACATGGTCAAGCGGCTGCGCGGCATCACGGTCCAGGGCCGCTTCGAATTCAAGGACGCCGGCCAGCGCGATGTCGCCATCCCGGTGTCGTTCAAGGGCTTCGGTCAAGCGTTCGACGCATTGACCAAGGAGTAACGTCAGCACCGTCTCCCGCTGCGGCACCTCTTTCGCTTCGCCGGACGCCTTTGCCTCTCGATTTCAAAGACCGGCGCGGGACGGCCGTTACGCAGTTCGATGCGCGGCACCGGCGGGTTCAGCGGATCGAAAAGCTGCTCGCGCTCGCGGCCTGGCATGGCGCTCGATGGGATGCGCGACTGGGCCAAGGTCGCGTGGATCGTCACGATAGTCAGCAAAAGCGCCGCTGCGACTACCCTTCGCATCGCAATCCCCTGTGTGTTCACCGCCGGTGAAACGTGTTAATTCTGCTTCATATTTCAACGGATTTGCGGCCTAAATGACCCGGCTCATCTCAGTCGTCATTCCGTCCTACAACCATCGGAATTTCGTCGGCGAAGCCATCGCCAGCGTCCGTTCCCAAACCTATCAGCCGGTCGAGATCGTCGTGATCGACGACGGTTCGACGGACGGCAGCTTCGAATACATCCAGAGCGAGTTCGGCGGCGCCCTCGCCCATCTGTCGCAGCGCGCCAACGCCGGCGCGCACGCCACCATCAACGACGCAATCGCGCAGGCGCGTGGCGAGTGGATCGCGATTCTGAATTCGGATGACGTCTACGCGCCAGACCGCCTCGCCAAGCTTCTCGAGTTCGCCTCGCGCAACGACCACGACCTGGTTTTTTCCGACGTTGCTTTCCGCGACGAACGCGGGCCGATCGGGCCGGACCACAAGGCCGTGCAGTCGCACGCGCGCGCCACCGCAAGCGCCGAGCCTGGCACCATCGAACAGGCGTTGCTACGCGGCAATTTTGCGCTCACCACCTCCAACCTGATGATGCGGAAGGCGGCCGTCGACGCTATCGGCCCGTTCCGCCCGTTCCGCTATTGCCACGACTGGGATTTTCTGTTGCGGGCGATCGGCCGAGCGCAAATCGGCTGGCTGCGCGAGCCGCTGTTGAGCTATCGGCTGCATGCGGCCAACACGATCCGCGAGCCGGATCAGTGGCGCCACATCACGGAGCGCGGGCTGGTGTATGCGGCCTTCCTGGGCGGCGCATCGAGTCCGGCGACGGACGCCATGTTCCATTCCAGCTATGTACTGGAATCTCGCGAATTCGCCCCTGTCGTGGTGAGTTGGCTGTTGAGCGAATGCCGCCGGCTTGGACTTGCGCCGATCCTTCGCGAGCTTGAATTGGGCCAGTTGCATGAGCGGCTGCGCTTCGCGTTCGAGCCGCATTTCGAGGTGCAGGACGCCGGCCTTGCCGTGCGCGACATCGAGAAGAAGCTAAACGCAGGTCCGCTGAAGAGCACGCTCACGCGGCTTCGCAATCTGACGCGAGCCGGCTGATCGAGCCATGAGAGCGCTGCTCAGCCAGAGACTGCGCCCCGTGGCGAACGTCATTGAACGCAACGAGCTGCTGCCCAAATTCTACATTCTGATGCTGTGCCTCATCTTCGTGCTGCCCAATGTCTGGGCGGTGCGCACGATGTACTATGTCGTGCTGCTGCCGATGTTCTTTCTCGTGGTCAGCAAGGACGAGCTTTGGCAGATCCTGCGCTCGCCAATCATGATTTTGGCGGCTATTTATTTTCTGGTGTTCGCCCTGGCTGCGCCATTTGCCGCGGAATTCAGCTTCAAAAGCCTCGCGGAGCATGTCCGGAATTCATTGCTCGTCGCATCGTTCCTGGCGATGACGGCGTACCTGGTGCGCCAGAACCCGCAATTTCCATTTCGGCTCTTCCTGTTTGTCGGCACTGTCGCCGCCGTGGTCGGCGCGAACAACGTTTGGCACTTTTATAACGGCCTGCCTCCGCTCGACCGGCTGCCGCGACGCTTCGAAGGCGTCCCCGGCCTGACCATGTACTACAACCCGAATTGGATCGCGCAGCTTTACGGCGTCACCTGCGTCGGCGCGTTCGCCGCGGCGACGCGGCCGGGCATGCGGCCGGGCGCTGTCGCATTACTCGTCCTTTCGGCCGCCGTTCTGTTCGTCTGCGTGGGGCTGACCCAGACCCGCAGCGTGTTGATCGGCGTGCTAGCCGGCTTTGCCCTCATCGTCGCGCTGTTGCCTGGCCAGACTCCACTGCGGCGCGCCATTCAGCTCGCGGTGATCGCCGCCGCGATATTCGCCAGCATGCCGTTCGTCGATGTCTTGATCGCAAGGGGCGACTCCTACCGCGTGCCCTTCTGGAAGGCCTATCTCACCCACGTCGAGTCACATCCGTGGATCGGCTCCGGCCTGTCTGCCAAGGTTATCGCCGTGGCGCCCGACGGCATCGAGACAACGCACCCGCACAACATCGTCTATCACGCGCTGCTGCGGGGCGGCGTGTTCGCAGCTCTTGCTTTGCTCGCCTTCCTGGCAACAGTTTGCGCACAGGCGCTGCACGCATGGCGAATCACCGCCTCGGCAATCTATCCGGCGTTGATCGTCACGGCGTTGCTGCCGTTACAGCTCGAATTCACTGTCATAGTCGGAACGGCGCCCGGCTGGGATTGGCTGGTGCTGTGGATGCCGATCGGGCTATGCGTCGGCGCCAGCCTGCTGGAATCTGGACGGCCCGCCGGTCAGGACCAAGTCTAACGCGCCAGCACCTCGATCTCACCGTCGACGCCGGTAATGACCTTGACATCCTGCTGGTAGACCCGGTCTTCGTTTTTCGCGATCACGCGGTACTCGCCCTCGGCGAGGATCACGCGAGGAAATGCGCCCTTCGATTCCGTAATGGTGTCGCCAGCCGGCGAAACCACCGCCCAGTCGGTGTTGGCGAGCGCCTCGCCACCCTTGCGGCTCACCAGCTTGAACATGATCGCCGCGGCGCGATGGGTCACCGTCACGTCGGTCAGTTTGCCGGACTGAACGCGGATGTCGGAGCGCACCACCGAGTTGCTGTCACCGTATTTCGACAGGATGTAATAGGTGCCCTCCGGCAGCAGCGCGAGTTCTCCCGTCGACATGTTCGAGACGATGGGGCGGCGGTCACCCGGATCGAACTGGCTGCCTTTGTAGATGTCGAACGAGATCTGGCCCGAAGGGATACGCACGTCGCCCACCTGGCCCTTGAGCGACAGCCCGCCGGCCGGAATCTCGAACATCTCGCGCGCGTCGCCGCGCAACTGCACGGCCTTGACGGCGTGCGCCAATCCAAAGCTCACGTGCACGACGTAACCGCCGCGCGGCAGCGCGAAAATCGGCTGCGCCGAGCGGTCTTCCTTGATGACGCGGAATGCGCCGTTCTGATCGGGCTTATCCGAGTAAACGCGCCAGTGCAGCCCCGAGGTGATCTGCGGCGCATCGCGGCCGAACCGCGCGGCGGTCGCAAGCGCGATCTCGCCCGGCCGCAAAGTCGGCACGGCTTGTTGTGGTGCACTTGGCGTCTGGGACAGCGGCACCGGAGGAAGCGGCGGCGGGAAAACGCCCGGCGCCAGGATAGTCGGTCCCGGAGCGGGCTGCGGCACGTTCGGAATGTCGGCGGGCGGCACCGGGTTCGCCTGGCCTTGTGTCATCGGCCCGGGCGCCTGGAGCGCGGCAGGTCCGGGCGAAGGTTGTGCTCCGCGCGACTGTGCCGACGCCGTGCTGGCTGCGCCAAGCGCAACTAGCACGGCCGGCAGCATGCAGCCGAGAAAGTGAAATCCCCTGACAGTCATCGATAGAGTTTTTCGTCCGAAATCGCGGCAAATTCAAGCCGCGGCGGGGGTTTGTCACACCGTCCGGGCTATGCTACCCGCACGATCTGGAGCAACAATATCAAATGCCCGACGCTTTGGACCTGCTCAAAACACGCCGTTCGATCAAGCCGATCGAGCTTAACGGCCCCGCACCGTCGCAGTCCGAAACCGAAACGCTGCTGACCGTCGCCTCGCGCGTCCCTGATCATGGCAAGCTGACACCGTGGCGGTTCATCGTGTTCGAAGGCGATGCCCGCCTCGCTGCCGGCGACAAGATCGCCGCCCAGTTCCGCATCAAGCGTGCCGACGCCACGCCCGATCAAATCGAGCAGGAGCGTAAGCGGCTCGCCCGCGCGCCGTTGGTGATCGCGGTAGTGAGCCGCGCCGCACCGCACGTCAAGATTCCGGAATGGGAGCAGATCATGTCGGCCGGCGCTGCGACGACCAGCCTGGTCATGGCCGCGCACGCGATGGGCTACGCCGCGAACTGGCTGACCGAATGGTACGCCTATGACCGCGACGTGCTCGACGCGCTTGGCCTTGCGCCCAACGAGCGGATCGCGGGCTTCGTCCATATCGGACGCGCCGCAAAACCGGCGGATGACCGGCCGCGGCCAGCGCTTAACGAGATCGTCACACGCTACGGCGCCAACTAATTTTTAGAGCATTGAAACATCGATGTTTTACGAAACCAACAAGAACGACCACGGCCTGCCGCACAATCCGTTCAAGGCGATTGTCGCACCGCGGCCGATCGGCTGGATCACGTCGATGAGCGCGAACGGGGAAATCAACCTGGCGCCCTACTCGTTCTTCAATGGCATCACCGACAAGCCGCCGATCGTGATGTTCTCCAGCGAAGGCCCGAAGGATTCCGTCGCCTTCGTCGAGGAGACGAAAGAGTTCGTCTGCAGCCTCGCCACCTTTGATCTGCGCGACCAGATGAACGGCACCGCCGCGCCACTGCCGCGCGGCATCAGCGAGATGCAGGCGACCGGCCTCGAAGCCGCGCCGTCGCGCCTCGTCAAACCGCCGCGTGTCGCGGCCTCGCCCTGCGCGCTGGAATGCAAATGGCTCAAGACGGTGTCGTTCGATGACATCGAGGGCAAGACGATGGACCGCTACGTGGTGTTCGGCCACGTCGTCGGCGTCCATATCGACGACCGCTACATCAAGGACGGCCGGCTCGACACCGCCGCGATGCGGCCGATCGCTCGCCTCGGCTACAACGAATACGCCGTCGTCGATTCCGTTTTCAAAATGACGCGCCCGCCGGGGGGCGGCTAGGCGGAGCACACGGAGAAAGTCATTGGTTTTCGACTCGTCACGCCGGCCGCAGGACAGTGACCGCGGCGTCGAGGCAACCCCCGGACCTGAATCACCGACCGCCGAACGGCCAACCATCGGGCTCGCGCTCGGCGGCGGCGCCGCGCGCGGCTTCGCCCATATCGGCGTGATCCGCACCCTCGCCAGGCATGGCATCAAGCCCGATGTGATCGTCGGCACCTCGATTGGCGCGGTGGCCGGCGGCTGCTTCGCCGGAGGCCAGCTCGACGCGTTTGAACTCTGGGCGCGCGGCCTCACCCGCCGCGGCATTCTGAGCTATCTCGACGTCAGCATCGCGGGCAGCGGGCTGATCGCCGGCGGCAAGATCGGCGCGCTGCTCGACAATGCGCTCGGCGACATCACGATAGAATCGTTGCCGCTGCGCTTCGCCACCATCACCACCGAGTTCGGCACCGGACACGAGATCTGGCTTACCCGCGGCCGCCTGGTAGACGCGTTACGCGCCTCGTATGCGCTGCCGGGCATCTTTCCGCCAGTGCGGCTCGGCGGGCGCTGGCTGGTCGATGGCGCGCTGGTCAATCCGGTGCCGGTGTCAGCGGCCCGTGCGCTCGGGGCACGGCTCGTCATCGCGGTCAATCTCAACGCCGACATGCTGGGCCGCGGCCTCACCATCCCGAGCCACGGCTCCGACGACACCGACCGGCGCTATCGCGAGGAACTGGCCAAGCAACCCTCGGGCCTGCGCGGGCTGTTCAGCGCGGAGCGCTCGCTCAAGCGCCAGTTCTTCGGCAGCGCCGACCGGCCGGGACTGCCTGCGGTGATGGTCGACGCCTTCAACATCATGCAGGATCGCGTCACCCGCGCGCGGCTTGCCGGCGATCCGCCGGACGTGACGATCAGCCCGCGCATCGGCCATATCGGCCTGTTCGATTTCCACCACGCGCAGGAGGCGATCGAGATCGGCGTGCGAACCACGCAACGCACCCTCGACCTCGTCGACGAAGCGGTCGCCGCACTGTCCCCGCAACCTCAGCAGGCCAAATAATCAGGCCGTCTGAATGTAGTCGCGCAGCGCGTTCTGCTCGTTTTCCATCTCTTGCAGGCGGTGCTTCACCACGTCGCCGATCGAGATGATTCCGGTGAGCTTGCCCTGCTCGACCACCGGGACGTGACGGAACTTGCCTTCCGTCATCCGTTCCATGATCGTGCTGATGTCGTCCGAAGGGGAGCACGTCGTGACCTTCCGCGTCATCACGGCGGTCAAGGGCACATCGAGCGCATGACAGCCGCGCGCCGCCAGCATCGCGACGATGTCGCGTTCGGAAACAATACCGACAACGCGTTGCTCGGGACCCGTCACCACCAGCGCACCGATGCGCCGCTCTGCGAGGATTTTCGCGGCCTCCTCCAGGCTTGCGGTCGGCTCGATGGTGATCACGTTGCCACCTTTGGCCTCCAGAATGACTTGCACCGTCATGGGTTGCTCCCTAGCTTTCAGCCGACTCAGGGATGAGCTGAGTTACATCAACGGTAATCAACAAGTGCGGCCCGACGATGAATGTTCCCGTTAAAATTTGAAGCCAGCCATCCGCAAAGCGGTTAGCCCAGGTAACTTGTAGGGCAACTTCAATCAAAACTGACTGTGTTCGTCGCGCGTCCCGCTTTGTTGCGGCGCAACCGGATCGAACAGGGAGAACAGCAGCAGCCCCGCGATAAAGCCGCCGGCGTGCGCCTCCCATGCGACGTTCTGGTCGTAGCCCACGATCGAGAACGAGCCGAGCCCGAACAGAAGATTAAGCGCGAACCACACGGCGAGAAACGTCAGCACCCGCGGATTGCGCAACGCCACCGAAAGCGGCGCCGCCGGAATGCGATCGGGGTCGGCGCCGCGTGGCCGCCAGAAATCGAGCGAGCCGCCGGGCTGAAAGGCAAAGCGCGTCGCCGCACCCATCATTCCCGAAATGCCGGCCGACGCGCCGATCATGATCGCACGCGCACCGGGATACACCATCAAATGCGCAAGCGCGCCCGCCGCCACCGTCATCATGAAGAACGTGAAAAAGCGCCACGCGCCGAACCGTCGCGCTACCGGGGTGCCGAAGGCCAGCAGCCACAGCGCGTTGAAGCCGAGATGGGTCAGGTCGGCGTGGATCAGCGAATAGGTGAAGAAGGTCCAGACCTGCGCACCGAAACCGCCGGGAAGAATTCCACCCAGCAGCATGGACGCATCGTAGCGCGCCGGAATGAACGCGAAGGTCAGAAGGAACAGGCGGTTGTCCGCTTCGGACAGCACCCATTCACGCATGCCATGAACTAGGCCGAGCAGCGCCAGCAGCACGACCACGATAGACGGTACGTTGAGGATTGGCTCTCGAGACTGTTCCACGCGCGCCCTGCCGGAAATGCGCAATGGCGGTGCGCGACGTTCGGCCGACCCATAGATGCGCGAGCCGGGGGCAGGATGACAAGGCCCCGCGCAAGTAAAAGGGAGGGCTTTTGGCCCTCCCTTTCGGCCGCGTTCCCCACACTCTCCCCGAGGAATTCGTGCGCGCACCCTAAGCGGCGAACCCACGCCTGCCAACAGCGAAGCAGACTTAACGCTAACGCCGCAAACGCTGGGCCTGCGTGCCACGCGAGCCATCCGCGGCACGTTGGCTGCTCCGTGCGCCGCGCCATCGCAGAGCTGTCCGCAAACTGTCCCGCCAGGGGACGGACCGGGCGCCAATGCGGGATTGGCGAGGCAGGGAGCGGTCAACAATGAAACACCCGTCTAATTGCGAGCTGTACGACTACTGGAATGAACGCCGAGGCAACCGCCTGGCGCCGGAGCGCGCCGACATCGAACCGAGCGCGATCCGTCAGGTGCTCGGCGACACGTTCGTGCTCGCGACCGATGGCATCGGCCATTATCCATTCCGCCTTGCCGGCACGCGGCTCTGCGCGCTGTTCGGCCGCGAGCTCAAGAGCGAGAGCTTCGTTAAGCTTTGGGAGCGCTCCGGCCAGACCGTGATGCGCGAATTGCTCGCCGTGGTGATAGAGGAAAAGACCGGCGTTGTGGCGAGCGTCACCGGCTCGACCGCCGACGACTCCATCCTCGCGGTTAACATGGAACTGCTGCTGCTCCCGCTGTCCCACGACAACCGTTCCGAGGCGCGGGTGCTCGGCGCGCTGGCGCCGATGGCGGCGCCCTATTGGCTTGGCGCCAGGGCTGTCGGCCCGCTCAAGCTCGGCATGCTCAGGCATATCGGCGCGGCAGCCGAGGCAACCGCGGCCCCGCGTTTTGCCGCCGCCGCCGGACGGCTGCGCAGTGGCTTGGTTGTCTATCAAGGTGGCCGCCGGGACTAGGACCCGCGTCCGTCATAATGGCGGATAACGTGGCGTTAACGGTCGATGAATAGGTTCAGTGTGAAATCACTCTCAATGCCGAGTCCGCCTCCGCATGGCGCTGCTGCAACCCAAAGCTTACGTCGTTAAACACGCCCAGGATCGCCGCCGCCATCAGCGCGTGCGCGTCAACCTGCTGGGCCGCTACATGCTGACCGACCGGCAGGAGTACCCTTGCCAGGTCGTTAACATGTCACCCGGCGGCATGGCGCTGATCGCGCCAACCATCGGTCAGGTCGGCGAACGGGTCATCGCCTACGTCGATCACCTCGGACGGCTGGAAGGCTCGATCGCCCGCACTCTGGTCAATGGCTTCGCCATGACCATCTCAGCGACGCCGCGCAAGCGCGACAAGCTCGCCGCGCAGCTCACCTGGCTCGCCAACCGCCACATCCTCAACCTGCCGGAAGACCGCCGCCACGGCCGTTTTGTGCCGCGCAACCCAGGCTCGACCCTGCTGCTCCCGAACGGTTCCGTCATCGGATGCCGGATCATCGACGTTTCGCTGTCCGGCGCCGGCATCGCGGTGCCGTCGGCCCTGCGGCCGGAAATCGGCGCCGTGGTCACGCTCGGCAAGGTTCCGGGCCGGGTGGTTCGCCACCTCGAGGAAGGCTTCGCCATCGAATTCACGCGGCTCCAGCACCCTGACTCGATCGAAGAAAGCGTCGTTGCCCAATTCTAGGTAAACGCCGTCTTGCCATCCGGCGGGTCCCGCCGAACCAAAATCCCTCGCCTTCACATCTGATTTTCACGATCGGCTCGCCGGCCTGCGGTTAACGGGCGCCCTTGCGCGCGGGCGCATGCGTGCCGTCGCGCCTGAGATGGCATCCCTAAAGTTACAATTTTATTCAAATTGGATTTTCTAGAATTTGAAACAAATTTTCTGAGTATTTGATAAGTATTATCGCCAGCTTTTACTTGGATTGATCTATTGAACTTAGCCCCGGTTCAAAAGCTTTGTGAGAAATATGGCCCCAACAAGACGACAGGGGTCAAACAATGTTGGGGCGTTACAGGGCTCTGCTTTGCGCGGCTAAGGCTTGCGCAGCCATCATGGCTGCGCCGGTTTCGGCGGTTGCGGTTGAACACGCGATCTATGTCTCGGTCGGCGCTACGTCGCGTCCGCCGATTGGCTGGGTCGAATTCTGCACCGAACATCCGAAGGATTGCGCCACCGGTCTGGGCGCGCCGCGCGATGTCGTGCTCACCTCGAAATCCTGGAAGGATCTCACCCGCGTCAACAGGTGGGTCAACGACAGCATCAAGCCGGTCACCGATCTCGATCAGTGGGGCGTCGTCGAGAAGTGGTCCTATCCGGACACCGGCAAGGGCGATTGCGAAGACTACGTGCTTCTGAAGCGCCGCATGTTGATGCAGGCCGGCTGGCCTCGCGAGGCGCTGCTGATCACTGTGGTCCGCGACAAAAAGGGCGACGGCCACGCCGTCCTCACGATCAAAACCGACAAGGGCGATTTCATTCTCGATAACCAAGCCGAGAACGTCCTGCTCTGGTCGGAGACCGGATACCGCTTTGTCAAACGCCAGTCGCAGAGCGACCAGAACGTATGGGTCGCGCTGGGCGATCCGCGACCCGCCACCGCCACGGCGACGGCACGCTGAGCTGATGATCTGAACTGACGAAAAGCGCGTCCCCGGTCACGTCCCCACCCCTCCCCGTCCCCAGACCGGGTTCGCGCGCGGCCGACAGCCCCCACTGTCGGCCGCAACTTTTTTGTTCGGGCCTATCGCTTCCGCTTTGCCACCTTCTTCGCCGCTCCGTGCGCGTGCGCCATTTCGAGCGCACTTCGCAGTTCCGCCACGCTCAGATTCGACAGCGTTGCTGTGGTCCAGCCCTGCTTGCCCCAAGCGTTCGGAATAGCGGCGAATGCCTCCGGCGCCATCATGCACTTGAACTCTTGCTCGTCGGGCGTGAACTTGAAATTGGCCGTCTTGCCGTCAGCGGCCAGCGTCACGTAGATGCGGACCGCCTTGAAAGCGGCGCGGTCGAAGTGCGGCGCCTCGGTGGTGCCTTCGAGCGAGAGCGCCAGCCGGCGCAGGTCTTTTCCGGTCGCCACCTCACCCGATCCGCTTCAAGTTCTTCGCGTAGTCCTGCCAGCGCCGCACGTAAACGTCGGCGCCGCCGGCGATCATCACCTTGGCCTTGTCGTCGAGCGTTCGCACCACACGCGCGGGCGAGCCGACGATCAGCGAATTGTCGGGAAAGCTCTTGCCTTCGGTGATCAGCGCACCGGCCCCGACCAGGCAGTTGTTTCCAATCCTGGAGCCGTTGAGCATGATCGCGCCCATGCCGACCAAGCTGTTGTCGCCGATCATGCAGCCGTGCAGCATCACCTTGTGGCCGATCACGCAATTCGAGCCGATCACCATCGGGAATCCGGGATCGGTGTGCAGCGTGGCGTTGTCCTGGATCTGAGAACGCTCACCGAGTTCGATCCACTCGTTGTCGCCGCGCAGCACGGCGCCGAACCACACGCTGGAATAGCTCTTGAGCCGCACGCGGCCGATCAGCACCGCGGTCTCGGCGACCCAATACTCTCCGTCGGCCGGGAACTCAGGCGCCTGACCGTCTAACTCGTAAATTGGCATGCAGAACTCTAGCGCATGTCCCGGCGAAGTGGGAACCGGTTCGCCGACAAGGACATGCGCCAACGCCTTACGGAATGATGCGGCTGGCATCGAGCGCCATCACCACCACTGTACCCGACATCAGGCTCCAGAGTCCGGCGAGCACCGTCGCCAGCATGGCGAAGCCAAAGCTGCGGCCTTCGATCCGCGCGCCGCGGATGGTGTTGCGCATGATGATGAAGGGCGCCGAGAAGATCAGGAACGGCACGGCGGCGAAGGTCACGGCCTGCGGGCCCCGGTTGACCAGGCGAAAGCTCGGCGGCTGATCGGTGAAGTACTGATAGCCGGTGGCGAGCAGGCCCGCGAACGCAAAGCCGATCGCCAGCGCCATGAAGCAATGCCCGGAACCCGACGACAGGATTCCGCTCAAAAACGACTCCGGCGACATCAACACGCTAGCCTCCGCCCATCCTGTTTTCTCAAGTTCCCAGAACACCGGTCCGCCCGCCAGCGCATCGTTAAGGAAGGGTTAACGGAGAAAGGGTTCCATAGGCGCCGATTCGAGAAATGGGCCCGAAATCATGACCGACTATGCCCTGCACACCGGACGGCACGGCCACTCCGGCGGTTTCGCCAGGCGGGCGCTTGTTTGGCTGTCGATCCTGGCCGCGGTCGGCCTCGCCGGCGCGCCGATCGCCTACATGCTGTGGCCGCAAGCCAAGCCGGTGTCGCCGGATGCACCGTCGCTGCCGATCACCGTCGCCGGCGTCGCGTTCAACGTGCCCCCCGCCGCGATCCGCTTCAAAATGCAGCGCCGGGCCGGCCCGCAGTCCCGGGTCGATCTGGCTTTCCTGTGGCCGTCGCTCGAACCGCCGCTTCCGGCCACGGCGGTGACGCCGGCCGACGCGCCCAAGGTCACGGAGCGGATTTTCGTCACCATCGCCGGCAGCGACGGCACGCTGCCGCCCGGTGACCGGCTCAAGTCGATCTATCCGCGCTATGTCGCGACGGGACCCGCGGTCGAGATGCGCGGCTTGCAGGTGCGCGCATTCAAGAGCGGCACGCCCTATCAGGGCGAGGATCTGATCTACGACCCGTCAGCGCCCGAGCGCCTGCTGATGCGCTGCACGCAGACATTCGCGGGCACGCCGGGCACCTGTCTGCATGAGCGCCAGGTCGGCTCCGCCGACATCACGGTGCGTTTTCCGCGCGACTGGCTAACCGATTGGCGCGCCACTGCGGCGGGGATCGATCGTCTGATTGCGAAGGTCAGGCCGGGCGGCGGCGAGCGTTAACGCGTGACCACGCGCTAAACCGGATCGGGGCCGCCATCGAGATCGACGTCGAGGATCGGCAGCTCGAAGATATACGACTTGCGGCCCTTCTCCGTCTCGACGAACAGCACGCCGAGAAATTCCTCGCCGATATAGGCTTCGAGCGAATCCGTCTTCTTCGGCCGCGTCACCACGCGGATGTTGTCGTTGTTGAACTTGTTGCGCAGATACGCGCTGAGCACCGGCACCGGCTGCAGGCTCGGATCGTTGCTGACCTGGATCACCATCCTGAAATTGTAGGACAGGTCGCCATCCTCATCGTCGAGCGTCAGTTCGCCGAGATCGTCCTCGCCGACGAACACCTCGGCGGACTTGCCGGCCTTGGGCACCACGCGGATGGTGGGATTGCCGAACAGCTTGCGCAGATACGCGTCGAGCTTCTTGACTTCCTGGACGTTCACGCAGCCCCCTTCAAATCATCAACTGTGCGGGAACATGTGGTCCATGGTCCGCGACGGCTCCTCGCACGGCGCGTCGCCGACGATCTTGGCGGGCACGCCCGCCACGGTAACATTATGCGGCACCGGATTGATGACAACGGAGCCAGCCGCCACACGCGCGCAGCGCCCGATCTCGATGTTGCCGATGATTTTCGCGCCGGCGCCGATCAACACGCCGTCCGCGATCTTCGGATGACGGTCGCCGTGATCCTTGCCGGTGCCGCCGAGCGTCACGTCGTGCAGGATCGAAACATCGTTGCCGATCACCGCCGTCTCGCCGACCACCAGGCCGGTGGCGTGATCGAGGAAGATGCCGCGGCCGATCCTGGCCGCCGGGTGGATGTCGCACTGGAATACCGCCGAGGCGCGGCTTTGCAGATAGTAGGCGAAGTCCTTGCGGCCCTTGCCCCACAGCCAGTGCGCCAGCCGATGCGTCTGCACGGCGTGGAAGCCCTTGTAGTAGAGCACCGGCTCGATGAAGCGGTCGGTCGCCGGATCGCGGTCGTAGGTTGCGACGATATCGACGCGGAACGCCTCGCCGATCTGCGGCTGATCCTCCAGCGCGTCGGCATAGGCCTGGCGGATCAACTCGGCGGAAACGTCCTGATGGTCGAGCCGCTCGGCGATGCGGTTCACCACCGCGGTTTCCAGCGCGTCGTGATGCAGGATCGACGAGAAGATGAAGGTGCCCACCTCCGGCTCGCGCCGGACGATGTCCTCGGCCTCCTCGCGAATACGCGTCCAAACCGGGTCTAGCTTGCCGATCGCCTTGATGGGCTTGCTCGTCTGCTGGGCCATGGATCTGTCTCCGCGACACGTCCCTGACGATGGGGCGTCCTTCTAGCACAGGTGGGGGCTGGGCCAAGATACTGCAATGCGGAAAACGCGATCCTGCCGTCAGGTCAATCGTTTATGAGGAAAATCACAGGCTGGATAGGAACGACTTGATGGCGTTTGCGAACTGATCGTTGCGGTCACCCGCCACCATGTGGCGAGCGCCGCCGACGTCCACGTAGGTGGCGTGTGGCACCAGTTCGAGGAAGTCCTTGGCGTGCTTCTCCTGCACCAGTTCCGAGGACGCCCCGCGCACCAGCAGGGCCGGTACCTTGATGCGCTTGGCCGCGTCCACCAGCATCTCCTCGACCTCGCCGCCAGCCGGCCCGACCCGGCGCCGGCCGTCGAGGAAGCGCGGATCCCAATGCCAGCGCCAGCGGCCGTCGGGATGCAGCCGTAGGTTCTTCTTCAGCCCTTCGTTGGAGCGCGGCCGCGGCCGGTGCGGCAGATACGCGGCAACCGCTTCGGCCGCTTCCGCGACCGACGCGAAGCCTTCTCTGGCATGCGAGCGCATGAAGCCCTGCACCTTGGCGACGCCGTCGAGATCGACTCGCGGCGTGATGTCGACCAACACCAGAGCCTCGAACACCTGGCCATAGGTGCCGACCGCCAGCATCGAAGCGATGCCGCCGAGCGAAGCCCCAACCGCGACCGGCCGCTTGCCGGTTTGCTTGGTCAGCGTGTCGGACAGAACCTTCGCGTCGGCTGCGAAATCCGGGAACGTGTAAGCGCCGTCCGCGACCCATTCACTGTCGCCGTGGCCGCGCTGGTCGACCGCGTAAGCGACGCGGCCGAGCTTGGCGATCACCTCGTTGGTCTTGCGCCAGGCGTGGCGCGTCTGCCCGCCGCCGTGCAGCAACAGAACCGGCGGCCCGTCCTCACCCGTCACCTCGCCGACCAGCGTGTTGCCGGCGGCGCCGGTGAACGTCACCGGTCGGGAATGCATCGTCATGACCGCTCCTGAAGAAATTTCAGCACGGCTTCCTTGTAGACCTTGTCGCCGACTGCGAGCATGTGGTCGCGGTTCGGAATGCTCACCGCCCGCGCACCGGGGATGATCGCGGCAAGCTCTTCGGGTGAGCCGGCGATCACGTCCTTGCTGCCGATCGCAATCAGCACCGGGGGCTTGATCGCCGCCGCCTCGTCGCGCGACATCACCTGGCGCGATCCCCGGATGCAGGCCGCGAGCGCACGGCGGTCCGACCTGGTCTGGTCGGCGAATGCGCGGAAGGTGCGGCCCTGCGGGTCGGTCACGTCGGCGAGCGACGGCGCCTCAAGTGCTTCCGCGATGCTTTCCGGCAAGCCCACGCCGTCCACCAGATGCATTCCGAGCCCGCCCAGGGTGGCGGACCGCACGCGCTCCGGATGACGCTGCGTCAGGAACGCCGTGATGCGCGCGCCCATCGAATAACCCATCACGTCGGCCCGCTCGATGTCGAGATGGCCGAGCAAGGCGCGCGCGTCGTCCGCCATCCGCTCGGTGTGATAGTCGGCCGGATCGTAGAGCTTGGCCGATTGCCCATGGCCGCGATTGTCGAGCGCGATCACACGGCGGCCGGCACGCGTCAGCGTCGAAACCCAGGCCGGCTGCACCCAGTTGACCTCTTTCGACGAAGCGAAGCCGTGGATGAGCAGGATCGGCTCGCCCTCACCCTCGTCGAGGTAAGCCAGTTCCACGGGGCCATGAGAAAAACCCGGCATGCGGGAGACGTATAGACGGCAACGGCGAACATTGGCCAGCCGCACCGCAGCGGGTCAGGCCTGCTGTTGCATCATCGCCAGTTCGCGCTTGCGCACCTTGCCGCGGTCGATGGCGCGCTGGGTCATTCGCTCCACGCCGCTCTTGGCCGACGAGACGAAGCCGAACAGGGTGAGGATCGCGCCGAGAATCCAGGCCGCCAGATTGAACGTCGCGAGCGAGAGCAGGATCGCGCCGCGGCCCAGCGTCTTGAGGATGGCGCGGGTCTTGCTGCCCTTCTTCTCCGCAAGCTTGGCGATCCGCGCCATGTCGCGCGGCCCTTCCGCGAGCTTGAGCCCATCGAGTGCCGCTTGCGTCCCGGCCTTCGTCTGCACCTGCCCGACGTCGCTCGCGAGCTTCATCAGGCCGTCGGCCTTCTCCGCCTTCACCACCGTGCGGGCTTCGCGCAGCGCCGTGGTGGGGCTGGCGATCGCCGCGCCGGCGCGCTTGAGCGCCGACCAGTCGACCACTTCGCGCAGCGAACGGCCGATCCAGTCCGACATGCGGGCGCTCAGCCGTCCGGTGCGGCGCGCCGCCTTCACCGCGGAAAGCCCAATGCGCGCCGGACCTGCCGCGCCAACGGAAGCATAGGTACCGGCGGTGATCGCGAGCCCGACCACCGAGAGGCCGAGCACCAGTTCATCGGCCGGCTGGCCGCTGACATAACGGGCGCCTTCGCGCGCCGCGTCGCGGATGTCGCCGAACACGAACAGGTCGCCGAGCGCAGTGCCGGCCAGCCCGACCATGTTCTCCGGCTCGCCGGTGACGAGGCCGCGCGCGAAGCTCTCGATGTGGGCGGCGGCGGAGTTCGCCGCGTCGACCGCGGCGGTCACCTTGGCGTCGAGCGCGGCTGGGATCGTCACATTGCGCTCGCGCGCCAATTCGAGAAAGCTGTTGGCAAGATCGGCATCGTTCGCCGCCAGCGCCGCCTCGATCTCCTTGACGGCATAGGCCCGGTCGAACTTCCCCGCCAGGGCGCGGTCGGTCAGCATCGCCGGATCGTCCTGCCTCGTCAGCAGCGTGTCGGCTTCGAGCGCGATCGGCACCGCGACCAGCGCGGCGATCGCGAACAGCCCGGCAACGATGAACGCGACGGCGACGCGCAACGGGTTCATGTTGTGAACCGCCTGTGGTCGGACACGGCGTTCATGAACGATTCGCGGATCGACTTCGAGTTGGTGGATGACCATGATTTCTGCGACGCCGCCGCATTTTGGGAGTTCCGCTTGCGTCCAATTCGAGGTTTTCTGGTGACGGAGCGCTAGGAAAAGCCGGACCGTGACGTTATGGTGCGCCGCGCTCCACCAAGGCTTCGAGCACTCCCATGGCTGACCGGATTGTTCCCCACTTTCACAACGACCGCGGCGTCGCCGTGATTGAGATCGGCGCGCGCGAGTTCAAGTGCGTCGGCGCGCTGCCGCCGAACGATCATCCGCATGTGTACTGCGATATGGGCGACGACAACGAATTCATCTGTCCGTATTGCTCGACGCTCTACCGCCACGACCCCACGCTCGATCCGCACACCGCGCGGCCGGCGGACTGCGCGCTCGACGACGCGGCCTAGCGGCGCTGCGCCCGCACCGTGGCGCCCTCACGCAACGTCATCATCGCCGGAGCCGGAATTGGCGGCCTGACCGCAGCGCTTGCCTTGGCTCAGCGCGGATTCCGCGCCGTGGTGCTCGAACAGGCGTCCACGCTCGAGGAAGCTGGGGCCGGTATCCAGCTCTCGCCCAATGCGGCGCGCGTCCTGACCGGGCTCGGCCTCGAACAGCGGCTCATTGCCAACGCGGTCGAGCCGGAGGCTGTCGAGATCCGTACATCGCGCGGCCAGATCCTCGCTCGCATTCCGCTCGGCGACTATGCCGAAGCGCGCTACGTCGCGCCGTACTGGGTGACCCATCGCGGCGACCTGCAGGCGGCGCTGGCCGACGCTGTGCACGCCAACCCCGACATTGCGCTCAAGCTCGGCACCCGCGTCGAGGACTTCGTCGTCCACGGCAACGGCGTCACCGTCGCTTGCCGGCACGGGCCGAACCCGGCGGACGAGACTGGCATCGCGCTCATTTGCGCGGACGGGCTGTGGTCGCGGCTGCGGCTGCGGCTCGGCCACCGCGACAAGCCGTCGTTCCGCCGCCGCGTCGCGTGGCGTGCGCTGGTCCCGGCGGCGAGCGTCGCGCCCGACGTTCGCACCGGCGTGGTGCGGCTCTGGCTCGGCCAGGGCGCGCATCTCGTGCACTACCCGGTGAAGCTCGGCACGCTGATCAACATCGTCGCCATCGTCAACGACGACCGCTGGCAAGAGTCCGGCTTGAGCGCGCCGGGCTGGAACGAGCCCGGTGCGCGCGAGGAAATCATCGCGCGGTTTTCCGGCAGGCAATGGGCGGCGCCGGTGCGGGAGCTGATCGCGCAGCCGGATCGCTGGCACAAGTGGGCGCTCTTCGATCTGCCGCCGCTGCGGCAATGGGGCGACGGCCCCGTCACCATGTTGGGCGACGCCGCCCACCCGATGCTGCCGTTCCTCGCTCAAGGCGCCGCGATGGCGATCGAGGACGCCGCTGTGCTGGCTGCGTCGATGGCGCACACGCCCGACAATATCCCCGGCGCGATGCGGCGCTACGAGCGCGCGCGGCGCCGCCGCACCCGCCGGGCGCAGAACGGCGCACGGCGCAACAGCCGCGCCTACCACACCCGCGGCACCGAGGCTGTGCTGCGCGACTTCTACCTTCGGATGATCGGCGGAAAGTTGCTGCTTCGCAGCTACGATTGGCTCTATGGTTGGCGGCCAACGCCACCAAAATAGAGGCGAGCATGATCCCGAAAAGTGGGTACCGGTTTTCGGATAAGATCATGCTCAACGAAAAGAGCCTGCAACAATGTTTCCGACCACCATCGCCGGCAGCCTGCCGAAGCCTGCTTGGCTCGCCGAACCTGACAAGCTGTGGCCGCAGTGGCGGCTTTCCGGCGCCGATCTCGACGCCGGCAAGCTCGATGCCACGCTGATCGCGCTCAAGCTGCAGGAGGACGCCGGCGTCGATGTGGTGTGCGACGGCGAGCAATCGCGCCAGCACTTCGTACACGGCTTCCTCGAATTCGTCGAGGGCATCGACTTCGCGCACAAGGTCGAGATGGGCATCCGCAACAATCGCTACAAGGCGATGGTGCCGACCGTCACTGGCGCGCTCAAGCTCAAGGGCCGCGTGCATGCCACCGAAGCGCGCTTCGCACGCGCGCATACGGGCAAGAAGCTCAAGATCACCATGCCCGGCCCGATGACGATCATCGACACCATCGCCGATTCACATTACGGCGACCGGGTGAAGATGGCTTTTGCCTTCGCCGACCTCCTCAACGCCGAGGCGCGTGCGCTGGAGCGCGACGGCGTCGACGTCATCCAGTTCGACGAGCCGGCGTTTAACGTCTACATGAAAGAGGTCTCGACCTGGGGCATCGAGGCGATCCATCGTGCCATCGACGGCCTCAAATGCCAGACCGCCGTACACATCTGCTACGGCTACGGCATCAAGGCCAACGTCGACTGGAAGGCGACACTCGGAGGCGAGTGGCGGCAATACGAGGAGATTTTCCCGGCACTGGCGGCGAGCCGGATTTCCCAGGTGTCGGTCGAATGCCGCAACGCCAAGGTGCCGGTCGAGCTGCTCACGCTGCTCAAGGGCAAGGACGTCGCGGTCGGCGTGATCGACGTCGCCACCGACGACATCGAGACGCCGGAGGACGTCGCCGCCACCATCGAAAAGGTGCTCAAGCACGTTTCGAAAGAGCACGTCGTCGCATCGACCAATTGCGGCATGGCTCCGATGCGCCGCGACATCGCGACCGCCAAGCTCGTCGCGCTGGGCCAAGGCGCCGCGCTGGCGCGAAAGCGGTTCGGCTAGAGCATAGTCCCGAAAAGTGGATTCCGGTTTCCCGCCTGCGCGAAGCCCTGGCATGAAACATCATTTTAGTTTTGATGCTTCGGCGGGCGAAGGCAGGCCGGAATAGATCATGCTCAAATCAAGCAGCCTTCAGAAAACCTGACGATCGCTCGAGCGCTTGCTGTCGATCGTGCAGCGCTTCTCCTCGTACACCTGGGCGATCTCCCGGCGCTCGCCAAGCACCTGCTGGTACTCGGAGCGGTACACCATGGCGTTGACGACATCTCCGCCCGGACCCTTCGAGGCGCGCGCCATCAGTTCTTCGATTTCCTTCTGGCGGGCGATAAAGCCTCGATCGGCCTCTTGGGCCTGCAGGCAGTTGTGAAACCGGTATTTGCCCGGCGCGACCCAGGCGCTGTGCCCGAAGTGCTCGCTGGCGGAACCCGCGCATCCGGCAAGCGCGGCAAGCAGCGGCAGCGCCGTGAGCGGTTGGAATGCTGCGTTCATCGTTCCCACTGGCACCGCCGGAGTGGCCGTTTCATGGTGCCTTCTGGATGCCATCCGGCTTCGGTATAATACGTTGAGTTTGATCTGAAATCCGTGTCCATATGCCGCCACGGCGGGCCCAAACCGGCTCCGCCACGCTGGCGCGATAGCGTTGACAGCGGGTTAATTCGCACCTGTTAATCGAAATTTCCACTGCCGGACAGGACCAGCCGATGAGCGAGTCGCGTTTCTTCGAGCCGCCGTCCGGAATGACGATCGCCGAGATCGTCGCGCTCACCGGCGCGCAAGCCAAGGCCGGCGCCGACCTCACCCGCAGCGTCACAAACATCGCCCCGCTCGACCGGGCCGGCGCCGGCGATCTGACGTTCATGGAAAGCGGAAAGTTTCTCGGCGCGCTCAAGGCGACGCAGGCTGCCGCCTGCCTGATGGCCGAACGGTTCGAGGCTGAAGCGCCGGCTCATCTCATCGTGCTGCGCAGCAGCCAGGCGCAGGCCGACTTCACCGCCGTGGCGCGCAAAATGTACGCGAACGCGCTGCGGCCGGCGTCGCTGTTCGGCACCACTGGCGTCGCACCCACCGCCATCGTTCATCCGTCGGCGAAGATCGACAAGGCCGCGATTGTCGATCCCGGCGCGGTGGTGGGCCCGAACGCCGAGATCGGCGCCGGAACTGTGATCTGCGCGGCGGCCGTGATCGGACCTGCGGTGCGGCTCGGGCGCGACTGCTCGATCGGAGCCGGCAGCGTCGTGACGCATTCAACCATCGGCGACCGGGTGATGGTGCATCCCGGCTGCAGCATCGGCCAGGACGGCTTCGGCTATGCGCCGGGCAAGCAGGGACACGTCAAAATCCCCCAGATCGGCGGCGTCATCATCCACGATGACGTCGAGATCGGTGCTGGCACCACCGTCGACCGCGGTGGCATGCGCGACACAGTGGTCGGTGAAGGCACCAAAATCGACAACCTCGTTCAGATCGGCCACAATGTGGTGATCGGCCGTCATTGCATTATCGTCGCGCAGTGCGGCATCAGCGGCAGCGCCACCATCGAGGACTTCGCGCTGCTCGGCGGCCGGGCCGGCGTCGCGCCGCACATGACTGTCGGCAAAGGCGCGAGGCTTGCAGTAGGCACCGGTGTGATCAGCGATATTCCGGCAGGAAAGGATTACGGCGGCCATCCTGCGATCCCGCACCGCCAATGGCTGCGCCAGCACGTGATCCTGGAGAGGCTTGCGAACGAAAAGCCCGGCAAAGATTCCGAGAAGTAGACCTGGTGCCGACGCCCAGACTCGAACTGGGACGGGACTTTCGCCCCTACGGATTTTAAGTCCGTGCCCAGCCCTTGATAATGCAAGAGTTTCCTGCGTCTTGTCGCATCCTTGCCGCAAAGATCACGCCGCCACGATTGCCGCTTCCAGTTTTTTCATGGCTTCCCGATCACCCTCGGTGTCCTCGAACAGGTGCCCGTACAGATCGAATGTCATCTGGATTGAGGAGTGACCCATTACGGTTTGCAGCCGCTTCGGCGTCCACCCCAGGTGAGCGATAAACAGACTTGCTGCCGCGTGGCGTAGGGCGTGGAATCCGTATTTCGCCTCGATCCGAGGTCTAGAGCCGTCGGTAGCGTCGGAGCGCTCCACGGTCATCCCATTGGCCCGCTGTAGCGGCTCGAAGAAGCGGTCGATGATATCGTAATGCTTACGAACGTCGCCGTTTTCGTCGGGGAATACCAGGCCGAGAGGGCTGGCCGGGCATTCGGCTTTCCAGGCCCGTAGCGCATTGACGGCCATTGGAGCGATTGGAATATCCCGATTGCCAGCCTTGCTCTTGGGTTTGCCGATACGCCCCCAGAGATCGGCCCTCTGGCGCACGTGGATCATCCCGGCATCGAGGTCAACGTTGCACCAGGGCAGCCCCCGCAGCTCACTAGCGCGCATTCCCGTGAAGATCGCCGTGAGGGCGAGCGGACGCCAGACGCCTACGGCCTTGTCGAGGATGGTTCGCAGCTCCTCCCGGTTCGGAAAGTCCACGCCAGCACGAAGCGGTGCCACGTCGCGCTTAGCGTCGGTCTTGATCTCGACGGCCAGCGCTACGTTCTGCGCCACCTTCCCCTGTCCTTGGCAGAATTTGAGCATGGTCTTAAGGCTGGTCAGAACCTTGCGCCGCATTGCGAGCGATCGACCGGCTTCCCGCAGCTTGTTGTCGAGTTCGTAGACGCGCGGTGCAGTCAATGTTGCCAGCTTGTCGGCGCCGATGAACGGGTCGATGTGCAGCAGCTTGTGTTCCTGCCGCTGTTTAATACTGCTGTATTCAAGGCCGTTTGCCTCGCCGTCGGCAATCCAAAGGGTCAGTGCTTCGGCCACCGTGAGGCTGGTGCTCGCGGGTGTGTGCGTACCCTGCTTGATCTCGTGCCGAGCGGTCACCGACCACTGTTCGGCCTCTTTGCGGGTCTGGAAGGTCTTTTGGTGCCGTTCTCCGGCGTTGTTCTTGTAGTCGAACACCCACGCGAATTGCTTCACACCGTTGGTTATCCAGGTCCGCTTGCGAATGCTGGCCATCACTGCCTCCCCTTATCTGCGCCGCGTTCCCGTACATGGCCTTTCATTTCGGCCTCCTCTCAGCCTTTGCGCCTACGTGCATTGTTGTAGTCGTAGCGGCACTGGGTCGAACAAAATCGAGCGCTGGCAATTTTCTGGCCGCGGCCGCCTGTTTGGAACGGCTTGCTGCACCACTGGCACCGGCGAATATCCGTACCAGTCACCTTCATGCGCGCCGCCGTATAGATCAGGGCATCAAAAAGTGTGGGGGGGCTGAGCTCAAGGCGGGCATGAGAACCGTCAGGCACCATTCGCAGGTTAATCCGGCCTATGACGCCACCCGGGTTTGACGGGTTTGCCTTTAAAAAGCCGGGTATTCGCATCACCGCGGCGAGAGATGTTCCAGCCGTACGCCACAAACTCAGGTCTTCCGTCGTGCCCTTCCTCGACGTCCCATAGAGCATTCCAGTGTAGCGGCTGAGAACCTTAACTCGGCCTTCAAATTCCTTTTCTGGCATGCCTACCAACTCAATTAATTGTCTGACCGCGGTTTCCAGATGCTGCCGCTTGAAGCGGATCAGTTTTGGGTTCGATTTAGAAATCAAAAAACGTGGGCCCGCCGGGATTGCGGGCCGCACGAATTGCATGCCCGCCAGCAATCCTTCTCCATACGTCTCAACCGTCTCGGGCACCGCCGGGGTGTTAGCGGTGTCGTAGGTGGCTCGTGGCCATTCAAAATTGAGCGTTAAATCTTCCATCGCATCTTACACGGAGATTACCCGGATCACCCGGAGTTCTTGATACTCCGTGTAGATCATTTATCTTCCCTTTGCAACCCACTGCGGTGCTTTTTGCACCGTGGCGTATTGAGAGCGGCCAAGGTGTCCCGCGTATGGCCACCAACACAGGAGACATACGTTTATGAGCGATACGACCGATAATCCGCTGACGATCTCCGTGCCGGAGGCGGGCAAGCGCTACTTCGACCTAGCATTACAGCTGTCTTTTTTCTTTGAGGTGAGCGCGCTGAGCGGCGGCCTGGTGAGCTCTTCGCCAGAGTGACCATGCGATAATATGCGCGGGTTGGATCCGCTTCCGCGCGAGTCTGATGGCGATGCGGCGAACTTCCTGGATTGACCAACGGATCAATGACGGCGTGGCGATGCTTTGGTTTTTACCATGGTGCGGTTCGTTTTTTTTGGCGACGGCGGATTAGCGCGATGGCGGATCGCGGCCATCATGGCGAAGGCGAGCATCACCAGGGACACGTGGCGATGCCAACCATGCCAGGATCTGCTCTCGTTGTGGTCGAGGCCGAACTCGTTCTTCGCGGTCTCAAAACTGTCCTCGATCGCCCACCGGCGGCCTTCGACCGCCACCAGCGTTTCGATGGATGTTCCCGCCGGACACCAGGTGGTGAAGAAGGCGAGATCGCCATCGGCGATATGACGACGGATCAGCAGACCGCGGGTCCACAGATCTTGATTTGCGCTGTTGAATTGCTCGACCTCGAGATCGGCCAATTCGAGATAACACCAGTCATGCAGCCGCGGTCCTTTGGTTCCATCCCCTGCCGACAGACGTTTCCAGTCGGACGCGCGCCGCGTCCGGGCGATGTCTGCGGCCTTGCCGGCGACCGGCTGCCGCTTGCCCCAGGATCGAAACACATGAGCGCTGCTGACCCCGAGCACATAGCCTTTGCCTGCTCGGCGTAGTCGTTGTTCGATGTCGCCAACACCGTAGACGGTATCACCGGAAACCCACTTGAATGGCACAGACGCGGTTATCGCGCATGCGATCATTCGCGTCGCAAGCTTTGGTTTGGTTGCAAAGCCGATATCGGCAGGCACGTATGCAGATTCCAGGCGATCTGGATCGTCGGTCCATTCCTGCGGAAGATACAGCGCACGATCGATGAACGCATGACCGTGGCGCGAAACGTAGGCAGCGAACACGCCGATCTGGCAGTTGGTGATCTTGCCCGCCGAACCAGTGTATTGCCGCGCCACTCCGCACGATGCCTTGCCCTGCTTGAGAAAGCCGGTCTCGTCGATCACCAGCACCGCATCGTCATCCGCCAAATGCTCGATGACATAATCGCGTACGATATCGCGCAGCGCATCGGCATCCCAATCCCTGCGACCCAGGATCGCCTGCTGCCGCCATGGGCCGGGATCGCCAGCCGCCTCCGCGCGCATCCAGCCGGTCTTGCGCTGCTCATCGCCGAGCAGACCCTCCAGGAACAGACCTGCATTCGCCGCAACACGCTCTTGCTTGAACAACGGACGTATCCGCTTCTTGATCTCCCGAAGCGACGCCGCCCACAACGCAAGCGTCTCTTCAATCGACGCTGCCCGCGTCCACGATCTCCGAATCATGGTCGCCCATGGATTCAGAACCCTTCCGATAAAGCAACTGTAATGCTAGGCCGCAATGCCGCCTACGCCGCTGCTGAACGGGGCGATCTTCCGACAATCAAGATTGGCCGTCTGTTGAGGGTACCGGTACGCGCCTTGGAGCAGATGCTCGACAAGGCTTCACAGCCAAGGGCTGCTTAGTAACTCACCGCGTCCATGAAGCTGCCCCCTGCCGGGAAAAGAAAACCCCGGCCACGCTGGAACGTGCCGGGGTAAAGAAAGCAAATCATTATGTTGAACGATGTAATGGATCGCATTGCGATCCGCAAGAAGAATGAAACGGCCCCTAACTCAACCGAAAACTGGCAGGACTGGCCACCGGAGATCGACGTGGCGGCTATTGTCCGCAAATGCCGGCTCCGAATTTGTGAGCAGTACAAACAGCACGGCGACAGCCATGCTCTGGCCGCCGTCGCCTGCAGCGCGATTGTGCTGGAGGCCCATATCGTCGCTGGCGGTCTTGTGCCGTCAGCGCTCAGCCAGCTTCGTGAGGTGGCAGACAATCTCGGCACGACAAAGCGCTGCGGCGCTGATGTCGTGGATACCTGCATCGGCGTCGGTGCTGCGTTGTTTGCCGAGCTAGAGGATGTTTACGCGCGCCGTGACGACAGGGCGGCAGCATGAAGGCCCCCTCAGCAGCATATGGGACTAGTCCCATAAAGCGTCGTCGGTCGACAGGTGTTGAGGTCGACGGCAGGCGCGAGAGCCTTCTCGCGATCGTCGAGGCCATGCGCCCCATGACAGTGCGCCAAGTGTTCTACCAGGCAAGCGTGCGTGATCTGGTCGACAAGACTGAGGCCGGATACAGGCGGGTGCAAAACGACCTCGTGCTGCTCCGTCGCAGCGGTGCCATGCCATACGACTGGCTGGCTGACAATACGCGATGGATGCGTCGACCTCGAACCTTCAACTCGATCAAACAGGCCCTTAACGACACTGCGCGCCTCTATCGCAAGTCGTTATGGCCAGACGCCGACGCCTACGTAGAAGTATGGCTGGAAAAAGATGCGTTGGCGGGGGTAGTCGATCCGACAACCTCGGATTTCGACGTGCCGCTGATGGTGGCCCGTGGCTATGCAAGCCTGTCATTCCTCCACAGTGCTGCCGAGCAGATATCCGAAATCGATAAGCCCACCTACATCTACCACTTGGGTGACTTCGACCCCTCCGGCGTCAACGCGGGCGAGAAGATCGAAGAAACGCTGCGCGAGATGGCCCCCGATGTCGAGCTTTACTTCGAGCGGCTCGCGGTGAGCAAGGGTCAGATTGCCGAATGGAACTTGCCAACCAGACCCACCAAGTCCAGCGATACTCGGTCCAAGGGCTTTGGCGAAATCTCGGTCGAACTTGATGCCATCGCTCCTGAAACCTTGCGACAACTCGTTCGCACAGCGATCGAGCGTCACCTGCCGCCGAAACAATTTGAGGTCTTGAAGGCAGCCGAAGAAAGTGAGCGCACGCTGCTTCGCAGGCTGGTTCGCGAGGTGGCCATATGATCGACGTCGACAACCTCAGCAACAACGATCTGGATGCGTTGGCGACCAATGCTGACGTGTTAGCGCAGTCGTCCATCAACTACGATGAGTTCCTGAGCGCTCAACTTCCGCCGCGCGAGACGCTGCTAGCACCCTGGCTGCCACGGCGGGGATTAGCAATGATCCACGCCCCGCGCGGCATCGGTAAAACGCACGTTGCGCTCGGCACAGCTTGGGCCGTTGCAGCGGGTGGCGGCTTCCTGCGCTGGACAACCCCTGGCGGAGCGTTCCGCGTGGTGGTGTTCGACGGCGAGATGCCCGGCATCCTGCTTCAGGAGCGGCTCAAGCGAGTGGTAACTGCAAGCGGACTTGCACCGCCATTGCCGGAATATCTCAGGATCGCAGCGGCGGACGTTAGGCGGGATGGATTGCCGGACTTGGCCGATCCCACGTCTCACCAGTTCTATGCCGATGTCATTGGCGATGCCGATCTGGTGGTGATCGATAACCTGTCCACGATCTGCCGGGGATTGAAAGAGAACGAAGCCGATAGCTGGGCTCCGGTGCAATCGTGGTGCTTGGCGCAGCGCCGTCAAAACAAGTCCGTGCTGCTTATCCATCATGACGGCAAGAACGGTGGCCAGCGCGGCACCAGCCGGAAAGAGGACGTTCTGGACACAGTGATCGGGATGCGGAAGCCGCCCGATTATCAAGCAGACCAGGGCGCGCGGTTCGAGATTCACTTCGAGAAGGCTCGCGGGTTTTACGGCCCAGAGGCGGAGCCCTTCGAGGCTCGGTTGATCGGAGAGCAGTGGCAGGAGTCATCCATCAAATCGGGCGACGACATCGACACGCTCAACGCGCTGCGCCAACAGGGGCTCTCCATCCGAGACATTGCGGAACGAACCGGACTGTCGAAATCGACCGTCCAGCGGAAGCTAGGGATCGGTGAGGAGTAATGTCCCGCCCGTCCCAATCGTCCCATCTGTCCCAGATGTTCTTGTCTAACGCACTGTCCCACGGGACACGCCTAGGGAATGTCCCATGGGACAGCTTTCACCAGAGGGCATCGGCTGTCTCTGGGAAAAGTTTTCCAAGCAAGGAAAGACGCGATGCCAAAAGTTGAGAAGAAACCGGTCACGCGATATCTCGATGTCTCGACGGATTATAAAGGCGAGTTGAAACACCTTGGCGGGTCGATGAGTAACGGCTGGAACCAAGCCATTTGCCAGCAAGTCGGCAATTCCCTGAAGTCGACGGGCGACGACGAAGAAAAACGTGACAAGGCCTGGATTGCCGCTATGCAGGCCATGAACGGCATTGCGCCGAAGGATGAGCTTGAGGGGATGCTTGCCGCGCAGCTCGTCGCCTCCCACAGCGCCTCGATGGAGTGTTATCGCCGCGCCATGCACCCAGAGCAGACGTTCGAGGGCCGGCGGGAGAACCTCAGTCAAGCAAACAAGCTCTCGCGGACCTACACAACGCTTCTCGAAAGTCTCAACCGACACCGCGGCAAGGGACAGCAGAAGGTGACGGTCGAGCACGTCCACGTCCACCCAGGCGGCCAAGCCATCGTTGGCAACGTCGCGGCGGGGGGTGGGGTGGCAATAAAATCAAAGGAACAACCCCATGCACTTGGATATGCATCAGGCACCACGATGCCGAGCACGGACACGCCGCGGGAGCCCGTGTCAGTCACCGGCGATGAAGAACGGTCGATGCCGGATGCACGGCGG
>CAWFCM010000020.1:0-25804 GCA_963814215.1 uncultured Alphaproteobacteria bacterium | reverse complement strand
TTAGTCGTCTCTATAGCCATGATGGCTGAAATCCTCGCAGTAGCCCGTCGAGTCATGAATGCGCCCGCCGGGGGAACCAGCGGGCGCGCATCCGGATACAAGATACGAGGTCGAGTCGCTTTCCGGACGGGCCTAGCAAAGGGGCGGCCCTTCATTTTGCCTTGGGGGGTTCCTAGGCAGCGTTTACGTTTTCACAGTGTGATTATCGGGAATGGTCAAAAGCGCTCACTATTGAAAATAATTGCAGTGGCCGGTTTTGGCTCCGTGACGAACCTGTTTTCGGCAAGCACCGTTCCTGACGCTCCAATTTCACTTCTTGGGATTTGCGAGAGATGTCCGGCCAAGCGTGCACGGAGCGATGTCGCGCGTACCGCTGCGAGACCATTTCACAGAGATTTAGCGGGGTGCTCCACGCTGCGTGACTGTTTGGCCAGAACAACGCTCAACAACGAGCTATGGACTTTGAGATGGCCGTTGTAATCACCGCGCCGCAAGTTCCCTGCTCGCGCTGGACTCTTGAAACGCGAAACGCCGCACCGACTAGCGTCGGCTAGCGAGGACTATTGAGGCGCGCTTCCCACCCAGATCGCGCCCAACTGAAGTGTAAATCCAATAAATAGCAGGGCGAGCCCGGCTCTTGACCAGAGCAGGTGCTTGACGCGGTGCGCCTTGACGTCCTCGGGATGCGGAAAGCCAAAGAAAAATGCCAGCACGACGCCTGCCAGATTGCAGATCACGCCGAGCGCGTTCAGGTCCATCTCCGACATTGGCTCCCCTTTCTGCACGACATTTGCAGAAGTTTAGCACTCCTACAATTGAGCGCGATGTCCACTTTGTGCCATGTGTGGACGGCTCCGAGTTGGCAAGAGCTTTCTTCACGTTTTACAGCATTGGTCGGTGCAGCCATGTGTTCGGCCTTTAGATGCGGTTCACATGACCGCTGGCCATAATGCCCCTCCGCGGATCAGGTCCCGGTCAAAAGCACGCATTCGATAACAATGCGATGGCACATGTGGGTTGTCCTGACCGCCGGATCGACCGGCTCTGCATTACGTGCTGTTCGCCCCTCCCAACCTTCACATCACGCCGGGTGTCCGGCGCGATCTCGTTACGCCGCCAACGCGACGGGATTCCTGTAGCGCTCACCCCTCGCCATCATGGCCCAGGCCATCCGCGCGAGCTTGTTGGCAAGCGCGATGGCCGCAACCTTGGTTGGCTTTCGAGCCAGCAGTGCCGTGAGCCAGGGCCGATGCTTGGTGCCGTGGATCTTGGCATAGCGGATGACCGCGAGCGCGCCGGCCACGAACAGGCCGCGCAGATAGCGGTCACCCTTTTTGCTGATACTGCCGAGCCTGTCCTTGCCCCCACTCGAATGCTGTTTCGGCACGAGCCCGATCCAGGCCGAGAAATTGCGACCGGATCGGAAGGTCTTGGGGTCGGCAACACTCGCAACCAGGGCGGTTGCCAGCATTGGACCAACCCCAGGAATGTAACGAAGCCGTTTGCTCGTCTCGTCGGACCGATGCCAAGCCATGATCATCCGGTCGAACTCCCCAATCTGCTCCTTGAGGCTGAGCAGTTGAGTGCCGAGCGCGGCAAGGCACGCGCGGGCAACCTCCGGCACCCGTTTGTCGCTCGGGTCGGCAACAACATGCAGAAGCTCCGTGACCCCTTTGCGCCCGACTGGAGCAACAATGCCCAACTCGGCAAGGTGAGCCCGGATCGAATTAATCACGGCAGTCTGCTGGCGGATGAATAGATGGCGTGTGCGGTGAAGCATCAGGCAACTCTGCTGCTCAGGCGTCTTGGTTGGTACGAACCGCATGTTGGCTCTGGTGACGGCTTCGCAAATCGCCTCAGCGTCAGCCATGTCGTTCTTCTGCCGTTTGACGTAGGGCTTCACGTAAGCCGGCGGCATCAGCCGCACGGTATGGCCGAGTGCCTGGAGCTCGCGCGACCAGTAGTGCGACGAGGCGCAGGCCTCGATGCCAACCAGACATGGTGACAGCTTCTGGAAGAACGCCAGGACGGCGCGACGCTTCAACTGGCGGCGGATAACCACCTGGTCGGCGGCATCAACGCCGTGGACCTGGAAGACTGACTTGGCGATGTCGAGACCGATTGTCGTGACTGTCTGCATGGGGAGCTCCTCTGAATCGTGGGAGCCTTAACAGCGCCCACATCCATGGCACTCACGTGCCGGGTGGAGGAGCCGTCCACAGCATCAGAAACGGACTCTGTACAACCGTTGGCGTTTAGGGAGAGCAGATCAGGCGCTTAGTTTCATGCCTGTTGGAACGTACGGATGGCTGTCGCTTCTGCCAACACCGGACAGAATGGTCAATTTGGAACAGACTCGCCTCAGTCTAAGTGAAACGATTGAGCCACGGGAGGCCGCTTCACGTTAGGGGCATTTCATGCGTGTTGAAAACGTCACTCCCATTTCTCCTCCTTGCCCAACCTGCGGCAAGGAAATGAGGCTAATCGGTCACAGCCCAACCTGCGAAAGCGTGATCTACGATTTTTTGTGCAGCGACGATGGAGACCGACTCAGTTGGCGCCCTCGACGCGTCGCTGCCAGTACCTAGTATCGCGTTGACTTGGTCCTTGGAACATAGCCGTGGGGGCCGGGTTGTCCTGCGGGCGGAGAACCGCCTAATCCCAGAGGAGATAGAAATGAAACGTCAATTACTCGCGGGCGCTGCGGCTCTTGCGCTGCTGCTCGGCGGCCAAGCGCTCGCACAGTCCGTATCATTGGAGTTCGCTCCAGAACAACGGACGCGCATCAAGGAGTACGTGGTGAAGGAGAAGGTTCCCCGAACGGTCATGAAAGAGCGGATTATCGTCGGCGGCACAGTCCCGTCCGATATCGAACTCCGCGCAGTCCCCTCCGATTGGGGTCCGTCCGTGAGCCGATACCGGTACTATCATTCAGACGGCGGCGTGCACTTCGTTGACCCGACTGACCGCCGCGTCATCTACGACCTCAACTAATAACCTGAGGCTCAAACCCGGCGCTTCGCAGGAGCGCCGGGTTTCGCCGCGAGTCCATTCACGGAGACTCAGCGGTCTGCTCCACGCTGCGTGACTGTTCGTGCAGAACGACGCTCAACAACGAGCTATGGACTTGGAGATGGCCGTTGTAATCAATGAATCCCAGGTCTCGAAACTTATTCATGAAATGGCTCACGCGTGACCGAGTTGTCCCAATCATCTCAGCGAGCGTTTCTTGGCTGATTTTCGCTTTGATCGGCTCGGGCCGGCCTTCCTTGCCAAAATTGGCCATCAGAAGCAGCACGCGGGCAAGCCGTTTCTCCGTTGAATTGAAAAGCTGATCGACCAAGTCTTCTTCAACCCGCGCGCTCCTTGCCAAAACATGAGACAGAAACATTTTTGAGAATGCGGGCTCATCCTGAAGGACCCGCATGATCTCCATCTTTTCCACTCGCATCGTCACGCTTTCCGACATTGCCGTAGCTGTCGCAAGCCGTTTGGGCTGTCCAATCAAGCATCCCTCGCCAAAGAATTCGTCAGTTCCCAAAATGGCGATTACCGCTTCCTGCCATCATTGGAGATGACGCAGACTTTGACGTTGCCCTTCTTTATGTAAAACACTGCATCGGCCGCGGCGCCCTGCGAAAAAATGATTTCTTTGTTGCGATGCGTGGAAATAGTGCGACCCTTGGCCGCCGTCTCAAAAAACGCGGCCGGATCAAACAGTTTGCCACTCTTAGTTTTTTGGATCTTCCTCTGTTTGCTCATCACGGCTCCTTTCAATTGGGCTGCTTGGCCCAATCGGCAGCGCATCTGTATGAATTGCTCATTCGTTGAGTGAGCGTTTCCAGTATACACCCTTATTAACGATCCTTTTATCAGCGCGGTACTGTGTCGCGTGACCCTGAGCCTGTTTTCCCATGGGGGGAGAAAAGCGGCGCCGCGCGGCAGCCTTACTTTCGTTCTCCCGTTTGACCTCGAGAGCAGGTCAGGACTGTTAGCGTCGCTTGATGAAACCGGCCTCAGAAGCTCAGGCCAACGTCCGCTTTGGGTTGCCGGCCACTTTGTGTGCGCTTTACCCCCCAACTGCGGACATTGGGAGGCGCGATTCGCAATTCGGCGGATGCAATCCTCAACTGCGCTCTGCACCCAATTTCACCGCCGTCATGCCCGGCCCTAATGGCGTCAGTTCTTCAGCATTCCCGGCAGTTTCTTCCGCAAGATCTCATCCGCCTCGCGCGCGATCCGCGTGACGATCTCGCCGGCCGGCGGGATATCGTGAATCAAGCCAGCGTCCTGTCCCATCGAGAGCGGCCCCTCGTCCACGTCGCCGGCCTCTCGCGCGGCGCGCAATCCCGCGATCGCTTCGGCCCGGTGCTGGCGCAGCGCCCATTCGCGCCCTGCCCAGCGCTCGATGAATGCGTTGCGCCGGGACCGCGTCATCGCACCGGGCCAGACCTGGCCGGCCGCGATGTCGGGAATTTCCGAAAGCTGGGTGTCGTGGCCGTCGCTGGCGACGATTGCCTGCTTGAAGTTCGGATGCAGGGGCGACTCGACGCTGGCGAGGAACCGCGTGCCGAGCAGGATGCCCTGGGCGCCGAGCGAAAGCGCGGCGACGAGGCCGCGCCCATCGGCGAAGCCGCCGGCCGCCAGCACCGGGACCGGCCCGACCGCATCGACCACCATCGGAATCAGCGGCATGCTGCCCATCCAGCCGACGTGGCCGCCTCCTTCGCTGCCCTGCGCGATGATTACGTCGGCACCGGCCTTCACCGCACGCTCAGCCTCCTTCACCGCGCCGGCCATGTAGGTGACCTTGCAACCGGCCTCATGGGAGCGGTCGAAGTACGGTTTCAGGTCCTGGTCCTGGCGCGCCCAGGCGAACTGCATCACCGCAGGCCGAAGCTTGAGCGCCTCGGCGAAACTGTCGTCGCGCACGTCGAACAGCAGGAAGTTCAGCCCGAACGGCTTGTTGGTTTCCTTCCGCGTGGCTGTGGCCCGCTCTCGGACTTGATCCGGCGTCAGGTAATGACAACCCATCGCGCCGAGCCCGCCGGCGCGCGACACCGCGGCGGTCATCGCTGGCGACGAAGCCGAGCCCATGCCGCCGAGCGCTATCGGATGTTCGATGTCCAGCAGGTCGCAGACCGGCGTGCGGATCATGAGGCCTCCCATTCAGCGATCCGTACGATCGCATTTTTGGAGACCTTAGCGCCGAGCGAGGCGGCAGTCAGCCCTTCAGGCCGTCAATCAGCTTGGTGTAAAGCGGATTGTCCGGCGCGAACACGTAGTCGATCTGCGCGACCACGATGCTCTCCGCGCCCTTCTCGCGCATCAGGCTCACCACCGCGTGCACCTGCGCGCCCGGGCAGTGCAGCGTCAGCATCCCCGACGAGGTCGGCCCGCCGAACGGCGTCACCACGCCGAACTGGTTACTCAACTGCCCGAGCAGGGCATCGTTGCAGTTGGCAAACCGCGTGCGCACCTCGCGAAAGGCGCGGGCTCTCGCCTGCGCAGCGATGCGGTCGAGGATGTTGCGCGCCAGTTCGCGCTCGGCATCGCCCCACGGCGCACCGCGCGATGCGACCAGATTGGCCTGCGAGCGCAGCATCACGCCGTCGTCGACGATCTTGAGTGCGTTGGCGGCGAGCGTGGCACCGGTCGTGGTGATGTCGACAATCAGCTCGGCGGCCCCGGCAGCCGGCGCGCCTTCGGTCGCGCCCGAGCTCTCGACGATGCGGTAATCGGTGATGCCGTAGCTGGCGAAGAAGTCACGGGTCAGGTTCACGTATTTGGTCGCGACCCGCATCTTGCGGTCGTGGCGGTGACGGAACGCGGTCGCGACGTCGTCGAGATCGGCCATGCTGCGCACGTCGATCCAGGCCTGCGGCACCGCGACCACGACGTTGGCGGAGCCAAAGCCGAGGCCATCGATCATGACGACACGTTGTGCGAAGTCCGGGATCATCTCGCGCAGCAGGTCCTCGCCGGTGACGCCGAGGTGCACCGCGCCCTGCGCGAGTTGGCCAGCGATCTCTGAAGCGGAGAGATACGCCACCTCGACACCGGGCAGGCCGTTGACGGTGCCGCGGTAGTCGCGCGCGCCGCGCGGCTTGAGCAGCGCGAGACCGGCGCGGGCGAAAAACGCCTCGACGTGCTCCTGCAGGCGGCCCTTCGAGGGCACCGCGATGACGAGCGGGGCGCTCACGTGGCACCTTTGAACGCGGCGAGCCGCTCGACCCAGACCGCGAAGCCGACCGCGGGAATAGCCGACTTGGCGCCGAGCCGTGTCAGCAAGCCGTCGTAGCGGCCGCCGGCGATCAGCGGGCCGGTCGCGCCGGCCGAGGCGTTGTGCAACTCAAACACGAAGCCGGTGTAGTAGTCGAAGCCGCGGCCGAACGCCGTCGAGAACTTGATGCGCGAAACGTCGATGCCGCGCGCGGCGAGGAAGCCGGTGCGGCTCTCGAACAGGTCGAGCGCCGGCGCGAGCGCGATTTTGGCCTCGGCCGCGAGCGCGCGAAGCTCCGCGGCGGCCTCGTCGGGATCGCCCGACACCGACAGGAACCGTTCGATCAAGGTGCGGGTCTCGCCCGGCAGCGTGTTGGAGGCGCCGAGCGCGGACTGCTCCAGAAAGCGCTCGGCGATCTCACCGACCGAGCGACCACCGACCGTGCTGATACCGGCTATCGAGAGAAGATCGGCGACCAGCGCGCGCGCACCTTTGGGATCGGAGCCGGCCAGCGCAGCGAGCACGCCTTGGTACTCAGGGCGCGCGTTGGCGCCGGTCAGCGTCAGCACGTCGAGGTCGTGCGCGAGGGAGGTCTTGCGGTTGAAGTCCTTCACCAGCCGGCGCTTCCACGCCGGTGCGAGATCGAGCGCAGCGATCAGCGCGGCGAACAGCCCGACGTCGCCCAGGCGAATTTCAGGCGCGGGCACGTTGTAGTGGGCGATGGTGTCGAGGCCGAGCGCCAGCATCTCGGCGTCGGCCGCCGCCTTGTCGGGACGGCCAAAGGATTCAATGCCGGCCTGCAGGAACTCCGCCGAGGCAACGCCGCGGTTGCGGAATACGGGGCCGAGGTAGCAGAAGTTCTGCGCGAAACCGGCCTGAGGTGACGCGAGGTAGTCGCATGACACCGGGATGGTGAGGTCCGGCCGCAGGCACAATTCGCGGCCTTCCGGGTCGGTGGTCAGATACATCCGCTTGCGGATGTCCTCGCCGGACAGGTCGAGGAACGGCTCGGCCGGCTGCAGAATCGCAGGCGCGACAAGGCGATAGCCGGCCCGCTGATAGGCGGCCACCAGCGTCTCGGCCCGTCCATCGGGCTGCGATGCTTCAACCCTGTCTGTCATCCCAAACGCCGTCCCACCGCTTTTCCACGCGGTTTGCGGCCATTTAGCACAACCCCCTTAAGGCTTCGACGACATCTGCCGCCTGCCCTTAACGGCCCCGCCCCGGCTGCCGTTGTGGGTCAACGGTGTCTTATCCAAGCATCGCAAGGCCAGCTTGACCGCTAGCGGTTATGTTATAGTATAACGTTATAATGTAACTATTCGGTGCTGGAATGCGTCCTCTCGGCTCGGTTCTTCTGCGCTTTTCCGGGGTTCTTCTGTCCTCCCATACGGTTCTTTTGGGAGGATTCGCCGCAGCACAGACCATTCAGCTACCCCAGATCACGGTCAACGCCCCGAGCCCGATCCAGCGCGCGCCCGCTCCGGCTGACGCGGTTCCTGTGCCAGGCACGCTGCAAGGGACGCTGCCGATCGTCACCGACCAGTTCGCCACCGTGACGGTGGTGCCCAGCGCTGAGATCCAGCGCAGCACCGGCGGCACACTCGGCGAAGTGCTGCAATCGAAGCCCGGCATCACGTCGTCCGGTTTCGCGCCGGGCGCCGCGAGCCGCCCGGTGGTGCGCGGCCTCGACAACTATCGCGTCCGCGGAGAACGGACTCGGCGTCAACGACGTATCGGACCTCAGCGACGATCACGCCGTGCCGATCGATCCATTGTCAGCGAAACAAATCGAGGTGATCCGCGGGCCGGCGACATTGCGCTACGGCTCGCAGGCGATTGGCGGCGTGGTCAACGTCGACAACAACCGCATTCCGACCTTCATCCCGCCGCGCGGCCTTGCCGGCGAGGTCAAAGGCGCGCTCAACAGCGTTGACAGCGGCGCCGAGGGCGCGGTGCAGCTTGATGCCGGCAAGGGCAACTTCGCCTTCCACGCCGACGCTTTCAGCCGCACCGGGCAGGACTACCGCATCCCGACCTACCCCTATCTGTTTCCGCCCGATCCGCCGCCGCTGGTCGGCAACCGGCAGCCCAACAGCATGGTGCGCGCGGACGGCCAGTCGGTCGGCGGCTCCTATATTTTCAACGGTGGGTTTGTCGGCGCCGCGGTGTCGCGGTTCGGCAGCTTCTATCGCATTCCCGGCATCGAGGCGACCGAGACCGGCGCACGCATCGATCTCAACCAGACCAAGGTCACCAGCAAGGGCGAGTTCCGCCCGGGCTCATCGGCGATCGATATCGTGCGGTACTGGGCGGGCGCGACCGACTATAAGCATCACGAACTCGCCAACGAAAACGGCTTCGACGGTATCCAACAGACCTTCACCAACCGCGCCCAGGAAGGCCGCGTCGAGGTCCAGTTCATGCCGTTCGACTTGCGGTTCGCCACGCTCACCACCGCAATCGGCACCCAGGCGGCCCATCAAAAGCTGTCGGCACTCGCCACGATCGGCGGCGGCCTGCTCGATCCGAACACGACCAAGAGCATCGCCGGCTACATCTTCAACGAGTTCAGCTTCAATCACGGCTGGCGGGCACAGGTCGCCGGCCGCATCGAACGTGTCAAGGTCGACGGCACCGCGATCGACTTTCCGGCCGACCTGATCCCGGTGCTCGATGACGTGGGCGATCCGATCACGCCCGGACAATCCGGAGTCCAGCGCAGCTTCACCCCCAAGAGCGCGTCGGCGGGCCTCCTGAAGGACCTTCCGTTCGGTCTCGTAGCCAGCGCGACGGCGCAGCACGTCGAGCGCGCGCCACGCGCGCCGGAACTGCTGTCCCACGGCGTGCATGAGGCATCGGGCACCTTCGAGATCGGCAATCCCAATCTCACCGTTGAGACCGCACGCTCGGTCGAAGTCGGCCTGCGCCGCGCCCAAGGCCCGTTCCGTTTCGAGTTGACCGGCTTCTACACCAAATACACCAACTTCATCTTCCGGCGCTTCACCGGCGTGCTGTGCGACGATGACTTCGCATCGTGCGGCACCGGCGAAGAACTGCGCCAGGTGATCTACTCGCAGCGCGACGCGCTGTTCCGCGGCGGCGAATTCCAGGCGCAGTTCGATCTGCTCCCGGTCGGCCGCGGCATGTTTGGCGTCGACGGCCAGTACGACATCGTGCGCGCCACCTTCTCGGATGGCAGCAACGTGCCGCGGCTGCCGCCGCAGCGCTACGGCGGCGGCGTGTTCTGGCGCGATGCCAACTGGTTCGTTCGCGTCGGCCTGCTGCATGCCGATGCGCAGACCAACGTCGCCGAGAACGAGACCACCACCGCCGGCTACAACCTGCTCAAGGCGGCCATCAGCTATAGCCGCATGCTCCAGAACGCCCCGACCGGGCCGACCGAGGTCACGCTCGGGCTGGTCGGCGACAATCTGCTCGATGACGACGTCCGCAACGCGGTTTCCTTCAAGAAGGACGAGGTGCTGCTGCCCGGCCGCACCGTGCGGGCCTTCGCCTCCATGCGGTTTTGACCGGTCCTCACGGTTAACACTTTGTCAATTCGCGCCCGTCTTCGACGGCTATGCGCGGGAATGAGCGGAGCCTACGTCCAACTCACGCCGTGGCGCGTGAGCACCGCGCGCACTTCTTCGACGAGCTTGTCCACCGGCACCTGCTTCTGCGCCTCGGCTTGCTTCTGCAGATAGGTTTCGCGGTCGGATTGCTCCAGCTTGGCGAGTTCCGCGCCGGCGATCAGATCCCGCACCAGCACGCTGCGGTTTGCCTTCTCGTCGGCGCCCTGGATGATCGCGCATGGGCTGCCGCGCCGGTCGGCGTAGCGAAGCTGCTGGCCGAGGTTGTGATTGACGCTGCCCAGATAAAGCTCGGCGCGGATGTTCGCGTTTCTCAACGCCGCGACGAGCTTTTGATAATCGGCGATCGAGCCATCGCGGAACGTCGTCACCAGGACAGGGCCGGGCGCGGGCTTGGTGTCGAGCTTGCCGATCAGCGTCAGAGCCGCCTGCAAACGGGAGACGCCGATGGAGAAGCCGGTCGCCGGCACCGGCTGGCCGCGGAAGCGCGACACCAACCCGTCGTAGCGCCCACCGCCGCCGACCGAACCGAAGCGGACCGGACGGCCTTTTTCGTCCTTGGTTTCGAGCAGCAGTTCTACTTCGTAGACCGGGCCGGTGTAGTATTCGAGACCGCGCACAACGGTCGTATCAAATCTCATTCGATTGTACGTAAAACCAGCATTCGAGAACTGTGAAGCGATTTCATGAAGCTCATCGATTCCTTGATTCCCGACTTGCGATGATCCAACGGTTTTTCTCCAGCCACGGAATTGGGCTTCCCAATGCTCCAATGAATTTTCCGTTTGCGTAAGGTATTGCGTATAAAAATGTGAGGTTACCTGCTTGATCTGTTCTGGTGAAAGATTTGCGCCTTTTGTGAAATCTCCGCTTTCATCTCTACGCCCCACCCCAAGTAATTCCTTTACGCCTTCGATTCCCAAACGATCAAATTTGTCTAACGCACGCATCACGGCAAGGCGTCTTCCCGTATCTTTGTCGCCGACAATTCCGATCGATTCCAACAAGCCATCCAATAATTTCCGATTATTCACCTTCACTACATAGTTGCCGCGCGGAATGCCGAGCTTCTCCATCGTATCCGCCGCCATCATGCACATCTCGGCGTCGGCGGCGGGCGAGGCACTTCCGACTGTATCGGCGTCGAACTGCATGAACTGGCGAAAGCGGCCCGGTCCAGGCTTCTCGTTTCTGAACACCCAGCCGAAGCGATACGAACGATACGGCAGCGCGAGGTTCTGGAAATTCTCCGCGACGTAGCGCGCCAGCGGCGCGGTCAAGTCGTAGCGCAGGCTCAGCCACTGCTCGTCGTCGTCCTGGAACGAGAACACGCCCTCGTTCGGGCGGTCCTGATCGGGCAGGAACTTGCCGAGCGCGTCGGTGTATTCGATCGCCGGCGTCTCCACCGGCTCGAAGCCGTAGCGCTCATAGACCTCGCGAATGGTCTCGATCATGCGCCGCGTCGCCGCGATCTCGGCCGGACCCCGGTCGGCGAGGCCGCGGGGCAGGCGCGCTTTCAGCTTGTTGGACTTGTCGGCCATGTCGCCAGCGAGAATCCGCACCTTTCGACGACTGCGGTTGGTATCAGCCACCCCCTCTTTTGTCATTAGACGCGAAAGGGGATAATGCGATGACTATCGAGTGCGCAGTCGGCGAACGGCTACGGCAAGCTCGGTGCCCTTCCCCCTCCCCTGGAGGGGGAGGGTGGCGAGCGAAGCGAGCGGGGTGGGGTGACCGCTCGCAAGCCACCCCACCCCGCCGCCTTCGCTCACTTCGTTCGCTCGGCGTCGACCTTCCCCCTCCAGGGGAGGGTGACGGAGTTTGCCGAACCGATTGCGGCACCAAACAGCGAGGCAACAATGGCCCAAGCTCAAAAGACATCAGCTACCGCAGTGCCAAACGACCTCGAAGCGTTCTGGATGCCGTTCACCGCCAACCGCGCCTTCAAGGGCCGGCCGCGGCTGATCGCGCGCGCCAAGGATATGCACTACTACACGCCGGAGGGCCGGGCGATCCTCGACGGCGCCGCCGGACTGTGGTGCACCAACGCCGGCCACAACCGCGACCCGATCGTTCAGGCGATCCAGAAGCAGGCCGCCGAACTCGACTTCGCGCCGACCTTCCAGTTCGGCCACCCGCGCGCCTTCGAGCTGGCGAGCCGGATCGCTGCGCTGGCGCCGGGCGATCTCGACCACGTGTTCTACTGCAACTCCGGCTCGGAGGCCTGCGATACCGCGCTCAAGATCGCGCTGGCCTATTGGAACGCCCGCGGCCAGGCGCAGCGCACCCGTTTCATCGGCCGCGAGCGCGGCTATCACGGCGTCGGCTTCGGCGGCATGTCGGTCGGCGGCCTCGCCTACAACCGCAAGGCGTTCGGCGCCATGCTGCCCGGCGTCGACCACCTGCCGCACACCTATAACCGCGAGCATCAGGCCTTCTCCAAGGGCGAGCCGGAATGGGGCGCTCATCTCGCCGATGAGCTGGAGCGCATCGTCGCGCTGCACGGCGATACCACCATCGCCGGCGTCATCGTCGAGCCGATGGCCGGCTCGACCGCCGTGCTGCCGCCGCCGAAAGGCTATCTGGAGCGGCTACGCGCGATCTGCGACAAGTACGGCCTGCTCTTGATCTTCGACGAGGTGATCACCGGGTTCGGCCGGCTCGGCCACGCCTTCGCCGCCGAGCGCTACGGCGTGGTGCCGGACATGATCACGTTCGCGAAAGGCGTCACCTCCGGCTCGGTGCCGATGGGCGGCGTGATCGTGCGCAAGGGCATCCATGACGCGTTCATGACCGGTCCCGAGCACGTGGTCGAATTCTTCCACGGCTACACCTATTCGGCGCATCCGCTGGCCTGCGCGGCCGGCCTTGCCGCGCTCGACCTCTATCGCGACGAGGACCTGTTCGCCCGCGCCAAAAAGCTCGAACCAATCTGGTGCGACGCCGCCATGGCGCTGAAGGGCGTGCCGCGCGTGCTCGACGTGCGCTGCATCGGCCTCACCGCCGGGATCGACCTCGCCTCGCGGCCCGACGCGGTCGGCAAGCGCGGCTATGAGGCGATGGAGCGCGGCTTCCACGACGAAAACATCATGTTCCGCACGGTCGGCGATTCGATCGCGGTGACGCCGCCGCTGATCGTCAGCGAGGCCCAGATCGGCGAAATCTTCGACAAGGTGGCGAAGGTGATCCGGGCGCTGAATTAGGGCGCCCCGTCATTCCGGGGCGCGAGCGAAGCTCGCGAGCCCGGAATCCAGAGCCACATTTGAAGCCTGCGACCTAGTTCTGGATTCCGGGTCCGGCCCTTCGGGCCGTCCCGGAATGACAGCCGGCGAAGTTCGCTTGCGCCCGTGCCGGGCGTCATGGACATTGGACCCGGTTGGGCGAATCATTGCCCGCCCGGGGGCTTTGGACCGTATAGGTCGTCATGTTGCGCATCGGCGCGATATTCACCGTCATCTGCATGGTGCTGATTGCCGGCTCCGTGGGCGCGGTGCTGTTCCTCGCATTCGGGATGAGCGGCGCCGAGTCGACCATCGTGGCGGTGGCCGCGCTGACCGCCATGGCGCTCTACAATGCCGTGACAACCCGGCTGCGCGACCGCTCCGACCTCGGCAGCCAGATCGCCGACCTGTCGCGCGTCTCCGCCGACCTGTCCCGCCAATTGGCCGAATTCAGCCGCCGGCTCACGACACTCGAAGGCCAGGGCAAAAGCGCGGCGGAAACGGCGCGGACCGCGGTCGCACCGATCTCGGCGGAACTCAGCGAGCTGGGCTCGCTGGTCAAGCAGCTCGCCGAAACTGTGGCGGCGCACGAGGCCGCGATCGCCGCCGGCAACACGGGGCAGAAATCGCAACCCTTCGAGATCGAAACGCCCGAGCTCGGCAGCGCGCAGGCCGGCGCCAAAGCCGACTCCGGACTGACGGCCAGCCGCGGGGAGCTGCTGGCGGCGATCCGCAGCGCGATCGACGCGCACCGCATCGACATGCACCTGCAGCCGGTCGTCACGCTGCCACAGCGCAAGGTCCGCTACTACGAGGCGCTGACCCGGCTGCGCACCGAGGACGGCCACATGCTGGAGCCGCCGGAGTTCCTGGGGCCGGCGGAAACCGGCGGCCTGCTCGGCCGGCTCGATCATCTGCTGCTGTTCCGCTGCGTGCAGGTGTTGCGCCGCCTGCTGTTGAAGAACCGCGAGATCGGATTGTTCTGCAACATTTCGGCGACGACGCTGAACGACGCGCAGTACTTCCCGCAGATGGTGCAGTTCCTGGAGGCGAACCGCGTGCTGGCGCCGTCGCTGCTGCTGGAATTCCGCCAGAGCGCCTGGCGTGACATGGCGCCGCTTGAGCTGGAAGGCCTCGCCGCGCTGCGCGAGCTCGGCTTCCGCTTCTGCATGGATCAGGTGACGGACCTGCGCATTGAGCCGCGCGACCTCGCAGAGCGTGGCGTGCGCTTCATCAAGGTCTCGGCCGCCGTTCTCCTCGCGCGCTCCGACGGCGACATCCACGCCGCCGACCTGTCGGATCTGCTGCATCGCCACGGCATCAGCCTGATTGCCGACCACATCGAGGCGGAGAACCAGGTGGTCGAACTGCTCGATTACGACATGCGGTTCGGCCAGGGCTTCCTGTTCTCGCCGCCGCGCCCGGTGCGCGCCGAGGCGCTCCAGATCGTCCCGGAGCGGCAAGAGCCGCCGAAACGCCACGATCCCGCCGAACCGCCGCGGGCCGCTGCATTTTAATGTCCGCCATCCCGTTCGCCGAACGCTTCGCCCCGCTCGCGGCCGGCTACGACGCCGTGCTGAGCGACGTCTGGGGCGTGATCCACAATGGAGTCGTGGCGACACCGGAACCCTGCGACGCGCTGATGCGCTTTCGCGCCAGGGGCGGAACGGTGGCGCTGATCACCAACGCACCGCGGCCCGGCGCGGTGGTCACCCGGTTCCTCGATAAGCTCAACGTGCCGCGCGAAGCCTACGACACGATCGTCAGTTCGGGCGATGTCACCCGCGCCGTCATCGCCAAGCGATCCGGAAAAAATGTCTTCCACATCGGGCCGGAGCGCGACCTCGGCATCTTCGAAGGGCTGGACCTGCGCTTCGTGACGCTGGAGCAGGCCGACTACGTGGTCTGCACCGGGCTGACCGACGACGAGACCGAAACCCCGGAGAGCTATCGCGCGCTGCTCACCAAGGTGCGCGAACGCAAGCTGTTCATGATCTGCGGCAATCCCGACCTGGTGGTGGAGCGCGGCGACAAGCTGGTCTATTGCGCCGGCGCGGTCGCCGACCTTTACGGCGAACTCGGCGGCGAGGTGCTCTACGCCGGCAAACCGCACCCGCCAATCTACCAGGAGTGTCTTTCGAGGATCGCAGCTCTGCGCGGCGGCGAGCCGCCGCGCGCGCGCGTGCTGGCGATCGGCGATTCGGTGCGTACCGACCTGACCGGCGCGACCAACATGGGGATTGATTGCCTGTTCGTCACCGCCGGCATCCACGCCGAGGAGTTGGGACGCGAGCGCCCGGAAGCCGCGGCGCTTGACGAAATGTTTGCGTCAGCCCCGGTGAAGCCGAAGGCCGTGACCAACAAGCTGAAGTGGTAGGCCGGCCGCTCAGGGCTCGGCGAACACCGAGTCGATCTTGTTCTTGAGCGTCTCGGCGTTGAACGGCTTGACGATGTAGTTGCTCACGCCCGCCTGCTTCGCCGCGACCACGTTCTCGGTCTTCGACTCGGCCGTGACCATGATGAACGGCACCGGCGCGAGGTTGGGATCGGCCCGCACCTGTCTGAGCAACTCGAAGCCAGTCATCGGCTCCATGTTCCAGTCGGAGATCACCAGGCCGTAGCGCTTGTCGCGCATCTTGGCGAGCGCCAGCGCGCCGTCGGAAGCGTCGTCGATGTCCTCGAACCCGAGCTGCCGCAGCAGATTGCGGATGATGCGGACCATCGTGCTGTAGTCGTCAACGACGAGGACCGGCATGGACAGATCGACAGCCATCATTCCCCCATCGGCACGGGCAGCAGCTTCGTTGCCGCGGGCGGCATGCCAAGGTCGAATGAAAGAACGCCGGCGATTGACCGGCGCCTTCCGCGGCAAACCGTACAAATACCGATTGAACAACCGGTAAACGGTTGTGGCGGGGCGCCGGCGGCCGCCATAACGGTTAAGGCCGGTTAACGACCTTGACCGCGCACCCGCCACCCCATACTGCCCCGCTATGGCCGATCCCTCCCCGACTCAGCCCTTCGTCGTCGCGCGGGACCACGGCCCGGCGATCGACCGGCTGCGGGGATCCGTAGTTGCCATCGGCAATTTCGACGGGGTGCATCGCGGTCACCAAGCGGTAATCCACGCGGCGCTTGACCGCGCTCGCGCCATCCACCGGCCGGCGGCAGCGCTGACTTTCGAGCCCCATCCGCGCAGCTTCTTCCAGCCAGACGCCCCCTCGTTTCGCCTGTCGTCCGAGGCCGCCAAGCTCCGGCTGCTTGCCGCAACCGGCCTCGACGGCGCGATCGTCCTTAATTTCGACGCCGCGCTCGCCGGGCTGACCGCCGAGCAGTTCGTCTCCGACGTCCTGGTCGACCGGCTTGCTATCAAAGGGGCCGCGATCGGCTTCAATTTCCGCTTCGGCAAGCAGCGCCGCGGCTCCCCGGATTTCCTGGAGGCGCAGGGCCGGACCCATGGCTTCGCGGTCGACATCGTCCCGCCGTTCCAGCTCGACGGACAGCGCGTGTCGTCCGGTGTGATACGCGACGCGCTGTCTGCGGGCCGCGTCACCGAGGCTGCCGGGCTGCTGGGTTACCCCTACTTCGTCACCGCCCAGGTGGTGCACGGCGACAAGCGCGGCCGCGAGCTTGGCTATCCGACCGCCAACCTGCGGCTGCCAACCGACTGCGGGCTCAAGTACGGCGTCTATGCGGTGAGTGTCGGGGTCGGCGGCGTGCGCTACGGTGGCGTGGCGAATTTCGGCCGCCGGCCGATGTTCGATTCCGGCGCGGTGCTGCTCGAAGTCTTCCTGTTCGATTTCTCCGGCGACCTCTATGGCGCGGCGCTGGACGTTGCTTTCATTTCCTGGATCAGGCCGGAGATGAACTTCGCCAGTGCCGAGGAGCTGATCCGCCGCATGGATGACGACAGCCGCCAAGCGCGCACGGCGCTGGCCCGCGCGCCGGACGCGTTCCCGGTGCTTGGCGTTCCCAGCGCATGATCCGGCGAAGTGGAAACCGGTTCGCCGAAAAGATCATGCGCACTGAAAAAGGTGCGCGCGATCGGACGCAAAACCGGTATCCACTTTTGCTGATCGCGCGCTAGTTCTTTGGAAATCCGCCTGCTAAACACCGCGCCATGAACGACAAGCCCGGCGAAACCGCCAAATCCGGCGAGCGCGACTACAGCCAGACGCTGTTCCTGCCGCAGACCGAATTTCCGATGCGCGCCGGGCTGCCGCAGCGCGAGCCGGAAATCCTGGCGCGCTGGAAGAAGCTCGGCCTCTACGAGCGGCTGCGCCAGGCCGCCAAGGGCCGCACCAAGTTCGTGCTGCACGACGGCCCGCCCTATGCCAACGGAAACATTCACATCGGCCACGCGCTCAACAAGATCCTGAAGGATGTGGTGACGCGCAGCCAGCAGATGCTCGGCTACGATTCGAACTACGTGCCGGGCTGGGACTGCCACGGCCTGCCGATCGAATGGAAGATCGAGGAGGAGAACTACCGATCCAAGAACAAACCGAAGCCGAACCTCAGCGATCCCGCCGCGATGGTGGCGTTCCGCAACGAGTGCCGCGCCTACGCCGAGCACTGGCTCAACGTGCAGCGCGAGGAGTTCAAGCGGCTCGGCGTCGAGGGCGACTGGGATCATCCCTACACGACGATGAGCTTTCCAGCCGAAGCGCAGATCGCGCGCGAGCTGATGAAGTTCGCCGCGAACGGGCTGCTGTATCGCGGCTCCAAGCCGGTGATGTGGAGCGTGGTGGAGAAGACCGCGCTCGCGGAAGCTGAGGTGGAATACGAGGATTACACGTCAGATCAGGTGTGGGTGAAGTTTCCCCTTCGATCACGAGTTGTCGATGGCAAGAAACTTCCCCTTGGTGATCGGATTGCCAGATCATTTGTAATCATTTGGACAACTACTCCTTGGACATTGCCCGGAAACCGAGCGATCAGCTTTTCGCCAAAGATCGACTACATCCAAATGGAGGTGGTTGCGTCTCCTGATGGCAATTGGGCCAAGCCCGGAGATCAGTTTATCGTTGCAGCAAAATTGGTCGAGGAGGTCGTCAGGGTCGCAAAAATCACTGAATGGCGAAATGTTGGGAGCGACCTAGTTACCGGGTTTTCCGGTTTGACCTGTGCGCATCCATTTGCCGGGAAGATCCCTGGCTACGAATTCGACGTCCCTCTCCTCCCCGGCGAACACGTCACCGACGACACCGGCACCGGCTTCGTGCACACTGCGCCAGGCCACGGCCGCGAGGACTTCGACATATGGACCGCGAACGCGCGCCAACTCGAAGCGCGCGGCATCAACACCACCATCCCCTACACCGTCGACGAAAACGGCGCTTTCACCGAGCAGGCGCCGGGCTTCACCGGCAAGCGCGTCATCAACGACAAGGGCGAGAAGGGCGACGCCAACGAGGCCGTCATCAAGGCGCTCGTTGAAGCCGGCAATATCATCGCGCGCGGCCGTCTCAAGCACCAATATCCGCACTCCTGGCGGTCCAAGAAGCCGGTGATCTTCCGCAACACCCCGCAGTGGTTCATCGCCATGGACAAGGACATCGCGGGGACCAAGAACACGCTGCGCGAGGTCGCGCTGCGCGAAATCCAGCACACCCGCTGGGTGCCGGCCGCCGGCGAGAACCGCATCAACGGCATGATCGAGAGCCGGCCCGACTGGGTGATCTCGCGCCAGCGCGCCTGGGGCGTGCCGATCGCGGTGTTCGTGCGCGAGAACGCCGACGGCTCGGCCACCATCCTCAACGACGCGGCGGTGAACAAGCGCATCACCGACGCGTTCGAGCAGGAAGGCGCCGACGCCTGGTACAAGGAAGGTGCGCGCGAGCGCTTTCTCGGCACGCTCGCCAACGAGCCCTGGAAGAAGGTCGACGACATCTGCGACGTCTGGTTCGACTCCGGCTCCACGCACGCCTTCGTGCTGGAGGATCCGAAACATTTCCCGTCGCTCGCCGGCATCAAGCGCAAGAAAGACGGCGGCCTGGACACGGTGATGTATCTGGAAGGCTCCGACCAGCACCGCGGCTGGTTCCATTCATCGCTGCTGGAAAGCTGCGGCACACGCGGCGTCGCACCGTTCGACGTGGTGCTGACGCACGGCTTCACGCTCGACGAGCAGGGCCGCAAGATGTCGAAGTCGCTGCGCAACACGGTCGAGCCGCAAGAGGTGATCAAACAGTCCGGCGCCGACATCCTGCGCATGTGGACGTGCGCGGTCGACTATGCCGACGACCAGCGCATCGGGCCCGAAATCCTCAAGACCACCATCGAGACCTATCGCAAGCTGCGCAACACCATCCGCTGGATGCTCGGCAGCCTGGCGCATTTCACCGAAGCCGACCGCGTCGCGCCGGAGAAGATGCCGGAACTCGAGCGCGTGATGTTGCACCGTCTCGCCGAGCTCGACGGGCTGGTCCGCAACGCTTACGGCGAGTTCGACTACAAGCGCATCTTCGCCGCGCTGTCGCATTTCATGACGACGGACCTGTCGGCGTTCTACTTCGATATCCGCAAGGACGCCCTCTATTGCGACCCGATCTCGTCGCCGACGCGCAAGGCGTCTCTCACCGTGATCGACCATCTGTTCCGCTGCACGGTGACGTGGCTCGCGCCGATGCTGTGCTTCACCGCCGAGGAGGCGTGGGGCGAGCGCTACAAGAACGACGACGCCTCGGTGCATCTCGAGCTGTTCCCCGAGGTGCCGGCGTCGTGGCGCGACGACAAGCTCGCCGAGAAGTGGCGCAAGGTGCGCATGGTGCGCCGTGTCGTCACCGGCGCGCTGGAGATCGAGCGCGCCGGCAAGCGCATCGGCTCATCGCTCGAAGCCGATCCGTTCGTCTATGTGACCAACGAGGAATTGTTCGAGGCGATGCTCGGCGTCGACCTGCCGGAAATCTGCATCACGTCGGCAGGCGTGATCGTGAAAGGTGAAGCGCCGGCCGACGCCTTCCGCCTGCCCGACGTGCCGGGTGTCGCGGTCGTCACCAGGCTCGCCGAAGGGCAAAAGTGCGCGCGCTCGTGGAAAATCTCGCCCGCGGTCGGCAGCGATCCGCAATTTCCCGACGTGACGCCGCGCGACGCGCAGGCGCTGCGCGAGTGGGAAGCGGCACGGAAGGCAACGGCGTGACCGAAAGCTACCTCTGGGGCCCGCTCACCAAACTCGGCCTCGCCACGGCCGCGGTCACCTGCGTGCTCGACCAGGCGCTCAAAGCTCTGGCTCATCTTCGTGTTCGATCTCCCCGCCAAGGGCACGGTGGCGCTGATGCCGCTCGTTTCCCTGACGATGACCTGGAACAAGGGCATCAGCTACGGCTGGTTCCAGCAGGAGGGGCCGTTCGGCCAATGGGCCCTGCTCGCCCTCAAGGCGGTGGCGGTGGCGCTGCTTTGGATCTGGCTGTCCCGGGCCGGCACCCGGCTGGCCGCCCTGTCGCTCGGGCTGATCATCGGGGGTGCGGTCGGCAACGGCATCGACCGGCTGGCCTACGGGGCGGTGGCCGATTTCGTACTTCTCCACATCGAAACCGCCTCCTGGAGCTTCAATTGGTACGTCTTTAACCTCGCCGATGTAGCTATCGTTGCTGGGGTGGCCGGTCTGCTGTATGAATCCCTGCTCGGGGACCGCGCCGCAAAAGCGCCCTGATCCCGGCCTTAGTTTCGGGCCGAAAGCCGCTGGATGCCGCGGTTTTTGAGGGGCGCAGTGCGCAACGGGATAACGGCATGACGAATCCAGGTTGGACGTATCGTTGGGGCCGGGTCGCAGCTGCAGGGCTGCTCGGTGTTGCCATCGCGATGAGCGCCAGCACCGGCGTGCGCGCCGCCGACGATGACGAAGACGAAGCATTCGACACCAAGATTTTTCGCGAGTTCCTGACGGGTCTCGGTCTGCGCCGTGACGGCGGCGGCATCGACTACCGCGAGCGCTCGCCGCTGGTCGTTCCGCCGACACGCGATACCTCTGTGCCTGCGTTGCCGGCGCCGCAAAGCGGATCGATCACCGAGAAGACCGCGGCCTGGCCGGTCGATCCCGACGTGAAGCGCGCCAAGGAGATCAAGGCCGCGCGCAAGAAGCCCCGCAAGGACATCGACTCCGAAGAATCGCGGCCGGAGCTGCCGAGCCAGCTCGGCCCGCGCCATGCGTCCGCCCCCGCCCACCAGCGGCCCACCGCCGAGCCGCCGAAGGATCCGACCGCTCCCAGCAGCTGGAAGGAGCTCGGCAGCAAGAGCTTCTTCACGTTCGACGGCCTGATGGGCAAGAAGCAGGAAACCGCGACATTCACCGGCGAGCCGCAGCGCGGCAGCCTGACCGAGCCGCCGCCGGGATACCGCACGCCGTCGCCCAGCCAGCCTTACGGCGTGGGCGTCGCGAAGCCTGAAGCCATCAATCCGATGGACACGGACCAGATGCGGGGCAGGTAGGCGGCTTGCCGAACGGCGACACCGCAACCCATGTTTGCTGACAAGATGTTGCCCGCGTCGGTGCATGCGTGATGCCGATGCCGAATGATTTCCTCATGAGCCCTGAGAGTTCCGCTTGCCCAGCAAACTGACGCATGCTTTCGCCGCTGCCGCGCTGGTGGCGCTTGTCGCCGCCGCCGGTCCGGACCGCGGCGCCGCCGCTCCTAACGTCACGACATTCAAGCTCGCCAACGGCCTCGAGGTCGTCGTCATCCCGGACCGGCGCACGCCGGTCGTCACCCACATGCTCTGGTACAAGGTCGGCGCCGCCGACGAGCCGCCGGGCAAGTCCGGCATCGCGCATTTCCTCGAGCACCTGATGTTCAAGGGCACCGAGAAGAACCCGGCCGGCCAGTTCTCCAAGACGGTCGCTGCGATCGGCGGCCAGGAGAACGCCTTCACCTCCAGCGACTACACCGGCTACTTCCAGCGCACCTCGCGCGAGCATCTCAAGACGCTGATGGAGTTCGAGGCCGACCGCATGACCGGCCTGGTGCTGACCGACGAGGTGGTGCCGCCCGAACTCAAGGTCGTGCTCGAGGAGCAGAACCAGCGCGTCGCCAACAATCCGGGCGCGCGGCTGGGCGAGCAGATCGAGGCGGCGCTCTACCTCAACCATCCGTACGGCCGGCCGGTGATCGGCTGGCGGCACGAGATCGAGAAGCTCAACCGCGAGGACGCGCTCGCCTTCTACAAGCGCTTCTACACGCCGAACAACGCCGTGCTGGTGGTGGCCGGCGACGTCACCGCCGACGAGGTCAAGGCGCTCGCCGAGGAGACCTACGGCAAGGTCGCAGCCGCGCACCGAGATCGGGCCGCGCAAGCGCCCGCAGGAGCCGGCGCAGGTCGCGCCGCGCCAGGTCACGCTCGCCGATCCGCGCGTCGCCCAGCCCAGCCTGCAGCGCAGCCTATCTGGTGCCGTCCGCCACGACGGCGAAGCCCGGCGAGGGCGAGGCGCTCGACGTGCTCGGCCCACATCCTCGGCAACGGCTCGACCAGCCGGCTCTACCGCACGCTGGTGATGGACCGCGAGGTCGCGGTCAGCGCCGGCGGCTGGTATCCGGGCTCGGCGCTCGATGCGACGCGGTTCGGCGTCTACGGCTCGCCGAAGCCGGGCGTGACTTTGCAGCAGCTCGAAGCAGGCGATCGACGCGGTGATCGACGACGTGGTCGCCAACGGCGTCACCGCCGAAGAGACTCGAGCGCGCCAAGAACCGCCTGATCGCCGACGCGGTGTACGCGCAGGACAGCCAGGCGACGCTGGCGCGCTGGTACGGCGCGGCGCTCACCACCGGCTCCACGGTCGACAACGTCGACAGCTGGCCCGACCGCATCCGCGCCGTCACGCCGGACGCGGTGCGACGCCGCCGCCCGCGCGTGGCTCGACAAGCGCCGCTCGGTCACCGGCTATCTGATCAAGGACGAAACGCGCCGCGAGGAAAAGCGCTCGTGACCATGCAGCTTCGCCAGGCTCGTTGCCGGCGCCGCGCCTGCTGCTTGCGGCGGCAGCGCCGCTCGCGCCCGCCCGGCGACCAAGATCGAGGTGGTGAAGTCAGCCCGGCGGCATCGAGGCCTGGCTGGTGCGCGACACCACGGTGCCGCTGGTCGCGGTCGACTTCGCCTTCACGGGCGGCGCCAATCAGGATCCGGCGGACAAGCCCGGCGTCGCCAACATGATCGCCGCGCTGCTCGACGAGGGCGCCGGCGAGCTCGACGCCGCGGCGTTCCAGGAGCGGCTGGAGGAGAACGCGGTCGAGCTGCGCTTCTGCGCCGACCGCGACCATTTCCGCGGCTCGCTGCGCACGCTGCGCCGAGCGCCGCGACGAGGCCTTCGACCTGCTGCGGCTCGCGCTCACCGCGCCGCGCTTCGACGCCGACGCGGTCGAGCGCATCCGCGCGCCAGATGCTGTCCGGCCTGCGGCGCGAGACCACCAGCCCGAACGATCATCGCGGCAACCGCCTGGTGGGCGACGGCGTTCCCGAGCCATCCCTATGGCCGGCCGGACAACGGCACGCTCAAATCGGTGCCGACGATCACGCCCGACGATCTGCGCGCCTACGCGCGCCGCGTGCTTCGCCGCGGACACCCTCAAGATCGCGGTGGTCGGCGACATCGATGCCGCGACGCCGGCCGCCGTGCTCGATCGCGTGTTCGGCGGGCTGCCGGCGAAGGCCGAGCTCGCGCCGCTGCCGGACGCGCGCCCGCAGGGCTCGGCCGCCGCATCGTGATCGAGCTCGACGTGCCGCAGGCGGTGCTGTCGTTCGGCGGCCTCGGGCTCGCCCGCAAGGATCCCGATTTCATCCCGGCCTACGTCGTCAATCACATCCTCGGCGGCGGCTCGTTCTCCTCGCGGCTCTACACGCGAGGTGCGCGAGAAGCGCGGCCTGGCCTATTCGGTCTACGCTCGTATCTGTCTGCCGCTCGACCACGCCGCCCTGTTCATCGGCGGCACCGCGACCCGCGCCGACCGCGCCGGCGAAGCGCTCGAGCTATCGAGGCGGAAATCCGCCGCATGGCGGAGCGAGGCCCGACCGAGGAGGAGCTCGCCAAGGCCAAGGCCTACCTCAAGGGCTCCTATCCCGCTGCGCTTCGACACCTCGACCAAGATCGCCGGCCAGCTCGTGCAGATCCAGATCGACGATCTCGGCATCGACTACATCGACCGGCGCAACAGCCTGATCGACGCCGTGACGATCGGACGCGCGCCGCGTCGCCAAGCGCCTGGTCGACGGCGGCCTGCTGGTCACGGTGGTCGGGCGGCCCAAGGGTCTCACCTCGAACGATCCGGGCAGATACGCCCGGCGGCGATGCTCCAGCAATCGATCGAACGCGCGAAGCGACGCCAGGACTTCCCCGCGACGCTGGACGCGAACGCGCCGACGCGCGCTCGACTGGCTGCGCGCGCCACGCCGACGGCGGCGCTGCCGCTGCTCCGCCTGCCGGAAAGCGCGACGACGTCTCGCCATCCTCGGCAGCGCCGGCTCCTCCGGGACGGCGCCACCGACGTCGTGTTTCTCGGCACCGGCGGCTCGAGCCTCGGCGGCCAGACGCTGGCGCAGCTTGCCGGCCACGCGGTGCCGGCGCTCGGCGCGCTGCGCGAGCCGCGGCTGCACTTCATGGACAACCTCGATCCCGGCACCTTTGAGGCGATGCTCGCGCAACTGCCGCTCGCCACCACGCGCTTCGTCGCGATCTCGAAATCGGGCGGCACCGCCGAGACGCTGATGCAGACCGCCGCGGCGCTCGCCGCGCTCAAGGCCGCGGGGCGCGACCCGCACCCGATCATCTTCTGGGACTCACCGAGCCGGCCAAACCGGCAAGGCAAACGGCCTGCGCGATCTGCTCAGCCCCGCGACACCCCGATGCTCGACCACGATCCCGGCGTCGGCGGCCGCTTCTCGGTGCTCACCAATGTCGGCCTGCTGCCGGCCGCGGTTTGCGGCCTCGACATCGGCGCGATCCGCGCCGGCGCCGCCGATGCGCTCGCGCCGGTGCTGGCCGGCAAGCCGCCGGCCGAGGTGCCGGCCGCCGTCGGCGCCGCGCTGGCGGTCGCTTGCGGCAAGCCGATCACCGTGATGATGGCCTATGCCGACCGGCTCGAGCGCTTCACCCGCTGGTACGTGCAGCTCTGGGCCGAGAGCCTCGGCAAGGACGGCAAGGGCACCACGCCGATCGCCGCGCTCGGCCCGGTCGATCAGCACAGCCAGCTTCAGCTCTTACATGGCCGGGCCGCGCGACAAGCTGTTCACGATCGTCACGGTCGGCGCCGCCGGCCGCGGCCCGCGCATCGACGCCGACCTGGCCACGCGCGCCGGCGAACCGGGCTTCGGCGGCAAGACGATCGGCGACCTCGTCGCCGCGCAGGGCCGCGCCACCGCCGAGACGCTGGCCAACAACGGCTGCCCGGTGCGGACCATCCACATCGACGCGCTCGACGAGCGCAGCCTCGGCGAGCTGCTGATGCACTTCATGCTGGAGACGATCATCGCCGCGCATCTGCTCGGCGTCGACCCGTTCGACCAGCCCGCCGTCGAAGAGGGCAAGGTGCTGGCGAAGAAGTACCTGGCTGGCTAGAAGGTGGCAGCCGACGGGCTGCGCCATGATTCGCGTCACCGACACCATCAACATCGACGAAGCCGAGCTTGAGGAAAGCTTCGTGCGCTCGTCCGGCCCCGGCGGCCAGAACGTCAACAAGCTCTCGACCGCCGTGCAACTCCGGTTCGACGTGCGCCAATCGCCGTCGCTGCCGAATGACGTCGCCATCCGCCTGATGCGGCTCGCCGGCAAGCGCATGACC
>CAWFCM010000019.1:0-244535 GCA_963814215.1 uncultured Alphaproteobacteria bacterium | reverse complement strand
CGTTGGGGTGCGTGTGGGCGGCGATTTTAAATCCCGCTGGAACCTTCAGACGGACGACATACATGCCTTCTTTGCTCGGGTCACCTTTGACTACGGCGATTTGAGCGCCCGGTGCATAGACGGCAGGAGTTGACCATTTCAACCCGTCGGCCTGAACGGTCGCATGATGATCTTGAGCAACGGCATAGGTCGGTATTGCGAGCGCCGATAACCCGGCGATCAGAATGAATGCCTTCATGGTTTCCTCCTAGTTGTCGACGTGCGCACCTCGGGGCGCATACGCTTACCGAGGGGCCCCTCAGCAGACAGCGGGCGTGTTTGACGCAATCGGGTTCGGATCGTGAGGTTGCATCTCAACGCCGCTATTTCGAGATACCGGGGGCTCTGGTCGTCGCCTTTTGGGACGCGATAGCGAATTGCGCCAAGCAGGCTGGCCGGATGGACGAGTTTTTTCTGCATGTCGAGGGCCAACGCGACATTGCCCGTATAGTTGCGGAGGAACTGCTATGCAGCCTTTACGGTGAGCGTTACGAGCTTTGCTACTGCAACTTTTTCACCGTCCTCTGTCTTGCCGGTAACAATCGCCAGCATGCGGTCTTCAGGTTTGCCCCTTGGAGGGCGGTACTTGACCTCTCCAGGCAACTCCACTGGGACACTTCGTTTCTTATTTTTTGGGGCATCCGCCATGGATGAGGAACTCTTGCTGGCGCAACAAGTTCCCTATTCGGCCCAGCCGGGTTGTGTGATAAGCTTCGCTGGACCGAGGGACGGACAATGATCTGGACCACCCCAACGCTTGTCGAAATTTGCATCGGCCTTGAGATCAACGGATACCTCCCGGCCGAATTCTAATTCGACGTTTCCGCCGCTAAGACCATGACGAAGCCTCGGCTCCCCCGGAGCCGGGGCTTCCGTTTAGGGGGCTCAAAACTATATTCGTCGCCACATGGTCCCGTGGCGTAGCACCCGCAAGCGGTCGGGCTTAGCCCCCGCAGCATTTGTCGACCCTTGCCTGCCGAGCCGTGTTGAGCGCCCGCCGGTTGCTGACGGCTGGGTGCATGAGATCAAGCACGACGGCATTCGCTTGCAAATCCATGCCCGCAGCAAGCGGGTGAGCCTCTACACGATGACCGGAAGTGGATTGGACTAACCGCTACCCGTGGATCGTGGAGGACGTGGCGCGGCTCAACGTGCGACACGCCATCCTCGATGCTGAGTGCGTCTGCGACGGTGACAAGGGCATCACCGACTTCTTGTCTTAGGGCCTCTAGGGATCGTGTCTCTCTGAGCGGATTGACACAGTCTTGCGTAGAGCGCCGTCCTTCCAAATGCGGAAGCCGTCTGCTTGTTCGGGTCGCTTCAGGAAAACCGTAGGTTTCCGCGTCCTTTTCGCTCGCAAACTGGCCCGAGTTTCGACGGACAGTCTTTCCGTTGGGATGTTTGTGGCTATGCTGAAAAAATTCGACCTCAAACCGCATAATCTAGCTCAGCAATTTTCGCCCATCGCCATCACCGCACTCGAACGTCTCGGAAATCCGATCCCACGTTCCAGCCATGTGTTCGAGCATGATCTTGTGTTGCGGGTTCCCTGTCAGCTTTGCTTCCTCACGACACTGCGCGGCTCTTGCCCGCGCTTCCTCGGCGTCCAGCGGAGTGGTTTCCTTGGCCATTTGCGGCCTCCATTACACGCTATGATAAAGGGTGAAGGCGTGCCGGCGTTCCGTTGGAACGGGGCCTTGTGCGCGCCGGCCGGCATTTTCGGTTGAAAGACATGCCAGCACCTTCGAACCTTGATCGCCGCGCTGTGCTCGCCGCGTTCGCCGCCTCGGCCGCCGCTATCGGCTTCCCGTCGGTTGCACGCACCCAGGCCGGCGCGCCCATTACTCGCAAGATCCCGTCGAGCGGCGAGGCCATCCCGGCGGTCGGCCTTGGCACGTGGATCACGTTCAATGTCGGCAACGACCCCGTGGCGCGGGATGCCTGCGCCCAGGTGATGCGCGTCTTCTTCGCCGCGGGCGGCCGTATGATCGATTCTTCCCCATGTACGGCTCGTCGCAGGACGTGATCGGCTATGGCTTGCGCAAGCTCGGCAAGCCGGATCCGCTGTTCTCGGCCGACAAGGTGTGGATCTCCTCGGGAGCGCGCGGTCCCGCGCAGATCGAGACGTCGCGCCGACGCTGGGACGTGCCGCGCTTCGACCTCCTTCAGGTCCACAACCTGCTGTCCTGGGAGGAGCATCTGGCGACCCTCGTGCGGATGAAAGCCGAGGGCCACGTGCGCTATGTCGGCATCACGACGTCGGAAGGGCGCCGCCATCGCGACATCGAACGCATCATGGCGAGGGAGCCGATCGATTTCGTGCAGGTGACGTATAATGTGCTCGACCGCGAGGTGGAGAGGCGGATCTTGCCGCTCGCGCGCGAGCGCGGCATCGCCGTGATCGTCAACCGGCCGTTCCGCGAGGGCGCGCTGATCAGGCAGGTCGAACGCTATCCGCTCCCCGCCTGGGCCGCGGAGATCGGCTGCAGGAGCTGGGCGCAATTCCTGCTCAAATTCATCATCGCGCACCCGGACGTCACATGCGCCATACCCGCAACCGGCAATGTCGCGCATGTGCAGGAGAACATGAGTGTCGCGCGCGGCATCCTGCCCGACGCGGCGATGCGCGCCCGCATGGCGGAATACGTCGAGGCGCTGTGATGTCGGAATGGTGGACGTACCGCCTGTCCGACTTCCTGATGTTTGCGCCGCGCACCTACCACCGGCTGTTCGAGCTTCATAACGCCGAAGTCTGGCCGCTGCAGATCGTCACGATTGCGGCGGGGCTTGCGGCACTCTGGCTCGCCTGGCGGGGCGCGGGTGGTCGTGTCGTCGCGGCGGTGCTGGCTGCGGCGTGGTTGTTCGTGGCATGGGCCTATCACTTCGAGCGCTACGCGACCATCAACACTGCGGCTCCTTATTACGCGGTGGGATTCGTAGTCCAGGCCCTACTGCTGGCCTGGTGCGCTGTCAGGCGCGACGGTCTTCGTTTCGACATGCAGCATGCGCCGATCAGGTGGATCGGATTGGCCCTTTTCGCCGCCGGCGTCGTGTTCTATCCGCTCCTTGCCCCGCTCCTGGGCCGCGCCTGGATACAGGCCGAGATCTTCGGCGTCGCGCCCGATCCGACGGCGGTTGGGACCATAGGCGCGCTTCTGCTGGCCAAAGGCCGCATCGCTTGGCTCCTCGCGTTGCCGCTCCTCTGGAGCGCGATCACCGCGCTCACGCTGTGGACGATGGAAGCGCCTGACGCTGCCGTCGCGGCATCGGCACTCGTGCTCGGAGCGGTCATGACGATCTGGAGATCGCGGCAGGGGGCCATGATGGGGCTTCGTTCGAAGTCCTGAACGGGGGAACATGGGGTTACGGAGAGCGTGGCGCGAAACATAAGCCTCGCGCAATCCGACACGGTCAGGCCAAGACAACGCACCAGTCAATTGGTCTGGCTGGCGATCCGCTCCAGGGCCGGCTTCCACAATTGCTGCTGCTCGTGGACGAAGGCCTCGGTTTCGGAGGCCGTCATCACACGCGGATAAGAGCCGCGCGCCAGCCGGCTGACCATGTCGGGATTGGACCATTTCAGAAGCAGATCAGGTCGATAAGCCAATCTGCGGACGCTTTCATAAGCGCCTTGTCTTCGTGAATTGTCCGGCCTGGTCGTCGTCACGCCACGGGCCGGCCCGCTTGCCGACTTCATCCGAAAAAATGCTCCGACCGTGAACCTCGTCGTCACCGAGGACTATGAGGAAAGCCTGGCCCGCGTCATGGCCGGACAGGCCGCTGCGGCGGCTTTGAATGCCTTGGCCGGCGGCCGCGTTGCGGCCCGACTATATCCGAACCAATTCAACGTCCCCATGATCATGTTCTACGAGCAGCCGCTTGCGCTCGGCGTGCTCAAGGACCAGAGCGCGAAGACCATTGCCCAGCTCGATGCTGGACTTGCCGCCATCCGTGCCGACGGCACCTGGAAGCAAATCAACGACCGCTGGCTCGGACAGTAGGGATCATCGCCTTATGCGCTCCGCGTAGCGCTTATTTCAGGGCTTGCGGGTCGGCGCCACGAACGGGTTGGTTTCTGGACTTTCCCGGATATTCCTTTCAAAACACGACTCCGGCCGATCGAATGCGATCGCACTTTTATCTAGCGGCACGCGAAGCGTGGCGCCTTCACCCCTTACTTCGAGGACGTTCGCCGTTCGAAGGCGCTCGTTCAAAGCCCCATCAGCGAAGGCGATCGTGACTCCAGTCTTCTCAGCCAACGCCTTGGCTTCGGCGGCTCTCGCGCCTGCCAGCAACTTCACCGTATAGGTCTTTCCGCGCTCCAATTTCCACTTTGGCGAGTCAAGTGTTAGGAGCAGACCGTCTTGCTTTTTCACAAACGTGATTTCCATATCCGATGCAGATCGGTTCATGGAGCAGCTGACGAACTTGTCGGCGTGATGGGTGGTGCTGATGGTCCAAGGGCCAATCAATACGGTTTGTCTTTCGCTCGCCTGAGGCGCTGCAAAGGCAGGCAGGCTCATACAAACTAATCCGACGACAGGAGCCACGATGCGCATGTGTTCTGCTGGCCCTTAACTTGATTCAGCGACCGGATTTCTTGGGACAGAACATCAGGCTCCAAGTCTCTCGGTCTTGAGCTGACAGCGCCCACCAAAACAACGCGGGAAACAGCCCGCAGTTCCGACTCCCCAAGCCGCACGCGCGAAACTATATCGAGAAGAAAACTCGCCACAATCTTCAGACTGCTCGAATGCTCGGACGCTTCAACTCGGGGTTCCGTTTTCGAGGAAAGGCCGAGGAGAAATCTCTCACCGAGAAAGCAACGAAGGACAAGGGACCCGTTCCTGTGTCGGGTCTAAACAGACTGGTCGCTGAGCGAGCCAGGCGTGCGGTCAGATCACTATTCAGAAATTCCCGCGCGAGCGACGGCGTTGAGCCAATGTCGAAAGGGCCAAGCCCACTGAGTCCCTGACCCCTCGATGGAGGCCCGGTGCGCAGCGGCAGCGGGGTCTTCCTATGAGCGGCGGGCTGTGTTGCGGGCGAAGGGATTCGAACCCTCGACCCCGACCGTGGCAGGTAGGGACCTGCCCATCGCGGGTGTCCTCGCAGCGTTCGGAATTTTTTTACCTGTGATCGGGCCAACGTCGCCACAGCCGTCGAGACTTGTCGCGCCCGGCTTCGAGCAGGGAGAAGCCAGCTACGCCCTCTGGGAGTTAGGGCAGACGTTAGGGCATCACCAACCTGATCTATAAAATCTATAGTATTATTAAATGGTTAATAGGACATCGTGGCGGAGGGGAGGGATTCGAACCCGCGAGAGACTTTCGCCCTTGCCCGTTTTCAAGAGGGTGCCTTCAAACACTCGGCCAAAGTGGCCGCAAAAGTTGCAACCTCATTGCATTAGCGCACCGTCACGCTGCGCGCGTTGAGGTACGCGGCGATCCGCGCCGAGCCGCTATCGACCGCCCGGTAGAACGTCGAGCGCGACCAGCCGCGCTTGCGGATCAGCCGGCGCAGCGGCCGGCCGTAGCCCACGCAGAACGCCCACGCCAGCAGCACCTTGCCCTCGGCGGCGTGACCGTTGCTCAGCACCAGGCCCGGCCAGGACAGCGCCTCCTCCATGCGGCTCACCTCGTAGGGCAGCGCACCGCCGGCGCGGGCCCATTTTTCCCAGACGTTCTCGCGGGCCAGCTCGCCCTGATCGACCCGCTCGGCAAAGCTGTCGGTGGTCGTGATCTTCGTCCACGCGCCTTTGACGATGGCCGGGCCGACGCGCTTGTCGGGGATGCGGCGCTCGATGGTGAAGGCTTCCACCATGCGGTGCTTCACCCAATCGGCGGTCCATGCAGACGGCCGCTCAAGCTCGCCGCCGTCGCCGAGCGGCGTGTAGCTGAGGTCGCGTTCGAGGGTTGAGGTGCGCAAAGGGAGCCCCCGTGGTATGGGTGCGGTACCTCCCGGTTAGTGCGTAGTCGGTTTTCAGTAGCCCCGCTGCGATCCCCTCGCGGCGGGGTTTTCCTATTCCTGCCCTAGCCGGCTCACAAGCGGTAGCGGGGCTAGGCCAATGGATACCCCCACAGATTGCGCCGTGTGCCGCCGGTACGTTTTCAGCGCCAGGGCCTCGTCCCGGCGCGAACGCGCCGGTGGGCCTCCTATTGGACGCGCCACCACTGCCCCAGCTCGGTCCCGCTATTTCTGAGCCAGATCATGAGAAAACCAACCGCTGTCGCTGCGATCACGCCGACGATGCCGGCCACAGCGATCCTGGCCGTTTTACGCGTTGCTTGCTCCCGCTCGGCGTCCTCTCGGTCTTTCTGACTGAGCCATTCCTCGACCTCTACCCGATTCATCAAGCCGCTATGGAAGCCGGTCATCTGGGCCTTCCAGTATTCCCCGGTTGCAACCTGCAGCCTGAGCCGAACTATGGCAGGCCCAAGCTTTTCCAGTTCCGCGAGTTGTGGGGGCGTCAGCATCGGCATGGCTAATCCCGACACCTAGATAAAATTGGCACCCGAATTGGCACCCAATGATCCGGGAAAGGTCGGGATTAGGTAGGACGCCTAGATTGAAGATCGCGCCCTAACCCCCTCAAACCACGAACAAAGCGGGACGAACCGTGTTGGCGTGGTATGGGCCGAGACGCATTAGCAAACCGTTGCCTTCAGCCACTCGGCCACCTCTCCAGCGTGAGGCGGTATGCCCGACGCCTGTGGCCTTGACAAGGCAAGGCCACAAACGCCGGGTGCAATGCGGTGTCGAGTCAGATCGCGCGTCAGGCCGCAGCGCGGAACACTGGTGCGTCCGGCACTGTCGCGGCCGGATGCGCCTTGAGCCAATCGCGCGCGGCGCGCTGCGCCTGGCCGATTTCAGCGTCCAGCATCTCCGCGGCGATTTCCCGACGCAGCCGCACCGCCTCGGCGCAGCCCTTCATCGCGGCGAGATTGAACCACTTGTGCGCGGTGACGAGATCGGCCGGAACCTCGCGGCCGCTCGAATAAAGCATTCCGAGAAGAAACATCTCTTCCGCGGACTGCGGCTCATCCACGCTAACGGCCGGCAAACTGCCGTTGACCTGCATCATGATCACTCTCCCCTGTCGCGCGCGTCCCAATTTCCCGGACGTCGCGCTTTGCCCTCAAGCCTTCCCCGGCCGAGCGACGCGATCATCGGGGGAACATTTGAACGGCCGTTTAATTGACTCAATGAATAGCGAGTGAACCCAGCGATGGTGAGCGATTGCCACAAGAAGCTGTTAAGAACGCCAATTGCGGCGTGGCGCTATTTTCCGCGAACGGTGACCGCTCGCTAACTCTGCCCGTTTGCACGCTGATAACCTTGCTCCCTTCAATCCAAACGAGCTGCTCAGTATTTGCGTTTTGCCCACCGCGTGTTGAACTGAACGGCCGGACGGATTTTTGAATGGCGGACAGTTTGCGAATGACCAAATGGTCCGGGATAAATCAAACCGCAGCTTTGGTGGCGGCGTTGTTGGCGTTCGCACCGGCCGCGGATGCGCGCGATGCGTTCGGGCTTTGGCTGACCAAGGACCGCGACGCAAAGGTGCGCGTGAGCGATTGCGGCGGCTCGCTGTGCGGGACGATCGTGTGGTTGTCCCAGCCGATCGACAGGGAAACCGGCAAGCCTGCAACCGACAAGATGAATCCCGACCCTGCCCGGCGCAGCCGTCCGATGCTGGGCATCAGGATTTTCGGAATGCAGCCGGCCGGATCCAACCGATGGACTGGCTCGATCTACAACGCCGACGACGGCAAGACCTACAGCGGCAGCGTCGAATTACTCGACCCGAACAGGCTGAAAATCGAGGGCTGCCTCGGTCCGTTCTGCGACCACGAAATCTGGACGCGGACCAACTGATCTTCGGTGCACGGCAACCCGCGCTCCACGCTGGTCCAGAAACACCGAGGGCGTCGGCGAGACCCTTGTCTCTCCGACGCCCTCTGTCGTCTTCGGACCGGGAGGTTCGTGACGAACGCTCACCGGTCCGTATGACGTACAGCCTCCGACGCAAGGGTCGGAGACTGCAAGGCTCTACTTCTTCTTGCGAGCCTTCTTCGCCGCCGCTTTCTTTCTCTTCTTAGCCATGCTGCCCTCCTAGCCATCTAAATGGCGATGTCGGAACAGTGCAGTCGCGAATCGACGTGCACTGCATTCCGATTACACTAGCAACACGGAAAAAACACTGACCCTCTTAACAGAGCGTGTACACGCGCTCGATTTTGGAGCGCCGCGCGCGCGTTTGCTTCTTCATCGTCAGCGCAAGTCGCATCGACACGCGAACGTCAAGTGTGCGCTGCGCAAAAATCCGCGCTTCGCGCAAACCCATATATTTTCTAGCTTTTTGAGCCACCGCAGATCGCAAACTTCGATGCAGACCGCACGAAAAAAGTTTTGCACACAGTCTCAATCGCGTCGAAAGGGCATGTGCTGTGTCATATCCACCGCCGTCGATTTTTTTTTGCACAGGCATGCTTGTAAACGGCAGCGCGCGAGCGGAATCGATCAAAAACGAGCGAATCGCGCGTCGCTGATTCGCTCCCGCGCGTGTTCAAAGTGTGCACCACGGAGACCGACAGAGGGATTTTTGTGTGCGCCGCCGGCGGAAGTTTTCGAGAACATTGATCGTGAACGTGCGCGCGGTCACCACGCGCACAGCGCACGTCACAGCCCGAGTTTCTTCTTCAGCAGCTCGTTCACGGCCTGCGGGTTGGCCTTGCCGCCTGACGCCTTCATCGCCTGACCGACGAACCAGCCGATCGCCTTCGGATTGGATTTGGCGTCAGCAACCTTGTCCGGGTTCTTGTCGATGATCTCGTCCAGCACCTTTTCGATCGCGCCGAGGTCGGTGACCTGCTTCATGCCGCGCTGTTCGACGATCTGGCGCGGGTCGCCGCCCTCGGCCCAGACGATTTCGAACAAGTCCTTGGCGATCTTGCCGGAGATGACACCCTCACTCATCAGATCGAGCACGGCACCGAGCTGGCTTGCATCGACCGGCGAGGCCGCGATGTCCTTGCCTTCCTTATTGAGGCGGCCGAACAGTTCGTTGATCACCCAGTTGGCGGCGATCTTGGTGTCGCGGCCTTTGGCCACCGTCTCGAAATAGGCCGCGCTGGCGCGCTCGGCAGTCAGCACGTCGGCGTCATAGGCCGACAGCCCATAGTCCTTGCGGAACCGCGCCTTCTTGTCGTCCGGCAATTCCGGCAGATGCTCCTTCAGCGCCTCGACATAGGCCTGATCAAATTCGAGCGGCAGCAGGTCGGGATCCGGGAAATACCGGTAGTCGTGCGCCTCTTCCTTGGAGCGCATCGGGCGCGTCTCGCCCTTGTTTGGATCGAACAGCCGCGTCTCCTGGTCGATCGTGCCACCCTCCTCGATGATATCGATCTGGCGCCGCGCCTCATGCTCGATCGCCTGGCCGATGAAGCGGATCGAGTTCATGTTCTTGATCTCGCAGCGCGTGCCGAGCGGACTGCCGGGCTTGCGCACCGAGACGTTGACGTCGGCGCGCAGATTGCCCTTCTCCATGTCGCCGTCGCAGGTGCCGAGGTAGCGCAGGATCGAGCGCAGCTTGGCGAGGAACGCCTGCGCCTGCTCCGCCGAACGGATATCTGGCTTCGACACGATCTCCATCAGCGCGACGCCGGAGCGGTTGAGGTCGACGTAGGACAGCGTCGGATGCTGGTCGTGCAGTGACTTGCCGGCGTCCTGCTCCAGGTGCAGCCGCTCGATCCCTACTGTGAAGCTCTCGCCGTCCGGCAGGTCGACCACGACCGTGCCCTCTCCCACCACCGGCGACTTGTATTGGCTGATCTGATAACCCTGCGGCAGATCGGGATAGAAATAGTTCTTCCGGTCGAACACCGACTTCAGATTGATCTGCGCCTTAAGGCCGAGGCCGGTGCGGATCGCCTGGCGCACGCACTCCTCGTTGATCACGGGCAGCATGCCCGGCATCGCCGCATCGACCAGCGAGACGTGCGAGTTCGGCTCGCCGCCGAATTCGGTCGAGGCGCCGGAGAACAGCTTGGCGTTGGAGGTGACCTGGGCATGGACCTCCATGCCGATCACGACCTCCCAGTCGCCGGTTACCCCTTTGATGGTCTTGGATTTGGCGGCCGCGCTCATCGAAGCCTTACCTATCGCGACATCGGTCCCGACGCTAGGGTGCGCCAACGCGATGGAAACCCGAAGGTAAAGTTCCGATGGCCACGGAAATCAAAGTCCTTTCCTCGATCGCCACCCGCGAGGCCTACAACGAGCTGGTGCCGCTGTTCGAGCGCGACACCGGCCACACGATCGTCACCACCTGGGCGGGCACGGTGGACATCGTGAAACACCTCTCCGCCGGCGGCGAGGTCCACGATCTCGTCGTGCTTTCGAGCGTCGAGCTCGACGACCTGATCAAGCTAGGCAAGATCGCGGCCGGCAGCCGGGTCGATATCGCGAAGTCCGGGATCGGCGTCGCAGTGCGCGCGGGCGCGCCGAAGCCCGACATCGGCTCGGCCGACGCACTCAAGCGCACGCTGCTTGCCGCCAAGACGGTCGGCTACACCTCAGGCCCGAGCGGCGTCTACATGGCCGGCCTGATCGAGCGCATGGGGATCGCCGGCGAGATCAAGCCGAAGCACCGCGGCGTGCCTTCTGGCGGCACGATCGGCACCATCGTCGCGAGCGGCGACTGCGAGATCGGATTCCAGCAGATCAGCGAGCTCGTCCATATCAAGGGTATCGATTACGTTGGACCGCTGCCGCCGGACGTGCAGCGCGTCACCATTTTCGCGACCGGCATTCCGGCCGGCGCGTTGAATCCGGACGGCGCCAGGGCGCTGGTCAAATTCCTGACCACACCGGCCAGCGCTGCCGTGATCCGAAAGCACGGCCTCGAGACGGCTTGAGGCACTGGAGAGCGATCGTGAAAGCCAAGCTCATCGTCACAGCAGCGAGTGCATTGCTCATGTCGAATATCGTCCAGGCCACCGAGATCAAAGTCCTCTCCTCCAACGCGATCAGGCAGGCCTATCTCGAATTGGTGCCGCAGTTTGAAAAGTCGAGCGGCCACACCGTGAAGACCACCTGGGCGGGCACCAACGACATCGTGAAGCGGATTGCGGCGGGTGAGACCTACGATCTCATCATCATGTCGGCGGACGCGCTCGACAGGCTGGTGAAGGACGGCACGATCGCTGCCGGCACGCGGGTCAACTTGGTGAAATCCGGTGTCGGCGTCGCCGTGAAGTCCGGCGCGCCAAAGCCCGATCTGAGCTCAGGCGACACGGTGAAGAACGCGCTAATCGCGGCGAAATCGGTAGGCTATTCCAGCGGCCCGAGCGGCGTCTATCTGCAGAGCATGTTCGCCAAGATGGGCATTGCCGACGAACTCAAGGCCAAGTCAAAGCAGACCCAGCCTGGCACGCCCGTCGCGAGCATCATCCGCAGCGGCGAAGCCGAGCTCGGCTTCCAGCAGGTCAGCGAGTTGGTGCACGAGAAGGGCATCGACTACATCGGGCCGCTGCCGGCCGATATCCAGCACATCAGCCTGTTCGCGGGCGGCGTCCACAAGGCAGCCAAGCAGCCTGACGCGGCCAAGGCGCTGACGAAATTTCTGACCGATCCGTCGATCGCGCCGGTCATCAAGAAGCACGGCCTGGAGCCAGGCTGACTACCACCAATGCTGCGGCTTGAAGTGCCCCGCCGCGTCCTCGATCACGTGGCCGAGCGCGAACAGCGTCTCCTCGTCGAACGGGCGACCGATCAGTTGCAGCGCGAGCGGCAGGCCCTGCGCGTCGAGACTGGCGGGCACCGCGATGCCGGGCAAACCCGCCATGTTCACCGTCACCGTGAACACGTCGTTGAGATACATCTCGATCGGGTCCGCCCCGCCCTTCTCGCCGATCCCGAACGCCGCTGACGGTGTCGCCGGCGTCAGCATTGCGTCCACGCCCTCGGCAAAACATTCCTCAAAATCGCGTTTGATCAAGGTACGGACCTTCTGCGCGCGCACGTAGTAGGCGTCGTAGTAACCGGCAGAGAGCACGTAGGTGCCAATCATAATGCGGCGGCGCACCTCCTTGCCGAAGCCCTCAGCGCGGGTCTTCTCGTACATGCCAATCACGTCACGGCTGCCACCCACACGCAGGCCGTAGCGTACGCCGTCGTAGCGCGCGAGATTGGATGAGGCTTCGGCCGGCGCGACGATGTAGTAGGCCGGCAGAGCGTACTTGGTGTGCGGCAGCGAGACCTCGACGATCTCGGCGCCCGCCTTCGTCAGCCATGCCTTGCCCTGCGCCCAGATTTTTTCGATCTCATCCGACATCCCGTCGACCCGGTATTCCTTCGGGATGCCGATCTTCATGCCTTTGATCGAGCGGCCGACTGCCTTTTCGTAGTCCAGCACCGGGATGTCGACGCTGGTGGTGTCCTTCGCATCGTGGCCCGCCATCGAGCGCAGCAGGATGGCGCTGTCGCGCACCGAGCGCGCAAATGGCCCGGCCTGATCGAGCGAAGATGCAAACGCCACGATGCCCCAACGCGAGCAGCGTCCGTATGTCGGCTTTACGCCGACGATTCCGGCGAACGCCGCCGGCTGCCGGATCGAGCCGCCGGTGTCGGTGCCGGTTGCGCCAAGCGCCAGCCGTGCGGCGACCGCGGACGCCGAGCCGCCGGATGAACCACCCGGAACAAGCGGCGTGTTCGAGCCCTTGCGCCGCCATGGATTGATCACCGGGCCGAGCGCCGACGTCTCGTTCGAGGAGCCCATCGCGAATTCATCATTGTTGACTTTGCCAAGCATGACGGCGCCGTCGCGCCACAGGTGAGAGGTCACGGTCAACTCGTAGGTCGGCACGAAACTTTCGAGAATTTTGGAGCCCGCCGTGGTGCGCACGCCCTCGGTGCAGAACATGTCCTTGACCGCGAGCGGAATGCCTTCGAGCGGACGCGCCTCGCCCTTATGAATGCGGGCGTCGCTCGCCTTCGCCATGGCGTGCGCGCGTTCCGGCGTCTCCAGCACATAGGCGTTAAGCGCGCGCCCCCGTTCCATCGCCACGAGATGGGCCTCGGCGAGTTCGGCGGCGGAGAACTTCTTCTGCTTCAGGCCATCGCGGGCGCCCGCGATGGTGAGCGCGGTCAGTTCGGTCATTCCGGCTCGTCGCACTTGAACGGCGATGCCGCTTGCGGCGCCGCGGGCGTGGCGTTGGCAGCGGGCTTGGCCTCATCGCCTTGCGGGAACACGGTCACCTCGCACTGCCAGGGTTGCGCCCGGCGCTTCGCCTCCTCAATCGCATCGAGGTAGCGGTAGTAGATGTCCATCTCTTCGCAGGCCATACACATGGCTTATTCCACTACCTTCGGCACCACGTAGTAGTTGCCCTCGCGCGCTGGTGCATTGCGCAGCACCGAGTCGGCATCGCCGCCGTCGGTCACGACGTCGTGCCGCTTCTTCATGGCCATCGGCGTGACCGACGTCATCGCTTCGACGCCCTCGATATTGATCTCGGACAGATGCTCGACGAACGCCAGGATCGCGTTGATCTCGCCGCGCAGGTGCTCCACCTCGTCATCGGCGACTGCGATGCGGGCCAGATGCGCGATGCGGCGGACGGTGGCAGCGTCGACGGACATCGGAATTTCCTTGGGCCGGCCGAAGCCGGTCTCTGCCGCTATAGCAGACGGCGGATTTCCCCGGCAACTGGCTCAATTGCGTCCCGGCGGTAACACACCAGACTAACTTGCGTGCCCGCGAGAACTCGATGGCAATGCGCTGCGAAAGTGGATTTAATCGCATCGGCACGGAGGGGTCGGCATGACGCGTTCTCGAACGGGGGTTGTCCTTGCGGCTTTGAGCCTGGGACTGCTTGGCAGCCTAACTCCCGTGCAACAAATCGCTGCGCAGAACGCTCCCACCGCGCCGGCTGCCCCGAGGACGGCACAGGCGACGGCCGACGGGCTTGAAGTGCCCAAGCCCGCGCCCGCCGCAAAATATCTCGGCGCCGCGATGACGAGCCCGAACTACACGGTCGGACCGAGCGCGCGCAGCGACGGCATCATGCGCATCTTCAAGGTTGAGACGCGCTACGGAAAATATGAATTCGACGGCGTCGAGTTTACCAAGCTCCGGCTGCGGGAGATCGAAGCAACCGCGGCGCTCGAAAAAATGTCGAAATCGGACGCGTGGGTCAAATCGTTCGGCAACGCGGCGGTGGCGCCGCTGAAATTCGGCGTGAGCTTCGTCACCAATCCCGCTGAGGCCATCAATCGATCCGCCAGCGGCATCGCCAACATGTTTGACCGGGCTGGCGCCGCGCTCGGCAACCAGAAATCCAGCCGCGACAACATGGCCGACAGCCTGCTCGGCGTGAGCGACGCGCAGCGCCAACTGGCTATTCAACTCAACGTCGATCCCTATACGGATTTTGCCCCCCTTCAGAACCGGCTGCAGGAAATGTCGCGCGTCATGGCTGGCGGCCAGTTGACAGTAAAGGCCGGTCTTGCCGCCGTGACCGGAGGCATCGGCATGGGCATTTCCGCCGCTAGCGGTATGGAGGCGGTAAAAGATACCTTACGCGACAAGACGGCGGCGCAGGTGATCGCAGAAGTGCGCGGCACCCTGATCTCCCTGAGCGTTCCTGAGGCGACGATCAACCGCCTTATCGAAAACCAGCATTACACGCCGTCCTTCCTGCTCGTGATGTCCCGTGCGCTAGCGCAACTCAAGGCGCAGAACACGGCAGCCTTCGTCGAACGCGCGACCGATGCCACTTCGTACGGCGTGGCGTATTTCCACTGGCGCCGAGCTGACCTCATCGCCGCGCGAAGCGCCGAGCTTGGCGGCCTCGTTGCTTTCGTCCCGGTTGCCGGGCACGCGGTGAACGTCACCCGCGACGGCAAGGCGGTAGCGGTCTTCCCGCTGGACGACCTCGCGTGGACGGCCCTGCCGAAACGCACCTTCCTTGCGGCGAATGCCGAGCTTCGTCGCCGCAACCCGAACGCTGCTGCCGTGTTCGCAACGACCGGACAGGTGACGCAGCTTGCCGCGAGCGAGATCAAGAAACTCGGCTGGCAGATCGTTCAGCTCAAGCCAACGCGCTGACCCAACTGACGCAAGCCCGCGTCACCCTGCCATTTGCCGAAGCAATGCCTGGGTGTCTCGCACCAGGTTCGCGGTCAGCTCTCGCGCGGGCATAGCGCTGCCGAGGGACGCGGCCTGACCCGACCACATTGGGGAGAAATCACCCGAGCCTACCGCCTCAGCCATGGCGCGCAGCGGCGCCAGCGCGCCGGCGGCGAGTGGAAACTCCGGCGCGATCTCGTTGACCGGACCGAGTTCGCGCATCACGCGGTTGACGATGCCGCGCGCCGGACGCCCGGTCATGAGATTGGTGAGCGCCGTGCTGTCGCTGCGCGACGATTTCAGCGCAGCGCGGTGCGGCGCTGAAATCTTCGACTCCGGGCAGAACAGGTAGGCGGTGCCGACCTGCACGCCGGCAGCACCGAGCGCAAGAGCCGCGGCGATGCCGCGCGCGTCGGTGACGGCGCCGGCCGCGATCACCGGCACCTTCACCGCATCGACCACCTGCGGCACCAGCGCGAATGTGCCGACCTGGGTACCGATGTCGCCGGTCAGAAACATGCCGCGATGACCACCGGCCTCGTTGCCCTGCGCGATCACCGCATCGGCGCCGTGCCGTTCGAGCCAGCGCGCCTCCTCCGCCGTGGTCGCGGAGCTGAGCACCAGGCAGCCTGCGTTCTTGACGCGCTTCAGCAACGCCGCGTCGGGGAAACCGAAATGGAAGCTGACGATCTCGGGCCGTAGCTCCTCGACGGCCGCGCACAATGCCGCGTCGAATGGCGTGCGGTTGCTCGACGGTATCGGCGTTGCCGGATCGATGCCGAGTTCTTTGTAGTAAGGCTTGAGCCGGTCGCGCCAGCGCACCTCCTGCGCATTGTTGAGCACGGGCGGCGTGTGACAGAAGAAATTGAGATTGAGCGGTTTCCTGGTGCGGCTGCGGATTTTCGCAACCTGCTCCCGCATCTGCTGCTCGTTGAGCGTGGCGACCGGCAGCGAGCCAAGCCCGCCCGCCTCGCACACCTCTATCACGAGGTCAGCGTCCATCGCGCCGGCCATCGGCGCGAGCACGATCGGATGCTCGATCTTGAACAGATCAATCAGACGGCGGTCCGGCCACATAATCTTGCTCCCGGCTGGGATTCGTATGGGGCAACTATGCGCCCGCCAGCTTCACAGCGGTATTCGGAAGCCGCGAAGGGTCGCTCTGCGCTGTCACGAGGCTGTTGAATCGGACCGTGACACGCCAATATAGGGGCATGGACGCACCAAACCCCTCCGCCACGCCGACGTTCGCCAGCCGCACGCCGTTGCACATCGGCGCCGTCGGCCTGATCGCCCGCGATGTCGATCTGCTCACCGGCTACTACCAGAACCTGCTCGGACTAACAGTGCTCGAGCGCGCACCGAAGCTGGCGAAGCTCGGCGTCAACGGTGCGACGCTGCTCGAGATCGAGCGCCTGCCGGACGCCAGGCCTGACGACGCTCGCACCGCCGGCCTCTATCACACCGCGTTCCTGATGCCGACGCGGCAGGATCATGCGCGCTGGATCTTGCATATCGCCAGGAACCGCGTGCCAATCTCAGGCGCCTCGGACCACGGCGTCAGCGAGGCGTTCTACCTCGACGATCCGGAAGGCAACGGCATCGAGGTCTATAACGACCGCCCGAAAGCGCAGTGGCAGATCCAGAGCGGCATGGTCGTGATGCAGACTAAGCAGCTCGATATCGAAGCGATCGTGCGCGAGGTCGACCCGGCCAACGCCGCCTACACCGCCGCACCCGATGGCTTGCGCATCGGCCACATCCATCTGCGGGTCGGCAACGTCGAACAGGCAGAGCAATTCTATCGCGGCGTAGTCGGCCTCGATCTGACGCGGCGGCGCGGCGGCGCGACCTTCATGTCGTCGGACGGCTATCACCATCATGTCGGCGCCAATGTCTGGCACAGTGACGGCGCGGGTGCGCGCGATAAGGATCGCGCGGGTCTCGCGTGGTTTTCGATGGAAGCTGCCGACAGCACGGTGCTCGACGCTGCCACAGCGCGTCTCAAAGCCGCGAACGCCGAGATAGTCGTGATTCCGGGCGGCATCGAGACGGCCGATCCCTGGGGCACGCGCGTCCGCTTCGTGAAATGCTAGCTAGGCGCGCTTGCGCTCCGCCGGATTGCGGACCGGGCTGCCAGTATCCCTGGGCGTTGATGTCGCCGTGATTTGGTCGGCCGAGACAACTCGATTGCGGCCGCCAAGCTTGGCCTGGTAGAGCGCCATGTCGGCGCGCTTGAGCAGGCTGTCGATGCTGTCTCCCTCGCGACAGGTGCTGACGCCGAAGCTGCAGGTCACACTGCTGGTCTGTCCCGCACACTCGATGTTGCGCGCCGCGATTGTCATCCGCAGGCCGGCTGGGATCGACGAATACGACACGCATGAGCGGATTTCGTCCTGCGACGATGTTCCGTCAGCATGGGCCTGCTCGACTTAACCGGGCCTTAAGGGCCGCATCTGGGTGTTTACGTACTCCAATCCAAAGTACGGGCGGGGAGGCACGAGACGTGCTAGTGCCAGAGCCATGTCCGCTCCGGTTTTGCCGTTGGCCGAAGCTGCGGCCCGCCTACCGACGCGCGGCGCATTGCTGGGCCTCGACCTCGGCACCAAGACGATCGGCGTCGCCACCTCCGATCCCGACAGGCGGCTCGCGACGGTTGTCGAAACCATCGTCCGCAAGAATTTCACCGCCGATGCCGCGCGGCTGCTGGCGCTCGCCCAGGAGCGCAACGCCGCAGGCTTCGTGCTCGGACTGCCGATCAACATGGACGGCAGCGAAGGCCCCCGCGCGCAATCGACCCGCGCGTTCGCGCGCAACCTGTCGAAGCTGACCGAATTGCCGATTGCGCTGTGGGACGAGCGGCTCTCCACCGCCGCGGTCGAGCGCGAGCTGATCGAAGCCAACGTGAGCCGCGCCAAGCGTGCCGCAGTGATCGATCAGCACGCCGCGGTGTTCATCCTGCAGGGCGCGCTCGACCGCCTGTCACGGATCGGCAAATGAAAAGGCCTGCGCACGGGCAGGCCCTTTCAAGATTCCAAAGTCCGAGCTTAGTCGATAAAGCCCGCGCCGGTGCCAGTCAGATGGTCCTCGCGGGCGGGGCCATGACGATAGGAGCGCGGATAGGCGTAGTTCGGAGCGTAGTAGAGGCTCGGGTCGCCGCCGGAGTAGTAGCTGCGGCGTGGCGCGTAGGCGTAGCTGTCCACGTACGCCGGCTCGCTGTAATAGCCATAGGCCGGCTCACCATAGTAGTAGCCGCGGTTCGTACTTGCAGCCGCCGCACCCACTGCGGTGCCGATCGCAAAGCCGGCAACGCCCGCGCCGATCGCCGCTGCATTACGCCCGCTGCGGGCTTCCGACGGCGCGGCAGCCGCCAACGCCATGGCGCAAGCCACGCCCAGCACAGCCAAAGGTTTCGTAACTTTGATCATATCGTTCTCCTCATTAGTTTCCGCGGGCCAACAGAGCCCGTCCACGCGCCCTGTGGTGCGAGGTCAAGACGACAACGCCACCGTCTGACCAGGGTTCCGGGAAGGCGAACCTTGATAACGCGGCTGTGAGTGCGAATCGCGCTGTGTATTGGGCCTTGGCGGGCTTGCCGCGGTGGGCCCCTGCGCCTATAGGATGCCGCTTTAATGAACATGGCCCCGAAATCGTCTTTCGTCCTCAGCCAACGTCATTTGCTGGGGATAGCGGGGCTTTCGCACGCCGACATCATCGGACTGCTCGATCTCGCCGACACGTTCGTCGAGCTCAACCGGCAGATCGAAAAGAAAACCGCGTCGCTGCGCGGCCGCACCCTGATCAACATGTTCTTTGAGGCCTCGACCCGCACGCAGGCGTCGTTCGAACTCGCCGGCAAGCGGCTCGGTGCCGACGTCATGAACATGTCGGTGTCATCGTCCTCGATCCGCAAGGGCGAAACCCTGATCGACACTGCGGTGACGCTCAACGCCATGCATCCCGATCTGATCGTGATGCGTCACCACGCCTCCGGCGCAGTCGAGCTGCTGTCGCAGAAGGTCGACTGCTCGGTGATCAACGCCGGTGACGGCCAGCATGAGCATCCAACGCAGGCGCTGCTCGACGCACTCACCATTCGCCGCAACAAGGGCGCGATCGAGGGGCTTACCGTGGCGATCTGCGGCGATATCCTGCATTCGCGTGTCGCGCGATCCAACATCATCCTGCTCAACACGCTGGGCGCCCGGGTGCGCGTGATCGCGCCGTCGACGTTGCTGCCGCCGGGCATCGAGCGGTTCGGCGTCGAAGTCGCACGCGACATGCGCGAGGGACTTTCCGGCGTCGACATCGTGATGATGCTGCGCCTCCAACGCGAGCGGATGAACGGCTCGTTCGTGCCATCGACGCAGGAGTATTTCGCCTACTACGGCCTCGACCAGAAGAAGCTTGCCTACGCCAAGCCCGACGCGCTGGTGATGCATCCCGGCCCGATGAACCGCGGCGTTGAAATAGACTCGATCGTCGCCGACGGCGCGCAGTCGCTGATCCGCGAGCAGGTCGAGATGGGCGTCGCCGTGCGTATGGCGGTGCTGGAAGCCTTGTCGCGCAACCTCCCGAACGCGTAACCCGATGCTTGTCGACCGCCGCGACCGCCACCCCATCCTGCTCGCCAACGCGCGGATCGTCGATCCATCGCGCGACCTCGACTTTCCCGGCGACCTCTTGATCGCCGACGGCGTGGTCCGCGATGCCAAGCGTGGCATCGGCGCGGCCGGCGTTCCGGAGGGCGCGGAGATCATCGATTGCCGCGGCAAGATCGTGGCGCCCGGCCTGATCGACATGCGCGCCTTTATCGGCGAGCCGGGCGCCGAAGGCCGCGAGAGCATCGCCTCGGCAAGCCAGGCGGCCGCGGCCGGCGGCGTCACCACCATCGTGTGCCAGCCGGACACCGAGCCGACGATCGACGATCCGACCATTGTCGACTTCATCCAGCGCCGGGCGCGCGACACGGGCATAGTGCACGTACAGCCGATGGCGGCACTGACCAAAGGCCTCAAGGGTCAGGAGATGACCGAGATCGGCCTGCTCAAGGCCGCCGGCGCCGTTGCCTTCACCGACGGTACGCGCAGCGTCACCAACGCACAGGTGATGCGCCGCGCGCTGATCTATGCCGACGACTTCGATGTGCTGATCGTGCACCACACCGAAGACCCGGATCTGGTCGGCGAAGGCGTGATGAACGAGGGCGAGTTCGCCGCGCGGCTCGGCCTGATCGGCGCGCCGAAGGCGTCGGAGACCATCATGCTGGAGCGCGACATGCGGCTCGTCGCGCTAACCGGTGGCCGCTATCACGCGGCGTCGATCACCTGTACGGAATCGCTCGAAGTGCTCCGCCGTGCCAAGGACGCTGGGCTGCCGGTCACATCCTCCGCTTCCATCAACCATCTCGCGCTCAACGAAATCGACATCGGCCAGTACCGCACCTTCTTCAAGCTGTCGCCGCCGCTGCGCGCCGAGGACGACCGGCAGGCACTGGTCGGCGCGGTCGAAGAAGGTCTGATCGACGTTGTGATGTCCGACCACAACCCGCAGGATGTCGAGGTCAAGCGCCTGCCGTTTGCCGAGGCGGCGGTCGGCGCGATCGGCATCGAGACCATGCTGCCGGCGGCACTTCGGCTCGTCCATGGCGGCTCGCTGCAGCTCATGACCTTGCTCAAGGCGATGTCGACCCGTCCGGCGGAACTGCTCGGCCTTCCCGGCGGCACGCTGCGGCCGGGCGCGCCCGCCGACGTGATCGTGATCGACCCGGACGTGCCGTGGCTCCTTGACCGCGACGAGCTCAAGTCGAAGTGCCGCAACACCCCATTCGACGAAGCCCGCATGCAGGGCCGCGCGGTGCGCACCATCGTCGCCGGGCGCACCGTCTACGAATACGTGTAACAGACGCGCACCGATGAGCTAGGCTTGCGCCATGAGCACGCCGATCGCGCTGATCCTCGGCTATCTGCTCGGCTCGATCCCGTTCGGGCTGATCGTGACCCGGTTTGCCGGGACGGGCGACATCCGCGCTATCGGCTCCGGCAACATCGGCGCCACCAACGTGCTGCGCACCGGCCGCAAGGGTCTCGCCGCGGCGACACTGCTTTGCGACATGCTCAAGGGCACGATTGCGGTGCTGATTGCCGCCTGGCTGTGGGGACGCGACGCATCGCTCGCCGCCGCGCTCGGCGCGGTGCTGGGCCACGTGTTTCCGGTCTGGCTCAACTTCAAGGGCGGCAAGGGTGTGGCGACCTATATCGGCGTGCTGCTGGGGGTCGCCTGGCCCGCCGTCGTCGCGTTTGCCGCGGTGTGGGCTTTGGTCGCCGCGGCGCTACGCTATTCGTCGCTCGCGGGGCTCGTTGCAAGCGCCCTCACCCCGGCATTCCTGCTGTGGTGGACCGGCGACATCCCGGTGGCGCTGGTCTTCCTTGCGCTGACGATCCTGCTGTGGGTCATGCATCGCGCCAACATCGCGCGGCTGATCAACGGCACGGAAACGAAGATCGGAGAGAAGCCGCAAACCGCGCGATAGCGTGGCGCGATCAGCTCTCGTCGAGTTGACGATCGGTCATATAGTCCTGGATAGCCACGCCGATATGCAGCGCCACCAGCGCCAGCAGCGTGAAGGCAAAGTACGCGTGCCACTGCAGCAGCAGGCACATCCTCAATCAGCGCGATCACCTGTTCGATGGTGCGGGCCGCTTCGGTCAATGATTTGGCGTCGCCCTTGGCGGCCTCTGCGGCATCGCGCGCCACCGCGGCGACCGACGAGGCGCGCTGCGCCTCCGCCGCCGCCGAAGCAAGCGTCACCGCGATGTCCTCGATCGAATTTGCCACCACGTCGATATGGGACGAGACACGCTGGGTCAATTCCGCCGACGCCCCCGCACGCACATCGGCTTCCGACGAGATCGTCGAAAGATTTTCCGACGCGGCCGACATGCGGGTAGCGTGCCCTTCCAGACTGCGGACGATTTCGCCGATACGACCCTGGAAACACAGGCTCTCGCGGCGGAACTGCTCCTGGCTCTCCAGCCGGCCGGACAGGTTGGCCTGCTCGGCGGTCGCAGCCTCCTGCTCCTTGCGCACCAGCATGAAATGAGCGGTCAGCGCCTGCGCGAACGCGCCGATCTCGTCGCGCCGTCGCGCGTATTGCGCCAACGTCTTCGGCGTCTGCCTACCGCTCTGCAGCAGAGCCGCCATCCGCACGATCGGGCGGATCAGCAGCCGGTATTCCATCACGACGATCTGGCCGACGATATATAGCGTCAGCAGCATCAAGAGAATCTTGTTCTGCCAGTGGTTGACCGAGAACTCAGCCTGCTTGGCGTTGATCGCCTCGATGGCGCCGACGAGTTGTTCGGCCTGCGCCTTGTCGGTGGCGCCCTTCAGGTGCGCCATGGCAGTCGCGGTGGCGCGCTGGCGTTCGGCGGCCAGCTCCGTCATCTGCCAGGATTCGATGATCGCGGTCGTGGCGTAAAGAATCGCCAAGAACCCCAGCATGACCCCCCAAATCGCCATCCGCTCGGCGACGCTGGCCCTGAAGGTCTTGGGAAACTTGCGGCGATCTCAAGGCTCGGAAATAGCAATCAGGGGTAGGTAAACATGATTAACAATTGCTTAGCTCGGGGTTTGCGCCCGGCCGATCGCGCGGTTGTCAGCGCCCTTCGAACCGCGCCATTCTGCCGTCCTTGGGGGACGGCGTGATGAACGAGTTCACAGCGGGGGTTCGTCTGACCGACGTGCAGCGGCTCGACTGGCTGCGTCTCATCCGCAGCGAGAATGTCGGACCGCGTACCTTCCGCACCCTGCTCAACCATTTCGGCGCCGCCCGCGCCGCGCTTGAGGCGCTACCGGACATGGCGCGGCGCGGCGGGGCAGCCAAACCGGCACGGCTATGCAGCCGCGACGAGGCGCAGCGCGAACTCGCCGCGGCGGCGCGGCTTGGCGTGTCCCTCGTTGCACTCGGCGAACCGGACTACCCGGCACGGCTGCGCATGATCGACGATGCGCCGCCGCTGATCGCGGTGCGCGGTAAGGTCGCAGCGCTGGCCCAGCCCATGATCGCGGTGGTTGGCTCCCGCAATGCCTCCGCCGCAGGTGTGAAGTTTGCCGACCGCGTCGCGCGCGACTTTGCAGCGGCGGGCTTCGTCGTCGTGTCGGGGCTTGCCCGGGGCATCGACGGCGCGGCGCATCGGGCGAGCCTGTCGGGCGGCACCATTGCCGTGCTGGCCGGCGGACACGACCACATCTATCCGCCGGAGCACGTCGATCTGCTCGGCCAAATCCTCGATGAGGGCGCGGCAGTCAGCGAGATGCCGATGGGCTGGGAGCCGCGCAGCCGAGATTTTCCACGGCGCAACAGGCTGATCTCGGGCCTGTCGCTCGGCGTCGTCATTGTCGAAGCGGCGCGCCGCTCGGGATCGCTGATCACGGCCCGCATGGCGCTCGAACAAGGCCGCGAGGTCTTTGCCGTGCCGGGCTCGCCGCTCGATCCGCGTGCCGAAGGCACCAACGGGCTGCTCAAGCAGGGTGCCACGCTGGTGACGGAGGCCGACGACGTTCTCGATGTGTTGCGCCCGATCCTCGGCCGAGCGCCCGACCTGCGCGCCGAGGAACCGGATACCGGCGCACCTCCGCATTCCGAACCGGCCAGATCCGACCGCGAGCGCATCATCGCGCTGCTCGGTCCGACCCCGGTGTCGATCGACGATCTGGTTCGGCTTTCCGCGCTGTCGCCAGCGGTGGTCCGCACCGTGCTTTTGGAACTCGAAATCGCCGGCCGGCTGGAGCGTCACGGCGGCTCGCTGGTGTCGCTGATATAAACTGCGCGGATGATTCTTAACGTGCTCCTACTGACGTTGACTTTCACGGTGGCGGCCCAAGCGCAGCAGCAGCGGCCGACCGCGACCGATCCAGCATTCCAGAAATTCGTCGCCGAGCTCCGGAAGGACGCGCAGGCGAAGGGCATCACGAAGCACACCTTCAACCTCGCCTTCGCCGGCGTGACGCCCGACCCGCGCGTAATCGCCCTGACCACGCGCCAGCCCGAGCAGGCCAAGCCAATGGGCGCCTACGTGGCCTCGCTCGCCTCGGGCCAGCGCGCCGCGGGGGGAATTCGCAAGGAAGCCGAATGGCGAAGCGTGTTCGACACCGAGGAGAAGCGCTTCAACGTCGAACGCTGGATCATCCTGGCGATCTGGGGAATGGAAACTTCCTAAATGGGACCCCGTCCGTTCGCTGGCGTCCCTCGCCTTCGCCAAATACCGCGACAACTACTTCCGCGACGAGCTGCTGCTCGCGCTGAAGATCCTCCAGGACGAGCGCATGCCGCGCGACCAGTTCGTCAGCTCATGGGCCGGCGCCATGGGGCAAACCCAGTTCATGCCGAAGAACTTCATGGACTATGCCATCGATTTTTCCGGCGACGGCAAGCGCGACATCTGGGGCAACGTGCCGGATGTGATCGGCTCGACCGGCAACTATCTCAGCAAGGAAGGCTGGAAATACGGCCTGCCGTGGGGGGTCGAGGTGCTGATCCCGCAGGGCTAGCCCGACCAAGACCGGCAAGCGGCGGAAAAGCGCCATCGACGGACGCACCACGCAGCATGAAGGCTATGGCATGTCGCAATCGCGCCGCGCGATGATCGAATGCATCTTCGGTTGGGGCAAGCAGCACGGCACCATGCGCAAGACCAAACATCGCGGCATCTGCGGCGTCGCCGCCGACTTCATGCTCAATCTGATCGCCTACAACCTTATCCGCATTCCCAAATTGATCGCGGCTTAGGCGAACGGGCGTTCAAACCACAAAAAAAACATCTCAAATGAGCGTACACATCAGCACAGCCACGGACCCTCAAGAGAGAACAAAGCTTCAATTTCTACGTTTTTCAGCAGACTGCTAGCTTCGACCGTTCAAAATTCCTTCGGGCGGCCGCCCGAACCTTGGAGCGCCAGACATATCCATTGACGTGCTTTTACTGCAAATATCCCTCATAGATTGCATTGCGGAATTCCCTTGATTTTGGGCTCTCTTCCGTCGCATGCGTGCCTTAGCAATTTGACAGGCAAGCATGTGTTACCCATGTTCCGCTCGGTCAAAAAGCGCCAATTCCGTGACAAATTGGATCGGCCTATTCCTCTAACCCTTTGGATATAATGAAAGTTGTCGTAGTCGAATCGCCGGCCAAGGCGAAGACGATCAACAAGTATCTTGGCTCGGGCTACGAGGTCCTGGCCTCGTTTGGCCACGTCCGCGACCTCCCCGCCAAGGACGGTTCGGTCGATCCCGACAACGATTTTCACATGCTCTGGGAGGTCGACGACAAATCCCAGAAGCGCCTCAACGACATCGCCCGGGCGGTCGAGGGCGCCGACACGCTGATTCTTGCCACGGACCCGGACCGCGAGGGCGAGGCGATCTCCTGGCACGTCCTGGAAGTGCTCAAGCAGAAGAACGCGCTGAAGAAGCAGAACATCGAGCGCGTAGTGTTCAACGCCATCACCAAGCAGTCGGTGGCGGAGGCGATGAAGCATCCGCGCCAGATCGACGGCGCGCTGGTCGACGCCTATCTCGCGCGCCGCGCATTGGATTACCTCGTCGGCTTCACGCTCTCCCCCGTGCTGTGGCGCAAGCTGCCCGGCGCCCGTTCGGCCGGCCGCGTGCAGTCTGTGGCGCTGCGCCTGGTCAGCGATCGCGAGCTCGAAATCGAGAAATTCGTCGCCCGAGAATATTGGTCGATCGTCGCGCAGCTTGCGACGCCGAAGAACGAGAATTTCGAGGCGCGACTGGTCGGCGCCGACGGCGAGAAGATCCAGCGGCTCGACATCGGTTCGGGCCAGCAAGCCGAGGACTTCAAGCGCGCGCTGGAGAACGCCGCGTTCTCCGTCACCAGCGTCGAGGCGAAGCCCGCCAAGCGCCATCCCTATGCGCCATTCATGACTTCGACGCTGCAGCAGGAGGCAAGCCGCAAGCTCGGCCTCGCGCCCGCTCACACCATGCGGATCGCGCAGCGCCTCTACGAAGGCATCGACATCGGCGGCGAGACCGTCGGCCTCATCACCTATATGCGAACCGACGGCGTCGACATCGCGGAAGAAGCGATCGCCGCCGCCCGCCGCGTCATCGAGACCGACTACGGCCGCGATTACGTGCCGCCTTCGCCGCGCAAGTACCAGACCAAGGCGAAAAACGCGCAGGAGGCCCACGAGGCGATCCGCCCGACGGACCTCGCCTGCCGCCCCGCCGAGATCAAAAGCTTTCTCGAGCCGGAGCAGGCCAAGCTCTACGAGCTGATCTGGCTGCGAACCATCGCGAGCCAGATGGAGTCCGCCGAGCTCGAACGCACCACGGTCGACATCACCGCCAAGGCGGGCAGCCGCACGATCGATTTGCGCGCCACCGGCACGGTGGTGAAGTTCGACGGCTTCCTCACGCTCTACAACGAGGATCAGGACGACAAGACCGACGACGAGGATGCAAACCGGCTGCCGGAGATGGCAACCGGCGACGCGCTGAAAAAACGCGAAATCCAGGCGACCCAACATTTCACCGAGCCGCCGCCGCGCTATTCCGAGGCGTCGCTGGTCAAGCGCATGGAAGAGCTCGGCATCGGTCGGCCCTCGACCTACGCCTCGATCCTGCAGGTGCTGAAAGACCGCGGCTACGTCCGCATCGACAAGAAGCGGCTGGTTCCCGAGGACAAGGGGCGCGTGCTGACCGCGTTCCTGGAGAATTTCTTCGCGCGTTACGTCGAATACGATTTCACCGCCGATCTCGAAGAACAGCTCGACAGGGTCTCCAACAACGAAATCCCCTGGCGCGACCTGCTGCGCGACTTCTGGACCGGATTCACCGGCGCAGTCAGCGACATCAAGGAGCTTCGCATCACCCAGGTGATCGACGCGCTCGACGAAATGCTGTCGCCGCACCTGTTCCCGCCGAACAAGGACGGCAGCGATCCGCGCAAGTGTCCGAACTGCGCGAACGGCCGGATCGGATTGAAGCTCGGCCGGTTCGGCGGCTTCGTGGGCTGTTCCAACTATCCGGAGTGCAAGTTCACCCGCCAGCTTACGGTCGGTGCAGACGGCCAGGGCGGCGGCATGCGCAAGCTTGGCGAGGACCCCGACACCGGCCTCGAAATCACCGTGCGCGGCGGCCGGTTCGGCAGCTATCTCCAGCTCGGCGAGCCGACCAAGGACGCCGATGGCGAGACCGTGAAGCCGAAGCGCGCCAGCCTGCCCAAGGGCGTTTCGCAGGACGAAGTCACGCTTGAGCAGGCGATCAAGCTGCTCTCACTGCCGCGCGAGATCGGCAAGAGCCCCGAGGACGGCGAGCCGATCATCGCCGGCATCGGCCGGTTCGGCTCCTACGTGAAGCATGGCAAGACCTACGCCAATCTTGACGCTGGCGAAGACGTCACCTCCGTCGGGCTCAACCGCGCCATCACGCTGATCGCGGAGAAGCGCGCCAACCCGGGCAAGGGGCGCCGGTTCGGTGCCGATCCCGGCAAGCTGTTGGGCGAGCATCCGCAGAAGGGCGGCCCGGTCACCGTCAAGAACGGCCGCTACGGGCCTTACGTGACAAACAACGGCGTCAACGCCACGCTGCCGGGCGACAAGACGCCGGTTACGATCACGCTCGACGAGGCGATCGTGCTGCTTGACGCGCGAGCCGAACGCACCGGCGGCGGTTCGACATCACGGCGCAAACGCCCGGCGCGCAAGGCAGCTGCAACCAAGGCGGCTCCGCCCAAAGCGGCTGCGAAGGCGCCCAAGAAGCGCGCCGCCGCAGCATCCAAACCCAAGGCGTCGCGCAAACCCAAGATCGAAGCTGCCGAGTGATCGGCTGGCAAAGCCGCGACTCAAACCTTAAATTGTGAGCGAAGCGCGCGCTGTCGCGCGCTCGCAGGTATTTCATTGGCTAAACGCTCCAGCAAGACGCCGGCACCCTTCCCTTCGAAGGACGAGATCCTTGCCTTCATCGGCAAGCAGCCGGGCAAGATCGGCGTGCGCGAGATCGCCCGCGCCTTCAATCTCAAGAACGACCGCCGCGCGCAGTTCAAGCAGGTGCTGCGCGAGTTGTCCGGCGACGGCCGCGTCGCAAGCAGCGGCGGCAAGCTGCATCATCCCGGCGCTCTGCCCTCGGTCACGCTGGCCGACATCGTCGCCCGCGACAGCGATGGCGAACTGATCGCAACACCGACCGAATGGGACGAGGCTCATGGCCCGGCCCCGAAAATCCGCATCCTGGCACGCCGGGCAAAACCTGGCGAAACCGCCGGCGTCGGCGACCGCGCGCTGCTCCGCGTCGAAGAGATCGACGACGAGGATATCCGCTACAGCGGACGGGTTATCAAGGTGATCGACCACGCCAAGCAGCGCGTGCTCGGCGTCTATCGCGCGCTGCCGGGCGGCGGCGGGCGTTTGGTGCCGGTCGACAAAAAGCAGCTCGGGAAGGAACTCTCGATTGCGCCCGGTGAGAGCAAGGACGCGCAGGACGGCGACCTGATTGCCGTCAGCGTGCAGCGTCAGGGCCGCTTCGGGCTGCCGTCGGCGCGGGTCGAAGAGAAGCTCGGCTCGCTCAAGAGCGAGCGCGCGGTCAGCATCATCGCCATCCACGCTCACGAAATCCCGAATATCTTTCCGCAGGCCGTGATCGCCGAGGCGGAGGCGGCAAAGCCCGCAACGCTAGGCGCAGGGCGCGAGGACTGGCGCAAGCTGCCGCTCGTCACCATCGACCCGGCCGATGCCAAGGACCACGACGACGCGGTCCAAGCAGAGCCCGATCCGGACAAGGGCAATCCGGGCGGCCACGTCATTACTGTCGCCATCGCCGACGTCGCGCACTACGTGCCGCCGAACTCCGCGCTCGACCGCGAAGCGCTCAAGCGCGGCAACTCGGTTTATTTCCCCGACCGCGTGGTGCCGATGCTCCCGGAGCGCATTTCCAACGATCTATGCTCTCTGCGTCCTAATGAGGATCGCGCCGCGCTGGGGGTGCGGATGATCGTCGGCGCCGACGGCCGCAAGCGCTCGCACACCTTTCATCGTGTGCTGATGAAATCAACGGCCAAGTTGCACTATGCGCAGGCGCAGGCTGCTGTCGACGGGCGCGTGGACGACACCACGGGGCCCCTGCTCGATCCAGTGCTCAAGCCGCTCTACGACGCCTACGCAGCCCTCAAGCGCGCCCGGCAGGTCCGCCATCCGCTCGATCTTGATCTCCCTGAACGCAAAATCTTGCTCAAGCCCGACGGCACGGTCGACCGGGTCATCACCCCGGAACGGCTCGAAGCACACCGGCTGATCGAAGAGTTCATGATCCTCGCCAACGTCGCCGCCGCCGAGACCGCCGAGCGCGCCACGCTGCCGCTGATCTACCGGGTGCACGACGAGCCGTCATTGGAGAAAGTTGAGGCGCTGCGCACGTTCCTCGAAACGCTGCACATCTCGCTGCCCAAGGGCGGCGTGCTACGCGGCGAGCAATTCAATCACATTCTGGCCAAGGTCAAAGGCGGCGACGTCGAGACGCTGGTCAACGAGATCGTGCTGCGCACGCAGTCGCAGGCGGAATATGCCGCCGAGAACTACGGCCACTTCGGCCTGAACCTGCGCCGCTACGCGCACTTTACATCGCCGATCCGCCGCTACGCCGACCTCACGGTCCATCGCGCGCTGATCCGGGCGCAGAACCTCGGCAACGACGGCGCGCCGGCCGAGCAGGACCGCGGTGCGCTCGGCGAAGTCGCGGCGCAGATTTCCGCCGCCGAGCGGCGCGCCATGAAGGCCGAGCGCGAAACCGTCGACCGGTTGATTGCACATCATCTTGCCGACCGCGTCGGGGCCACCTTCGAAGGCCGGATTTCGGGAGTGACGCGGGCCGGCCTGTTCGTCAAGCTCGACGGCACGGGCGCCGACGGGTTCATCCCGGCTCGCACGATCGGAGACGAGTTCTATCGCTACGAGGAGGCGATGCACGCCATGGTGGGCAGCCGCAGCGGCGAGAGCTACCGGCTCGGCGACCGGGTGACGGTGAAGCTGGTGGAAGCGGCGCCAGTCGCCGGCGCGCTTCGCTTCGAGCTGTTGTCGGAGGGCCGCCGCTCCGCCGACGCCCCCCGCCGCGACGCGCGGCTGCGCTCGGAGCGCCCGCATCGTTCGTTCCGCAACAAGCGGCCGCATCGTCAGGAGCAGCACAAGCGCGGCGGACGTGGCCGATGACCGATCTGTCCGAACGATTTGCCCGCGAGGCGCCGAGTGGCCATCCCAATGTGACACCGCGCGACGCGGCAACCCTCATCCTGCTCGACCGCAGCGGACCGACACCGAAGGTGCTGATGGGCCGCCGCCATCAGGGCCACGTCTTCCTGCCCGGCCGGTTCGTTTTTCCCGGCGGCGCGGTCGACCCGCGCGACCGGTTGATGACGTTTGGTTCGCCGCTCGATCCCCGCGCCGAGGCCAAGCTGATGCGCAGCGTCAAGCGGCCGAACGCCGCCAAGGCGCGCGCGCTGGCGCTCACCGCGATCCGCGAGACGTTCGAAGAGACCGGGCTGCTGCTCGGCACCAAGCGCGACACGCCTCCCAAGGTTCCGGGTTGCGAATGGGCGGCGTTCGCCGAACATCGCGTACATCCGGACCTCTCCGGCATCCATTTCATCGCCCGCGCCATCACGCCGCCGCGCCGGGCACGGCGCTACGACACCCGCTTCTTTACCGCCGACGCCTCCGCGATCGCGCATCGGATCGAGGGCGTGATCGGCCCCGAGGCGGAGTTGGTGGAACTGGTCTGGCTGCCGCTCGATGAGACCAAGCGTCTCGAACTGATGGCGATCACCGAGATGGTGCTGGAAACGCTGCAGGAGCAGATAGCGGCCGGCTTCAGCCACGACCTGCCGGTGCCGTTCTACCGGATGCTGCACGGCAAGCGCATCAGGGAAATGCTCTGAAACCTTGGATTTGCAGGGGGTCGCGAGCCGTTTCGGCTATCGGCAATTTTGTGACGCCCGTCACAGCGGCGAAACCGCGGGTCCGGCACAGTCTCCTCACGGTTTACCTCTTCCTGTTGAACCTTCCCGCCCCGGCGCTTCCCGCCGGGGCTTTTTTTGCGGTTTTCTTGACTTTCACCCTGCTCTGACTAGGTTGCCACGCAACACGCTCAAAATCCGAGGTTTGCCATGGCCAAGGCCGTCACCACCAAGATCAAGCTGCTGTCCAGCGCCGACACCGGCTTCTATTACGTCACCAAGAAGAACTCGCGCACCATGACCGACAAACTGGCCATGAAGAAGTACGATCCGATCGCCAAGAAGCACGTCGAGTTCCGCGAGACCAAGATCAAGTAATCGCTCCGCGCATCGCGGAAAACACGAAGGGCGCCCTTGCGGCGCCCTTTTGCGTTGTGGTCCGTTGCGCCCAATTCAGCGCCGGCTCACCAGTTTTCTTTTTTGGAAAAAAGGTGGCCGGCCGGGAGCGATGTCATGAGGAGGCCACTCGCATTACTCCCGGCGCGGCCGAACCCTACAGACTCAGGAGATGCGGCGGACCTGAGCGACCGTAGGGTTGTAACGGGAGTTGGTTGCCTCGACTCCGGTTGGCTCACCGGTTCCGCATTTGGATAGTCGTGGCCGCCCCCCTCCTTGTGGAAATCAAACTATCGGAGCGAGGCGTGAATGCAATTTCATAATCGCCGTTTACTCTGATGTTCGCGCGTCAACCTAAAGTGTTATGCTTAAGGATGCCGCGATTAACCAATAACCATGTGGGTTTTCACAGATTCACTTTTGCTGGGGCAACATCCGGGTCAACAAATCGCAGCGATCGAAAGCGCGCTCGGGAAAACTGTCGACGACTAACTAACCTGAACGCGTCAGAGCGCTTTGCACGCCTAGGGCCGATGAATAATAGCAGGTGCTCGAGTAAAACTTCGACGGCCGCGCTTGAACCCGATCAACGGCTGCGCAAGTTCTGCCACGGCGGACAGGGAGTCGCGGCAATCCAGCACCACCACGTCGGCCGGATTGCCAACTTCAATGCCATAGTCGGTGAGGTTCATCAGCCTCGCCGGCAAGGTCGTAATCATATCCAGGCATTGAGCAATGTCGTTCGGACGACCGAGTCGGGCGACGTTGGCGTAGAGGTTCGCCATCCGGATCAGCGAACAGTCACCGAATGGCGTGAACGGGTTGAGCACATTGTTGGTGGCAAGCGAGCATGTCACGCCATGCGCTACCAACCGGTGCGCCGGCGCGACGCCGCGCGGGATTGAGTGCTCGTGACCGCGGCCCATCAGGAACAGGTCGGTCGAAGGCAGCACCGTCACCGCCACGTCGGCATCGGCGAGGCGGCGGGAGATTGCGTCGAGCTTGGCACCGTCAACCGCCGACAGTTTGGTGACATGACCGATCGCAACCCGCCCGCCCCGCTTTCGCCGCTCGGTCTGCCGGCACACCTCGTCGAGGTGCATCCACGACGGATCGAGATCGAAATCGAGATGGAAATCGATATCGAGATCGAAGCGCTCGGCGATTGTGAAGATGCGGCCGATGTGCTCGTTTGGATCGGTGTCCGTGTAAGAGCAGCCGCCGATCAGGTCGGCACCACCCTCGCAGGCTTCGATAAGAAGCTCTTCCGTACCGGGATCGTTGGTCAGCCCCTCCTGCGGAAACACGCAGAGTTCCAAGTCGATGGCCCATGCATAGTCTTTTTTCAATCGTTGGAGAGCCTTGAAACTGCGAAGCCCGATCCGCGGATCGACCTCGACATGAGTCCGCATCCGCGTCGTACCTTGCACGATCGCTTTTTCGAGGGTGCGCCGGCCCCGCGCGTAGACGTCATCCTCGGTGAACCCGTGCTTGGCGGCGGCTACCCCGGCAATCGCCTCATCGAGCGAGCCCTGCTCCGACCGGCAGCGGTCCAGGATGCAGGACTTGTCAAGGTGGATATGGGTCTCGACAAAGCCGCCAACCACGAGGCGGCCTTCGAGCAGTTCCTCCGGTGCGTCGGTAGCGATCCGCGGCTCGATCGCCGCGATGCGGCCGCCGGCGATGCCGATGTCACAGGCACCGTCCCGGCCTTCGATGCGCGCGCCGCGCAGCACGAGATCGAGCGGCATCGGCATCCTACTGGGCAGCCTCGGCACGACCGAGATAGGCAGCTTCGAGCTCCGGATCCTGCGCCAGCGCAGATGCCGCGCCGGCGCACACGACGCGCCCCGACTCCAGAACATAGCCACGGTCCGCCAGCGCCAGAGCAAGCGCCGCCATCTGATCCACCAGCAAGATGGTGGTACCCTCGTCTCGCAGCTCGGCAAGGATTTCGAAGAGCTCGTTGATCATCGAAGGTGCGAGCCCGAGCGAAGGCTCGTCCAGCAGCAGGATGCGCGGCTTCGCCATCAGGCCGCGCGCAATCGACAGCATCTGCTGCTCGCCGCCGGACAGCAGGCCGGCGCGGCCGTGCAGTCGTTCGCGCAGCCTTGGGAAACCTCTGGGCGATCAGCGCCACCGGGCCATCGCGGTCCTTGCGGATCAGGTCGGCAAAGTGCGCCCGGTCGATGATCTGTCATTGTGGCTGTGGAGCGTTGATCACTCCGTGTTCTTCAAATCATCCGGCTTGAGATCAAGAAAAGCCACCACTACGTACCGGAATAATTTCCACTCCGTTGTCAGCTTGGCCCGCCTTCCCCGCCCGCGCGGCATCTTCAAGCAACTCAACGGGCGCCACATGCAGCGCCTCTGCCAGCACCAGCAATCGCCTCACGCTCATCGTGGTCCGGCCGCTCTCCAAGTTCTTGACGACGGCGACTGTGACATTCTCGGCAGGCGCATCGCGGTTGAGGACAGCAGCAAGCGCCTCCTGCGTGAACCCGCACTGCTTGCGCGTTTGGCGCAGCCGCAAGCCGACCAAGCGGTTGGGCATTCTCGCCCCCTTCCTTTGGACGCTATCCCGTAGGCGATCAAAGGGAGCAATCCCACCTTGATTGCCGCGAGACGGCGCTATTCACGTCAAAGAGCCTACCGGTGGAGTTGCTGCGATCCAGCAGCACTACTGACCTGATTTACTGGCATGTTTGAGACGCCGGCACGTCCTGCCTTTAGCTGCCTTTAGGCGGGAGTGCGGTCGCGTCTATTGTACATACGAGGGCCTATATTCCTGTCATCACTGACCTGCACCCAGGCGTCAGCAGAAACGTAGACTAGATTTGACGCGCGTTAAGTCAGCGTTGCTGTGGTGTACACGCGAGCGGCCCGAGGCAGACGCTGTGGTCTACCCAAGCCATTCGAAAACAAGATCAGTGCGCAGACAGCGGCCATTCGGACGCTTTGTGAATTTTCAAAAAATTCTCGAGCTTTTGGACATATTCGTAACTGACGGCGACCTGACGCCAGCCGCTGGCCAACTCCAGGAGCTCGGCCTTGGCCACCGGCTCAATTTCACGCGAAGCCAGCCGCTCTGCTTCTGCCGCACGGTCCAAAGAAGCTCGAATGTGATCTGCTAGCGCGTTAGACATCTGCTCCAAATACTGTCCCAATAGCGAGCGTCATCTGAATGTAACAATGATCCCATTACCTTCCAAAGACGCTGCATTGCAATATGGCTGCTTTCATTTATGCACGCTTTGATAGATGTCAAAAATTACAAGCAATTATTACGCCCATCAGACACAGGAGGTGTCTGATGGGCGTGCATACCAAGGCCTCTCCCGGGATAACCGATGCGCTGGCGCATTCAGAGCGTCCTTATCTCTTTGCCAACCTGGGCTCAGCTACTCACAGCCGCGCCAAGACGCTACAGCCGCGACGTTGAGATATTTGGCCAGCAGGAGCCAGCCGACTGCCTTTACAAGGTTGTCAGCGGCGCAGTGCGGACGTGTAGCGTGCTGCGCGATGGCCGCCGACACATAGCTGGGTTTTATCTGGCTGGAGATTTTTTCGGCCTTGAAGCCAGCAGCAGGCACGCGTTGTCCGCCGAGGCCATTTGCGACTCAAAAATTCTTGTCATCAAGTACAGTGTACTGGCGGTCTTGGCTGAGCACGATAAGGACATCGCACGCCGTCTCAGAGTCCGTCCGGAGACTTCAGGCCGGATTACAAAGTTTTCGGAGCATGAGCCGGATTGAGGCGAGGTGCAAGAACGCCAGCGCCTTGCGGTTGAGGTTCTCCCAATCCTTGGCGAGTCGCCGGCAGCGGTTGAGCCAAGCGATGGTGCGCTCGACGATTCAGCGTTTGGGAATGATCGTGAAGCCGATTGCGGCGTCGGGTCGCTTGACGATTTCAACCTCGAGATGCGGGAGAACGTTTGCCAGCGCTGCCGCAAATTGCGATCCTTGATATCCGCCGTCGGCGAAGAGCGTCTTCAAAAAGGGGAACATCCCGAACAGGGTTGCCATGACGAGAATGCCGCCGTCGCGATCTTGAATGTCGGCCGGATGAACGATGGCGTGGAGCAGCAGACCTAATGTATCGACCAGAATGTGCCGCTTCTTGCCCTTGATCTTCTTGCCTGCATCGTAACCGTGCGGGTTGATGCAGGCCCCCCTTTTTCGGCGCTTTTCACGCTCTGGTTGTCGATGATGGCGGCGGTCGGACTGGCGTCCCGCCCGGCCTGCTCACGACACTGCTCATAAAGCGCGTGGTGGATGCGCTGCAAAGTGCCGTCATAGGTCCACAGATCGAAATAGTCGTAGATCGTGTTTTTCGGCGGCAGGTCTTTCGGGATCGCGCGCCACTGACAGCCGGTCGAGAGAACGTACATGAGGCCGTTCACCACCTCACGCATGATCACCGTCCGCTTGCCTCCGCCGGGCTTGCCAGCCGGTATCAAAGGTTCCACCAGCTTCCATTCGTCGTCGGTCACATCGCTCGGATAGCGCAACTTGCTGCGGTCGTAGCGTCCGCGGTTCTGGCTCGTCCACATCGGTGACCCCTCCTCGAATCAGGCCACCACTCTTGAATCACAACCGATACATATGATTCAACAACTCTCCGGACGGACACTCAGAGATATGATGAGTGGCGAGCTCAGACGCGCTCAGACCCACGTCACACGGTTGATCAAAACGTCCAGGGAGCGTGTTGCCGACTTTCTCTTGGAAATGGCTGACCGCTCGCCAGAAAAAAATGAGATCGAGCTGCCTATGTCGCGGCAGGAAATCGCCGACCACCTCGGCCTGACAATTGAAACCGTTTCACGAACTTTTGCAAAGTTGGAAGCTATCACCGCGATTGAGCGGTCGGACGCGCGCCATGTGACATTGCGCGACCGTGCCGCCCTCAAGAACATCTCAACATCCAAATCTCGTCAGGGCACGCGCCAACATTAGCCGACCGCGCGAGCGGCGTCGCGCTCGGCTGTGGCGCTCCGTGCGCTGCAGATCGGCATTACCGGTCGAAATTCCGTAGCAGGACGAATTTCCGTACTTGGCCAGCGGAAATTCGTCACTCTCTCCGGCGGCGCGGCTCTGCTGTCGAGCTACGACGAAGGAGGCAGCTATTGGTTAGTGGGTTTCTGCTTGCGGCACTCGAACGTTATCGAGTTGTTGTCGTAGTCCATCTTGGTGATGAACCCCTTCTTGCCGTGCCTGGTACAGTGGGCTGTGACAAGGTTCATCGACTGGGATTGAGCCGGCCCCAGCGCTTCCGAAATCTTGCCGCCGTTTTCGTCGCCGGTCAGTTTGTTGACATCGCCGCTTGCGACCGGCGAGCCCGCGCATGCTGTCAGCGCCAGGATCGCGGCTACCATTGCGGAAGACTTCAAAGAACGCACCACACGACCAAGCATGTTCACTCACGTCAAGGGGCGGGAGACGCAGCGGGTGTTTGATCCTTTGCGGAGGGAGATTCGTTCAGATCGCGCAACGCCGGGATGAAGGCATAAGAAACCTGAAAGTTTCCAGGTGTGCGCAATCCAACCGCTCGCGCCAGTTCTCCAACGTAGTGATTGCAGTTGTTTGTGACCGCATTCCAGTAACGCTGTTCGGATTGCAGGCGCTGGATCGTCGCCACAAGTTTTTTATATTGAACCGCGGTGAGCTTGCGGCGGTAGGACGAGGAGACAGGCAACGTCAGCACCTCGGGATCCCATTTGGTGTTGGCGGGCACCGGCAGCACGTGGCCGATCGCCATCAATGCGTAGTTTCCGGTCGGATGAAGGTCGGCGTAACGATGTTCGGCGGGCTGTCCGTGCCCGTTGAGCCGGCCATACGCGACATAGCTGTGGCCGTAAGTCCCGACCCGAGCGACGCGGAATTCAATGTAGTAGGGCGTGCCAGCCTGGGCCGCGGTTGCCCGCTCATGACGGCGGGCGGCGGCGTCCTCGACGGCCAACGCCGCCGGGGCAAACGCCATGGCGGCCAGCAAACAGGCAAGGACGAAGCAGGCTCTACGCATGGCAAAACCGTGCACAAATAAAGTTCCCTATTACAACCTTAAAGCGACCGAACACAGCGAAAAGATGTTCATCCTCAGTTGGTTGAAGCCAAGCCAGTTTGTTCGAATTGTCATGGTCGATCAAATCAATTGTGGGGTGTTGCTTTTTTGCACTTGGAGCGCAGGGTTTGTTCGTGCGTTTATTTCCGCATAGAAACGGGAGGCGGCTTTGAAAAAACTGGCTGTCGCAGTGGCATTGGTTGTGGCTTCGCTGAGCCTGGCGGGTTGCTTCGTCGGCAAGGGCAAGGGCAAGGCCCCGCCGCCGCCGGTCGTCACGAAGGGCTAAGGCCTCAATCGCCTTGATTGGGCGAGCCGCCGGATGGCTCTCACTTCGGTGAGAGCCCCGGCCTGTCATCGTTGCTGAAAGCACATCGTTGCTGAAACCGGGGCAAGCGACGACGACACAGAGAATCAGTACATCATTGCTCGTTACAGGGTTTTGGTGACCGAAGCCGAATACCGAGCGCTGACGAGCTCCATCAAAAAGCTGCAAGACAGTTCGCCGGTGTGGCATGCGGTTCTTTACAACTGCAACGCTCGTTGCCGATATTGCAAAGTCGATCGGGCTGAAAACGCCGTCGTCTTTGCAGATGCCCAAGGAATTTATCGAAGACCTGAGGCAGATCAACAGCAACGCCACCGTGACGGTGGGCCGGCTCACGGAAACACCAGGTCACGGGCTGTAAGCGCGGCTGCTCCTCAGATCACTTCGTCAGAACGACGCGCGTTCCGACGCTGACGCGCTGGTAGAGCTCCATGATGTCTCGGTTGTGCATCCTGATGCATCCCCACGAGACAAAGCCTCCAATCGAGCCCGGATTGTTCGTGCCATGGATCGCAAGCTCGTTGTCCGCCAGGACAAGCGCCCCGGCGCCCATGGGGTTTTTGGGCGAGCCCCCAGGCACGACCCATGAGGGTCTGTTGCCTCTGATCTCGGCCGGTGGAGACCAGGAGGGCTGAAGTTCCTTACGGACAATGGATGTGGATCCGTACCAGTGTTTGCCGGCACGTCCGACGCCCACGGCATATCGCAAAGCTTTGCCGGGTTCTGTAACAAGATAGAGACGCCGCTCGTTCGTTCGCACAACAATGGTGCCCGACATTTCCGTGCCTGAAAACTTCACGACCTCGCGAGCGAGCGACACATCGGCAAGAAGCAATGAAATCAGAACTATTGCCGATCTTAGAACTTTCGACATGTGAGACGCCCCAAATCGAAATGCCGTGAGCTTCTTACCACTCGATGTTGTGCGGGTCAGACACCCAAGGATTGGCACCTAGCAGACATCAACCGTCATGAAACTGAAGTCCGCTTTGTGCCAATATCAGACATCGCCGTTTCGATCACCTTCAGTTCTCAGACCGCATCGCTGGCGGGCATCAGTGTCCGCTGAACACCAGCGTCTTGATCGGCAGCACCAACGCCTGAATGCGAAGCAGCAGGGCGTGCACGAGGCCGACCGCGTCGACGGCGTGCAGGACGAAGCGCTGGAAGGAGCCTATATCCTTCGAGGCCAGCAGTTCGTGGTTGCTGGTGTATGCGTTGGCGATGCAACTGCTGCCCCTTGTCACGCGGTCGAGGCCGCCTTCGTATAGCGGTTCGAGGAAGGTGAGGATCGTGCCGGGGCGCGTTATCGATTGGGGGTCGATCAGTTGATCGCCGGCGCGGAACTGGCCTGCGGCGATGAAGTCCTGCACGTCGACGACGACCATTGGAATGACCGTCCAGGGCACCGACACGCAGGTCACTTCGGCAATCATGCCACGCCGCATGACCTGCGCTTCGATCTGTCCAAAGCCCGCGATCAAGGTTTTCCTTCCGGCGCCCTCCGGGATCAGGACGCCGCCGGTCCGGGAAATCGGGTTGACGATATCGCCGACCCGGAGTGCGAACTGCTCCACCCGCCCGGTCACGCCGGCGCGGATGACGGTCCTGTCCAGGTCAGCCTGCTCCTGAGCGAGTGTGGCCTCGGCGCTGGCCTTCTGGGCCGGCAGCAATGTCGTGAGCCTGGCATCGACAGCCTGTTTCGCTGCGTCGGCCGCATCGATCCCGGCCTTGCGGCCGGCCACAACAACCTGCAACCGCTCGATCTCGCGGCGTGCGACGATGTCCGCGCCGCGCCGGTTCAGTTCCTCCTTGGTCTGCAACTCGTCGAGGGCCTGCTGGTGAGATGCCTTGGCCTGCTCAAGCTGGGCGTCGGACGCGAGGAGATCCGCCCGTGCGCCGACTATTGCCGCATCGGTTTCCGCGATTCGGCGGCGCGCGGTCTCGACGGCCGCCTCCTGCCGGGAGCTGTCCAGCCGGTAGATCGGTTTGCCTTGCTCCACGCGATCGCTGATCTGGACATAGACCTCGGCGACGCGCCCGACCGTCTCCGGCGAAATCGGTACCGTCCTGAACAAGTAGGTCACGTTGGTCGTAGACGGATGGAAGTAAAAGATGACGGTGATCAGGGCAACGGTCAGCATGAGGCAACTGATGATGCCCCACCGCAGCTCGAACCACACCGAGAACAGCGTGATCTCATGGCCGATCCGCCTTCCCTGCCAGTACCGGCGATAGAGATAGTCGGGCAGGATTGTGAGCAGGGAGCAGAGGAAAAGTTCGAGCACGGCTCAGCTCCCGTGATGGCCCGAGGCGGCCGCCGGCTTGTCAGGCTCGGTGTCGCCCTCGCCCGGCGGTAGCCCGGCGAGCTTTTCGGTGGAGCCCGCGATCCGGCGCAGCGGCGTGCTCCAGTCCGGCAGGTCGATCAGCGCGAGGATCAGGCCGGCCACCCAGAAAAGATGGATGTGGGTGAATAGAGCCAGCAGTCCCAGCACCGCCACGATCTCGAACTGCAGCTTCTGCCGGCCGTGCGCCATGCGCTCAGGCAATGTGTGCAGCCGCAGGAACAGGACGCCGACGCCGAATACGACGGCGATCAGGAAGATCGCCATGATCACGAGCCACGTGTCGGCTTCCCCGGGCGCCGTGATGAAGCCCGGAAGGTGATGCGGCGCGGCGGGATTGAGCGTTGCGGACACGATTGACTTCCTTAGTCGAGGACTATTTAGCGTGAACCCGCTTTTGGAGAACAGCTATAGACAACCCTGACATCGAAATCCGAAAGGACTTTCCGGTGTGCTTGTGCTGCTGATTCGCAAGCCTGTGCGTTGTCATACTCAGCGACAACGGTATGATTTTGTCCAGTCAATATCGTCATCAGCAATACCGTTATTGTCATCTCTAAGCCTCCCTAGACGAGTGCGGCTGCAATAGCCGTTCTACGTCACGTTCGCCCCTGTGGGCGGCTCCAAGCGGTTTGCGACGTACTCCTGAATGGACACTCGGGGCCTTGTACCCGAGCCTTGCTTTCGCGCGCAACCAAAGCTCTCGCCCATAAGTTTGATGGTTTCAGGCTCGAACGCGACCGGCGAAACAGTGGCGATTGGCTTGAAAAGCATCGGAACAACCACACGGCTCGTCCATTGCGGCAATTGCATAACAGGTCAGGGGACGGGATATTTGATGCATGTCAAAAGGCGCAGCGGTGTCTCGGTCCAAGAAGACCTAACCCGACGGCCCGACAGTTTCCGCTACGGCAACTTGAGCTGGCCCCCATAGGTGCGGCTGTGCTCAAAAAACCTATCCCGCAGGAATTTGAAATTTCCAATACCGGTGTTTGGCACCGCCCGACCAAGAAACGGTTTATCGCGCATCCCGGCAAACCGGCAGACCTATGGAAAGACCGGTCACAGCATAGCCGCCGCCGACTACGATCTGGACAACGTGCGTCAGATGGGGCGCAAGCTGTGGGCTAAGCACGTCGCCGAGCGGAAGCGCAGACACTGACAGGCTTTGGCTGCTCGTTGTCGGCGTTGCGGGCTTGTCCTAGCGCGCGGAAATCTTTTTCAGGCGTGCTAATTCCTGCGCTGCAACAGAGATCATATTCGGCACAACAGCAGGCACATCCCGTCGGGGCCGGCCGTTCGTGGCTGGTCGTCTCCGGTAAGCAGGTACGCAGCCGCGCGGCAACAATGCCATCGCGATTGGCTCGCACCGATTTGACTTATCTCAACCTAACCTGTTCGAAAACGTGCTCGGATATTTATCTGCAATATATAAGACCGCACCAACAGCGGGATTTGCGGATGATTACCGAGGTTCTCATCATGCCGTTCCCGGCAACCTGGGCAATGGCACTCGTCAACGACGAGCCTGCCGACCTCGACGACGACGCATGGGGCAAATGCCGAATACTGATCGAGCAACTGCGCCACGACGGCTACGTCGTGGTCGCAGTCGCCGACAACGCCTGGCCGCGCTTCACCGATCAGTTTCGTCTGCACGGTGGCGACGCCGAAAGCGGCGAAATTCTCGACTACGTTGTCTTTGGCGGCCAGCCGATCCCACCTCAGCGCGAGCCGCTGTGAGACATCCGGACGCGGCATCAATCACTGCGCGTCAAATTTCAGCCACCTCCCCTTCAGCAGGTCCTCACACGTCATCTTCTCGCGCGAAGAATTTTACGCCGCGTCGGCGACCACGCGGTTGCGGCCGTCGCGTTTGGCGCGATAAAGTGCCTGATCGGCGCGCTTGAGGATCGAAGCCGCCGTGTCGTCAGCGGCGTCGAGCGTGGCGATGCCGATCGAGATCGTCACCTCGATCGCGTCGGCGCCCTGGCTGATCGGGAACGCCTCGGACGCGATGCGGCGGCGCAGGCGCTCCGCCACGATGGTGGCCACCGCCATGTCGGTTTCCGGCATGATGATGACGAACTCTTCGCCGCCGTAACGGCAGGCAAGGTCAATTCCACGAATAGATTTCCGCACGCGAACCGCGAACTCGCGCAGCACGTCGTCGCCCGCGTCGTGACCATGGGTGTCGTTGATCGATTTGAAATAGTCGATGTCGAGCACCAGCGCGGTGAGCGGCTTGCCACGCGAAGCCGCCTGCTCGACCAGCGCGGACAGATGGCTCTCCATGTAGCGCCTGTTGTAGAGCCCGGTCAGCGCGTCGGTGATCGCCATCTCGATCGACTGCTGGACGTTGTCGCGCAGCCGCTCGGTGTAGCGCTTCTTGCGGATTTGCGTGCGCGCGCGCGCCAGGATCTCGTTCTTGTCGATCGGCCGCATCAGGTAGTCGTTGATGCCGATCTCGAGCCCGCGCAGCATCTTGGCGTTTTCATCGCCGTCGGAGATCGCCAGGATCGGCGTGTTGCGGGTGCGATCCAGCGAGCGCACCTGACTGCACAGCCGCAGGCCGTCAAAGCTCTCCAAGGCGAGCGAAATGATCAGCAGATCGTAGTTGCCCTCGGCGGCGTGAAACAGCGCGTCATTCGGATTGTTCTCGATGTCGACCGTCTGTTCGCCCCCGAGCATCTGGGCGATGCGGTCGGAAGCCGACACACGGTCGTCGACGATCAGGACGCGGCCGCGCCGGCCGGCATCGGCGATCGCCTCGTTCTCGGCGTCCTGGATGCCGATCTCTTTCGAGGTGAGCGCGCGCATGCGCAGCTCGTCGGTCATCATCTTGAGGCGGGCGAGCGAGCGCACCCGCGCGATCAGCGCGACGTCGGACACCGGCTTGGTCAGGAAATCGTCGGCGCCGGCGTCGAGCCCGCGCACCCGGTCGGACGGATGATCGAGCGCCGTCACCATGACGACGGGAATGTGGTGCGTCGTCGGATTGCTCTTGAGGCGGCGGCAGACCTCGAAGCCGTCCATGTCCGGCATCATCACGTCGAGAAGGACGATGTCGCATTCCGCCTTCGTGCAGATCGCCAGCGCCTCGGCCCCGCTCATCGCGGTCGAGACGTCGAAATACTCGGCAGAGAGACGGGCCTCCAAGAGCTTGACGTTGGCCGCCACGTCATCGACGACGAGCACGCGGGCAGTCATTTACGCATTCCCCAGGAAATGACGGATGGTTTCGATGAACTTGCCGACCGAGATGGGCTTCGAGAGATAGGCCTCGCAGCCGCCTTCGCGGATGCGCTCCTCGTCACCCTTCATCGCGAACGCGGTGACCGCGACGACCGGGATCGACTTGAGGGTCGGATCGTCTTTTAGCCACTTGGTGACTTCGAGGCCCGACACTTCGGGAAGCTGGATGTCCATCAGCACGAGATCGGGCTTGTGCTTGCGGGCGAGGTCGAGCGCCTCGATGCCGTTGCGCGTGCCGACCGTCCGGTAGCCGTGAGCCTCCAACAGATCGTGGAAGAGCTTCATGTTGAGCTCGTTGTCCTCCACGATCAGTACGGTCTTTGCCATCGCCCGCTCCCGCCGCCCCTGCGGCCTGAACGGCTGCGGCGCCCGCGGCGGGTACCGCGGGCGCTGGGGGATTTCGTTAACAACGTAGGTGGGAAGTGTTACGGAAAGGAAAATATTAAAGACCGTGTCCAGGGCTTCCATACCATACGAAATTCAATGTTGGCGAAGGCACGGACGCCTATGGAAAGCCTAGAATGTGGGTACGTACCCATAATTTAGGACACCAACATGGCACGCCTTATCGAACAGCTTACCGAAGCGAAAATCCGGACAATCGTTAACGACGGCCTGCACGCGGACGGTCGCGGGGTTATACCTGCAGGTACGTCCCGGCAGTCGATCGTGGATTTTTAGGTTCACGTTGAACAAGCGGACACGCGACGCAGGCCTCAGCTCCCTCGCCGATGTGTCGCTGATGAACGCACGAGCAGCAGCGGCCGAAAAACGCGCGCTCCGCGGGCGCGAACGATGGTCTGGGATCGGCTGGTCACGCCGAGTTTGCTCATTACGGTGGACACGTCGTTGCGCACGGTTTTCTCGCTGATGTTGAGACCCCTGGCGATGCCGTCGTTGTCTAATCCCTGCGCCACGGCCTCGAGAATTTCTCGCTCGCGCGCGGTCAGATGATACAGCGACAGCAGCTCGGGCTTTGGCGCGCGTGGCCGGGGCACTGATCCTCGCGAACTCACGCGCCTGCGCAGAACAACCTCGCAGCCTCGACCGCATCGACCGTGCGAAAGCGGTTGGAAAGTCTGCCCTCTGATGCGGTTCGCATTGGCCGCTAATCGCAAATGTTTGGCATGTTTTCGCAAGCAGCTCAGAACGTCTGCGTGATACGTGTGCCGTGAAGCGGTGTGAGAGTTTACCCAACGAGACACGTTTTTCGACAGAGAACCTGAGTTCAGAACATGAAAACGTCACGGATAACCGACGACATGTTCGCCCGCATTCCAGCACTGCTGCTTCAGGGTAAGAGCAGGGCTGAGATCGCCGCGATGTATGGCGTCACCCTCGGCACCTTGGCGGTGCGGTGCTGTCAGCGCGGCATATCCCTGCGCAAAGGCGGGGCACTGCCGAAGCGCACCAAACTGCCTAAGCATACCAACCTGACGCTGCCACTCAGCGACGGCGTGTTGAAGTCGCTCCATGAGGCAGCGCGGGCGATGGGCAAGGACACGGCACGGCTGGCCATTGAGCTCTTGGAGAAAATCGTCAGCGACGGTCTCTACAAGGCAGTGCTGGACGAAGAGGCTGCATAATGATCTGGCGTCTGTTCGTCTCGGTGTTTGGCTCATTGTCGATATGGCATTGGATTGTCGTGTTGGCGTTTCTGCTGCTTGCTGCGACGCCACCCGGCTTGGTTGTCGGCGCGTTTTTTGGCGCGAACGGCAAAGCCGCTACCGAACGCGCCACCACCGAGAACGATGGCTGGACCACCTACTACGATGCGAGCGGTGCCATCACGCGCCGTAAGGTCACCAGCGAACGGCACGATCTCTAATGCACGTTCGGTTGTCGTGAAATAACGGGAATGCGCGGTGGCGAACATCCTCAAAGCCCGCCGTCGCGCGGTCCCGCATTAAATTTACGCAGTACGCGCGCTACTGGCCGAACATTGGCCGGGGCTTGTAGCACTCGCAAACCAATCTGCTGTCCGCGCCCGCTACCCGTTTGATTTATCCTCATGGAAACCAAGGTGCGCAGCGCACTCGATGATGTGTAGGCGCGGCTGCTCAACTGGATCGGCTATGAGCACGACGGTGCGACGGATCGAGCGCGATGGCGCGTGTGAGCATCGCGACGCGGAGCGGTGAGCGTTGTGACAACAGAAGGTGCTCGGATTTAACGAGCCCAACCTCCGGCTGGACTTTGTTTGAGCTGGTTTCGATGGAAAAACCGCACGCCGATATCCTTGCCAGAACGCCACGCCACCTCGCAGTGGCGGATGCAAGCCGGCGGTATACTTTTCACATTTCCCCAAGCCGCCACGCCTATCGGTGCGGCTCGCATACTCGCATCGAAGAAAAAGCCTAAAAGCGCAAGCGCGGCGATTGAGCACAAGCGATATTGCAGTCGCCCGTACGACCTCCAATTGGCGCGCCGCTCAACCCTCGGCACAATTCACAATAGGCGCGTTAACCCGCACCACCACGCCGGTGCCGCAAGTAACGTCCACGCGTGAGCGCCGACGCAAGATGAGCGGCGTCAGTTGACTTCAGATTAGCTTGGCATGTGCGAACAAGCTTTTGGCAGAAGATAACAAAGGACATCTGTAAAGCCGCCCTATCTTACCGCCGACAGAGCCGCAGCATCCGCTAAAGCCGTTGGGTGTGGCGCAGTTGAGAATTGAGCTTCCACGCTTGAGCGAGGCCTGCAAGCAGCAGCAAATCGTGAGGTCGAGCCTGGCGGCGGCATGCTCATCGTCCACGAGACTGGCGCACTAGGCAACATGACAGTTCAGGAACGCGCCGCGCTGCACTTGGGACTGTGGAAGCAAAGCTTGGAAGGAGCGGCATCATGGCCGGGGACACCCGCCAAAAGCGCGAGGAGGTCCGCGCGCTACGGAGCGAGATCGCGGCACTGCTGGACCTGCACGACGACCAAATCATCAATGCCACGTTAGCCCACCTGATCGCCGCGCAACTGTCGCGCTACGAACAGAAAGATCGCAAACGCTTGCGGATTGGGATTTTTGGGCTGTCGCGCCGTCTGATCCCGCGCTACGAGCAGGCTAGGGCCGATATTCAGGCCGCCGCCACAGAATTTGAGGACGCGCGGCCATCGATCACACACTGAAGCGCAAAGAACTGGCGCGCCCACACACCCAAGCGGACCGTTGCCGCAGGCTGGTATTACCGCGACGGGGCCTCGCAGAACACGCTGGTGAAGATCGACCGCACGTTGGCAAGTATCCTGCGCTCTGGGCAGGCGCGCGATTAGCGTGGTTGAATTTCAAGCTGCGAATTCGGCGCGGGCTTGGCCGGGCGTCTTGCCGGTCCAGCGCTTGAAGGCGTGCGAAAAGGCACCGACGTCTCTATAGCCAAGCAACCATGCAATTTGCGAAATGGCCAGGTCTCGGTCAGCTAGATGGCGATTTGCGAGGTCGGATCGGAGGCCGTCCAAAACCTCGGAGAAAGAGAGCCCTTCCTCCGACAGCCGCCGGGCAAACGTTCGCTGACTTACCCCCAGTTTGTGGGCAACTTCGCTGGCGTGTGCCTTGCCGTGTGGCAACAGCGTAGCAATGACGTTCTCGACCCTCGATCGGAATGAACCGCGAGCTTTTGGTCGATGAGAAATCGCTTCCTCGCAATAGGAAATCATAAGCTTGTTGAGGTAGGGATCGGCGCTGACGACGGGCGATTGCCCGATATTGTTAGAGAATGTGATGTCATCGGCGGTAGCGCCGAATTCAATGTTGTCGCCGAAGAATTTTGCAAATTCTGCATTTCGTGCCCGATGGTGCATCAGCCGCACACGATTGGGCAGCAGGCGAAGGTCCGTCAGTTGCCGACACATTCGCACCAGCGCCGTCATAAAGCCTTCGATCTGGTGCGTATCCAAATGGCGACCGACGCCAACACAGTGAAACGATATGCGAAGGGATTTACCGTCAATGCATTTTAGCGAAATTCCCTCGTTGACGATGGAACTGTACCGCACCGCTCTTTGCAATGCGTCGATGAGTGTTTCCGACGAAGCGAGGACGTAATGCAACGGTCCCAGTTGGCGAGGATCGACGGTATGAGCCAAGTGAAATCCAAGGAGGTCATCCTCCAGAGCGGTGGCGACAAGATTTAAGAAATTGACTTGATCGCGCACCTTAATGACGGATCGCGGGTCTTCGATTTCGTGATGGGTCAGACCGGCCTGCTTCAATAGCGGGTCCAGCGCGATGCCCGCTGCTTTTGCGCGAGCGTAAGCCAGCCGCGTCATGCCACCGACCGTACGCGGAAGCCGGTCGGCGCGGCTGACGGCAGGTGCATTTCCTTTCCGCATCTCGAAGCCTCCATCCGTGATCAATTGACTTCAGATCAGTCTGGCATGTGCCAACAAGCTTTTGGCAGAAGCCGACAAAGCATTCGCGACCAGCTGTGCCGTATATCAAGAATCCTATGCCCGCTTACCGTTTCGGTCATGTAAGGAAGGCACAAGCATGCCCGAGAATACGAAATTTCGACACTACCTCTTTGGCAGTGACGGCGTCTGGAGGATCCCAACGCGAATGCTTGGCCGGACGGTTTTGCCGCAATATGCAGGCACCAAGCAGAAAACTCTTGATGTCCACTATTGGTATGAGGGCGGAGCGATCAAAGCTGACATCAGACCAATTTTGATGGCTTTCGACGCAGAGGGCCGGTGGGACCGCGCGTACAGTGTTCAGGGCGGTATAGCAGTACTGGAAGCCGCTGACATCACAGCCCGAGCCAAGCGCATGGCGGTTGCCGACTTGGGGCCAGTGATCGACGCCAAGAAACGCTCAGAGGCCCATCGCTGGAAACCGAAGCAGGCGGAGATAGATCGGGTGATGCTCGATCTGCTTGGCGGCAATGATCCGCGCCGCCGTCACATTCCGTATGTGAAACCAGCACAGCCGTCACATGTCATATGTAAGGCCAACGCAATTGAAGGACCGCAATCAGGAAGCGAACGTGGACCGTACAAGTAGAATTCTGTTGGGACTGATCGGGTTGGGATTGTTGCGAACGTCACGACGGCCGCTGTCGTGCCAGCGACGGTGCAGAGCTTTTTCACTCTCGATGAACCAGATCAACCCTGCCTCGCGAATGACGAAGAACCGTCGGCTGTTAGCGGCAGGTCAAGCCGCTCGAACAACTCGAGCGTCAAGTACAAGGTCGGATAGATCATGCCCGGCCATAGAGGCTCCTCTAGAAACTGCCGGTGGTCGAATTGGGGGGTCACGATTCGGTCGGGCGCGCACTGGTAAAGAATATTCCTCAACCATTGCGATCCTGCCTTGTAGTGCGTCACATGGAACAGCGTTGACCAGTCGGCGAGCCCAGGGCCGCGCGGCGTTCTTGGGAACGCCAAGATCGAGGGTCCCGGTACCCTCGCGCGCCTGGTAATTTCATCGTCTCGGGAAATCTCTCTTTCACGCGCGTAAAGAGCCTCCGGCGGATTGCGCGACTGCTCGGCTCGTGGGTCGGATCGCGTTCAACCCACGATCGCCAACAAATTTGCCTGTTGGCTCAAAGCTAGTCTCTAGTTTTACGGACGAGAAAACAATATGACCTAATTCCGGGCCGCAAAAACCGGCTAACCACCACAACTTTCGCGATATTTTCCCTGGTCACGCCATTGTGTGGGGCCGTGGCGAAAGCTATCCATGGCCTGTCCCCAGCCCGCCCCGCAACTGAGCGGCCGCTTGCTAAGCTCTCCGGAGGGCGCAAACGGCGGCAGCCATGAAACCTCCAGTAAAAAAGGCTCGGCAAGGCGCGCGTGACGGCGATGGCGGCAGAGATCATGCCGAGACGCTGGCGATCGCCGCGCTGTCGTTTCTCGCCGAGGAGCCGGACCGGCTCGGCGCCTTCCTCGCGCTTTCCGGGATCGGGCCGGAGTCGCTGCGCGCCGCCGCCGGCGAGCCGCATTTCCTCGCCGGCGTGCTCGAACACGTAGTCTCCGACGAGAAGCTGCTGCTCGATTTCGCCGCCCACCAGGGCATCGATCCGTTCGACGTGACACGCGCCCGGCAGGCGCTCGCCGGACCTCCCCGGGACATACCATGAAGCCGGCCTTCTGCCGCGACTGTCTATCGGACGTTGCGCAGGCCACGCGCTGCCCGGCCTGTTTCTCGCCGCGTGTGCTGCGCCACGCTGAGATCGACACGCTCACCATCGCGCACGTCGACTGCGACGCATTCTACGCCACGGTTGAGAAGCGCGACGACCCTACCCTCAACGAAAAGCCGCTGATCGTCGGCGGCGGCAAGCGCGGGGTCGTCACCACCGCCTGCTACATCGCGCGCACCTTCGGCGTGCGCTCGGCGATGCCGATGTTCGAGGCGCGCCGGCTCTGCCCGCACGCCACCATCGTGCGGCCCAACATGGACAAGTACGCCGGCGTCAGCCGCGAGGTACGCGCGCTGATGCTCGAGCTCACGCCGCAGGTCGAGCCGATCTCGATCGACGAAGCGTTTATGGATCTCACCGGCACGCAGCGGCTGCATGGCATGAGCGCCGCCAAGGCGCTGTCCCGCTTCGCCGCCAAGGTCGAGAAAGAGCTCGGTATCACCGTGTCGATCGGGCTGTCGTGCAACAAGTTCCTCGCCAAGATCGCGTCCGACCTCGACAAGCCGCGCGGCTTCGCCCTGCTCGGTCAGGCCGAGGCGGCCGGTTTCCTCGCCGAGCGGCCGGTGTCGTTCATCTACGGGGTCGGCAAGGTCGCGGCGCAGCGGCTCGCCAAGGCCGGCTACCGGCTGATCGCCGACCTGCAGCGCGCCGACGAGCGCGACCTGATGCGCCGCTACGGCGCCGAGGGCCAGCGCTTGGCGCGGCTCTGCCGCGGCCTCGACGACCGCGACGTCGATCCGATGCGCGAGCGCAAGAGCGTATCGGCGGAGAACACCTTCGAGCGCGACATCGCCTCGTTCCGTCCGCTGGAAAAGCGGCTGTGGGCCGCCGCGGAGGAGGTCTCGGACCGCCTGAAAGAAAAGAAGCTGGCGGGCTCGACCGTGACGCTGAAGCTCAAGACCGCGGATTTCCGCATTCTCACGCGCGCGCGTTCGCTGGAGAGCCCGACCCAGCTTGCGGACAAGATTTTCGCGGCGAGCCGCGACCTCCTCGCCCGCGAGATCAACGGCACGCGCTACCGGCTGCTCGGGGTCGGCGTCAGCGCGCTGGCCGACGCCGAGGACGCCGATCCCCCCGACCTGATCGACACCGGCGCATCGCGGCGCGCGGTGGCCGAACGCGCGATCGACCGCGTGCGCGGCAAGTTCGGCCACGAGGCCATGGTCAGGGGCCTGGAGTTCGACCGCGAGGAGGAATAATCCCGCGCCTCACGGACAGGGCTTGCTGTCCTTGATCTCGATCTGGGTCATCTCGCCGCTGACGACGAAATCGCCGTAGTCGAGCAGCAGCGCGCGCGACACGCCGTTCTCGTAAAGCTCGAAGGTGATGGAATAGATCGGCAGTTGCTCGCCGCCCTGCTTGCTCTTGTCGAAATAGCTGATGCTGACCGGCCAGCGCGTCAGCGACGCCAGCGCCGCCTGCTTGGCGGCGGCATCCGTCGGCATGCGCTCCTGCGGCGCGATCGCCTTGCCGATTATGGCGGTCGTGTCATAGAGCTTGTCGCCGCTGTCGGAGCCGTCATAAACCACGGCCTCGTACACCGTCTTGCCCTCGCGCGCGGCGGCGATGACACGGCGCACGTGCTCGGTCGGGAACACGATATCGACCGTATAGTCGAACGTTTTGTCGGCCGGCTTCGTCAGCCTGACGCCAATACCGCTTTTGAGCCGCTCGGCCTGACCGTCGACCGCGTCGCGCAGGCGGTCATCCAGGAAATTCTGAGAGTGGAAGCGCAGCCGCTGCGCGCCGCCCTCCTCCCAGGTGGTGGCGCGCAGGTCGCTCAGCGAAACCCTGCCTTCGCCGCTGTCGAGCTGCGACACCTGACGGAACTGCAGCGCATAGCCCTCGCAGGGACTTCCCGAGAAATCGTACAGAATGCGCCCGGTGACGGCGCTCATCGGCCGCTTGCCGCGCGATTGGGCAAGCTTGAGATCGTAGACCGCGCGATGCGATGCGAGCACAACCGCGCTGCCCTGCGCCGCGGCTGGAAGCGGCGGCGCCGCTGCCAAATTTGTAACAATTGCAAGAAAAGCGGGCGCAACTGCGAATTTCATAGCGAATCTCTCGGTTTTGCCCCGGTACCGCAGGATAGGCATGCCATGCCGATGCCGCAACGCCGGTTGATCGGCGCGGCTTCTTGCCAGCGCCCGCCCGATCAGCGAAGAGAAAGGCGGCATTTTCATGGGCGTGACTTTGGGCGTTGCCAGGGAGAACAGCATGGCCGGCACGGTTGAAAAGAAGCTCGCGGACCTTGGGATCAAATTGCCGACTCCAGCCGCACCGGTCGCGAACTACGTGCCGTTCGTGCGCACCGGCAAGCTGCTGATCGTTTCGGGCCAACTCTGCTTCGACAAGGACAACAAGCTGGTTGCCAAGGGCCAGCTCGGCGGAGGCGTCTCCATCGAAGACGGCGCCAAGGCGGCGCAGGCCTGCGCCGTCAACCTGCTGGCGCAGCTCAAGAGCGCGCTCGGCGATCTCGACAAGGTCGCGCGCGTGGTGCGGCTCGGCGGCTTCATCAATTCGGCGCCGGGCTTCGGCGACGGCCCCAAGGTGATGAACGGCGCGTCCGACCTGATGGTCACCGCGTTCGGCGACAAGGGCCGCCACGCCCGCACCACCATCGGCGTATCGGCCTTGCCGCTCGATGCCGCCGTAGAGGTCGAGGGCGCGTTCGAGGTCAACTAAAAGCCGAGGCGATGCCCGACTGGCTGACCGCGCGACCGGTCGCACACCGGGGCCTGCATGACGCCGCAAACGGCGTGATCGAGAACACGCCGTCCGCCTTCGAGGCCGCGATCGCCGGCAATTATGCGATCGAATGCGATCTCCAGCTCAGCGCCGACGGCGAGGCGATGGTGCATCACGACGACGTGCTGGGCCGCCTGACCGATGGCGCCAGCCGGCTCGACGCGATGCCTGCGGCCGAGCTCAAGCGGGTTGCGTTCACGGCCACCAAGGACCGCATGCTGACGCTCGGCGAGCTCTGCACGCTGGTGGCCGGCCGCGCTACACTGGTGATCGAGCTGAAGAGCCGGTTCGACGGCAACGTACGGCTGCCGCGGCGCACCGCGCAAATCCTTCATGGCTACAAAGGACCGGTCGCTGTGATGTCTTTCGATCCCGGGCAGATCGCGGCGCTGCGAGATCTTGCGCCGGACCTGCGTCGCGGCCTCGTCGGATGGCGGCCGGACAAGACGCGCGAGCGCAATTTCACGACCGGGGCCGGCGCGAAATTCGTACTACAAGCCCTCTCGTCGCGCCTGCAATTCCTGGCCTACCGGGTGTCGGACCTGCCGTCGGCGGTGCCCGGCTTTGCGCGCAACGTGCTCGGCCTGCCGCTGCTGACCTGGACGGTGCGCACGCCGGAGGACCGCCGCCGCGCAGCGCAACACGCCGACCAGATGATTTTCGAGGGTTTCCGGCCCGAATGACGTGACTCGGCGCAACTCCCGGTCCGTCTGGGCGTTGAGCATCGAGGAGTTAGCCATGCGACTGTCCATCGCTATCGCCGCAGGCGTCGTCGCCCTCGCAGCCGTGCCGGCCAGCGCCGGCCAGACGCCAGCCGTACCCGCCGCCCAAATCGAGACCCACCACGATTTCTCCGCCGCCAAGCGCAGCAAGAAACGCGTCCGGGGCTACCAGGCCCACGGCAGCGGCCAGCAGATCGCCTGCACCCAGCTCGGCTGCAATCCGATCCCGCGCGGCTGCCGGGTGGTGCCGGGGCGCATCCCCTTTACCTGGGATCCGTCCGGCTTCGACGAGGTGCAGTGCCCCTATTACCGATAGGCGGTTGTCCTGCCGGACGAGTCAGCCACAATGAGGACCAGCCTCGCGGTGGCAAAGTCCGATTGATGAGCGATCCTGAACTGCGTCTGCGCGTCATCCCGGCCATCGACCAAGTGGCGGCCGAGGCTTGGGACGCCTGCGCCAATCCGGCGCTTGAAGAAGTCAAACTAAAATCTCAGGAATACTCATATAATCCATTCATATCATACGATTTTCTTCATGCCATGGAAGCGTCTGCGTCAGCCACCGCCCGCACCGGCTGGCAGCCCCAGCATCTGCTGGCCGAGCGCCCGGACGGCACGGTCCTTGGCGCGGTGCCCTGCTATCTGAAATCGCATTCGCGCGGCGAGTATGTATTCGACCGCGGCTGGGCCGAGGCCTATGAGCGCGCCGGCGGCGACTACTACCCCAAGCTCCAGGTGTCGGTGCCGTTCACGCCGGCGACCGGCCGCCGCTTCCTGGTCCGGCCTGGATGTGACGCGGAGCCGATTCAGTCCGCCCTTACGGCCGGGCTGTTGGAACTCTGCCGGCGCCACGAGGCATCATCCGTCCACGTCACATTCATGCCGGAGCCGGAATGCGCGTATCTCGCCCAGCAAGGATTCCTGCGGCGCACCGACCAGCAGTTCCACTGGGAGAACGCCGGCTACGCCAGTTTCGACGCCTTCCTCGAGGTACTGTCGTCGCGCAAGCGCAAGACCATCAAGCGGGAGCGCCGCGGCGCGCTGGAGAACGGCATCAGCGTACATTGGCTGACCGGCAGCGAATTGACGGAGGAAATCTGGGACGTGTTCTTCGGTTTCTACATCGAAACCGGCTCGCGCAAATGGGGCCGGCCTTACCTCACCCGCGAGTTCTATTCGCAGATCGGGCGGACCATGGCCGACCGCGTCGTCCTCATCATGGCGAAACGCGCCGGGCGCTGGATCGCCGGCGCAATCAATTTCATCGGTTCGGACACACTTTACGGCCGCCACTGGGGCGCCACCGAGCACCACCCGTTCCTGCATTTCGAGATCTGCTACTACCAGGCGATCGAGTTCGCGATCGCCCGCAAGCTCGCCCGCGTCGAGGCTGGCGCGCAGGGCGAGCACAAGCTCGCCCGCGGCTATCTGCCAGTCACCACCCATTCCGCCCATTACATCGCCAACCCTTCGCTGCGGCGGGCCATTGCCAACTACCTGTCCCGCGAGCGCGCCTATGTGGAGGCGGCCGGCGAGGAGCTTGCGGCAGCGGCGCCGTTCCGCAAGGATTTGATCGAGCAGGAATGAGCATGATCCCAAAAAGTGGAAACGGGTTTTCCGATAGATCATGCTCAAGTGAGAGAGAACTGATGCCGGCTTACGATCCCGCCAACATTTTCGCGAAAATTCTGCGCGGCGAACTGCCGTGCCACAAGGTTTACGAGGACGACAAGGTTCTCGCCTTCCTCGACATCATGCCGCGCGCGCCCGGCCACACGCTGGTGCTGCCCAAGGCGCCCGCGCGCAACCTGCTCGACGTCAGGCCCGACGACCTTGCCGCCGTCGCCACCGCCGCGCAGAAAATCGCCAAGGTCAGCATGCGTGTGTTTGGCGCCGACGGCGTGACGGTCCAGCAGTTCAACGAGAACGCCGGCGGCCAGGTGGTGTTTCACCTCCATATCCACGTGATTCCGCGCAAGACCGGCATTCCGATGAAGCCGCCGGCGAGCGAGAAGGAAAAGCCCGAGGTGCTCGCCGACCACGCCCTCAAGCTGGCGGCGGCGCTGAAGAGCTCTTGAGGGCTAAGGCCCGTACCACCATGCGCCGGCGAGAAACACCGTCTCGCCGACCAGCACGCCGACAAACACCGAACGGCGCGCCACCAGGAAGGCGGCGAAGCCCAGCGCCGCCGCGCCGATGCGCACGAACAGAGGGATGGCGGCAAGCGCCCCGCTGGTCGTCAAGATGAGCTGCGCCATGACACCGGCAAGGATCGCCGTTGCCACCGCCCTCACCCAGACGATGATCTGCGAATCCTCGCTCAGGCCTCGCACCACGGCGAGGCCGAACACCCGCCACACCTCGTTCGGCAGGAAACCGACCAGGATCAGCGCCAGATACGGGCCGATTTCGGCGAGCGTCATCGCATCGCCTCCCGCAGGCGATGCACGGCATAGGCGATCGATCCCGCGATCACGCCGGTCCACATCAGGTCGAGCTTGACCTTTTGCGCCGCCAGGATCGGACCGATCACCAGGCCGAGCCCGAACGCCAGCCGGTCGATCAGCGTCTCGTTGTTGCGCGCCGACGACATCAGGATCGCCATCGGCGTGAAGAACAACAGCGTGGTGGCAAGCAGCGGCGGCAACCGCGCCGCCAGCAAATAGCCGATCACGCTGCCCACCACGGCGGCCGACAGCAGGCCCGAGCCGAGGCCGTCGTAGAACGGGACGCGCTCGCCACGCGGCATCTGCGGCGTAAGCCGCATGCCTTCAACCCAGACGCTGATGGCGGTCAGGTGCATCGGCAGCAGCAGATCGAGCTGCCGCGTGTGCTGGGCCTTGAGCACCGGCACCAGTGCCGCGACCATCGGCAGGAAGCGCGCGCTGGAAAGCCCGACCGCAATCGCGACCTCCAGCAGTGTTGCGGTGGTCAGCGTCGAGATCAGAATGACTTGCGCCGGCGCGGCCCAGATCAGCAGCGTCGACAGGACCATCCACCACAAGCTGAAGCCGAACTCATAGGCCAGCGCGCTGATCCCGATGTAGTTCCCAACCAGCACGTAGGAGAATACCGAGCGCCAGGCGGCGATGAATCCGTTCAAAAATGCCGCGCGCGTGGCGACGGGAGAAGGATCGGCTGGCGTCTCGGACATCGGTCAAAGCTGTCCCACAGGACCGCGGCCGCACGCAAGCCAGAGCATGATCCCGAAAAGTGGGAGCCGGTTTTCGGAAAAGATCATGCTGAGCAAAAGTAACCCGTAGATCTGATCCAGTTACGTTGGATCAGATCTACGGAGCGAATGCCGCCGCTCCCGCAATCAAAACCGTTTCCCCAACGATGACGCCCGCGAACGCCGAGCGGCGGATCAGCAGGAACGCCAGAAAGCCGAGGCCCAGCGCGGCCAGCCGCACCTCGACCGGCACGACCGCAAGCGCGCCCGGCGGGAACAGCGTGATGCGCGCCACCACGGCGGCGACCAGCGCGGTCGCGACCGCCCTCACCCACAAAATGATCTCGGAGTTCTCGTCGAGACCGCGGCCGAGCAGGATGCCGAGCCAGCGCCACACTTCGCTTGGCAGGAAGCCGATCAGCAGCAGCGCGAGGTAGGGCTCCATCGCGAAGCTCACGACGCGGCCTTCCAGTTGCGTTGAAGGCGGTGCGCGCCGTAGGCGAGCGTGCCGGCGATAATCCCGGTCCATAGCAGGTCGAAATCGACCTTGCTGAAGGCCAGCACCGGGCCAATCACAATGCCGAGGCCGAGCGCGAGCTTATCGAGCAGCAACCTGGCATTGCGCGCCGCCGACACCAGGAACGAGATCGGCGTCATGAACATGGCGCCGGCCGCGAACACCGCCGGCAGCAGGGCCTGGATGGTGTAGCCGACCGCGGTGAAGACCACGCCGATGCTCAGCAGCGTCAGGCCGACGCCGTTGCAGAATGGGATGCGCTGCTCGCGCGCGAGCCTCGGCGCCGCGCGCATCGACTCGATCCACACGCTGATCGCCATGAAGTGGACCGGGACGAACAACTGCCAGAGCCGCGTGTTCTCCTGCCGCACCACCGGGATCAGTGCCACGACAATGGGAAACAGCCGCACGCTCGACAGGCTGACCGCGACAGCGGTCTCGAACAGCGCCGTACCGGGGCCCATGCCGGTCACCAGGATCACCTGCGCGGGTCCTGCCCATTGCAGTGCGGTCGAGAGCATTGCCCAACCCATCGACAGGCCATAGTCGTGGCACAGTGCGCCAAAGCCGATGTAGGTGAAGGCGATGACGAAGCCGAACACCGATGTGAACGCAGTGCGGACCCCGAGCAGAAAGCCTCCGGAGGCAACGAGGGGCACGGGTTCCGGCGGCATCGACATGCCTGTTCGTCACACAGCGCAACCGCAGGAGCAAGCTGCGCGACACATGCGACGTGTGCGCAAAGCGAAGGCCGGGCGCGGGGCCCGGCCTTGCTAGACGTTCGCTCGATCAAACCCTGACCAGCGGCACCTTCGGCACCGAGCCGCCACGCGAGGGGCCGCCATTGCCGCCCGGCGGCTTCGGCTTGCGCACGCGCGGGCGCTTGGGCTTCGCCTGCGCCGGGATCTTTTCCGGCTTCGGCGTAACCGGGCCCTCGAGGTATTCGAACCCGAGCTTGTCCCGGCCGTCGTCGTCCTTGACAACCACCACGCGCACGTGACCGCCGCCCTTGAGCTTGCCGAACAGCACCTCGTCGGCGAGCCCCTTCTTGATGTGCTCCTGGATCACCCGCGCCATCGGACGGGCACCCATCAGTTCGTCGTAGCCGTTGGCGATCAGCCAGCGCGACGCCTCCTCAGACAACTCGATGGTCACATTGCGGTCGGCGAGCTGCGCCTCAAGCTGCAGCACGAACTTGCCGACCACCTGCTTGATGATCTCCGGCGACAGGTGAGCGAAGGTGATGACCGAGTTGAGCCGGTTGCGGAACTCCGGCGCGAACAGCCGGTTGATCGCCTCCATGTCGTCGCCCTCGCGCTTGGAGCGCGTGAAGCCGAAGGCGGCCTTGGCCATGTCGGAGGCGCCGGCGTTGGTGGTCATGATCAGGATGACGTTGCGGAAGTCGACCTGCTTGCCGTTGTGGTCGGTCAGCTTGCCGTGGTCCATGATCTGCAGCAGCACGTTGAACAGATCGGGGTGCGCTTTCTCGATTTCGTCGAGTAACAACACGCAATGCGGATGCTGGTCGACGCCGTCGGTCAGCAGGCCACCCTGGTCGAAGCCGACGTAGCCGGGCGGCGCGCCGATCAGACGCGATACGGTGTGACGCTCCATGTACTCGGACATGTCGAAGCGGATCAGCTCGACTCCCAAACTCTTGGCGAGTTGCTTGGCCACTTCGGTCTTGCCCACACCGGTCGGACCCGAGAACAGGTAGCAGCCGATCGGCTTCTCCGGCTCGCGCAGGCCCGCGCGGGCGAGCTTGATCGACGACGAGAGCGCCTCGATCGCCTTGTCCTGGCCGTAGACGGTCGTCTTGAGCGTCTGCTCAAGGTGCTGAAGCACCTCGGCGTCATCCTTCGATACGGTCTTTGGCGGAATGCGCGCCATCGTGGCGATCGTCGTCTCGATTTCCTTGATGCCGATCGTCTTCTTGCGCTTGCTTTCCGGCAGCAGCATCTGCGCCGCTCCGGACTCGTCGATCACGTCGATCGCCTTGTCGGGCAGCTTGCGGTCATGGATGTAGCGCGCCGAAAGCTCGACGGCCGCCTTCACCGCCTCGTTGGTGTACTTGAGCTTGTGATAGCTCTCGAAATAGGGTTTGAGGCCCTTCATGATTTCGATCGCGTCCGGGATGGTCGGCTCGTTGACGTCGATCTTCTGGAATCGGCGCACCAGCGCGCGATCCTTCTCGAAGTACTGGCGGTACTCCTTGTAGGTGGTCGAGCCGATGCAGCGGATCGTGCCGCCGGCAAGCGCAGGCTTGAGCAGGTTCGAGGCGTCCATCGCGCCGCCTGACGTGGCTCCCGCACCAATCACGGTGTGGATCTCGTCGATGAACATGATCGCGCCCGGATAGGCCTCGATCTCCTTGATGACCTGCTTGAGGCGCTCCTCGAAATCGCCGCGATAGCGCGTGCCGGCGAGCAGCGTGCCCATATCGAGCGCGAACACCGTCGCATTCTTGAGAACGTCCGGCACCTCGCCGTGGATGATGCGGCGGGCCAGGCCTTCGGCGATCGCGGTCTTGCCGACGCCGGCGTCGCCGACGAACAGCGGATTGTTCTTTTGGCGGCGGCACAGCACCTGGATGCAGCGGTTGATCTCGCTCCCCCGGCCGATCAGCGGATCGATCTTGCCTTCCTTCGCTTTCTTGTTGAGGTTAACGCAGTAAGCTTCGAGCGCATCGCCTTTTTTCTTTGGCTCGTCGCCATTGCCGCCCTTCGCGTCGCCCTCCTCGTCGCTGCCTCGCACCGGGCGCGACTCCGACATGCCGGCCCGCTTGGCAATGCCGTGGCTGATGTAGTTGACCGCGTCGTAACGGGTCATGTCCTGCTCCTGCAGGAAGTAGGCGGCGTGGCTCTCGCGCTCGGCGAAGATCGCGACCAGCACGTTGGCGCCGGTCACCTCCTCGCGACCGGATGACTGGACGTGGATCACGGCGCGCTGGATCACGCGCTGGAAGCCGGCCGTCGGCTTGCTATCGTCGCCGCCGTCGGTGACGAGGTTCTCCAGCTCGGATTCCAGGTATGAGCCGAGATTGCGCTTGAGCTTGTCGAGATCGACGTTGCACGCCCGCATCACCGCGGCTGCATCCTGATCGTCGATCAGCGCCAACAGGAGGTGTTCAAGCGTCGCGTATTCGTGATGGCGCTCATTGGCGAGCGCCAGGGCCCGGTGCAGCGATTGCTCAAGATTGCGCGAAAAGGTCGGCATTCAATGTTCCATTCCACTTGTATTGGACTCTGCCCCCCAGGCTATTTTTTCTCCATCACGCACTGCAAAGGATGCTGGTGTTTGCGGGCGAAGTCCATGACCTGCGTCACCTTGGTCTCCGCCACTTCGTAGGTATAGACGCCGCACTCGCCGATCCCGTGGTTGTGCACATGAAGCATAATGCGGGTCGCGGCTTCCCGATCCTTGTTGAAGAAGCGCTCCAGGACGTGAACTACGAACTCCATCGGGGTGTAGTCGTCGTTGAGGATCAGCACCCGATAGAGGCTCGGCCGCTTGGTCTGCGGCTTGGTCTTGGTGATGACCGCGGTGCCCGGAGGCGCGCCCCGCTCGCCGCCCTTGCGGCGGTCGTCGTCGCCCATGCGTGCCGGAGCCCGGCCGGTTTCGGCGCCGGACGTCGGCCTAAAGGGGGAACTGGAGCTTGGCACGCGCATTGATGACAAGTTTCGTTCGATTCCAAACCGGATTCTCGCCGCTCATAATAATGGCCGCCACGGCACGCTGCCAGATCGTTCGTTTGGCCCTTTCACAGTCTCCAGCCCGATCAAATCGCCCCTGCTGTCATAGGACGAAACGGCGGCAGCGCAATTACAGACAATTCAAGGCAAAAACACCCAAAATTGGGGCATTTGCGCTCATCCAATCTCAAAACCTGCCGAAGATGATGCCGGAAAACACGACTAAAACACGATTCGAACTCGCGCCTTACGGAACCGCCTTACGGAAACCCAGGGGGAACTCGGTGCTCAAACGCTTGTGGACGAACCGCGACGGCGGCGTCGCGCCCATGTTGGCGCTGGCCGCTATTCCCATCATGGGCTTCGTCGGTGCGGCGATCGACTTCAGTCGCGCTGCGTCGGTGCGCACGGCGATGCAGACGGCGCTCGATGCGACCGCGCTGATGCTCTCCAGGGAAGCCCAGGGCATGGCGCCCGCCGACCTTCAGCAGAAGGCCAACGATTACTTCAAGGCGAATTTCTCCAAGCCGGAAGCGCAAAACGTTCAGGTCACCCAACAGATGACCTCGCCCCAGGAAGGCAGTTTCACGCTCAAGGTCACCGGCAGCGGCAGCATCGACCCGGCGTTCACCAAGCTGCTCGGACAGGCGCAGCTTAACTTCTCCGCCACCGCCGAAGTCAAATGGGGCATCAAGAAGCTCAACATCGCGCTCGCCCTCGACAACACCGGATCGATGGCGTCCAGCGGCAAGATGACCGCGCTCAAGGAAGCCGCGCACAACCTGCTCAACACGCTGCAGAACGCCGCCAAGAAGCCTGGCGACGTGCTGGTTTCGATCGTGCCGTTCGCCGTCGACGTCAATGTCGGCACCAGCAACGTCAATGCGTCGTGGATCGACTGGACCGACTGGGAAGCCGCGAACGGCACCTGCAGCGGCGGCAGCTACACTAAGAAAAGCTCGTGCGAGTCGAACGGCAAGATCTGGACGCCAAAGCCGCATAGCCAGTGGAACGGCTGCGTCAACGACCGCGACCAGAACAACGACGCCAACAACACCGCGACGGCTGCCGGCAGCCCGGCAACCATGTACCGCGCACACCAAGCCGCGAACTGCCCGGCCGCGATGATGCCGCTCTCGTCCGACTGGAGCGCGCTCAACGCCAAGATCGATGCGATGACACCGACCGGCAACACCAACGTGACGATTGGGCTGCAGATGGGCTGGCAAACGCTGACGCCGATCGCCCCGTTCAATGCCCCGGCCGAGGCACCCGACCTCGACAAGGTCCTGATCCTGTTGACCGACGGCGAGAACACGCAGAACCGCTGGACCTCCAGCACCTCGTCGATCGACGCGCGCACCCAGAAGGTCTGCAACAACCTCAAGGCGACCGCCATCAAGGTCTATACGGTGCGCGTGATCGACGGCAACGGCACACTCCTGAAGAACTGCGCGACCAAGCCGAGCATGTATTACGACGTCGACCAGGCGATCGAGCTGACCAGCGTGTTCGGTTCGATCGCGCAGAACCTCGCCAACCTGCGCATCGCCAAATAGCGGGCGAAGCGGCGTTCCGCCGCTGTTACGGTTCATCATTCGCTAATCGCTCGCGCGGGCTTTCTGCAAATCTTGATGCATCGTTCACGACGCCGGTGGATTTGTTTTCTCCGGGACCATGGAAGTGCGGCATTGATCCGCGCGGGCCGCGATGCAGTCCGCCTCCGACGCCACCGCGCTGATGCTGTCGAAAGAAGCCAAGATTGATGAACTGCAGCCCGACGGCTCCACCAACCAGCCCATCGGTTTGGCTTGGGCCTGGATGGCGCTTACCCCCGGCGCGCCGATGAGCCCGCCGGCCAAGACCAACGACATGCAGCAGCCCATCATCCTGTTCTCGGACGGCCAAAATACCGAGAACCGCTGGTGGGAGGATCAGTCCAAGATCGATGCGCGCCAGGCCCTCGCCTGCGCCAACGCCAAGGCCGCCGGCATCACGATCTACACCGTGCTGGTGATGGCGGGCCCATTAAACGTGATGAAGAATTGCGCCTCGAAGCCGGAGTTCTACTTCGAGCTCTCGACCGCGAACCAGACAGTGACCGCCTTCAACGCGATCGGCACCAGCCTGACCAAGCTGCGCCTCGCCGAATAAGGCGGACGCCCAGCAAGCAATCAAAGCCCGGCCTCACGGCCGGGCTTTTTGACGCTCGTAGCACGTCCGCACGGGGCTGAAAAAACTTATCCCCGGTCCTGAAACCGGCCCCATATTGATCGCGCCACGTTCAATCGAGGGCGTCGTCGATCGCGATACTTGATGGCGGAACGGGGCCGGCATCTCTCATATCGGATGCCGAATGGAGCGCCGGGAGGCGCAGCGGCCTGCGTCACTGGCCGCGCGCACTCCGAAAGCGGCGATCCCCGGCAACGGGGATATCGCTGTGAGTGCGTTGGCGGGCCGCGAGGTCCGCCCGGCAGGCCTCGTCAGCCTGCCGTACAAGGGCGGCGATCCGCCCTGGCGCCTCCCGGCGCTCCATCCCCTAATTTGACTGTGTCATGAATTTCTGCGCGGCAACGGTGTTGCGATTGCAGCGTTGCAGCACGGACATCGCGGCAGGCTTCTGACGAGCGCGACGATCAATCGCCGGCGCATGGTTGCGACGGAGTTCGGGATGTGGCGTTCAGGCCGCAAGGGCGGAGCCCCTGGGTCGGTAACCGTCGGGTACGGCAAGTTCCGGGAACAGCGTGGCGGGACGAGGTCCTGAGGGGGGAATCGTCTCCCGCTCGGAGATCAGAAATCCGTAAGCCGCGATGCACAGCGTGGCGTGATGATGGAAGCCGCGCCACCCGCGCCCTTCAAAGTGGCCGAGCCCGACCTCCTGTTTGAGGTCCTGATAGTCGCGCTCGATGCGCCAACGCAGTTTGGCGATGTCAACCAATCGGTGGAAGGGGATGTTCTTGGGAAGGGTCGAAAGCCAATATTTGGTCGGCTCGTTCTCGCCCTTTGGCCACTCGATCAGCAGCCACTCTTCCGGCCGGCCTTCGGTGAGATTGTAATCGCGATGCGCCACACGAACGCGCATGCGCGCAAAGCGCGAGGACAGGTGCTCGGCCGCACCCTCCCGCCACTTGACCGTGCGCCAAGCGCGCTTTGGCAGGCCGAGGGCGAGTTGCTTGACTGAGATCGGTTGATGCTTGCCGTCCCGGCGGGTGAGCTTTGGCGGTCGCCCGCGGCCCGACCACTTTTCCGGCGGCAGCGGCCCCGTGCCCGATGCCCATACAGACGTCTGCGGCAAGATGCCGGCGACATAGCTCAGCGCGAGCGCGCTGACGCCAGCGCGCAAATCTGTGTTGCAGCCATAACCCGCGTCCATCAGCACCACGCCGCGAGGAAGGCCGGCCGCACAGGCCCAGCGCAGCTGCTCGATCGCGATCTCCGGCTTGGTCTTGAAGCCGATGTCCTCAGGAACGCCCGCTTTGCGCCGGCGTTGGCGGTCCTTCGCCCAGTCTTGCGGCAGATACAGGCGATAGGCCACCGGCAGGCTTGCGTGGTGATTGGCAATCGACAGCGAGACCGCAACCTGACAATTGTCCTGTTTGCCGAGCTGGCCGCAATATTGCCGCGCCACGCCAACCGAGTGCAGCCCCTGCTTGGGAAAGCCGGTGTCGTCGATGATCCAAGCCTCGATCGACCCGTGGCGCTCCATCTCCGGGAGCACCATCTCCCGCACCTTCGCCAACACCTTCTCGTCCGACCACTGTCCTTCGCCGACAAAATGCAGCAGCGATTGATGCTGGGCTGCCACCCGCGAAGGCGCCGTCACCGCCGCCATAGGCTCCACGCTCTTGCGCGCGCACGGCAACATCAGCCCCACGCAATAGTCCCGTAGCGGCTTGGCGCGGTCCGCGTGCCCGATCACGCTCACAAGCCCCTCGACATACGCCGCAAACCGCGATTCATTGTCATCCGCTCTTCGGAGATCCATCTCAGCCTCCACATGCTGATGTCTGAATCTCGGCCAATACTTGATTCTGCGGTGGTTGCCCCGCGACTTTCTGACTCAGTCAAACTAATGGGGAGAAGGAAAAAGGGAAAGACGGGCGCCGAACGTCTCTAAACAACCGGCAGGCGGAGCGTTGGCTATCTGTGCATCGCGCGCGGACCACGCTCGGCGCGCGATGCGGACTGGCTGTTTGAAATTTGAATCTGAAGATCACGGCGCGGGGCAAACAAAAAGCCCGGCGACCGGCCGGGCTTTGTCTTCCAAACGCAACGCTACAAACGCAACGAACGCTACGCTACAAACTTGCAGCCGCGCCTTAACTTGGCTGGTTACTTGGCCGGCGTCGCCTTCGCCACGAAGCCTTCGTACGGCTTGTAGGTCTCCTTGGCGAGATCGGCATAGAGCTCGCCGATCTTGGTCGCCTGGGCGACAAAGCCCTCGTACGCGGTCTTCGCGTAGTCGGTCTGGATCTCGATCGCCTTCTCGAGCGACTTGGCGCCGAACAGCTTCTCCAGCACCTTGGTGCCGTCCTCGAAGGACTTCTTGGAGTAATCCGCCACTTCGGTGGCGATGGTCTGGGTGGCCTTCGACATGGCGCCGAACGACTTCATGGTCGCATCGACGTTGTCTTTGCTGAGCTTCTGCATTTCATCGAAATTCTTGATCATCTTGCGCTTCCTTCCGTCCGGCCGCATCGCGGCGGAGCACTGTGTTTGCCTGAACCTTGCGCAGCTCAACCGCTCGCATGACAGGCAATATATTGCACCGCACAAAAAAGGCAAGCCGTTTTTTTGCATTGCAGTATTGCGAGCCCATTTCCGCCCGAGTTTGGGCATTTCCCTTTGATTTATTTTAACTTTTTGGCAACCCCGTCACCATAAGCTCGATCGCTGTGCCGTGGCGGTCACGGTTCGCTGGCCGTTTATGCGGCGGTACGAGGCAGCCACTCCAGGGGATTGGGACGCGGGGCAGCGCGCTCCCAGGCGTAGAACGGGGTACGAGCATGGTTCGCGTGCCGTCCAGAGCCTCTCAGGGGCTTCGCTGGGGTGCTTTGAGTCTGATCGCCGTGATGGCGACGATGGCCATCACCACCGACCCCGCCGACGCCCGCTCCCGCCGCAAGCGCTACGTCAAGAAGTACCACCACGCCAAGGTTTACAAGCCGAAGGCGTACGAGCAGATCACCTCCACCTCGCGCTACGCCGCGTTCGTGATCGACGCCAAGACCGGCAAGACGCTTCACGAGGCCAGCGCCGACAGCCTGCGTCACCCGGCATCGCTGACCAAGATCATGACGCTCTACATGCTGTTCGAGCAGCTCGAAGCCGGCAAGACCAAGCTGAACACGCCGATGCCGGTGTCCGAGGAGGCCGCCTCCCAGGCGCCGACCAAGCTCGGCGTGCGTCCAGGTCAGACGCTGGACGTCGAGGACGCCATCAAGGCGCTGGTCACCAAGTCGGCCAACGACGCCGCTGTGGTCGTCGCGGAGGCGCTGGCGGGCGACGAGGAGACCTTCGCCAAGCAGATGACCCGCAAGGCCCGCGCGCTCGGCATGAACCGCACGATCTATCGCAACGCCTCCGGTCTGCCCGATCCGGAACAGGTCACGACGGCGCGCGAACAGGCCATGCTCGGCATGGCAATCCAGGAGCGGTTCCCGCGCTACTACCGCTATTTCGCGCTGACGGGCTTCAGCTACCGCGGCCACGCCATGCGCAACCATAACAAGCTGCTCGGGCGTGTGCACGGCGTCGACGGCATCAAGACCGGCTACACCCGTGCTTCGGGCTTCAACCTGGTTTCGTCGGTGCGCCGCAACGACCGGCACATCGTGGCAGTGGTGCTCGGCGGCTCATCCGGCGGTCAGCGCGACGCGCGCATGCGCACCCTGATCGAAGGCCACATCGCCATGGCCTCCGCGGCGGCGACTACGAGGATTGCGGCGGCCGCTCCCGCGCCCGTCCAAGATGAACCCCGCGCCGCGCCGAAGCTTGCCGCGGCGGTGTCGGTTCCGATCCTGCCGGCGGCCGTGCCGCCTGCCCCACCCGCTGCCAAATCTTTCGAGACCAAGCCATCCGGCCATGCGCTGAGCATCGGCTCGACCGACCCGATCAAGCCGGTGCCAGTGAAGACCTTGGTGGTGAAGCTCGCGCCGCCGAAACACCCGCCGGCCGCCAAGCCCGCTGTTGTTCCGCCACCGGTCCAGGCCGAGCCAGTTGCGGTCAAGCCAGCGCCGATGCAAACCGCCTCGCTCGCGCCAGCCGTCGTTCCCGAACCGGCTGCGCCGCAGCCCGCGCCCTCCAAGGTGCAGGTTGCCGCTCCAGTTGCGGCACCCGCTGCACCACCCGCTCCACGCCCCGGCATTCTCGGCGTACTGCCCGCCGCGGCAGCAGCCGCCGGCAAGGCGATCGTCCCGACCGCTTCGGCCGCCGAAACCAGGCCAGCCCCCACCCCGCGCAGCGGCTGGGCGATCCAGATCGGCGCTTATGAAGCGGAAGCGGAAGCCAAGGAGCGCCTGAACGCCGCACAGACCAAGGCCGCCGGCGTCCTCAAGAAGGCCGATCCCTACACCGAGCGCACCACCAAGGGCGAAAAGACCTACTACCGCGCGCGGTTTGCCGGCTTCGACCGCGACCAGGCCGAAGCGGCCTGCAAGCAACTCAAGCGCAGCGACATTGTCTGCATTTCGCTGAAGATCTGATCCGTCCGGCGTTCGGGCGCAAAAACAAACGTATCACGGGAAGCGTCGCCAGAAGTCACAGCGGGCCACAGGCAGCGTTGCGTGTGGAGTTCAGCGATGGCGGCGAAGAAGAACCTCCTTGGCTTCATTGATCTGGGCCGCGAGGTACGTCGACCCCCCCTGGTCGGGATGCAGTTTCTTCATCAGCGTTCGGTGGGCCCGGCCGATTTCTTCGGCGCTCGCGCCCACTTCCACGCCAAGGATCTGATAGGCCTCCTCCTCCGTCATTTTCCCGGATCGCGTCGCTCCGTTGCCCGCCGACGAACCACTTTGCGCGTTCTCACGCCAACTGGGCTCCCGGCGGTCAAGATAAGCGGCCAATAGCGCGCGGCTCTCCTCATCGATTTGGGGAAGCAAGCCGAGCAACGTCGGAACGTCCAGCGCATCGAGCGACTTGCCTTCGTACGGCCCGGCCAGGATGCGGCCGATCATTGCGCCGCTGTCGTGCTCAAGCTCCATTTCCACGAAGGCCGAGCGCACGCGGGAGGTTTGGCCGGGTGTCTTCTGGGTGCGCTTGAATATCCCGGTCGCGGCGAACGGGCCCCAGCCCAGCATTCCCAGGCCAAACAAGCCCAGCGGGATCGCCGTTTCCATGTGCCCGCGAAAGCCCAGAAAGCCCGCAAGCGCAATCGCTCCGATACCGCCGGCCGACGGCAACAGCTTCGCCAGCATTTTGGGATCGGCCTTGCTGTAGGCGTTGAGCGCCCACAGCACGAGCACCAGCACCAGGATGCCGAAAACAAGGGTCGGCATGGCTATCGCAACTGCTCCAGGAGTTTCACGGCGGTGGCGTTGGCCTTCAGATTGGCGAGCGCCTTCATGCCACCGGCCGCATAGGCGGCCACCGCGCGCAGCAATTCGGCGAGCTGATGCGCGGCACCGGGATCGAAGCGGCTGTAGGCACCCTTAGACAAACGTGCAATCTCGCGAAACGCCCGCTCGGCGATCGGGTCGTAGCCTTCCTGGAACACAAACGCCGGCACGCCGAGAAGCCCGAGCGCGCCCGCCACCGCGCAGAGATCGTCGATCGGCTCCTCCATCGCGTCGCCGACCATCACCAGCGCCTGTACCTTGCGCTGTTCCGTTTCGCGCCTGGTGTGCGCGAGCACCTTGCCGATCTGGGTATGGCCGCCACGGCAGTCGATCTTCTCCATCAGCGCTGCAAGCTGGCGCGCGTCGGACACCCAGCGCGAGGCGCGGCATTCGGCCAAGCCGCGGAAGTAAACCAGTTGCACCTCGAGGCCTCCGATCGCGGCAGCCTCGCGAAACATGTCGGCCTGAAGCTTGCACGCGGTGTCCCAGAGCGGCTGGCGGCTCATGGTGGCGTCGAGCGCAAAAATCAGACGCCCGCGCTGCCCGGCACTGACGGCCGGGCCAAGCGAACGGACCTGCTTCAAGAATGCGTCGATCTCGGCGCGCGGCGATGCGCTCGCCGGCGGTTCGCCGCGACTGGCCGGCGCTGGAGTCGGGTCTTTCGCCATGCCCTATAAAGTGACACTTCGCGTGGCGAGCGCAATGGGCCGCGACACCACGCAGCGGCCTCAAACAGCCAGAATATCGTGAACTTCAAGCGGCTGGTCGGCGGTGGCAAACCATTCGGCCCGCGCGGCGGCGCGTCTTAGGCCGCGCTCATCGAACGGCAGCTTCAGGGAGGTTATCAGGGCTTCCACCTCCTGCCGGGCGGTCACGTGCGACAGGCTCGGCCGTGTCCCGAGCGTAGTTTCGGCCAGGTCGTCGAGCGCGGTGAGGCCGCGCGGAAAGAACTCGCGGAAGATCACGCGCTCGGCAAACCCGTCAACCGCGCGGAAGCCGAGCCGCAGCGAAAGCTCCTGAAGCCCCTCGCCCACCAGACGCTTGTTGCGCGAGCCAAGCATCGACAGACGGTTACGCACCACAATCCAGTCGGTGGTTGCATGATCGACGGTGCGGCGCTGCCGGCGCGCCTCACGGACCATCTCGGAGAAGTGGCTGGTGCCGGTCACCGCGAAGGTTGCGGGATCCACCATGCCGAGTACATCGAAGTCGACGAAGCTATCGTTGAGCGGCGTGATCAACGTGTCCGCCATCGAATGGGCGAGCCGCATCAGGTAACTGTCGTGGCCAGGCGTGTCGACGACCAGGAAATCGTGGCTGTGCTCGAGCGATTCCACCGCCTGCGCCAGCGCACTGAATTCCGCCACCTCGTTGTCGACCACCTTGAGGCCTTCGGCGCGCGAGATGCAGTAGTGGCTGGGAAGTTCGAGATCGAGCTGCACGTGCTTTGCCCAGGCGCGACGGTTCTCGATGTAGTGCGTGAAACTCTGCTGGCGGGAGTCGAGGTCGACGGTCGCGACGCGCTGGCCCGCCTTCATCAGCGCAACAGCGATGTGCATGGCAAGGGTGGACTTACCCGATCCACCTTTCTCATTGCCAAGCACAACAACGTAGGCGGACCGCGGCCGCCCCGCATTCTCACGCGACATCACTGGCCCCTCACACCCCTAGTTTTCAACTCCCGCCGCTTTGAATCAAGATCACTACAAAAATTCACGCGATTTACGATTAACCCCAACCATGTCAAAAGCATCATCTATGCCAAAACCGCCGGTAATACGTATAGTTACAAGCCTCCGGCAGACCATCGGTCGTTACCGGAAGGCCGGCGACACCATCGCCTTAATTCCCACTATGGGCGCCCTGCATCCGGGCCATCTCGCGCTGATCCGCCTGGCCCGGCGAAAGGCCAAGCGCGTCGTGGTTTCGATCTTCGTCAATCCTGCCCAGTTCGCCCCACATGAAGATTTTGCGAGCTATCCGCGAACGCTGAACACCGACCTCGCCGTGCTGTCGGAATTCAAGGTCGATCTGATCTGGGCGCCGAGCGTGCAGGAAATGTATCCCGATGGTTTCGCCACCCGCATCGAGCCGGCGGGACCCGCCAAGGCCGGGCTCGAGGATGCATTCCGGCCGCATTTTTTCGGTGGCGTCGCGACCGTGGTCGCGAAGCTCCTTCAGCAAGTCACTCCGCATTTTGCGATCTTCGGAGAAAAGGATTTCCAGCAGATCAAGGTCGTCACCACGATGGCGCGCGATCTTGACATGCCGGTGACAATCGTCGGCGCGCCGACGGTGCGCGAAAAGGACGGCCTCGCAATGTCGTCGCGCAACGCATACCTATCGGAGAGCGAGCGGGCGGTCGCTCCTACGCTGCACCAAGTCCTCAAAGATTGCGCCTCGCGCATCAAGGGCGGCCAGCCGGTCGGCACCGCGCTCGCCGATGGCCGCGCGAGGATCGAACGTGCTGGATTTACGGTCGATTATCTTGAGGCACGTAACGCCCGGACGCTGGCGCCGATCGCCACGCTCAAAGACGGCCCAATGCGGCTTTTAATAGCGGCGAAGCTCGGCCGCACGCGGTTGATCGACAACGTCAAGGTCTAGCAGTCTGCTGAAAAACGTAGAAATTGAAGCATTGTTCTCTCTTGAGGGTCCGTGGCTGTGCTGATGTGTACGCTCATTTGAGACGCTTTTTTGTGGTTTGAACGCCCGTTCGCCTAAGCCGCGATCAATTTGGGAATGCGGATCAGGTTGTATACTTGATTCTGCGGTGGTTGCCCCGCGACTTTCTGACTCAGTCAAAGTAGAGCCCTTCGCGTCTTGGTTGGATCACGTGACAGCTCAACGCTGGGCACCTCAATGGTCAGTTGAGCAAACACGCTGTCATCAGGGATTTCCAAGCTTAGACGATTAAGAATCTCTGGGTCTTCAAGCGTTTTGGTTGATATCGGTAGCGTCAGTTCGAGCGCCGGGGAGGAGCCGCGAAACCGGGCCCAATCCGTCATGGCTCGGCTGATGACTGCTTCAGCAAGCTTCGACAACTTAGGATCAGAATCGCTGACCAAAAACGAAGAGGGGGTAAGCACACCCCAGGTCGGATGACGAACCCGTGCCTCAGCGTGCGCCCCAGTCACCACAATCCCGCGGAGATCGATTTTTGGTCTGTACCACAGCTCAAGCCAGCCGCTTCTGATTGCCTCCTCGGCTTCGATCTCAATCCTTGGCGGTGGCTGAACCGGCAAAAAGGCAGCTAGGTTATCCCGCAGATCGCTGTCCCGAAATGGCGCGAGCAGCGGCGGAAGCATCGAAAGACCCAAACGTTCGCCGGACTCGACCAAGCCCGGCAGCGCTGGTGACGCGCGGCCGCCGAACAACATCACACGGCCGGTATAGCGATCCAGTGCCAAAGTGGCGAGCGCTCCCTTTAACTGCTCTTCGGAGCTGAGTGTCCCTAGCACCACCAACTCCGGAGCTATCTTTGTGATTGTATCTCTGAGTTCGCTGGCATCAGCGCACCGATGCGCGATGAACCCGGCATCTTCAAGGGCATCGGCGAGAAAGGTCTGGATGTGCGGCTTTCGGTCTGCGACGCACACGTGCGGAGCGATGCGACGATGACCAAATGGGACCAATTTATTGTGTTCGTGTGAGCGAAGCATTGCCACCCTCCTATCACTGGAGCGGGGGTTGGTCCGTGGAACGGACGTTCGGCCCGCATAGTGATGTCCAGCAACGCCTGGAGGGCGGTACTTTCAATATTGTGTCTAGCAAGCTTGATGAATAGAGGTGGTCCCGGTTGTCTGAACAGATTTTCCGCTTCGATAAGTGGAGCCTCTGCGGTGGTTAGGCTGCTAAGCGGAAGGGCAGCGGGGTAAAGTAGGCTTGATCGGGTGTGATGCCGTCAAGGCTCGAATGCGGCCGGCGGCTGTTGTAGAAGTCCAGATAGCGGCCGATCGATGCGCGGGCCTCGGACACGCTGTCGTAGGCGTGCAGATACACCTCCTCGTATTTGACGCTGCGCCGCAGCCGCTCGATGAATACGTTGTCGCGCCAGGCACCCTTGCCGTCCATGCTGATGGCAATGCCGTTGCCGGCGAGCGCGCCGGTGAAGGCCGCGCTGGTGAACTGCGAGCCCTGGTCGGTGTTGAAGATGTCCGGCTTGCCGTGACGTGCCATAGCCTCCTTCAGCGCCTCGATGCAGAACGCCGCCTCCATGGTGATCGACAGCCGCCACGACAGCACGCGGCGGCTGAACCAGTCGAGCACCACGGCCAGATAGACGAAGCCGCGCGCCATCGGGATGTAGGTGATGTCCATCGCCCAGACCTGGTTCGGCCGCACGATCTCGATGCCGCGCAGCAGATAAGGATAAACCTTGTGCCCAGGCTCGGGCTTGGTGGTGCGGACGGCGATAGAGCGCCTCTATCCCCATTCTCCGCATCAGCGTCTTCACATGCCGACGGCCGATCTTGCACCCCTCGGCGGCCAGCAAGCCCCTCAGCATCCGCGAACCGGCGAAGGGATACTCCAGATGCAGCCGGTCGAGCCGCCGCATGATCGCAAGATCGGCTTCCGGTAGCGGCCGCGGCAAGTAGTAGACGCTGCCGCGGCTGATCTTCAGAACCTCCGCCTGCTTCGCGATCGGCAGATCGTGCTCACGGTCAATCATCGCTTTGCGCTCAGCAATCCCGCCTTGGTGAGCGCGCCCTCTAAAAAATCGTTCTCCAGCGCCAGCTCGCCGATCTTGGCGTGCAACGACTTCACGTCGACCGCCGGCGCGGCCGTCCCGCCGCCGCTGCCGGGACCGAACACGTCCGCGGCGCCACCTTCGAGCTGCGCCTTCCATGAGGTGACCTGATTGGGATGAACGTCGAACTGCTCGGCAAGCTGAGCCACAGTCCGATCGCCCTTGACGGCGGCAAGCGCCACCTTCGCCTTGAAGGCCGGTGTGTGGTTCCGGCGCGGTCGTCTCCACTTATCGTCCTGTGCAGATTTCCGGGACCGGCTCTAAATTGTCTGCTCGAAATGCAAAGTCTTAATTTCACTTACAGAATTGCAGCGCACTGCAACCCGCTGTTCCGGATTGGCTTGAACAACCACAGCGGCTTAATCGCCAACCGGCACGATCTTGGCGCTGGGCACGTAGATGTGGATCGGCGTGACAGGCTGCGACCTGTAAGTGCCGAGTGGTCGATAACCATACGGGCCATAAGGCTGATAGTTGTACGGAGTGCAACGACCGTCTATGGGCCAATCCAACTGACAAAGCTGCCAGGCGGAATTCTGCCGCCCTTCTATAAGATCAATTCCGTCTGCGCCATATTGCACGCCCGGAACAACCACGAAGATTCCGGCGCCGGTCGACGGATGATTTGGCAACGGCAGCAACGCCGGACCGGACAGTTCCAGTATCGTTTGCGAGCGCGTCGGCTGCGGATCAGCAACCGTGGCGCAGGATGCGATGGCCGCGACATAGATGGCATGGGCGATGCGACGGGACATAACCGCTCCCCTGTATTTGTCGTATCGAATGTTAGGACTTCGCCCGTGGTGGCCGCAAGGTGATTATCACGTCTAGTAGACCGTGCGGTCGCAGTTCTGGCGGTGGTTAGGGGACAACGCTGACTGGACCCAAGGGCGCGAGAGCCGAGCGACGATTTTATCGAGCGAGTTGTGCAGTTGCATTTCGCCCAGCAGCAGCACGCGACACGCTAAGGCTGCGCGGTGTGACGAAGCCGACCTATTTCAGTTCTCTGGCTACGTCCGCTTCTCTAATCGGCCGTCTGGGGTCAAGCACTTTCGGGCTATCCACTACTGTAGTGTCGATGTCGCTTTGAGGCAGGCAACAACTGACATCGGGCGGCTATTCGATCGCCTCGTCTGTCGTGGCGAGACTTGCGGATTGATCTCAATGCCCAATGCCTTGGCAGTCGGGTGCAAGGCCGATGCAAATTAGCACGTGCCTGCAAAGCCGATTGATCGACGCGATCAGAGAGTCGTAGGGTATGACTGTTTGCTGAGATAGACTTTGTCGAATTCTGCAGCCGAAAAGGCCGGGCTGGCGTGGTCCTCTATGATGACGTGCGCGCAGCCGGCGCCAATCATTTCAAGGGCCTTGTCCAGCGCTTGAACCGGCGTCGCGCGCAGGTACGTGACGGCGCTCTGGCCGGTCTGCCCGCTCACGATGTAAGCCACGGCGACCTCCCGTTGTTTGACGCCCGACGAGTCTCCAGCCCCCTAGCGGATGGTGGAGCCGGTGTGGTCTGTGTAGATCCTGGGCTTGCCGGATCCTGCGGATCGGCCATCAGGCCGGAGTCGCGCAGCACCGGCCCGTGCTGCACTGGCTGGCCGAACGGGGCGTAGCCTACCGGCTCGGCGAGCGCGGCTCCGCTGCAGGACAGCGCGGCGGCAGCGGTCAGGGCGACGCGGCTCAGGCTTGCGAACGATTGTGACGATGACAGATGAAACATGGCGGCTCCTCCCATCACTTCGCGGCTTGCGGACGGTCGGCGGAAATGAAGCGGACGCTGGCCGCTTGGCCGGCCAGCCGGCGGTCGTCGCGCACGCATGCGCTCTGGTAGTAGGGCCATACCTGCTGCTGGCACGGGTCCATGGTCCGCTGCTGCGGCGCGCGGCTCGCCGGGACGGTGGCTTTCACTTCCTCTTCGGCGCGAGAGACGGCAAAAGGCGCGACACCGCCAATCAAGGCGGTGACGGCAAAGCAGCCAGCCAAAACGGTCCCGTTCATGACCCACTCCCTGCGAATTGTTGTTCTTGATTGCAGGCAGGATACGGCCGCGGCGGGCTCCTCAACTATTGCACGGAGGTTCTTGGCTAATATCGAAAAGGCGAAAGGTTCTATACCTAAGTATGGGAGCCACGGCCGTTCTGTCACGAGGTCGTGAGCGCGGCGTCCTACCGTATCCCCTGCACCGCCGGCACGGACTAAGATGGGCGGCAGGCCATCAGTGGTGGGCTCATGTCGGGAGTTGTCGCGCGGACCTGTTGTACCGCCGCCTCGCCGGGGGACCGGTGATGCCGACCCGGCGCAAGACCAAGCGTCCGGCGTCCCGTCGGCACGCCTCCTCCCGCCCCGCGACCAAGCGCGCCGGAAAGCACGCGCTGCTGCACAGCGCCCTATTCCACGCGCCGGAGCTTAGGTTCATCTATGACACCGCGCCGGTCGGGCTGGCGTTCCTGACGCCGGACTGCCGCTATTCGCAGATCAACCAGCGGCTGACCGAAATCTGCGGCATCTCCGTCGCCGACCATATCGGGCGCTCAGTGCGCGAGACCGTGCCGCAGGTCGCGGAGGCGGTCGAAGGCATCGTGCGGAAGATCATGCGCACGGGCCAACCCGTGATGGGGATCGAGGTCCGCGGCCAGAAGGCCGACAAGTCCAACGCCGATCACGTCTGGACCACGAACTGGCATCCGTTGACGGGCGCCAACGGCCGCATCGTCGGCGTCAACGTCGTCGCCGAGGATATCACCGAACGCAAGCGCGCCGAAGCCGTGCTCAACGCCAGCCAGCAGGCGTTGCGCGAAAGCGAAACGCGCTTCCGGGAGCTCGCTGACAACATCAGCCAGTTCGCCTGGACCGCCGATCAGGCTGGCTGGATCTATTGGTACAACAAGCGTTGGCACGACTACACCGGGACGACACTCAAAGAGATGGAAGGTTGGGGCTGGCGGAAGGTGCACCATCCCGACCATGTCGAGCGCGTGGTGCAGCGGATCCGGCAGAGCTTCGAAACCGGCACGCCCTGGGAGGACACCTTCCCGCTGCGCGCCCGCGACGGCAACTATCGCTGGTTCCTGTCGCGCGCGCTGCCGATCCGCAACGAGGCGGGCCAAGTCATCCGCTGGTTCGGCACCAACACCGACATCACCGAGCAGCTTGAGACCGAGAAGGCGCTGCGCGAAAGTGAGACACGGTTCCGCGAGCTCGCCGACAACATGAACCAGTGCGCCTGGACCGCCGATCCGTCAGCCGCGCGATACTGGTACAACAAGCGCTGGTACGACTACAGCGGCACCACGCCCGAGGAGATGAAAGGCTTCGGATGGCAGAAGCTGCACCATCCCGATCATCTCGACCGCGTGATTCATCACCAGCTCAACTGCTTCCGGACCGGCGCGCCGTGGGAGGACACCTTTCCGCTGCGCGGCCGCGACGGCACCTACCGCTGGTTCCTGTCGCGCGCGCAGCCGATCCGCAACGAGGCCGGCGAGATCGTGCGCTGGTTCGGCACCAACACCGACATCACCGAGCAACTCGAGGCGGAGAAGGCGCTGCGCGAGCTCAACGACACGCTCGAGCATCGCGTCGCCGACGAGACCAGGGCGCGTCTGCAGATCTGGAACGTGTCCCAGGATCTGCTGGTGATCTCGGACCTGAACGGAGTGTACCTCAGCGTTAACCCGGCCTGGACGGCGACACTCGGCTGGTCGATCGCGGACTTGGTCGGCAAGACCTCCGCCTGGCTGCTACATCCGGACGACCGGGAACGCACCAAGGCCGAAATTGCCCGCCTCGCCAGGGGGCAAAAGACGATTTTGTTCGAGAGCCGCTTCCGCGACACCGAAGGGAATTATCACTGGATCTCGTGGAAGGCGGCGCCGGACGGAGACCTTCTCTACGCCATGGGGCGTGACGTCACCGAGCTCAAGGCGGCAGAGGCCAAGCTGCGCGACACCCAGCTGGAACTCGCCCAGGTCGCCCGGCGGACCACCATGGTGGCGATGTCGGCCGCGATCGCGCACGAGATCAAGCAGCCGCTTGGCGCCATCGTGGCAAACGCCAACGCCGGCTTGCGCTGGCTGAACCGGACGCCGCCGGATCTCGATGAAGTCAGGGAAACCTTCAAGTACATCGCCGCCGACGGCCACCGGGCCAGCGAGGTGATCCAATCGGTCCGCGCGCTGTTCGCGAGAAGCGACCAAGCCAACACGACCGTCGATGCGAACGAACTGATCCGGGAAACGGTCGCCCTCGCCAACGGCGAGTTGGCGACGGCGGGCGTCGAGACGCAGCTCGAGCTGGCGCCGAGGCTGCCGTCGGTGCACGCCCATCGCGGCCAGCTTCAGCAGGTCATCCTCAATCTCCTCACCAATGCCACCGACGCGATGCGTGCGACCACGGGGCGCGCCCGCGTGCTCCGGGTGGTATCGAAACCCTCCGACGAAAACGGCGTCGCCATTTTGCTCGAGGATTCGGGCACCGGAATCGACCCGCAGAACGCCGAGCGCATTTTCGATGCGTTCTTCACCACGAAATCCAACGGCATGGGTATGGGGCTTGCGATCTGCCGCTCCATCATCGAATCGCACGGCGGCAGCCTGTCGGCGTCGCGAGGCGTGCCGAACGGCTCGGTTTTCCACGTCGTGTTGCCGGCAGCGAGTCTGTGATATGATGGGCGAACCGTCGGAGCTGCAGCCGGTGGTCTACGTCATCGACGACGACTCGTCGATCCGCGGCGCGCTCAGCAATCTGATCCGATCGATCGGGCTACAGGCCGAGGTGTTCGCCTCGACGTCCGATTTCCTGAAAACGAAGCGGCCCGACGGTCCGTGCTGCCTCGTTCTGGATGTCCGGCTGCCGGGCGCTAGCGGCCTCGATTTCCAGGCCGAGCTGACGAAATCCAACAACGACATCCCGATCATTTTCATCACCGGTCACGGCGATATTCCGATGACCGTGAAAGCCATGAAGGCCGGCGCGATTGAATTCCTCACCAAGCCGTTTCGCGATCAGGATTTGCTGGACGCGATCCAGGTTGCCATCGAGCGAGCCCGCTCCACGCACGCGGACGGCAAGGCCATCTCGGAATTGAAGGCGAAGTTCGACACCCTGACGCCGCGCGAGCAGGAGGTCATGGCCTGGGTGACCGGGGGACTTCTCAACAAGCAAGTGGCCGCGGAGCTTGGAACTAGCGAGATCACCGTGAAGGTCCATCGCGGTAAGGTTACGCGCAAAATGGGCGCAAAATCGCTGGCCGAACTCGTCCGGATGGCAGATATGCTCGGTATCAGACGTACAAAGCACTAGTGTTATACCTTGGTGTAATGTCGCGATGCCGTTCGATTGTCTTTACCTACCTTCAGCGTCGTGAAGTTCTGGCGCGAAAGCAGTATCTCTCGCTCAAAGGATCAATGCTTGCCGAAGGTCCCCGTGATCGCAATTGTCGACGACGACAACTCATTCCGCCGCGCTACGACAAGTTTCGTCCGCTCTCTCGGCTATGACGCCGCAGCGTTCGAATCCGCGGAGGCGTTTCTGAAATCGAAGCACCTCCGTGAGACGGATTGCCTGATCAGCGACGTGCAGATGCCGGGCATGACCGGGATCGAGCTGCAGGATGAGCTGATCGCGCAAGGCTTGGCCATGCCCATCATCTTCATCACCGCTTTTCCGGAGATGAGGGTGCGCGCGCAGGCGCTGGCGTCCGGCGCGGTCGGGATCCTGGACAAGCCGTTCAGCGATCAGATATTGATCAAATGCCTGAACAAGGCGTTCGCGGCACGAATCCCCTGATCGCGCCCGGTCGAGTACAACCACATCGACTATCGAGATAAAGACCACGACGATTTTGCCGTGTCTCCGCTGGCCAAGCTCTGGTGACGAGCGCCGATGAGGTCGTCAAGCGACCTTTGCTTAAGGACAGCTTTTCGCTCAAAGCAACATCCACTGTTTGGAATTAGGGCACTGCTGTTCGCCCTGAAAACGCACAGCATGAGAATTTTCTTGAGACAGCTCGGAGCGTCGTCCGCTCGCGCTATTGAGCGACGTAGCCGCCATCGATGGCAATGGTCGCTCCGGTTACAAAGAAGGATCGAGCTGAACAAAGCCACACGATGAGCTCGGCGACTTTCGTCTGGACCGCCGATCCTTCCGATGGGATGAAGAGGGACCATCATTTCGTGAGTGCCTATCTGTCCATTGGTGGCCTGCTCGACCAGCGAGTCCAGCATTCGAGTCTCTATCCCGCCCTGCGGTGAGAAAACGCGTCCATCTTGACTTTTTGTTCATGTTATGTTCTATATGGTTTGTCGCACGAACGGAACGGGATTCCAGTGACCAATCCCGTCCCGGGAGAGCTGCCACCGGATCGTGTTTTCACAGGGTGCATGAGGTTCGAAAATGGGAGAAGCAGCGTATGTCCTTCCGACTGTGGCGGATACGCTTGAAGGCGATGTTCAGGAGGCGTTGAAAATCTGCGGCGGGGACGCGATTGCAGCGCTTCGCATCACGCTGATCGCCAACGCCTTCCTCGAAGCGCAGATCGACGAGTTGAAAGAGCAGATTTCGGCCGGCTACGCCCGCGGCACAACCCGCAAGCCAAGGGAGACAACGGAGAAGCACTGATGTCCGTCACCTATTTCGTCGCCCTGCCCTTCGTTCAGGCCGAAGAAGGCTTGGCGCCGGGACAGGCGCAGGAGCTGCCGAACGAGCATTCCGCAATCATCAAGGCGGAGACGCTTTCAAGAAAGCCGGAGAACGTGGGCGCGCTGGCGTTCAAGCGAACCGGCGATCCCAACATGGGCCAGTTCGGCGACGCGCAGGTGTTGCGGACGTTCGGCAAGGTGCCGGAAAACCTGGACGAGCTTTGAATCCGCCCTCCTGGCCTTCCCCGAGACGGTCACGACCGGCGGCATGCGGAGGGAGCTTGGATGAGCCCCGCTTCGCGAAAGGCCCTGGCGGAAGCCGGGGCCTTTATTTTTCAGAAGGTGTTGCGGCCGTGTTCGGATGAGTTCATCGCCCGGCGAAACACGCCTTCTCAACTGCCCCGGCTCCTTCGCCACCCGCGCAGCGGCATACAAAGAGGGATGAGGCCGCTCAAACCAAAGGGGCCCTCGCGGGGCCCTTCTCTTCAACGCCGCACTCCGTCTCACACCGCCATCTTCGCAGCCTTCACCGGCCGCGCGCGTACGATCTTCCGCGCCGGCTTGGCCTTGAACATCATCTTCTCGCCAGTGAACGGATTGGTGCCCTCGCGCTCCTTCGTGGCTGCTTTCTTGATGACGACGAACTTGGCGAAGCCGGGAACCACGAACACGCCGTTCTTCTTCAGCTCCTTGTGGCCGACCTCGGTCAGCGCCTCCATCATGGCGCGCACGTCCTTCTTGGTCAGCTCGCGCAGCTCCGCGATCTTTTCGATCAGTTGCGACTTTGTCATCTGGGTCGGCATTGTCTCTCCTTGGGATTGGTGGGCGGACCATATTGCGAGATTCGCCGGGCGAAACGCGGGGCTTTGCGGATTTGCACAGCTTTGTCGAGGCGGTTCCCGCACCGCGCAATCGGGATTTTTGTGATCGCCAGCACAGCCGCCCGGGCCGGCGCGCCCCAGGATGCCAGCATCGGGGGGCAACCGGGGTTGCCTCATGGGCAAGGAAACCGAGACCACAAGGCGGCGCTATGAACACACCGACTACCGCAAGGAAAAGCTGGTCGCTGCGGCCTGGCTAATGCTGTTTGCGGTGCTGGTCGGCGGATCGATCTACAACAAGCTGGGACGGCCGTCCCTGGACGCTTCGACACCGGCGGTCGCCGGCGTCAGCGCGGATCAAAAGTAGGAAGGCGGCGGCAGCGTTTACCAAAGCACAAGCATCGGCGGCGTAGGCTCCCCTTGAATCGCGAGGAGCCTCGATGACCGAGCATCACTGTCCCGAATGCGGCAAGCCCATGACACTGGTCCGTGTGCTGCCGCCGCTCGACGACCATCCGAGGCTCGGGGCGTTCTACTGCCAGCCCTGCGAGTTCGCCGACACCATCCCGGTCTATCCCGAGAGCCAGGCGCCTGCGCTCGCCCCAGGCTAGGCCGCGCCGCTACGGCCCTCTCGCTGCTCGCGAGCCCATCAGGCCCATCACGAGCAGCACCAGGAAGATCAAGAGGAAAATGTAGAACAGCACGCGGGCGACGCCCGCGCTGGCGGCCGCCAGATCCGTGAAGCCGAACAGCGCCGCCAGCAGCGACACCACCAGCATGATCAAGGCCCACTTCAGCAACGACATGACGTTGGTCTCCTAGAACAAACCGAAATAGGACAGCGTCAGGAACGCAGCGGCGAGCACGGCACTCACGACCAGCACGACCAAAAGCGGACGATCGAGGAAGCCCGCCCTCGCTTCGACTGCGGTTTCGATCATCTGCTCGCCTTCCTGCGCATCAGAGCCTGCCCATCAGGACGAGGATCAGCAGAATGACGACGACGAGGCCGAGCCCGCCACCACCCCAATAACCGGTGCCGTAGAACGGGCCACCGCCGAGGCCGCTGAATCCGCCTAGCAGGAGAATAACGAGGATGATGAGAATGATGGTGCCGACGCTCATTTGAAATCTCCCTAAACTGGCGACCTAACGCCTGCAAACTGGCGACCTAACGCCCTGCCCCGAATTGGGTTCCCCTGGCGGCTCTGATCGGGCATTGACGGGCAAAAAAGGCCTGAAATTCATCGCAATTGGCCTGTTCGTAGGACCCCATGAACACGTCCCGCTTCCTTGCGCTCGCCCTGCTCGCGCCCCTCGTCGCAGGCTGCCTCACCTCGAGCCCGCAAGTCTCGCAAACCAACGAGGACCGCTGCGCCGCACGCGGCCACAAGCCCGACAGCAAGGCGTTCAGCGACTGCATCGCCTCCATCGAAAGCGTGCGCGAGCGGAAGATGGACGCGCGCCGCAACGAGATGCTGGAGCGCTCCAACATGCCGGCCGCCGCCAGCCGGAACTGAGCGCGCGAAACTGGCGCGAGCGCCACCGGGACGTGGCCTCGCGCTGGTTGTTAGCAGCGCCCGAGGCGAAAACCGCAGCCCCATGCTGCGTTGCAGCGGTCATCGGCAATTCACAATCGCGTCGCGCTCGTGCCACAGACTCCCTGCAAGAGTCCGGCGTCAACAGAAAACTGGATAGAGGCTCAGGCCCAACCGGACCAAGAGGAGGACGTCATGCCACTGCAGAGTGCGACGCCCGTTGTTTTCGCTTTCGCGCGTTATTTCGCCCGCCCCTCCTGCCCGCAATGCGGGGAGACGCAGCTCGCGCCGGAGCATTCCGAGTTTGTGGGTGACGGCGTGATCCATCACACCTGGGCCTGCGATTCCTGCGGGCACGAATTCCGCACCACGGTCGAGTTCGAGCGCGACGCCGCCTAGCTGCGGATTGAACACGCGCGGAAAAAGCCGCGCGGGAGGAACACGAACGAGAAGGCCGCGCCGGAAACGGCGCGGCCTTTGTGTTGGGGTGGTGGCGGGCTTTCGCGCAGAACTCAGGCGTCATCGCCGGGCATAGCCGTCCAATGGATGGCGTCGCTTCGCTCGCCTATGACCCGGCAATTCATCCTTTTCGCAAAGAAGCTGGACCCCCGGGTCAAGCCCGGGGGTAACGACGGCGGGTTGGCAACGGCCCGGCTCTACTGCTTCTCGATGCCCGCCTTCTGGATCACATCGCTCCACTTCTTGATGTCGCCGACGAGCCGCGCGTGCGCCTCCGCGGGCGTCGAGGGCTTAAGGTCGATGCCCATTTCCAGCGCGCGCTTCTTCAGCGCCGGATCGGCCAGCACTTCGCGCAGCGCCTTGTTGAGCGTGTCGATCACGCCCTGCGGCGTGCCGGCCGGCGTCGACATTGAGTTCCACGACACCACCTCGAAGCCGGGCACGGTCTGCGCGGCGGCCGGCACCTCCGGCATCGCCGGCGACGGCACCGGACCGCTCCAGGCCAGCGCCCTCGCCTTGCCGTCGGTGACGGTGCCGCGCAGCGCGGCGTAGAAGTCGATCACCATGTGGACGTCATCGCGCAGCAACGCCACCACCGCCTCGCCGGAAGTCTTGGTCGGCACAATAACGAAGTTGAGGCCGGCGGTCGACTTGAACAGCTCGGCGGTGAGGTGCTGGGTCGAGCCCGCGGTGATGGTGCCGACGTTGAGCTTGCCGGGCTGCGCGCGCGCCGCCTTCACCCAGTCGGCCAGCGTCTTGTAGGGCGATCCGGCGTTGACGATGAACAGGCAGTCGAAGGTGCCGATCGAGGAGATCGGCGCGAAATCCTTGACCGGGTCGAACGGCAGGCTCTTGAACAGCGCCGCGCTAATCGCGTTGCCGTTGGTGATCAGCGCGACGGTGTAGCCGTCGTTGCCGCCGCTGAGCGCCGCGCGCGCCGCACTGATGCCGCCCGCACCCGGCATGTTCTCGACCACGAAGCGCTGGCCGAGCTTTTCGCCGAGCTTTTCCGCGACCAGCCGCGAGGTCACGTCGGCGACGCCGCCGGCGCCGAACGGCAGGATGAAGCGCACGGGCTTGCTCGGATACGCCTGCGCATTAGCAAAACCGGTAGGCAGCACCGCGACCAGCGGCGCAAGCGCCAGCGTCTTGCAGATGTCGCGGCGGGACAATGTATCAGTCATGGTTGTTCCTTCGTTGCACTGCATTCGGGGTCTTATCTCATGGATTGCGTGGCTGTCACAGCAGCGCGATGTCGCCGCGTTCCCAGTCTTTCCGCGTCGCGGCGCAGAAATCCGCAAAACGGCACTGCGCGATCGCCTCGCGCATCCCGGCCATCAGGTGCTGGTAATAGGCGAGATTGATCGCCGACAGCAGCATCTGGCCGAGCAGCTCGTTGACGCGGACGAGATGCGACAGATACGCGCGCGAATAGGTGCGCGTCGCTTCGTGCTCACTCGCTTCGTCGAGCGGCCGCGGATCGTCACGATGCCGCGCGTTGGCGAGATTGAGCACGCCGAACCGGGTGAACACCGCGCCGTGGCGGCCGTTCCGCGTCGGCAGCACGCAGTCGAACATGTCGATCCCGCGCCCGACCGCCTCGATCAGGTCCTCGGGCATGCCGACGCCCATCAGATAGCGCGGCTGGTTGTCCGGGAGCAGCGGCGCGGTGTCCTCCACCACCTTGAGCATGACGTGTTGCGGCTCGCCGACCGCAAGGCCGCCAATCGCATAGCCGTGGAAGCCGATGCCGGTTAGCGCCTTCGCGCTCTCGGCCCGCAACGCTGCATCGTCGCCGCCTTGCACGATGCCGAACAGCGCACGGCCAGGCGACGCGCTTTCGAATGCGCGCTTGCAGCGCTCCGCCCAGGCGAGCGACAGCCGCATTGCGCGCTCAATCTCGGGCCGCGGCGACGGCAGTTTGATGCACTCGTCGAGCTGCATGGAAATGTCGGCGCCGAGCAGCGACTGGATCTCGATGGCGCGCTCGGGCGTCAGCTCCACCATGTCGCCGTCGATGTGCGAGCGAAAGGTGACGCCCCGGTCGGTGATCTTGCGCAGCTCCGACAGCGACATGACCTGGAAGCCGCCGGAATCGGTAAGGATCGGCCGCGGCCAGTTCATGAACTTGTGCAGCCCGCCGAGCGCGGCGACGCGCTCCGCGCCGGGCCGCAGCATCAGGTGATAGGTGTTGGCAAGCACGATGTCGGCGCCGGAACGGCGCACCTCGTCGAAGGTGACGCCCTTCACGGTCGCCTGCGTGCCGACCGGCATGAAGGCCGGCGTCGCGATCGTGCCGCGCGGCGTCGATATCTCGCCGCGGCGCGCGGCGCCGTCGGTGGAGAGCAGTTGGAAGGAGAAGGAGTTGGTTATCATTTCTCAACGTCATTCCGGGGCGCCGCCATAAGCGCGTTCACGCGCGTCTTCGACGCGCTATGGCGGCGAACCCGGAATCCATCCTTCAGCACCGGGATTATGGATTCCGGGTTCGCGCCTGCGGCGCGCCCCGGAATGACGCCTACCTGAACAACAAACACGCGTCACCATAAGAATAGAACCGATACCCCTCCGCGATCGCATGCGCATAGGCACGCTGCATCACGTCGAGCCCGCTGAACGCCGACACCAGCATGAACAACGTAGACCGCGGCAGATGAAAGTTGGTCAGCATTACGTCCACCGCCCTGAAGCGGTAGCCTGGCGTGATGAAGATCGAGGTGTCGCCCTTGAAGGGGCGCAAGACGCCGTCCTCGCCTGCTGCGCTCTCCAGCGTGCGCAACGCGGTCGAGCCGACGGCCACGATGCGACCGCGCTTCGCTCGGACTTCGTTCAAGGCATTTGCGGTCATCGCATCGAGCACCGCGTATTCGGAATGCATTTTGTGATCGGCAGTATCGTCAGCATGGACCGGCAGGAAAGTCCCCGGACCAACGTGCAGCGTAACGTCGTAAAGTCTTATGCCGGCATGACCGATCTTCCACATCAAGTCGTCGGTGAAATGCAATCCCGCCGTCGGCGCCGCGACCGAGCCCTCAAATCGGGCGAACAAGGTTTGGTAGTCAATCCGATCATGCTCGTCGGGCGCGCGCTTGCCCGCGATATACGGCGGCAGCGGCATGTCGCCGCGCTCCTCGATTGCCTGGTCGAGCACCGGGCCATGAAAGGCGAACGCCAGCGTTACCTCGCCGCCCTCGCCCTTTGCCTCCATCGTCGCATCGAGTTGGCCGAGAAAGCAGACCTTGCCTTCCTCGCCGAACCGGATCACGTCGCCGGGGCTGAGCTTCTTCGCCGGCTTCACGAAGGCGTTCCAGCGCGAGCCGTCGAGCCGCTTGGTCAGCGTCGCCTCGATCTTCGGCTCGGTCTCGCGGCCGATACGACGACCCCTAAGACGTGCCGGGATCACCTTGGTGTCGTTGACCACCAGCGCATCGCCAGCGCGCAAGAGTTCAGGTAGATCGCGCACGCCGCGGTCCTCCAGCGCGCCGCCGGGGCGCACCACGAGCAGCCGCGCGGCGTCGCGCGGCGACGCGGGCCGCAGCGCGATGCGGTCGGGCGGGAGGTTGAAATCGAATAAGTCAGTACGCATCCAATCACTCCCTTACCAAGGGAGTGCTCTACTGCAAAACATCTGCGCGGTGTCATGGCCCGCGAAAGCAGGCGATCCAGTAAACACCGTGAATACTGGATGCCCCGCTTTCGCGGGGCATGACAATCGTTGTGTGGCGCGGGAGTTCCTCGCTACGCCCCCATCGTCGCCTTGACGATCTTGTCGGGATCGCGCACCGGCTCGCCGCGCTTGATCTTGTCGACGTTGTCCATGCCCTCGATCACCTTGCCCCAGGCGGTGTATTGCCCGTCGAGGAAGGCCGCATCGTCGAAGCAGATGAAGAACTGGCTGTCGCCGGAGTTCGGATCCTGCGCACGCGCCATCGAGACCACGCCGCGCACGTGCGGCTCCTTGTTGAACTCGGCCTTGAGCTTCTTGCCCGAGCCGCCGGTGCCGGTGCCGTGCGGGCAGCCGGTCTGCGCCATGAAGCCGTCGATCACGCGATGGAACACGATGCCGTCGTAGAAGCCTTCCTTGACCAGCTCCTTGATGCGCGCGACATGCCCCGGCGCGAGGTCGGGCCGCATTTCGATCACGACGTTACCCTTAGTCGTCTCCAGGGTCATGGTGTCTTCAGGCTTTGCCATTGGTGCCGCCTTCCTTGTTCTGTTCTGCGATTACTTTTCGATCGTCGCCTTCTTGACGAAGTCCATGCGCGGATAGTCCTTCGCGAGATAGGCGTTGCCTTCCATCTGCAGGCGGCCCTGGTCGGGACCTCGGCCGCGCGGCGCGCCCTCGCCGTACTCGGCATTGAGCTTGTCGACCACGTCCATGCCCTGGATCACCTGGCCGAACGGCGCGAAGCCGCTGGCGTCGAGGCTCGCGTTGTCGGCGAAGTTGATGAACACCTGGCTGGTGCGGGTGTTCGTCCCGGCCATCGCGTAGGTGATGAAGCCGCGCTTGTTGCTCTGCGCAACCTTGTCGTCCGGAATGCGGGCCTCACGCCACTTTGCTGACAGCGCCGGATCGCCGTTGATGCCGAACTGCACCATGAAGCCGGAGACGACGCGAAAGAAGCGGACGTTGTCGTAGAAGCCGTTCTTGACGAGATTGTAGAAACGGTCGGCGCCCTGCGGCGCCCAGGCGCGATTCACTTGAATCACGAATACGCCCTTGGAGGTGTCGAAGCGCGCCTTGTAGGACGCCGGCGCCTGCTCCTTCAGCGCGGCCGGGTTGCCGAGGTTGCCCTGGCTGAAGGCGGGTGAAGCGAACGCGCACAACAGCGCGAGCGTGCCGGCGATGAAACGGAACATGAGTTCTCCTGGGACCTTGAGATCGGGGGATCAACCGGCCTTGCCGGCAAACTTCTTCTTGAGTTGCGCGGCAACGGCCGCCGGCACGAAAGCCGACACGTCGCCACCCATTCCAGCGATCTGCCGCACCAAAGTGGCGGTGATCGGGCGGACGCGCGGTGAAGCAGGCAGGAACACCGTGCGCAACTCCGGCGCCATCGCCCCGTTCATCCCGGCCATCTGCATCTCGTAGTCGAAATCGGTGCCGTCGCGCAGGCCCCGGATCAGCAGCGTGGCGCCCGCGCGTTTCGCTGCGGTGACGACCAGGTCGGCAAATGTCGCTGTCGAGACCTCGCAGCCCTTTTCCCGGCCGACCGGCACGCAGACCGTGTCCAGCATCGCCAGCCGCTCCTCGACCGAGAACAGCGGCGCCTTGCCGGGATGGGTGCCGATCGCCAACACCAGCTTGTCGGCGAGCCCCGCCGCCTGACGGACCACGTCGAGGTGGCCGTTAGTGACCGGGTCGAACGATCCGGCGTAAAGCGCGATCCGTGGCATGCCCCCGGGAGATACCTCGCCAAATCCCGCCGGACAAGCCGGTAGGGCCGGATAGCCCCCAATCAGGCGGGATTTAGCGGCCTTTGAACCTGCCGGCGCCCCGGCGCGACCAAGCTCATAGAAGGCCGAAAAGGCCTCGACAGGGGCGTGTCATGCTGAAGAGCTTTGCGAAGACCATTTCCGTGCTGGTGGCTGCCGCCGCGATCGTCGGCGGGGCAACCGTGCTGTCCCGCGCCACGGAAAAGACCTCCGTCACCGTCCCCCTCACCAGTGGCAAAGGCGACCGGCTCGACATTCGCGCCGTCGGCCCCGACTGTTCCAAGCAGGCCTGGCCCTATTACGAAGCGAGCTGCGTGAAAGATCGCCGCGAGGCGAAGAGCCAGGCGAAGCCGGCTCGCATCGTCACCGCCGACCGCGTCTCCGTCACCGTCAAGCGCTGATCACTCGCACCAGCCATCGTTCGCCACGTCCGCCATCACGGCGGGACTGGCATCGTCGGCACGCACGCCGATCGGCTCGCGCATCGGCTCGAAGGCAATGGCCTGCGCCGGCACCGCAAACATTCTCGGCGCCCCGTTGTTGGGCGACATCGCCACGTGAATGCCGGCGATCTGGATTTCGTCGTCTGCCCCGCTAACCAGGATCGGTGCGCCGGAATAGCCACGCATCCCACGGCACGTATGCAGGATCATCCGGCCCGCGCCCGCGCCCAGTTCGCAACCGCGGTCCGCCGTCATCTTGTGAGCGCGGTCCTGCGGATAGCCGGCGATGATCGCCTTGGTGCCGCTCGGCGCCGCCGCCTGGCTCAGCTTGAGCGGCGCGATCTCCTCCGGGAGATTTTCGGTCAGCGTCAGGATCACCCAGTCGGACTCCATGGTCTCGATCCAGCGCAGCGGATCGTAGCCCGCCCCCGTCTCGTATGACGCGACGCGGGCGTGCACCGCCGCCTGGCCGCTGCGATAGCCGACCATGAAGTGCAGCGCCGAGGCCGGCAGCAGCCGGCCGGTGCGCGAGTTGGTGACGCAGTGCGCGGCGGTGAGGATCTTGTCGCGCGCGATAATCGCGCCGCTGCACGAGCCGCCCGCCTCGTTGAACAATTTGCCGATCGCCGACCACGGATAGATCGCGACGTCGACGGGCTCGCGATGAATCGAACCGGTCACATCGGTTTCCGCCGCCGCAACCGGCGCAAGCATGCTGAGCGCCGCTGCCAACAGGCAGCGTGTGAGTTTGTCGACCATCCGCGTATCCCGTCCGACGCCTTGCAGGCGCTCTGATCGGGCGGATGATCTCGCGTTCGGATTTCAGTCCCGTTGAGAAACAGGATGTGCGCTTGGTTGAGAAACAGCGTTGCGCGGACATTAACGCCGCGTGTCCCGCAGATGCGGGACCCCGGTTGCTTTCTGAATCGCTAACAAACCGGGGTCCCGGGTCTGCAGCGCATCACCATAGCGCGCGCAAGACGCGCGTAAACGCGCTTATGGTGCTGCGCTGCGCCCGGGACACGGGCGGCTAGACCGGCACACTCGTCGCATCATAGGTGAACAGCCACTCGTAGCGCTGCTTCACCTTATCTTCCTGCCATTCGCGCGTGACATAGGCTTCCGCGCCGGCAGCGTGCGCCATGTCGGGATTGTGAAAGCGTTTAGCATTGTCGGCCGAACCGCTGACCGCCCGGTTGGCGCGTTCGCGGCGCGCGGCCTCGTAAGCGTGCAGCGCCCCGGGAGCGGCGCCGTGCTTGGCGATGCTGCGCGCAATCACAAGCCCATCCTCGAGCGCCATCACCGCGCCCTGCGCCAGCATAGGCAGCATGGAATGGCAGGCATCGCCGAGCAACGTGACGCGGCCCTTGGTCCACGCCGGCATCGGCGGCCGCGCGAACAGCGCCCATTTGTAGGGGACATCGACGCGACGGATGCATTCGTGGATCAGCGGATTCCAGTTGCGGAAGTCGTTGGCGAACTCGTCCTTGGTGCCCTGCACGGTCCAGCTTTCGACCCGCCAGTCGTCGCGCTCCAGCAGACCGACGAAATTGAGCAGCGCGCCGCCGCGCACCGGATAATGCACCACATGGCCGCCCGGCCCGACCCAATTGGTGCCGACATCAAGCTTGATGCCGCCCGGCACCTGTTCCTTCGGAATGAGCCCGCGCCAGGCGACGATGCCGGTGAACTCCGGGCGATCGGCGCCGAACACGGCAAGCCGCACGCGCGACTGTACGCCGTCGGCGCCGATCGCGATGGACGCGCGCGCCGCTTTGCCGTTTTCGAACTGGATGGTGACGCCATCGGCGTCCTGCGTGACGCCGGTGCATTTCCGGTTGAGATGGATTGCATCGGGCCGCTCGCGAAGTATCGCGTTGAGCAATGCGGCATGCAGGTCGCCGCGGTGGAACATCATGTAGGGGAAGCCGTAGCGCTCGACCGAGATGGCGCCGAGGTCGAACAGCTTCCAGGTCTGCCCGGTGCTCCACAACCGGATTTCCTTGCCGGCGACCACCACGCCGACCTTCTCGATCGCTTCGCCCAACCCCAGCGCGTAGAGCACGCGGGTGCCGTTCGATGAAATCTGCACGCCGGCGCCGAGCTCTTTCAGCTCCGGCGCCTGCTCGTAAACATCGACCGCAATGCCGTGGCGGACCAAAGCCAGCGCCGCCGTCAGCCCGCCGATGCCGCCTCCGACGATTGCGACGCCCTTGTTTGCCGCCATGCCCCCAGTCCACAATTGTCATACCCGCACGCTGTTTGGCGGGCCGGCAGGATTGTCATGCCCGCGACCCGCCTCCGCCCTTGGGCTTCGGCGCGCGAGGCCCGCAGTCCGCCGAAGCTTCAGCGAAGGCGGAAAGCGCGGCATCCAGTAAACTCGATGGTTGCGAACAAAAACTCAAGGCTTGCGCTTACTGGATCGTCCGCTTTCGCGGACGATGACACCGAGAGTTGCGCGGCCATTCGAGTCCTGCTCGGATTCGTTCTGTTGTTGATCGTCCTTACGACAGCCCACGCCCAAACCGCGCCGACCGCCGACGAAATCCGCGTCTATGCCGGGCTGCACGAAGCCGCCGCCAAGGGCGACGCCACCGAGATCGAGAAGCTCGTCAAGGAGGGCGAACGGCCGAACATCCAGGACTCGCGAAGCCGCACGCCGCTCCACGTCGCCGTGTATATGAAGAAGCACGACGCCGCCCGTCTGCTGCTCAAGCTCGGCGCCAACCCCAACGCGCTGGAGATAGACCGCTACGACATCGTTACCATCGCCGCGGTGGCGAACGACATTGACATGCTCAGGCTTACGCTCGACGGCGGTGCCAGCGCACGCAACATCACAAGCCGTTACGACGGCACCGCGTTGATCGCGGCGGCGCATCTCGGCCATGCCGAGGTGGTGCGGATGCTGATCGCGGCCAAGGCGCCGCTCAATCACGTCAATAACCTGGGCTGGACCGCGCTGATGGAATCGATCGTGCTCGGCAACGGCGGCAAGAACCACACCGACACACTGAAGGTGCTGGTCGATGCCGGCGCCGACGTCAACATCGCCGACCGCCAGGGCACCACGCCGCTGCAGCACGCGCGCCGCCGCGGCTACGTCGAGATGGCGCGAATATTGGAGGCGGCCGGTGCGCGCTAGGGACGCATGCTTGTCCCGGGTTGCGGCCCCTTTAAAAGCATCGGTGTGAGCGGTTACGATGCCACCTCCTGGACCGCGGGCGACATGAGACGGCGGGATTTTATCCTCGGCGGAGCGGCGGCGGTATGGCCGCTGGTGGCTCGCGCGCAGCAGGCTCCCCTGGTCGGCTTCATCCATGCCGGATCGGCGTCTTCGGTCAAGGAACAGTACGAGGCGTTTCGCAGCGGAATGGCTACTTTCGGCTACTCCGAAGGCCGCAATATCCTCTACGAAAACCGCTTTGCATAAGGCCAACTCGATCGCTTGCCTGTGCTGGCCGGGGAGTTGTTGCAACTCAATCCGGCTGTCATCGTTTCCGCGCCGTTACCAGCCAACATTTCCGTCAAGAAAGCAGCCGGAACGATACCAATTGTAATGGCGAGCGGCGCGGACCCGGTCGAATTCGGTCTGGTCAAAACTCTTGCGCGCCCGGGCGGCAACGTGACGGGGCTGACCAATTTCGCCGAGGAGTTGGCCTCCAAGCAACTCGACGTGATGCTGGCATTGTTGCCGCGCCTGACGCGCGTTGCCGTTCTCATCAACGTCACCAATCCTTTGCATGTGCCGCAGTTGCGCGAAACCCAAAGCGCGGCGGCACGGGCGTCCCTCGCCCTCGTGCAATTCGAATACCGGGTGCCGGATGATCTGGAGCGGGCGTTTGACGCGTTCATCCAAGCCAAGGCGGAAGCGCTGCTGGTGCCGCCGGATACGACGTTCGGGACGCACCGCACACGGATCGCCGCCTTGGCGGCTAAGGCGCGTCTGCCAGCAATCTCCTTCAACCGCGCCTGGGCCGAACGCGGCGGCCTGATCGCCTATGGCCCGGATACGGACTTCAACTACCGGCGAGCTGCCTACTTCGTGGACAGGATACTGAAGGGCGCCAGGCCGGCCGACCTGCCGGTCGAGCGACCGACCAAAATTCAATTGATCATCAATCTGAAGGTCGCGAAGTCGCTCGGCATTGAAGTGCCGGGATCGTTGCTGGCCCGAGCGGACGAGGTCATAGAATGATCGCCTGGCACTCGGCGGAGGGTGACTCGCGTATGAGTACCCGGCTCGGCGCTAGCCTCGCGGCGCTGCTCGCGCTCACCTTCGTCCAACCCGCGCAAGCGCAGACCTATCCATCCCGCGCCGTCACCATCGTGGTGCCGGTCGCGCCGGGCGGCGTGTCCGACACGCTCGCCCGCGCGCTGGCGCAGCGGCTATCGCCGGCGCTCGGCCAGCAGGTGGTGATCGAGAACCGCGGCGGCGCGGCGCACACGATCGGCGCCGCTGCGGTTGCAAAGGCGCCGCCCGACGGCCACACGCTGCTGCTCACCGAAGGCACCGCGCTGATCCCGAGCCTCTACAGGAGTCTGCCCTACGATCCTGAAAAAGATCTCGCTCCGGTCAGCGGCCTCATCATCATCAATCAGGGCGTGGTGGTGAACTCGGGCCTGCCGGTGAACAACGTCGACGATCTGGTCGCGCTGGCAAAGTCCAAGCCGGAGGGCTTGAGTTACGCCAATTTCGGCGCCGGCGGGCAGCTCAACATGGCGATGCTGTCGGGCGTCACCGGCGCGAAGTTCGTCGGCGTGCCGTATCGCGGCTGCTGTGCAGCGTGAAAAGCGCAAGGATTTCAAGGCGCTGCAAGATCGGGGTCGGGTCCGTGTCGGAACCAGCTAAGCGGCGCTCAAGTTCGTTTGCGATTCACCCGCGCGCCGGGCATATCCTCGACGCATGACAGACAAGCCCGATACACCCTCGGCGACGGCACCGGCCGCCAACAAGCCGACGACGCCTGCCGCCAGTCCGACGCCGCTGTTTCAGCGGATCAAGCTCGGGCCGAATTGCCGCGACGTGACGGCGGAGCAGATGGGCAAGACATTCGCGCTCGTCGGGGCCGAGACCTTCCGCAAGAAATAGCGCAGCGTCTTTAGCGCATCGGCACGACGTCACCCGACGGCAGCGCGACTTGCCGCGCCGCACCGAGCAGCGACAGCAGGATCAGCACGCGCTCTTGCGGTGCCACCAATAGGGTTAACCGATGTTAACTCCGTTCGAGTTGGCGCGCGCGAACATAAATTTGGCGAATAATAACAAGACGGAGTTCGCAAAGTCGTGGATATGATCCCGTTGCGCTCGCAGTGCCTGAACAAATTTCCCCGCTGATCGAACCCTAGGTTCTCGCGGCGCCGCGCGCGCGTGCCCTTAATGATAACCCAGCGAGAAAGGAACTGACACATCATGTTTGAGAGTTTCAAGACCGCAGCGAAAATCGGGGCCGTCCGGGCGCGCTGCGCACAATTGGAGAAGCTGACTGCCAGATTGAACAGGCTGGACAAGGCAACGCTGAACAAGATCGGGCAGACAATACTATCTTGGCGCACCCGCATGCAGCGGGACTTCCACGGCTTGGACATTCTCTGCCCCGCCACACCAGAACAATTGAACCGCATTCGCGTGGAGATATGCGATCACTACAAGATCTTTTGCGCCGGAAACTTTGTTGATGAATGGGCCTTTCGGGTTTGGTTACAGTCGGGCCAAGACCTCTTGTTTGTTTATAGCTCCGGGAACCCCTACGCCGCCGGAGTTTTCACAAAGCTTGTAGAATTGTGGGAAACAATCGAGTTGAGGACTGCGCTGACGACGCCGCCACCGCCGCCGCTTGAGGCTGTGACATGATGTTGCGGATCGTCGCCTTGATGCTAGCGTTGCCTGTACAGGTGATGCCAACGCTGCACGCCATTGGTCAGGCCGGTCGTGCGGCGGCATCACCTTTTTTGCACCTCCCCCCGTTTTCTGGCCGGGGGGTATAGGCAAAAAAGATCAATTTTTTCGATCCAAGGGGAGATTGTGGCAAAGCTGACACCGAGGTGCAGCGCATCCTGGCCGATGCCGCGTTTCGCCAGCGCTCGCTCGAGCCCTACATGTTCGAGCCGTTGCCGGGCTCTCCAGCCGACTTCGCAGGCCATATCCGCGCCGATGTCCAAAAGTGGAACCGCGTCATACGCGAAGCCGACATCAAAATCGACTAGCACTCGCTTTCACGCCAACACCCATTGCGCCGGAATTTGCGCGGGAGGAAAATGTTCGCATCGACTGGGGACTAATGGAGGGTCGGATGCGTGCAGCCCTGTTCGGTACACTCGTTGCGGCATGTCTTGCGGCGATGCCGCTCGCCTCCAAGCCTGCAAACGCACTCGCGCTCACGGCGCCGGCGGGGATGGCCGCCGCTGCCGATGCGCTGAGCGAGACACAAAAGGTCACCTACGGATACGGATGGGGGTACCGGCCGTGGCGGCCTTACTACCGGCCGGCGTACTACGGCTACCGGCCGTGGCGGCCGTACTATCGGCCTGCGTACTATGGCTACCGGCCGTGGCGGCCGTACTACGGCTACTATCGGCCGTACTATCGGCCAGCGTTCTACGGCTATTACCGCCCGTGGCGGCCGTACTTCCGGCCAGCCTTTATCGGGCCGCGCTTCTATGGCGGCTGGGGCTATCGCCGTTGGGGCTGGTAAAATCCCTGACGATTCAAACGTTGAGGCGGGCGCAAGCCCGCCTCTGATTTTCAGGCTCGAAGAAGCCAGCGGTCAGCCGCCGTTCTCCTCGCCCTCTTCGCCGATCCGCTCGACCGAGACGACCTTTTCGTCCTCGGCGGTGTTGAACACGATCACGCCTTGAGTTCGAGCGACCGGCGATGCGGATGCCGTTCACCGGGCAGCGGATCAATTGCCCGCCGTCGGTGACCAGCATGATCTGATCGGCCTCCTCCACCGGGAACGACGCGACCAGGCGGCCGATCTTCTCCTTGATCGTTTCGGAGCCCTTCTTGCCTTCCCAGATCGCCATGGCGACCAGGCCTTTGCCGCCGCGATTCGTGATCCGGTACTCGTACGACGATGAGCGCTTGCCGTAGCCACGCTCCGACAGCGTCAAGATGAATTGCTCGGCCGCCGACATCTCGACGTAGCGCTTTTCGCCGAGCTCGATCGTGCTCGCCGCCGCTTCCTCGGCGTCGGCCGCAACCTCCTCCGGCTCGCCGTCGCCACGGCGCACCGCGTTGGCGCGCTTGAGGTAGGCCATGCGCTCTTCGACGCTGACGTCCATGTGACTGAGGATCGACATCGAGATCAGCTTGTCACCCTCGGCCAGGCTGATACCGCGCACGCCCATCGAGGTGCGGCCCTGGAACACGCGCACGTCGGTGACCGGGAAGCGGATGCACTGGCCGTCCGCGGAGGTGAGCAGCACGTCGTTCTTCTCGGTGCAGACCTGCACGTCGAGGATACCCTCGCCCTCGGCGAGCTTCATGGCGATGATGCCGGAGCGCCGAACGTCGACGAAGTCGCTGAGCTTGTTGCGCCGGACCGTGCCCTTGGTGGTGGCGAACATCACGTCGAGGTTGCCCCACGTGCTCTCGTCCTCCGGCAACGGCAGGATCGAGGTCATCCGTTCGCCCTGCTCGATCGGCAGGAGGTTGATCAGCGGCTTACCGCGCGCCTGCGGCGCCGCGACCGGCATGCGCCAGACCTTCTCCTTGTAGACGCGCCCGAATGAGGTGAAGAACAGCACCGGCGTGTGCGTCGAGGCGACGAACAGCCGGCTGACGAAATCCTCGTCGCGGGTCTGCATGCCGGAACGGCCCTTGCCGCCGCGGCGCTGCGCCCGGTAGGTCGAAAGCGGCACACGCTTGACGTAGCCGACGTGAGAGACGGTGACGACCATGTCCTCGCGATGGATCAGGTCTTCCTCGTCGACCTCGCCCATTTCCTCCGCGATCACGGTGCGGCGCGGCGTCGCGAACTCGTCCTTCACCGCGGTTAGCTCGTCCTTGATGATCGCCTGGATGCGCGCGCGCGAGCGCAGGATGTCGAGATAATCCGTGATCTCCGCGGCGAGCTTGTCGAGCTCGTCCTTGATCTCGTCGCGGCCGAGCGCGGTCAGGCGCTGCAGGCGCAGGTCGAGGATCGCCTTGGTCTGCTCGAGCGTCAGCTTGGCGGTGCCGGCCGACGACACGCGATGGCGCGGATCGTCGATCAGCGCGATCAGGTCGGCGGCGGTGTTCGCCGGCCACTCGCGCTCCATCAACTTCTCGCGCGCCTCGTTGGCGTCCTTCGAGGCGCGGATCAGCTTGATGACTTCGTCGATGTTGGCGACCGCGATCGCGAGGCCGACCAGCACGTGAGCGCGGTCGCGCGCCTTGCCGAGCCGGTGCTTGGTGCGCCGCGAAACGACCTCTTCGCGGAACGCAATGAACGACACCAGCATGTCGCGCACCGTCATCACCAGCGGGCGGCCGCCGTCGAGCGCCACCATGTTGGCGCCGAACGTCGATTGCAGCGGCGTGAAGCGGTAGAGTTGGTTGAGCACCACGTCGGCCATGGCGTCGCGCTTGAGCTCGATCACCACGCGGTAGCCGTCGCGGTCGGATTCGTCGCGCAGCTCGGAAATGCCGTCGATCTTCTTCTCGCGCACCAGCTCGGCCATGCGCTCGATCATCGTGGCCTTGTTCACCTGATACGGGATCTCGGTAATGATGATCGCTTCGCGCTCCTTGCGGATTTCCTCGATCGCGACCTTGCCGCGCATCACGATCGAGCCGCGGCCGGTGTGGTAGGCGGAACGGATGCCGGCGCGGCCAAGAATGATGCCGCCGGTCGGGAAATCAGGGCCCGGAATGATGTTGATGAGATCGTCGACCGAGAGCGCCGGATTGTTGATCAGCGCCACGCAGGCGTCGACTACCTCGCCAAGATTGTGCGGCGGGATGTTGGTCGCCATGCCCACCGCGATGCCACCGGCACCGTTGACGAGCAGATTGGGGAAGCGCGCCGGCAGGACGACCGGCTCGTGCTCATTGCCGTCGTAGTTCGCCTGGAAATTGACCGTGTCCTCGTCGATGTCGGTGAGGATCGACATCGCCGGCCGGCCGAGCCGGCACTCGGTGTAGCGCATCGCCGCCGGCGCATCGCCGTCGACCGAGCCGAAGTTACCCTGGCCGTCGATCAGCATCAGGCGCATCGAGAAATCCTGCGCCATGCGCACCAGTGCGTCGTAGATCGCGGAGTCGCCGTGGGGGTGGTACTTGCCCATCACGTCGCCGACCACGCGCGCCGATTTGACGTACTTCTTGTCGGGCGTGTGGCCCTGCTCGTGCATCGAGAACAGGATGCGCCGGTGCACCGGCTTGAGGCCGTCTCGCACGTCCGGCAGCGCCCGCGACACGATCACGCTCATCGCGTAATCGAGATACGAGCGTTTCATCTCGTCGACGATTGAAACGGGGCGCATGTCGGTGGGCGGATTCCCTCCGGACGGCGGATTTTCGAGGTCAGCCAAGTGCGAATTCCTGATGGTCGATGGACGAACTGGGAGCGGCCCGCGGGACCGCCCGACGCGCGCATTTCACGGCGGATCCGGGAGCGAATCTCGCGTTGATTTTCATAGCTGATTCAGGGCCCGGAAGCCAACTGAAAGCGCCAAAGATACATATGATTTTCCATATTAAATTCAATGGGTTGGACCGTCCCCGTGGACGACAAACCGCCGCACGTGACAGGTCCGTGCGAGACCTTGCCGGACATTAAGTTGACCCCACTGGAAGGCGCCATTACGCCGGTTCCATGCCGGTCGAATTCGCGATCTCCGCGCTGGTGACGCTGCTGGTCGTGGTCGACCCGGTCGGTCTCGCGCCCGCCTTTCTCGCTGTCACGGAAGACCTCGACGCCAAGCACCGCCGCCAGGTCGCGTGGCGCGCCTCGCTGATCGCCGCCGCGATCCTGATCGGAGCGGCGGCCGTTGGCGACTGGCTGCTGCGCCAGCTCGGCATCGGCTTGCCGGCGTTCCGGATCGCCGGCGGCCTGCTGCTGTTCGCGATCGCCTCCGACATGGTGCTCGGCTGGCGCGTCGAACGCGAAGCGCGCACCGCCGAGCAAGCGGTGGAAGAGCACGTGCGCAACATCGCCGCGTTTCCGCTTGCGATCCCCCTGCTCGCGGGCCCCGGCGCGATCACCGCCACGGTGCTGCTCGCCGGTCAGGCCGGGGGACGGCCGCTCTGGACGGGCGTGCTGCTCGGCGTCATTGTGATCGTGGCCCTGTTGAGCGTGGCGACGTTTTACGCTGCGGGCCGCATCGGCAACTTGATGGGCATCACCGGCAACATCGTGCTGTCGCGCCTGCTTGGCGTGATCCTCGCAGCGCTCGCGGTGCAATACGTGCTCGACGGCGTGAAGGCCGTATTCGCGAGCTAATTCCCGACCACCACCGCGTGCATGATGCGGCCCGGCAGGAACGTGAACGCGCCCGCAATGACGAGCCCGCCGGTGAAGATGCTGATCATCGCCCAGCGGTGATTGGCGACGCGGTGCCGCCTCGCATGCAGCACCGCGGAGGGCAGCGACACCAGCGTAAAGATCGCCAGCAGATGGATCGAGCTCCATGGCCCCCACATCCGGATTTCATGGATGAAGAAGGCGCTCACCGCCACCGCCGCCATCAACACCACCCAGATCCAACCAATCGTGCGATGCGGGATGGTGCCCTTGGGTGCGGCGAACTGCACGAGCCCGAGCACGAACCCCGCCATCGCCGCAAAGGCGTGGATTTGAATCACCGGACTGGCGTTGAGCAGCGGTGCGAGTGTCATCGCGACCTATGATGGGCTTCCCGATGATCTGCGATGGCCCTGAATGCCCGGCACATTAGCGAAGCGACGCCGTCCTTCGGACGGCTATGGCCGGGCATGACGCTGCAACGCTGACGCAACAAATCGCTAGAACGGAATCTCGTCGTCCATGTCGCCGCGCTTGCCGCCGGCGCCGGCCATCGCCGGCTTGCGCGCCGCGGACGGGCCGCGCGAGCCGAAATCGTCGCTGCTGCCTCCGAAGTCCTCAGCCCCGCTCGAGCCGCCGCGCGCGTCGAGCATGGTCAACGCGGAGTTGAAGCCCTGCAGCACCACCTCGGTCGAATACTTCTCAACGCCGTCCTTGTCGGTGTACTTGCGGGTCTGGAGCTGGCCCTCAAGGTAGACCTTGGCGCCCTTCTTCAAATACTGCTCGACGATCTTGCAGAGTCCTTCGTTGAAGATCACCACGCGGTGCCACTCGGTTTTTTCCTTGCGCTCACCGGTGTTCTTGTCGCGCCAGCTTTCCGAGGTGGCGACCGACAGGTTGGCGATCGGCCGCCCGTCCTGGGTGCGCCGGATTTCAGGGTCGCGGCCGAGATTGCCGACCAGGATCACCTTGTTGACCGAACCTGCCATGGAAGCCTCCAACCGCCACTCGACCGGCGCCTGCCGGTGCGCACCATCCGCGCGATGACCGGGCTAACCTAAGCCTCGGCCCCGCGCCGACAAGGAAGACCGCAGCAGCCACTGGCGTTTTCCACCGTTGCCGAGCTGCGCGCCGGCTTCTGTTCTCTTTTTGTTCTAGCCGCTCCAGGCCTTTTGCGCAAGCCCCTCATTGCTAGGCCGCCGGCCCATGACACGGCGCTTTCGCCTTCGAGTGTTGCTTTTTTGGCACCCGCGCAGCGCGCGACTCAGTCTTAGCCCTGTGGATAACGGGCCACGGCCTGTGGACAACAGGGAAGACTATAAATGCGGTTTGCTCTTGCGGGCCTCGGCTTGATCGCACTCGGCGCAGCGGTGCCGGCCAATGCGGCCGACATTCGCCTGCCGGTTAAGGGAGTTCCGCCCGCCTACGTGCACACATACTACAACTGGACCGGCTTCTATGTCGGCGGCCATGTCGGCTACGGCTGGGCGGATTTCTCAGACACCTTCGCCGGCGTTACCGCCGGCGTGACGCCGGCTGGCTTCATCTACGGCGGCCAGGTCGGTTTCAACTACCAGATCGGTTTCTGGGTGTTCGGCATCGAGGGCGAATACAGCACCGGCGACGTGAAGGACACGCAAGGTGTGGTCGGCATCGCATCGTCGGAAATCAAGCTCGATCAGGTTTACACCGTGGCCGGACGCATCGGCTACGCGTTCGACCGCACGCTGCTCTACGGCAAGTTCGGCGGCGCCTGGACCAAGGAGAAATACAATTTCACCCTGCTCGGCGGCACCGCCACCGGCTCGGTAGACCGTACCGGCTGGTTGCTCGGCATCGGTCTCGAATACGCCTTCCTGGACAACTGGTCGGCCAAGATCGAATACAACTACATGGACATGGGCACCAAGAACGTAGTCCTCGCGACGGCAGGCGGCCTGGTCGCGACGCCAGCCAACGTGGACCTCACCGTCCAGACCATCAAGGCGGGCATCAACTACCGCTTCAACTGGGGCCATTTCTGAGCTGACGCATCGGTTTCGACGCGACGGGGCGGCACAAGCCGCCCCGTTCGTTTTTGGAGACGCGCGAATTCAGGTCGCGCCCTGCATTTCTAGGTATTGCCCGAAGATTTTGCACATTCAGAAGGGCACCGCGCCGGGACATTGCGGCGAAACCGTTGCTTTTTGGCGACGCACGTTCGCCGCGACTCGCGTAATCCACAGGCCATCCACATGCGGGGACGGACCGCGACAGCGGACCAGGAGAGCAGCATGAAAAATCCAACGCTCAAGAGCCCGTTGCTTGCAACCGTCGGAGCGGTGGCGCTCAGCACGGCCACAGCGAGCGCGGCCGACCTGCCACGGCGTCCGTTGCCGATGCCGAAGGCGGCCGTGTTCGTGCCGTTCTTCACCTGGACCGGCTTCTATGTGGCATCAACGCCGGTTACGCATTCGGCGACTCGAATTGGACCGACACCACGTTCGGCGTCAGCACTGGCAACTTCAACGTCGACGGCTTCATGGTCGGCGGCACGGCGGGCTACAATCTGCAATTGGGCTCGGCGGTGGTCGGTGTCGAGGGCGACATCGACTGGAGCGACGTCAAAGGCTCGACCACCACCAATTGCCCGCTCGCTGCACCACCAAGAACATCTGGTTCGGCACCGCGCGGGGCATCGGCTACGCCTTCGACCGCTTCCTGCCCTACTTCACGGCCGGCGCGGCGTTCGGCGACGTGCGGGCCGAGGCCGTGGGATTTAGCGGCACCACCAAGACGCAGTTCAGCTGGGTCGTGGGCGGCGGCGTGGAATACGCCTTCCTCTGCAACTGGTCGGCCAAGATCGAATATCTCTACACCGACCTGGATACAGTGTCCGGCGGCGAGCTGCGGAACCGCGATCGACACCACGCTGAAGATGAACATTGTGCGCGGCGGCCTGAACTATAAATTCTGACGCAGTCCAACTGGAACGCGAAAGGGCCGGCTTCGCGCCGGCCCTTTTCATTTGTCACACGCGCTTTTCAACGATTTCCACCGGGCCGACGATTTCCACCGGCCGCACTGGCATTCCTCTCCCGTTCTTCCTACGTTCCGGGTACGCTCGACCCCCGAAATCCCGGAACTCGCGGCCGCGCCGCCGCCCGATAGCGTGATGAACGACCTATTCGACAAGAGCCGGCGCAGCGCCCGCATGTCCGACGCCCGCCGGGCCGAAGACCGCCGCGTCATCGCCATCCGCGGCGCCCGCGAGCACAACCTCAAGGGCATCGACGTCGAGATCCCGCGCGACAAGCTCGTCGTGTTCACCGGCCTGTCCGGCTCCGGCAAGTCCTCGCTGGCGTTCGACACCATCTACGCCGAGGGCCAGCGCCGCTACGTGGAGTCCCTCTCCGCCTACGCGCGGCAGTTCCTCGAGATGATGCAGAAGCCGGACGTCGACCAGATCGACGGCCTGTCGCCCGCCATCTCGATCGAGCAGAAGACCACCTCGCGCAACCCGCGCTCCACGGTCGGCACCGTCACCGAGATCTACGACTACATGCGGCTCCTGTGGGCGCGCGTCGGCGTGCCCTATTCGCCGGCCACCGGGCTGCCGATCGAGAGCCAGACCGTCTCGCAGATGGTCGACCGCGTGATGGCGCTGCCCGAAGGCACGCGCTGCTATCTGCTGGCGCCGGTCGTGCGCGGCAGGAAAGGTGAGTACCGCAAGGAGCTCGCCGAGTACCTCAAGAAGGGCTACCAGCGCGTCAAGATCGACGGCAAGTTCTACGAGATCGCCGACGTCCCCGCGCTCGACAAGAAGTTCACCCACGACATCGACGTGGTGGTGGACCGCATCGTGGTGCGCGCCGACGTCGCGACGCGGCTGGCCGACTCTTTCGAGCAGGCGCTGAAGCTCGCCGAGGGCCTCGCGGTGATCGAGCTGGCGGACGTGACGGCAGCCTCTCCGTTCCCTCTCCCGCTTGCGGGGGAGGGTCAGGGAGGGGGCAAGCAACAGAGTTCGGCGCAAGAGGCCGCCCCCTCTCCACCTCTCCCCCGCAAGCGGGGGAGAGAGCAGACCGAGCCCGCAGCGAAAGAGCAGACCCGGCTCGCTGCAGCCGCGGCGTCGGATGCACGGCGCCTCATCTTCTCCGAGAAATTCGCATGCCCGGTGTCCGGCTTCACCATCCCCGAGATCGAGCCCAGGCTCTTTTCATTCAACAACCCGTTCGGCGCCTGCCCGAAGTGCGGCGGCCTCGGCGTCGAGCAGCACATCGACGCCGACCTGATCATCCCCGACAAGGACGCGAGCTTGCGCAAGGGCGCGATCGCGCCGTGGGCGAAGTCGTCTAGCCCGTATTACCTGCAGACACTGGAAGCGCTCGGCAAGCACTACAAGTTCGCGCTCGACAGCAAATGGAAGGAACTGCCGAAGAAGACCCAGGACGCTATCCTCTACGGCTCCGGCGACGACGACATCAAGTTCTCCTACGACGACGGCATGCGCGCCTACCAGACCAAGAAGCCGTTCGAGGGCGTCATCACCAACCTGGAGCGGCGCTGGAAGGAGACCGAGAGCGACTGGGCGCGCGAGGAGTTGCAGAAGTATTTCACCGACGTGCCGTGCGACGCCTGCAAGGGCTTCCGCCTCAAGCCCGAGGCGCTGTGCGTCAAGGTCGGCGGCAACCACATCGGCAACGTCGCCGAAATGTCGGTGAAGCGCGCCGGCGAGTGGTTCACGGAGCTGCCGAAGCATCTCAACGCCAAGCAGACCGAGATCGCGGTCCGTGTGCTGAAGGAAATCCGCGAGCGGCTCAAGTTCCTGGTCGACGTGGGGCTGGAATACCTCACCCTCGCCCGCGCCTCCGGCACGCTCAGCGGCGGCGAGAGCCAGCGCATCCGCCTCGCCTCGCAGATCGGCTCCGGCCTGACCGGCGTGCTCTACGTGCTGGACGAGCCGTCGATCGGCCTGCACCAGCGCGACAACGAGCGCCTGCTCGTCACCCTTCAGAGACTTCGCGACCTCGGCAACACCGTGATCGTGGTCGAGCACGACGAGGACGCCATCCGCACCGCCGACCACGTGCTCGACATCGGCCCCGGCGCCGGCATCCACGGCGGCGAGATCATCGCCGAGGGTCAGGTCGACGACCTGATCGGCAATCCGGCCTCCATCACCGGCAAGTACCTCTCCGGCGAGCTTTGCGTCGCGATCCCGGAGCGGCGGCCGAAGAACGCGCGCCGCGGCATCAAGGTCGTCAACGCCCGTGGCCATAACTTGAAGAAGGTCACCACCGAGATCCCGCTCGGCCTGTTCACCTGCGTCACCGGGGTGTCGGGCGGCGGCAAGTCCACGCTGCTGATCGACACGCTCTACAAGGCCGTCGCGCGCAAGATCAACGGCGCGTCGGAGGCCCCCGCCCCGCACGACAGGATCGAGGGGCTTGAGCACATCGACAAGATCATCGACATCGACCAGTCGCCGATCGGCCGCACGCCGCGCTCAAACCCGGCGACCTACACCGGCGCCTTCACGCCGATCCGCGAGTGGTTCGCGGGCCTGCCCGAGAGCAAGGCGCGCGGCTACGAGCCCGGCCGCTTCTCGTTCAACGTCAAGGGCGGCCGCTGCGAGGCCTGCCAGGGCGACGGCGTCATCAAGATCGAGATGCACTTTTTGCCGGATGTCTACGTCACCTGCGATGTCTGCAAGGGCAAGCGCTACAACCGCGAGACGCTCGAGGTCACGTTCAAGAACAAGACCATCGCCGACGTGCTCGACATGACGGTCGAGGAAGGGCTGGAGTTCTTCAAGGCGGTGCCGCGGGTGCGCGACGTGCTCGCGCTGCTGCACCGCGTCGGCCTCGACTACATCCACATCGGCCAGCAGGCGACCACGCTGTCCGGCGGCGAGGCCCAACGCGTCAAGCTGGCGAAGGAGCTCTCCAAGCGCGCCACCGGCCGCACGCTCTACATCCTCGACGAGCCGACCACCGGCCTGCACTTCCACGACGTGGCGAAGCTGCTCGAGGTGCTGCACGAGCTGGTCGAGACCGGCAACAGCGTGGTGGTGATCGAGCACAATCTCGAGGTGATCAAGACCGCCGACTGGCTGATCGACATGGGCCCCGAAGGCGGCGACGGCGGCGGCGAGATCGTCGCCTCGGGCACGCCGGAGGATGTGGTGAAGGTGAAGGCGAGCTACACGGGCGCATTCCTGGCTCCGGTGCTGGGGCGTGGCTCACGCAAGCCGAAGAAGAGGATCGAGGCGGCGGAGTAGGATGCGTGAGTCTCTCAAATATCAATTTTGACAACCTGTCAGAGCAGAACCTACTCGATCAAATTGCGGCGGGCGTACCCGAAGGAGTTCTTCTCGACTACAAAAAAGAACTGTATGGCGGGGGCGACAGCGACGTAAAAGAGTTTCTTAAAGACGTATCTTCCTTTGCCAATACGGCTGGCGGTCACTTGGTTATTGGGGTTGACGAGGCAGCCGGCGTTCCCACTGGGATAAGTCCGCTAACTGGCAATCCTGATCAAGACCTCTCGAAAACCTAGCGCGGGATGGGATTGAACCGCGCATAGTCGGCTTGCGCATGAGGGCGCTTCCGATCGGCGCTGGTGGCTACGTACTTATTTTAAGAATTCCGAAAAGCTGGAATTCCCCGCACCGAGTGAGCGCACGGAATACCAACCGCATTTATGGTCGAAACTCGGCTGGTGCTTATGAATTTAGCGTCGATGAACTACGAGTCGTTTTTACATCAGCCGCAAGCGCCTTGGATCGTGTTCGTGCATTTCGAGGAGAGCGGTTGGCAAAGATCGACTCGGGTGAAGCCATTGTACCGCTCGCGCAAAACTGCGGGCGGCTCGTTCTTCATCTTGTACCGATAGCATCCTTCGGACTCCGCAGTCAGATCGATTTGGAGAAGGCGCGGTCAGTGACGAATTGTTAAGACCGATGGGCGCGATGGGATACTCGCCTCGCATCAATTTCGATGGCTTTTCTATTCTTCATCATGGGTCAGATGGCAAATGTTGGTCTTACACACAGCTTTTTCCGAAATGGAGCGATAGAGGCAGTCAAAGTTCGAGTGGTGTCAGATTTAGACCCGGGCAATCTTAGGATTCCAACGCTCGACTTTGATCGTTGGATTTTGCAGCAATTGCCGGGTTACTTGAACGCACTCCAAAGTCTCGATGTACCGCCTCCGATCATTCTGATGATCACCCTGCAGGGTGTCCGAGGGGCTCGCCTAGGAGTGCATCCACCTCCGCTTGACGATTTGCCTGCGCTAGATCGCGACATCCTCGAATTGCCTGAAGTTGTCATCGAACAGTACGGTACAGAACTCGACTACCAGCCTATAGTGCGACCGGCTTTCGATGCTCTTTGGAATATCGGCGGATTCGCCCGATCAAACCACTTCGATGGAACGGGCAAGTGGGTCGGTCCAAAGCAAACGTAGCAAGCGTAACCCAGATTGAGCGTAGCGAAATCTGGGGCGCTGCTCCCGCTACGATTGCTACTGGTACCCGAAGATCGAGACGGAGTGAAAGTAACGGATGCGAGGTCGCCTGATAGCAACTATCGTGCACGCATCAGATTCTTGCACGCCCCATGCATGAGGATTCTTCAGCACGGGTAATTGTATTCGCTGTCCATGGCACATGGCCCTTTGGCTTGTTTCGCCAGCTCTTCAGTTATTGGATTCCCGAACGCCTCCTAAGGGCGAAAGAACCAAGATGGTTTCAGAAGGGGTCTGAATTTGAGCGCACAGTAACGAATGGCAATCCAAATGTTGACTGGCTGAGTTTTGATTGGAGCGGTTCAAATTCCTTCAAGGCACGACAGACGGCGGGTTTAGCGCTTAAAGCCGCTCTTCGAGCGTCAATGAATGCAAATCCTGATGCCAAGCACATTGTCGTTGCTCATAGCCACGGCGGATCTGTAGCGGCTATTGCGGCCAGGTCCTTACAAAACGATGACGGCGGGCCGATAACAATTGTCACCTTGGCATCGCCTTTTTGCCAGGTAACAAGAGGTGGTCCCGGTTGTCTGAACAGATTTTCCGCCTCGATAAGTGGAGCCTCTGCCGGGGTTAGGCTGCCAAGCGGATTGGCAGCGGGTTGAAGTAGGCTTGATCGGGCGTGGCATCGTCAAGGCTCGAATGCGGCCGTCGGCGATTGTAGAAGTCGAAGTAGCGGCCGATCGAAGTGCGGGCCTCGCTGACGCTGTCGTAGGCCCGCAGATACACCTCCTCGTATTTGACGCTGCGCCACAGCCGCTCGACGAACACGTTGTCGCGCCAGGCGCCCTTGCCGTCCATGCTGATCGCAACGTCGTTGTTGGCGAGCACACCGGTGAAGGCCTGGCTCGTGAACTGCGAACCCTGATCGGTATTGAAGATGTCCGGTTTGCCGTGACGAGCCAAAGCATCCTCCAGCGTTTCGACGCAGAACGCCGCCTCCATGGTGATCGACAGCCGCCACGACAGCACGCGGCGGCTGAACCAGTCGAGCACGACAGCCAGATAGACAAAGCCGCGCGCCATCGGAATGTAAGTGATGTCCATCGCCCACACCTGGTTCGGCCGCGTGATCGCCATCCCGCGCAGCAGATACGGATAAATCTTGTGGCCGGGCTCGGGCTTGGTCGTGCGCGGACGGCGATAGAGCGCTTCTATCCCCATCCGCCGCATCAGCGTCTTCACATGCCGACGGCCGATCCGGCACCCCTCGGCAGCCAGCAGGCCTCGCAACATCCGCGAGCCGGCGAAGGGGAACTCCAGATGCAGCTCGTCGATCCGCCGCATGATCGCAAGGTCCGCGGCGGACACCGGCCGCGGCAGGTAGTAGACGCTGCCACGGCTGATGTTCAGCGCCTTGGCTTGCTTGGTGATCGGCAGATCGTGTTCGCGGTCGATCATCGCTTTGCGCTCAGCAAACCGGCTTTGGTGAGCGCTCCTTCCAAAAAATCGTTCTCCAGCGTCAGCGCTCCGATCTTGGCATGCAGCGACTTCACGTCGATGGCCGGGAGCTGCGCCGCTGCATTGCCGCCGGGACCGAAGACATCGGCAGCCGCACCCTCAAGCTGAGCCTTCCACGATGTGACCTGATTGGGGTGGACGTCGAACTGCTCCGCAAGCTGGGCCATCGTTCGGTCGCCCTTGATAGCGGCAAGCGCCACCTTCGCCTTGAAGGCCGGTGTGTGGTTCCGGCGCGGTCGTCTGCTCATGGTCTCTCCTGATTCGCAGGCCACAGCGTGCCCGCCGTCAGGCAGAAACTCCACTTATCGTCCTGTGCAGATTTCCGGGACCGGCTCTCTCTTGGGAGGGCTCCTGCTGTTCGTCGCTCAGGCTGTGTTGGCTTTGGCAACGGGAAGAGAAGCAATTACTTTCTTTGGATTGGTTTCGATTGAATGCGAGCCAATCCCGAGTGGATTTGTGGGAACCGTTGCCACCATCCAAGCAAGCGACGAAGAACAAAACGCAATATCGCTAATGCACTACATTCACGAAATGAAGGAAGCTAGAACACTGGTGGCAGACGCTGTTGCCGCCGCCAAAGAATAGCTGTGGTATTGTTACAGTTCGTAGAGCAAGCGTAGCCCGGATGGATCGCAGCTAAATCCGGGATTCGACGACTCGCCTGCAACGACGCGACAGTCAATAAATCGTCACGCCGCTGTCGACCGAAAGCACCTGGCCGGTGGTGATCTCGGACTCGTCGGACGCCAGATAGACCGCCATGTTGGCGACGTGGATCGGCTGGCCCAGCCCGAGCAGATGGCTGGCGGCGAGCTTGCTCACGTCCTTGTTGGCCGCCATCAGGCGCTTGAGGCGCTCGGTCAGCGTCACCGATGGGGCGATGGCGTTGACCCTGATCTTGTGCGGCGCGTACTCGACCGCCATCGAGCGCGTCATGGAGGCGACACCGCCCTTGGCCGCCGTGTAGCAATCGCGGCCCGGCAGCGCCATCAGCGCCACGTTGGAGCTCATGTTGATGACCGAGCCGCCGCCGGCCTTGATGATGTAGGGGATGGCGATCTTGCTGCACAGGAACGTGCCGTAGAGGTCGAGCTTGATGACACGCCAGAATTCCTCCTCCGGCGCCTCGGTGACCGGGCCGTCCTGCACCGTCGATCCGCCGGCGTTGTTGTGCAGGATGTCGAGCTTGCCGTAGCGGGCGGCGGTTTCCGCAACCGCGGCCTCGACGTTCGGCCGGTCGGTGATGTCGCAACGTAGGAAATGGGCGTCGCCGCCGGAATTGGCCGCCATGGCGCGCGCCGACGTGGCCGCGGCCTCGCCGGCGGCGACATCGATGTCCGCGATGACGACCTTGGCACCCTCCTGCGCGAAGCGCTCCGCGGTGGCGCGGCCGATGCCGCCGCCGCCGCCGGTGATGAAGGCCACCTTGCCCGCCAGCCGCGTCATAGCTATCCCCTCCCGTGGTGGATTGCAGTGCCCAGTCCGTAGGGTGGGTTAGCGCCGAAGGCGCGTAACCCACCGCCTCTTCCCGCGAGTCTCATGGTGGGTTACGGCGCCACGCGCCTAACCCACCCTACGAGTTTACTTATTCGCGCTTTCGAAGAGCGGCGCTTCTTGAACTCGGTGGCGGCCTGACGCGCGAGCGCGTCGTCAGTAGCTGAGCCAGCCATATGCCAGATACGCAAGCACCAGCGTGCTGACAACAAACGACGCTATCGTAAACCGTTGAAGGTTGTTCATGTCCTCCTCCGAGCATCCGACTCTCCGGTGATTTTGGATTCACCGCTGCGGTGATGGACTCGCATTTGAATTGATTAGTCGCATTTGTGCTTACGAAGCCTAATGCATAGTCGCAGTATTCCAGATTTTGCGTCGCACATTATTCCTCCAGCGAGGTTGTCCTTCAATGGGATGAGGGACAAAATGGCACACTGCGGCGTGCTGGTTGGAGGTTTCGATGTTGCGTATAGCGTCAGCGACGTTCGTTCTGTTTACGGTGTGGCTTATCTCGATCAGCGTCCTTCCGTCCTCGCCTGCTGAGGCGGGATACTACGGCGCCCGATACCGCGGCTATGCCTATCGCGGTGACTACGGCTATCGTGCTGGCTACCACGGGGGTTACCGGAGCGCCTATTACGGGCCGCGCTATTATGGTCGTTCCTATCGGCCCTTTGTCACCGCGCCCTATTACGTCAACGGCTGCTTCAATGGTTATTCCGACAACGGCGTTTATTGTTATGTTTTCTATGGTTGCCCCTACGGCGGACTTCGGTACTAAGCCGTGTGCCGTCTCCCGGATTGAGCGTAGCGAAATCCGGGACTGACAAATCCCGCATTATCGCTGCGCTCATGCGGGCTACACGCTACTTATTCAAATAGTTCTTCTCCAAAAACTCACTCCTGAACCGCTGCGGCGGCGTCGGAATGTCCGGCCGGCCCTCCGGCGTGAAGTCCATCAGATTCCAGTACGGCCACACCGTGTCGACATGGTTCGACATCGTTTCGGTTGCCCAGAAATGGAAAAATCTTGCCGTCCCGCTTTTTGAAGACATGCATCACCGGCAGCTGCTTGTCGTCGTTCTCCCCCTGGCACCTGTAGTCCGCTTGAAAGGGAGACTCGAAACCGGACAGCAGCGGGATCTGCGACCAGCCGCGCTCCTTCGCCCACGCGTTGATTTTTTCAGGCTGCGCCTTGGCGATCGTGGCGAACGCGGCGTCGCGCGAGACCGAGTACCAGGCGCGGTCGAACCCATCCATCAGCGACGTGCAGGACGGACAGGGCTTGTCCCAGTTCGGCCCGAACATCCACGAGTAGAGCAGCAGCGTGTCCTTGTCGCCGAACAGCTCGGAGAATTTCACGCGCTCGCCGAGTTTCCTGCCGGCCTTGCCGTCGCCGGCCCACTGGAAGACGTAGTCCTCTTTGAGTTGCCCGCCGGGAGGCAGCTTGCGGCGCCTCAAAGCCACGGCCTTCATCTTGTCGATCAACTCCTGCTCGTCCTTGAGCAAGGCGTCGCGCGCGTCGCGGTACGCTTTGGTTTCGTTGGGATACCGAAGCTCGCTCATGATCGTTCTCCTTGGCCGTCTCCTCTTCAAGCAAGAAGCGGGCGCGTAGCCGCCCCCGCCCTTCTCATCGCGAATCCACGCCACCCTGCCCGGCCGTCTGCCGCTCCTAATCGTCATCCCGGCCGCGGCGCCACGCGCGGTGCCGCACCTCCGGCCGATAGCGCTCGATGCGGGTGGTGCCGCCGATCACGCGCCGGCGGCGGCCGTCGCCGGAGTCGATCGACCAGCGGTGGGTGTGCACGATGCTCGAGCGGCCGTTGCTTTGGTTCGAGGAGGTGTTGGAGCTTGAGTTCGACGAGGTGTTGCCGGCGAGAACGACGAAATCGTCCGCCGGAGCCGCACCGCCAGGCGGCGCGGCGGCGGCGCTCGCACACATGCCGGCGAACGCCGCAAGGCTGATTATTAAGGCTTTCATGAGCGAACCTCCTGTGCTCTCGGGATTTAACGCGGTGCCGCGGCCAGCCGTTCCGGGCGGAAAACCCCCAAGCCACGTTGGAGCCACGTTGCTTCGCTCCCTCATTTGCGGGACGATCCGGCTGCCGCGCCATCGAACGGGAGCTGCTCCATGCGAATGCGCATCGCCCTCTTCTCCGCAGTGGCCGCGCTCGCGACGCTGTGTGCCGCCGCGCCGGCCTCCGCGCAAACCTATCCGACCCGCCCCATCCGCGCGATCGTGCCGTTTCCCGCCGGCGGCGTCACCGACGTCGGCGCCCGGCTCGTGGCGCAGAAGCTCGGCGAGGCGCTGGGCCAGCCGGTGGTGATCGAGAACCGCGCCGGCGCCAGCGGCACGTTCGGCGTCGACGCCGTGACGAAATCGCCGCCGGACGGCTACACGATCCTGATGACCACCGGCGATTTCACCACCGTCCCGGCACTGATGCCGAAGACGGCCTACGATCCCTTCAAGGATGTCATTCCCGTCACCCGCTTCGCTTCCGTGCCGCTCTTGCTGCTCACCCATCCGGCGAGCGGTCTCGGATCGGTGAAGGAGTTGATCGAGAAGGCCAAGGCGGAGCCCGGCAAGTTCGCCTACGCCTCGCCCGGCCCCGGCACCATCAACCAGCTCGCCGCCGAGTGGCTCGCGCTCGAGGCCGGCATCAAGCTGCTGCATGTGCCTTACCGCGGCGGCGCGCAGATGGCGACCGGCCTGTCCGGCGGTGAGGTGCCGCTCGCGGTGACGACGCAGGCCACCGTGCAGGGTCCGCTGGAGGCCGGCAAGATCAAGGCGCTGGCGCTGCTCGGCCGCGAGCGCCCGTCGTTCCTGCGCGACATGCCGACCATGGCCGACTCAAATCTCAACGTCGATGCCGGGCTCAATGTCGGCCTCTATGTGCCGGCCAGCACGCCGGCTGCGATCGTCTCGCGGCTCGACGCCGAGGTGCTGCGCGTCCTGCAGGACGAGGCGCTGCGCAAGCGGTTCAACGAGCTCGGCATGGAGGTCGCCCCGATCAGCGGGCCGGCGCTCGCCGAGCGCATCCGCGCCGACGCCGCGCGCTTCCAAGGCATCATCGAGCGGACCGGCGTGAAGCTGAATTGATGGGGCCGCGTAGGATGGGTTGAGCCTTAAGCGCTTTCACGCGCGTCTTCGACGCGCTATGGCAAAACCTCTCCCGGCCTCATCCTCAGAGCTTGTGAAGCTTTAGGCTCGCGCGGGGCGGGGTTGGCCGCGCTTGTCTGAACGTCCGTCTGCCGAGAGCTTTGCCTTTGTGTTTACGCACTGGCAAGCCGATGTCCTTGCAGGATATTGTTGGTGAGGGCGTAGAGGAGCGTGACAGCACGGACCTTTTCGATGCCGCGTACGAGCAATTGTCGGAAGCCCCAATTGCGCCAGCGGGCATGGATGCATTCGCAGATCGAGCGGGATTTGTATTGCGCCTGACCCGCTTCGCTGCCCATCCGGGCGCGCCAGGCCAATATGCCGGGGCCGTCGCCGGGGCGCGGTCGATAGGGGTCGGTCCCGTGCTTGGACTGGGTCGGAGGACAGTAGACCTCGATCCCGTTGTCATGCGCCCATTCGATGTCTTGGGCGCTGGTAAAACCGCCATCGGCCAGATGGCGTCCTGGAAACTGACCGATGCGCCCGCCCAACCGCTCTAACATCGGCCGCATCAGGCCACGGTCGGAGCCGGTGTTGCAGACCTCGACCGCGATCACGATCTGCTCGTCTGCAACGCTGGCCACCTGCACATTATAGGCCGGGCGGAAGCCGCCATCGGCCATCTTCATGACACGCGCTTGGGGGTCGGAGGTGGAGGCGCGCGGCTCTTTCTGAGGCTTCCCGTTGCTGCGCTTTTGATCGCGCTCTTTGCGCTGCTGCTTGATCTCTTCGAGCGCTTGCTGTGCCGCCTTGACCCGTTCGCTGCGCTCGCGCGCGGCTCGTTCGCGGGCGGCCTTGATGCGCTGGTTGCTGGCATCCGAACGCACATCGACCTCGCGCTTGAGCTCATCCACCACGGCCTGGGCGGTCGCCAGATGCCGGTCAAGCGTCGCCCCACGCCGGAACGACGAGGCCCCCGCACTCGCCCGGATCCGCACGCCGTCCTGCGAAAGCGTATCGAAATCGATCAGCTTGGCCTTGGCCAGCGCTGCCAGATGCTCGGCGAGCAGCCGGTCGAGCAGATCGGCGCAGCCGACCCGAAAGTCCGCCAGCGTGTGGTAGTTCACCGACACGCCTCCGCACAGCCAGCGATAGACATCGTGGCTGTTGCACAGCCGCTCAAGAGCGCGCGCACTGCCGACGCCCTCACTGGTGGCGACAAGCCACAGCGCCAGCAGCAGCCGCGGCGAAATAGCCGGATGTCCGGGCCTGTCCTCCCGCGCCTTGATCCGATCTTCAAGTTCGCTCAGATCAAGTCCGGCCACATAGGTCCAGATCACTCGGACCGGATGGTCCTCCCCGACCAGGCTCTCGATATCCACCGCCCGCAGTTCGATCTGATCGCGCCTGGGCTCGCGCAAGCGGGGCGCGCCCTGCGGAGACCTCTCGGATTGCGGCTGCGAGGCTGGAAGTTCACCAAACAGTTCGTCCTCAGTCATAGCTCCCTCCCGCGACTCGGCCATCGTAGGGAATCATGATTGACCCGCTATCCGCTACCTTCGCGGAAGATTCACAGCCTCTCAGGATGAGGCGGGCCAAACACTGCAGCTACTTCACTGACGTCCGGCCGGCCTTGCGTGCACCGCCCTTCTTCTTCCTCGCTGCCCCAACCTTCCTCGGATCGCCAACCGTCTCGTTGAGCGCCACGGCCTCTTTCGCCAACCGCGCCGCCACCGCGGGCTTGATTGTCACACCCTCGCGGATTTCGAACGTCGCCATCTCGTACTTGCCGCCGGGCTTGAGCCGCGGCTCGATCTCGCGAAGTCGCTGGCCGCGCCAGAAGCCGAACAGCACGCGCTCGTCCTCGGCGCGGATCAGCAGCACGGGGCCGTTTGACGCATAGACGAGATGGCCCCACTTCACCGTCTCTTCGAGTGCCGCCGCCTTGCGCACGGCGGCGCGTAGCGCCTCGACGCAAGTGCGCCGCCAGCCGGTCAGCGCACGGACGTAGGCGTCGGGATCGGCGGCAGGCACGCTCTTTCGCATGGCACGCTCCATAACCGGCACGCCGTCACTTCACCGGCAATTCATCCACGATCGGCAGGGATTTTCATGGCGATTTTTCATGGCGCGCTATGGTGCGGCGGGCATGGGGCGTTCGCAAGGGCGTTCAACTCACGCCGCATCCCCCGGCCGCACTCGCCGCGCGATCTCGCTGCCCTTCTCCCGCTCCACCACCGCGATGTCGTGCTGGCTCTGCAGTCGAGCCAGAACCGCGCGCCGTTGCCAAAGTAACGGCCAAGCCGAACCGCGGTGTCGGCGGTGATCGAGCGTCGGCCGTTTAGGATGTCGGCGATGCGGCCGGACGGCACGCCAATGTCGAGCGAGAGCAGCGCCTCCAGGCCCGCTTGACATGATTATAGTCCTGTGATTATAGTCCTCAACCCTGCTCATTCGAGGGCGTCTTCCGGAGGCGTTCGAAGGCGGAGCGGGGTGCGGCGCCCGCGTGTTGTGCCTCGCAAGCACGGCTCCCGGGCGGCGCCGGGGACCCCGCCCGGGGACACTACGACCCCCCGCGACAGGTTCGCTGACGGACGGTGGCGGCGCTCGTTGCGCGAATGCACGAACCGAGCCTCCGACGAAAAGCGCGGCCCCGGCGACCGGAAAGCGCCACGATGGAGCGCCGGAGGGCGCCCGCGGGCTCGATGAGAGCACGCGGACACGAAGACCAAGGTGCGCCACCCGGCGCTCCATCTCCCTCGTCTCACCGCATGCCGCGCCTGCCCGGTATGCGGCACGAAGAATGGGGCGAGCGATTTTCCAAAACTCGGACGAACCCCGCCGCGAGAACGAAGGAGCTCGCCACCATGAATGTTGAGACGGACGTGGAGGACAACGAGATCGAAGCCATCCGCGAGCGCGTCATCGCAAGCGCGATGCGCTGCATCCGCCTGCAGTTGATCGCGCTCGGCCGCGACTGGGAGCGCTGCGGCAAGGCAAGCTGCGCGCGCACGCGCCGCTGCCGCGGCTTCGCCTGCGAGCCGGATGTGATGGATAGCGAGATGCCGGACGACGAATGATGTCGCGGATCGCTTGCCCGAGATTGTCGTTCCCGCGAAAGCGGGGACCCATTCTCCCCGTGCTGGTTATGGGTCCCCGCTGTCGCGGGGACGACAGCGGTGGATGTATAGGGCTGACGCTACGGCGTCTCGCCCTGCTCCGTCATGCAGCTCCAGTACGCGTAGGACTGCATGTTGCCGAAGGTGTGTTGCGAGTAGCGGTTGGCGCGCTCGTTGCACGTGCGCAACGCACTGGCGCGGTGCTGGCTCATGCTGTTGTCGCCGATCGCGCCGCCGATGCTTTGCGCGCGCGCGTCGTGGCCGGGGTTGGTGCGCGTGCGCTCTTTGGCCAGCGCCGGCGACGCCGCCGCGACCGCGAGCCCCAACGCCAGCGCCCCTGTCGCATTCTTCAGATTGATCATTGTCATTCTCCGCAATTGTGTTTGCCCCCTGCCCTTGTGCTCGCGGCAGGTAGGCCCTGCGCGACGGCTTGCCAGAGGGAAGCCGGCGCGGGCCGGCGTTGCGCGGCGCGCATGGAACGCGGGCGCTGTCATCGGCGCGTCGTGTTGGCGCGGCGCCGCTTAAAACAACCGCTGCGCGCCGCGCGCCAGTTCGAAGCCGCGCCCCTTCGCGTTGGCGCAGGTCACGCCGCTTTGCTCCGACTTGCAGGAGAAGCCGTGGCGGTGCCAGGTCGCGCCGTAGGCGAGCGGCGGCAGCACCTCGTTCGCCACGGTGTCGCCGTAGCACAGCCGCTGCGGCGGCGCCCCGCTGTCCGACATTTCGAACGCTCGGCTCCAGTCGAGGTCACAGTCCTTCGGGCGCGGCGGCGGCTTGTTGGAGATCTTCATCACGTCGCAGCGCAGCACATAGCCGGCGTCGGCCTTGTCGGCCTGGCAGAAGATGTTGCTCGACGGCGAGCGAAAGCCGGCGGGCTGCTCCTGGGCGAAGGCGGGCCACACGAGGCAGGCCCCGAACAGCGCGGCAGCAGCGAACACACGTTTCATCACACGCCTCCCCTCTTCGTCGACCACAGCCGCCGCGCCGCCGCGAACAGGCACGCCGCGGCGATCACCGCGAGCAGCACGGTCGCCGCCACGCTTGCCAGGATCACGTCATCCTTGGGACCATCGGAAAACATCCAGCCCGGCAGATGGCGCGACACGTCGCCGGTCACGGTGGCGGCAAACAGCGGCAGGAACGGCACCGCGAGCGCCGCGATGATCGCGATGTGCAGCGGCCCGCCGGCGGCGCGGCGCACCAGCAGCGCAGCCAGCGCGGCAAGCGCAAGTCCGGCGAGTATGAGCGCCATCGCGACCCTCCCGGCGCAGAGCATAACAGCTTTCCCGCGACGGCGGCCGAGCGCGTGCAGACGTATTGGCATCCGCACGGCATTGAGCCGCCTCCCGCAATTCGCTATGCATCCTCCATACGCAAAAAGCGAAAACATCAGGAGGACGACCCATGCCCACCACCGCCAAGCAACTCGTCGATGCCGCCAATGCCGCCGTGCCGAGGATTTCCGGCAAGGAGGCGCAGGAGATGGCCGCCAAGGGCGCGGTCATCGTCGACCTGCGCGACAGCGCCGAGCTCGCCGCGACCGGCAAGGCGGCAGGCGCGGTCCACATTCCGCGCGGCTCGCTGGAGTTCAAGGCCGACCTGTCGTCGCCGACGGCGGAAAAGAGCTTGGCATTCGACAAGCCCGTGATCCTGCATTGCGCCTCCGGCGGTCGCGCCGCGCTCGCCGGCAAGCTGCTCAAGGACATGGGCTACGAGAAGGTCTACAACCTCGGCGGCTTCAAGGACTGGGTCGAGGCCGGCGGCAAGGTGGAGAAGTAACCTCACGCCAATCCTGGTATCTCCACCAGCAGGTAGAAGCCGTTGATGGTCAGCAGCAGCCCGATCAGGCCGACCGTGCCGCCGAGGAAGGCGAGCCACGCGACGCTGGCGATGATCGACACCGAGATCAGCACGATCGCGATCTGCAACAGCGCCTCGGCATAGTCGAAATACGGATCCTGCTTCAGCGCGCGGTCGCGCAATTTCTCGTGGTCGCGGGCGCGCGCCATCAGCTCCTTCTTGCCCTCGTTGGTCGAGGGCTCGGATTCGTAGCGCGCGATCGTCGCCTTGTAGCCGGCGAGCTTGATGCGCATGACCTGCTTGGCGGCGTCAGGCATCTCCGGAATGTTGAGCCAGCCGAACTCGATCTCGTCGGCGGCAAGCTCCAGCGCAATCTGCCGCGCGTTCTTGGCCTGGTAGAAGCTGAAGTAGTTGGCGGCCAGCACATTGTTGTTGACCGCCTCCTTGCCGGCGTTCGAACCGCCAAGTCCGCAGATCGCCAGCACCATGGCGAAAAACGCGATCGCCACCGCGGCGCGCTGCTTGAAGGTATCGGACTCCTTGCCGGACTCTATCATCTCCGCGGCGTCTTCAGCCTTCATGGGCATCCTCCCGGTGCGTCCGCGAGCCAGACTAGTCGCACGAACGGCACGTCGTCACGGCGGGACAATACCGCCGCACAGGAGAATGGCTCACACCCAGCGCGACGCCTCGTCCTCGGTCGGCATGCGCCCGTCCGGCGTGAGCTGATCGACCAGCTCCGGCAACTGCTCCTGCAAGCCGGACAACAGATCGTTGCGCGACAGGCCGGTGCGGCTCGCCAGCGCGTCGATGTCGTCGAGGCCGATCGAGCGCGCCAGATCGTTGGTGGAAATGTGCTTGTTGGGCCCTTTGCTGACCCACGAGTCGGTGACGTCGCCGAGGCCCTTCTGCTGCATCTGCTTGAGCAGGCCGTCGAGCCCGCTCCCGAGCACGCTGCCGGCCGCGCCGCCAGCGAGCAGTCCACCGAGACCGCCAAGCCCACCTTTGATCAGATCGTTAAGCCCGCCGCCGGACGAAGCCGCCGCGCGCCCGCCCGGCAAGCGCCCTTGCGGCGCGCCACCGGCGAGACCGCCGAGCAGCCCGCCCAAGCCGCCTTTCAGCAGATCGTCGAGGCCGCCAATTCCACCGCCTGGAAGATTGGCTTCCATGGTGTTGCGGTCGGGGATGCGTCCGGGGGCCGGCACAGGCGCTCCGGTGCCGATGCCGGACTTCTGATAGGCCTTGTAGGCAAGCAAAGCGAGGATCGCCATGGTGATCGGCGACATGCCGCCCTTGCCATCGGTCCGGCCGCGCGGGCCGTTCTGCATTCCGTTGAGGATGTCCATCAAGCCCATCGATGCCTCCTGCTACCTGCGGGCGAAAAGCCCAATGATCACGCCGTTATTGTGACACTTGCAAGGCAGCCCGCTGTGCGCGCAGCCGATTGCGGGGCACCCGGCCGGGTCCTAGGCTGAGCCGGTCGCCAATCAACAGGAGGCGGGACATGCTCTGGATCATCATTGTCGGGCTCGTCGCGGGCATCGTTGCGCGGTTTCTGTCGCCGGGGCCGAATGACCCGAAGGGCTTCATCCTGACCGTCGCGCTCGGCATCGCCGGCGCGTTCCTGGCGACCTTCATCGGTCAGGCGGTCGGCTGGTATCGGGCCGACCAGGGCGCAGGCTTCATCACCGCGACGATCGGCGCGCTGGTCGTGCTGTTCATCTGGAACCGGCTGGTCGTGGCGGGCAAGATCCGCGATCCGGGCGGCGCCGGCCCGCAGGCGTGAACGAAGCCGCCTCCGCAGTCTCCGCGGTACCGGCGGAATGCCCGCGCTGCCGCAAGCCGCCGGCGCTCTGCGTCTGTGACGGCGTTACGCCATTCGACAACAAGGTGTCGCTGTTGATCCTGCAGCATCCGCAGGAACAGGACCGCACGCTCGGCTCGGCGCGGCTAGCGGCGCTGCACTTCAAGAATTCGCTGTTCAAGGTCGGACTGTCGTGGCCGTCGCTGTCGAAAATCCTCGGCCGCGACGCCGATCCGAAGCGCTGGGCCGTGCTCTACCTCGGCTCGTCGAAAGCCGAGGCGCTGGCGCCCGGCCGCGACGTCGTCGTGCTGAACCGCAAGGGCGAGGCGTTGCCCGACCAGAACGCGGCGTTGCGTGACATCGAGGGCGTCGTCCTGCTCGACGGCACCTGGAGCCAGGCCAAGGCGATCTGGTGGCGCAATGCATGGATCCTGAAATGCCGGCGCGTCATCCTCGGCCCGCGCCAGCCGTCGCGCTACGGCAGTCTGCGCAAGGAGCCGCGCCGCGACGGGCTCTCCACACTCGAGGCGGCGGCGATGCTACTGTCGAGGCTCGAGCGCAAGCCGGAGATCGAGACGGCGCTCACCGGGAGCTTCGAGCGCATGCTGGCGCGCTACCGCGAGGCGCGCGGCTTCAAGCCGGAACCGCCGCGCAGTTGAGCTTGTTTGCGCGGCCGCCTACATGTCCCTCCGTCATGCCGGTCCGCAACAACACCGCCCTCTCCCGCTTCGAGCTCGACTCCGAAGGCGGCACCGCCGTCGCCAACTACCGCCTTGACAACGGCGTGATCACCTTCTTCCACACCGAGACGCCAGCGCACCTGCAGGGCCGCGGCATCGCCTCGCAGCTCGTGCGCGGTGCGCTCGACGAAGCACGCGTCAAGGGCCTCAAGGTCGGCCGCGCTGCTCGTTCGTCGGCCAATACATGGCGCGGCATCCGGAGACGCACGACCTGCTGGCGTGACGCGCCTCACACCCGCAAGCCCGGCCGGCCGCCTTCCGATTTCGACGGCACCTTCACCAGCGCCTCGCCATCCAACACCACATCGTCGCCGACCCGGCACACGCACGATAGCCGTGCGCGGCGCTTGTCCGGAATGAGTTCGGCAACAGTGACTGTCACCTCCACCGTTTCGCCGATCTTCACCGGGGCGCGAAAGTTCAGCGATTGGGAAATATAGACAGCGCCCGGCCCGGGCAGCCTCGTGCCGAGCACGGCGGAAATCAGGCTTGCGGTGTAGAGGCCGTGCGCGATCCGCTTCTTGAACTGCGTGCGCGCGGCGAAGTGCTCGGACAAATGGATCGGATTGCGGTCACCGGTGATCTGCGCAAAGCCGATCACGTCCGACGACGCAACCGTCTTGGCCAGCGTCTCGCTCATGCCAACCGTCAGATCTTCGAAATGGAGCAGCCGCAGCTCGAGCATTGTCCGGCCAGCTTTATCCCACGCTCATTGACCCGGCAGCATGTCAACGGTCGCCCTCGCCTCATCAGTTTGGCGAAGCCGCGAGGATGGGCGGTGACCAATGGCTCACTTTCCTCCCAGCTCCTTATCCTTGGCTTCCGCGCGTTGCGAAGCCGGACGCGCCGCGATCCGTTCGACATACGGTTTGAAGGCGTCGCGCTCCGGAATCAGCTTGAACATGGTGCCCCAGCGTATCCCCGAGCCGACCACGACATCAGCTGCGGTAAATTGCTCGCCCATCAGGTAAGGCCCCTTTGCCACCGCCCTGGCGACGATATCGGCAAGCGTGTCGATGTCGCGATACCCGATCGCGCCAGCGCGCGGCGCATCCTTGCGAGGGAAAGCGCGGTCACTGACCGCCGGCTCCATGCAGCTCGGGCCGAAGAACAGCCATTGCAGGTAGACGCCGCGGCGCGGGTCGTTCGCCGGTACAGCGAGCTTGGCGTTTGGGAACGCATCGGCAAGGTAAGTACAAATCGCGGCGACCTCGGTGAACACCACGCCCTTGTGCTTGAGAGCCGGAACCTTGCCCTGCGGATTGATCGCCAGGTAATCCGGCTTCTGCTGATCGCCCTCACTGAGCTTGAGCAGATGGACGTCGTAGGGCTCGCCGACCTCCTCCAGCATCCAGCGAACGGTCGCCGAGCGCGACGGCACGGCGTGGTAAAGTACGAGGTCGGCCATGGTCGAATTCCTTTCCATAATGCGTTCCGGCACCGGCTCTAGACGGCGATTGTGCAGCGAATACGACCGGCCTACGCTGCCGCACAGGCGAGGCCATAACAACGGAGGCGCGCGTGCCGGGCAAGACCATCAAAGTGACATCCAGCAAGGGCGGCGCATTCGGCTGCTACCTCGCCCTGCCCGCCGGGACGGAGAAAACCCCCGCCATTGTGCTGGCCTGCGCCATCCACGGCGTCGACAAGGACCTGCGCGACATCGCCGACGAATTCGCCTCCAAGGGCTTCATTGCCGCGGCGCCCGATCTGTTCTGGCAGTCGATCCCCGGCCCGATGGGACAAGACGACAAGCGCGCCGCCGAGCGCGCCCAGCCGCGGATGGAGAAGATCGCCGCCGGCGAGACCGACATGGCGGACACGCTCGCACAGCTCAAGACGCTTGCGCAGTTCAACGGCCGCGCCGCTGCGATCGGCTTCTGCTACGGCGGCCCCTACGCGATCCTCGGCCCAAAGCGGCTCGGCTACGCCGCCGGCTTGTCCTGCCACGGCACGCGGATGCAAGACTTCATTGGCGAACTCGACGGCGTCACCCAACCGGTCTGTATCATGTGGGGCGATCAGGACCACGTCGCGCCGAAGGAGGTGCTCGACGCTTATCGCGCCGTGCCGCCGCGCCAGAACAACGTCGAGGTACACATTTTCCCTGGAGTTCTGCACGGCTACATGATGCCGGAGCACGTCAAAGCCTACGACGCCAAGAGTCGCGCATTCTCGATGGGTCGCGCGCTTTCAATTCTCGACAGCTTAAAGGACGAAGGCCTCCGGCAGGCTTCATAGCGGCGGCGGCTGAGGTTTCGCTAAACCGCCCGAAAACACGGCATTGTGGCGCGTTATAGGCCATTCAAGGCTTCATTAACACGACCGCACTAGTTTGCGACGAATTGCCCCCATGGCAGACGCACCGCTAATGCTCGATGACGATCTGGAAGTGGTCGAATGTCGCACCGACGTTCGTATCGTCCTGAGTTTGCCTGGACGAACGTGATGGCCAAGGATTTTGCCGCGGCATTCCGGGTCAGTCCGGGCAAACGCTTCAATCTCGCCGATTGCAATCCCGGCGATGTCTCGCAGATCGGCGTCGACAAGAACGAGGCAAGGGAACGCACCGCGAAGGATGCCGAAGTGATCGACGCGCTGCAGGACCGGCTCTATGCCGAAGGCAAGCGCGCGCTGCTGGTCGTCCTGCAAGGCACCGACACGTCGGGCAAGGACGGCACGATCCGTGGCGTGTTCAATACCGCAGGCCCACTCGGCGTCACAGTGACGGCGTTCCGCCGGCCGAGCGAAGTGGAATTGGCCCACGACTTCCTGTGGCGCATTCATCTCGTAGCGCCGCGCCGCGGCGTCATCGGCATCTTCAACCGTTCACACTATGAGGATGTTCTGATCGGACGGGTCCGCAAGCTTGCGCCGGCCGCGGCAATCGAGGCGCGCTATGGCCAGATCAACGCCCTCGAAAAGATCCTGGTCGAGAACGGCACCACCATTCTCAAGTTCATGTTGCATATTTCGAGGAAAAAACAAGGCGAGCGGCTCAAGGACCGGCTTGCCGAACGCAAGACACAATGGAAATTCAACCCCGGCGATCTCGACGACCGTAAGCTGTGGAACAAGTACCAGCAGGCCTACGAGATCATGCTGCAACGCTGCTCCACTGCACACGCGCCGTGGTACGTCATTCCGGCCGATCACAAATGGGCGCGCAACGTCGCGATCGCGCGGATCGTGCGCTCAACGCTCGAAACGATGAATCCGCAATATCCGCGGCCGCCTTGGAACCCCAAGGCGTTCAGGATCAGCTAGCGGCCGCGAGTTTTTTCGCTTGCCTTAGTTGCCGACGGCGTCGGCGATGCACTTCTTGTTGTGGCTTGCGGCGGCGGCGCCAGCAAGTTTCTTCGCGGCGGAATCGGCCTCGCACTTTGCCTTCGCTTCGCTCTCGCACTTCTTCATGTGGCTGGTGGCCGCGGCGCCGGCGAGCTTCTTGGCAGCGGTGTCTTCCTTGCAGCTCAGCGCGGATGCGCCGCCGGTAAAGGCGAGCGAAAGAGCGGCGGCGAGAACGAGCGACTTCATGACGTTTCCTCCCTGAAAAGCAGGCCCGGTGCATCTGTTGGAGGCCGGCCGGTAAAAATGTACCGGAACGAATGTGATAAAGGTATGACCTTGCAGCTGCCTCTACCGTCCCAGATTGGTTGATCGAGGCGACTTCCCTCTACGCCAGCTCCGTGCTGGGTTTGGCGTCCACCGGCGCAGGCTTGGCCGGGGCGGGCTTGGCCGGCACAGGTTTGGTTGGCACACGGCGCGGTTTGGCGAACCGGGCGCGGAACCAATCGACCGCCGCCACGATCAATCCGCCGGCGAGCACAATCCAGCCCGGCCGGATCGAGTACGGGTCGAAGTCGAACGCCATCTCCAACACCCGCAACGGCGACACGTTGAACGCAATGCCGATGCCGACCGCCTCCGCGACAAAGGTCAGCACGGCGACCGCGAAGGCGAGGCCCACCAGAGTCGAACTCGACAGCTCGCCTCGCTCGGTCTTGCGCCAGATCAGGATGCGGTAAGCCATCATCCAGCCGAACAGGCCGGCGATGAAGGTCGGCAGCCAGACGTCCGCCTTGGTCTGCTGGAAGAAATGGATCAGCGCCAGCAGACTGAGCACGTAGACCACCTGGTGCAGCCGCTGCCAGCGCTTGCCGCCGAGCCTGCGCACCATGCCGTCGGTCGATGTGATCGCCAGCACCGCAAGCCCGGTCAGCGCCATGAAGCCGATGGTGAGATAGAGCCGCAGCACAATTTCGCTGGCAACCTTCCAGAGATTCCATTTCTGGTCGGCCATGTAGAGCACGATATGCACGGCGGCATAGACGAACGCGCCGACGCCGATCATGCGGCGCACGTCAAGCAGTTTGCCGAACCGGCCGATGCGACGGAACGGCGTGACGGCGAGCGAGATGAGTAGAAACAGTAGCGCCCAATAGCCGGTGCGGTGGATCACGTCGTTGATCGGCCGCGGGCCGAAGCCGACCGTGAAGTAGTCGTGAACGGCGATGGCGACGGGCACGAGCAGGAACGCCAGCGTGCCGATACGCAGCGCTGACAGGCCACCGCCAGCATCGCGCCAGACCTCCCATGATCGCTTCTTCTTCGCCGCTGCCATGTTCCGCTACCCTGGCATGCCGGTAGCACAGCGCCAGTCCGCCCGCCAATCACGGGACGGCTATCGTGTCGAAACCTACTTCTGACACGTTCGTGATTGCGCGGCTAAAGTCCGAGCTTAGCCGCGAGGTCTTCGAGATTCGCGCCCGCGACATCGACGGCGATCTTCGGCGTTGCCTCGCCGGTGCCGGGGCCGTGTTCGTTGGGCCGTGCGACATGTCCGGTGCGCAACCCGGTCTTCGCCGCGGCGGCGAGATCGTGAGAATGCGCGGCGACCATCATGCATTCGCCGGGCGGTAGATCGAGCGCCTCACAGGCCGCAAGGTACACCCGCGGTTTGGGCTTGAAGTCTCCCGCGATCTCCGAGCCGAGGATCGCGTCCCACGGCATGCCGGTGTATTTCGCCAGATTGACCATCAGCGCGATGTTGCCGTTCGACACCGGAGCGATGATGCCCTTGCGCTTCAGCCGCGCGAGGCCCGCGACAGTGTCGGGCCACGCCGGGAGCCGATGCCACGCTCTGTTGAGATGCCGCATGGTGTCCTCCGGCAGTCCCGAAACCTTGAACTGCGGCAGGATGGTTTCGAGGTTGCGCCGGTGCAGCACGTCGAGCCGGCAGAACGGGATTTCGCCCGACCGCACCTTCTCCATCGACGGCTGATACTGGCCGCGCCAGGCGTCGGCGAACGCGATCCAGTCCAGCGAATGGCCGAGCGGCTTGAGGATCGCCTCGGCCTCCCGCGCGACGCCGGTGCGCCAGTCGACCAGCGTGCCGAACACGTCGAAGAAAAAAGCCGTGGGGAGCGTTGCCATGCAGCGATGATCGCCAATTGCCGGGGTCCGGCGCAAGGCGGCTCCCGGCCTTTCAACGTCTGTGCAGCGCTCACGGGGTTGCTATAGTTCACCCACCATTCACCGCGCGTACCGGGGTCACCATGTCATATCCCAACATCATCGGCGAAACCGTCTTGTTCCAGGGACATAACGGCGACAAGGGCGAAGCGTATTACGCACGGCCGGGCAAGCCGGTCCGCGTCGGCGGCGTGGTGCTGATCCACCACATGCCGGGCTGGGACGAATGGACCATCGAACAGGCGCGCAAGATCGCGCATCACGGTTTCGCCTGCATCTCTCCTCACCTCTATTTCCGCGAAGGACCAGGCAGCCCGGATGACGTCGGCGCCCGGGTGCGCGCCGCGGGTGGAGTCTCTGACAACCAGGTGGTGGGCGACGTCTCCGGCTCGATCGCATTCCTGAAATCGCAATCCAATTCCAACGGCAAGATCGGTCTGATCGGTTTCTGCTCCGGCGGACGCCATGTCTATCTGTCCTCGTGCATGCTGGCGGACGGCATCAATGCCGCGGTCGACTGCTGGGGCGGCAATGTGGTCGTCGACGATCCCAAGCAGCTCAACACCAAGCGCCCGGTCGCCCCGATTGAACTGACCGGCAAGATGACCGCACCACTGCTCGGCTTGTTCGGCAACGACGACGAGAACCCGACCCGCGATCAGGTCAACCGCACCGAGGCGAAGCTCAAGGAGGCGGGCAAGAATTACGAATTCCATCGCTACGACGGCGCCGGCCACGCCTTCTTCAATTACGCACGCGGCCCTGCCTATCGCGCCGAGGCCACCGCGGATGGCTGGAAGAAAGTGTTCGCGTTCTACAACAAGCATCTCGCCGGCTGAGGAGAACAAATATGTGCTCATACATCGTCGAAAAAGCCGCGATGCACGGCAGCGCCAAGGGACCGAACGGCTGGATGCGGATCGACACCGCCAACGTCTACTACGATCACCCCTTCCACGCGCCGCTCGGCCATGCGCTCGGCATCGACTTCATATGCGAGGCCGACGGCGGGCGCGAACGTGTCGCGGTCGAGATTTCGCGGGAGTCGGCGCTGCAGCTGGTCGAGACGATCAAGGCGGCGCTGGCGAGCGGCGATGCGGCGCATGGCAACGTGGAAGCCTGCGAGCGCGTGTCGGTTGCGGCGGCACAGGGAGAGGTCGCGAGCTTGTTTTAGGCCGCCATCTTCTCCGCACTCACCTCGCGCGGCAACGTCGCCGGCGACGCCACCTCGCCGTCCTCCAGCTCATAACCCACCGCGCGCAGAATTCCCCGCGCCGGGCACATCTCGACGCCGAGCCGCGTGTACTTGTTGAGTACCGGCGGCTCGACCCAAGCAAAGCTTTCGCGCGCGAACGCACCTTGCCAGCCGGCCAGCGCCTCGCGCCGGGCGCGGCTTCGCTCCGCGGCCTCCTCATAGGACCGCGTGAACAGCTCCGCGCTGCCGACGCGGCCTTCCCACATCGGCTTGGCGTGCAGCCAGTCGTTGGCGGCGCCGGTGGTGTCCTCATAGACCTGCGCGCCGGTTTCGGTGCGCTCGATGATGCAACGCTCGCCGGCGTGGCAGCCGGCCAGCGTATAGATCACCGGCCGCGCGATCGGCGTGCGCTCCAGCACGGTTCTCGCCTCGCCGTAGTCACGGCAGGTCTCGAAAACCTGTCGTAGCAACTGATCCGGCGGGATGTGACGCACGCTGACATAGGTTCGCACCGCATTGGCCGCGATGTCGTAACCGCGCAGCCACGGATGGTGACTGCGCCGCTTGAGCGGCGCCTGGTTGACCGCAGCGGCAAAACGGCCGGGCGCCATCGCGGTCAGCGCGCCAACATAGCCGGGCCAAGTGACGTTGAAGAACTCGCCTGCGTGACCGCGCATCCGCGCAATCTCGACATGGCGGCCAAGGCCGGGATAGGGCCAGTCGAGCGTGCGAACGAGCCACGGCACGCCGTCCTCCTCGCGCGCCAGCGAGGTGCAGCTCCATTGATAGGAGCCGTTGAGAAACCAGAACTCCGGGACAGCCAAGCGCGCCGGCGATGGCGCGGATTTCCGCGATGTAAGGCGACCGGGAGTGCGTCAGCCAGCGCCGCGCCAGGGCATCGATCAGCGGCACCAGCGGCCGCGCAAGGCCCGGAAACCACGCCACACACTCATCGCGCAGCGCCCGCGCCCGCGCCTCTCCCTCGCGCGCATGCCGCACCACGCCGCCCTCCCGAACATCCACCAGGGGGATCGGCATGAGCGCGGTCGGATCAGGCATCGGAGCTATCACAACGCCGCGAGACATCAGCTTCATTGCGAATGATCCATGCAAATTCCGAAACGGACAACGGCAAAACTCTTGCTATAGAGTCTCATGCCGCCGTGCAACGAACGCGACGGGCGTCGGGAGGAAATCGATGAATTCAACCGTGCGAGGCGGATTGGCTGCTGTGCTGATGGTCATGGGGCTGCCGCCCGCCATGGCACAAACCTTCCCCAGCAAGCAGATCGACCTGATCGTGCCGTTCGTCGCCGGTGGCACCACCGACTCGGTGTCGCGGCTGATCGCGCAGCGCATGAACGACAGTTGGGGCCAGCCCGCCATTGTCCACAACCGTCCGGGGGGCGGCAGCACCATCGGCACCAACATCGTCGCCAAGGCCACGCCCGATGGCCACACTCTGCTGGTGACCACCATCGCCTTCGCGATCAACGCCAGCCTGCAAAAGACGCCGTACGACCCGATCAAGGATTTCGCGCCGATCACCGAGTTGACCTCGATCCCAATCATGCTGGTGGTGCACCCGTCGCTGCCTGTCAAAAGCGTCAAGGAGTTGATCGAATACTCCAAGGCGCAGCCGGCCGGCGTCGATTACGCATCGTCAGGCGGCGGCACGTCCACGCACCTCGCGGCCGAGATGTTCAACGCCCAGACCGGCGCGAAGCTGGTGCATGTGCCGTTCAAGGGTAACGCCGAGGTGCTCAACGCGCTGCTCGGCGGTCATGTGAAGGTGCATTTCGCCCTGTCCGCCTCGACCTTGCAGCATGTGCGAAGCGGCGCGGTGCGCGTCCTGGCGGTCACGACCGAAAAGCGGATGGAGGCATTGCCGGACGTGCCGACCATCGCCGAGCTCGGCTATCCGGAGTTCGAAATCTCGTCCTGGCAGGCGATGTTCGCGCCAGCCGGCACGCCGAAGGACGTGATCGCCAAGGCCAACGCCGAAACCACGAAACTGCTGGCAACGCCGGAGGTGCGCGCGCGCATCCACAAGGAAGGCGCCGATCCGGTCGCAAGCACGCCGGCGCAGTTCGACAAACGGATCCGCAGCGAAGTCGCGAAGTGGGAGAAAGTGGCGAAGGCCGCCGGCCTCGGCCCGAAGTAGCGGTAGCGTGCCGCGCGCGATCCACATGATGCCGTAGCCGCCGCCATAGATCAGCACGGTGAGCGCCAGCACCGGAAATCCGGTGAACAGCATCAGCAGGCCGGCGAGCATCAGCGCGCAGGACGCGATCATGGTCCAGATCGGATGGTAGTGAGTGCCGAACAATCGCTCGACCACGCGCGCTCCGACCTGGGCCGGTCCGAACAGCGTGCCCAATGTCACAGCCAGCGCGAGGTCGGCGCCCCTCGCTTGCAGGAAAATCATGAAGTGGACGATGACGCTGGAGCCGATCCCCGAGGAAATTGAGAGAATGAGCGCGAACAGCAGGAAGAGCCGGCGCTCGCGAGGCGTCAAGCTCACGGCTGCATGAGGCACGGCATTTCCGGGAGGCACGCCTGGTTGCGTGTCCTTCAGCGGCGGCATCACCGCCCTCTGGAGCGGCAGCGCGACTACGAGATGAAGGGCGGCGTAAACCAGGCAGGCACCGCGCCAGCCAAAGCTCTCGGCGAGCAAGACGCTGAGCGGGCCAGCACACGGTACTGGAGAAGCCGCCGAACAGCGTGAGGTTGGTGATCGGGGCGCGCTGCCTCGCCGTAGAGCTTGCCGAGCGCCGCGAACACCGCGTCGTACAGCCCCGTCCCCATGCCGCCGCCGAGCAGCACCCAGCCGACCAAATAGACCGGCAAATTCGGTGCGAGCCCGATCACCGCCAGCCCCGCCCGCGTAGAGCAGCGACGACAGCGTGAGCGCCGGCCGCTCGCCGTTGCGGTCGATGAAGGCGCCGACCCGCGGCGAAATCAGCCCCGCCACCAGCAGTCCGATCGACGTTCCGCTCACCACCCAGAACAGCGACCAGCCGGTATCGGCGACGATCGGCCCGGCCAGCACCGCCGGGAAGTAGAACGAGGTACCCCAGCCAAGGATTTGAGCAATGCCGAGCGCGGTGATGGTGACGGGGCGGGACGCGCTCATGCAGGTCAATTCGGCGAGATTTGCAGACTGGCCAGCCTAACGGCACCTGGGAATTCTGGGCTCGACGGCTATTTCACCTTGAATCCGCGGCCCTTGCAAAAACTGCAGAGGAACACAACAGTGATGGAGCTTTCACCATGAGAAAACATGATCATAATACGATCGTTCTCACAGAAATTAATTATTCCAGTCTACAAACCGGCGAATGAATCCTTCCTCTGCCATAAGGCTTAACCAACTCTGTAAATAGATATGCAATTAACGCACAGCTGCGTCGCAACATAAACGCTTTCGCAATACACCCATCGGAACTATGTTCCGTGTCGAAACGCAGGGGGATTCGCCCCTGCCGACAAAGGGTTAACGACCATGCTTCTCCATATCATCGGCGCCTACCGTCAGTGGCGGCGTTACAATCAAAGCCTTTCCGAGCTGAACCGGCTGGGCGACCGTGAACTGGCCGACATTGGCATTTCCCGCGGTGACATCCCGCGGGTCGCTTGGGAAAACTCCGAGCGCTAAGCCGGAAAGGCCGTGTAATTGATACAGCGCCCGCCCTCGTGCGGGCGCTGCTCGTTTCAGGCCCTAGTCTTCCTTGAGCCACTGCTCGACGGTCATCACGTCGGGCGGTTCGCCATAGGCCTTGGTCCAGAGATCGACCACCCATTCGGTCCCGCTCTTCCGGTCCTTGAGCACCGCCGTGTTGTGGGGCGTCTGGCCGAGCAGGAAGCGGCCGCGATACTCCGGGTCCGAGACGGTGTGGTGGCGGAGCAGGCCCCATTCGCGGAGCACCAGGAGCAGACTGACGGCGTTGCGGGTGGTGTCGTAGCAATCGTAGTTGCGGTCGTCCTCCCGGTGGCGGAAATCCGCCCGGGCCAGGCGCTTGGTGGTGTTGAGGATGGGACCCATCCGGCGATCAAGCCACTGCACCGCCGATTGCACCGCCTTGCGCTCGGCCTCTGGCGACGCCTTGCCCTTGTTGAGGATCTCGGTCAGCGCCCGCCGGTCGCCTGGGGTAAAGTCGAAGATGTAGCGCAGGCGGCAGACGAAGCCGTAGCAGATCGTCATCCGGCTGGCGCTCGGCGGCAGGATTTCGACTGAGCTGTAGAGCTGGGCGATCTTCGGCGACATCTCTACAGCCGCCGCCGGACCGGTTTCCGTTGCGAGACTGGCTGCCAAAGCCCCCGCAGCGACAACATGAAACCGCATCCTGCCACTCCGCTCCGTATGGCCGGTTCGCACTTCGCCAGCCTATGCGCTAGGTATTGTTCATGGCATCGGCACAGAAGCAAGCCGTTCAGATCGTCGGCGGCGGCCTCGCGGGCTCCGAGGCAGCATGGCAGGTGGCCGCCTGCGGCGTGCGTGCGGTGCTGCACGAAATGCGGCCGATGCGCGCCACCGAAGTCCACAAAACCGATGGGCTGGCCGAATTGGTCTGCTCCAATTCGTTCCGCTCCGACGACAGGGAAACAAACGCTGTCGGATTGCTGCACCAGGAAATGCGGCGGCTCGGCTCCCTGGTTATGCGGACCGCCGACGGCCACCAGGTTCCAGCCGGTGGCGCGCTGGCAGTCGATCGCGAAGGATTTTCGAAGGCGATCACGCAGGCCCTGGCGTCGCATCCACTGATCGAAATCCGTCGCGAAGAAGTGGCGCTGCCGCCGGACGATTGGGACAGCGTCATCGTTGCCACAGGCCCCCTCACCTCGCCCGCATTGGCAGAAGCGATCCGCACGCTGACCGCAGAAGATGCGCTGGCGTTCTTCGACGCCATCGCGCCGATCGTGCACCACGATTCCATCGACATGTCGGTCGCCTGGCCGCAGTCACGATATGACAAGACCGGACCGGGGGGCTCGGGCGCCGACTACATCAACTGCCCGATGGATCGCGCGCAGTACGAGGCGTTCGTCGCCGCGCTCAACGCCGGCGACAAGATGACGTTCTATGAATGGGAAAAGAGCACGCCGTACTTCGACGGCTGCCTGCCGATCGAAGTCATGGCGGAGCGCGGCGTGGAAACGCTGCGTCACGGGCCGATGAAGCCGTTCGGCCTGACCAACAAGCACAAGCCGCAGGACAAGCCCTACGCAGTGGTGCAACTGCGCCAGGACAACAAGCTCGGCACGCTGTTCAATATGGTCGGCTTCCAGACCAAGCTGAAGCATGGCGAGCAGACGCGCATCTTCCGCACCATCCCGGGGCTCGAGCGGGCCGAGTTTGCACGGCTCGGCGGGCTGCACCGCAACACCTTCCTCAACTCGCCGAGGCTGCTCGACGCCAGGCTGCGCCTCAAGGCGATGCCGAGGCTGCGCTTTGCCGGTCAGATCACCGGCTGCGAGGGCTATGTGGAATCCGCCGCCGTCGGGCTGATGGCGGGACGTTTCGCCGCCGCCGAGTGGCTCGGCCAGGCGCCGAGCGCGCCGCCGCCCACCACCGCGCACGGCGCACTGCTCGGCCACATCACCGGCGGCCATATCGAAACAGTCGACGCGGACCCGCGCTCGTTCCAGCCGATGAACGTCAACTTCGGCCTGTTTCCTCCGCTGGCGGAGCTTCCGGCCACCAAGCCCGACGGCAGTCGCCTGCGCGGTGTGGAGAAGTCCTTGGCCAAAAAGCGCGCCATTTGCGCTCGTGCATTGGCCGATCTGGAGCAATGGGCGCCGGGCTATCCGGCCGCGGCGGAATGAACGCCTCGGCAACGAATTGGCCTTAGCCTAGATTTCAAGCCGACACATCTCGGAAGGTCTGGAACCCAGGATCGTGCCCGAGCAGATTCAACTGGTAGAATTGCCCCGCAAGCCGAGCGGTGAGGTTCGCACCGAAATCCTGCAACTCGTGGCGCTGAACCAGATCGATCCGCCGACGACGACGAGCGGGCCAAGGTCGCGCGCATCGTCGAGGATCGCCGGAACCTGCGCGACCGTTCGCTTCCGACCTAACCGAAGATGCGCGACGGCTTGCGGGCCGCGCGCCAGAGAATCCACTGCCGCCGCCATTGCGGCAATTCAACCCGCCTGAACGGCTGATATCTTCTGTGTTCCATTCGATCGAGCGCCGGCCGCGCCAGTGCGGCCGGCAGCAACGCCGGTATGATCGCCGCAGGCGCGCCGCCGGCAAGGTCACGCGCAGCCGCAAGGTGCTGACGAGCACGTAGCCGCAGTTCCGCAAGCGCGGCGCGCAATTCCGCGGTGGCTTTTCCTGCGAACGCATCCTCGGACTGCGCGCCATGGCGCCTCATCAGATCGGCTGGAACGTAAAGCTGACGGCGTCCGGCATGCACCGGCAGCGCACGAAGCAGGCCCGCGAGCGCATAGGCTATACCAGCGTGACCAATGAGGTCGGGTGCTCCCGGCTCCTTACCGTCGCGCAGGACGCGCGCGCTGAGGTCGAGCAACACGGACGATGTATGCATGGCGTAAGTTTCAAGCTCGGCGAGGCTCGGCATGGGATCGTCGTAGAGATCGAACGCCCGGGCATCGATCAGGCCGGCCAGCGCCGCGGGCGGCAGGCGGTAGCGCACCACGACCTCGCGCAGCGCTGCCGCGACAGGATGGGACATCGCCTCGCCCTGCCCGGCGCCGAGCAGCGCGTCGCGCCACCATTGCAATCTGAGTTCGCCCGGCATCGGCTCGCGGGCCAGTTCACGGATACAAGCAATTTCGAGATTGAACGCGTAGAGCGCGTAGAGCGGGCGGCGGTGTTTTTCCGGCGCGAAGAGCGTGGCAAGAAAGCGGTCCTTGTCGCCCGCCCGCACCATCTCCTCGCAATGATCGAACGTGTCGGGCATAACTGTACGAGTTGGCGACAACGACTTGCGGTGATCAATCGACCGCGATCAGGCCAGCCGCCACGCGGCGGCTCTCGCCGAGCAGGATATTATAGGTGCTGACTGACGTCCCGGTGCGCGCGACCTCGACTGACATTTTCGCCTGGTGAAATCGCAGCCGCAGCGGATCGGGCATGATCCATCGTTCACGGCCCGCGCCGATCAGAAACAGCCCGATGTCGGACGCTTCGGCGAACACCCGCTCGAACGCCGCTTCGGTGAGATCGGACGGCTGGGTGACCGGCCAGACCCAGAGGCCACTCGGCAAACACAGCAGCGAGCCGCGGTGGGACATACCCGCAAAGACAAAGCCGCCTTTGCCGTAGCCCTCGATCGCCACGCGTCGCGGCAGGTGCGGCGTGTCGGGAACGCCGGCCAATGTCAGGGCTTGGCTGGAGCGGGCTTGGCAGACGCCACAGCGGCGGCTTGTTCCGCGCGCGCCTCCCGCTCCCGCGCCAGACCGACGCCGAGATAGATGAGAATCGGCGAAGCGATGAAGATCGACGTGTAGGAGCCGACCAGCACGGCACCGAACGTCATCGCTGCGGTGAAGCTGTGGATGGTGGGGCCGCCGAAGATCAGCAGCGACAGCAAGGCCAGCGTCACCGTGACGTGGGTGATGATCGAGCGCGACAGCGTCGCGTTTATGGCGATGTTGATCAACTCCGGTGTCGGCATGCGCTTGTAGCGGCGCAGCATCTCGCGGATGCGGTCGTAGATCACCACCGTATCGTTGAGCGAATAGCCCAGGATGGTGAGCAGCGCCGCGATACTGCTCAAATCGAAGTCGAGCTGCAGCAGCGACATGAATCCTATCGTCAGAACAATATCGTGGATGTTGGCGATCATGGCGCCAAGTGCGAATTGCCACTCAAAGCGGAACCATAGGTAAATCAGGATGCCGAGGATCGCGAGCACCAGCCCCAGCGTGCCGTAGCTCAGCAGCTCCGCGGAGATGCGCGGCCCCACCACTTCGACACGCCGGTAGTCCATGCCGTCGCCGAGCGTGGCGCGGACCTTCTGCACAGCCTCCTGCTGCGCAACTTCACCGCCAGGTTGCTGCGGGATGCGAATCAGCACGTCAGCGGGGCCGCCGAACTGCTGCAAATGCACGTCGCCGAAGTTGAGCGCGTTGAGCTGGGTCCGCATGCGGGCGAGATCGGCAGGCCCCGACTTGGACTGCACCTCAATCAGCGTACCGCCGATGAAATCGATGCCAAAGTTCAGGCCGAGCGTGAAGTAGAGAACGATCGCGAGCACCGACAGAACGGCGGACAGCGGAAAGCTGATGTGCCGGAACCGCATGAAATCGAACTTAGTGTCGTCGGGAACGAGGCGAAGCAGGCGCACGAATATCCTCGCTCAGATCGGGATGGTCTTGGGACGGAACATCGCGAACCACGTCGCGACCATCAGCCGCGTTAGCGTGAAGGCGGTGAACACCGTGGTGATGATACCGATGCCGAGCGTGAGCGCGAAACCGCGCACCGCGCCAGACCCAACGAAGAACAGCACCGCCGCAGCGATGAACGTCGTGGTGTTGGAGTCGATGATGGTGGCGAGCGCCCGCGTGAAGCCTGCGTCGAGCGAACCGATGGCAGAACGGCCGCTTCGCACCTCCTCGCGCACGCGCTCGTAAATCAGCACGTTGGAATCGACCGCCATGCCCACGGTGAGCACGATTCCCGCAATGCCTGGCAGCGTCAGCGTCGCACCGAACAGCGACAGGATGCCCATGATCATGATCACGTTGATCGCCACGGCGACCGTCGCGATAACGCCGAAAATCCCGTAGGTCGCGATCATGAACAGCGACACCATCAGCGAGCCGATCCAGGAGGCGCGGATGCCCTTCTCGATCGAGTCCTGGCCAAGTCCGGGGCCCACGGTACGCTCCTCGATGATGGTCAGCGGCGCGGGCAATGCGCCGGCACGCAGCAGGATCGCGAGATCGTTCGCGCCTTGCACGGTGAAGCTGCCGGAAATCTGGCCGGAACCGCCGAGGATCGGCTCGCGGATCACCGGGGCGGAGATCACCTCGTTGTCGAGCACGATGGCGAACGGTCGGCCGACGTTCTCCTGCGTCACCTGGGCAAAACGCCGCGCGCCGTTGTTGTTGAAACGGAAAGTGACGATCGGCTCGCCATTGCGCTGATCGAAGCCCGGTTGCGCGTCGGTGAGATCCTCGCCCGACACCAGCACCCGCTTCTCGATCAGGTAAGGCGTCTTTCCTTCGGACTTCGTGCCGGGCAGAATTTCGGATTCCGGAGGCACCCTGCCGCCTTGTTGCGCCTGGTCGGCCGGCATCGACTGGTCGACCATGCGGAACGTCAGCTTGGCGGTCTTGCCGAGCAATTCCTTGAGCCGCGAGGGATCCTGCAGGCCCGGCACCTGAACCAGCACGCGGTCGATGCCCTGGCGCTGGATCGACGGCTCGACGGTGCCAAGCTCGTTGACGCGGCGCTCGACGATCTGGATCGACTGCTCGATCGATTGGCGGATGCGCTCGACCAGCGCCGGCTCGGTGGGCGTAAGCCGGATCAGGCCGCCGCCGGCATCGACGACGTCGACGGTGCGCTGTCCGGTGGCGCTGAGCAGCCCTCCGAGCGGCTGTGACAGTTCGCGCAGCTTGTTCAACGCGAGCTGGCGGTCGACGCCTTCGCGGGCGCGGAACTCGACGGAATTGCCGCGCACCACCGCCGCGGCCGGGCTGCCGAGCCGGTTGTCGCGCACCACGCGGCGGACGTCGTCACGCAGCGACTCGACCTTCTCCTTCCGCACCGCATTGGTATCGACCTCGAGCAGAATGTGCGAGCCGCCCTGCAGATCGAGGCCGAGCACGATCTGGCGTTGCGCCCACTTCGGCCAGGACTGCACCATTTTTTCCGGCAGGAAATTTGGCACGACGAAGAAGCACACGAGGAGCGTCGTGAACAGGATCGCCAAGCTCTTCCAGCGCGTGAGGTACATGATTGGCCGCCGTTTTGGATCGCAGCAGCGATCAGGTTGCGGCGCTCTCTTCCTTCACCGGTTCGCCCTTGGCGCGAACGTCGGCGATCATCGAGCGCATCTGACGCACACGGACATCGGTGGCAACTTCGACCTCGACCTGGTCGTCGTCGATGACCTTGGTCACCTTGCCGACCAGGCCGCCGGAAGTGACGACTGTGTCGCCGCGGCGGATGTTCTTGACCATTTCGGCATGCTGCTTCACCCGCTTCTGCTGCGGGCGGAGGATCAGGAAATACATGATCACAAAGATCAGGACGAAAGGCAGCAGCGACACCAGCATGTTGTCGCCGCCGAAAGCGCCGCCTTGCGCGAATGCAGGCGTGATCAGCATGAAAATGGCCCCCTGGCTGCGGCGGCCGACCCGGCGGCGCCTGCCGCCGCGGCGGGCGCCTCAAATGTGCGCGGAATATAGCCAGCGGCGGCCCAATTGCAACGCCGCGCGAGGTCGCCCTTTTTCGGCCGAATGCCTTGATTTTCAGGGGCTTTCAAGGTGGCGGCTTGCGAGCCGCAGGCTGGCCCGGTAAGCAGCGGCGACCGAAGGTTCCCATGGCGAAGAAATCACCCAAATCCGGCAAGCCCGCCAAAGCGGGCCTCAATCTGAACCGCACCGACGTGCTGGAGCGCATCGCCGCCGGCCTCGAGCGGCTGGCGCCGCCTCCCCTGTCGCCGGCCGATCTTGCCGCCGCCGACGCATTCGTCTGGCACCCGAAGAACTCGCAGCTCGCACCGGTGAAGCGCGTCAACCGGGTGGATATGTCACTGCTCAAGGGCATCGACCGGGTTCGCGACACGCTGGTGGAGAACACCAAGCGCTTCGCACGCGGCCTGCCCGCCAACAACGCGCTGCTGTGGGGCGCGCGCGGCATGGGCAAGTCGTCGCTGGTCAAGGCGTCGCATGCCGGGGTCAATGCGGCGATCAAGGGCTCTCCGCTCAAGCTCGTCGAAATCCACCGTGAGGACATCGAAAGCCTGCCGGACCTGATGGCGCTGGTGCGCCCAGCGCCCTACCGATTCATCGTGTTCTGCGACGACCTGTCGTTCGACGGCGACGACACGTCCTACAAGTCGCTCAAGGCGGTGCTGGAGGGCGGCGTCGAAGGCCGCCCCGAGAACGTGATCTTCTACGCCACCTCGAACCGCCGTCACCTGATGTCACGCGACATGATGGAGAACGAGCGCTCCACCGCGATCAATCCCGGCGAGACGGTCGAGGAGAAAGTTTCGCTGTCGGACCGCTTCGGCCTATGGCTCGGTTTCCACCGCTGCAGCCAGGACGAGTATCTTGCGATGGTGGAAGGCTACGTGAAGCACTTCCGCATCCCGGTCGCACCCGACGACATGCGCCGCGAGGCGCTGGAGTGGGCAACCACACGCGGCGCGCGCTCGGGCCGCGTGGCCTGGCAGTACGTGCAGGATCTCGCCGGACGGCTCGGGGTGAAGACTTATACCAGCCTTCAAAATGATTGACCGATGGCTGCCCAATCGCGGGTTGCGATTGAGGCGATGCGACCGACCTCGGCGAGGAGCCTGAGCCAAGCGTCCTGACAGGCGTCGAGAATGTCGGTGTAGGTCTGGAACACGCGGTTCGAGAGATAGGTCTGGCGCAGGTATTGCCAGATGTTTTCGGCGGAGTTGAGTTCCGGACATGCGGGCGGTAGCAGCACCAGAGTGAGATTGTTCGGAACTTTAAGCTTGCCGGTGGTGTGCCAGCCGGCCTTGTCGAGAATGATCAGCGCATGCGCGCCACGCGCGACCGCACGGCCGATCTCGTCGATGTGCTTCTGCATGGCGTCGGTGTCGGCGTTCGGCATGATGAGGGCGACGCCGGTATCGCGAGCGGGACAAACCGCGCCGAACAGATAGGCATTCTCGTAGCGCTGGTCCTTCGGCTGGCGCGGCCTGGTTCCCTTCTTGGCCCACTGATAGACGAGGCCGTTCTTCTGTCCGACGCGCATCTCATCCTGGAACCACACCTCGATCGGAGTGGCCGGCGCAAGCTGCTTCAGCGCCTCGGCGACAGTGGCGGGGAAGTTTTTTTAAATGTCGCGATCGCCTGCGCATCTTGCGCAGGGTGCCGGGGTCGGGCGCTGATGTGTGAATAGCCGAGCTGCTTGAGAACGCGCCCCAGGCTCACTTCGGAGAGATCAACCGCGAAGCGCTCCCCCAGAACGCGCTTCAAGTCCACGCAGCGCCAGCGCGCGACCCCATCTTTCTCCGGATCGGGACCGGCCTCCACGAGCTGCTGCAATTCCTCTTTCTGCTCAGCCGAAAGTTTCGAAGGGCGGCCAGTCGGCTTGATGTTGATCAGCCCCTCGGGGCCCCGCTCATTGAAGCGATGCACCCAGTCCCGAAGCGTCTGCCGATCCATGCCACCGATGCGGGCCGCCTCCTCGCGATCCATCCCGTCGTAAACTGCCGCCAGTGCAAGCAGTCGTCGCGCCTGATCGGCGTCCTTCGCCTTCACCGCAAGACCGCGCAAGTCAGCCGCATCAAAATCATCCCGAAGGGCAATCGCTGCGCTCATCTCCATCCTCCCGAATCAGACGTTCAGGTGGAAATGAATCACACGCACCCCTCGCCAACAACAAAGAGTCATACCTTCCGAAGGTTGGTATTAGATCAACGGGCCGCGTCCCGGCATCAGACCGCGACCTTGCCAAGGAAGGTTTCGATCTCGGTCCGCAGGTTCCTGACCGACGTATCAACTGATTTCGAAGCGGTGAGCACAGTTTCGGCCGCGGCACGCGTTCCGATCGCAGCTTGCGACACTTCGCCCAGCACCGCCACGACCGCGCTCGTGCCGCGCGCAGCATTCGTGGCATTCTGCGTGATCTCGAAGGTTGCCGCATTTTGCTGCAGGACCGAGGCGGCGGCGCTGGATGTGCGCGCGCTTATTTCGCGCATGTGCTCCTGGATGCCGTGCACCACCTCGATCGCACCGCTGGAGGAGGCCTGCACTGCCTCGATGTGGCGGGCAATCTCCCCGGTCGCCTTGGCGGTTTGCACGGCGAGCGACTTCACTTCGGACGCAACGACGGCAAAGCCGCGGCCCGCTTCGCCGGCCCGCGCCGCTTCGATGGTCGCATTCAGCGCGAGAAGATTGGTTTGCCCGGCGACGTTCTGGATCAACTTGATGACGTCGCCGATCTTTTGCGCCGCCTGTGCGAGCCCAGCATATTCATCGTTCGTTGCCTCCGACGCGGTCACGGCGTTACCGACGATGTTCGTGGTCTGAGAAAGTTGCTGATTGATCTCCGCGATCGATGCCGACAGCTGCTCGGCCGAGGCCGCGACCATCGCCACGTTGGCGGAAGCCTCGTTCGATTCACGTAGCGCTTCTTCGGCGCGCTGCGTGGTCTGGTCCGACGAGCCCAGCAGGGCCGTCGCGGTCGACTTCATTGCATTCGTGCCGTTGCTGACAGTCCCAAGCAACTCCTCGACCCGCTTGCGAAACGATGCGATGGCGCTATCGATCGACACATGGCGCGTTTCCTGGGCCGCCAGATCCTCGCGCTGCTTTTCGAGCCGCTGCCGCTCGGTGATGTCCTCGTGCGTGGCGACCCACCCTCCATCGGCCATCGGCTGCCGAGTGACGCAGATCAAACGTCCATCGGCAAGCTTGTCGATGCGGACCGACTTGTCGATGGCCGATAGTGCACCCAGCTTGTCGAGCTTCTGCTTGACAGCGTCTCCCATGCTTGTCGCCGGCTAGCAGTCCACTCGATATGCGATGGGCAATGATGTCGGCATGCGTCGTTCCGGGCTTCAACAGCTCCGGAGGCAGACGATACATCTCGGCATAGCCGTTGTTGCAGATCACCAGCCGTTTTTTCCCATCAAACATGCACAAGCCGTGCGGCATGTTGTTCAAAGCCGTTGCCGTCCGCATATCGTGATGGTGCTGGCGGCGGTTGATCATCGAAGCTGTAATGCTCACACCCAGCACGACCAGCGCGACATTCGTGATGCCCAGCGCCAAGCCCACGGGCGCGACCGAAAGCATGCCGATGGCCCGGGTGGGATCCGCGACAAGCGCAACCGCCCCCATCGCCGTGAAATGATGCGACACGATGGCAAGCACGAGGACCAGCGAGGCGATCACGGTGTAGAGCACAGTATCGCGGCGCGCCGCGATCGCGAGCGCGCCGGCTCCAAGAAGCACACCCAGCACAATCGACGCGGCGACCAAATCCGTTGACCAGGCAATACGGGCCGGCAATTCCATCGCCCACATGCCGAGGTAGTGCATCGTCGCAACGCCGGCGCCCACAAAGCCACCCCCGACCGGAGCAGCCCAGCGGGATGGAATGTAGACGGCAATACAAAGCCCGACACCGGTGACGCCCACCGCCATGAAGAGGGACAATGCAGTCAGGCCGAGATCGTATGAAACGCCGAAGCCGGGATCGTAGGCCAGCATCGCGATGAAGTGCGTCGCCCAGATGCCAAAGCCCGCCGCAAGGCTTGCGCTAAACACCCATACGGCGCCGGCTCGGCCCTGCGACGAGCGCGCGCGATGGAACAGGTTGACCACGCAGAGGCTGGCTATGAAGCAAACGGCGCCGGCGACGGCGACCAGGCGCCAGTCGTGCTCAACTGTGAGGCAGGTAAGAACCCGGAACATGTCGTCCTGAACGGAAGGTCACGAGCCCTAGATATTGCCGCCCTTGTCGAGATAGGGCATCGGATCAACCGGCGACGAGCCCTTGCGAATCTCGAAGTGGAGCTGCGGCGCCGTGACGTTACCGGTCTGCCCGGACTTGGCGATCACCTGCCCACGTTTGATCGGCTCGTCGCGCTTGACCATGATTTCGCTGGTGTGCGCGTAGGCCGTGACATAGCCGTTCGAGTGCCGGATCAGCACGAGATTGCCGTAGGACTTCAACTCGTTGCCGGCGTAGGCGACGACACCATCTTCGGCCGCCTTGACCGGCGTGCCTTCCGGCACCGCAACGTTGATGCCGTCGTTCTGCGCGCCAGCGGTCTTTGGACCAAAGCCGTTGATGACGCGGCCCCGCACCGGCCAGCGGAATGTCGGCATCGTGGCGGCAGTCGTGACAGGCTTGGTCTCCGGCGGTGCAGGGTTGTCTGTCGCGGGCGTGATGCTGCGCGCGGTGCTGACCGGCGGCGTGGCGGCAACCTTCTGCTGCGGCGGCGCAATCACCGGCTGCTGCTGCGCGACCGGGGCCGGCTTGGCCGCCTGCTGCGCGCGAACGCCGGGAATGGTGATCTGGTCGCCGATCTTCACCTGCGTATGCGGTTCGATGTTGTTCGCCTTGGCCAGCGTGCCAACCGGAACCTTGTAGGTGCGCGAAAGCTTGCTCAGCGTCTCGCCCGGAGCAACCGTGTGAACGTGCTGACCGCCCGCGGCGGACACGGCCGGGCGTGGCTGCTGCACGCTGCCGGTGGTGATCGGCGCATCGGAATACTTCGGAATGACGAGACGCTGCCCCGGCTTGATCGCCAGCGGGCCCGACAGATTGTTGGACTGCACGATCACGTCAGCCGGAACCTTGTGCCGCTGCGCCAGCGTGTAGGCGGTGTCTCCCTGCCCCGCCGTGATCGCGGTACCGCCCTCCCAGGTCCAAGTCGACTGCGGCGCCGGAACGGAGCCGGTGACCTCGCGGCCTGGCACGGACTGCAGAGGCGGATTGTAGGACACCGTGCCGGGCGAGCCACCGGCCGTCGAGCTGGCCTGCGGACCCGACGGGCGCGTCTGGGGGGCGCTCGCGGTCGGCGGCGCCAGCGGGCTGCTCTGGATCGCAGGCGAAGGCTTGCGGGAGACCGAGCCGGTGACTTCGCTCTGCGACGCGCTGCTACGCGACGAGAACAGCTTGTCGTTGGCGAAGCGCGAGGAGTCCGAGCTGCAACTGACCAGGCTCACGGCGGTCACGGCGGTCAACGCCAGACGAGACCAAGACAGCGAGCGCATGGGCTCGGCGACGCAACGCATGGGACACACACCCCGGCAAGCAACAGGACAAGTGAGTGAAGCACCCTGCGGTAAATAAATTTTTAAGTTTGAAACGCTCTCTCAACCCTAACGAAAGCCCGCCATTTTCCTGACAATTTGGCCATCCTTCACAACTCGCGCGCGCGCCCGGGCAAAAGCGGCACAAAACGCACCGCGATCAGGTTCTGACGCTCGATCTCCCCCTTTGTCCTGGTCAGCTTGACCAGTTCCTGCGCGCCCCCATGCGGTCCAAGCGGCAGCAGCATGATACCGCCCTCGGCAAGCTGCCCGGCCAACTCCTGCGGGATTTCTTCCGCCGCGGCGGTGACGACGATCCGGTCGAACGGCGCGCGCGCCGGCAGGCCGACCAGCCCGTCGCCCAGCACCACATCGACATTGCGATAGCCGAGCGTGGTCAATCGGCCGCGCGCCACATCCGCCAAGGTGCGGTAGCGCTCCACGGTGATCACCTCGCGGACAAGCCGGGACAGCACCGCCGCCTGGTAGCCGGAGCCGGTGCCAACCTCCAGGACCCGGTGCGAGGGGCCGACCGCGAGCTGCTCCGTCATGTAGGCGACCACGTAGGGCTGGCTGATGGTCTGGCCGCAGGCGATCGGCAGCGCCTGGTCCGCATAGGCCGCGGCGGCAAACGGCGGATCGACGAAATACTCGCGCGGCACCTCGTCCATGGCGCGCAGCACGGCCTGGTCGACGATCCCGCGGCGGCGCAGCGCCAGCAGGAATTCCATACGCTCGACGCTCTCGTCAGCCGGCCGTTCGGGCACCGCGATCCCCCTCGCGCCTCGCGCTATCTCTACTTCGCCGGAAAAATCTCCGCCAGCTTGGTCATGAACGGCTCGTCGGTGAGATCGAGCCGCAGCGGCGTCACCGAAATGCGGTTGTCGTTGAGTGCCGACAGATCCGTGCCGTTGCGACCGGTCGGCTGCACGCCGCGCGCGAACGCGATCCAGTAATACGGATGCCCTCGTCCGTCGTGCCGCGCCTCGATTTTTATCAATTGCTGGTCGCGCTTGCCCTGGCTCGACACCGCGACGCTCTTCACCGCGCCCGGCGCGCAGTCCGGGAAATTGATGTTGACCAGCACGTCGCGCGGAATGCCCTCCTTCAGCACGCGGCTGATGATGTCCGGCGCGTGCGCGACCGGCGTCTTCCAATACGGCTCCTGCCGCGTCGCCGAGGAAAACGCCTGCGACAGCGCGAACGACGGGATGCCGAGCACCGCCGCCTCTTTCGCTGCAGCCACCGTACCGGAATAGAGCACATCCTCGGCGGCGTTGCGGCCGCGGTTGACGCCGGATAGCACGAGGTCCGGCATGTCCTTCATGATGTGGCGCGCGCCCATGATGACGCAGTCGGTCGGCGTGCCCTTCACCGCGTAGTGCCGCTCGCTGACCTGGCGCAGCCGCAGCGGATCGTTGAGCGAGAGCGAATGCGACACGCCGGACTGGTCGTACTCCGGCGCCACCACCCACACCTCGTCGGACAATTTGCGCGCGATCTCCTCGCAGACCTGCAGGCCTGGCGCGTGGATGCCGTCGTCGTTGGTGACCAGAATGCGCATGGGGTCGGATCTATGGCCTTATTGTTGAGAGAGCGAATAGTGAGTGGCGAATAGCGAGTAGACGAAGGATTGTCGCCACCTCGCCGCTATTCGCCATTCGCTACTCACTATTTCGCTATCTTCTTCATACCGCCCATATAGGGCGCGAGAGCGTCCGGCACCATGATCGAGCCGTCGGCCTGCTGGTAGGTTTCCATCACCGCGATCAGCGCGCGGCCGACCGCGACGCCCGAGCCGTTGAGCGTATGGACGAATCCTTTCGTCTTTCCATCCTTGCCTTTGTAACGCGCTTCCATCCGCCGCGCCTGGAACTCGCCGCACACCGAGCAGGACGAAATCTCGCGGAACATGTTCTGGCCCGGCAGCCAGACCTCGATGTCGTAGGTCTTGCGCGAAGCAAAGCCCATGTCGCCGGTGCACAGCGTGACGACGCGGTAGTGTAGACCGAGCTTCTTCAGCACCGCCTCGGCGCAGGCGAGCATGCGCTCGTGCTCTTCCAACGACTGCTCGGGCGTTGTGATCGAGACGAGCTCGACCTTGGTGAACTGGTGCTGGCGGATCATCCCGCGGGTGTCCTTGCCCGCCGCGCCCGCCTCGGCGCGGAAACACGGCGTGCATGCGGTGAGCCGCATGGGGAGCGCGGATTCTTCGACGATGGATTCACGGACGAGATTGGTGAGAGGGACTTCGGCGGTGGGGATGAGCCACAAAGAGCGAGATGTTGATGGGTGCTCCTTGAGTATCTGTTCCCTCCGCTCCTGTGCGGTATCGATATCGCGCTGTATTTGCTCCCACTGCTTGACCCGCCACTTTCGAATCTCAACCCGCCACTTTCGAATCTCACTGAGGTTTGGGATCTCCGCCCTATCCTCCGAATTCTCGATTTCATCGCGATATTTCTCTGCTTCTCTGGAAAGCTGAGCGACTTCGGCATCTATTTCCGTAATCTGGCGGCTGAAAACGGATGTTGTTCCAAATTGGTCACTCTTGAATTTCGGCAGCTGCGCCGTACCGTACATCACCTCGTCGCGGACCAGCAGCGGCGGCGCGACTTCGGTGTAGCCGTGATCGCGCGTATGCACGTCGATCATGAACTGCCCTATTGCCCGCTCCATGCGCGCAAGGCCACTCTTCAGGACCACGAACCGCGCGCCTGACAATTTCGCCGCGGTCTCGAAGTCCATCATGCCGAGCGCTTCGCCCAATTCGAAATGCTGCTTGGGTGTGAACGCGCAGTTGCGCTTCGCGCCCCACGCATGGTGCTCGACGTTGCCGGTCTCGTCCTTGCCGTCCGGCACTTCGGCGAGCGGCAGGTTCGGAATTTCCGCCAGCGCCTTGTTGAGCTTTTCGTCCTCAGCCTTTGACTCCGCTTCGAGCGCCGGGAGCTTGTCCTTCAACTCATTCACCTCGGCCATCAGCTTCTGCGCCGTGGCCTCGTCCTTCTTCGCTTTCGCCTGCCCGATCTCCTTCGAGGCCGCGTTCCTTCGCGCCTGCGCCTTCTCGAACTTCAGGATCGCGGCGCGGCGGCGCTCGTCGATCGCGATCAGCTTGTCGGCCTCGCCCGGCAGGCCGCGCCGCGCGAGCGCGGCATCGAAAGCCTTGGCGTTCTCTCTGATCCAACGAATGTCGTGCATGGGGCCGTCTTGGGATTTTCCGCGTTCTTATACGCGCTAAACGCACTTAGCCAACGCTTCGCCGCCGGTTGTTTAGAGACGTTCGGCGCCCGTCTGTCCCTTTTTCCTTGTCCCCCTGAGAGGATGGAGCGCCGGGAGGCGCCAGGGAGCTTGCGAGGCTCCCACAAGGCGGCGCTAACGGGGCCGCCTGCACGCCGAGCTTCCGGGACCCTAGTCTTTTGAGGGTGGTGGGGGTCCCGGGGCGCGCGGGCCCTCAGCGTGAGAGCCCAGCGCCTCCCGGCGCTCCACCGCGCGAACCGTGTCGGACGCTCCGGTAGCGTTCTCCACGGCCCTCGGGCGAGGCCACGGCCTCGCCGCTACTAGGTATTTAATCATAGGACTGTTGTCAAGGGCGGCACGCAATAAAGACGCGGGCGTTTGCGTCGGGCGGCGCTCACCTTTCGGAGCTTTGGCCATGTTCGTGGGCCAATGCATAGCGGTAAGCTTGGCAAGCAAGGCAACACTCGCTGGTGGGAGAAAGAGCTGTGAAAGTTCAATCCAGGCTGGGAATGGTTATTGCCCTCGGATTTGTGGCTCTGACCAGCGCACCGCTTAGCGCGCAGGTCCTGAAGCTTCCGCAGGACATCGAGTTCAAGGGGCCGCTCTCCGGGCCACCGCAGACGATCGTTCTGTTCGGTGATCCAACCAAGCCGGGTGTATTCGTATCTCGCGTTCGATTCTCGCCTGGTTGGAAAGACCCGCCGCATTGGCATCCCGATGAGGTTCGCACGGTCGTGGTCCTGTCCGGGACATTCTACTTTGCCAGCGGCGAGGAATGGGACGAAGGCAAGTTCAAAGCTTATCCAGCCGGAACGTTCTATTCAGAGCCGGCGAAGGCGCCTCATTTCACCTGGGCCAAGGACGGCGAAGTGATCATTCAGATCACGGGCGTCGGCCCTTCCGCCAAGACCTTCATCAAGAAATAGCGACGCGCATGCATCGACGAGACTGATCTCTTCCGGTCTCGCCACAATCAAACTGAGATACCACTCGGCGCGCCCTACTCCGCCGGGCTGGCGGAGCCGGCCGCCGGCGCGGGCTGAGGCGCGGCCTTGCGCTCCACCATCTTCACCGACCAGATCGACAGCTCGTAGAGCAGCAGCAGCGGGATCGCCAGCGAGAACTGGCTGATGATGTCCGGCGGAGTGAGCACCGCGGCGATCACGAACGCGCCGACGATGAAATACCGCCGCTTCTCCTTCAGCGTCTGCGATGTCAAAATTCCGATCTTGCCGAGCAGCGTCAGGATCACTGGAAGCTGGAACGCGACGCCGAACGCGAGCACCAGGCTCATCATCAGCGACAGGTATTCGCCGACCTTGGGCAACAACTCGATCGCCGCCTGCCCGTCGCCCGGCGTCTGCTGCATGCCGAGCGAGAACCGCACCAGCAGCGGCATCACCATGAAATAGACCAGCATCGCGCCGAGCGCGAAGAAGATCGGCGTGGCGATCAGGTACGGCACGAACGCCTGGCGCTCGTTGCGGTAGAGGCCGGGCGCGACGAACATGTAAATCTGCGTCGCGATGATCGGGAACGCGAAGAACGCCGCGCCGAACAGCGCGAGCTTCAACTGCGTGATGAAATATTCGAGCAGCGCAGTGTAGATGAACTTGGTGTTCTCGACGCCAGCCACCCAGGTGTAGGGCCAGACCAGCACGTTGTAGATCTGCTTGGCGAAGAAGAAGCAGACCACCGCGGCGATCATGAACGCCAGCACCGCCTTGATCAGCCGCGAGCGCAGCTCGATCAGGTGCTCCATCAGCGGAGCCTTGCTGGCCTCGATTTCCTTCTCGTCGTCTTCGCTGCGCATCAGGCGCCGCTCCCGACCTTCGGCTGCGGCGCGGCCTCAGGCTCGGCCGGCGCACTGGATGCGGGCTGCACCGTCGCGTTGTCCTGTGTTACGGGGTCTTGGGTGACGGGCGCGGGCTCGGACGGCGTCGCGACCGCAGGCTCTGCGGGTGTCGTGGTCTGCGCCGGCTTGTCCTCGATCGCGGTCTCGAACTGCTTGCTGATGTCGCCGAGCGGGTCGAAGTTGGTCACCGTCGACGCGCTGCTGGTGATGTCATCGACCTGCTTCTTGATGTCGGCCATCTCGGCCTCGCGCATCGCCTCCTGGAACTGGCCCTGGAACTCGGACGCCATGCGGCGCACCTTGCCCATCCACTGGCCGACCATGCGCAGCACGCCGGGCAGTTCCTTCGGCCCGATCGCGATCAGCGCGACGACGCCGATCACAAGGAGTTCGCTCCAGCCGATGTCGAACATGGGTTAGTCCAATCGCTCCGTCGTCATTCCGGGGCGCGCCGAAGGCGCGAACCCGGAATCCAGACGCACGTACCGAACCTGCATCTGGATTCCGGGGCCGCCGCTGCGCGGCGTCCCGGAATGACGAATGGAGAGCGATGTCAACATTCACAAACTCCAAGGGGCGCTAGCATCCGCCGGCGCCCCTCATGCAACCCCGACGCCAGATCGCGGCTCGGTCTAGCCCGTGGTGCCTTCGAACTTGCGCTCGGTCTTGGCCTGCTGAGCCTGCGCCGTGGCGGCGTTCGTGTGATCGATCGTCTTGGGGTCGGCCGGCGGCGTGTCGGTCTTGGCGGTCTCGTCCTCCGCCATGCCCTTCTTGAACGACTTGATGCCCTGCGCGACGTCGCCCATCAGCTCGGAAATCTTGCCGCGGCCGAACAGCAGCAGGACCACGGCAATCACCACGATCCAGTGCCAGATGCTCATCGAACCCATTGAAAGTCCTCCAACCGACCGGCCTTTTGCGCCGTTCCCACTCGGTTTTTTGAGAACCTAGGCCCCCGGGGGGGCAAAAACAAGGTTAACGAGCGCCGCGCGAAATCACCTCGCGGCGCATGGCTAATCGCACAAAATCGCAGAAAAGGCACGTCATTCCGGGGCCGAGCCATAAAGCGCGTTCACGCGCTTATGGCGGCGCCCCGGAATGACGGAGAGATTATTCCTCGATCCGTTCCGGCGGCGGCGCAAGCCCCAGATCGAGATCGCCCGGCTCGAGCGGATCCTCGTCGTCGCGCAGTTGCGGATCGTCGGACGGCGCCGGCACCGCGAAGCCCGGCGGCAGGCGGCCATCGAGCAGGCCCGAGCCCTTCAGCTCCTCGAGGCCCGGCAGATCGGACAGCGCCTCCAACTGGAAATGCGACAGGAAGGCTTCGGTGGTGCCGTAGGTGATCGGCCGGCCCGGCGTCTTGCGGCGGCCGCGTGGCCTGATCCAGCCGGTTTCCATCAACACGTCGAAGGTGCCCTTGGACATCACCACGCCACGGATTTCCTCGACCTCAACGCGGGTCACCGGCTGATGGTACGCGATCACGGACAGCGTCTCAGTTGCGGCGCGCGACAGCTTCTTCGGAACCACCGCTTCCTTGGTGAGCAGCCACGACAAGTCGTTGGCGGTGCGGAAAGACCACTTGGTTCCGACCTTTATGAGGTTGACGCCGCGCGGCGCGTATTCGGCTTGCAGCGCGCGCAACGTCTGACGCAGATCGACGTCTTCCGGCAGCCGCGCGCCGAGCGTCTTCTCGTCGAGCGGCGCGGGCGCGGCGAACAGCAAAGCCTCGAGCAGCCGCAAGTGCTCCGGACGAGGCTCCGCCGCCTCGCTGTCCTTGCGCTCCTTTCGGGACTTCAGTTCGTCGTGGGGAATGATGCGTCGTTCCGCCAAGGCCGCCATGCCTCCGTCTCCTCAAAAGGTTCATTCAATCGTGCGCGGCGCGGTATCGCTCGTCTGCGCCGCCACATGTCCGATGACTTCGCGCTTGCGCAGATAGATCGGCGCAAACGCGCTCTGCTGGTGCACTTCGATCACGCCTTCGCGCACCAGTTCCAGCGTCGAAGCCAGGCTCGATGCGAACACCGTGGCGCGCATCGCCGGTTCGACCATGTATGAAATCAAATACTCGTCGAGCCGGCTCCAGTCGCCGGCCCCGCCGATCAGCCGCTCCAGCGCCTCGCGCGCCTCCTGCAGCGACCAGACGTTGCGCTGCTTGAAACTGACGTGGCCAAGCGCGCTCTGCTGGCGCTGCGCCGCATAGGCCGACAGCAGATCGTACAGTGTCGCGGTCCATTCCGGCGTCTTGATATCGGTGATCGGCTCCGGATCGCCGCGGCGAAACACGTCGCGCTGAAGCTGCGGCCGGTCCATCAGCTTGGCGGATACCTCGCGGAACGCTTCCAGCCGCTTAAGCCGCCACGCCAGCGCGTTCGCCATCTCCTCGGCGCTGGGGCTGTTGGGGTCGGCGACCTCCGGCAGCAGCAAGCGCGATTTCAGGTAGGCGAGCCACGCCGCCATCACGAGATAGTCGGCTGCGAGCTCAAGCCGCAGCTTGCGCGCCGCCTCGATGAACGCGAGGTACTGGTCAGCCAGCGCCAGGATCGAGATCTTGGCGAGGTCGACCTTCTGGTTGCGCGCAAGGGAGAGCAGCAGGTCGAGCGGGCCTTCGAAGCCCTCGACGTCGACCACCAGCGCCGGTTCGTCGCTGGCGCGTTCCGCGCCGATCTCGCCTTCGAAGCTCAGGGAGTCGCTCATGCGATCCGCATCTCCATCAGATCGTTGAACTCGCTCCTTGCGGCAGCGAGATCGATCGGCTTCGGCGCATGGCGGCGCCTCAGCGCGGCGGCGGCGCGGCGCGCGGGCTCGCCGGCCAGTTCGTGCGCCTGCGCGGCGACGGCCTGCATCTCATCGAGCTTGCCGTTGCAGTGCAGGACGAGGTCGCAACCGGCCGCCAGCGACGCGCGGCTGCGCTCGCCGATCGAACCGCTTAACGCGCCCATGGACACGTCGTCGCCCATCAAAAGTCCGTCAAAACCGATAAAGCCGCGAATCACTTCGCGGATCATTGTGGCCGATGTGGTCACAGGTAGCACGGGATCGAAGGCCGTGAAGACCACGTGGGCCGTCATCCCCAGCGGTAATCCCTTCAGCGGCCGGAATGCAGCGAAATCAGTGGCTTCGAGTTCCATTTTCGCGGCGCGGACAACCGGCAGACTGAGGTGGCTGTCGGCGTTGGCGCGGCCATGCCCTGGAATGTGCTTGAGGACCGGCAGGACGCCGCCGTCCTCCAGCCCCTCCGCCACCGCCGCGGCCAGCGTTGCAACCTGGTCAGGCGTCTCGCCGTAGGCCCGGTCGCCGATCACCTGGTTGGCGCCGCGCACCGGCACGTCGGCAAGCGGCAGGCAATCGACGTCGATGCCGAGCGGCTTGAGGTCTGCCGCGATCAGCCGCGCGCCGAGCCATGCCGCCCGCAGGCCCTCCGCCCTGTCGCGCTGGTAGAGAGCGCCGTAGGCCGCGCCGGGGGGATAGGCCGGCCAGTGCGGCGGGCCGAGGCGCTGCACCCGCCCGCCCTCCTGATCGACCAGCACGGGCGTCACGGCGATGCCGATAGCTTCCAGCGAATCCTGCACCAGACGCGCAACCTGGGCTTTGTCCTGGATGTTGCGCTTGAACAGAATAAGGCCCCAGGGACGAGCCTCGCGCAGGAAGGCGCGCTCGTCCGCCGTGAGCGCCGCTCCGGACAGTCCCGAGATGAAAGCGCGCGCCGCCATCGGCGCGCCTTAGCTTGCGTCGGCGTTGAGGGTCAAGCGAAGCGCGTCAGTGTCCCGAACCCGAAGTTCGCACGATTGTGCGGCAGGCACCTTTGCGAACTTCGGGTTCAAAGGGACACTGGAATCATTGAGTTACTAGTGTCGCTTTGATTCGGAAGTTCGCTTCGGAACTTGCTGAGAATTCAAGCGAACTTCCGAATCGCGACACTAGTTGGCCTGGACAACGCAGTCGCCGCCCGCCGCCTTCAGGCTGCTGCAAAGCTGGATCGCCTGATCGCGGGTGCTGAACGGGCCAACCATCGCGCGGTAGTACGTGCCCTTCCCGGCGACGTCGGCACGCCGGATCACCGGCTGACGGTCGCCGAGCACGCTCGAATACTTGGATTTGACACTGCGGAATGCGGCCTGGGCGTCGGCCTCGCTGCGCTGGGACGAAACCTGCACGAGATAGCTGCCGTTACCCGCGGGCGCCGCGGCCACGCGTGTTGGTGCGGCGGCGCGTGTGCCCGGTGGCGGCAGCGGGGCATTTTCGGGCGCGAGCGACAGCGGCGCGTTGGCCCCCGTCGGAGCCGGCGCCGGACGAACCGCAGGTGGCGGTGGCGTGGGACGCGCGGCCGAGGCCCGAGCCTGCTGCGGCGGCGATGCCGGATTGGCGAGATCGAGCGGCGCGTTGGATGGCGCGGGCGCGACGGCGGCTTGCCGCATCGGCGCGGCAGGCGCCGGCTGCGTCACCATCGGCGGACGCGCCACGGACGTGTCCGGCGCATCCGGACGGATCGTCACGGTGCGCACCTTCTTGGGATCGGTCAGCACGCTCGACGGCGTGCCGCCGTTCGCCGCGGTGGCAGGCGCCGGCTGACTCGGCACCGGTACCGCCGTCATGGCGGAGCCGGTGCGCGTCGCTTCCCGGATATCGACCGGCTTCTCCTCGCGCACCACAACCTTCTCGTTCTGGCCGCGATCGGCGAACCGGTCGTAGCTGATCTTGTTCGCATTCGGATCGACCGCGGGGGTCGGCGGCGCAACCTTGGCCGGCTCTGCGCTGGCGCGGATCACCGCCGGCGCCGGCTTAACGCTCGGGCTGCCAACCCAGGTGCGATAGCCGAACGCGCCCGCGGTGCCGAACACCGCGAGCATGAACACGGCCGCCACCGTGATCAGTCCCTTGCGGCGGCCGCCCTGCGGAGCGTCGTCGTAGTATTCATCGAGCGGCGGTGAAGGCTGGGATGAGGCCGCGCGATCGGATGCAAAGGGGAGCGGCGACGCCGGCATGCCGGCAGGCTCATGATGAGAGGGCGCGGCGAACGCTTCGGACGACGGCGAGAACGACGGCGGGTCGTAGGAGGGAGAATTGAAATACCGGGCTGGCTGCGCATGCAGCGAAGGAAAAGAGAATTCGGAGGCCGAGGTGGGCCGAGGCGGCGCCTCATCGCGGGAATAATCGCCGTGAGATGGCTCCCCGCCGCGGGATGAAGCCGGCGCAAACGGATCGAACGGCGGCTGCCGGTGCCAGTCCACCTCCGGTGCCGGCACCTGAGCCGATTCATGGGCGCGCGGTGCGGGTTCGGCAAATTGCGGGGCCGGATCAGCGGGATAAGGGGCATCGTAGCGCGGATCGTAAGACTGGTCGCGGCGATGCTGCGGATCGTAGGTTGGCTGCTCGCCGGAATAACGGTCAGCGTGACGATCGCTACGGTGCTCGTCCTGCGGCGGCGGGTCGTCATAGGGCTGCGGGGCGCGCGGCGGCGGCGCATCATGCTGCTGCTCGCCCCGGGCCAAGTCAGCAAACGGGCCGTTTTGACCGATCAGACGCGCGAGTTCAGCCAGCGGATCATTGCCGTGTCCGCCCTGATCCGGCGTGGAGGCAAAGGGATCGCTTGATCGGTAACGTGCGTTGTCGTCCGTCATTACGCTTTCCGTGTCCGGTACGACCGATGGGATGAACCGCGCTTGCGGCGATTTCACGTCATCGGCAGCGAGGCTATCGCATTTCCTCCGGCGCCTCGACGCCCAGCAGGGCCAATCCAGAGGCAATTACCGTCACAACACCCTGCACAAGGGCCAGACGCGCCAATGTCATTTCTGGATCATCTTGGATAATGAAGCGTAAATGGGGCGCATCGTTGCCGCGGGTCCATTGCGCGTGAAATTCACTTGCTAATTCATAGAGATAGAAGGCAATCCGGTGCGGTTCGTGGGTTTCTGCCGAGGCTTCCACGAGGCGCGGATAGAGCGCGAGCTTGCGCATCAACGCGAGTTCGGCCGCGTCATCAAGCCGCGCCAAATTCGCCTGCGCGAGAGCGGCTGAGCGCGCTGCCGGTTCCGTAGCCAGTTGCGGCAGCACAGGAGCGGCGTTGCGGAAGATCGAATAACCGCGGGCGTGTCCGTACTGCACGTAGAACACCGGATTCTCGCGCGACTTCTCGATCACCTTGGCGAGGTCGAAGTCGAGCGGCGCATCGTTCTTGCGGTACAGCATCATGAAGCGCACCGCGTCCTTGCCGACCTCGTCCACCACTTCACGAAGCGTGACGAACTCGCCGGAGCGCTTCGACATTTTCACTTCGACACCGGCGCGGGTGAGTTTCACCAACTGAACGATCTTCACGTCGAGCTCGGCGGCGCCGGCGCTCACCGCTTTCACCGCCGCCTTCATGCGCTTGACGTAGCCGCCGTGGTCGGCGCCCCAGACGTCGATCATGTCCCCGAAGCCGCGGTCGAATTTCGACTTGTGGTAGGCGATGTCGGAGGCGAAGTAGGTGTAGCTGCCGTCGGATTTCTTCAGCGGCCGGTCGACGTCGTCGCCGAACTCGTTGGACCGGAACAGCGTTTGCTCGCGGTCTTCGTAGTCCTCGTCCGGTCTTCCTTTCGGCTTTTCCAGCCTTCCTTCGTAGATGTCGCCTTTCCTCCGTAACGCCTCGATTGTGGCGCCGACCTTATCCCCACCCTCGACCAGCGAGCGCTCGGAGAAGAACACATCGTGCCGCACGTTGAGCGCGGCGAGGTCGTCGCGGATCATGTCCATCATCATCGCGATGGCTTTGCCGCGCACCGGCGCGAGCCATTCGGACTCCGGCTTGCCCTTGAGCCGGTCGCCGTACTCCTTCGCGAGCGCTGCGCCGACCGGCTTGAGGTAGTCGCCGGGATAGAGCCCTTCCGGGATCGCGCCGATATTCTCGCCCAGTGCCTCGCGGTAACGCAGATACGCCGAACGCGCCAGCGCATCGACCTGCGCGCCGGCGTCGTTGATGTAGTACTCGCGCGTCACCTTCAATCCGGCGAACGCGAGCAGGTTCGCCAGCGCATCGCCGAACACCGCGCCGCGGCAATGGCCGACGTGCATCGGCCCGGTCGGATTGGCCGAGACGTACTCGACGTTGACCTTGTGATGATCGCCGCCCTCGTCCCGCCCATAGTCGACGCCGGCCTTGATCGCCGCGGCGAGCGCATCGCGCCACACCGCCGGATCGAGCGTCAGATTGATGAAACCCGGGCCCGCGATCTCGGTCTTGACGATCTCCGGCCGCTTCTCCAATTCAGCGGCAATCTTTTCCGCCAGGTCGCGCGGCTTGAGTCCGGCGTCTTTCGCCAGCACCATCGCCGCGTTGGTGGCGAGGTCGCCGTGGCCGGCCTCGCGCGGCGGCTCGACAACGATACGCTCGAGCGCGGGCGCAGACGGAAATACGCCGGCCTTGGCCAGCGTCTCGACGGCAGCGCGGACATGTGCGGTGAAGAGCTTGAAGACGTTCATGCGGCGGGGTGATAGCAAATCGCCGATAGGCGTGCGACCCCGCCGTCAGCGCAATTCCGGTGTATTTCCCACCAATCGATCGTGCTCGACCATGGCATAGCGGTCGGTCATGCCGGCGATGAAATCCGCGATCCGCAGCGCGCGGGCGGCGGGACCGTCCGGGCCCTGCCGCCATTCCGCCGGCATGTCGGCGGGCTGCGCGACATAGTGGGCGAACAGGTCGCGCACCACTTTTTCCGCGTCATTCATGATCGCCATGATGCGTTCGTGGCGATAGAGCCGTGGATAGAGAAAGCCTTTGATGGCGCGATCGGCCTCGGCCATCGCCGGCGAGAACGTCACCACCGGCGCGGCCGCACCGCGAACGCCGGCTGCTGAATCGATGCTTCGCCCGGCCACGTTGCGCAGCGTCTGCCCAATCACGTCCTCGATCATGCGGGTGATCAGCCGGCGGCGCAGCTCGTGAACGCGGCGGCCCGGCTCGATGAGCGGATGATCCTTGTCGATGCTGCGCAGGATATCGCCGACCAGCGGCACCGCAGCGATGTCGTCGAGCGCGAACATTTCCGCCCGCAGCCCGTCGTCGATGTCGTGGGCATTGTAGGCGATGTCGTCGGAGATCGCGCCGGCCTGCGCCTCCGCGCTCGGATAGGTCCACAGTTCGAGGTCGTGAGCGCGGCAGTATTCGGCGATGCCGCGCGGCAGCTCGCGTTTGCCGTGCCGCTCGATCGCGATCCCGGCGCGGTCGGTCAGCGGGCCGTTGTGCTTCACCAGCCCTTCCAGCGTCTCGAAGGTGAGATTGAGGCCGTCGAAGCTTGGATAGGGCCGCTCCAATGCAGTCACCACCCGCAAGGTCTGCGCGTTATGGTCGAAGCCGCCGAACGCCGCGAGGCAATGATCGAGCGCGCGCTCGCCGGCGTGGCCGAACGGCGGATGGCCGAGATCGTGGCCGAGCGCCGAGCCCTCGGCGAGGTCCTCGTCGAGGCCGAGCGCGCGGGCGAGCGAACGCGCGACCTGCGCGACCTCCAGCGTGTGGGTCAGCCGGGTGCGGAAATGGTCGCCCTCGTGAAACACGAAGACCTGCGTCTTGTGGGCGAGACGGCGAAACGCCGTGGCATGGATGATGCGGTCGCAATCGCGGCGGAACGCGCTGCGCGTGCCGCTCGCCGGCTCAAGATAGCGCCGGCCGCGGCTGTTGCGCACATTGGAGGCAAAGGATGCGGACACTTCGACCGCCTTGGGTGAGCCTGGCTTTGTCCGATTGACGTTGCGGGCCGGCGCACTTAACTATCACACAGGGCTAGTGTCCCGAACCCGAAGTTCGCACGATTGTGCGGCAGGCGACTTTGCGAACTTCGGGTTCAAAGGGACACTAGAATCATTGAGTTGCTAGTGTCGCTTTGATTCGGAAGTTCGCTTCGGAGCTTGCTGAGAATTCAGGCGAACTTCCGAATCGCGACACTAGCGACTTGCAGCCGGGCGGCGGCACATTGGACTTGTTATAGAGGGCCGACATGACGAACGTCACTGTCACAGAGCGGGCCGCGCGGCGGATCGGCGAAATCCTCAAGGCCGAGCCGGCGGGCGCCATGCTGCGCGTCAGCGTCCAAGGCGGCGGCTGCTCCGGCTTCCAGTACAAATTCGATGTCGAGCGCGACAAGGCGGCCGACGACGACATCGTGGTGGCGCGCAACGGCGCCACCGTGCTGATCGATTCGGTGTCGCTGCAATACCTGGCGGGCTCGGAGATCGACTTCGTCGACGATCTGATCGGCGCCGCGTTCAAGGTCAACAACCCGCTGGCCAAGGCGTCCTGCGGCTGCGGGACGAGTTTTACGCTTTAATGTCGGCTAAGGCGTGTGCTCATGAACGCAGGGAATGTCCGCTTGCCTGGGTAACGATGGGGTAATCGGCCGGCGGCTTGTTGATAGCTGAATATTTTGGGTGCTGCGCTTCAGGCTGATGGTGAAACGAGGTCCGTGGCTACGGCCTCAAACATCAGAAGGAGAAGCGCAGCATGGACCATTTTGCGGGACTGGACGTTTCGGTCAAGGAGACCAGCGTTTAATAAGGGTGGCAAGCGAACCCGAAGCGCTGCTGGCGGTGTTGAAGAGCCCCGATCGAAGGTTGCGCGGCATGTTGCAGTGGCGAGCCGGTTTGGCCGCCGCCAATGTTCGGCTACTGACAGCTGATGACGCGGTATCGCGTAAAGCCGTAGGGAACCAAGGCAACATGACAGTGCTGTAGCGGCGGCCGTGGTTGCCACCGTCTTTGGGCCCGGCGATCGTTGGCGACATTGCGACTCGCTAAGTCAGAGCGCGCATAAGTGCGGTTGAAGCCTTTCTTAATTCGCCAATTTGGGGAACTTGCGTGTCGAACCTGCCATCCGCGCCGTTGCGGTTTGCTCAATGCGCCGGTTTGGGGATCTTCAGGTCCGCGCTCGCCATTCGCTGCTGGCGACCCGTGTTGACCATGGAATACCTGAGAGCGGTGTTCGCCTTGCGGTCCCGGCGGGCCAGGCTCGCCTTGCGGTCCCGGTCCTGGCGGGCCGGGTTCGCCTCGCGGTCCTTGTAGGCCAGACTCGCCTTTCGGTCCTGGCGGTCCGAGTTCGCCTTGCGGTCCTGGCGAGCCGGGTTCGCCTCGCGGTCCTGGCAGACCCCGTTCGCCTTGAGGTCCTGGCGGACCGAGTGCGCCTTGCGGTCCTGGCGGGCCGAGTTCGCCTCGCGGTCCTGGCAGACCCCGTTCGCCTTGAGGTCCTGGCGGGCCGAGTGCGCCTTGTGGTCCCGGTGGGCCGGGTTCGCCTCGCGGTCCTTGTAGGCCAGGCTCGCCTTGCGGTCCTGGCGGGCCTTGCGGTCCCGGCAGACCTCGTTCGCCTTGCGGTCCTTGGGGCACAGAAACGCCTTTGGATTCCTGAAGACTTGGCTCACCCTTCGCGCCCAAGGGTCCAACAGGCAGCGCCCCACCTTGCGGCGTGTGAGTTCTAGCCTCCCGACTGATGTCGGCTGCTAGGCTATCTGGGGTCGCACCTTCGGCTGCCTTCCAACCCCGACCAAGCACGCTTGAACTGATTTGGTGTTGGTTTCTGAAGCCTAGAATTGCGTCGATACTGTCGCGGGGAAGTGCTGCATAGAACACAAGGACGATCGATGTGCCCATGGCACAAGTTAGCAGCCACGCCGACCTTGCCTTCATCGAACACCCACGGAATAGATCGTATAGCGTACCAAAAATGGAGGCTATTTAGTGCACGACGCCATCGCTTTCCCCCAGCGCAGCGACCCCATTCGCGGCGACTTCGCAGCGTTTCAGAGCGGTCTCCAGACGCTTTCCCGCGCCTCGGCCTGATCCGCATCGACGACTTCGATCATTTTCTCGTCGATGCCTACGAGCAAATGCAGTGACCCTGCGAGTTGCGCGCCGAAAAAGTTTGGATTTCCCATACCGTGTTACCGGGTGCCACAAAGTTGCCGTGGTGTGTTTAGCTTTCGGCAATTTGCAAAGGTGATGGTCGGTACGCATCCGTTTGAGGTCTCGCGTAACGGAGGGGAAGGAGAAACCCCAGCCCCCGCGCTGGGGTTTCTTTTAAAACGCCCTCCTTGGGATTACGCGCAAGCTGCTGAAGGACAGTCTTGCTAATTTCTCGTTCGAGTTGGGAGATGCAAAATGGCCACTCCTCTTGGTGATGCCAAATATTGGCACGAGCACGCCGAACAATGCCGGGCTCGAGCGAACAGGTCCAAGGATCCGATCATCAGGGTGCGAATGTTGATGATCGCGAACGGATACGACCGCATCGCGCAAGATACCGAGAAAATTGAGGCGAGAAGGCGCTCGGCATCACGGTATCGTTGCCTCTCCTTGGCCGCGCCGACGAGGTGATCGAATAAATGGCGTGATGTCGCTTATTGGCAGCACTTAGACATCGCGCCAGACGTAGGAAATGTCCGCCTTCGGGGGCGGACATGCCACTACCTATATTTATGAGTACATGCCCCTAATTCGGTTTGATGCCGGCCGCCCTGGCGACCGCGCCGTTGGCCGCGATCTCGGCGCGGATGCGCGCGTCGAATTCCGCAGGCGTCAGAATCATCTGCGCGACGCCGGTCTTCATCAGCCGCTCCTGCGTCGCCGGCAACCGGATCGCCTTGACGGTTTCGGCGTGCAGCTTTTCGACAATCGAACGCGACGTCCTGGCCGGCGCCATCAAGCCGATCCAGACCGGGAAGTCGGCGTCCCTATAGCGCGCTTCGGCCGTGGTCGGCACGTCGGGCAGTTCGGGCGAACGCGCGGTGGCACTTGTCACCAGGGCAATCAGTCTGCCCTCGCGAATGTGCGGCAGCGCCGTGTTGATCGGGCAAAAATAGAAATCGACGCGGCCGGCGATCACATCGGTCAGCGCCTCCGGCCCGCCCTTGTACGGGATGTGCTGCGCATCGAGACCCGAACTCAGCTTGAATTTCTCGACGCTGAAATGCGTGCCGGAGCCCACCCCGACCGAAGCGTAGTTAAGCGTCCCGGGCTTCGCCTTGCCGGCCGCGACAAGCTCCTGGATGGTCTTGATCCCCTTCGACGGCGAAATGATCAGCACGTTCGGCACCGCGCCGAACGGCGTGATGCCGGCGAAATCGCCGGCAGGATCGTACGACAGCTTCGAATAGATCGCGGGCGAGATGGTGTGCGCGTTGGAATGCGCCAGCAGGGTGTGACCATCGGGCTCGGCGGTGGCGACCGCGGTGACGCCGAGCGTGCCGCCGGCGCCGACACGGTTCTCGACCACGATCGGCTGGCCAAGCTGCGCCGAAAGCGGCTCGAACACGATGCGCGGAATGATGTCGGTCGCGCTGCCGGCGCCGAACGGAATGATCACACGGATCGGCTTGCTGGGCCAGGATGGCGCGGACGACTGTGCAAAGGCGCTACCGTACAGGCCGATCAGCACCGCCACGCACCAGCACAGCAAACGCAACGTCATGACTACTCCGCCGCGACCGCGGGCTTGATCGGCTCGGGAATTTCTTCGAGCTGCGGCTCGAGCCGGCGCTTGATGCGGCGGTCGATGCGGTCGAGATAGAGGTAGACGACCGGGGTGATATAGAGCGTCAGCAGCTGCGAGAGCAGCAGGCCGCCGACCACCGCGACGCCGAGCGGCTGGCGCAGCTCCGCGCCGGCGCCCGAGCCGATCGCGATCGGCAGCGCGCCGAAGATCGCGGCGAAGGTCGTCATCATGATTGGGCGGAAGCGCAGCAGCGCCGCCTCGCGGATCGCGGCCTCGGCGCCAAGGCCGACGCGTCTTCGCTCGATCGCAAAATCGATCATCATGATCGCGTTCTTCTTCACGATGCCGACCAGCATGACGATGCCGATCATGGCAATGACCGTGAGGTCCATCTTGAACAGCATCAGCGTCAGCAGCGCGCCGATGCCGGCCGATGGCAGGCCGGAGATGATGGTGATCGGATGGATGAAGCTCTCATAGAGGATGCCGAGCACCACATAGGCGGCGAAGATCGCGGCCAGCACCAGGATGCCCTGTCCCTTCAGCGATTCCTGGAACACCTGGGCCGAGCCCTGGAAGCCGGTGGTGATCGAGGCCGGCAGGCCGGCTTCGCGCTCGATGCGCTGGATCTGGTCGACCGCGTAGCCGAGCGACACGCCGGGCGCGAGGTTGAACGAGATCGTCACCGACGGCTGCTGGCCCTGGTGGTTGACCTGCAACGGCCCGACAGAGGGCACCAGCCTGGTGACCGCGGAGAGCGGGATCGACGGCCCGGTGAGCTGGCCCGAGCCGCTGGCGCCGCTGCCCGCCGTCGCCGTCGCGGGACTGTCGGCTCGGGTCTTCAGGAAGATTTTGGAGAGCGCCGTCGGGTCGGTCTGGAACTCCGGCATGCTCTGCATGATGATCTGATAGTCGTTCGACGGCGTGTAGATGGTGCCGATCTGGCGCGAGCCGAACGCGTTGTAGAGTTCCTGGCGGATCTGATCGACCGTGATGCCGTAGACCGCCGCCTTCTCGCGGTCGACCTCGACGACCATCTCCGGATTCTTGATGTAGAGGTCGGCAGTAACGTCACGCAGCCCTTCGACCTTCTCGACTTGCGCCTGCAGCTCCGGAGCGATCCGGTACAGCGCCTCGGTATCGCTGGATTGCAGCGTGTACTGGAACTCGCTCTTGGAGATGCGCGCCACCACGCGGATGTTCTGGATGTTCTGGAAATAGACTGCGACGCCCGGCACCGCCATGGCGGAGCTGCGCAGCCGCTGGATCACCTGCGTCGAGGTCTCCTTGCGCACGCTCATCGGCTTCAGACCAAGCAGCATGCGGCCGTAGTTCGATGTCGGATTCGGCCCACCGGTGCCGACCGTCGAATTGAGATATTCGACTGCCTTGTCCTGGCTAATCACGTCAGCGACCTTGCGCTGCAGTTCGGACATTGCCTGGAAGCCGATGTCGCTCGGCCCTTCGACGGTGACGGCGATGTAGCCGGTGTCCTCCGGCGGAAAGAAGCCCTTCGGGATCACCATGTAGAGCCAGACCGAGCCGCCGAGCGTGGCGAAGGTGACCACCAGCATGATCGCCTTGTATCGGATCACCCAGTCGAGCGACCATTCGTAGGCGCGCAGCCAGCTACGGAACATCGCCTCGAACCAGCGCAGGATGAAGAACTGCTTCTCGTTCTCGTGATGGACCTTCAGCACGCGGGCGCACAGCATCGGCGTCAGCGTCAGCGAGACGAAGCCGGACACCACGATGGCGACCGAAATGGTGACGGCGAATTCGCGGAACACGCGGCCGACCATGCCGCCCATCAGCAGCACCGGAATGAACACCGCGATCAGCGAGAAGGTGATGGAGATGATGGTAAAGCCGACTTCGCGAGAGCCCTTGAGCGCCGCCTCGAACGGCCGCATGCCGCCTTCGATATGGCGCGCGATGTTCTCCAGCATGACGATCGCATCGTCGACCACGAAGCCGACCGACAGCGCGAGCGCCAGCAGCGTCATGTTGTTGATCGAGAAGCCGAACGCATACATCGCCGCGAAGGTGCCGATCAGTGACACCGGAACCGCGAGCGAGGGAATGATGGTGGCGGACGCCTTGCGCAGGAACAGGAAGATCACCAGCACCACCAGGGCTACGGAAATCGACAGGTGGAACTGCACCTCGGCAACCGAGTCGCGGATCGACAGCGAACGGTCGAGCAGGAACTGCATCTCGATCGCGGCCGGTACCTGGGCGCGGAACGCGGGGAGCCGCTCACGCACCGCATCGACCACCGCGACGGTGTTGGCGTCAGGCTGACGCTGAATGGCGAGCACCACGGCGCGCTCGTTGTTGAACCAGCTCGCGACCTTGTCGTTCTCGACGCTGTCGAGCACGCGGGCGACCTCGTTGAGCTTCACCGAAACGCCGTTGCGGTAAGCGACCGTGATCGTCTGATAGTCCGCCGCCTTCGTCAGCGCGCCGGACGCCTGCAGCGTGATGTTCTGCTGCTCGCCCGCCAGCGTGCCGACCGGCACGTTGGAATTGGCGCGGCTCACGGCGTTGCGGATTTCGTCGAGCGAGATGTTGCGTGCCGCTGCGGCCACCGGATCGACCTGGACGCGGATCGCGAACCGCTGCGAGCCGTAAATCTGGACCTGCGCGACGCCCTGGATTTGCGAGATCTGCTGGGCCAACACGGTCTCGGCATATTCGTTGACGACGTGCAGCGGCAGCGTCGCCGAACGGGTGCTGATGAACAGGATCGGGAAGTCGCCCGGATTGACCTTGCGGAACTGCGGCGGCGTGGTCATTTCCGGCGGCAACCGGCGCGCCGCCGTGGACAGCGCGGTCTGCACGTCGAGCGCGGCGCTGTCGATGTCGCGGCTAAGCTCGAACTGAATGATGATCGAGGTCGACCCTTGGGTCGAAGACGAGGTGATCGCGCTGATGCCGGCGATGGTCGAAAGCTGCCGTTCGATCGGCGACGCGATCGAGGCCGCCATGGTTTCCGGACTGGCGCCCGGCAGTTGCGCCTGGATCTGAATGGTCGGGAAGTCGACCCGCGGCAGCGCGGCGACCGCGAGCAGCCGGTAGGCGAACACGCCAAACACGATAAACGACGCCGTGATCAGCGTCGTCAAAACCGGCCGGCGGATGCAAAGCTCGGATAGGTTCATGGGTCAGGATCCGGCCGGCGCGTTGGCGCTGCGCGGCTCTACCCTCGCGCCGTTGGTCAGGCGGAGCTGGCCGTCGGTGACGACGGTCTCACCGCCCTGCAGGCCGCTTTCCAGCACGGTTTCGTTCTGCTGCGAGCGTGCTACCTTGACCGGCTGCACGGTGGCGATGCCGTCCTTGACCACGAAGACGAAGGAGCCGGTCTGGCTCAACTGCACCGCGGTCGGCGGCACCACGACCGCCGTCTCCTCGCGGAATGTCAACTGCGCGCGCACCAGCGTGCCGGGCCACAGCAGCCCGTCGGCGTTCGGCATGGTCGCGCGAACGGTGACGGTACCGGTGCCCGCATCGATGGTGTTTTCGATCATCGAGACGTGGCCGCTGGCGCGCCGCTTCTCGCCCGGGATGATGGCCTGGATGGTGGCGGTTTCCGCCGCAAGCGCTTCGCGCAACGCCGGCAGATTGTTCTGCGGCAGCGCGAACGCCACATAGACCGGCGCGATCTGGATGATGGTGGCGAGCGGCGCGACGTCGGCCGGCCGCACGAAATTGCCCACCTTCACCGCGGCCATGCTGGCGCGTCCGGCGATCGGCGCACGGATGGTGCAGTAGGACAACTGCACCTTCAGGTTTTCGATCTTGGCCGACGTCGAGCTCGACGCGGCGCGCCAGACATGGACCTGCGTCTTGGTGTTGTTGAGCTGGACTTGCGTGGCCGCGTTCTTGGCAACCAACTCGGTGTAGCGTTCGAGATCGCGCTCGTTCTGCTCGAGCTGCGCCCTGGCGCTGACCAGCACCGCCTCGAGGTCGCGGATCTGCGCTTCGATGGCGCGGCCATCCAGCGTGAACAGCAGATCGCCCTGCTTGACCATGGCGCCATCGTTGAAATGCACGCCGACGATCTCTGTCTCGAGCCGCGACTTGATGGCGACGCTGGCAATCGGCGTCACGGTGCCCAGCAGTTCGACCTGCAACGGCACCTTTTTCTTTTCCGCAACGGCGGTGATGACCGGCACGCCGCGCGCCTGCGGGTTCGGCCGCGGCGCCTGCGCAACGGCGCCCGGCGGATACCAGATGTCCCGGGTCACGACGGCGCCGCCCGCCAGGGCGAGCACCATCGCCACCCCCACAAGCCAAGTCCGCTTTGTCATCCTCTGAAAACTCGCTATCGGACCGGCCCACCAGCCGATCCGCTCTAAACGTACCCCCACCCGCGGTTTTCACACGGATAGGAGCGATTGATACCACAACGCGGTCCCGGACGCATCTGCCGCCCCGACTGAAGAACACCGATATTCCCTGTTGCTTCCGGCGTTTTCGGGTGTTCGGAGCGGCCTTTGAGTGGTTAATTGACGCCCGCGCGGCCGGACCCGGCCGGAAAGCTCTCAGAAAGCCGATGCGCATCGCCACCTGGAACGTGAACTCCATCCGACAGCGGACTGAGCAACTGGCGGCGTGGCTGGCCGAGCGGAAGCCGGACATCGTCTGTCTCCAGGAAATCAAGTGCATGGACGACGCCTTCCCCTGCCAGGCCTTCGAGGCGCTTGGCTACAACCTCGCCGTGCACGGCCAGAAGACCTTCAATGGCGTGGCGATCCTGTCGCGTTTCAAGTTCGATGAGGTGACACCGGGCCTGCCCGGCGACGACAGCGACGATCACGCCCGCTTTCTGGAAGTGGCGGTATCGACCGCGACCGGCGTGGTGCGCGTTGCTTCGATCTATCTGCCCAATGGCAACCCGCCAAACACGGACAAATACTTGTACAAGCTCAAATGGATGCAGCGGCTTTCTCACTATGCACAGGAACGACTTCAACTGGAAGAGCCGCTGATCCTAGCTGGCGACTACAACGTCATCCCGACCGCCGCCGACGTACACAACCCGGCGGTCTGGACGAACGACGCGCTGTTCCTGCCGCAGACCCGGGAGGCCTTCCGCTCATTCGCCAGCCTGGGGCTGACCGACGCGATCCGCGCGGTCAGCGACGACCCCGGCCTTTACACGTTCTGGGATTACCAGGCCGGCGCCTGGCAGAAGAACTGGGGCATCCGCATTGACCACATGATGCTCTCGCCGCAAGCCGCCGACCGGCTCACCGCCACTGGCATCGACAAGCATGTGCGGTCCTGGGAAAAGCCGTCGGATCACGTGCCGGTCTTTGTCGACCTGGCGATCGACACACCCTGATACCCGGCCTTCGAAGGTTACTGCCGCCGGCCTTCGACCCAGCGCTCCAGCAGCACCAGGGCCGCCTCGCGGTCACGATCGGTCGCCTGCTTGAAGGCGCTTTCGCGCAATTCGGCGACCCACTTCACAGCGCCGCCCGGCCCGTCGCTCGCGACCGTGAGCCACATCAGGCCCAATGCCGCCTGGCGCATGCCGTGCTCACCACGGAACAGGATGCGGCCGAGCAGCGCCTGCGACTTGTAGTGCCCCTTGTTCGCCGCGAGCGTAAGCCACGGCACCGCACGCTTGGCATCGCGGATCACGCCGTTGCCGTCGACGTAGAGCGTCGCGAGCTGATACTGCGCCTCAGGATCCCCGAAGTACGAGGCTGCGTGATAGAACATCCGCCGCGCGCGCTCGGGGCTGGCCTCGACCGGCGAGTTTGGGATGCCATCGAGATAGTAGTGGCCGAGCGCCACGAAGGCGTTGGCGACAAAGCGCGAGCGCGGCGTCGCCGGATGATCGTCGGCGTGGCTGTCGGCGAACTTGCGGAAATATTCAAAGGCGCGGCGATCGTCGCGAACCACGCCATCGCCCTCTGCATACATGCGGCCAAGCTGCCAGAGCGCGACGCCATGGCCGTGGTCCGCAGCATATTGCAGCGAGGTTAGCGCGTTCTTGCGCTCGCCGCTCTTGAGCGCCTCGGTGGCGCGGCGAAACGCATCGCTCGGCGACAGCGCGACGTTGGGCACGTTCGCCGGCGCGAGCGCAGCCTTCGGCGCGGCAATGGTGGGATCAGGCGCAGCCAACGAGGCGGGGGGCAATGCGGCGGCGGGCAATGCGGCGGCGTTCGGCGACGGCGTACCGTCGAGCGACAGCACCGGGTCCGCGTCCAGCCACACGGCGAGCCCGGCCACCGCGGCCAATCCCATGAGACTAGATATCCGCATAGGTCGTCTTTTCGGCAGCGCCACCAGGATGGGTCACGGCGCCATTGAGCGCCGATCCGACCTGCTGGGCGTATTTCCACAGATAACCGGAGCTGGCCTCGTTCTCGCGGGACTTCCAGGATGACTTGCGCTTGGCAAGCTCGTCGGCACTCAACTCAACGTCGAGCGTGCCCTTGTCAGCATCGATGACGATGTGATCGCCATCACGAATAAGTGCAATCGGGCCGCCGACCGCCGCTTCGGGTCCGACATGGCCGATGCAGAAGCCGCGCGTCGCGCCGGAGAAGCGCCCGTCGGTGATTAGCGCCACCTTGCCGCCCATGCCCTGGCCGTAGAGCGCGGCGGTGGTGGACAGCATCTCGCGCATGCCGGGGCCGCCCCTGGGGCCCTCGTAGCGGATCACCAGAACCTCGCCTTCCTTGTATTTCTTGTTCCGGACCGCCTCAAAGCAGGCTTCCTCACCGTCGAAGCAGCGCGCCGGACCGGTGAACTTGAGGTTGTCCATGCCCGCAACCTTCACGATCGCACCTTCAGGAGCGAGGTTGCCCTTGAGCCCCACCACACCGCCGGTCGGAGAGAGCGGCTTATCGGCAGCACGCACAACATCCTGGTCCGGGTTCCATTTCACCTTGCTGAGGTTCTCAGCAATGGTCCGCCCGGTGACGGTGAGGCACTCGCCATGCAGGTGGCCATGGTCGAGCAGCGTCTTCATCAGCAGCGGAATGCCGCCAACCTCGAACATGTCCTTGGCAACATAACGGCCACCTGGTTTCAAATCCGCGACATAAGGTGTTCTTTTAAAGACCTCGGCGACGTCGAACAGGTCGAATTCGATGCCACATTCATGCGCAATGGCCGGAAGATGCAGCGCCGCGTTGGTGGAGCCGCCGGAGGCCGCCACAACTGCGGCGGCGTTTTCCAAAGCTTTCCGGGTGACGATGTCGCGCGGGCGGATGTTGAGCTTGATGAGCTCCACAACCTGCTCGCCTGCGGTCATGCAGAACCGGTCGCGGATTTCGTAGGGCGCCGGCGCCCCAGCCGAATACGGCAGCGCAAGGCCGATCGCCTCGGAAACGGTGGCCATGGTGTTGGCAGTGAACTGCGCGCCGCAGGCGCCGGCCGACGGGCAGGCGACCTGCTCCATCTCGTCGAGGTCTTCATCGGATAGCGAACCGACCGAATGGCGACCGACCGCCTCGAACATGTCCTGCACGGTGACGACCTGACCGCGAAAATTGCCAGGCAGGATCGAGCCGCCGTAGATAAAGATCGACGGCACGTTAAGGCGGACCATCGCCATCATCATGCCGGGCAGAGACTTGTCGCAGCCGGCCAGGCCAACCAAGCCGTCGTAGCCGTGGCCGCGCATCGTGAGCTCGACCGAGTCGGCGATCACCTCGCGCGACGGCAGCGAGGCGTACATGCCGGCATGGCCCATGGCGATGCCGTCGGTCACGGTGATGGTGCAAAACTCGCGCGGCGTGCCGTGGTTGGCCGCGACGCCTTTCTTCACCGCCTGCGCCTGGCGCATCAGGGCGATGTTGCAGGGCGCAGCTTCATTCCAGCAGGAGGCGACGCCGACGAACGGCTGATGGATCTGCTCTTTGGTCAGACCCATCGCGTAGTAATACGACCGATGCGGCGCGCGAGCGGGCCCTTCGGTGACATGACGGCTGGGCAGCCTGGACTTGAGATCGGTCTTGGCGTCCATTGACGTTCCGGGCCCCCCGGCCCTTCCGCCCCGCCAATTCCTCCCCTGGAAACAGCGCCTGCGGTAACTGTGCCGTTCCCGCCGCTGTCCGTTCCGGCAAAAAATCCGGAAAAGCTCGCAGCGGCTTGAGAACGGCGCCAATTGCAGCGAATGGTATGGCCAAATAGCGGCACGAACCGGTGAGTTGCGGGCCAGCTGGCAAATGTTCCAGGCATGTTGCCGCGCCGCCACAGATGCGGTTGCGCTGCAATACTTCAGCAAGACCTGAGGCGGACCCCTCAGATCGCAGAGAGCTTATAGGCCGTGCCGTAGCGGCCGAAGTCATGGCTGGCGACACCGTGGCGCACCGAGCCCTGATACTTCTGCAAGGGCGCAACCACCGTCACTTTGACGATCGCGCTCTCGTCCACTTTGACCAGGCCGGCGTGAACGGCCGCGACCGCCAGGGCGGAATCGCCGGTGTACACATCGGTCCCCCAAAGCATGCCCTCGACCGCGCCGCGGACGCGGAAATAAAACGTCGCGCCGACCGGATCGCACAGGTCGATCATGGTCTGCGGTGCGTCCGCCGCCAGGAAGCCCTGGTCGAGCAGCTTGTGCAATTGGCGCGGCGACAGCGCCCCGCGGCGATCGAAATAGGCGACAAGCTCCTGCACGGCCTTCATGGCTCTGCCCTCTGCATGGTGACGACGTGCCCGTAAGGCGGGCGGAATTGCGCGCTGCCGTGCGCCGGCAGCACCCAGAGGACGCCGTACGGCATTTCCTCAGTTGGATAGGCGATGTCGCCGTCGGTGACGATCAGGCAGGCGGTGACGTGCGGATCGTCGGCGAGCGCCAGCATGGCCGGACCGAGATCGGTGCCGCCGTAGCCGCTGACCCGATAGTCAGCAAGTTCATTCGGGGAGAGAACCTCGTCAGACGTCACCGAGGTGTCGCACTGTACGACCCGGATCTGATCGACCGCGACCGCATCGCAAAAATCCGCGACCGCGCCGAGCACGCGGGGGATGTCGTCGGTCATCGAGCCGGAGGTATCGAGCACCACATTGAGCATCCAGGATTCACGCCTGCGGCCCGGCAGCACGATGTCGTCGCGGTCGGCGCCGCGGCGCGACGGCCGGGTGAAGGTGCGCTCGCCAGGAGCTACGGACTCCATCCAGCGCTGCAGGCTCATCTCCCACGGCGTGCGGTAAAGCCCGCGCAACGCCGTGACGACCTGATGCTGCGCGACCGAGCCTTCGCCGCCCCTTCCCCTCATGGCGTCCATCGCCTTGGCGAGCGCCAGGCTGTTCGCGGCAAGTTCGCGCAAGGTCTTGGCGCGCTCGGCCTGCTCCGCCGCCTCGGCCGGAAACAGATCGCGCTCGGTCTTGTCGTCGAGCACGTCGCCGGCGTCCTGTTGATCCTGCGGCTCGCCGGAGCCCGCGCCGAACATCCGCCGGAGCGTGACATGCTCGCCCTCAAACACGCGCGACTTCGACGCCATCTTGTCGGCGTTCTTGCGCATCTCCAGCACGATCTGCTCGGCGGATTTCTCGCGCGCCCCCGGCATGTCGAGCCCGCCCGCGGGGATACCAGTGAAGCCGAGCGCGACCCGAAGGATGTCGTTGATGATGTAGTCGTGCGCGTAGTTGAACTCGAGCCGGCCCGAACCCTTGGCGCGGTCGTGGGTGCGCAGCGCGAGGTGCAACAGCTCGTGCGCCAGCACGAAGATCAGTTCGTTGTCCTTGAGCCGCGCGACGAAGGCCGGATTGGCGACCATCCGGCCGGACGCGAACACGCCCATGGTCGGCACCCGCTCATCGATGCTCACACGCACTGCGGCCGCGAGACCGGCAAGGTGGGGCAGCGGCGCAGTAACAAGCCGCAAGTGGCGCGCGATGCGGTCGAGCGTGGCGCGATCGGACGGAACGATGGCGCTCACAGCGCGATAACTTTCTTCAAGAGATCGAACATCGCCTTGTCGGCGCCGAGCGCGCCCCATTGCTCGACCAGGTCGGTAAGGACGGTGAGCTGCTGCTCGGGCTGAAGCGCACGCAGGAAGCGGTTCACCGCGCGCGGCTTGAGATGCGTCAGGCGGCCGTCGCGCACATGCTGGCGCACGCAATTGAGGATGAACCAGCGCGCCGCGTCGGTCTGCGGCAGGAAGTTGGGCTGGATGATGTAATCTTCGATCGGCCGCATGGCGCCGATCTGCTCCTCGGCAAGCGCGCAGAACACCGCGGCATCCTCCGCCGAGACACGGCCGAACGCCAGCGCGCGGCGGGTCTCGCGGTTCAGGATTCCGGCGCTTTCGGCGAGATCCAGAGCGCGCGACAACAGCGCCCAGGCCCGCGGCGTCGAGAACGGCACCGGCTCCCCCGGCACCGGACGCATCAGCGCGTCGGGCATGTAAGCCACGAAGTTCCGGATATCGGCGCGCACGCCGTTCTTGACGGCCCAAGCCTGCCATTCGTCGGCATCGACCCGCAGGTGCAGGATGGTGACGCGGTTGACCAGCGCCGAGCTCATTGAGCGCACCAGCGCGCGGTCCTGCATGCGGTTGCCGGCCGCGACCACCCAGGTGCCGGCCGGCAAGGCGTGCTCGCCGAGGCGGCGCTCCAACAGCAGCGAATAGAACGCCTTCTGCACGTCCGGCGCGCAGGCCGGCAGTTCGTCGAGGAACAGGCAGAACGGCTCGGGATTTTCCGGCAGCAGGATGCGCGGCGGGCAGAACACCGAGCGCTCCCCGACGATGCGCGGCACGCCGCTGACGTCCTCCGGCGCAATCTGCGTCCCGAGCAGCGAGCGGCACGGCAGGCCGGCTTCCGCCGCCGCCTGGACTACCATCTCGGACTTGCCGACGCCCGGCGCCGACAGGAACAGGAAGCTCTGCTCCTGCGCCATGCACTGGACGAGCTTCTTGGCCTGGCCGAGCGTGATGGTCTCTTCGTTCGCCGCGACGGTGTCCATGAGGTGGGCCTCCTGCCCGGGATAATTCGGCGCGATGTGGTGGGCGCTTTTGCCACCGCTAGACCCAACACAAAAAGATTTTCGCGGAGGGACCTATTCCGGTTCAATCGAACCGGGATAGGTCCTAGCACTACTTTGGCAGATTTTGAGCGGCGCGGGATTCCCAAATCAGTTTTTCTGTGACTCATGGGTGGTCGGCTTTTGGAGGGGCCGACCATGGTTGGCAGAACGTTGGATTGGAGAGAAGAGCTTGGACGTTGGCTCAAGCCGTTTCTGGATCGGTTGGGTCATAAGGCGCGGCGACAAATGTGTCCGCTCTACGTATCGGGGCTGATCGGCCCTGGCGATCGCAAGAGCATTCAGCCGATGGCGGAGCGGCTTGCGCTTGGCGAATATGATCAATTGCACCACTTCATTGCGGCCGGGGTCTGGGATGCGGCGCCGGTGGAGACAGAACTGCTTGTTCAAGCGGATAGGCTCGTCGGCGGCAGCGATGCCGTGCTGGTGATCGACGACACCGCGATTCCCAAGAAGGGCACGCATTCGGTGGGTGTCGCTCCGCAATATGCTTCGGCGCTCGGCAAGACCGCCAATTGCCAGACCCTGGTGTCGCTGACGCTTGCGCGAGGCGAAGTACCGGTCATGCTGGCGTTGCGGTTGTTTCTTCCCGAGAGTTGGACGAGCAATCGGGCTCGGTTGAAGCGAGCGGGTGTTCCGGCCGAATATCGAACGGCGCGGACGAAGCCGGAGATGGCTCTGGCGGAGATCGATCGTGTCATCGCGGCCGGTGTGCGCTTTGGCTGCGTGCTGGCGGATGCCGGTTATGGGCTGAGCGCGCCGTTCCGCCAGGGGCTCACAGCTCGCAAACTTGCCTGGGCGGTCGGTATTCCGCGTCACCTCAAGGTGTACCCTGCCGATGTGCAGATGATCTGGCCGGTTGCCGGGCGCGGCCGTCCCCGTCAGCGGCACGTCCCTGACATTCTATCGATGGCGGCCGAAGACATGCTGGCCGATGCCAAATGGCAGAACATCAGTTGGCGCACCGGCACGAAAGGAAAGCTCAAGGCTCGTTTCGCCGCTGTCCGCGTGCGGGTCGCCGACGGACCACCGCAGCGGATCAGGGACAAGGGTCAGCAACATCTGCCCGGGGACGAGGCTTGGCTCATCGGCGAACACAGGATGTCGGGAGAGAAGAAATACTATCTCGCCAACCTGCCGGCGAAGACCGACCTGCGCACCTTGGCGGCCACCATCAAGGCGCGATGGATTTGCGAGCAGGCTCACCAGCAGCTGAAAGAAGAACTCGGTCTCGATCACTTCGAGGGACGATCCTGGCAAGGCCTTCACCGTCATGCGCTCATGACGATGATCGCGTACGCCTTCCTCCAGCATCGCCGCCTCGCAACAGCAAGGCGGAAAAAAAAGAATCAACGGGCCACCGCCTCAGCCGACCTTGCCCGCCGTGCGCCACGCCATCCTCGAACTCTTCGCTCGACCACCGCCGCAGCGATGCCCGCATTGCCGAAAATGGATTTGCAACGAGCAGCGGCGTGAGTAAATCTGCCAAAGTAGTGCTAGCTTCTTTGCATTGGCGCATGTCCTTGTCGTCGAACCGGTATCCACTTCGCCGGGACATGCCGCCGGACGATAAACAAACGTTCATGCCCGCCCGCCTGCAACGCAGCTTCTTCGACCGCTCGGTCCACGAGGTCGCGCCCGAACTGATCGGGGCGACGCTGCTGGTCGGCGGCGTCGGCGGCCGGATTGTCGAGGTCGAGGCCTATCACCACACCGACCCGGCGGCGCACAGCTTCAATGGGCAGACGCCGCGCAACGCCGTGATGTTCGGACCGCCAGGCTTTGCCTACGTGTACCGGTCGTACGGCATCCACTGGTGCGTGAACTTCGTGTGCGAGGAGACGGGCTCGGCCAGCGCGGTGCTGATCCGCGCGATCGAGCCGCTGGAGGGCCTCACAAAGATGCGCCGCCGCCGCGGCCTCAAGGACGAGCGGCTGCTCTGCTCAGGACCGGGCCGGCTGTGCGAGGCTTTGGGAATTTCGATCGCCCACAACGGGCTGGCGCTGGACCGGCGGCCGTTTCAACTGATCGCCCGCGAGGAGACGCCGGAAGCCGTCGCCGGCGTGCGGATCGGCATCACCAAGGCGGCGGACCTGCCATGGCGCTACGGGCTGAAGGGATCGCGGTATCTGAGCAAGCCGTTTCGGTAGGATGAGACTAACAGATCGGCGTCCGCGTTCGAGCCAAAAACGCCGACCCCCTTCCAAAGCACTTAGCTTGGCCGCTACCATGCCATCTTCTGAGCCTTCGGGGGCGACATGAGGCGGCGGGCATTTCTTGGCGTTTTGGGCGGCGCCGCGGCAACATGGCCGTTCGCAAGCGCCGCCCAGGAACGAGTGAAGCGCGTCGCCGTACTGACGAATGTCGCACTCGACCATGCCGATGGAAAATCTCGTCTGTCACTGTTCCGTCAGGCGTTACACAGCCTCGGTTGGGTTGAAGGACAGAACGTCCGCGTCGAGACGCGCGGGGCCGCCGGCGTTGCGGACAACTATCGCAAGTACACCGCCGAATTGCTCGCACTCAATCCCGATGTCGTCCTTGCCATCACGACAACCGCAGTGGTGGAACTGCAGCGAGCATCCCAAACCGTGCCGATAGTGTTCGCGCAGGTCATCGACCCGGTGGGCTCCGGTTTGGTCGCGAGTATGGCGCGGCCTGGCGGAAATGCGACGGGCTTCACCTCGTTCGAATACGCGATCAGCGCCAAATGGCTAGAATTGCTCAAGGAGGTTGCGCCCCAAGTATCCCGCATCGCGGTGTTGCGGACTACTTTCACAGCCGCCGGGATCGGCCAGTTTTCAGCAGTCCAAACCGTCGCGCCGGTTGGAATGGAATTGAGCGCCATCGGTACGCGCGATGCCGCCGAAGTCGAGCGTGGGATTGCTGCATTCGCTCGCGAGCCAAATGGCGGGCTGATCGTAACTGCAAGCGGCTTCGGCGCAAACCATCCCCAACTGATCGCCACTCTGGCAGCCCGGTATAATCTGCCTGCTGTTTATCCCTTCAGCTACTTTGTCGCGAGCGGCGGCTTGATCTGCTATGGACCCAATGAAAGCGAACAATATCGACTTGCGGCGATCTATGTCGATCGCATTCTCAAGGGGGAAAAGCCGACTGCTTTGCCCGTACAAGCTCCGAACAAGTACGAGCTCATCATCAATCTGAAGGCTGCCAAAGCACTCGGCCTCAACCTTCCGCCATCGTTGATCGCCCGTGCCGATCGAGTGATCGACTAGCCACGCTGTATGTTTACAGCAGCGCGCGAAGAGGCTTGAAGGGCTCGCTGGCGTGCGGATCGGCATCACCAAGGCGGCGGAGCTGCCGTGGCGCTATGGGCTGAAGGGCTCACGGTATCTGAGCAAGCCGATGCGGCAATAATCTCGGCGGCCAGCTCCGCAGCGGGGAATTGGCAGGGCACGGCTTCTGGGAAACCGCCGCGGCTGCTATCGTCTGTCTTTCTGAATGCGACGGGGCTTACATTGCGGTTGCTCTCGAACTTGTTGCGAAAATTCATCCGGAACGGACATCTGCGGCTCTACGATTCCGGTGGGCGTCTGCATGTATTCGGCGGCCACGGACCCGGCCCGGACGTGACAGCACGCATCCATGACCGCTCGCTGGAGACCAAGCTGTTCCTCAATCCCGAATTGCGCGCCGCCGAGGCCTACATGGACGGAACGTTGACGTTCGAGAACGGCTCGACCGTCCACGATTTCCTGCAACTGTTCTCGGTCAATCGGGCGGGCCTCGCCGGCCACGCTTCGCAACGGGTGTTGCGCAAAATCTGGCGCGGGTTGCGGCGCTGGCATCAAGCCAATCCGATCGGTACGGCGGCCGCCCATGCCCGCCACCACTACGACATCTCGACCGATCTCTATCGGCTCTTCCTTGACCGCGACCTGCATTATTCCTGCGCGTATTTCCGCGACCCCGAACGCGACACGCTGGAGGATGCGCAGCGCAACAAGCTCATTCACGCGACCTCGAAGCTGCAGCTCACACCGGGGATGACGGTCGCCGAGATCGGCTCAGGCTGGGGCGGTTTCGCCATTCATCTGGCGCGCGAAACCGGCGCGCGCGTCGTCGCACTCAACGTGTCGCCGGAACAGATCAAGGTGGCGCGCGAGCGCGCCCAACAGGCGGGCGTGGCAGATCTGGTGGAGTTCCGCGAACTGGATTATCGCGAGTTGACCGGACAGTTCGACCGCGTGGTCTCGGTCGGCATGATGGAGCACGTCGGCATCGGGCACTTCGACGAATATTTCGGCAAGATTCGAAACCTGCTCACCGACGACGGCTACGCCTTCATTCATTGCATCGGGCGCAATACCCCTCCCGGCACGACGGGGCCGTTCATCCGCAAGTACATCTTCCCTGGCGCCTATGTGCCGGCCTTGTCCGAAGTGTTCGCGTCGGTGGAACGCAACGGGCTGTGGACGCTGGACCTCGAAGTTCTGCGGCTTCACTACAGCCATACGCTGCGTCATTGGCGCGAACGCTTCGCCGCCAACCGGGCGCAGGCCAGGCTGATCTACGACGAGCGCTTTTGCCGGATGTGGGAGTTCTATCTCGCGGCCGTCGAGCTCGATTTCATGCACGGCTCGCACATGGTGTTCCAGCTGGTGGCCGGCAAGAAGCGCGATGCGGCGCCGATCACGCGCGATTTCATGCTCGACGCCGAGCGCGCCGCGTTGCGCGTCTGATCCGCCCTGAACGATCGTGAACCGATCGCTATGTGTCAGGCGACCTTTGCGGCGTTCGTATCCTTGATATCGGTGAACACGATGCCCGGCGCGCGTTCCTTGGTGTAGTCGAGGCGGAACTGGTTGGCGGCGAGGAACACCACGTCGCCGTCGAGGTCGTCGGCGATGCTCAGCGGATAGGCTTTGACGAACGCCTCCAGCGCCTTCGGATCGTCCGACGAGATCCAGCGCGCCAGCTCGAACTCGGCTGAGTCCCACATCACCTCGAGGCCGTACTCGTCCTTGAGCCGCACCCGCAGCACGTCGAGCTGCAGCGGGCCGACCACGCCGACCAACGCCGGCGAGCCGTCGTGCGGGCGGAACACCTGGACGACGCCCTCCTCCGCCATCTGCTGCAGCGCCTCCTTGAGTTTCTTCGCCTTCATCGCGTCCGGCAGCCGCACGCGGCGCAGGATTTCCGGCGCGAAGCTCGGCACCCCGACGAAGTTGATGTCCTCGCCCTCGGTCAGCGTGTCGCCGATCCGCACCGCGCCATGATTGGGAATGCCGACCACGTCGCCGGCATAGGCCTCGTCGGCCACCGAGCGGTCCTGCGCGAAGAAGAACTGCGGCGCGGTCAGCGAGATCGATTTGCCGGTGCGCACCTGCTTCACCTTCATGCCGCGGGTGAGCTTGCCGGAACACAGCCGCGCGAAAGCGATGCGGTCGCGGTGGTTCGGGTCCATGTTGGCCTGAATCTTGAATACGAAAGCCGACATTTTCGATTCCTCGGCGTCGACCACGCGCTTGTCCGCCTTCTGCGAGCGTGGCAGCGGCGCGATCTTGCCGATCGCATCGAGCAGGTCGCCGACGCCGAAGTTCTTCAGCGCCGAGCCGAAAAACACAGGACTTAGATGCCCCTCGCGGAACGCCGCGAGATCGAATTTCTTGCAGGCGTTGCGCACCAGCTCGAACTCGCCGGTGATTTCGCCACCGTCGAGATTGGGATTGAGCGCGGCGACCTCGGCAATGCTCATGGTGCGCAGCGTGCCGGCCTTACCAGAGTCACCCTCCACGAGGCGCACACCGCCGCCGTCGATCGCGATGGTGCCGACGAAATCGCGGCCGCGGCCGACCGGCCAGTTCACCGGCGCGGTGTCGAGCGCGAGCGTCTTTTCGATCTCATCGAGCAATTCGAACGGATCGCGGCTCTCGCGGTCCATCTTGTTGATGAAGGTGAGGATCGGGATATCGCGCAGCCGGCACACCTCGAACAGCTTGCGGGTGCGCGCTTCGATGCCCTTGGCGGCGTCGATCACCATCACCGCGCTGTCGACCGCGGTGAGCGTGCGGTAGGTGTCCTCGGAGAAGTCCTCGTGACCCGGCGTGTCGAGCAGGTTGAAGACGTAGCCGTCATATTCGAACGTCATCACCGAGGTGACGACCGAGATGCCGCGCTCGCGCTCGATCGCCATCCAGTCGGACTGGGTGGAGCGGCGGTTGCGCTTGGCCTTGACGTGGCCGGCGAGCTGGATGGCGCCGCCGAACAGCAAGAGCTTTTCCGTCAGCGTGGTCTTGCCCGCGTCCGGATGCGAGATGATGGCGAAGGTCCTGCGGCGCTCGATCTCGGCCGCCAGCGGCGAGCGGTTATGGCCGGCGCCGGGCATCTGAACGTTCATGCGGGCTATTTACAGGTTGGGGGGATGGATTCAAGGACTACAAATCTCGTGTTCCGGCCAAGCGAGCGCGAGCCGGAACCCCCGATTGCCTTGAAAGAAAGAAACCGGGGGTCTCACCATAGCGCGTCCGTCAGGGCGTTTACGCCCGTCTTCGACGAGCTATGAACGCGCGTGAACGCGCTTATGGCTCGCCCGGGACACGAGGTCAGCGCCTCATCCTAAATCCCGCGTCAAACCCCAAATCGCGCTTCGCCTTCTCGCTCGACACCGCGCCGTCATCCTCCGCGATGTTGTAGATGCCCCGCCCCTTGGTCACGGCGAGCAGCGCTGCATGCGCGGCGGCATCGACGTAAAGCGCGCCGGTCCCGGTCGCGGCCTTGTACCAGGTGCCGGGGCCGTAGAGCCGGCCGTAGCGCAGCACCGCGCCGTCAATTCCCGGCACTTCGAGCACCTGCCGTTCAAGCGATTCCACCGCGCCGATCGTTGTGGCGCGGGCGGGATTGCGGTCGAGCGGGTCGGTTTCGACACGCGCGCCGGGCGCGTCGGCGTAAATGAAGGCGATGCTCTGCGCAATCACGCGGCGCGCTCCGACGACCGAAGCCGCCGCCATCAAATTCTTGGTGCCTTCGATACGCAGCCGCGCGTTACCTTCGAAGTTCGAAGGCCGGCCCGCGTCCAGCGACTGCGGCAGGTCAGTGAGCTGGTGGATCACCACATCGGGATGCGCCGCGGACATCGCCTTGAGCAGCGCGCGGGCGTCGTAGACGTCGACCACCACGCCTTTGGCGCCCAGCACCTCCAGCGCGCTCGCCTTCTCCTCCGAGCGCGACGTGCCGGTGACGGCGTGGCCGGCGTCGCGCAGCAGCGGCACCAGCCGCCGCCCGATCACGCCCGTCGCCCCGGCGAGAAAAATGTTCATGACGCAGGATCGCCGGACACGAAGCCCGGAGCAAGGTCAGCCGCTAGGCGACCGCCGCCAGCACCTGATCCGCTGCTTTTTTCGTTGGGCATGATCCTGTCGGAACTCGGTTTCCACTTTTTCCGAGATCATGCCTTAGGCCGCGCCCTTCAGCCGCTCCAGGGCCTCGACGATCTTGCCGCGACGGTCCACGGCCTCTTCGCGCTTCTCGCGTTCGCCTTCGACCAGCTCTTCGGGCGCCTTGGCCAGGAAATCGGCGTTGCCGAGCTTGGCGTCAATGCGCTTGATGTCGGCTTCGACCTTGGACATTTCCTTGTCCAGTCGCGTGCGCTCTGCGGCGAGGTCGATCACGCCCTTAAGCGGCATGGCGACCACCTCGCTCCGCACCAGGAGCTGGACCGAACCGAGCGGCGGCGCTTCGGCGGATGAAATATCGGCGACGCGGGCAAGCCGCTGCACGAATTCCCTCCAGCGCTCGGCCCGCGCCTTGGTCTCGGGTGACGCGCCCGCGAGCACCAGCGGAATCTGCGCGGTGATGTTCATCTCTGCGCGCACCGAGCGCACCGCGGTGACAAGGTCCACCACCCAGCCGATCTCGGCCTCGGCCTTGGCGTCGTCGAAACCGTCGAGCCGCGGCCAGTCGGACAGCACCAGCAGGCGTTCGCGCTTCGGCCCCTGCTCGCCGGTGACGCGCCACAGCTCTTCGGTGATGAACGGCATGAACGGGTGCAGCAGCCTGAGGATTTGATCGAGCGCCCAGGCGGCGGTGGCGCGCGTCTCGTCCTTCGCCGCGCCATCCGGACCGGTCAGGAACGGCTTCGACAGCTCGACGTACCAGTCGCAATAGACGTTCCAGACAAAACGGTAGGCGGCATTCGCCGCGTCGTTGAACTTGTGCTGCTCCAGCGCCTCGGTGATCTCGCGCGCGGCCTTGGCGGTCTCATGCGCGATCCAGCGGTTCAGCGTTTCCTTCGCACTGCGCGGATCGAAGCCGGCGACGCGAACCGCGCCGTTGAACTCGACGAAGCGCGCGGCGTTCCACAGCTTGGTCGCGAAGTTGCGGTTGTTCTCGACGGTCTGCGGCGACAGCCGGATGTCGTGGCCCTGCGCGGCGCCGCGCGCCAGCGTGAAGCGCAGCGCGTCGGCGCCGTAGTCGTCGATGATGCCGAGCGGATCGACCACATTGCCCTTCGACTTCGACATCTTGGCGCCCTTCTCGTCACGGACGAGGCGGTGGATGTAGACGTCCTCGAAGGGCACCTGCGGACGCCCTTCGGCATCCTTCATGAAGTGAAGCCCCATCATCATCATGCGGGCAACCCAGAAAAAGATGATGTCGAATCCGGTGACCAGGGTGGAGGTCGGATAGAAGCGCGCAAGCTCCGGCGTCTTGTCCGGCCACCCGAGCGTGGAAAATGGCCACAGCGCAGAGGAGAACCAGGTATCGAGCACGTCCTCGTCGCGCGTGAGCAGAAGCAGTGGATTGCCCTGCCGAGCCATGTCCGTTGCGGTCTCCTGGGTCATCGTCCCATTGGAAACGTAGAACGCGAGCGCCTCGGCGAAGGCCTCCGTCTCCCTTTCCGCAACGAACACCTTGCCATCGGGGCCATACCACGCCGGGATCTGATGGCCCCACCAGAGCTGCCGCGAAATGCACCACGGCTGGATGTTTTCCATCCACTCGAAGTAGGTCTTCTCCCAATTTTTCGGGATGAAGGTGGTCTTGCCGTCGCGCACGGCGGCGATTGCCGGCTGCGCCAGTGTCGTGGCATCGACGTACCATTGATCGGTCAAATACGGCTCGATCACCACATTGGAGCGGTCGCCGTGCGGCACGACGTGGGTGTTCGGCTCGATCTTGTCGATCAGGCCGCCCGCCTCAAGCCGCTCCACGATTGCCTTGCGCGCCTTGAAGCGGTCGACACCGTGTAACGCCAGCGTCTCAGCGAGCGCAGGCGGCGCGGCAACACCGGCGCTGAACGCCTCGTTGTCCTTGAGCGCCATCTTGCCTTCGACATCGAGCACACTAATCTGCGGCAGGTCGTGCCGCTTACCGACGTCGAAATCGTTGAAGTCGTGCGCCGGCGTGATCTTCACCGCGCCGGTGCCCTTCTCCGGGTCGGCGTAATCGTCGCCGACGATCGGAATCCGACGCCCGACCAGCGGCAGGACCGCGTTCTGCCCGATCAGAGCTTTCAGCTTCTCGTTCTCCGGATGCACCGCGACCGCGACGTCGCCCAGCATGGTTTCCGGCCGCGTGGTCGCGACGGTGATGAAGGTTGTGTGGTCCTCCGGATCGAACGTCTTGCCTTCAAGCGGATAGCGGATGTGCCAGAGGTGCCCGCGCACCTCGATCTGCTGCACTTCGAGGTCCGAGATCGCGGTCAGCAGCTTCGGGTCCCAGTTGACCAGCCGCTTGTCCTTGTAGATCAGACCCGCGCGGTAGAGCTCGACGAACACCTTGAGCACCGCCTTCGACAAGCCCTCGTCCATGGTGAAGCGCTCGCGCGACCAGTCGCACGACGCGCCGAGCCGCTTGAGCTGGCGGATGATGGTGCCGCCGGACTCCGCCTTCCATTCCCAGACGCGCTCCAGGAATTTCTCGCGCCCCATCTCGCGGCGGCCGGGCTGCTGGCGCTCCATCAACTGCCGCTCGACCACCATCTGCGTCGCGATGCCGGCGTGGTCGGTGCCGGGCTGCCACAGCACGTCCTTGCCGCGCATGCGCTCGAACCGGCACAGCACGTCCTGCAGCGTGTTGTTGAGCGCGTGGCCCATGTGCAGCGAGCCGGTGACGTTCGGCGGCGGGATGACGATGCAATAGGGCTCAGCGCCCGCGCGCTCGGGCCGCCCGGCGCGGAACGCATCAGCGTCCTCCCAGGCGGCGTAGATGCGGCCTTCGACCTCGGCCGGCTGATAGGTCTTGTCGATCATTGCGGGCTCAGAAACCCGCGCCGCTGGCAGGCTGTCAACGCCGGGGCTGCGCCAAGCCGCGTTTACTGCGCGGCCGCGCGAGACGCGCTCGATCTCGGCGCGCACGATGCGCTCCACCATGCTCGGCAGGTTGTCGTCGAGCCACGCCTTGAGCATCGGCCGCAGCATCTCGCGCACCAGGTCTTCCAGGGTGCGGGCGTTCTGCACCAGCACGGTGTGGGCCAGCGTGTTGAAGGCGGAATCGACCGCCGCGCTGGTGTTGGTGGAAATGATCGACCGGTCGAAGGCAGGCGGCGCAGGCTGAGGCGCGGGCTCGTCATACGACCGCTGCGGCTCGGGAGGCGCAGGCGCGTCGGCGAACACCACGTCGGGCTGGCCATCGATGGTCTGGAAGTTCGCGGTGGCGGACTCCGGCGTCGGCCATGGCCTCGATCAGTTCGAGTACGTCCTCCTGCGGCGGCGGAGCGGGCGCCGCGGCGGGACGGCGGTCGGCCAGCATCGCATCGATGTCCTCCTGATTCATGGAGGCGGCAGGCGGCAGGGGTGGTGGCGGCGGAGCGGCGACACGCGGTGGCGGCGGGGGCTGGTGGCGCAGCAGGCACGGCGGTGGCCGGTTTCGCTGCCGGCTTGGCAGAGTCGTCGTCGGCAATGATGCGGCGAATGGAGGCAAGGATTTCCTCCATTGAAGGTTCTTGCGCCTTCGCCGGCTGGCTCATGTGTTCTCGTCCCCTAACCCACACGCCGCGCGCGGGAACCCCTTCGCCCTCGTCGAATCGCTCCGCAACTGCAATATGTAACAGGATCGGGGCAACTATGGCACTTGGCCGATCGAATACAGTCAACCCATGTGGATAGGTGGAATCGGCGCTGCGCGAGCGCGTGTCACCGGCCGTCCGGCGTGCGCACGCCGATCCAGCTATCCCGCACCTGATGGTAATGCACCGCAGCGTCGTAGACCGGCACGTTGAGGCCGAGCACCTGGGGCGACAGCCGTCCGACTGCCGCGAGCAGCGTGTAGGAAGCGACCACCCGGTCGCGCTGCGCCGTCACCACAGCGACGCGGGCGTTGACCAGCTCCTGCTGCGCGTTGAGCACGTCGAGCGTGGTGCGCTGGCCGACGCGGGCCTCCTCGCGCACGCCGTTGAGGGCGATTTCGGAGGCGTCAACCTGCGCCTGGGTCGACTGGATCTGCGCCTTGGCGGCGGCGAGTTGGCCCCAGGCCTGCACCACGGTCTGCTGCACGATGTCGCGTTGATTGTCGAGATCGACGCGGCGCTGGCCGAGCGTCTCCTTGGCCTGGCGGATCTGCGCGTATTCCGCGCCGCCCTGATAGATCGGCACCGAGAGCTGGCCCGCCACCGACGCCGACAGCGTATCGAGCGTATTCAGCGACGTGGTCGAATTCAATGTTTTCTGCGCTTGGCCGACCAGGTTGAGCGTCGGATAGAGCGCGCCCTCGGCGATCTTCACCTGGAACAGCGCCGCGTCGATGTTGAACATCGCGTTCGTCACCAGAGGATGCCGCGCCCGCCCCTCCTGGATCGCCGCGCCAAGCACGGTCGGCGAGAAGCGATCGACCGGCTGACCGGGCGCCAGCTTGCCGGGCTCGACGCCAATGATCTGCCGGTATGACGAGCGCGAGGTGTTCAGGTTGGATTCGGCGGTCAGCAGTTGGGAGCGACCCGCGGCGAGCCGCGATTCCGATTGCGCCACGTCGGTGCGCGTGACCTCGCCGACGTTAAAGCGGTCGCGCGTCTGGCGCAGTTGCTCCTGCAGCACCTCGACGTTGCTGCGCTGCAGTTCGAGAATGGCGGCGTCGCGCAGCAGATTCATGTAAGCGGTGGCGGCGGAGAGCAGGATGTTCTGCTCGGTCAGCCGGAGGTTCTCGCGCGCCGCCGAAACCTGGCTCTCCGCCTGCCGGGTACGATTGCCGGTGACGAAGCCGTTGAACAGGTTCTGCGTGACCGTGGCGCCGTAGGAATGCACGCTCACCCGACCCTTCTGGTTGATATTTGGAAGGGCCGGAAGGGCGCCGCGGGTGGTGGTGTCGAGGTATTGCTCCGTCGCAGTGTAGGTTGCGCCGGCACGCGGGCGATAACCCGACAGTGCGATGGGCACAGATTCGTCGGTGGCGCGCACGGCGGCACGCTGCGCCGTGATCTGTGGATTGTTCACGTAAGCCTGGATCAGCGCCCAGGGCAGCGTATCGGCCAATGCTGCTGGCGAAAAAATACCCGCCGCAATGACGACCGCGAACGCGCGCGATCCCCGCCGCCAGTCAGACAGCACCAAGGGCACTCCAAACGACCGCACCTGCACTCGCTCCACACCGCAACGCCAGGAAAACCAACGAGAATCCCCGCCTCGCCGAGACTTCACCCCGCAATCTATCAGCTTACGGGGCCATCGAGCGGCTTGGAAACCCTCGCCGGGGCAATTCTTGCACAGCTTGCGTAACGCAGATGGAACATGATGCCGCAAGGCCACAGCCGTTGCGGTGGCGGTCGCAGCTTAGAAAACGAAGCTCGGCGACTGCTTGAAGCCCGGCAGCAAAGGTGCAGCCGCATCGAACATCGGCCGCCCGCTCGCCTCGCCGCCGGTATTCCGATACAGCATCGCCTTGCGTTGCGGTCCGGGGCCGAGAATGCAGGCGAGCCGGCCACCGTTGTTGAGTTGGCTCAACAGCGTTGCGGGAACGATCTCGGTCGCACCTTGCATCAGGATGACGTCATACCGCGCGGCAGGCGCCCAGCCGTCGGTGAGCGGCCCCGTCACAACCCTGACGTTAGAGCATCCGGCCAAGGCCTGTTCCGCGATCTGCGCCAAGGCCCGATCCTCCTCCAGCGCGACCACCGAACCCGCCAGTTGCGCAAGCACCGCCGACGAATAGCCGGTGGCGCAGCCGACATCGAGCACATGGTCGGTATCCGCGATGTCGGCGAGGTGGATCAGCTTGGCGAGCACCATCGGTTTGAGCAGGCAGCGGCCGGCGCGACCTCCAGCCGGCAGATCCAGGTCGAGATAGGAGAGCTCGGCCTTGCTCGCCGGAACGAAGCGCTCCCGCGGCACATCGCTCATCGCAGCCAACAGCCGCAGGTCGGTGACGTCAGCAGTGCGGACCTGGCCGTCCACCATCATGCGGCGCGCGGCGGCAAAGTCGATCATGCGTGATCCCTGGAGAGCCCTTAAGCCTGCGACTTTTGCGGCAAGGGCACGCAAAAGGCAAGCCGCCCTGGCTCCCCCGGATACCCACCGCAGTTGTCCGTTAAGTGGGGCTCCTATATACGCGGGCGCGGATGGCCACGTGGCGGAGTGGTGACGCAGCGGACTGCAAATCCGCGTACCCCGGTTCAATTCCGGGCGTGGCCTCCACTTCTCGGAAAATTTGCTACCGCTTTGCTACCCAATTGTTCGGGCTGACACAAAACGTGCCCGGAACGTTCTCTTGCCCGCCGGTGAGTCAGAAATGAAAAACGGGGACCGATGTGGCCCCCGCTAGATCCGTCGAATCCTGAGTCAATTATGAGGGTTTACGCTGGGAGGCCGCCGTCCCAACGGAAGATGCTCGTTAGGAAACCTCTTTTCGATTGCTCTGTGTCAAGTGTCGAACAGAGCGCGCTGGCCGCGCCACAGGGGTCTGAACAGAAAACGGCCCCGGCTGTCGTGAAGACCGGGGCCGCCTTCGGAAGGAACGAGCACAACCAACTATCTAGGGGTGCGAAGGCTGTGCGCTGGAAGCTCACACCTCAGCGGTCGCTCGTTCTAGGCACGTTCTGCGTGCTATTACGCGACCAACGGTGACCATTAATGCTGAAGTGGATTGAGGTTCGGCCGCCAGCGCCGCCGTAAAATATTGCCGCGCCGATTACAAAGCCGAAATCATACCAGCCGCCGTTGTTAGGAAAGGCATAGACGCGAATTTCCGTAAACAGGCTTCCAATAAACGAGAAGAGCGAAGTAAAGCCATGCCAGAGGCCCAACAGGAACCCAGGAGCGTCAGTGGAAGCAGGTGGAAGAGGTTGTTGCGCGCACGCTGACAAAACCATCGCGGACAAAATCAAAGCCCAAAATACATATCGCTTCGTTGCCATGGCCCCCTCCATCTTGCTGCCTGCTAAGCCGCGATCAGAGAATAGCGGGAATAGCGGGCGCGAGCCTGCAACCTTGTTCGGAACAAGCCGCAGCTGGGCGGGCCATTGCTACCATTTTGCTACCCAGCTCGGCACGGGCCATTACAGCGCGGTAAAAGCCCAGTATGTCTTGACTCGTCGGAACCCCTCAATACGGGTCGTTTTGGGGCTCAACGAATTGCAAATCCGCGTACCCCGGTTCAATTCCGGGCGTGGCCTCCTACCTCTCGCCACAGGCGCTGCGGTTGGCTTGCAAGCTTGGACCGCGAGGTGCGCGCCGAAGTCCGACGGCGGGCTGTTTCGGCAGGCAATCCTTCGGCCATCGCCGACTGTACTCAACTAACTTTGCAAGCCCTTAATCCTTTTGTTATAGGCCGAAGACATCCTGCTACTGCGCATGTTCCCCGGTAGCTCAGCGGTAGAGCAACCGGCTGTTAACCGGTAGGTCGCTGGTTCGAATCCGGCCCGGGGAGCCAAATAAATCAAGGATTTTGAGGGGCCATCAGGCCCCTTAAACTTGTCTAGGTGCGGCATAGGTACGCCCATCTTGCCGCCCTCGCGCTGGGGGCGTAGTAGGCCGCACGAAGAGAGAATGGGCAGAAAATGCGTACCCGAGAAGTGACACAAGAATTTCGCGACCGGTGCAAAGAACTGGCCGAGCTATCCCAAATTCCTGAGATCAAAACGAAGCTCTCGAAGCTGGCTGAGAAATACGATCGCCTCCTACAAGAGATCGAGCCGACCGATGCGTCCTCGATCGTTCCCGAAGCCAACGACCAAACGCAAGGCTCTGCGAACTGAAGACGAAACCCCGGCTCTGGGGAGAGCCGGGGCATCAGTTCATCAAGCCGGATGTTCAGGTGCGAATTTTCACCGGATGAGCGCCCTACTGGCGCAGCAACAGGGTGGGAGCCTTGCGCGGATCGCTGCCGTCTGCCGGGATCGCCCGCGTCTGGTTTGTAATTGAGTTGCGGATTTTAACGTCTTGCTGGGGACTGCGCTGTTTGAGAACGATCGCCGCGTCGTAAGCATCATCTTCCGTGGCTCGGAACGTCCGCCACACGTCATTGACCAGAATGTCGAAGCCCGCGACTTTGTGCATTCGCCCCCGCCTCCCTAAATTTTGGCTTGCCGCCGATTCCGAGCGGGCGCAATTTAAGCGCAGCGGCGGGCTCCACCACAGAACCCGCCGCCACTCGAACCGAACCGCCGAACTGGGGGGCAGTTTGATCCCATGCGCTTAATACCAGCGGTGATGAATTCTGACTCATAGGGGATACCGGTTGGGTCGGCGGCATGATTCGCTGGCCTTCTTGATTCGAGGAGGAGGCCAGAATGCCGGCAGCGGTTTCGATCACGCACCTGGACTACAGCGCGTCCGAGCTTCGACGTGAGGCGAAGCGTACGGATGATGCGGACGTGGCACGGCGAATGCTGGCCTTGGCGCTGGTGCTGGAGGGCAAGTCGCGCGGCGAGGCTGCGATATCGTGCGGCATGGACCGGCAAATCCTGTGCGACTGGGTGCACCGCTACAATGCGGAAGGCCTTGTGGGTCTTCGGAATCGAACTGCGCCGGGAGCGAAGCCGAGGCTCTCTCCCGAGCAGGAACGGGAGGTGGCCGAGCTGGTTCGTAACGGGCCGGATTTGGCCGAGCATGGCGTTATCCGTTGGCGGCGGATCGACCTCGCGCACGTGATCGAGCAACGCTATGGGGTCAAGCTGGCCGAACGATCGGTTGGCGATTTGCTTCGTCGTCTCGGCTTTCGGCGTATCTCGGTGCGGCCACGATGTCCCGAACAGGACGCCGCGATCCAGGAGGCGCATAAAAAAACTTTCCCGATCTGGTCGCTGCCGCCATCCCCGCGCATGCGCGCGACAAGCCGATCGAGCTTTGGTGGCAAGACGAGGCCCGCGTCGGCCAGCAGGGCACGTTGACGAGGATTTGGGCCGAGCGCGGCAGCCGGCCGCGGGCCCCGCGCGACCAGCGCTACGATTGGGCCTATCTGTTCGGTGCAGTCTGTCCCGCGCGCGATGCCGGCGCCGCGCTTGTGCTGCCGGTCGCCGACGGCGAGACGATGAACCTGCATCTCGCCGAGATCAGCCGCAACGTCACGCCCGGCAGCCATGCCGTCGTGCTGCTCGACGGTGCCGGCTGGCATCAGACCGGCGGCAAACTCAAGGTGCCGGACAACATCAGCTTGCTCAAACTGCCGGCCTATTCGCCCGAACTCAATCCGGTCGAGAACGTCTGGCAATACTTGCGCCAGAACCAGCTCAGCAACCGCGTCTTCGACGGCTACGATGCCATCGTCGACGCCTGCTGCGATGCTTGGAATGCACTCACCGCTGAACCGGGCCGCATCCAATCAATTACGACCCGCCCCTGGGCATCGGTTACTATCTAATGCCGTTGGTATAAGCAGGTTTTTGCTGGCTCCCCAACGGATGGATAATGAAAACGGCTAGCGCCAGCATCATCCGTAACCTTGATCCGTTGGGTAGCCTGAGAATCTCTGCTTAGGTCAGTGCCGATCCAACCAGCCGCGGCAGCACCTCGAGTAGAGATTTCAGTGCCCCCCGATGATGCTCGAGATCCTCACCGTCAGCGTCGGCGAGCATCCAATCCATCAGCGCGAGACACCCGGCGACGGTCGTGGGCGATGTCGCAAATAAGGCCTCGCTGGCAGCGTGCAGCTCGTCACCGGCGGCCTCAAACTGGCTTGGTTTGGAAATTTCGTCAGCGCTTTCGAAGGCATCAAGCGCGCGGCGATACCGTTATCGCAGCAACGCTGAACTCGGCGGCGGACGCCGGAAGCACCGTTACGGCCGCAAGTATTATTGCGGGGATCGTGACCTTCGGCATGATGCACTCCCTATTCACCGCGCCCGCTGAATGCAAGCAGATCCTGGAGACTTTCGTCGCTGTGCAGCAGGCGCTTGCGGATGGCGCTATGCCGGCGCTCGGTGGTTCGCTGGGCCCAGCTGAAGAGCGTCCGGCCTAGCCAGTCAGGTAAGTCGCCCGCTCGCGGTCTGCAGCCTGTCGAGCAGCCTGCCGAATACGCTGCGCACCAGTTCGTCGTCGAGGCTGACCATGGCCTGACACTCGCCGGGGTCGCCCTGGCGGCCGCTGCGGCCGAACAGCTGACGATCGATGCGGCCGGCCTCATGTCGCTCGGAGGCAATCACGAAGAGCCCGCCAGCCTCGCCGACCCCTGGGGCAAGCCCGATGTCGGTCCCGCGCCCAGCCATGTTCGTGGCCACGGTTACGCGGCCGCGCTCGCCGGCCTGGGCCACGATCTCGGCCTCAGTCCGGTTCTGACGTGCATTGAGCACGCTGTGCTGGATGCCCGCCTCGTTGAGCAGGCCGGAGATATGCTCGCTGTCCGCCACCGAACGGGTGCCGACAAGGACAGGGCGGCCGGCTGTATGAAGTTCCGCCACCCGCTCCGCGATCGCCTGCCATTTCGCCTGCGACGTCGGGTAGAGCAGATCGCTGTGGATCGTACGGGCCTGAGGTCGGTTGGTCGGAATGCGGACGGTGTCTAACCCATAGACTGCCCACAGCTCGCCTGCCACCTCCCGTGCGGTGCCCGTCATCCCCGCCAACCTGCAAGTAACGTCTGAAGAAACGCTGGTAACTAATGCGTGCGAGCGTTTCCTGGCGGCCGGAGATCTCCAGCCCTCTTGCCTCGACCATCTGGTGTAGGCCGCGCTCCCAGGACCGATCGGCCATGACGCGGCCGGTGTACTCGTCGACGATGCGAACCCGCCCCTCATCAACGATGTAATGCTTGTCGCGCAGATACAAATGCAAGGCCGCCAGAGCCTGACGGATTATGTTGTCGCGGTGGCCCGGAACATTCCACACACCGCCATATCGGTTGGTGAGGCGTGCCGCATGCGCACGACCGAGATCGGTCAGGTCAACGTGGCGCTCGCGTTCGCTTACACGGTAATCGCGTCCAGCCAGCATGCGCGGGGCAGCGCTTAGCGCTTGGCGGTAGACTCGTTCCTCGTCGCCCGCCCCCTGCCCTCCCGAGATGATGAGCGGCGTCCGCGCCTCGTCCACGAGCACACTGTCGGCCTCGTCGACGATCGCGAAGCACAGGCCGCGCATCATCAGCCGGCTCACGCGCGGATCTGCGCGGTGCAGCGCTTCGATTTTGAGATGCAGGGCGCGGTTCTCCTGCTGCAGCAGCAGGCGGTCCTTCAGGTAATCGAAGACCACCTGCTTGTTGGTGCAATAGGTAATGGAGCAACCATAGGCGTGGCGCCGCTCGGTCGGGCTCATGCCCTCCAGGATCGTGCCGACGCTGAGACCCAGCGCATCGTAAAGCGGTTTCATCCAGGCCGCGTCGCGTGCGACGAGGAAGTCATTGACAGTGACGATGTGGACGGGAATGCCGGCCAGCGCGGCCGTCGCGGCCGGCAGCGTCGCCGTGAGCGTCTTGCCTTCGCCCGTCTCCATCTCCGCGGCCTTGCCCCGCATCATGGCCCAGCCGCCGAGCAGTTGGACATCGAAATGCCGCATGCCAAGCGTTCGGCCCGACAGTTCACGGATCACTGCGAAGGCGCTGGCTACCAGATCGGGTCGCAGACCATTGCGGTGCAGATCGCGACGCAGAACAGTCGCCATTTCGGAGAGTTTATGCGCCGTGAGCAGTTCGAGTCCTTCTGACGCCCTGGCAACCTGACGCAAGAAGCCGCGATCGATATGATTGGGGCCGAAACGTTGGTAGAGGGCAGTTGGAGAGGGCAGCGGGGGCGGAATTAAAAGGCGAGGAAGCGTCGGCAAGGAGGTACTCAGCGGACGGCGGGCCGCGGGCAGCCGGCATGGCGACGGGCGGGCCGCGCGCCGTATCAAGATCGGAGAACGGGGCCACTGCAACTTGCTCGCCTGCGAGCGGCAGAGGCAGGACCTCGGCGCCAACGGCGCCCATTACGTCCACGGCAAGCGCAGAGCTCGCAATCTCTCCTTCGATGACGGTGGCCAGCGTGGCGACGGGCGGGCCGCGCGCCTTATCGACGTCGAAGAGCGGAGCCACTCCAATTTGGTCGCCCGCGAGCGCCAAGGGTAAGACATCGGCGGTCGCGGCACTCACACTATATATGTCCGCGGCAAGCGCAGAGCTGGCCAGCGCGGCTGTCGCGGTCGAGCACGTCAACGGTCGTGGCGCCAGAGCTGGCGGCAGCCGTCGTCGAGGGGGTCATGCCAGACCCATCGTCGTCGCTGGTATCGTCTGGCGAAAGGCCGGAGGCGTCCGCGCAGCCCGGCGCAGTTCGTTGGCTCGGCTATCGCCCACCGGAACGGACGGCGGCGAGAGCGAGCAGCCCCAGGATGGCGTCTACCAAGCCAGGGTTGATGCTGGTGATGGCGCCGTCCTCAGCAGGCGCGATGGCCGCGGCGCCACTGACCTTCTCCGCGGCAGGAGCAGCTTCGACCGGCACCGAGGGTGGCGCAACAGTCACGGCTTCTTTCACGGCAAGAGCCGCGGTGACGTAGCCGGCCGCGGCGGCGGCCTCAATTGTGGCGACGGGAACGGCCGCTGTGCTGGAGACGAACGCAATGAACGCCGGTAGCTCGGCGGTCGCGGCGGCCGGCGCAGTTGGGGCGGTCGGCGCAGTTGGGGCGGTCGGCATGGCAATCGTCATGGGCTCGGACACCGCCACGACAAAACCATCGCCGACAGCCGAGGGTCCGACGTCGCGGGTGGAACCGGCAAGCGGAGGACCGGCCAACGGCCCGACGTCACCCGCTTGGCTGACCGTGTCGGCCGACACCGCGATTGCGAGCGTGGCGAGGTCGGTCGCCGCAACACTGTCGAGCGACCATCCGGCGCCGCCGGCGTCGTCGTCAATCGAGAATTACATTTCCATCAATGCGGGCCACCTCACCCGGCCCAAGACTCGCCATCCGGATATCAAGTCCTTCAAGCGCAGCCAGGTCGATCGTGTCATTCCCGTCGGCCGCAAAGGCGGCGAGCACCTGGTCCAACACGCTCTTGAGCAGCGTCTGGACCGGATCGGTCTGCGCACTGCCGTCGCTCTGTTCGCTGCCGCTTGTGTTGACTGCGGCATCCAGAGTTTTCGCGGATGTTGCAGATGACGCCGAATTCGATTCGCTAGAGGCGGCAGAACCCAATGCGTCGGACGAGCTCGCACCGTCTTGCTCAAACTCGATCGCAATTGCTTGCGGCGCTGTTTCAGTCGGCGGTCCCGAGCTTGCAACTTTTGCGATGAAGTGGATGAAGTGACCGTGTCCAGCACCTTCGACCGACATCTTCTTCGCGAAGGCGGCGACGAGGTTAGCGATCGCCATCCGCAGGTCGACCTTGCCCGCGACGGCAGCGTTCTCAGCGGCGTTCGGCTGACTCCATTCGGAAGGCCATGCGACGCCGCGTTCATCTCCTGCTTGTGCGCCGGAAACTACGACGTCTTGATTGGCGTGGTCTGCGTGTTTCGCGTCCGCGACGATGTCCGTCTTCAACTGCTCGACCACAGCAGCATGGTCATCGACGAACATGGCATGAGCGGCGTCGTCGACGAGACGAGCGAGTTCGCTCGCCACGGGATCGCCGGAGAGCAGAATGCGTACTGGGATGAGGGCAACAGCCGCAAAAGTGTCGATAAACGCTGATGTGAGCCAGGCGGAAGCTGAGCAAGTGTTTTTCAACGAGCCTTTGTTGGTCGTTGAAGATGAGGAGCACAGTGATCGGGAGTTCAGGTTTCATGCGTTGGGCCGTACGGATATCGGACGGCTGCTCCACATCAGCTTTACGTTGCGCAGTGAGAGCCGACTGATACGAGTAATTTCGGCGCGAGCCATGAGCCGCAAGGAGCGATTGCGCTATGAACAAGAAGAAACTTAAGTCCGTTCCAAAGTTTCGGAACGAAGCTAAGGAGCGACGGTTTTGGGAGACACACGATTCCAACGATTATGTCGACTGGAGGAGAGCCGAACGCGTGCGCTTGCCCAATCTCAAGCCGTCGACCACGTCGATCTCGTTGCGTCTGCCGGTTACGCTCCTTGAACGCATCAAGGTCGCCGCCAACAAGCGTGATGTCCCCTATCAATCCCTGATCAAGACCTGGCTCGCCGATAAGACGGGAAGCGATTGAGATGCTCGATTAAGCGACTGCTCCCACAAGCCTTTGGCGATCTCCAGAGGATCGACGTTACGATCCCAAGCCTCCCACCAATCCACTTCGCTGCCGGCGTTGTGCAGCTCTCGATGGTGGGTGCGGCACAGCGGCACGGTGAATTCGTCGCTAACCTTGCGGCCCAACGCCTGCACCTGCGCAAATTTCAGGTGGTGCGGATCAGACGGTTGGCGGCCGCACAGCAGGCAGGGCTGTGTGGCGACAAACTTCAAGTGCGCTTTGTTACGACGACGCGGCGTGTGACCGATTGTCAGCGTGCTGCGGTCCACGGTCGCCAAGGTGGTGACATCGCCGTTCTCTGGGTGTTGGCCGCCTTGGCTGGGTGTTGCGTTTGGTGTCTCCGATATCTGGAGAGGTTCTTCAAAGGGGTCGCCGATCTCACCAAGCTTGACCTCTAGGGCTGCTTCGACGTCGCGGGCGTGCTCCGCCGTCAACGTGTTCTTGACGGGAATGATGCTCTTGGCCCATTCGGCAGCAGCGTCGAATGAGGCGATTGAGACGAGACCGCCCAGCAATTCGTCGCGCTGCTGGAGCGATGCCGCGAAATCCAGAATCACGACTGGTTTGGCGGGTATGATTTGCCGTGGCTCCGGCGCAAGGCGGGCGCCAATGGTGGGGCTGGAGGCTCCGGCTGCGCTACAGGTTCTGTTTGCAATGGCAGATCGGGAGCATCGAGATCGTCCTCGCCGGCGATGCCAACGAGCGTGAACAGTCCATAGCGGCGCGCGTAGGTCAGCGCCGCCCCCATCCGATGCGGCGTTGGCAGGTCGGCCAGCGAGCAGACCGGCCAATCCGAGGCGATCCATTCTCCGATGCATGCGCCAGCGTGGTGGTGAGCTTGATGGTGCCGCTGTCGCGGTCGATCGCGGTTGATTGGATGGTCGCGATCTCATGCCGCCCCAGCGTTTTGCGCACGATCTCCAGTCCGCCGGAGAGCGAGCGCATAGCGGAACGTGCGCTCGCGGCCGCCCGCGCTCCGCTGGCAGGGTCGCGATCAGCGACTTTTCCGGATTGGTCAGCTCGGCCTGCGCCTTGGCCAAAGCCGAGGCCAGGGCGGCCACGGATTCGCTAGATCGCGGCATCGGCCATCTCCAGAAGGTCGAAGCTCACCGCCCCCGACTTGGAGCGCTTCGCCCGAATGCCGTGACCGATGGCCTCCTTGGCTTCCTCGGGCATCAGCGTCTTGAGTTCGGCCTTGGAGCGTTCATGCTCGAGGAACGCCGGCCGGGTGTTGCGGAACACGGCCGCAAAGTCGGCCCATGAATTGGATGTGCTCATGTCGACGATCTTGACCGCCTCGATCCGGGCCCGGGGCGGCTCGGCGTGAAACAGGCGCAGGCGGCTCGCCGCTGCTTACCGCGCGCCAGAACGCCCGCTCCGCGTACATCATGGCGGTCTGGTAGACCGGGTCGGCCGAAATCGCGATTTCCACCCATTTGCCGCCGCCGGTGATGATGGAAAGCACCGACGTCTTCGATCCCACCACCATCATGTTGTGCTGCAACTGCGCCATGTGCTTTTCGGCTGCCGCTTGTTCCGAAAACGACCACGGCAGCATGAATTTGGCTTCGAACACCGCCCCGGTCTCCTCGACCAGGCCGTCCAAGGTCGCCGCCATCCAGACGATCGATGCATGGACGCTTGCGGGCTTGCCGCTGCCCGACCCGGTGGCCCGAGTTGCGCTCGTACCAGGCGAGATTGAGTGCTTCGGTGGCGAGTCCCAGCTGGACGATGAGTTCGCCGGACAGATCCACCGGCTTGGCCTCGCCGCGCTTTTCCTGCCACAGCCGGATCAGGGCCTCCTCGTCGCCGCCCATGATGATGCGGGCGTCCGACCCCCCGATGAAATATTGGCGGTCGCCGTTAGATCCTGTGAACATCCGAGCTTCCATGCCTTCCTCCCGTTATGTTTTTGGCGTTCCATCTCGAGTAACATCTGCATCGAACAACATCTTATGATATTAAACATAGCATAAGACTTTAAACGTGTCAACACACAGAACGCTATCTAGTGCTCAAATCAGGGCAGCTAGGGCCCTCCTTCGCTGGAGCGCCGAAGATCTCGCGAGGCATTCATTATTGAGTGTCGCTACTATCCGCCGCGCCGAGCTGACGGAGATCGACACCGCTATGACGGCCGCTAACGACCTTGCTGTTCGCCGGGCGCTAGAATTGGCAGGCGTCGAGTTCATCGACGAGAACGGCGGCGGCCCAGGTGTGCGCCTACGCAAGCGTCAGCGGGCAAAGCAATCAAAATAAGCAAATGGCGGTGCCCACCTGGGCGGGCTGAGCTTGCTTGTCCAGATGCGCCAGCCGCGTGCGGCACGCGTTCGAAGCCGCCGGTATCGAATTCGTCGATGAGAATGGCGGCGGCCCCGGCGTGCGTCTAGAAACCGCCGAAAGGAAATGGACGCAATTGAGCCAAGCTCGAGATGAGCGATCGCGCGGCAGTGTTTGGCGAAACGAACCCAATTTCTTGAATATTTACAACGGACCATTGGCTTCAAGTAAATGAACCAGCTTGGTCGCTCGGTTTGCGGGGCGGCGTTGGCTGCCGTCGAGGCAGCGCGATCATGGCCGGCGAGCCGCACCAGGCTGTCCAGCGTTTGGCGTACCGGATTTAGTCCGGTGATCGCGACCTTGAGTGAGCCCCGTTGTTCGGCTTGGCCGCCGCGATCATAGCGCGGACCGCCGTCAAACCCGCATGGAGCAAGCAGCGAGGAGCAATGGCCCTGGGTCGACCTTCGTAGTCCGGTTGGCTCTGGCCAAATTCCGAACGGCAAAAGCCCGGTTTTTCGAGCCGCGTATGGCACCCGAAATAACCCGGAAAAACGGCATTCGCCCGCCGTTGCTGTCGTGTCGGCCGCAATTATCTATGCCGACGGCAACAGCCGAAGGATGAGGCTGCGCCCGATCAGCGGCCGCCCTGCCGGCGCATCGGCAGCACTGTCGCGTAGTGCGATTGAGGCCTTTCCGATTCCTGCAGGTCGCATTCCAGGACAGTGCGCTCAAACCCTTCGTGCTCGCTCTTGATGCGGTACTTGCGGTCAAAAGCACGAAACTCTTCCGGCATCTGACGTATCACGGTGTACAGCCCCAGCATGCCGCCGGTCGGCTTATATTCCACCGCCTGTCCGGTGCTGAACTTGAAGCTCATGCGATGGATCAGCGGCCGCCCTGCCGGCGCATCGGCAGCACTGTCGCGTAGAGCGATTCAGGCTTTTCCAATTCCTGCAGGTCGCATTCCAGGACAGTGCGCTCAAACCCTTCGTGCTCGCTCTTGATGCGGTACTTGCGGTCAAAAGCACGAAACTCTTCCGGCATCTGACGTATCACGGTGTACAGCCCCAGCATGCCGCCGGTCGGCTTATATTCCACCGCCTGTCCGGTGCTGAACTTGAAGCTCATGCGATGTCCTTTCGATCAACAAATCTCAATAGAGAATCTTCGAGGCCGAGTACATCACGACGACCAGCGCGATGAGGTAAGGCAAGTACCGGCTCATGACGGGTGACATTGTTCGGGCCGGGTTCCTAGAAGCGCGGCGGCGGCCGCGTTCGATTGCCAACCCCGGGCCGCCCCGCCGCCTTGTCTACCTCGAGCTTCTTCTTGCGCGGATCGGGCAGCAGTCCCTCGCGCTGCAATTTCTTTCGCGCGACCTTGCGCGCACGCCGGATCGCCTCGGACTTTTCCCGATTGGTCTTCTCGGACGGCTTTTCGTAGAACCGCCGTTGCTTCATTTCTCGAAACACGCCCTCACGCTGCATTTTCTTTTTCAAGAACCGAAGTGCTTGTTCGATGTTGTTGTCGCGGACGAGGACTTGCAAAGGCGTGCTCCTGGTTGGAGGCGTGAAGGCGGTGGCAAAGCGCACGCGACAACGCTCCGCATGCGCGTCCGCGCATGCGGACTGACCGGTTGCTATTTCGCCAAGGTGCTGAGCATCTCGGCGCAGGCTTGCGCCACGCCCTGGTTCGGCTCGCTGTTGCCGGGCAACGTCGCCCAGCCGCCTTTGCTTACGTAGGTCCCCTTGTCCCACGAATAGCTGATCGCACTCAATTTGCCGAGGTTTTCATTGACGTTGCTGGCGTGCTTGAACTTGTCGACGCAGATCGGCGCGAGCGCGGCGATCACCGCCTTGTCAGCTTGTTGCCTAGCCATCTCCGTTGCCTTGCCGCCGGTGACCCAGCCGCCAAACATGAAGCCGATGAGCGCGACGCCCGCGGCACCGCCAGCGGCGCCCCACAGCACGGCCTCGATCTTCGGTGTCAAGGCAAAATTCATGACGAATCCTTTCATCCCAATGGACTCGGGGCGAGAATACGGACACCGGCTGACGTCCGATCGGCTAGCAATTTTCCAGGCTGGCTTGTCGAACGCGATGTGACTGCTGGTTCGAACGACAGCGACGCTACGCGCCTGACTGCGTCAAGTCGAGGCAAATCGGGTCAAACAGCCGATTTGCAGGAGGCGCACTCAAATCCGCTGCACGTCGTCACAACACGTTAAGCGTGACCATTGAATTCGCCCGAGTGATTTGCACCCCTTTTGGCAGCCGTTTGCAGTCAAAAGCGCCGTTAACGACCGAATGCTGGTCCGAATTCAGCCCCGCAAGTCGGCTTTCCGCAACTCTCGCCTTGAAAAGACCACGGATAACTGCCATCTACTGCGTCGTCGGAACATGACCTGACGATTCAGGTCGCTTACGGGCCGCGTGTAAGAAATCCGCGCTTTGGTTTTCAGCCCGATCTTCCGGCTTTTCCTGACAGCCCTGACCACGCGGGATGTCTCTTAACCCGCGAACCATTGCGCGCGTATTCCAACGCGGCGCACGGGCTCGCTTATAGAAAGTTCTTGAATTGAACTCTTTTAACGACTTCGGCCTCGCAGAGCCGATCACACGTGCCCTTACTGAAGAGAAGTACGTCACTCCCACCCCCATCCAGGATAAGGCTATTCCGCTGGTGATCAGCGGCCGCGACCTGATCGGCATTGCACAGACCGGCACCGGCAAGACCGCCGCGTTCGCGTTGCCGATTCTCAATCGCATCGCCGCCAACCGCATCCGTCCCGAGCGCAAGACCTGCCGCGTGCTGGTGCTTTCACCGACGCGTGAACTCTCCGGGCAGATTCTCGACAGCTTCCGCACTTACGGCCGCCACCTACGCATCTCATCTGCGCTGGCGATCGGCGGCGTCTCGATGGGCCAGCAAGTCCGTTCGATGCTCAACGGTGTCGATGTGCTGGTCGCGACGCCGGGCCGCCTGCTCGATCTGGTGCAGAGCAACGCGGTGCGGCTCAACGCGATCGAAACGTTCGTGCTCGACGAAGCCGACCGCATGCTCGATATGGGCTTCATCAACGACATCCGGAAGATCGTGGCGAAGCTGCCGCAGGTTCGGCAGACGCTGCTGTTCTCGGCCACCATGCCGCAGGATATCGCCGACCTCGCCAAGCAGATGCTGAAGGACCCGGCGACGGTTGCGGTAACGCCCGCCGCCTCCACCGTCGAGCGCATCGCGCAGCGGGTGGTGCATATGGACCGCGGCGCCAAGCAGGCCGCGCTCGCCGACCTGCTGCGCACCGAACCGGTCGACCGCGCGCTGGTGTTCACGCGCACCAAGCATGGCGCTGATAAGGTGGTGCGAGGACTTGAAAAGAGCGGCATCCGCGCTTCCGCGATCCACGGCAACAAGTCGCAGGGCCAGCGCGAGCGCGTGCTCGCCGATTTTCGCAGCGGGAAGATCCGCACGCTGATCGCGACCGACATCGCCGCCCGCGGCATCGACGTCGAAGGCATCAGTCACGTCATCAACTACGATTTGCCGAACATTCCTGAGAGTTACGTGCACCGCATCGGCCGCACCGCGCGCGCCGGCGCGGAAGGCATCGCGATCTCGCTATGCTCGGCTGACGAGGCCGCGTATCTGCGCGACATCGAGAAACTGATCAAGATGTCGATCCCGGCGACCGGAGAGGCACCGCAGCGCGCCGCGCAACGGCCGGCCCACCAGCACCAGGCTCACAATAACGGCAGCGGCAATCACCGCGGCGGCCGGAACAGCCGGGGCAAGCATCGCGGCCAGCAGCAGGACCGCCATCACGGCGGCCGGCAGGCGCAGGGCCGTGGCGGCAAGGGCCACGGTCATGGTAACAATGGCGGCGGGCGCGGCAACGAACGGCCGGCGATTCAGCAGAACGGCGAAATCGCAACCGTCGGATTCATGCAGCGCAAGCCGGACGACCGGCGGCCGGTGGCCTCCACCGCTCCGATCCAACCGCGCTGAACCGGCGAGACGAAACAGGACGACGCAGTCGAGACATAGGGCGACACATGGCAAAAGAAGAGCTTCTCGAGTTCGAAGGCATGGTCACGGAGGTGCTTCCCGACGGCCATTTCCGGGTCAAGCTGGAAAACGAACACGAGATCCTCGCCTACACCGCCGGCAAGATGCGCAAGTTCCGCATCCGCACCGGCGTTGGCGATCGCGTCATCGTCGAAATGTCGCCCTACGACCTCTCGCGCGGCCGTATCAGCTTCCGCCACAAGTCGGACAAGCCGCTGCCGTCCGCAACCGGCCAGCGCCGCGCACATTTCAGAAGGCGGTAACCCCGGGCTAAGTGTCCCGGCCAAGCGAGCAATAGCGAGCGCGAGCCGGGATTCCGCTTTCTTCCTCTACTTGTTGCAAACCCAACCGGGGTCCCGGGTTCTCGCTGGCGCTCGCCCGGGACATGAGACCCGATCACCCCTTCCCCGCACCCTTCGACAGCGGCAGCTTGGCTATCTCGCGGATCGCGTCATGGTTCGGCTCGAAGCCGAGCCCCGGCCTGACCGGCATGGTGAAAAACCCGTCCGCCGGCATCGGCAGGTCGCGGTAAATCTGCTTGTAGAGCTCGACCGCGAGATAGTGGTGCTCGACCAGCGTGCCGTTCGCGACGCCAGCCTGCAGGTGCATGTTGTGGAAGCCCCAGGCGCCGCCGTTCGCCAGCGATACGTTGAACGATGACGCCAACCCGGCGATGCGCAGGCACTGTGTGAAGCCGCCGGTGATTGCGACATTGGGCTGCACGAAATCCACCGCCTCGTGAAGCAACAAATCGCGGAAGCGGAACGCCAGGCCCTCGTTCTGCCCGCAAGCGAGCGCCATGCCGGTCGCGCGGCGCAGCTCTCTCATCTGAAGCGCATCGTTCTGTGTGAGCGGTTCCTCGAAGAATGCGATGCCGTAGGGCTTGATCATCTCCGCGAGCTTGGTGGCGTGGAAGAGATCGAGGTTGCAGTTGCCGTCGACATAAAGCTCGATATCCGGCCCGACCGCATCGCGCACCGCCCTCACCCGCGCCGCATCCTCCCGGATCACATCCATGACCGACCGCTTGTCGCGGTGGCGCAGCGCCTCGTTGCCGACCGTCATCTTTAGCCGCTTGAAGCCCTGGCTGACCCAGAGCTTCGCCGCCGCGGCGAGCTGCTCGCGATCGAAGAAGCCGAACCCGAATGTGGCATAGACCGGCGCCTTGTCGCGCGCGCCGCCGAGCAGCCGCCACACCGGCTCCTTCAGGGCCTTGCCCTTGATGTCCCACAGCGCGATGTCGATCGCGGCGAGCGCGTGCGCGGCGTAGCCGGTCTGGCCGCGCGGCATCAGCGTCCAGTAGAGCTTGTCCCAGACGCGCTCGTGCAGCAGCGGGTCGTCGCCGGCGATCGCCGGCCCCGCGACGCCGTTGACGATCTGCGCGATCACATCTTCCTCGGTGATGCTGGTCAGGCCGTGGCCGAGGATGCCATTGTCGGTCTCGACCTCGACGAAGCAGCATGCCAGCGACGTCTTGCGGTCGGCGCCGCAGAGCTTGACGTGCAGCGGCACGTTGAGCGGCGTAGCCGTGACGCGGGCGATTTTCATGACAGCACGGCGTGACGAGACGCTTGTTCAGATTTCAAATGTCAGACTGCCGTGCCGCCCTTGTTCCAGCCGCGCGCGCCTTCGCCGTAGATGTCGAAGCCGGCATCGGTGACAATCACCGTGTCTTCCAGCTTGACGAAGCCGCGCCGGGGATGCGCCAGGGTGGTCTCGACAGAGACGACCATGCCGGTCTCAAGCGGGCGCTTGGCGTCATAGTCGTCGTATGGCACCGGCCCGCTGGCGGTCAGCCGCGGCGCTTCATGGCTGACCAGGCCCATGCCGTGGGCGAGGAAGTGCATGTTGTTGTGGAATTTCGACTTGGCGAGGCGCTCGTCGCCCGCCCGATAGACTTCACTCCCCATCACGCCGGCCTTGATCGGCTTCATCGCGGCGCGCTGGATCTCCTCGATGTCGCCCAGCATGTCCTGCAGCTCGGCGTCGGGCTCGCCGTGGATCGCCATGCGGCAGATGTCGCCGATGTAGCCGTGATAGTTGCCCCCGGAATCGAGAGAAAGAATATCACCCTCGCCCCACACCTGATTGGAGGGCGCGCGGTTGAGGCTGGTGCCAGCGGTGATCAGGCAATATTCGAAGGTCAAGCCCCGGTTGGTCTCCTCACGGCGCAGCGCCTCGGTCAGCTCCGCCTTGGTGGCGCCGGGGCCGTGATTAGCGATCACGGCCTTCATGGAGTTGAGCACTGCCTCCGAGGCCAGCTTGAGCTTGGCGAGTTCCTCCGGCGTCTTCAGGGCACGCATGCGCTCCAGGACGAACAGCGCGTCCTTGATGGCGGATTCCGGAAACGCGCTCTTGAGGGCGGAGCCCGCGTCCATCGGCAGAAACGCGGTCTCGACGCCGATCGAGCTCGCCTTCACGCCCAATTTCTTGATGTGGTCCACCGCCTTCTGCGTAGTGTCGAGCGAGCCGGAGCAGTTCGCCATCTGGGTCGGCATCCAGAACGGGTTGATCTCGCGCTGGAAGTTCTCCAGCCGGTGCCCGAAGAACGCAGCCTTGTCCGGCGCTCCTTTCGGATAGATCACGATCGGCAGATAGCGACTCACCCCCATCGCGTCCATGTATTCGAAGAAGAACGCGCGGTGCCCACCGAGCAGGTACTGCACGTTGTGCTTGGAACTGGTGACCAGGACGTCGATGCCGGCCTCATCCATCAGGCGATCGAGACGGGCGGTGTCGAACGGGATGGCGAACGACCTCACGGGCGCATTCATGACAATTCTCCGGCACAAAACGGACGAACGTGAGCCGCAGTCTAGCGCACCGCACGGGCGTGTAGAAGGAGCTACTCGATCCTGAGGTTCGCCTCGCTGGCGAGCCGTTTCCAGGTCTCGTACTGGCGCGAAACCAATGCCTTCATTTCCTCCGGCGTGGTGGCGCGCGGATCGCCGCCCATCGCCTCCAGCTTGTTTTTCACCTCAGTCACGGCAAGCACGCGGCGCAATTCGGCGTTGAGCCGGTCGGCGATCGGCCTCGGCAGATTGGCGGGACCGGCGAGCCCGGTCCAGGAAATGACTTCGAAACCCGGAACCGCCGCCTCATGGACCGTCGGCACGTTCGGCAGGTCGCGCCAGCGCGCCATGCCGGTCACCGCGAGCGCGCGGAACTCGCCGGAATGGATGCGCGGCGTGATCGGCCCGGTGGTGGCGGCAATGAAATCGATGTCGCCCGTCAGCATTCCGGTGATCGCCGGCGCCTCGCCACGATAGGGAATGTGCAGGAACTTGGTTTTGGTGTCATTGCCCAGCAGCTCGACGGTGGTGTGCAGGATCGAGCCGGTGCCGGCCGAGCCGTATTTCAGGGCGCCCGGATTGGCGCGCGCTTCGTCGATCAATTGCTTGAGGCTCTGGAAGCGCGAGTCTTTGCGCACCGCGATCAGGAACGGATAGAAGCTCGCGACCGAGATCCAGGTAAAATCATCCACCACCTTGTAGCGCACGTTCTTGGACAACGCGCCGTAGGCCGGATGCGCGCTGGGCAGCACGAGCAGCGTGTAGCCGTCAGCTTCGGCACGCGCGACGGTCTCGGCGGCGAGCGCGCCGGCCAGACCGGGCTTGGCTTCGACCACGATCGACTGCCCGAGGCCCTTCTCCATCTCGCTGGCCAGGATGCGCGCGATGATATCGACGTTGCCACCAGGCGGGAAGCCCTGCATGAACTTGATGATGCGGCTCGGATAGGTCTGCGCGGACGCCGGGCCGGCCAGGCCCACGAGCATCAGGACCGCCGCAAGTATCAGCCTGGCCATCGCATCCTCCACCCGCCGCCAGCGTGTTGCGGCGGAATTGCGCCAATTCGGCGCCGGATTGGGAGCGCTGTCAACGAGCCAAAACGTCCTGCCGCCGAATTAGCGCTCGACCGAAATTTTGTTGGCGCGCGCCACGCCGGTCCAGCGCTTGATCTCAACGGCAATCAGCTTGCCAAGTTCCTCCGGCGGACCGCCAGCCAGAATAAGCCCCTGCTGGTCAAGCTTGGCCTTGATGCCCGGCTCGCGGATGATCCGCGCGATCTCGCCGTTGAGCTTCTGAACGATTTCGCGCGGCGTTCCGGCCGGTGCATAGACGCCGACCCAGGTCACCGCTTCCACGTCGGGATAGCCGAGCTCGGCCATGGTCGGCACGTCCGGGAACTGCGGATCGCGGGTGAGCCCGCCGGTCGCCAGCGCCCGCAGCTTGCCGGACGCGATATGCGGCGCGGCCAGTAGCGACGAGATCACGGTGAGCTGCGTCTCCCCCGCCACCGTCGAAAGGATCGCGGGCCCACCGCCCTTATAAGGAACGTGTTGGATGTTGATGCCGGCGAGACTGCTCCAATAGGCGATCACCAGATGCGCCTGGCTCGCGGCGCCCGGCGTCGCGTAGTTGAACTTTTCGGGATTGGCTTTCGCGAGCGCGATGAATTCACTGACGGTCTTCGCCGGCACGCTCGCATTGGTCAGAAACAGCATCGGGCTCTTGCCGACCAGCACGATCGGCTGCAGATCCTTCTCGGTGTCGTAGGGCATCGAAGTGGTGACGGCGGGATTGACCGTGGTCTGCGTCGCCATCGAGATGCCGAGCGTGTGTCCATCGGGCGCTGCTTTCGCCACCATTTCGGTGCCAAGCGTCCCGCTCGCGCCCGGCTTGTTCTCGATGATGACCGGCTGGCCCAGCGCTTTTTCAAGCGGCGCCTGCAACAGACGCCCGACGATGTCCGCCGCGCCGCCCGCCGCCAGCGGCACGATTAGCCGGATCGGCTTGTTGGGATAGGACTGCGCATGCGCCGCCGACGCGGCGAACAGAAAAAAACCCGCAAACGAAACACGCAGAAGTGTTCGGACCATCGGCTTCACCCGCCTTTCCGGCGCAATTTCCGCTAGACTGCGGGTCCGGTCAATTGCGGCCCAACACAATTCATTCCGGGAGGACACCATGTCTCATCGCATGATCGCCGCCGCGTTCGCGGCAGGCCTGATGGGCGTCTCGCCGGCTGCAACGGCGGTCGAGCTCAATCCCAAGGCCATCGCGATCCGGCAAGCTGACGAACTCAAATGGCGCGACCCCACGGGAGCCGCTCCCGTCAACCAGGTCGTGCTGTTCGGCGATCCGGCCAAGCCTGGCTTTTACATGGTGATGAACCGCTTCAAGCCCGGCACGTTCTCGCGGCCGCACTTCCATCCGAACGACCGCTTCATCACCGTTATCAAGGGCACGTGGTACGTCGGCACCGGCAACAAATGGGACAAGGACGCCACCATTCCGGTAAAGGCGGGCGGCGCGGTCACGCACTTCGGCAAGGAGGTGCACTACGACGGCGCCAAGGATGAGGAGGTGATCGTGCTCATCACCGGCGAAGGTCCAGGCACCAACACGCCGGTTGAAATCGCCAAATGATCCGCCCTCTCCTGGCATTGTTCGCAGCGTTGGCGCTGTGCGCGAGCGCCGCCGATGCCACTGCAGGCGACAAACGTCACCGCGTTGCCGCGTACGAGCCCAGAATCATCTGCGGCCAGACCGGCTGCTTCGAGATCTTGCCGGGTTGCGGCGGCGAACTTCGCCGCACCGGGAGGAGCGTCGTAGCTGTGCTGTGGTGCGACAAGAAGAAGTGAGCGGCGCTACGGACTAGATTTTCGCCCAGCCGGCCGGCGGCTTCTTGCCGGGATGGATGGCGCCGCATTTCTTGCAGGTGCGCGCCTTCTCGTCATTGTAAAACGCCTCGTAGAGCGGCGGCAGGTCCTTCACCAGGTGCGTCACCTTCACCTCGATGCGGTGCACGAGGCTGTGGCATTCGAAGCAGTACCATTCGAAGGCGTCGTTCTCGTCGGCGGCGCGGCTCGGTTCGACCACAAGGCCGATCGAGCCCGCCGGACGCTGCGGTGAGTGTCGCACGTGCGGCGGCAGCAGGAACACGTCGCCTTCCTTGATCGGCACGTCGTAAAAATTGCCGTTGTCGCCGACCTTGAGCACCATATCGCCCTTGAGCTGATAGAAGAACTCCTCCACCGGGTCGTCGTGGTAGTCGCAGCGCTCGTTCGGACCGCCGACCACCTGCACGGTCATGTCGCCGTCCTCGAATACCTTTTTGTTGCCGACCGGCGGCTTCAGCAGATGCGTGTTCTCGTCGATCCACTTCTTGAAGTTGAATGCCTGCAATCGTCCCGTGGCCATTGCTTTGTCTCCACTCTCTTCTTCGTCATGCCCGGTCTTGTCCCGGGCATCCACGTCTTACTTTTTACTTTGCTGCACAGGCGTGGATGGCCGGGACATAGGCGAGCGAAGCGACGCCGTCCTTTGGACGGGCTATGCCCGGCCATGACGGCAATTCTTATGCGGCGGATGATTTGATTTGCCCGTCAAGCTTGAGCCCGCAAGTCTCGAACGCCTGCCGGGTCGCCTCCTTCTCGGCAGCCGTTAATTCGAGCATCGGCGGGCGCACACGGCCGCCCACCTGCCCCATCAACTCCTGCCAGTATTTCGAGTGTGCGGGCGGCTTCTCCGCCGGGCGGGAACGGCGGAACGCCTCACGCACCGGATTGAGGCTGTCGCGGACCACTTTCGCCTTCGCCACCTCGCCCTTGAATGCGAGATCAGTATACTCGCGCATCCGGCGGTCCACCTTGGTCTGAAACAGGTAGGGCGGCGATGAGCAGAGATAGAGCCGCCAGTTCAATTCAACGATGTTGTCGAACCACTCAGCCTCCGACGCCGTGCTGACCTGAATCTTGTCGCCGACCATGCGGGTCAGCCGCACGTACATCTCGCGCGGCACGCTGTACTTGATGGCGACGATGTTGGGCAGTTCGGCGACACGCGCACACAGTTCCGGGCTCATCAGATAGCCAGAGTCCTCGTGGCTCCACATCGCGATACCGATGTCGACCTGCTCGCTGATCGTCTTGTAGTACTGGTAGAGCGTCTCGTCCTGCTTGTTGAGGAAATGCAGCACCGGGGCATGCACCACGATGTAGGGTGCGCCAATCGCCTGCGCGTGCTTAGCCAGTTCGATCACCGTATCCATGTTCTGGTCGGAGCACGACGCAATCACACCGGCCCTCTTGCCGATCTCGTCGACCGTGATCTCCATCGATCGCTTGCGCTCGGCGATCGACATCGAAAAGAACTCGCTCTGCTTGCCGGCGATGAAAATGCCGTCAATGCCAAGCTCGTCGACCCAATGCCGCAGGGTGCGCCGGAATCCGGCCTCATCGATCGACAGATCCTCTGCAAACGGCATCAGCGCCGCCGCCCAAATCCCCTTCATGTGAGTGCGGGCAAATTCCTTGGCTTCAGTCCTGCGATATTTCATGGGGAATCCTTGCAAAATCCGCCTCCATCATGCCACGAAATCCCCTTGCCGGCTCAACCGAATCTGGCCGCGTCTGTGCGCGTTAGCCATACCTGCGGTTACCTCCAAAACATTGTGAATATGGATATTCTGGCTTTGGATTGCGGAGGCCCCGCGCCTAGGATCAGATTCGCTGCGCGGGGCTGGGTTTGGACGATGCAGAAACATCTGAAGGGCCGAGCCATACTGCTCGCCGGCGTGTCCGCCGCCGCGCTTGGCTGGATCATTCCGTCGCACGCCAACCCCGTCAATTGGGGGACCGGCAAGACGCAGGACATCATTGTACCCGAGCCCGCCAGCCCGAAGAAAAAATCTGAAAAGTTCACGCCAAGGGTGACACGCACCGTCGTGACCCGCACCGTCACTACAAGCTCGGGCTCAACCACGACAACATACGAGGTCGCGACGCCACCACCAGCGTCCGATACGCCCCTCGCGACCGAGAAGCCGCGTGGCGAGACGAGCGGACTGTCGAGCAAGTCAACCGATAAAACGCTGACCGCGGCCAAGGCGCCGAAATCCGCCAAACGGTCCAAGTCCAGAACCGCCGAGAAGACAGACAAAATTCCATCTGCGGTTCCGACCGGCCCATTACACATCATCATCTCGGTCGATCAACAGCGCGCCTCGCTCTACGCCAACGGCCAGTTCGTCGCGAGCACCAAGATTTCGACCGGCACGAAATCGCATCCGACGCCGATGGGCGTGTTCAGCGTGATTCAGAAGAACCGTCACCACGTCTCAAATCTCTATCACGCGCCGATGCCATACATGCAGCGCCTGACTTGGTCGGGCACCGCGATGCACACCGGTCCGCTGCCGGGCTATCCAGCCTCGCACGGCTGCATTCGCCTGACTGACAATTTCGCGCAACTGCTCTGGAAAGCAACCAAGATCGGCGCGCGAGTCATCGTCACGCGCGATGACATCAAGCCGGTCGACTTCACCCACGCCAAATTGCTTGTGCCCAAGCCGCAGGTCATGGCGCTGCCGGCCGCTCCCGCCAAACCGGCTGAGACCACCGGCGCGCCGATCCGCACCGCCGACGTCACCGGCACCGTGACTGGCGAGCCTGCAACGTCCGCCCCGCCAGCCGTCGTCACCGAAACGCCGAACGTGGAGCGCAAGCCCGACCTGCGCATCATGGTCACCGAAGCGATGCCGAATTCGAAGGAAATCGAGCGCCGCAGCGGCCCGGTGTCGATCTTCGTCAGCCGCAAGGACGGCAAGCTCTATGTCCGCCAGGCCATGCAGCCGCTGTTCGACCTGCCGGTGACGTTGCGGGATCCGGATCGGCCGATCGGCACGCACGTCTATACGGCGATGGAACTCAAGGACGGCGCGATGCGCTGGACCGCAGTAACGGTCCCGAGCACGTTCTCCCGCGAGCCTGAAAAGAGCAGCAAGCGCGGCAAGAACGCCGAAGCACCTGCTCCGGCCGTTCAGTTGCCGCCGTCGAATGCCGCTGCCGCGCTGGAGCGGTTCGACATGCCGCAGGGGGCGGCGGAGCGGATCGCCGCGATGCTGGTCCCCGGCTCCTCGCTGATCGTGTCGGACAACGGCATCGGCGGCGAAACCGGCACGCATACTGACTTCATCGTCCTGACGCGCTAAGCATCAAACTCCCGCCACCTGATGGCGCGCGTGAAGCTGCCGCTTGCGGGGCTTCGACAGCGTCGGCGGGCAGAGCGGCGTCGGCACCGGCGTCTTGGTGAAGGCCGGACCGTTGCCGGTTTCGCAGACGTCCACCCAAACCAGCCAGTCCTTGTCGTCGCGCTGGTCGTGATCTTCACGAAAGTGGCTGAGCCGCGATTCCGTGCGGTAGAGCGACGCGCCAAGGATGAAGCGCGCCGCCAATAGCATCGCCTCGGTTTCCTTGAGACGCACCAACTCATGGGTGTGTGGCGCGAAAATATCCTTGAACGCGTCGTCGAGTTCCACCACGCGCTCGACGGCCTGCTTGAGCCGGTCCTCGCGCTTGAGAATGCCGGTGTCGTAGGAAAACATCACACCCTGCAGGTCGCGCAGAATACTGTCGGACTCAGCCTGCGCCGTCGGTTTTAATGGCGCGTGTGTCTCGGCGTGCAGCGCCCTCACCTCGGCGGCGTCAAGCGCGGGCGGCGGCAGCCGGTCAAGATCCTCGACCGCGGAGCGTCCCGCGATCCAGCCGTTGCCGACGCACAGTCCGATATGGAAGCCGGCGAAGTGGTTGGCGCAGCCGGCCTGCGCCAGTCCCGCCGACAGCAGGCCCGGCACATCGGACCGGCAATCCGAGCCGGTGCGGATGCCCATCTTGGTCATCTGGTTGAGCGCGTAATACGGCGTCTTGCCGAACATATCGGTCTTGGCTTCGTTGCCAAGCTTGCGGAAGAAACTGTCCATCCACGGCACCTTGCTGCGGATAAAATCGTCGCGCATGTGCTCCGGGATCGCCGACATATCGAGGTAGAGCGGCGCGTCGCCCTTCTTGTTCTCCAGCGCCATTGCGCGCGCGATGCGCGGCACGTCCGCCTCGTCGGCCCATTCGGGCTCATGGCGCTGCATGAACGGCTCGCCCTTGGCGTTCACCCATTGCGCGCCCTCCTGGATCGCGAAGGTGATGCCCTCGAAGTAGAACTTCGGCGTGCCGGGCCGCACATAGCTGAACTCGGCGTTGCGCAGCGTAGCGCCCGCCTTGTAGGCGAGCAGCGTGCCGGTGCCGGTAATGTCGCGGACAAAGCCGGAGCGGAACGTGACGGCGTTGGTCGAAACGATCGTCGCGCGCGCCTTGATGGCGTGGAATTGACCGGTACGCGTATTGATGCCGGTCGCGCCGGTGATGCGGCCGGACTTCCCGCCGGTCAGACCGGTGATGAACAGCCGGTCGAGCAGTTGCACGCCTTCAGTCTCCAGCGCACGGCGCAGCGTCCAGGTGAAGGCCATCCCGCCGCCGTCGGGGTGCATCACGCGGGCGAGGTCGAGACCGCGCGTCGGGCGGCGCTTGTACTCCCCGGTCTCATCGCGGGCGAAGGACATCCCGATCGCTTCGAAATCCTTCAGCCGCGCGTATGAATCCTTAAGCGACTCCCGGACCAGGACCTGGTCGGCGATGCCGTCGTTGCCGGCCACCACCTCGTGCAGGATGCCGTCGAGATCGTCATCGGGCAGCACCACGATGGTCCATGCGTTGGAGAATGCGGTGTGGCCGGTGCGGCCGATCATCCAGGAATCGCAGAGGGTGACGCGCGTGCCCGGCGGCGCGTGGCGCTTGGCGGACAGCGCCGCGACGAGGCCGCCCGCTCCCGCTCCGATCACCAGGATATCGGTGTCGACCAGAACGCCATCGAAATTGGTCATTGCCATCGTCCGCGCTACCAGGGCCGCGGCCGGTTCTTCACCGACGGATGCACGTCGACGATGTGTTCGGGGCAATAGATTTCGCAGCTAAAGCAGGTGATGCAATGTTCGCGGAATTTGATGACAGGAAGAAGCCTGGTCTGGGTCAGCCCCGCGATGCCCTGACCGACGGCGACCGGCTCCATGTGGATCACGTCAGCCGGGCAGACCACGTCGCAGATGCCGCAACCGGTGCACTTTTCGAGCTCGATGGTCTCGATCATGCCGTGTCATACCAAATGCCGCCCTGCCCGGACAGTGGAGCGAACGCATAGGTCGTCGGCTCAAGGCAATCAGGCCGCGGATGGAGCGGCGACGCGCGGTTCGCGGGCCATCGCTTCGCGGGCGCGCTCCATGATGAGCTCCAGCGAGGCGACTTCGGCGCGGTTGCGGCCGAGTTCCTTGGCGCAATAGAGCGCCTCATCGGCCTGCGCCAGCATCGCCGCGACGTCAAACGGACCGTCGCAGACCGCCATGCCCACGCTCACCGTGCCGCCGACCGGGCGTCCGTCCACGGCAGAGGCGGCTTCTTCGAACGAAATCCGGATCCGCTCCGCGATCGCGAGACCGCTTTCGCGACCTGCGTGGGTCAGCACGATTGCGAACTCCTCGCCGCCGAGCCGCCCGAACAGGTCGTTGGGTCCAAGCGCGGCGTTCACGTTCTGTGTGAAAACCTGAAGCATATGGTCGCCAACCGCATGGCCGAACCGGTCATTGATCGACTTGAAGTGGTCGAGGTCGGCGAGCAGCATGACGGCCTGCCTGGCATCGCCCCTGTTGGCCAGCAACGCGGCATTCTCCAGGAACGCGCGGCGGTTGGCGATGCCGCTCAGCGGATCGACCAGCGCGGCGGTTTTGTGACGCAATTCGGTGCGCTCCTTCGCCAACGCCAGCAGGATAAAGGCGATCGCGATGGTGAACAGCAACGCCTCGAACGAGAGCACGGAGAGCCAGACGCTGTCGAACACCTGATTGGTCGGCGACCACGGCAGGATCTGCGACAGCGGCGTGCGCAGCAGGAACAGTGCGCCATGCGCGAACAGCATGAAGATCGCTGGCCAGCGCGACACCAACGGTTCTCTGCGGCCGCGCCAGAATTCGTAAGCCGTCGCCCACGAGTAGGCGGTGATGAGGCCGGACGAGAGCAGCACCCGCGCGTCCATCGATTCCTGGAACAGTGGAGCGCGGCAGGCGATCAGCCAAAGGAACGCGCCCCCCAAACAGATAGACCGGCTGGACCTCGCGGCCGTCGAACACCCGCGCGCCAGTCCAGGTGACGGCGAAGGCGGTGAACAGGATCGCGTTGGCGAGATCGATGGAGATCGCCTCGGATACCGAGCCGTACATGCCGAACAGCATGACCGAGGCGGCGCGCAGCAGATGGGCGCAGCCCCACCACGCCACCGCATGGATGTTCGCGTTCTGGATCCACGCAAACAGCAGCAGCAGGCCGAGCATCGCCTCGACATAGATCGTGACAAGGAACAGCGTATTGACGTCGAGGCCCATCGCTTGCCTTCCGCGAAAGCAGCCGGCGCAGAAAATGCCCGTCCAAAGGGCCAAAGCTGCTCCTTTGTTGGAAAAGAAGTGGTGAAGACGAAGTGCTGTCCCGATCCATTGCGAACGTATGGTTTCGGCACCCATTCCGGCGCTCCGGCATTTCACGTGGCCTTGTGACCGCCTTGGGCGTCCTCTAGGTTCCGGATCGCTAAACATGGTGCTTTGAGATGCAAACCCGCGACAGCGCCGTCGAAACCATCGGCAATACCCCGCTGATCAAGCTCCGGGCGGCGTCCGAGGCCACCGGCTGCCTGATCCTCGGCAAGGCCGAGTTCATGAATCCCGGTGGCTCTGTGAAAGACCGTCCAGCCCGCCAGATGATCCTCGAGGCGGAGCGGCGCGGCGAGCTCAAGCCCGGCGGCTTGGTGGTCGAAGGCACCGCCGGCAACACCGGCATCGGTCTCGCGCTGGTCGCGAGCGCTCGCGGCTATCGCACCATGATCGTGATCCCCGATACGCAGAGCCAGGAGAAGAAGGACACGCTGCGGCTCTGCGGCGCGGAGCTGATCGAGGTGCCGGCGCTGCCATACAGCAATCCCAACAACTACCAGCACGTCACCCGCCGTCTCGCTGACGAGCTACGCAAGACCGAAAAGAACGGCGTGTTGTTCGCCGATCAGTGGAACAACCTCGACAACCGCAAAGCGCACTACCTCTCGACCGGTCCCGAGATCTGGCAGCAGACCGAGGGCAAGGTCGACGGTTTCATCTGCGCGGTCGGCACCGGCGGCACGTTGGCGGGCACATCGCAGTATCTGCGGGAGATGAAGAAAGACGTGGTGATCGGCTGCGCCGATCCGCGCGGCGCCGCGATGTACACGCTGTTCTCGACCGGCGAGGCGAAGGCGACCGAGGGCGGCTCGATCACCGAAGGCATCGGGCTCGGCCGCGTCACGCCGGTCATCGACGGCCTCAAGGTCGAGAAGCCCTATCTCATTCCCGACGAGGAAGCTGTGCCGATCATCTTCGACTTGCTCGAGCACGAAGGCCTTTGCCTGGGCGGCTCGTCGGGCATCAACGTCGCCGGCGCGATCCGGCTGGCGAAGGACATGGGACCGGGCCATACCATCGTCACCGTGCTCGCCGACAGTGGCACGCGCTACCAGTCCAAACTGTTCAATCCGCAGTTCCTGCGCTCCAAGAAATTGCCGGTGCCTGATTGGCTGGAGCGCAAGTCGAACGTGACCGTCCCGTTCGCGAAGACCTGACATGCCGACCGAGTGCCTGTTTCGCGAAGATTCCTATCTGAAGGACTGCGGCGCGACCGTCGTCGCGGTGACGCCCGAGGGCGGCGTCGTGCTCGACCGCACCGTGTTCTACGCAGCGTCCGGCGGCCAGCCGGCGGATCGCGGCACGTTGATCGGAAAGTCGGGCGACAGCATCGCACTCGCCAACGTAGTGTTCACCGATCAGGGCAAGACCGAGATCGCGCACGTGCTTTCGCCGGGCGCCACGCCATTTCAGGTCGGCGATCAGGTGCAGGCGGTCATCGACTGGAATGTGCGTTACGCCCGCATGCGGATGCACACCGCGCTGCACCTCCTTTCCGCCGTGCTGCCCTATCCGGTGACAGGTGGGTCGGTCGGCGAGGCGGAGAGCAGGCTCGATTTCGACATCCCGGACGCCGGCCTCGACAAGGAAGCCATCACGGCCAAGCTTGCCGGGATGATCGCCGCGAACGCCCAGGTCACCAGCCGCTGGATCAGCGACGCCGAGCTCGAGGCCAATCCCGGCCTGGTCAAGACCATGTCGGTGAAGCCTCCCGTGGGGACCGGCCAGGTGCGGCTGATCGAAATCGCCGGCTTCGATCTTCAGCCTTGCGGCGGCACGCATGTGCGAGGCACAGGCGAGATCGGCGCGGTTCGCGTGACGCAAATCGAGAAAAAGGGAAAACTGAACCGGCGCGTGCGCCTGGCGTTGGTGTAGGGAAGGAATTTCAGCACATGACCGATACTCGTCCCCCCGCCTCCAAGAATCTCGTGACTACCGACTGGCTCGCCGCGCGGCTCGGCAAACCCGGCATTGCCGTGGTCGACGGCTCGTTCTATCTGCCGGCGCTCAAGCGCGATGCCAAGGCGGAGTTTCTGACCGCGCACATACCCGGCGCGGTGTTCTTCGACATCGACGCTGTTGCCGATCATTCCACCGACCTGCCGCATATGCTGCCGGGCGCGACGATGTTCTCGGAGGCCGTCGGCAAGCTCGGCATCAGCCAGGACGACACGATCGTGGTCTATGACGGCGCGGGGCTGGGCGGCGCGCCGCGGGTGTGGTGGACGTTCCGCATCTTCGGCGCGAAGAACGTCTTCATCCTCGATGGCGGTCTGCCGAAATGGAAAGCGGAAGGGCGGCCCACGGAGTTCGGCGAGGCCAAGCCCTCGCCGAAGAAGTTCGAAGGCGAGTTGGACACCGGCAAGGTGGCCAACGCGGACGAAGTGTCGCTGGCCTTGATGAACAGGGACGCGCAAGTCGTCGACGCGCGGCCGGCGGAGCGCTTCCGCGGTGAGGCGGCTGAGCCGCGGCCCGGCGTGCGGTCCGGCCACATGCCTGGCGCGCTCAACGTGCCCGTCACCGGGCTGATCGAGAACGGCCGGCTGATCGCACCGGAGAAAATCGCGGAGAAGTTCAAGGCCGGTGGCGTCGACCTCGACCAGCCGACGATCACGAGCTGCGGCTCGGGCGTCACCGCGGCCACGCTGTGGTTCGCGCTCGACGCCATCGGCAAGGCGCCGAAGCAGCTCTACGACGGCTCGTGGACCGAATGGGGAAGCCGCCCCGACCTGCCGATTGCGACAAAGGATTAACGCCTCGCCGTTGAGGCGGGCGGCGCCGTCTGCCGGTTAAGCGCGATCTGGACACTGATGACGTAGGTGCGTTCGGGCGTGAGCGACACCGTCTGCCGGTTGCCGGTCGTGGTCAACGTGATCGGGCTGGTGAACTTGTCCCCCTGGGCCACCGCCGTAATGCGATTGCCCGCCACGCGTCCGTTGATGCTGCCGGAAACGTTGTAGCTGGCCTCGCTCCACTTGCCGGAAATCTGACCACGGCGTTCGACGACATTGCTGGTCAATTCGAACCTGTAGTTGTCGCTGGAGCACTTGATGCTGAGCGAAAGGCTGCTGCTGGCCTGGGCAAAGCTGTGATTGGCGCGGCAGCGCAGGTTCTCCTTGATGTCGTTCGTGAGCATGATCACGCCGCCGCCGGTCCAATTGCCCGCAATCGCCGCAAACGGGTGCGCGTCGGCCTTGGCCGGTGCGTCCACGCGCTCCGGCGGCACAGCGACAGCCCCATCGGGCGTTTCCGCCGTTTGAGCGGCAGCTGGCGAAAGAGCCAATGCCAGCAAAAGCACGGCCGCGCCGCGGATAATGTCGGATTTCATGGTCCCCGCCCCTCAGAAAGACTTCTAACGGTCATTCGTATATCGGGAGAACGATTCGGTTCAAACTGGCCCACCGATATTTATTTCTCGCGGCGCCGAGTCACTTGGGAGGGGCAAACTGTCTGGCGATCGGCCGCCAGGCTTCCATTTCGGCGCGGATATAGTGTCCGGTTTCTGCCGGCGACAAGTGCCGGACGTAGGTCGCTCCCGTCTCAAAGCGTGAGCGAACCTCGCCCTGATCCAGCACCGTGCGCAAATCGGCGTTGATCTTGCGCACCACGTCATCGGGCATGGGCGCCGGAGCGATCACAACGAACCAGCCGCGCGACTGGAAGCCCGGCAGCATCTCGGCGACTGTCGGAATGTTCGGATAGTTCGGCAGCCGCGCCGGCGACGTCACCGCCAACGGCTTGACTGAATTCGACGCCATCGGACCGATAAAGGCTGCAATGCCCTCCACCATCATCGACACGCGGCCACCCAATACGTCCTGCAGGCCCTGCGGCGCGCCGGGATAAGGCACGAACGTCAAGTCAATCTTGGCGGCGCCTTTCAGCATCTCGGCGGTCATGTTCGGCAGCGAGCCGCGGAAGTTGGCGGCGTAGGTCAATTCGCCGGGTTTTTGCCTGGCGAGCGCGATCAGCTCTGGGAGCGTATTCACGCCGAGCGTGTTGTTGGCAACGATCAGAAACGGCTGTTCGCCGACGAGACCGATCGGGATGAGGTCCTTGGCGATGTCGATCGGCAGCTTCGGGTTGGTTTCCGGCAGCACCACCAGCGAGGACGACGAGGGCCAGTAGAGCGTGTGGCCATCGCGCTCCGCCGCGGCCAGCGCCTGCATCGCGATCAGGCCGCCGGCGCCGGGCCGGTTGAGGATCAGGACCTGCTGACCCCAGATTTGCGACAGCCGGTCGGTGACGATGCGCGCGATCACGTCCGGCGCGCTGCCAGCGGCGGTCGCCATGATCACTTTCACGGGCCGGCTCGGCCAAGTTTGCGCGCCGGCCGGCCAGCAAGCCGCAGCCCATGTCAGCAGCCCCAGTGCCAGGGATACGAATGTTTTTTTCCTCGCCATTATGCCGTCCCCGCCTCGCATCTGCCTGAAGTTCCCATCATTCGATCACCCTGTCGGCACGCGCCAGCAGCGTCGGTGGGATCGTCAATCCCAGCGCCTTTGCGATCTTGAGATTGATCACCAGTTCGTACTTGGTGGGCTGCTGCACCGGCAGGTCCGCAGGCTTGGCACCCTTGAGAAGTCTGTCCACATAAACCGCCGCCTCGCGCGACCATGCCACGCTTGCGCTGTACGACATCAGGCCGCCCTCCTCAGCAAACAACTGGCTCGGCGAGATCGCCGGCAGCCGATGTTTCAGCGATAGAGCGACCGTCTTGTTGCGGGGCAGGCTCGGCTGGACGATTAGGGCATCCGGCCGCTGCTGGTTGGCTGCCGAAAATGCGGCATCGAAGTCATCACTCACCCGAAGCATAAGCGGGCTGACGGCGATGCCGACGGCCGGTCCCGCGAGCAAGATTTGGTCAAGGAAAGGCTTGGTGAATGGATCGGTCGCGTTCGCAAGCACCGTCACGCGAGCCGCAGCAGGAACGATCTCGCGAATGAGTTCGAGATTTTTCGCTCCGAGCTCGGAGGTCGTGCCGGAAAGACCGGTGATGTTTCCACCTGGCCGGGCGAGGCTGGATATCAGACCTGTTCCGACCGGATCGCCCGCCGGCGCCATGACGATCGGGATGTCGCTGGTCGCATGTCTCGCGGCCTGAACCGCGGGCGTTTGATACGCGACAATGATGTCGACCTTGAGCCGCACCAACTCCGCAGCCCGCGCCGGAAGAAGGCCGGGATTTCCTTCCGCCGAACGGAGTTCGATTTGAATGTGCTGTCCCTCGGTATAACCAAGATCGCGCAGCCCCTCACGCAACAGGCTCAAGAACGGTTCGGGATTGCCAAGAACGAGCGCGCCGATCCGGCGCACCTTCGGCCGCTGTGCGACTGCAGCGAATGGCCATGCAACGGCGGCAGTGCCAAAAAGCACGGCAAAGTCACGGCGCTTCATCTTGCCCCCGGATCAGAAAGCCATCGTAACTGCTAACGCTCGCACTTCGAAAGGGGAGAGAAGGCCCGTGGGTTGAATTGGCTGGCCAGACCTGTCGGTTGAAAAAAAGCTGGCGTTTCGCGGCTCCGCAGCGCCCCGGAAAAACCTGCATGTGATATAAGGAATCACGCGCTCCCGCTGCATTAGGGAAACGCCATGATCTTCCGCCAATTGTTCGACAGCGTCTCCGGCACCTACTCCTACCTGCTCGCCAGCCGCCGAGGCGGCGAGGCGATGATCATCGATCCCGTTCTGGAGAAGGTCGACCGCTACCTCGGCCTCATCAAGGAACTCGACCTCAAGCTTGTGAAGGCGGTCGACACCCATATGCACGCCGACCACATCACCGGCCTTGGCGCGCTGCGCGACAAGAACTCACTGCATCACGGTGATGGGCGAGCAAACCAAGGCCGACGTCGTCTCGATGCGGCTGGCCGACGGCGACAAGCTCACCATTGAGGGGCTGATCCTCGATGTGATCTATACGCCAGGCCACACCGACGATTCCTACAGCTTCATCATGCCGGACCGGGTGTTCACCGGCGACACGCTCTTGATCCGCGGCACTGGCCGCACCGACTTCCAGAACGGCGATCCCCGCGCGCAATACGAGTTGATCTTCGGCCGGCTGCTCAAGCTGCCGGAGGCGACGCTGGTTTATCCCGCGCACGACTACAAGGGCGACACCTGCTCCACCATCGGTGAGGAGAAGGCATTCAATCCGCGCCTGCAGGTGAAGTCGGTCGACGAATACATCGCGCTGATGAACGGCCTCAACCTGCCGAACCCCAAAATGATGGATGTGGCGATCCCCGCCAACATGAAGGTCGGCTACCTGCAGGAGGAGATCGCAAACCGCGGCTGGGCGTTCAGCGCGGAGCGCGCCATGGGGCTGATCGGCAAGCCGGATGTGGCGCTGATCGACCTGCGAGAGCGGTCCGAGCGCGAGCGGCACGGCGTCATCCCCGGCTCGCTGCACGTGCCCTACCCGACCTTGCAGGAAAACATCAGCGCCGGAGGCATGCTGCACGAGCTCGCCCGCTCGACCAGCAAGCGCATGCTGTTCTACTGCGCGTTCGGCGAGCGCTCGGCGATGGCGGTGCAGGCCGCGCAGGACGCCGGGCTGTCCTCGGCCTGCCATATCCACGGCGGGATCGGAGCGTGGAAAAGGATCAACGGCCCACTCAGTCATTGAATGAGTCGGCCAGTGACTGCTGGGTCATTGGCTGACTTATTTCGCCCCCAGCCCGGCCCGCTTGATCGCGTCGGCGCTGGCAACCGAGTCCGCGTCAAACATCTTGCGGAACGCCGCCCCCGGCAGATAGCGCGGCTCGGCGCCGAGCCGTTCGACGATCGCCTTGTATTCAGGCGCGGAGGTCGCAGTGGCGCAGGCTTTCTCCAGCGCGTTCACCGCCGTATCGGACGTCTTGGCCGGCACGATCAGCCCGCCGGCGGAAAACCCCTGCGCCGGATAGCCGAGTTCCTTCATGGTCGGCACATCGGGCAGTCCCGGAATGCGCGTGTCGGTCAGCGCGGCGAGGATCGGCAGGCTGCTCGCCTTGGCGACCGGCGGGCTCTCGGTGATCGCCATGATGGTGCCGCCGAGCAGCGCGTGCGACATCGGCCCGGCACCCTGGAACGGCACACCGAGCCCGTCGGCGCCGATCGCCTTGAGCACACCCAACATCACCAGATGCGGCTGTCCGGCAACGCCGGGATGGCCGTAGATCAGGTTCTCGGGCTTCGCTCTGGCGAACGCGACGAACTCCTGGAACGTCTTGAACGGCGCTTTGGGTCCGGCGATCAGCACATAGGGCGTGTAGTAGGTGAGACAGACGTAGCGGAACGTGTCCATCCCGTAGCGCAGCTCCTTGTTGAAGTGCGGCTGCGCGGTGATCGGATTGTTCGGCGTCATCGCGATGGTGTAGCCGTCGGGTTCGGCGCGCACGAGATCGAGAATGCCGATCGTCCCGGCCGCGCCGCCCTTGTTGCTGATGATGACGGATTGGTTGAGCGCCTTGGTCAGTTCGGTCTGCAGCGCGCGAGCCATCAGGTCAGTGTTGCCGCCGGGCGGGAACGGCACCACCATGGTGACGGGGCGCGAGGGATAGGTTTGTGCAGCCGCTGGCGTGGCAGCGGCTATCAGCGCAAGTGCGGCAAGCGCGAACGAACGGCGCATCGGCTTCCTCCCAGGTAGCGATTTATTCTTTTCAATGCAAAATCTGGCTCAAGAACAGCCTGGTCCGCTCATGCTGCGGGTTGTTGAAGAACGGCTCCGGCGCGTTGACCTCGACGATCTGGCCTTCGTCCATGAACACGATGCTGTTCGCAACCTGCCGCGCGAAGCCCATCTCGTGGGTGACGACCAGCATGGTCATGCCGTCCTGCGCGAGCTCTACCATGGTGTCGAGCACTTCCTTGACCATCTCGGGATCGAGCGCGGAGGTCGGCTCGTCGAACAGCATGATTTTCGGGCTCATGCAGAGCGCCCGCGCGATCGCCACGCGCTGCTGCTGTCCGCCCGACAACTGCCCCGGATACTTGGCGGCCTGCTCCGGGATTTTAACGCGGCGCAGATAATGCGTCGCGATCTCCTCGGCGTCGGCCTTCGGCATCTTGCGCACCCAGATCGGCGCCAGCGTCAGGTTCTCCAGCACGGTGAGGTGCGGAAAAAGGTTGAAATGCTGGAACACCATGCCGACATCGCGGCGTACCTCGTCGATCTTCTTGACGTCGTTGGTCAGCTCGACGCCGTCGACTACGATGCGACCCTGCTGGTGCTCCTCGAGCCGGTTGATGCAGCGGATCATGGTCGACTTGCCGGACCCGGACGGCCCGCAGATCACGATGCGCTCGCCCTTGCCGACCCGCAGGTTGATGTCGCGCAGCACATGGAAGTCGCCATACCACTTGTGCACGCCGGCCAGATCGACAGCGATCGTGGAGTTGAGCTGCGCCGGCCTGAAGCGGGATCGTGCGGGTGGGTTGGCGTCCATCAGATCTCTCAGCGCCGGTCGCCCGCCCGGAGGCGGTGCTCGACGTAGCGCGCATAGCGCGACATGGCGTAGCAGAACACGAAATAGAACACCGCCGCAAAGGCATATCCGGTGATGCTGGTGGTCGGCGCCGCCCAGTTCACGTCGCCGCGCGCCGCTTCGATGGTCTTCAGGAAATCGAAAATGCCGACGATGAAGACCAGCGTGGTGTCCTTGAACAGGCCGATGTAGGTGTTGACGATGTTCGGGATGGTGATTTTCAGCGCCTGCGGCAGCACGATCAGCCGCATGGCCTGCCAGTAGCTCAGGCCCACCGCCATCGCCGCCTCGTACTGGCCCTTCGGGATTGCCTGCAGTCCGGCGCGCACCACCTCGGCCATGTAGGCCGAGGCGAACAGCGCGACGCCGATCAAGGCGCGCAGCAGCTTGTCCGGCGTCAGGTGTTCGGGCACGAACAGCGGCAGCATCACGCTCGCCATGAACAGCACGGTGATCAGCGGCACCCCGCGCACGAACTCGATGAAGAAGACGGAAGCCATCCGCACGATCGGCATGGTCGAGCGCCGGCCCAGCGCAAGCAGGATGCCAAGCGGCAGCGACACCACGATGCCGACCCACGCGACCACGATGGTCACCAGGATGCCGCCCCACTGCGCGGTGCTGACATAGGGCAGACCCAGCACCGGCAACCCCACTAGCAGGAAGAACGAAAGCAGCGGCACGACAATGAAAAAATAGACCATGCCGAGATCGCGGCGTGGCGCGTCGAGCCAGGTGATCCAGCCGATCCCGAACGCGAGTAGCGCGAAGAACATATCGACCCGCCAGCGCTGGTCGATCGGATAGAACCCGTAGATGAAAAAGCCGAGCCGCTCGATCACGAACGCCCAGCAGGCGCCGACCTCGGGGCGCTGCGGGGTGGCGATGCAGTCCGCACGGCTGGCGCCGTCCCATACCGCATCGACGATCAGGAATTTGAGGAGCGGCGGACCAAGCCAGACGATCATCAAGACGCAAAATACGGTCAGCAGGATGTTGAGCGCGCTGGAGAATAGATTCTGCCGCAACCAGCCGATCGCACCGGAATTGACGATCGGCGGCGGCAGCGGATCGAACGGCTTCGTTCGCACAAAGGCCAACCTAGCGTCGGTGATGGTGGCGGTGTCGCTCATTATCTTTCCGTGAGCGCCACGCGGCGATTGTAGAGGTTCATCAGCATCGAGGTGACCAGACTGATGGTCAGGTAGACGCCCATGGTGATGACGACCACTTCCATGGCCTGGCCGGTCTGGTTGAGCACGGTGCCGGCGAAAATCTGCACCAGGTCGGGATAGCCGATCGCAACCGCCAGCGAGGAGTTCTTGGTGAGGTTGAGATACTGGCTGGTGAGCGGCGGCACGATCACCCGCATGGCCTGCGGGATCACGACGAGGCGCAGTGTCGCGCCGGGACGAAGCCCAAGTGAATAGGCCGCCTCCGCCTGCCCCTTGGGCACCGCCATGATGCCGGCCCGCACCACTTCGGCGATGAACGCGGCGGTATAGATCACCAGCCCGAACAGCAGCGCCATGAATTCGGGTAGCACCTCCATGCCGCCGCGGATGTTGAAGCGCCCCTTCTCGGGATAAAGGAAGTCGACCGGAAATCCGGTCAACAGCAGCGCCAGAAGCGGCAGGCCGAACACAAGCGCGAGCGTGACGCGAATCACCGGCGCCTGCTGCCCTGTGAGGATTTGCCGCCGCTTGGCGAAGAAGCGATACGCGATGGAAACAGCAACCGCGATGGCCAGCGCAACCAGCACCGTGCCGGAGCCCTCCTTGAACACCGGCTGCGGCAGGAACAGCCCGCGATTGTTGAGAAATCCGCCGCCCGGAAGCAGCAGGCTGTCGCGCATTTCCGGCAGCACCTTGAGAACGGCGTTGTACCAGAACAGCAGTTGCAGCAGGAGCGGCAGGTTGCGGATCACTTCGACGTAGATAGCGGCCAGCCGGGCCACCAGCCAGTTCGTCGAAAGCCGCGCGATGCCGATGATGAAGCCAAGCACCGTCGCAAACACGATGCCCAGTACGGCGACCAACAAGGTGTTGAGCAACCCAACCCAGAAGGCGCGGCCATATGTGGAGGTGGTGCTGTAGTCGATCAGGTGCTGGCTGATATCGAAGCCGGCGGTGTTGTGCCAGAAACCGAACCCCGAGGCGATCTTGGCCCGCGCGAGATTCTCGATCGCATTGGTGGCCGCCGCCCAAGCCAGGAATGCGATCGCCCCCAGCAGCAGCGCCTGATAGACGATGCCGCGCACCCTCGGATTGTAGATCAGCGCGGTTTTGGGCTTAGCGGTCTCGGCAACGCTCATTCGCCCCGCCCCAGATGAAGCCGGCCCGTGCCGGCTTCGCGCGATTCAATGGCCGAACACCGAGGCGCTCAGCGGATCGGCGGCGCGTACTGCAACCCACCCTTGTTCCAGAGCGCATTGATGCCGCGGCTGAGCTTCAGCGCCGAGCCCTGCCCGACATTGCGCTCGAACGCCTCACCGTAATTGCCGACATGCTTGATGATGCGGACCGCCCAATCGCCAGTCAGGCCGAGCGCCTCGCCGTGCTTGCCCTCGGTGCCGAGCAGCCGCTTGATGTCCGGATTGTCCGACTTGGCCTGATCGTCGACGTTGGCCCGGCTGATGCCCAGCTCTTCGGCGGTAACCATGGCGAAGTGGGTCCACTTCACGATGTCGAACCATTGATCGTCGCCGTGACGCACCACGGGACCAAGCGGCTCCTTCGAGATGATCTCCGGCAGAATGATATGATCACCGGTGTTGGCGAGACGCAGCCGCTCGCCCGCGAGGCCTGACGCATCCGTGGTGTAGGCGTCGCAGCGGCCTGAAGTCGTAAGCCTTCAGCGCCTCATCCGCGGTTGCGAACGTCACAGTCTTGAGCTTCATCTTGTTGGCGCGGAAGTAATCCGCGAGGTTGAGCTCCGTCGTGGTGCCCTGCTGCACGCAGATCGCCGCGTCGTTGAGCTCAAGCGCCGAATTCACCTTCAGCGCCTTGCGCACCAGGAAGCCCTGCCCGTCGTAGTAGTTCACGCCGGTAAAGTTGAGACCCAGAGACGTGTCCCGCGACGACGTCCAGGTGGTGTTGCGTGCCAGCACATCAACTTCGCCTGACTGCAACGCGGTGAAGCGGTCTTTTGCGGTCAACGGCACGAACTTCACCTTGTTCGGATCGTTGAAGATGGCGGCCGCCAGCGCCTTGCAGAAATCGACATCGAGCCCGGCCCAGCGGCCCTGCGCGTCGGGTAGTCCGAAACCCGCAAGGGTGCCGTTCGCACCGCAGTTCAAGCTGCCGCGCTGCTTGATGGTGTTCAGCGTCTGCGCCGTCGCCGCCGACGCAACCATGCCGAAAAACGCTGTGAATGCGACGCAGAAAACTACGCGCTTCATGACAAGAATCTCCCACAAACATATGGCCGCGGGCGGCCGATCTCGCATGCCGACCCGCGTCCCACTTTCCCCTCGTAAAGCCATCTGAAGCCGGTCTGACATACAGGTCAAGGGGTTGCGATTACCGGGGAGGATGCGTCAAATGCCAAAGACGGCGAGGACAATGATGACCAAAGCGGCAGGCGGCGATGTCCCCAAGGCGGAACTCAAGCCGGACACCAAACTAACCACCGGCGGGCGAGACCCGCACGCCCATCACGGCTACGTCAACACCCCAGTCTATCACGCTTCGACGTTGCTCTATCGGACTGCCGAGGACTTCCTGGCCCGCCGGGGCAAGTACTTCTATGGCCGTCGGGGCACGCCCACTTCTGAGGCGCTCTCAAAAGCGATCCAGGAGATCGAGGGGCCGGCCTGCGCCGGCGTCGCCCTGCTGCCGTCCGGCTTGTCCGCAATCTCGACGGCGCTGCTGTCGATCCTGAAGGCCGGCGATCACGTCCTGGTGACCGACAATTGCTACGGCCCGGCGCGGAAGTTCTGCGACAGCGTGCTCAAGCGATTTGGCGTCGAGACGACATACTTCGATCCGGCGATTGGCGGCGGCATTGCCGCGCTGATGCAGCCCAACACCAATGGGGTGTTCTGCGAGGCGCCGGGTTCTCTGACTTTCGAGATGCAGGACATTCCGGCAATCGCCGCCGTGGCGCACGCGCGCGGTGCGCTGGTGCTGATGGACAACACCTGGGCGAGCCCGCTCTATTATCGCGCGTTGGAGAAGGGCGTCGACCTGTCGATCCAGTCCGCCACCAAATACATCGGCGGGCATTCCGACCTGATGATGGGCACGGTGTCGGCCAGCGAGCAGGCCTGGCCGCAACTCAAGGATACGGTGTTCGCCGCCGGACTTTGCGTCGGCCCGGACGATATGAACATGGCGATGCGCGGCTTGCGCACGCTCAGCGTCCGCCTCGCCCGTCATCACAAGTCCGGGCTCGAAGTCGCGCGCTGGCTCGAGCAACGGCCCGAAGTCCTGCGCGTGCTGCATCCCGCCCTGCCCGGCGCGCCCGGTCACGACATCTGGAAGCGCGATTTCACCGGAGCGTGCGGCCTGTTCGCCGTGGTGTTCAAGCCGATGCCGGAGAAGGCGCTGCTCGCATTCCTCAATGCGCTGACGCTCTACGGGATGGGCGCGTCGTGGGGCGGCTTCGAGAGCCTCGCAATCCCGTACGACGTCACGCCCTATCGCAGCGCGACGAAGTGGGCGCCGGGCGGGCCATGCGTGCGGCTGCACATCGGACTCGAGGACGTCGGCGACCTGATCGCCGATCTCGAGCGCGGCCTCGCTGCTATGATCGCCGCCAAATAGCGGCGCCGATGGCGAAGTCCGACATCGTGATGATGGACGCGCTCGCGCTGTCGCGCGCCATCAAATCCAAGCAGGCGTCCTGCGTCGAGGTTATGAACGCGACGCTCGATCACATCGAGCGCCTCAATCCGCACGTCAACGCCATCGTGTCGCTGCAGGACCGTGGCGCGCTGCTTAAGCAATCGCAGGAACGGGACGCGCAGCTTGCGCGTGACGAATACTGCGGCTGGATGCACGGCTTTCCCCTCGCCGTGAAGGACCTAATCGCGACGAAAGGCATCCGCACCACGCAAGGCTCGCCGATCTTCAAGGATTTTGTGCCGGCGGCCGACGCGATCGTGGTCGAGCGCATGAAGCGTGCTGGCGGCATCGTGATCGGCAAGACCAACACGCCGGAGTTCGGGCTCGGCTCGAACACCTATAACGAGGTATTCGGCCGCACACTGAACGCCTACGACCAGTCGAAGACGTCGGGCGGCTCGAGCGGCGGCGCCGGCGTCGCGGTGGCGCTGCGCATGCTGCCGGTCGCCGACGGCAGCGATCATGGCGGCTCGCTGCGCAACCCGGCGGCGTGGAACAACGTGTTCGGCTTCCGCCCGTCATACGGCCGCGTCCCGGCGCAGGGCCTCGACGCGTTCTACGCCTACATGGGCGTGCAGGGCCCGATGGCGCGCAACGTGCCGGACCTTGCCATGCTGCTGTCGGTCCAAGCGGGCTACGACCCTCGTCTGCCACTGTCGAACCGCCAGGACCCGGCGCAATTCGCGGGCGACCTCCGACGCGATCTCAAGGGCGTGCGTATCGCCTGGTCAGGCGATTTCGGCGGCGCGATCCCGTTCGAACCGGGCGTGCTCGATCTTTGCAAATCCGCGCTCAGGACGTTCGAGGCGTTGGGATGCATCGTCGAAGAGGCGACGCCCGACTTCCCGATCGAACAGGTCTGGCAAAACTGGCGCACATTGCGCGCCTGGCAAACCGGCGTCGCGCTCAAGGACCTCTACAGCGATCCGGCCAAGCGCGCGTTGATGAAGCCGGAAGCGATATTCGAGGTCGAAAGCGGACAAAAGTTGTCGGCGTTTGAAATCTACGACGCGTCCGCCGTGCGCACCGCGTGGTATCAGGCCGTGCGCACCTTCTTCGAGAAATATGACTACCTCGTGCTGCCGGCAGGCCAAGTGTTTCCGTTCGACTCGTCGATCGATTGGCCCAAGACCATCAACGGCAGGACCATGGACACCTATCATCGCTGGATGGAGGTGATGATCCCGGTAACGATGTCGAGCTGCCCGGCGCTCGCGGTTCCGGCCGGTTTCAATGACCGCGGCCTGCCGATGGGGCTACAAGTCGTCGGTCCGAACCACGGCGAGCTCGCCTGCCTGCAACTCGCCCACGCTTATGACGAAGCAACCGGCTGGGTCGCGAAGCGTCCGCCCCCGCTGCTCGGCAAAACTCGCTAAATTAGCTCTCGGATACCTCGGGTACACGCTTCCTGCGGCGGATCAGCCACCAGACGCCGAAAAGATCGAGAATTCCGATCCAGAGCCGGTCCCAGAAGCCGTAGTTCGACACGCCGTGCAGGCGTGGCCGGTCGACCACATCGACGTAGCCGATCTCGTAGCTCTCGCGCTTGACCAGCGCTGGCAGGAAGCGGTGCAGCCCGTCGAAATACGGCAGCGACATGAACATCTCGCGCTGAAACGCCTTGAGGCCACAACCCGTATCCCTCGTCCCGTCGCGTAGGATTGCGCCCCGCACGCCGTTCGCGACGCGCGACTGAAATTTCTTGAAGCCGGTTGCCTTGCGGCCGACTCGCTGACCCGCAACCAGTCCGACACGCGGCGCGCCTAACTGCAGCGCTTCGATCAGTTGAGGGAGAAACACCGGGTCGTTCTGCCCGTCGCCGTCGAGCGTGACGACAATGGGCGCGCGCGCCGCCGCGACGCCGCTGCGCAAGGCGGCCGATTGACCGCAGGACTGAGCGTGCCGCAGCGAGCGCAGCCACGGATGCTGCGCTTTTAGTAGGCGAAGCTCTGCCTCAGTGCCGTCGCTCGATCCGTCGTTGACGTAGACGACCTCGTAGCGCCAACGCCCCTCCAGTGCGGCGGCAATTTCGGCCACCAGCGGCGCCACATTGCCGGCTTCATTGCGCACCGGCACGACGACGCTGACGGCGGGGTTGGTTGTCGCTTCGGCCATGTTGATTGCTGATGTCGTTTCGTCGCCGCGTTCTAAGCAGAGACCACCCGCCGGGCAACTGCCTTGAAGCGCCTCCACGACGGCCCCGGCAGCTTGAACACCGTTCCGTCAGCGGCGACCGCAAAGCCCAGCCGTCGCGCGGCATACCAGTTGCGCACCAGCAGCGCACCGACCGCGCCGGCGACAGCACCCGCGATAACGTCGCTCGGATGATGCGCCGTGACGATCACCCGGCTTACTGCGATGACGATGGCATAAGTCCACATCACAGGGCGGAGTCGCGGGCAGAGCGCACCGATGGCGATTGCGGCGGCGAACGCCGTGGTGGCATGGCCGGAAGGGAAGCTCGCGTAGTCGGGCCGCCAAACCAAAAATTGAGAGGTCCAAGGGGCCTCCCCGGCGACGAACGGCCGCGCGCGGCCGACCAACCGCTTGATAACCGCCACGAACAATCCCGGCACAGCGATCGCCATGAAAATGAAGCCGATGCGGATCGAAATGGCCGCCAGCACATGGCGCGAGAAATCCGGCAGCGCTGATGAATTGGCCGCCGCAATCGCCAATAGCAGGAACGCGGTTGGAAAGAGAAACCAGCCCGATAACCCAAGATCGGTGATGTACCGGAACGGCCATACCAGCGCGGCCGGCAAGGCCCGCGCACCAGCCACCGAACGGGCATCGAGCATCATCACCACAACGGCGACGATCAGGACCGCGGCCAGAGCACCGATCGCGAGCCGGCCGTGCGGCGGCCACGCCGGCCGGCGGCCCGGAGGCGGCGGCCTGAAGAACAAGGCCACCGCGCTGCCGATATTGGATGCGAACCGCCGCAACCGCGAACCACCGCTCATCGGCCGGCGTCCGCCCGGTAGATCGCGATCGACACCGAACGTCCGGTGCTGATGTTGTATCCCTCTAACCGCGGCCCTTGGGAGTATCGCAGCCCGATCGCGTCGGCGCGTCTCAGGAAATTCCGCTCGTGCCGTGCCTCCACGAACGCAAAACGGCAACCGCCTGCCCGCAGGAAGTCGGCGGCGCCGGTGCCGTCCAGCAATCGGGTCGACGTGCCGGCCAGATACACCAGGCTCGGCTCGTGAAATCCGGCGGCGGCGGCAATCGGGTTTTCACAGCCGGCGATGCGCAAGTAGCGAGCGAGCGGCAGACTGGGGAACAGCGCCGAGTAGGCCGGAACGACGATGCCGAACAGCGCAATCGACATCAGGATCGAAGCGGCAATCGCACGGAGCAGCGAGCGCTCCGCACCGTCGGCTTCGAACAGCCGCCACGCCTGGAGGCCGAGCACCAGCGCACCGGCGGCGAACGGCCAGGCCAGCACACCCAGCTGCCTGCCGAACATCACCAAGCCGACAATCATGCCGATCGTCATGATAACGGGCAACACAAACCACCATGCTGCGCCCCACGTCATCCAGTTCTTTCGTGCAAGCCGGTGCGAATCGAGGATGCCAGCGATCAGAATTGCGATCGCTGGATAAAGCGGAAGCACGTAGTGCGGCAGCTTGGTCATCACCAGTTCGAACACGATCCACGACGGCACCAGCCACGCCAGCAGGAAGCGTGCGCCCTTCTCGCGGCGCGACGCCCACACTGCCGGCGCAGCCAGACTGGCGAGCGTCGCCGCGGGCCAGAACGTCACCCAGAACAGAAGGAAATAGAGACCGGGCGGAAAGCCATGACTCTCCTGCCCACCAAAGATCTTGGGCAGCAAATCCTGCCCGACCGATTCCGCGACAAATGCATCGCCGCTGCGGGTCAGGATGGTGACGAACCAGGGCGCCACCAGCAGCGCGAGCCAAACAATGCCGGGCAGTGGACGCAACAGCAGCAGCCACCGGCAAGTCCGGTCGGCGACGAGCAAGGCCGTGGTGGTGAGACCAATGAACAGGAGGATCAGCGGCCCCTTGATCAGGATGCCGGCGGCGAGCGCGGTCCAGAACACCGCCGGCAAGATCCATCCCGCAAGCCCGGGCTTGATGCGGTTTTCGCCGAGATAGACTCGCGCCATGGCGCCCATCGCCGCGAGGATGGTTACAAGCAGCATCGCGTCGGTTTTGGCGAGCCGCGCCTCGACGCCCAGCAGCATCGCGCTTGCCATCATCAATCCGGCCAGTACGGCGGCGCGGCGCGAGACGAAGGCGAGCGCCACCCAATAGGTCAGCAGCACGGCGCCGATTGCACCAATCAGCGACGGCAGACGATAGAGCCCGATCGTGGTCAATGCGCTGCGCCTACCGAGCGCGTCGGCCGCAATGACCGGCCCGGCCTGCAGCCAATAGATGCCGACCGGCTTCTTGTAGCGGGCGACATCCTGGAACCGGATGTCGACATAGTCGCCCGTCTCGATCATCTGCTTGGTCGCCTGGGCAAACCGCGCCTCATCGCGGTCGACCGGCGGAATTGCAAACTGTCCGGGAAGAAACGAGAGCAGCGCCGCAACAATCAGCACGGTCACGGCGCGCCCGTGCGAGGCGACGGCGAAGTCGATCACGGTCTTGAGGCCGTTGGCCCGCCACGAAAGCTGCTGACCGCCGCTGGTGATTGTCGCCATGCTGTCCCCGAACCGAGCGGACAATAGAGAAAAGGCGGCGGCCAACAAGGCACGCCCGCCCGGTCGAATAACCTGTTGTTATTGCTTGATTAAACCAGCTTAGCCTGACCGTCAATTCTTATAGGACGGATCGCGCCGGTCCAGCATGCGCTTGAGCGCCGGCCACTCCAAAGAACCATGCGGTCGCCGCTTGCCCGAAGCATCCGGCGACGGCATCACCGTGAGCTGTGCGTTCGACTTTGCAATGATGTCCTGCGGCGGCAACGAAATCTCGGAATTGCAAGCGAGCGCCAGCAACTGTGTCTGGCACGCGCGCTCCAGCCGATAAATGTTGTTGAACGCCTGACCGATGGTCGTGCCGACCGCCAGCAGGCCATGATTGCGCAGGATCATCACCTCGCAATCGCCGAGATTCTCGACCAGCCGCTTCTGCTCGTCCTTGTCCACCACGACGCCCTCGAAGTCATGGTACGCAACCTTGCCCCAGCGCATCGCGGTCTGTGTCATCGGCAGCAGGCCGCACTTGAGCACCGATACCGCCATGCCGGCGTTGGTATGGGTGTGCAACACGCAACTCACGTCGTGGCGGGCGGCATGAATCGCGCCGTGGATCACGTAGCCCGGCAGGTTAATGGCGTATTGCGGATTGGCGTTGGCGATGATGTTACCGTCGATGTCGATCTTGATCAGCGACGATGCGGTGATCTCCTCGTACATCATGCCAAACGGATTGATCAGGAAGTGCTCATCCTTGCCCGGCACGCGCGCTGAAATGTGGTTCAGGTGCAGATCCGTCATGCCGTAGAGATCGACCAGCCGGTAGCACGCTGCGAGGTCGACGCGGATCTCCCATTCCGCCGGATCGATGCCGTTCGCCGGCTGTGCCGTGGCGGTGTCGATTTTCGGAATCGTGTTCATGAACATGTCCTCCTCGGAGGCATTCGAATCATTGCGGGTGGATGTTCGCGTCGGCAATAACCTTACGCCAACGGTTCAGATCGGTCTCGAAAATTCTGAAGATCATCCGGCGTTCCGGTCAACGGATCAAGATTGAGCTCGGCGAACCGCTTCTTCACGTCTTCCATGGCGACTGCCTGTTCAATTCCTTGTTCAGGCGCATGACAATTTCGCGCGGCGTCTTGGCGGGAACCACGATACCGTTCCACGAGGTCATCTTGTATTCGGGCACGCCCGCCTCGGCGGCGGTCGGCACGTCCGGCAGCGACGTCAAGCGCTTGTCGGACGATACCGCCAGAGCGCGCAACGTACCGGATTGCACTTGCCCGATCACCCCAGGCAACGTCTCGAACACGACCTGCACGTTGCCGGCGATCAATGCGCCGACCAGTTCGCCGGTGGTGCGGACATGCACGGTCGGAACCGTCATGCCGGTGATTGAGCGAAACCACAGCGCGTTGAGGTGCTGCGCGCTGCCGGCGCTGATCACGCCGATGTTAAACTTGTCCGGGTTTTTCTTGGATGCGTTGACCGCCTCGCGCAGCGTTTTGTACGGGCTGTCCTTGCCGACAACGATGATGTAGTCGAATTTTCCAACCGGCGCGACCGGCGATAGATCGGTCGACCAGTTGTACGGCAGCGACTTGAACATCGACGGCGCGATCGCGTTCTGGCCGCTAACCCACAGCATGGTGTGGCCGTCGGGCATTGAGCGCGCGGCGGACGCGGCAGCCATCGAGCCGCCGGCACCCGGCATGTTCTCGACGACGACCGGCTTGCCGAGCGTGTTGGACAATTGCTGCGCGACGGCGCGTCCCGCCATGTCGCCCAATCCGCCTGCACCAAAGCCGATCACCAGCTTGACCGGCCGCGACGGAAACTCTTGCGCGCCTGCGGCGCCGAACCACGTCAGACTGACTGCGAAAACGGCAAGCAACCGCGATGCGCACAATTTCAAAACGTCCTCCCCTGCACTCTTATTGTTCGTAATGTTCTTCAACGGCCATTACTTCAATGGCGCGAATGGCGCCGGCGACATCAGCTTGCTTTTCTGCTTGATGAGATAGCCGGCTTCGGCGTTCATCTCGATGTACTTGAGCCATTCGGGGTCCTTGTAGAGAGCGGCTCGCCTGCGGTTGCGGTCCTCCGCGTTCTCATAGACCCAGATGTGGACGTAGGTATTGACGTCTCCCGTCTCGCTCACCAGCCACGCTAGCGGCTCGCCGAAATGGCGCTTCTGCACCTCGAAGCCGTTCTTTTCATAAAGCGCGAGCTGCTTGCGCAACGTGCCGACGCGAACCGTGTAGGTGCGGTGATCCAACAACATTGAACGCTCTCCAGCGGGGCTGGCGAACGTTACAACGGCACAGAACTGAATGAAACACGCGGCTACTGCAACCGTACCATGACGCTGTCGGTCGAGCCCTTTGCGTCCATCACGGTGAGGCGGAGAAAACCGGGCCCGTCGGGATCGACCAGCAGCGTGCGCTGGCCGGCTTGCGCGGCGAGCGGCACGCCGTTTGCCATTACAGTGAGGGGCCCTACGCCGCCCGCGATCTTGAGCGCGACCGGATCGGGCTTGCCGTCCGACATCGCCAGTTCGATGCGCGCGCCGTTCGGCGGGTAGAGGATGCGTACTGCCGGCTCGGCGCTGTCGCCCGGCAACCGGCCGGGGCGGTAGCGCTGCAGCGGCGGCGGCAGTTTGGCATTGGTGGCGAACACCGCGCCCTCCGGCGCACTGGGCAGCGGCGCCGTGGGCTGGCCGGTGCGCGCGAAGGCATCGAAGAGGATCGGCCCCGCGGCCACGCGACCGATCAGCCCCGGCACCGGCGCGCCATCGGGCCGCCCAATCCAGACGCCGATAGTCCGACGTCCATCGTAGCCAACCGACCACGCGTCACGATAGCCATATGATGTCCCGGTCTTGTAGGCGATGCGGCCGCCCACGGCATGTTCCGGCGGCGGCGAGCCGATCAGCACGTTGCCGACATACCAAGCCGCGACCGGATCGATCAGCCGTAACGGCGCGTTTGCCACCCGGTCGTCGATGCGCTCGGTCAGTGGCAGCACCATGCCGCCGCGCGCGAGTCCTGCATAAAGCATGGTGAGATCGGAAAGCTTCACGCCAACACCGCCAAGCGCCATCGCCAAACCGGGCGCCTCACCCTTCGGCAACACCAACGGCGCACCGGCCTGGGCGAGACGCGCGGACAACCGGCTCGCACCGACCTTGTCGAGCAACGCCACCGCGGGGACGTTCAGCGAGAGCTGCAGCGCACGTCGCGCCGATACCCTGCCCTGGAACGTCATGTCGAAATTTTCCGGCGCGTAAGCGCCGTAGCGCACCGGCCGATCTTCGATCAGCGTTTCGGGGTGCACGAGCCCATCTTCAAACGCGAGTCCGTAGATGAAGGGCTTGAGCGCGGAGCCGGGCGAACGCAGCGCCTGGGTCAGGTCGACCTGGCCGGCGCGCCGCTCGTCAAAATAGTCGGCGGAGGCAACACGCGCCAGCACCTCGCCGGTCGCATGATCGACCACGACAATCGCGACCGACACGTCGGGACCGAGCGCCCTCGCCCGCTCGCGCGCCAGGTCCTGCAGTGACCGCTGCAGCGATGCGTCGATGGTCATACGATGGATTTTCCGCAACGGCGCTGCAGCAATCGCCTGTTCGGCGGTATGCGGCGCCAGCACCGGCATCGGTTTGCGGCCATTGGGCACGCCGTCGAGCTTGGCGAGTGCGACCTCGTCGGCGGGAATGCGTCCAGTCAAGGCAATGCGGTCGAGGACGCGGTCGCGCGCCGCACGAGCGGCTGCGAACGATCGGTCCGGCCGGCGCAGCTCGGGTGACTGCGGCAAGGCCACCAGCAGCGCCGCCTCCGACATCGAAAGGCGCCGCGGCTCCTTGCCGAAGTAAGAGAGCGAGGCAGCGCGGATCCCTTCGAGATTGCCCCCATAGGGCGCGAGGCTGAGATAAAGCGCCAGCACCTCATCCTTGCTCAGCACTCGTTCGAGCTGGATGGCGCGCACCATCTGCCGCACCTTGGCGCCGAAGCTGCGTTCGGTGCGTGGCTCCAGCAGCCGCGCCACCTGCATGGTGATGGTCGAGCCGCCGGACACGATGCGGCCGCTGGTGACGAACTGGAACGCCGCGCGGCCCATCGCCAACGGATCGACGCCGGGATGCGAACGGAAGCGGCGATCCTCGTAAGCCAGCAGCATGTCGACATAGCGCCCGTCGACCTGCTCGATCGTGGCCGGGAGTTGCCAGCGGCCCTCGCTCGTTGCGTAAGGCCGCAGCAAGCGGCCTTCGCGATCGACCACCAGGGTCGAGTGATCCAACGCCTCACCGCGCGGCACGGGTCCGAACGAATGGACCCACCACGCGCCGCCGAGCGCCACGGCCACAGCCGCAGCGCCCGCACAAAGTAAGAGGCGCCTGATCCTCATCGCAGGCTATTTCCCTACGATCTCGACCTTGCCGGTGGCTGTGCGGCCGAAGCGATCCGGCCGGTACATGTCTTCGACGTAAGCCTGCGGCAGCACATAGCTGCCCGGCGACACCGCGCGCACCACGTAAGCCACCGCAAATACCGGCTTGTCGCGAGAACCTCGCTCGAACGCCGCGCTGAAGCGGTCGTCGCGGAACTCCGAGTGCATCGGCACCGCGGCGTTCTCTATCCACGACAGCGTTCCGGTGTCGCCCGACGACACCAAGCGCGGGTTGTCGATCTCGAACCCCGCTGGCAGGTAGTCAGCGACGATCAGACGGCCGAACTGCGGTGCGCCCTCGGTGATGCGCAGAACCACAACGAAACGCTGGTTCTGCCTAGCCTGCGACGGGTCAGCGGCCTGGCCGTCGAGCGTGTAATAGAGCCGCTCGATCTTGAAGCCCTGCTCCGCCGCCGGCTCTGGCGTGACCGGTGCGCCGGTGACCGACACCACCGCCTGCAGCGGATTGTCGCCAGTGTTCGTCACCTTGAACGCCTGCGCAAGATCGCCTGCTTTCAGGTTGCGGTAGAGCGAGCCTTTGCGCTGCTCGCCATTGGCGTCGATCGACCTCCCTCCGGTGTCCTTCGCCAGCGCCCGCGCGGCAAGCACCAGCCACGCTTGTTCCTGTGTCGACGTGTAGGCCACGTTCGAGCGCACCTGTTCAACGCGCTGCACGGCGCTGGTGATGGTCGGGCGCGAGCCGCCCGTTTCGCTTGCCAGCGTGATCAGCGCGGCCGCGTCCCGCAGCGTCGAGCCATAGTCGACGCGGCTGAACAATTCCGGCTGCGCCGGCGGCTTGATGTGATCGAGCGCCGATGCATAGACGCGCTCAGTGCGGACCCGATCACCCAACATGCCGAGCGCCGCGGCGACCTGCGCCTTGGCGATCGGGGTTGCGAGATCGTTCAGCTTGGCATCGGCGATGTACCGCAGGTCACCGAGCGGCGCGACACCGTTCCTCGCCAGCACATAGAGCGCATAGGCGAGATCGCGGCCGCCGTCCTTCGACACGTCCTGCGCCCTATTGACCTCGTTGCGCAGCCGGTCGAGCGCCAACTTGAATGCCGTGTCCGGCACCGCGAAGCCGCGCTCCCGTGCCCGCGTCAGGAAGTCGGTGACATAGGCGTCGAGCCAGCCATCGTCGCCGCCGACGCCCCAGAGGCCGAACGAACCGTTCGACGACTGGCGCGCCAGCAGACGATCGATGGCGTCGCGGATGCGCTGGTCAATGCCGCTGTCGAGCGCCAGATGCTGCTCCGCCGCAAGTTCGTTGACATAGAGCAGCGGCAGTGCGCGGCTGGTGATCTGCTCGGAGCAACCGAACGGATAACGGTCGAGCGCCTTGAGCAGCGTCGCAGCGTCGAGTGCGGTCGAAGGCCCAACCGAAAGCGCTACCGCGCCGGTGCCCGGCACCAGATCGGCGAAGAGGTCGCTCGACAGCATGAAGCTTTCGTTTCGCGCGAGCGGCCGCACCGTGCGGCGCGTCAGCACCTGCGTCGCCGGCTTGACGTTGAGCGCGTAGGTGCGTTCCAGCGCAAAGCCGCTGGGACCGGCGATCTTCACTGCAATGCCCACCGCGCCGGCGGTCGAACTCGACACCGGCATGGTCAAGCTGGTGCGCTGCTTCGCCGCGAGACGAAGCTTCTCCGCCGGCTGGTTGCCCAGATTGAGACCGCCGTTGGCGCTCACCGCGACGGTGTATTCGCCGGCCGGACCTTCGACGTTGTCCAGCTCGAGATGCATCGAGCCGCGGTCGCCAGTCAGCAGGAACCGCGGCAGCGTCGCGGTCAGCACCACCGGATCGCGGATGGTGACGTCGCCCACCGCGCGGCCGACTTTGTCCTTGCTCCAGGCCACCGCCATGACGCGCGCGGTGCCCGCGAACGCCGGGATGTCGAACGACACCTCGGCGCTACCGTCGGGCTTCACTGTGACGATGCCGGAATAGAGCGCGAGCGGTGCCTGCGACGGCGGGCTTCCTCCAAGCTCGGCAGCCGCATCGCCGCCGGTCTTGATTTGGCCGATCGTGCCCTGCAAGCCGTCGATGAGTTGCCCGTAGAGGTCGCGCAACTCGGCGGTGAGTCGGCGCTGGCCGAGATAATGGTCGTCGGGCGCGGGCGGCTTGTAGTTCGTCAGGTTGAGAATGCCAAGGTCGACGGCGGCAACGACGATGCGCGCCTCCTCGCCCGCGACAAGCCCGTTGACCTTGAGCGGAATGCGCAGCGCGCCGTTCGGGCGCTGCAACTGAGGCAGGCTCAGGTCGACCTTCAGCGTTTTTGCCTGGCGGTCGATCGAGAACCATTGCACACCGATCGCGCGGCCCGGCATGCGCTGCGCCTTGGCATCGAGCGGCCGGCGCAGGGTCGCAACCACATAGGCGCCGTTCCCCCAGTCGCGGCCGACCGGAACGCGTAGGCGCTGCGTGCCCGCCTGCACCTCCTGCGTCGTCGAGCTGATCAACCGGTCGCCGATCACGTTGAGCGTGATCCGACCTGCGGTACGTGCCGTGACGGCGACCGTCATGGTCTCGCCCGGCTTATATTCCGGCTTGTCGAGCGCGATCTCCAGCATGTCCGGCGTGTCGGCGGTTGCTTCGGTGTACCAGCCGGCGTCGAACGCGATGGACGTGACGGGCCCGTTGGCATCGGGGCTCGACACTTCGAGACGGTAGCGGCCCCACTGCACCGGGACCGCAATGCGGCCCGGCTTGTCGGCGGTAAGGTCAAGCTGGCCGTCAGCGATGCGGCGCGTCAGCTTGATCGGCTCGTAGCCCCAGGAGCCGTCGCGGCGATACCACTGGTAGCGTGACTCGATCTTGAGCACCTCGTAACGCAGGCCGGGACGCGCCAACGTCTTGCCGTCTGGCGTCGCGAGGATGACGTCGAAGGTCGCAGTCTCTCCTTCGCCCAGCGAACGGCCAGAGAACAGCGGTTTGACCCCAAGCATGTTGACGCTCGGCACGATCGGCAGCGTGAGCTTGCGCTCGACCGCACGGCCGCCGGATTCCGCCATACGCACAATCACTTGCGCCTCCAGCGGCTTGGTCGCCACCGGCACCTTGTCGAGGCTGACGGTGAAGCTCGCCTGCCCCTTCTCGTCGGTCTCCGGCATGTCCGCGATGGCTTCGCGGCTCGTCGTCACCTCCTCGTCGGAAAGACCGAAGCGATAGCCGGGCAGGCCCGGCCGCTCCCTGGTGGGGCCGATCACCAGTTCGCCTTCGAGCGACAATCCCGACGCAGGCGCACCGTAGAGATAACGCCCATCGACCTTCAGCTCGGCGGGCGCCGCCTTGGACAAACGTCCGGCCGGCGCGCTGAGCTCGAACTCCATGCGGTCCGCGACATAATCCTCGACCAGGAAGCTCGCCTCGCCGACCGGCGGGCGCTTGGGGTCGGTGTAGGCCTGAACGCGCCAGGTGCCGGTCGAAGCGGCCGAGTTGATCAGCACGCTGAGCGAGCGGCCGCCGAGACCCTGATCGTTCACCGCGACGCGGCGATATTCCAGCCCATCGGGCCGCTCGACGACGAGCGTGACGGGCGTATTGAGCGAAGCGGTGCCCTGGCTGTCGCGCAGCAGCGCGGTGATGTGCACCGTCTCGCCGGAGCGATAGACCCCACGCTCGGTGTAGACGAAGGCATCGAGTTCCTGCCGGAGCGATGCGGCCCGACACGCCGCGGTCGGACAGATCGAACGCCGGGCCTTTCAGGTTGAGGAAGGCGTAGTCACCCTTTACCTCGGCAACCAGCATGGCAGGCGCGAGCCCGCCCTCGCCGCGCGTCAGGCCCGCTTCAAACGTGATGCGGCCCGCTGCGTCGCTGCGTTTGGTGGCTAGGATTTCGTTGTTGCGCGCAATCAGGCGGAGTTCGACTTGGGCTTTCGGCTCAGTCGTCGCCAGCGAATTGACGAACACGTTGATGCCGTCGCTGCCCGAATAGGACGCGAGGCCGAGATCGGACACGATGAACCATTGCGTCGCCAGATTGTCGTAGCGGCGTTCCGGCTTTGAGCCGGCCGGGATCGCAGTCATCACATAGACGCCCGGCGCGAGATCGCCGACCGTCTGATCGACCGGGAATGCGGTGGTGACTTCGGCATTGATCGTCTGCTCGACGGCGAGTTCGCCCTTCCACACGCTGACGCCCTTGTTCTCGACGAGCCGCTCGACGTCGGAGCCATCGAGGCTGCGCTGGAACTCATTGCCGAGCACCGTATCGAGCAGGTTGCGGTCGCCGATGCGATAGATCTCGATGTTCACCGCCCTGGTGTTGACGGTGACGACGGGAATGCCGCGCTGGCCGGTGCGCGGCAGCACGTAGGCCTTGGTGGAGAAACGCACCAGCGGTGTGCGGTCACGCACGTAGACCGACAGCTCGGCGGACTTCGCCAGCATCTCGTGCACGGTCGACGGCAGGCCGGCGCGCAGCGTGACGCTATAGCGCTCGCCGTGCTTGAGGCCCTCGACGCAGAGCTGCTTCTGCTCGACCGAGAGCGCCGGCTTGTCTACGCCGGCGACCGCGACGAACGGCGAGAAGTCGGTGCGCTTGGCTGGCAGCGTTTCCGAGAACTGGAAGCAGGCGCGGGGCGAAGCGGAGTCCGCATCGACCGAGTAGTCCAGCATGCGGAAGCCGTGATCGTTGCGCATGCTTTCGTAGAGCCCGCGCACTTCGGCGACTTCGCGGATTTCCAGCGACAGCCGTAGCGCGCCGAGCGCGGGGCGCCATTTCTTCAGATCGGCCTGTGTGCGGCCGATGATCAGCAGGCTGTCGGCCTCCTCAACGCGATTCTTGGTGAGCGTGTAGGCCTTGTAGGCGGCCGTGCCCGCACGATCGAGCAGCAGCACTCGCTCATGCTCGTCAGCCGTTCGGATCTGCTGGATGGTCCGCGCCAAGCGCAGCCAGCCCGCGCTATCCCCCGGCGCGGCGGCGACCAGCTGGCCGAGCAGCACCATGCCGTTGCGGAAATCGTTGCGCTTGAAGGCATCGTCGAGTTCGCGGCGGATCTGGGCGACCGGCTTGCCGGCAGCGCCAGCCTCGCTCTTGATCTGCGCTTCAAGCTTGAGCGCGGCTTCGGCGAGATCAGGCCGTTCGAACGGCTTGTCGGCGGCGACGGACAGGGACGCAGAGAAAACGGACACAAGGGTGACGAGCGCGGCAAAGACGCCGGCGCGGATGAGCACGAGCATGGGCGGGATCCTCCTGACCGCTCGGCTTCCCCAACCAAGCGGGCGACTGTGCAAGCAGAATTCTGAATCGTGTCGAGGTCGTGACCAAGAACCAGCCCAGCTATCTATTTGAAGCAGCGCTGAATTTGGTATTCCGCAGTCTCCGTCACGCGGGTTGAAGCAGGCAAGCCTCCAATGTTGCCTGCCTTGCGGAAAAGCGGGCCGATGATAGTGACAACCTTGGCGTCGGTTCGTCGTACACAGGGCTTTCAGGGTTCAAAAATGCCGCGCCCTGTTCTGTGGCGCCCTGCCGGGCTAATGATTGCATGGGCATGACCCCGTAGCTCAGTTGGATAGAGCATCAGCCTTCTAAGCTGAGGGTCGCAGGTTCGAATCCTGCCGGGGTCGCCAATAAAATCAACAACTTAAACAAATTACGCATCCCAGAAAACCACTCCTGGGATGCGCCTGGGATGCAACGCAGCCATCCGCAAATATATTTTCGTAAGGCCCCTACTGCGGTCGGAAAGGTCGGATGCAAGCCCCGGCGGGGCGTCCGGCTTCTAAATCTGGGAACTTGCGTCGGCTTACCCGGTTGAACTCGATGGCTGGGCGCGTCATCGGAGGAAAATCATGGAAGCCATAAATCGCCGCGGATTTTTGCGCAGCCTGGCTGGCGGCGCCGCAGTTGTTACCATTGCAACGACCGCAGGTGTCACGCTGCTTCCAAGCGTAACCGAAGCGGCCCCTGTACCGGCCGACAAGAACCTTCCCAAGGCGATGGAAGATGTTGTCGAGAATGCTCAGTATTGGTACGGCCGTCGGCGTCGGGTTTATCGCCGCGCCTACCGCCGCGATCGTCGGTATTCCCGCCGCTGGGCTCGGCGGAGCCGTTGGGGTTGGTAATCGTGGCCGTCGGGTGTGCGGATGAAGAGCGCGCCTAGATCGTTGTGACGGCCTTGCGCGGGATTCCGAACAGGCGCACAAATAGCGCAGCGGCGGGCCGGTAGCACGACCCGCCGCCACTTGAACCGAACGCCGCTGAGGGCGGGCATTCGATCCCATGCGTTACATATCATCCCACGCTCGGACTCCGAGCCCGCCCACCAGGCATCCACAACCTATGGAGGGCTTGGAAATGGACTACGACCACATCCCGAGCAATCACTGTATTGGCGATTTCCTCGACCATCCCCGGCGTCAGGCCCAGGTCGTAGAACCGCCGTCCTAGCTGCACCTTCACTCTGCGGAGTGAGAACGTGAGCGAGAGTGCGGTCAACTCAAGCGTTGGGGACGGAACGGGCGGCCTTGTATGGATCGCAACGGCAGACTTTGACGGCGATAGCAACGCGGATGTCGCGGTCACTGGTGAAGGGGGCAATGGCAACACGCTGTCGGTAGTTTTTGGCGCTGGTGATGGTACGTTCCACTCTCCGACGGTGTATCCGGTCGGGTGGCTCCCGCATGGAGTCGCCGTCGGCGACCTCAACGGCGATACCAAGCCTGATATCGTTGTAGCCGATTTCGGCTCCGATACTCTGTCGGTGCTGCTTGGCAACGGCGATGGCAGTTTTCAGACCCCTGTATCGTATGCCACTGGAGCACAGCCCTATTTTGTTTTGCTGTACGACATCGATGGCGACGATAAACTTGATGCGATTGCCTCGAATATGAACAGCCAAACGGCTTCAGTTCTTCTCGGCAATGGTGACGGTACATTCCAGTCGCAGGTTACCTATGCGGTTGGCGTTGAGCCTTGGGGCATGGCGCTCGGTGACCTTAATGCCGACGGCAATATCGATCTTGCGGTTGCAAATGTAGGTGGTGTGGAAAGTCCCGTCGCCATTGCCAATCAACGCAGAAATGAAATTGGTGCTATAGTTGGTGACGACAATATCTAGTTCCCCGTCTCCGTTTACGTCCGCGAGAACGGACCCGTGAGGATTAGTTCCAACCGGGTAGTCTGTTCTAAAAAAGCTCAGGCTCATACTTCCCTCCCTGAACGCCGACGCCTTGGCGCGATGCCACGAACCGGCGCTGTCGACTATGCCCAGCGCATCGGTGTCCTTGCCCATCTTCCTGCCCCATCATCATGGTGCCCTAGGCGACTGAGCGAACATGCGTCATGCAATTCGCAGCATCTCAGCAGACGAAACCCCGGCAGTCTGAGGCTGGCCGGGGCTTCGCCATTTCGGCAGGAGCGCGGCTCCCCCCTTCAGAACAGCCGCGCGAATTGAGTGTGGCATCCGGTTCGCAGAATGCGATGTCGGTTAATCACATCCCACGCGTTAAATGTCGCGCCGCTCCAAGGCTGCTGGGTCGCCAATCGCCTGCTTGAGCGTCACCTACAGCGACAATGCCTCGCCGTGATTCTCCATCACCGCGTTCGGCCTCAAGGCGCGCAAGGCGGCGGATGTCGCGCGTGCCATTCGTCCACGTCGGCGCATGTGTGCGGCACTAGAAACCTGAGCGACTAATTTGACGATTTATTCGCGCAGCGCCCCAAGGCGTTTCAGGAGGTCAAAGTCGCGTTCACGGTCGGCCTCTGTATATTCCGCTGCGTGGTTCTTTTTCAGGATGAACAGGTCAATTGCGCGCTTGCACTCAGGGCTTAGGTCGTTCGGGCTGCCCGAGTCGGAATGCTTTGGTTCATCCTTGCGCGCGGCTGCGCATTGACGGCGCAATGTTGCTGCCGTTTCCTTCGGATACCGTTCCCGATATATCGCTTTTTTTGCTATGATCGCGCACGAGGCGGCTTCGGACTTGCCTCTGGACTTCAACAGCTCAACGTCAGCCAAAAGCTCCCACTTCCGCTTTAAGGGCCAACGCCGGTCGGCGTCAGCTTTTTTCGGCGCACCCGCTTCCGTTTCGCCCTAGATGAACGCTAACCACATTCGTCACGTCGCCATCTACAGTCGCGTATCGACGACATCCCAGAACACCGAAAACCAACTTCGCGAGCTCCGCCAAGTCGCTGAGCGCCACGGTTGGCAGGTGGTCGCTGAGTTCGAGGATTTCGGGCGTCAGCGGCGCGAAGGGGCGCGACCAGCGACCAGGCCTTGAAGCGATGATGCAGGCGGTGGCGCGCCGCGAGGTCGACATGGTGCTGGCCTGGTCGGTTGATCGGCTCGGTCGCTCGTTGCAGAACCTGGTCGAACTGCTCGGTGAGCTGCACGGCAAACGCGTCGATCTGTATCTGCACCAGCAAGGCATCGACACATCGACGCCGGCGGGCAAGGCGCTATTTCAGATGATGGGCGTTTTCGCGGAGTTCGAACGCGCGATGATCCGCGAGCGTGTGAATGCAGGTCTCGCCAGGGCCAAGGCTCAGGGTAAGAAGCTTGGCCGTCCGCGCAACGAAAACGCCAAGCAACGCGCCGCAGTCATCCGCCTGCGCGACGATGGCGTCGGCATTGGCAAGATCGCTCGAGAACTTGGTGTCGGTGTAAGTTACGTGCAGCGCATCCTAACCGAGAGCACAGCCACAGCATAACGCCAGCGCGGACACGCGCTACGCACCAAGATCGGGTCGCTGGACATGGGCGTTAAGCTTGGAGATCAAGTTAAGCAAGCCGAGTACTATCCCTGTGGATTTCACGGAACACCTGCACCCCCCGTCGATCCCGGAAAGGGACTCCAGCCGTGGGCCCCAATCGGCCTGGGCCCCCACTCAGAGCCATCCGCGAGCGCGTGAATCGTAGCCCTCGCCCCAAGGCTCAGGGCAAGGAGCTCGACCGTCCGCGCAACGACAATGCCGAGTAACAGGCGCATTGCGATTCCGTGGTTGGCACGTCACGACATGTTGCACCGCCGCACGTTTTCGGTCGTAAACGGAGAACAGCGGGCAAGGGGGTATCACCCTGGCGCAACCTATCGCTTCCTCATGTGAGGATTGGCGATGCGATCCATGCAGTTGTAGTAGGCCTGCTCTTGAGGATTGCCAGCGCCGCTGTTCATAGTCCATTTCCGAGTATAGGCGTTAAACCAGATCCCGGCTTCTCTCGCGCAGGTAGTCATTGGCGTATTTGCCGGCGGCCTTAGGCCGGATTCTTTCTGCTTGGTGGCAGCAGAGAAGCCGATGCGCTGCTTTGCTCCGGAAGGAGCAACACGAGACAACCGATGCTTCTGATTTCCCTCATCTCGGAGCCGCTCAGATGTTTTGGGCTGAGCCGCGGCTGACTTCGCACCTTCCACTGTGCCCTCGGCTGGCTTCGCACCGCCGACTTCTTCGGCGTTGGCTGCAATCGAGAAAGCGAGCAATGATGAAAGCATCAGTCCAAAAACATATTTCATTTTAGGTGATCTCCTCTGTGCGCTAGCTCAGTAGCAGTTGGTGGTGACGGTGTTGCCGTAGCGATTGCTGGTGCAGCTCACCGGAGAGCGTCGGCTTTGTTGGAAGCCTCCCGCTGCTCCGTCGAAGGCGTCCGCGATTGCATTCCGACGTTGCTGTTCAACATGCAGGCGGCAGGCGGTGTACATCGGAGTGCCGCGCGTTGCGCCATACGATAAGCAGCGGTCGTGGTCGGCCTTGTCGAAGTGTGCTGCGCAGCTCGCGAGTAGCAAGCCGGCGAGTATTACAGTGACGGTCCTCATTTTGGTTGGTCCTCTTTCGGCGTGATTGCTACTCCGGGTCTTCGTTGTCTTCGAGCTAGCCACCGCCCTTTATTTCTCGACGCAGGGCGCCTCGTGCCCTGCCTTGACTAAGAGCGCGCAATGTTGAGCTCGTCGCATCACACCCTTTAGTTGACGGCTCCCTTGCCTCGCTCCTGGGCCAGCCGGAAAGTTCACGGCACGTTGCTTCTGCTGATGACGGGTGACGACGGATCACCCTTGGGGTGCGGGTCTTGCCACTTCTTCGGCGGCAGACGCTCGCTTGTGGTTGGCTTGAGCAGCGGTGGCGCCGTCGGCGACACCGTTTCAGTTTTAACCCGCCTGCGAAGTATGATGTCGTAGATGTGTCCCGTGCGGCGCAGCTCGTCCTGGCTGCCCCAGATGTCCTCCATCGCCCAGTTCCAGCGCTCAGCGAAGCTTGGCTGCCGCGGAGATGGAGAGGGCATTGTGATTGCCAGGGCTGTCATCGCCAATCCGGCGCACGCCGCAAGGACACACAACACTTTATGCTGGGGTGTCATTGCTGTTTTCCTTAGCTGGAACAAACTCGCGCGACCTTCGCTCGATCTCGCCGGCAATGTTGTTGATGCGCTCGACCAAGCCGGAAAGACGTTCGTGCAATTGTCATTGCTCACAGCCATGATCGAACAGACCTGCTAACGGCTTGCGACGCCGCTCGGCCGCGCCATCTTGTCGATATTGTTTGTGGAAACGCGCTGGCCCGTTCAACGCACGCTTACGTCGTATTGAACTTCCCAGGCAAAGCCAGCGGGGAAGAGAACAAGCAGCTCAAATGCATCATCGCCGATGTATTTCTCGGCCGACTTATAATTGATCTGCATTCCCTTAACCCTGTGCTGGTTGCACTTTCGGCGGATAGTTTCTCTTGCGTAGCTGGGGAAGTTGGTTGCAGTTGTGACATTGATCGCACCGTGTTCTGGTTGCTTGGTGATGCGGACATTGACGGGGCCCGAGCTGGTACAATCAGGGTTAAGCGCGGTGAAGAAGCCGATGCGCTGGTTTGCTCCGGAAGGAACAACACGAGTCATCCGGTGCTTCTGCAAACCTTCACTGCCGAAGATGTAATTGCTCTCCTCTCGGAGCCGCTCAAGTGTTTTCTCCTCGGCGAATGCTGGCGATAAAAGCAGTCCGAATGCACATACTGTAAGCAGGAACTTGCTCATCGTGCCCCCTTGATGATCGACTAACGTACCGCCCTCACTGCTTGGCGTATGGCAAGGTCCGACACTTGCGCTTGAATGGTCATTGCCTTCCTCCTTGC
>CAWFCM010000018.1:0-101566 GCA_963814215.1 uncultured Alphaproteobacteria bacterium | reverse complement strand
TCGAACCCTCGATACGGTTTCCCGTATACACGCTTTCCAAGCGAGCGCCTTAAGCCACTCGGCCACCTCTCCATACCAGTCTCAATAAAGGCGCTCGCATCTTTTCGCAAAGACGCGCGCGAAGCGCGCTGGAGCGCCCTTAAGCCACTCGGCCACCTCTCCGTACCCTCTCCATGACTGCGTGCGTGGCTTTTTTCAAGGCATGACTTGCCTTTAGTTGACGTGGCGGACGCTGCCGCTGGCAGCCACGTCATAGCCATTCAACTCGGCGGCGCGCTCGGCGAAGACCGTGCCGCGCATGAAGCCGAACAGCGCCTGCGGCCCCGGCAGGAAATAGTCGCGCTGCCGCAGCACCAGGTCGAACGCCTCCCAGGCCAGCGGCACGAAATCCAAGTTCGCTGAGCGCGCCACTGCGCGGGTGGCGATACCGCAATCGGCGCGCTGCGAGCGGATCGCCTGGGCGATGTCGGGTCCGGTCGGGCAGGGCGGCTTGATGGTGCGCAGATTTGCAAAGTCGACGCGGACCTTGGCGAGCAGTGCGAGCAGCAGCAGTTGTGCGCCGGCACCCGGCGGCCGCTGCGCGACGCGCGCCTTGGTGGCTGCAACAGACGCGATGTCGGAGAGCTTCAGTGGATTGCCCGGCAGCACGAGAAGGCCTTGCTCGCGGCGCGCGAAGGCGATCACCACCGCATCGTGCAAGCCCGGCGCGTGAGCCACCGCTTCAGCATTTGCATTCTCGTCGTCGCCTTCGATGCGATGCAGGTGGATCGCCGCGGCGGCCACTTCGTTTCGCGCCAATCGCCGCAGCCCTGCTTCGCTGCCTTCGGGAAGGCTCGCGAGGCCGGAGCCGCTCTCGCGCAGCGCCCATTCCAGCAATGGATCGTGGCTGCCGCCGACGATCGGCGGCGCGGCGACCGGTCGGGCGGCCGCCGTTCCCGCTGTAACCCACTGATCCAGCGCGGCTTTCGGGAACAGCCAGCGGCCGGTGGCCTTGCTGCAGGGAACCGCGGAATTGGCCACCAGCTCGTAGAGCTTGCGCTCGGACATCCGCAGGTATTCGGCGGCTTCGTCGGTGGTCAGGAGCTCACGCATCTGCAAATTCATGCACTCATAGGAATACAGTACAAAAATTGACCAGTTTTGCACTGAATGCAACAGCTTGCGGCTGTCCCGACCGCTGGAAACCGCGCCTTGTCCGGAGATGCCACCGCCCTGGAATTGGTGTTCAGCGCCGATCCTCGGCTCATGAGCATCGTCTTCCTGTCGATCTTCGTGAGTTTCTCCGCCGTTATTCTGGCTGCTCTGATCGGCCTTCCGGTCGGCGCGCTCATCGCGCTGACCCGGTTCCCCGGCCGTGAGGCCATCATCGTCGTCCTTAACGCGCTGATGGGCTTGCCGCCGGTGGTGGTCGGGCTCGCGGTCTATCTGCTGCTGTCGCGCTCCGGTCCGCTCGGCTCCTGGGGCATCCTGTTCACGCCGAAGGCGATGATCATCGCGCAGGCGATCCTGGTGACGCCGATTATCGCCGCGCTGGCGCGCCAGACCATCGAGGATCTCTGGACCGAGTACCGTGACGAGCTCGCCGCGATGAATGTCGGCCCGCTCGGCCGCATTGCGACGCTGCTCTGGGACGCACGCTTCAGCCTCGTCACCACGCTGCTCGCCGGCTTCGGCCGGGCCGCCGCCGAGGTCGGCGCCGTCATCATCGTCGGCGGCAACATCGACGGTTTCACCCGCGTCATGACGACCGCGATCGCGCTCGAAACCTCGAAGGGCGATCTGCCGCTCGCGCTCGGGCTCGGCATGGTGCTGATCGCCATCGTCGTCGTCGTCAACGCGCTGGCCTGGACCGCGCGGCGCGCCGGCGAACGGTATGCCGGGTGATGACCATGCGCGCGCCTGATTCAGAGCTGCCGATCGTGTTGGAGGAGGTGCGCTACGGCGTGCCGGGCGTGACGATCCTGGACGGTATCTCGCTGAGCATCATGTCCGGCGCGCCGACCATGCTGATTGGCCCGAACGGGTCGGGCAAGACCACGCTAATCCGCCTCGCCATGGGTTTGATCGAGCCGACCGCGGGCCGCGTCACCTGGGGCGGTGTCGCGAATGCGTCGCCGCAGCGCCGTGCCATCGTGTTCCAGCGCCCGGTGATGTTGCGCCGCTCCGCCGCCGCCAACATCGAATACGCGCTCGCAAGCGCCGGCGTCGCGCATCCCGAATGGAACGCGCGTACCGACGAATTGCTCAAGCTGGTCGGTCTCGCCAACCTCGGCGCGCGGCCGGCGCGGCGGCTGTCCGGCGGCGAGCAGCAGCGGCTCGCACTAGCCCGCGCGCTGGCGCGAGACCCGCAGGTGCTGTTCCTCGACGAGCCGACCGCGAGCCTCGATCCCGCTGCTACCAAGGCGGTCGAGGACGTGATCCGCGCCGTGGTCGCGCGCGGCATCAAGGTCGTGCTCTCGACCCACGATCTCGGCGAGGCGCGCCGCCTCGCCGGTGAAGTCGTGCTGCTGCATCGCGGCCGCGTCGTCGAATGCACGCCGGCGGATCAATTTTTCGCCGAGCCGAAAACCCTGCAAGCCAAGCAATTCGTCGCGGGAGAGCTGCTGCTCTGACGCAAGAACCACAAGGAGGAAACCATGCCAACCCGCCGTCATCTTTTCGCTGTCGCCGCCGCGCTGCTGCTCGGCGTTTCCGGCGCAGCCGCCCAGGAGAAATCGATCGTGGTGTCGTCCACGACATCGACCCAGGACTCCGGCCTGTTCGGCTTCATCCTGCCGCTGTTCAAAGCCAAGACCGGGATCGACGTGAAGGTGGTCTCGCAGGGCACCGGCCAGGCCCTCGACACCGGGCGGCGCGGCGACGCCGACGTGGTGTTCGTCCATGCCAAGGGGCAGGAGGAGAAGTTCGTTTCGGAAGGCGCCGGCGTGAAGCGCCACCCGGTGATGTACAACGACTTCATCCTGGTCGGGCCGAAGAGCGATCCGGCCGGCGTGAAGGGCCGTGACATTGTCGCTGCCTTCAAGTCGATCAAAGGCAAGAGCGCGCCTTTCATCTCGCGCGGCGACAAGTCAGGCACGCATTCGGCCGAGCTCGCGCTCTGGAAGGCCGCAGGTCTCGACGTCGCCGGCGCTGATAAGGGTTCCTGGTACAAGGAGATCGGCCAGGGCATGGGCGCGGCGCTCAATACCGCGTCGGCCTCCAACGCCTATGTGCTGACGGATCGCGGCACCTGGCTGTCGTTCAAGAATCGCGGCGGTCTCGACATCATCGTCGAAGGCGACAACAAGCTGTTCAACCAGTACGGCGTCATCCTCGTAAACCCGGAGAAGCACAAGCACGTCAAGAAGGAGTTCGGCCAAGCCTTCATCGACTGGCTGATTTCAGCCGAAGGCCAGAAGGCGATCAACGACTACAAGATCAACGGCCAGCAGTTGTTCTTCGCCAACGCCACCGTGCCGGGCGCGTGATGTTGCCAATTCGAATGAATACTCGCGATCAACAACGGCTGTCATCGCCCGCGAAAGCGGGCGATCCAGTAGCCACTGACAAGGGCTTTTCGCACTGTTGGTGGTTACTGGATGCCCCGCTTTCGCGGGGCATGACAGCGGTATATGCGGCGATAACAGCGAGTTTCATCACCATGACCACTCCAGTCTTCGCCGCCGACACTGTCCTCCTCCACGCCGCCGGCAGTCTCCGTGGTGCGTTGACCGAAGTCAGCAAGGCGTTCGAAGCGTCCGGTGGCGGCACGGTGCAGGCCAAGTACGGCCCATCGGGGTTGCTCAAGGACGAGATCTCCGGCGGCGCCAGGGCCGAGGTGTTCGCCTCCGCCAACATGGATCATCCGCAGGCGCTCGCTTCCGCAAAGAAGAGCGGGCCGGTGGTGCTGTTCGCGCGCAACCGGCTGTGCGCGCTGGTGCGGCCGGGCCTCGGGGTTGATTCCGCGGGCCTGCTTGAGCGCATGCTCGATCCGGCGGTGAAGCTCGGCACGTCGACGCCGAAGGCCGATCCGTCGGGCGACTACGCCTTCGAGGTGTTCGCCAGGGCAGAGAAGATCAAGCCGGGCGCGAAGGCGGCGCTTGAGAAGAAGGCGTTGCAGCTCAGCGGGGGGCCGGCGAGCGCCGCGCCACCGCAAGGCCGCAGTGTGTATGAGTGGCATGTCGCCGAGGGTCGTGCCGACATTTTCCTCGCCTATTGCACGGCCGCGCGCGCGGCAAGGCAGGACAATCCTGCGCTGCAGAACGTCGCGTTGCCTGACGCATTCGCGGTGGGCGCTGACTATGGATTGACCGTGGTTGCAAATGCATCGCCGGCGGCCTATCGGCTTGCGATGTTCATTCTGTCGTCGGACGGCCAACGCATCCTGGCCAAGCATGGGTTCGCCGCGCCGACGCTCACTCCGTAGCGCATGATCCGGAAAAGTGGGAACCGGCTTTCCGAAAAGATCATGCGCAACTCTAATAGGAGACGAAGATGAAGCTCAGCGCCCGCAATCAGCTCAAAGGTAAGATCGTTTCCGTGAAACTGGGCACCACGACGGCTCACGTGAAAATCAACGTCGGCGGCACCATCGTCACCGCTGCCATCACCAACGACTCGGCGAAGGAACTCAAGCTCGCCAAGGGCAAGACCGCCTACGCTGTGATCAAGGCGAGCGATGTCATGGTGGCGGTGGATTGATGGGACTTGTCATGCCCGCGAAAGCGGGCATCCAGTACCAACGGTCTGTCGGTGATTACTGGATCGTCCGCTTTCGCGGACGATGACACCGAGAATGAACGGGCGATGACCTTAAGCCGTCGAACAGTGCTCGCGGGATTGTCAGCAACCGGGCTTGCCCCGCGTCCGGCACTCGCACAAACCGTCACCGATGCTGCCGGCCGCGCGGTGCCGATCCCAGCGAAAGTAACGCGCGTGTTTCCGGCCGGTCCGCCGGCCGCGATTTTGCTTTACACGCTGGCCCCGGACCTTTTGCTCGGCTGGCCGCGCGCCAACCGCCCTGAGGAATGCGAGTTCATGCTGCCGGACGTCTGTGCCCGTCCGGAGGTCGGCCGCATCACCGGCCGCGGCAACACCGCCAATCTCGAGGTCGTGCTGGCGCTCAAACCCGATCTCATTCTCGACGTCGGTGCGACCAGCCCGACTTTCGTTTCGCTCGCAACGCGCGTGCAGGAGCAGACCGGCATTCCGTATGCATTGCTGGACGGCCGGTTTGACGCGGCGGTCGAGACATACCGGAAGCTCGGTGAGCTGACCCATCGCCGCCAGGCGGCGGAAGCGCTCGCGGGTTATGCCGCCGAAACCATGAGCACGATCCGCAAGCGCGTCGATGCGGTTGCGCAGGACAAGCGGCCCCGCGTCTACTACGCGCGTGGTCCGCGCGGTCTCGACACCGGACTCGGAGGCTCGATCAACGTCGAGACCATCGAGTTCCTCGGCGCGCGCAATGTCGCCGCCGAGCGCAAGGGCGGTCTCGCGGTGGTGTCGGTCGAGCAGGTGCTGTTGTGGAATCCCGACGTGATCGTCACCATCGACCGCGACTTTGCTGCAAACGTGCGCAACGATCCGGTGTGGGCTGCGGTCGCCGCGGTGAAGGCGGGGCGTGTCCATCTGTCGCCCAAGTTGCCGTTCGGATGGGTCGATTTTCCGCCGTCGATCAATCGGCTGATCGGCCTGTGGTGGCTCGCCAAGATTCTTTATCCCGAGCAATTCCCGGAAGATCTTCGCCCGCTGACCCGCGATTTCTACCGGCGCTTCTATCATGTCACCCCGAGCGACGTGCAGATCGAGAGTGTGCTGGCCGGGAGGGGTTAGGGCTTCTCTCATCAGTCAGGGTATCATTGCCACCCTCGGTGTCATCGTCCGCGAAAGCGGACGATCCAGTAACCATAGGTGAGAGCGAGGGTACTGGATGCCCGCTTTCGCGGGCATGACAAGCTAAGGCTTGGCAATGCTTGGATACAAATCAGACCAGTTCGGGTTCGTCTCCTCAATGAGTTGAATCTTCCACCGGCGGCTCCATTTCTTCAGGCGCTTCTCTCGTTTTATGGCAGCCTCGATACCCGAATGTTGTTCGAAGTACACCAGCCGGTGCACTTCGTATTTCTTGGTGAAGCCATCGGCCAAATTCTCACGATGCTCATAAACCCGCCGAACCAGGTCGTTGGTCACGCCGATGTAAAGCGTGCCGCCGATTTTGCTGGCGAGAATGTAGACGTAGTAGTGACACTCTTTACTCACACGAAACGCTCCGCGGGTACTGGATCACCCGCTTTCGCGGGTGATGACACCGAGCATGATATCGAGTGTGGAGCAATCTGATGACTCGCTCTGCTGCTCCGGGACTGCTGATAGCCTGCGCCGTCCTGATCGCCGGACTGCTGCTGGCGTTCACCGTCGGGCGTTATCCGGTCGGTCTCGCCGATCTCTACGAGCTCTTCGCCGCAAAGTTGAGCGGCCGCGCGGCAAACATTCCCGCCGCGATGGAGAATGTCATCCTGCAGGTGCGCGGCCCGCGTGTGCTGGCGGCGGCACTGGTCGGCGCGGCGCTGGCGGTTGCCGGCACCGCGTTCCAGGGCCTGTTCCGCAATCCGCTGGTGTCGCCCGATATTCTCGGTGCGTCGTCCGGCGCGGCGCTCGGCGCCGTGCTCGGCATTTTCTTCTCGCTTGGCATCTTTGCGATCCAGGCGTTCGCCTTCGTCGGCGGATTGCTCGCGGTCGCGGCGGTTTATCTGATCGGCTCGGCGGTGCGCTCGCGCGATCCCATTCTCGTGTTGGTGCTGACCGGCGTGGTGATCGGCTCGCTGCTCGGCGCCGGCGTCGGCCTGATCAAGTATCTCGCCGATCCCTACAACCAGCTTCCGGCGATGACCTTCTGGCTGCTCGGCAGCCTGGCCGCGACCGGCGTCGCCGATCTCGTTCCGCTGTTCGGGCCGGTCGCGCTCGGCACCCTCGTGCTGGTCGCGTTGCGCTGGCGCATGAATGTCATGTCGCTGCCGGACGAGGAGGCGCGCGCGCTCGGCCTGCCGACCGGGCCGCTGCGCATCGCGATCGTCGCCGCCGCGACGCTAGTGACGTCGGCGAGCGTCGCCACCGCCGGTATCATCGGCTGGGTCGGACTTGTGGTCCCGCACATCGCGCGCTCGCTGGTGGGACCGGATTTTGCCCGGCTGCTCCCCGCTGCCGCGCTGCTCGGCGGCGGCTTCCTGCTGGTGATCGACACACTGGCCCGCACCATGGCGCCGATCGAAATTCCGCTCGGCATCCTCACCGCGCTGGTCGGTACGCCGTTCTTCATCTGGCTGCTCGCCAGCGTCTCAAAGACCTGGTCGTGAGGACGGACTGGTCATGATTCTCGAAGGCCGTCAGCTCACCATCGGCTACAGCGACCGCACGGTCGGCAGCGGCCTCGACGTTGCGCTCAACACCGGCGAGGTGCTGGCGCTGCTCGGGCCCAACGGCGGCGGCAAGACCACGCTGCTCAAGACGCTGCTCGGCCTGCTTGCGCCGAAGGCCGGCGAGGTGCGGCTCGGCGACCGGCCGCTGAAGAGTTACAGCGATCGCGAGCGCGCGCGGCTCGTCGCCTACGTGCCGCAGGTCCACAACGCGACGTTCGCGTTCCCGGTCGAGACCATCGTGTTGATGGGCCGCACCGCGCACGGCAACCTGTTCAGCCGGCCGACCGCGAACGATCGCGCGGTGGCGGCGCGCGTGCTGGACCGCTTCGGCATCGCGCATCTCGCTGAGCGTCCCTACACCATGATTTCAGGCGGAGAGCGGCAGCTCGCATTGCTTGCGCGCGCGCTGGCGCAGGAGCCGCAGTTCATTGTGCTTGACGAGCCGACCGCAAGCCTCGACTTCGGCAACCAGGGCAAGGTGATGCGGGAAATCCGCGCGCTGGCGGCGTCGGGCCACGGCGTGCTGTTCACCACGCACGATCCGAACCATGCGATGCGCGCCGCCGACCGCGCGTTCCTGCTGCGCGAGGGCACGCGGATCGGCGAGGGGCCGGTGGCGCAGGTGCTCAATCGTGCGCAGCTCGAGGCGCTCTACGGCGCGCCGGTCGAGATCGTCACCGACACCGCGAGCGGAACCGGCGCGTTTTTGCCGGGATAGCGTTGAAATATCACGGAATAGTGAGCCTCACGGTGTGTTGGTGTTGGTGCAGACCAAGGCGTACACTACCCGCCAACGCCGCATTCATGAGGAAACGCAGATGAAAATCCTCGTTCTCGCGACCGCGCTGATCGCCGCTGTGGCCGTCGCCGCGCCTGCCGAAGCCGCCAGCAAGAAGAAAAAAAGGGTCGTCGCGGTGCAGCACGCCACGACGGTTTCCCAGGACTCCTACATGGTCCGAGCTTCCGACGGCGACGTGCTGGGCGCCGATCCCGATCCGTTCATCCGCATGATGATCCGCAAGGAGGGCAGGATCCGGGACCAGTCCGGGATCTGATCCCGCGAGCGAGACCGGCGGACTTGGAGCGGGCGCGCATGGCGCGATATATAAGGCGCCATGCGCAAGTCCAAAGCACTTATCAAGCTTCCCAAGCCTCGGCCGGTCAGGCCGAGGCGGCCGTTGATTACGCCCGACCCGCTCGATCCGCGGCTGTCGCAGCGCGTCACAGGCGTCGACCAGACCGGCGCCAAGGTCGAAACCGCGGTGGTGGTCGAGCGTGCGCTGACGATCTTCCTCAATTCGCAGGAGATCGTTACCGCGATGACGATTGGCGACTACCCGGAGTATCTCGCGATCGGCTACCTGCTCAACCAGCACATGCTGCTGCCGAATGATGTGATCACCAAGGTCGAGTACGACGAGGACCTCGCCGTCGTGGTGGTGCGCACCAAGCGCAGGACCAACTACGAGAAGAAGCTGAAGAAGAAGGTGCAGACCTCGGGCTGCGCGCAGGGCACCGTGTTCGGCGACCTGATGGAGGCGCTGGAGAACGTCAAGCTACCCGACGCGGAGCTGCGCACCTCGTGGCTCTATTCGCTCACCCACAAGATCAACACCACGCCATCGCTCTATCTCGAGGCCGGCGCGATCCACGGCTGCGTGCTGGCGGTCGGCGACCAGCCGCTCGTTTACATGGAGGACGTCGGCCGCCACAACGCGGTCGACAAGATAGCCGGCTGGATGTTCAAGCACCGGGTGCGGCCGGACGACAAGATTTTTTACACCACCGGGCGCCTCACCTCGGAAATGGTGATCAAGACGGTGCGGATGGGCATCCCGATCCTGGTGTCGCGTTCCGGCTTCACCGCCTGGGGCGTCGAGCTCGCGCGCAAGGCGAACCTCACGCTGGTCGGCCGCGCGCGCGGCAAGCGCTTCATCGCGCTCGCCGGCGAGGAGCGCATCGTGTTCGATCAGGATTTGCGTTTCGTCGAGGAGGAGAGCGCCAAGCACCGGCGCAAAGCGGCGGTGCATGATGAGTGATGCAATCCTGGCGCGTCGTCGGGATTCGGCTCCCTCCCCCCATAGCCCGTCGAAGACGGGCGTGAACGCCCTGATGTTGGGGAAGGGTTGGGGAGGGGGGTGCACTCGTTCAACGCCGTCGATTGCAACGACCCCCCTCCCGACCGCCTTCGCTGACGCTTCGGCGGTCGACCTCTCCCGCAAGCGGGGAGGTGACTCGCGGCGCGAGCCGTGACGCCATTGAACAGCGCAATGCCTGCTGCGTTAGGCCTCGTCCTTGCTGGCGGACTGGCGCGGCGCATGGGCGGCGGCGACAAGCCGCTCAAGACGATCGGCGGCGTCACCATTCTCGACCGCGTGCTGTTGCGGCTGCGTCCGCAATGCACGTCGGTCATCATCAACGCCAACGGCGATCCGAAACGTTTTGCTGCGACTGGCCTGCCGGTGGTGCCCGACGACGTGCCGGATTTTGCCGGGCCGCTGGCCGGTATTCTCGCTGGGCTCGACTGGGCTGCGGCGCATGCGCCCGGCATTGGCTACGTCGCCAGTGCGCCCGGCGACTGCCCATTCCTGCCGCGCGATCTGGTCGCCCGGCTGCACGAGGCGCGGCAGCAAGCCAACCTGCCGCTGGCCTGCGCTCGTTCGGGAGAATGGCGGCATCCGGTGGTGGCGCTATGGCCGGTCGCGTTGCGCGATGACCTGCGCGCGGCGGTGACCGACGAGGGACTCCGCAAGATCGAGGTCTGGACGACGCGGCACGGCGTCGCATTGGCCGACTGGCCGGCGGCGCCGGTCGACCCGTTCTTCAACGTCAACACGCCGGAAGATGCCGCCGAGGCCGATCATATCGCGGTGCAGCATCCGACCGCATAAAGCCCGCTCAACGCATCCGCTTTCGCTTGAATTTGCGTGCGGCCAGTTGATAATGATTCCAAATCCATAGCTCGGGACTATGGAGTCGGAGGGATACGAAAATGCGCGCCTTTCTTGCCGCCTGCGCCGCCGCGCTCGTGATCGCTGTTTGCGGAGCCGTCGTGCTCAACTCAGTCAACGAGACGGCTGAAAAGGCCTATTCGACGACGGGCGCCCGCGTCTAACCAGGCGCTCAGCCCATCAGTGTCGCGTAAGACAGGAAGCCGACCGTCGAGCCTTGCTCGATCCTGGTCGTCTCTTCCGTCAGTTCCGCCAGACCGTCCGTCTCCGTCAGCGACGTGATCACGCCAGCGCCTTCCTGCGGGTGCCGGATCGCTTCGATGGTTCCGTCGGCCGCCTTGCGCAGCGCCACCCGCACATATTCGCGGCGGCCCGATTTCTTCCTGTAGTCGAATGCAAGCTTCACCGGCAGCGCAGTGAGCGGCTCGGCTTGCGCGCCGCCGAGTTGCAGCAGCAGCGGGCGCACCACGCGCGCGAAGGTGACGAACGCGGCGACCGGATTGCCGGGCAGGCCAACGAACGCCGCGGCGCTGTTGTCTCTTTGCCCCGAGGCAAACACTACGCCCATCGCGACCGGCCGTCCCGGCTTGATGGCGACGCGCCAGAACCACAGCTTGCCGACTTTCTCGACCGCATCGCGGACATGATCCGCTTCGCCGGTCGAGACGCCACCTGAGGTGAGCACCAGGTCGTGATTCTTCGCGGCCGCGGCGATGGCCTTGGCCAGCACTTCCGGATTGTCTTTCAGGATGCCGAGGTCGGTGGTCTGTGCGCCGAGCCGCTCCAGCATGCCGCTGAGCAGATAGCGGTTGGCGTCGTAGAGCGCCGCATCGGGGCGCGGCGTGCCGGGCTCGACGATCTCGTCGCCGGTCGAGAACAGTGCGACACGCACGCGGCGGCGAACCTTGAGCTTGGTCAGCCCGACCGCCGCAACGAGCGCCACGTCCTGCGCCGCCAGCCGCCGTCCCGCCGGCAGCGCGATCGAGCCCTTGCGCACGTCCTCGCCGGCGAGCCGCCGGTTGGCGCCGCGCTTGAGGCCGGACGGCACGATCACGTTGCCGCCTTCCTCGCGCGTGTCCTCCTGCATGAACACGGTGTCGGCGCCAGCCGGCATCGGTGCGCCGGTGAAGATGCGGATTGCTTGCCCCGCCTTGATCGGCGATGCAGGAGCGCCCGCAAAAACCCGAGCGGCGATCGTCAGCCGCGTCTCAGTCTTGGCATCAAGATCGCCGTGGCGCACCGCATAGCCGTCGACCGCCGAATTGTCGAACGGCGGCAGGTCGAGCGGCGCGGCGATGTCATTCGCCAGCACGCGGCCACGTGCCGCGGCGAGCTCGACGTCCCCGGTCTCCGTTACCGGTGTCACCCGTTCCACGATCAGCCGCTCCATGTCGGCGACCGGCAGCAGCGGCCCGGAGAACGCGAAGCAGTCGTCGGTGAGCTGGGCCATCACGCCCTCTTGAGCGCGGCCGTGGCAGTTCCGATCGGCGCGGCGTGTTTGAGCAGCAGGTCGCAGATCGCCTCGATGTCGTTGAGATCCACCACCGGCACTTTTGCATTAGGCAGCGGCCGGTCGGAGGCGATCGCCACGATGTTGGGGTCATCGGGATGCAGCAGTGGCTTGGCGTTCTCGACCCGATGGATTTCCAGCTTGGGAAACACGTCGCGTTTGAAGCCTTCGACCAGCACAAGATCGACCGGTGAAAACTTCTTGAGCAGCTCCGGCAGGTCCCACTCCGGCTCGCCGCGCAGCTCGTGCAAAATCGCGAAGCGATTGGCCGAGCTGATGACAACCTCGCTGGCGCCGGCCGCGCGGTGCATGAAGGAGTCCTTGCCCGGCTGATCGAGGTCGAAGCCGTGGTGGGCGTGCTTGAGCGTCGAAGCGCGCAGGCCGCGCGCGATCAGGCGCGGCAGCACCTTGGTGATCAGCGTGGTTTTGCCGGAGCCGCTCCAGCCGGCGAGGCCGATGATGCGCATGGCGGGGTTATAGGACGAGCCTGTCACAGCGTCGACAGCCATCGCCGGTCGCGCGCCGATGGTCGGCGATGCAATCGTGCGTCGACCAGCTTTCGCGCCTTTTCCGGCTTCTGACTGCGCAGGCAGGCGACGATCAGCATGTCCTCCCATAGCTTGCGTTGCGCGTGGCTTCCGCCGGTGCGGACCACCTCGGCCATTTGCGCCTCCAGAATGCGAATCGCGGTGCTGTTGTCGCCCGAAGCAAAGGCAGCGGCGCCTCGGCAGAGCTCGACCACGACGGCTCCCGGCGCAAGCTTGCCGTTGGCATGGGGCCGTTCGAGCTCGGACAATCGCCTCTCCAGCCTTGCGCTGTTGCCCGTCGCCGCTGCCGCCAGGACATAGTGAAGATCCATGAAATGGTTTCCGGCATTGGCGACCCGCCGGTCCGCGAAATCCGAAACCTCGTCCCAGTGCTGCCGCGGTATGCCATGCCCGGCGAGGGACACGCGCCACAGCAGTGACACGCTGTCCGTGAACACGTTGATCGGCGGAGCATTGGAGACGGCCGGCCGGATGTGGCTGTCGTAGATCGCAAGCGCGCCGTCGCAGTCGCCGGACTCCATGGCGACCAGCGCGAGGTGCCCTGACAGGTGGCCGTTCAGGAAGCTGCCCGGGTTGTGCGCCGGTATCCAGTCTGACAGGAAACGGCCACCGGCCACGGCGTCGCCTTGTTCGAATAGCGCATGGGCCATGGCGTGCGCGGCGTTGCCGTTTTGGCTGCGCAGCGCGAGCGCGCGTTCGGTCAGCTCGCGCCCGACGCCGACATTCCCGGCCTCGGTGTTCGACCAGCCCAGGTAGCTCAGGAACCACCAATCCTGCCCGTAGTGTTGGGCATGGCGTTCGCAGATTGTCAGCTTTGCCTGATCGTGAGCCGGCCGGCCCGAGAATGCGTAGAGGCCGAAAGCTCCAAGCAGCAGCGACAGAGGATCAGCGCATCGCGCGGATATCCGTCGAGATGACGCTCGGCGCTGGCAAGCGCCTTGGCCGGCTGACCTCCGATCGAACAGGCAATGATATCCACGTGATCGCGTTCGCGATCGGTTGCATGGTTTGCCAGCGCAATTGCGCGCGCGGCGCCGGCTCGTGCATCGGCGGCGCGGCCAAAAATCTGGTGGAGGCGGGCCCGGGCGATATGAGCGAGCGCGAAGTCCGGGTCTGCCGCTATCGCCCGATCCATCGCATCCCCGGCTCCAGTCCACGCCGACAGCAGCCGGTCTAGGCCTTCGTTATAGGCGGAAGCGGCGGCGTCTGAAGACGTTGTCAGTGGTAGATCGAACCGGTCACGCTTCATGGCTCAGTCGCCGGCCGGCTGCATTCCCAGCGCGCGGATGCGCTCCCGCGTGCGCTCGTCGCGTAGCGCCGAAAGAAACGCCTGCATCGGCGCGCGCTGCGCCCGGCTGTCCACCAGGATGAAATCGTATTCCTCCGGCGCGAGCGGCAGGAAGCCGAGGCCGTAGAGCTTCGCCACCGGCTCGATCGCGACGCCCCAGTCGGCGCGACCCTGTGCGACGGCGGCGGCGACCGCGTTGTGCGAGCGCGGCTGATTGGAATAGCCGGGCGGCCGCTTTCCCGGAGCGCGTTCAGCAAAAGTGGATACCGGTTTTGCGTCCGAACGCGCTCCAGAATCTAAAGTGGGCGCGCTTTCCGGGCGGCCAACCGGTGTCCACTCGGCCTGAAAGCGCGCCAGCAGCTTGTCGATCAGCACGCGCGTCCCGGCGCCGGCGTTGCGGTTGACCATCAGGCATTTGCCATCGGTGAGCGCGGTTTCCGCGGCCTGCTGCGCGGTCTTGCCTTCGAAGCGCTTGTCACCGCGCCGGAATAGCACGCCCTGCATGCGCTTCCAGCCTTTGACGAGCGACAGGCCCGGCGCCAGCAGGTGCTTGTTGTAGACGCCGGTGTCGGGATCGACGAGATGCACGGGTGCGACATCGCATTCGCCGCGCAGCGCCGCATTGACGCCGCCCTGGCTGCCGACAGCGATGGTGCGCGCGGAGAAGCCGCGCTCGCCGAGCACGCCGACCACCACATCGAGCGCCACGTCGTGGCTGCCCATGATGACGAGGTCGGGCGCTTTCGCCGCCTGGCCGATCAGCGTGACTCGTGCATTGGTATCGGCGTCGAGCGCGCTCGCCAGCGCGTCGATCTCGATGAAGCCGTCGGCCTGGGAGAAGCTCGTCACCGCGCCGGAGCCTTTCGCAGAAGGAAAGGCGATCGCGCCATCATCGGTCTGCGTCAGCGACACCAGCACATATTCCTTGCGGCCCATCTCGGACGCGATGCGCACCGGCACCCGCGCTTCGACGGTTTCCGCCGCCTCCGGCGGTAATCCGGCGCGGGCGCGGATCAACGGCGCGACATAGGCATGGAAGGTGAAGATCGCCGAGGTCGGAAAGCCTGGCAGCACGACGATCGGCTTGCCTTTGGCGACGGCGAGGCAGAGCGGCTTGCCGGGCTTCAGCGCCACGCCGTGCACCAGAATGCCCGGCTCACCGAGCTTCGACACGATGCGGTGCGAGAGGTCGCCCGCGCCCTTCGAGGTGCCGCCGGACAGCACCACCATGTCGCAGTCGTCGAGGGCGCGCTGCACGGCGTCGCGTAGCGCGGCCTCGTCGTCCGGGAACGCGCCGAACGGCGCCGGCTCGCCGCCGGCCTCGCTGATCGCGGCAGCCAGGATCGCGCCGTTGCTGTCAAAGACGCCGCCCGGCCGAAGCTGGCCGCCGGGCGCCACCAGCTCGTCACCGGTCGAGAGCACCGCGACCCTCGGCTTTCGCACCACATCGATCTCGGCGAGCCCGCAGGCCGCCAGCATGCCGATCTCGCGCGAGCCGATTTTCTGGCCTTTTCGCAAAAGGGTTTCGCCGCGCGCGATGTCGGAGCCGGCGTAGGAGATAAACTGGCCGGGCGAAACCGCGCGGCGCAACTCGATCCCCGGTACGCGCTCGATCAGCTCGGTGTGTTCGATCATCACCACGGCGTCGGCGCCGCGTGGCACCACACCGCCGGTCGCGATGGTGGTGGCGCTGCCAGGGGCCACCTCGAGCTCCGGCGTATGGCCGCAGGCGATCACCTCGGCGTTCAGAGTTAATTGTTTTGGCGCGCCGTCGCTGGCGCCGGCGGTGTCGGTGGAGCGCAGCGCGAAGCCATCGACGTTGGCGCGGTCGAACGGCGGCACGTCAAGCGGCGCGATCACGTCATGCGCCAGCACGCGGCCAAGCGCATGCGCTAGCGTCACATGCTCGGCGGGCAGAGGGCTGAGGTCGAGCCGGCCTTCGAAGCGGCGGCGTGCCTCCTCGGCGGAGACCACTTCGAGGAATTGCTCCTGCCGCGCGGCCTCGCGCACCGCAGCGAGCAGCTTGTCGCGTTGCTGGTCCGGTTTGTTGGTCACGGCCATGGCCTCACCGGCACGCTCGTTCCCACCTGATAGCCTTCGCTATCGGCGGGCACCAGGATCCAGCCGTCGGCGCGGGCCAGCACTTGCATGGGCAGGTAGTGCGACGCCAGAGGCTCGATCCGGAAACCGCGGCGGCGCACCGGCACGACCTCGGCGAGGCCGAGCGGCGAGGCGATCTTACGCGACAGGTCGGCGTTGAACGGCTGCTCCTCGATCAGTCGGAAAGCCAGCCGCGCCAGCATGCGGCGGCCGACGGTGAGCCACCCGGCCAGCGCCGCGTCGAGCCGCCCCGGCAGCAGCAGCACCGGCCGCGCGCCGATGTAGCCGAATGCCGTGGTCTCGCCCGGCGTGATGCCGATGCCGTGGAACGCGACCTTGCCGGCGCGTTCGAGCATGCGCACGCTTGTGTCGGTGGCGCCTGAGCCGGTGCCGCCGATCGCAACGATGGCGTCGGCTCCTTCATGATGCAGCGCGGCTTCGAGCGACGCATTGGGCTCCGCCGACTGCGTCGCGACGCCGCCCTCCGCCTCGATTGCATTGGCGATCAGCGCTGCCGCCGCGCCGATGATGGGGCCATCGCCGGCGCACACCACGCGCAGACGCGGCTCGCGGATCGGCACGCGCCCGATGCCGAGCGCGAGCAATACGGCGGCGTCGATCCTGCGCAGCCGAGCGCCGGTCATTTTAAGGACGGTGCCCGGCCCGGCATCGGCGCCGGCCCGTAGCACGCCTTCGCCGGGAGCGACGGCGGCGAGCGCCTGCAACGTCTTGCGCTGCATCAAAATTGCATCAAGCGCAGCCACAGCGTCGGTGTCGGGAGGCATCCGCTCCCCGGCGCCGATCCGCGGCGGCGCGGGCGACAGCGGCAGCGGCGTGTAGGAGGTGGCGTCGGTGGTTGCGTCGGCGCGCACCGCGTAGCCGTCGCGCAACGCCAACGCCGCTTCAGGACGGAGGCTCGGCGCTGCGACGTCGGCGGCGAGCGTCTTGCCGAGCGCATTCGCAATGGTTTCATCGCGTGGCTCGACCGCCCCGACACCGATGTCGAAGCTGGATAGCACGTCGGCGAGCGGGGTGAGCCGCGCGATCCGCTGCAGTTCGGAATCCGCAACCATGCGGGGAACTTGACGTGATAAAAGCGGGGTGTCCAGTGTTCCCAATCCGGGTTAAGCGGCTGCTTTCATGACGAAATCAAAGATCAGCATGCGCGGGCTGAAGTGCCCGCTGCCGGCGCTCAAGACGCGCAAGCTGCTGGCGCGCATGAAGGCCGGCGAGGTGCTGGTGATCGAATGCACCGACCCGCTGACCACGATCGACATTCCCAACCTGCTGAGAGAGACCGGCGACCGGCTTGAGGACAGCAGCAAGAAGGGCAGGGTGCTGATGTTTCGGATTGTGAAGAGTTAGCGGCGTCAGGGCACATTCCGCCGGCGTCAAAGCCGCGTTCGGTGTCATGCCCCGCGCAAGCGGGGCATCCAGTACCCACGGTGGCTACTGGATCGCCCGCTTTCGCGGGCGATGACAGCGGAATACTCGGTGAGAAAGCCTCACCACTTCATCAGCGTCTTGGTGGCCTGCTCGTTGTCCTTGAGGAACTTGCGGTAGGCATCGCCCTTGACGGGGTCGGGATCGAGCGAGAGCGCCTCGGCCTTCTTCTTGTGCTCCGGCGAATCGATGGTCTTCTCCAGGGCCGCGATCAGCGCGTTCTTCACGTCGTCCGGCAGTCCGGCTGGCGCCGCGATGCCGCGCGACGTTGACCACAGCTCGTTGAAGCCCTGCTCGCGGAACGTCGGTACGTTCGGAATAAACTTCGAGCGTGTTGGCGACATCACGCCGAGCGGACGGACCACGCCAGCCTTCACGTCCTCCGCGCCTTCGCTGACGTTGCAGGCATAGACGTCGATGTTGCCGCCCAGCACCTGGGTCTTGCCTTCTGGCGTGCCCTTGAAGTGGACCATCTGGAACGTCGTGTTGTTGTTGGCGCCGATGCCGAGCACCGCGACGTGGTCGTCGGTGCCGTAGCCACCGCCGTTCAGCGTGATGGTACCCGGCTTTTTCTTCGCTTCCTCGATTACGTCCTTCACGGTCTTGAAGCGGCTGTCCGGCTTCACCGACCACATGTTGTAGTCGGTGACGTGATTGATCAGCGGCGTGAAGCTCTCGAGGTTCTCCTTGCGGCCGCCGCCCGACTGCTTGTCGAGGTAACCGGCGAATATGTTCGGCACATTGATGTAGCCGATGGAGTAGCCGTCCGGCTTCGACTGCGCGAGCGAGCCCCAGCCGATCCAGCCGCCGCCGCCGGCGCGATTCTCGACCGTCACCGTCTTGCCGAGGATCGGCTCGAAGTCGCGCGCCAGCAGCCGCGCCGAAATGTCGGAGCCGCCGCCGGCGCTGTAAGGCACGATGATCAAGACACCGCGCGTGGGAAACGCCTGGGCGCCGGCCGGGCGCAAACCGCCGAGCGTGAGCGCGGAAGCGCCGGCAGCGCCGCCGATGAAAGCACGTCTGTTGATGGTCATAGTCGCCTCCCTTGGTCCGGTCTGTTGCCGGTTGTGTTCAGCTTATCACCTATTCGGCCAATTCTGCCGCGGTCACTTCTTGTCTTTCTCTACCGTCAGTCCTGCCGCCTTCATCACCGGGCCCCAGATTGCGGTCTCCTTGTCGATGAAGGCGGCGTATTGTTCGGGCGTCATCGGGTTGACGATCAGCCCGTCGCGCTTCATGCGTTCGGCGGTTTCCGGCTTGGCCAGGCCGCGCAGGATTTCCTCGTTGATCTTCTTCACCAGCGACTTCGGCATCGCGGCGGGACCGGAGATGCCGAACCAGATCGAGGCCTGCAGGTCGTAGCCTTGCTCCTTGAAGGTCGGGATGTCCGGCCAGTCAGGCATGCGCTGTGCGGTGGAGACGGCGAGGCCGTCGAGCGTCTTGGCGCGGATATAGCCTGCGGTCGACGTCACCGTTTGCGATGACCACACGATGTGGCCGCCGACCAGATCGGCAAGTCCCTGCGACGCGCCCTTGTAAGGCACGTGCTCGGCCTTGATGCCTGCCAAGTTGGTGAAGTTCAGCGCGACCAGGTGGCCCATGCTGCCGAGCCCGGACGACGAATAGCTCAGCGAATCCTTTTTGCCGCGCTCGACAAAGTCTTTGAGGTTCTTGAAGCCGCTCTTCGGATTGGCCGACAGCAACACCGGCGAGCCCGCGACCATCACGATGTTGGCCAAGTCTTTCCTCGGATCGTAACCGAGATCGGCCCGGCTCATCGGATGCAGCACGAGATGCGAGATGTTGGCGATACCGATGGTGTAGAGGTCCGGCGAATCGACGATGGTCTTGATGCCGATCTGGCCGCCGGCGCCGGCGCGTACCTCGACAAAGAACTGCTGCTTGAAGGCGGTCGACAGATGGTCGGCGACGATACGGGCCAGGATATCGGCGCTGCCGCCGGCCGCGAATGTCGAGATCACCCGCACCGGACGGTTCGGCCAGTCGTCGTGGCTTTGTGCGGTGGCCGCGGTGGTCAGCAGCGCGCACACTGCGAGCGTCGCGAAAAACCGCCTCATTGCATGTCACTCCCATTCGCCGCGTGAGTGGAAAGTGTACGGGAACGGCAAGCCGGCGAGCAACTTGCACGCGCTCGAACGAGCCCCGGAACCATAGACAACATCGCCCGGATCGGTGATTGTCCTGACCTTGTTCGTGTCACTGTGCTGAAGCGGAAGCCATGCCATTTCCTCAAGCCTCCCAAGCGCTTGCGCGCTTTACCGTGCTCGATCTGACCCGCGTGCGGTCCGGCCCCACCTGCGTGCGGCAATTGGCCGATTGGGGCGCCAATGTCGTCAAGGTCGAGATGCCGCCGGACGAAAAGGGCGGCGAGGGGATGGGCGGGCCGCGCGAGGGTTCCGACTTCCAGAATTTGCACCGCAACAAGCGCAGCATCACAGTAAACCTGAAGGATCCCGCGGGCCGCGCGGCGTTGCTCAAGATGGTCGAGAAGGCCGACGTCGTGGTCGAGAACTTCCGGCCCGACGTGAAACGCCGGCTTGGCGTCGACTACGAAGACCTCAGGAAGGTCAACAAGCGCATAGTGCTCGGCAGCATCTCCGGTTTCGGCCAGGACGGGCCGTACGAGAACCGCCCGGGCTTCGACCAGATCGCGCAGGGCATGGGCGGGCTGATGTCGATCACCGGGCTGCCGGGGCAGGGTCCGGTGCGTGTCGGCATTCCGGTCGCAGACCTGTGCGCCGGGCTGTTCTGCGCGCTCGGCATTCTGACTGCGCTGCACGAGCGCGAGGTGTCCGGCGAAGGGCAGCACGTCACCACATCGCTCCTTCAGGCGCAGATTTTCATGCTCGACTTCCAGGCGTCGCGCTGGCTGCAAAATCAGGAGGTCGCCAAGCAGGCCGGCAACGATCATCCGACTTCGATCCCGACCGGCGTGTTCAAGACCACCGATGGCCACATCAACATCGCGACCACCGGCGGGCCGATCTGGGAACGCTTCTGCCGCGCGCTGGGCGCCGACGCGATGTTGCAGAATCCGGACTACGCGTCGACCAAGCTGCGCTCGCAGAACCGCAAGGTGCTCAACGCCGAGATCGGCACTTACACGGAAAAGAAGAGCAGCACCGAGTGGATCGACATCTTCAACAAGGCCGGCGTGCCGTGCGGGCCGATCTACAACATCGACCAGGTGTTCGCCGATCCGCAGGTCAAGCATCTTGGCATTGCGCAGAGCACGCCGAAGAAGGACGGCAGTCCGCTCGGCCTGGTCGGCCAGCCGATGACGCTGTCGCGCACGCCGAGCAGGATGGCGGCGCGGCCGCCCGCGCTCGGCGAGCACACCGACGAGGTGCTGAAGGAATTCGGCTTCAGCACGAACGAAATCGCCGCGCTCAGGCAAGCGAAGGCCGTATGATAACTCTGTCATTCCGGGGCGCGCCGTAAGGCGCGAGCCCGGAATCCAGAGGCGAGGTGTGAACTTTCATCTGGAGGCCCGCCGCCATAGCGCGTCGAAGACGCGCGTAAACGCGCTAATGGCGGCGTCTCGGAATGACGACGAGGTAAGGAACCATGAACCAGCCCGCAACCGCCGCATTCCCCGACGCCAAGTCCTATGCCGACAACAAGATGCTGTCGCGCAAGGACGGCCGGGTCGGCTACGTGATCTACAACAACGTCGAGAAGCACAACGCGGTGTCGCTCGATATGTGGGAGGCCGCGGTCGCAATCCTCGACGATTTCAGGAACGATCCGAACATCACCGTGGTGGTGGTGACGGGCGCGGGCGGCAAGGCGTTCGTGTCCGGCGCCGATATCTCGAAGTTCGAGAAGGAGCGTTCCGACGAAGCGGCGGTGGCGCGCTACGGCGCCAAGGTCGAGGCGAGCTACGCTGCCTTCCACGAGTTCCCGAAGCCGACCATCGCGATGATCCGCGGCTATTGCATCGGCGGCGGCATGGGGCTTGCCACCTGCTGCGATATCCGGGTCTCCACCGAGGGTTCCAAGTTCGGGGTTCCCGCCGCCAAGCTCGGCCTTGGCTATGGGTATCCCGGCCTGAAGCGGCTGGTGGACATCGTCGGACCGTCGTTCGCGATGGAAATCTTCTACACGGCGCGGCAATTCACCGCAGCGGAGGCCGAGACGATGGGTCTGGTGAATAGAATAGTGCCGGACGCGCCGGGTGAGCTTGAGAAGTACGTAAAGGACTACGCCGACACGATCGCCAGCAACGCGCCGCTGACGATCAAGGCGGTGAAGGCCACGGTCGCGCAGGTGGTGAAGGAAGACAGCAAGAAAGATATCGCGAGCTCGCAGGCTCTGGTCGAGGCTTGCTTCAAGAGCAACGACTACCAGGAAGGCCGCAAGGCGTTCATGGAGAAGCGCAAGCCGGTGTTCACTGGGACCTAGACCGATGTCATTCCGGACGCCGCGAAGCGGCGATCCGGAATCCATACTTCCGGTGGTGGTTATGGATTCCGGGTTCGCGAGCCATAGCGCGTCGAAGACGCGCGTACCGCGCTTATGGCTCGCGCCCCGGAATGACGGATGGGTAGAACAGCCGGTGCTGGTGTTAGTAGTTGATGCGATCTAGGGGGGACTTGTGGCGTCGGTTGAATTGCGTGGCCTGACCAAGCACTACGGCGTGAATGCGGTGGTCGACAACGTATCGCTGCTGATCGAGCACGGCAGCCTGGTCTGCCTGCTGGGTCCATCGGGTTGCGGCAAGACCACGACGCTGCGGCTGATCGCCGGGTTCGTCGAGCCGACCGGCGGCGAGATCCGGGTCGGCGAGCGCGTGGTGTCGACGCCGTCGCAGTCGCTGCCGCCGGAGCGGCGCAACATGTCGATGATCTTTCAGAGCTACGCGCTGTGGCCGCACATGACAGTGGCGGAGAATATCGTCTATGGCTTGAAGCTACGGAAGATCGACGGCGGCACCATCAAGAAGAAGCTCGACGCGATTCTGGCCACCACGCGGCTCGCAGTGCTGGCCGACCGCTACCCGGGCGAATTGTCCGGCGGCCAGCAGCAGCGCGTCGCGCTTGCCCGCGCGCTGATCGTCGAGCCGGAGACGCTGCTGCTCGACGAGCCGTTGTCCAACCTTGACGCCAATCTGCGCGAGGAGATGCGCTTCGAGATTCGCCGGCTGCACGACGAGTACCGCTACACCACGGTCTATGTGACGCACGACCAGTCCGAGGCGATGACGACCTCCGACGTGATCGCGGTGATGAACGCCGGCAAGATCGAGCAGGCCGGCTCACCGGAAGAGGTGTACGACCGCCCGCGTTCGGAGTTCGTGGCGCGCTTCATCGGCATGAGCAATGTGGTGAAGGGCAAGGCGCTTAGCGCCGACACGGTTTCGGTCGCCGGAACGCCCCTGCGCGTGACCGGCGGGCCGCTCAAGGCGGGCGGCGACGCCGCCGTATCGGTTCGCCAGCAGAACATTCGGTTGCTCGCCAAGGAGCCCGACACCAAGGACAACATGCTGTCTGCCACGGTGGTCCGCCAGGTGTTCCTCGGCTCGAACCGCGACTACATGGTGGAGATCGCCGACGGCACCCAGGTGCGCGTGGTGACGCCCGCGAGCGAAAGCGTGCCGCCGGGCACCGCGGTCTGGCTGCACCTGCCGCCCGACCGCTGCCGGGCGCTGACCGGCTGATGGACTGACTAAAAAAGGCAAGGGAAGGAAACGATCATGGCCCGACACTTTAACAGGCGCGATGTCCTGAAAGGTTCGAGCGCACTGGCGCTCACCGTGTACGCCGCGCCGATCCGTGCTCAGGCGCCCGCGGCCGATACCATCACCCCGGCGCTGATCGAGGCGGCGAAGAAAGAGGGCCGCGTTGTCTATTACACCGCGATTGATCTCGTGGTGGCGGAGCGCATCGCCAAGGCGTTTGAGTCGAAGTTCGGCGTTCCGGTCAAGGTCGAGCGCACTGGCGCGGAGCGCGTGTTCCAGCGCATCGGCCAGGAGTATGCGAGCAAGATCCACTCGGTGGACGTGGTGAATTCCTCGGACGCGGCGCATTTCATCGTGTGGAAACGCCAGGGCATCCTCGCGCCGCATGTGCCGGAGGACGTCGCCAAGCACTACGCCGCCGACCACAAGGACCCGGACGGCATGCATGCCAACTTCCGCGCCGGCATGAGCGTGATCGGTTACAACACCAGTATGGTGAAGCGCGAGGAAGCGCCGAGGAGTTTCGCCGACCTGCTCGATCCGAAATGGATGGGCAAGATGGTCAAGGCGCATCCGTCCTACAGCGGCAACGTGATGACCGCGACGTTCCAGATCACCCGCGATCTCGGCTGGGAGTATCTGGAGAAGCTCGCCAGGCAGAAGGTCATGCAGGTGCAATCGTCCACCGATCCGCCCAAGAAGCTGGCGCTCGGCGAGCGCGCAGTGATGGTCGACGGCAACGAGTACAACGCGTTGCAGCTCAAGGAGAAGGGCGATCCGATCGAGATCGTCTATCCGACCGAGGGAACCCCGATGGCGGTCGGTCCGAACGCCATCTTCAAGGCCGCGCCGAATCCGAACGCCGCGCGGCTGTTCAATAACTGGTGTTTCACCGCGGAATGCCAGCAGCTCATCATCAACGTTGGCTCGTTGCGCTCGCTGCATCCGCAAGCCAAGGAAAAGCCGGCCTGGCGTTCGCTCAAGGACATCAAGACGATGAAGGACGACGCAGCGGGCGTCGAGAAATCAGCCGCCGACATCAAGGCTCGATATTCGAAAATCTTCGGCGTGTGACGGGATGACCTCTCCACGAAGCGGGTAGAGGAGCGGAGGGAGCGATGAAAACGACCTTCACGCGGCGTGACACGCTCAAGGGTGCTGCCGCGTTGGCATCCGCCACGATGCTTGCGGCGCCGGTGCGGGCGCAGGTCACGGCCAAGGCGCCGCCGGCGAGCGCGATCACACCGGCGCTGATCGAGGCCGCCAAGAAGGAAGGCAAGGTCGTCTGGTACACCTCGATCGATCTCGCGGCTGCCGAGCGGGTCGCCAAGACCTTCGAGGCCAAGTTTCCCGGCGTCGCGGTGCGCGTCGAGCGTAACGGCGCCGAGCGGCTGTTCCAGCGCATCGGCCAGGAGTATTCGAGCAAGATTTTCTCGGTCGATGTGGTCAACACCTCGGATGCCGCCCACGTCATCACCTGGAAGCGCAACGGCTGGCTGGCGCCGTACGTGCCGGAGGACGTCGCCAAGCATTTCCCCGCCGAGCACAAGGATGTGGATGGGACATTCGCCAGCGTCCGCGTCACGCTCTGTCCGATCGCCTACAACACCAACCTGGTGAAGAAGGAGGAGGCGCCGAAGAGCTACGCCGACCTGCTGGACCCGAAGTGGAGCGGCAAGATCGTCAAGGCGCACCCGTCCTACAGCGGCACCATCCTGACCGCGACCTATCAGATCGCCCGGGACATCGGCTGGCCGTATTTCGAGAAGCTGGCGCAGCAGAAGATCATGCAGGTCCAGTCCGCCACCGACCCGCCGAAGAAGCTGGCGCTCGGCGAGCGCGCCATCATGGCCGATGGCGGCGAATACGTGGCCTTGCAGCACAAAGAGAAGGGCGATCCGATCGAGATCGTCTATCCGGCCGAGGGAACGCCGCTGATCGTCGGGCCGAACGCGCTGTTCCAGAACGCACCGAACCCGAATGCGGCGCGGCTGTTGCAGAGTTACATGTTCACCGCCGAAGGCCAGCAGGTGATGATCGTTTCCGCCGGCATGCATTCGGTCCATCCGCAGACCAAGCCGCTGCCCGGCCGCACGCCGCTCAAGGACATCAAGCTGATGAAGGACGACGCCGCTGCCGTCGAGCGCGAGACCGAGGCGATCAAGAAGCGCTATACGCAGATATTCAAAGTTTAGAATGATGGATCACATGCTTCATGCCGTCGTGCGGGTTCTCTCCGTTCCCTCCCCCGCTTGCGGGGGAGGGTTAGGGAGGGGGCACGTGTCGACGGGATTTCCCCCTCCCGCCACGCTTCGCGTGGCGACCTCCCCCGCAAGCGGGAGAGACCTCCCCCGCAAGCGGGAGAGGTGACTCGCGGAGCCACCGATGAAAAACCTTTCTCGCCGGAACCTGTTGCAAGGAACTGCTGCCGTGGCGATCGCCGGCTTGCCTTCGACCCGCGTACTGTCCGCCGCGCCAGCCGCCGAGGCTGTCACGCCGGCGCTGATCGAGGCGGCGAAGAAGGAAGGCAAGGCGGTCTGGTACACCTCGGTCGACCTGCCGCTCGCCGAGCGCGTCGCGCGCTCGTTCGAAGCGAAATACCCGGGCGTCGCGGTGCGCGTCGAGCGCACCGGCGCCGAGCGCGTGTTCCAGCGCATCGGCCAGGAGTACGGCAGCAAGATTCATGCGGTCGACATCGTCAACTCGTCGGACGCCGCGCATCTGATCGTGTGGAAGCGCCAGGGCATCCTGGCGCCCTACGTGCCGGAGGACGTCGCCAAGCATTATTCCGCCGAGCACAAGGACCCGGACGGCCAATTCGCCAGCTTCCGCGTGTTCCTGTGCCCGGTCGCCTACAACACCAACCTGGTGAAGAAGGAGGAGGCGCCGAAGAGCTTCGCCGAACTGCTCGATCCGAAATGGTCCGGCAAGATCGTCAAGGCGCATCCGTCCTACAGCGGCACCATCCTGACCGCGACCTACCAGATGGCGCGCGACATCGGCTGGCCGTATTTCGAAAAGCTGGCGCAGCAGAAGATCATGCAGGTGCAGTCGGCGTCCGATCCGCCGAAGAAGCTGGCGCTCGGCGAGCGCGCCGTCATGGCCGATGGCGTCGAGTACGTTTGCTTCCAGCTCAAGGAGAAGGGCGACCCGGTCGAGTTGGTTTATCCGAGCGAGGGTACGCCGCTGATCATCGGGCCGAACGCGATCTTCAAGAACGCGCCGAATCCGAACGCCGCGCGCCTGTTGCAGAGCTATATGTTCTCTGCGGAGTGCCAGCAGATCTGCATCGACGCCGGCGGCCTGCGCTCGGCCCATGCATTGACCAAGGAGAAAGCGGGCCGCAGACCGTTGAAGGACATCAAGCTGATGAAGGACGACGCGGCGGCGGTCGAGAAGGAAAGCGAGAACATCAAGAAACGCTACACGCAGTTGTTTAAGGTGTGATGATGCTGACGCCCCGCAATTTCGTGAGGCAGGTTCGCTCTGTTCCCTCCCCCGCTTGCGGGGGAGGGTTAGGGTGGGGGCAGAGGTTGGCGGTGCTTCCCCCTCCCGGCGAGCTTCGCTCGCCGACCTCCCCCGCAAGCGGGAGAGGTGACTCGTGGAGCCGCCGATGAAAAAGCTGTCGCGCCGAAAGCTGCTGCAAGGCGCAACCGCTCTCGCACTGGCAAGCGCATCATCTACGCGCGTCCTCTCCGCCGCGCCGCCGGCCGAAGCCATCACGCCGGAGCTGATCGCGGCGGCGAAGAAGGAAGGCCAGGTCCGCTATTACACGTCAGTCGACCTTGCCATGGCCGAGCGTATCTCCAAGGTGTTCGAGGCGCGGTTCCCGGGCATCAGCGTCAAGGTCGAGCGCACCGGCGCCGAGCGGGTGTTCCAGCGCATCGGCCAGGAGTATTCGAGCAAGATCCATTCGGTCGACGTGGTGAACTCGTCGGACGCCGCGCACTTCATCGTCTGGAAACGCCAGGGCATCCTGCAGCCTTACGTCCCGCAGGACGTCGCCAAATATTATGCCGCCGAGCACAAGGACGCCGATGGCCAGTTCGCTGCGTTCCGCCTCATGCTGAGCGTGATCGGCTTCAACACCAACCTGGTGAAACCGGAGGAGGCGCCGAAGAGCCACGCCGACCTGCTCGACCCGAAATGGAAGGGCAAGCTGGTCAAGGCGCATCCGGGTTACAGCGGCACCATCATGACCGCGACGCAGCAGCTCGTCCGCGACCTCGGCTGGCCGTACCTGGAAAAGCTCGCGCAGCAGAATGTCATGCAGGTGCAGTCCGCCGCCGACACCCCGAAGAAGATTTCGCTCGGCGAACGCGCCATCCAGGCCGACGGCAACGAGTACAATCTGATCCTGCTCAAGGAGCAGGGTCAGCCGGTCGAGCCGGTTTACGCCAGCGAGGGCACGCCGCAGATCGTCGGACCGAACGGCATCTTCAAGAATGCGCCGAACCCGAACGCGGCGCGGCTGTTTCAGAACTGGTCGTTCAGCGCGGAGTGCCAGCAACTCATCATCGACGTTGCGGCGCTGCGCTCGCTGCACCCGCAGGCCAAGGAGAAGGCCGGCCGCAAGCCGCTGAAGGACATCAAGACGCTGAAGGAAGACGCCGTCGCGGTTGAGAAGCAGAGCGACGAGATCAAGAAAAGATACAGCCAGCTGTTCAAGGTTTAGGATCGAACTAGGAGGAGCCGCCATGCACCCAACGAAATTCAACCGACGCCACATCCTCAAGGGCACCACCGCGCTTGCGGCGGCAGCCGTGTTCGCCGAGCCGGTCCGCGCCCAGGCGCCAGCGCCCGCCGCGATCACGCCGGCGCTGATCGAGGCGGCCAAGAAGGAGGGCAAGCTGTCCTTCTACACCGCGATGGACCTGGATTTTGCCAACCGTCTCGGCAAGGCGTTCGAGGCCAAATACGGCATCCCGGTCCGCGTCGAGCGCTCCGGCGCCGAGCGCGTGTTCACCCGCATCGGCCAGGAGTACACCGCCAACATCCGCGCGGTCGACGTCGCCAACACTGCGGACGCCGCGCACTGCATCGTGTGGACGCGCAACGGCTGGCTTGAGCCGTATCTCCCGGAAGAGGTCGCCCAGCACTACGACAAGGCCTACTACGATCCCAACGGGCTGCACATCACCACCCGCATCCTGGTGTCGCCGATCGCCTACAACACCAACCTGGTGAAGAAGGAAGAGGCGCCAAAGAGCTACGCCGACCTGCTTGATCCCAAGTGGTCGGGCAAGATGGTCAAGGCGCACCCGGCCTACAGCGGCACCATCATGAATGCTACCTTCCAGATCGCGCGCGATCTCGGCTGGGGCTATTTCGAGCAGCTTGCCAAGCAGCGCATCATGCAGGTGCAGTCGGCAACCGATACGCCGAAGAAGATCCAGCTCGGCGAGCGCGCCGTGATGGTCGACGGCGCCGGCTACCTGGTGATCCGCTACAAGGAGGAGGGTGCGCCGCTCGAGGTGGTCTACCCGGAGGAGGGCACGCCACTTGCGGCAGGTCCGAGCGTGCTGTTCAAGGGCTCGCCCAATCCGAACGCCGGCAAGCTGTTCCAGAACTGGATGCACACCCGCGAGGCGCAGCAGTTCCTGGTCGACTGGGCGCGGCAGTATTCGGCGCACAAGCAGACCGTGGAGAAGCCGAGCGTGCGGCCGCTGCGCGACATCAAGCTGATGAAGGAGGACGCCGCCGGCGTGGAGAAGGGCGCCGACGACATCAAGAAGCGTTACGCGGCGATTTTCAAGGTATGAAGCATCACCTCGCAAGAGTGTGCTTGAATAGTGCCGCTTGCCGCAGCCTGTTCCCTCCCCCGCTTGCGGGGGAGGGTTAGGGAGGGGGCCAAAATCTGCACTGAAGTAAAATGATCGCCGAATCGAAACAACCACAGTGGCACATCACGACAAAGCAGCGTTCGCGCGCTCGATCGCTTCGCGGCACATCAACCGATGCCGAGCAACTCATGTGGAGCGCATTGCGCGCGCATCGGCTTGACGGTGCCAGCTTCAAGAGACAGGTACCAATCGGCCCCTACATCGCAGATTTTGTCTGTCATGCTTCTAACTTGATCGTTGAAATTGATGGCGGACAGCATTTTGAGGCCGCGCATCTGAAGCGCGATGCTCGACGGGACACCTTTCTGGCTTCGCAAGGATTTCGAGTGATTCGCTTCAACAATCACGATGTCATGACAAACCGGCAGGGTGTTCTAGAATCCATTGCAGCTGCGCTTGCGGCTGCCCCCTCCCTAACCCTCCCCCGCAAGCGGGGAGGGAACAGCGCCCAGCGCGTGGAGAGACCAAGTGACCATTGCACTCCCCGCTGAACTGGCTGACCGTCGCAAGCTGACCTTCGACTTCACCTGGCCGGTGATGTTCGCGTTCGTGGCGCTGCTGTGCGTCCTGATCGTGCTGCCGATCTCGTGGCTGGTCTACTACAGCCTCACCACGGTCGACGCGGCGACCAACGTGCGCTCGTTCACGCTCGACCAGTTCCGCACCTTGTTCAGCGAGCCGGAATTCGTCGATCCGCTGATCACCACCTGCATCGTCGCCGTCTGCTCCAGCCTTGCGTGCTGCATTATCGCGGCGCCGATGGGCTGGCTGGTGGCGCGCACCGATATGCCGATGACGCGCACCATCCGCGCGCTGGTGACCGCCTCGTTCGTGACGCCGCCGTTCCTCGGCGCGGTGGCCTGGGAAATCCTCGCCGCGCCGAACAGCGGGCTCCTTAACAAGCTCTTCCGCGTCATCACCGGCGCGCCGCAGGACGAGTACCTGTTCAACATCTATACGCTGCCAGGCCTGATCTTCGTCATCGCCTGCTACACGTTCCCTTATGTCTTTGTGCTGATCGCCAACGCGCTCGATCGCATTCCCAGCGACCTCGAAGACGCCTCCGCCATGCTCGGCGCAGGCGCCTGGGACACGGCGCGCCGCATAACGATACCCTTGGCGTTGCCTGCGCTTCTCGCCGGCGCGCTGATCGCGTTCCTGCAGGCTATGATTCTGTTCGGCTCGCCGGCGATCCTCGCCTTGCCGGCCGGCTTCCACACCATGACCACCAAGATCTGGAGCCTGTTCCAGTATCCGCCGAAGCCGGAGCTCGCCGCCGCGGCGTCGTTGCCGCTGCTGGTGCTCACTGTCGTCCTGCTGCGCGGCCAGGCCATGATCCTCGGCCGCAAGGGCTACACCGTGGTCGGCGGCAAGGGCGCCGAGCCGCGGCTGATCAAGCTTGGCTGGTGGCTCGCGCCGGCGGGCGGATTCGTGCTCGTCATATTGTCGTTGCCGGTGTTCCTGCCGTATTTCGCGCTGTTCAACGCCGCGTTCTCGCCGATCGCGACCACGCTGGTGACGCCGTGGAACGCCACCATGCACAACATCTGGTTCACGTTCTTCGAGCTGTCGTCGACCAAGATTGCACTGAAGAACACGTTCATCCTCGGCGCGATGGCGGCGACGTTCGGCACGGTGCTGGCGCTGGTGATCAGCTACCTCACCGCGCGCCAGGCGGTGCGCGGCCATCGCGTGCTTGCCTTCCTCGCCACCGCGCCGATCGCGATTCCGGGCATCGTGCTCGGTGTCGGCTTGTTCCTGAGCTACACGCGGCCGCCGCTGGTGCTGTACGGCACGCTGTGGATCCTGCTGATTGCCTACCTCACCATCGAATTGCCGGCCGCCTACCAGCAGCTTCAGTCGGCATTCCGCTCGGTGCATCCGGAGTTGGAAGAGGCGAGCCGCATGCTCGGCGCGACGCGGCTGCGCGCGTTACGCGACGTCACCGCGCCGCTGCTGCGAACCAGCGTGCTGGCGACCTGGTGCTTCATCTTCGTCTCGACCATCCGCGAATTGTCGGCCGCGGTGATGCTGTTCACCTCGGAGACCAAGGTCGTGTCGGTACTGATTTTCGACCTCAAGGAATCCGGCGACCTCGGGGCCATCTCCGTTCTGGGCCTGTCGATGCTGATCCTCACGTTCATCGTGGTGATCGCCGTCAATCGCATTCCGGGCTTCGGGGCGGGGACGAGGCTGCGTAACACGTGAACTGACTTTGAGCGAAGCCCTCCCAGACATCGCCGTTGCCGAGCACCTTGCCGACCGCATCGCGGCGGTTGGCACGCTGCCCGACGCGGTACGTGCCAAGTGCGAAGAAACTCTGATCGACGTGGTCGGGCTCTGCCTCGCCGCGCGCAACGAAGACTACGTCCAGGCCGCGCTGAACGGCTGGGACGACGACGGCCCCTGCACCGCGATCGGCCATACGCGAACCTTGAGCGCCGCGGGCGCTGCCTTCGTCAACGGCACCGCGGCGCATGGCGAGGATTTCGACGACACCTTCGAGGGCGGCCCGGTCCATGCCGGCGCGGTGCTGGTCCCGGCCGTGCTGGCGGCGTGTGAGCGATACGGGATCGACGGCGCGGCCGCGCTGAAAGGCATCGCAATCGGCATCGAGACGATGTGCCGGCTTTCGACCGTGGCCCCGACCAAGGCGCACAAGGCGGGCTTCCATCCGACCGCGATCTTCGGCGCGGCGGGCGCGGCGGCGGGCGTCGCCGCGGCGCTCGGCCTGAACAAGAAACAAACGGTCGACGCACTCGGCATCGTCGGCTCGATGGCGTCGGGCATCATCGAATATCTCGCCGAGGGCACCTGGACCAAGCGCATGCACGCAGGCTGGGCGGCGCAATCGGGCCTGCGCGCGGCGCTTCTGGCTCGCGCCGGCTTCCAGGGCCCGCGCACCGTGTTCGAGGGCGCGCACGGGCTGTTTCACGGTTTCGCCAACACGCTCGACGGCGACTATGGCGCGTTGACCGGCGATTTCGGGCAGCGCTGGGTGACGCAGACGCTGGCCTTCAAGCCGTACCCGTGCGGAACGATGACCCATCCCTACATCGACTGCGCGCGGCGGCTCGGCGCCCGCCTCGAGGCGCAAAATCTTGGCGAACAGGACGTGGCGGAGATGGTCTGCGACGTCGGCGAGGGGACCGTGCACCGCCTGTGGGAGCCGCTCGCCGCCAAGCAGACGCCGAACAACGGCTACGCGGGCAAGTTCTCGCAGCCCTATTGCATCGCGACCGGCTTCATCCGCGGCAGCGTCGGCCTCGCCGACTTCACCGACCAGGCGGTCAAGGACAAGGCCGTGCTCGCGCTGGCCGGCAAGGTCCGCTATCGCATCGACCCGGACAATCCGTATCCGAAGAACTTCACCGGCCACATCCGCGTCACGCTGCGCGACGGCACCGTGGTCGAGGAGCGCCAGCCGCACATGCGGGGCGGCGCGCATGAACCGCTGACCCGGACCGACATCGAGGACAAGTTCATGCTCAATGCCCGCCACGGCGGCATCGATTCGTCCCGCACGAAGGCCGCGCTGGATATCGCAGCAGGCATGTTCAAAGGACGGATCGACCTGTCGGAGTTGAGAGGGTAGGGCAGCGTCATGGCCGGGCTTGTTGTATAGCCCGGAGACATCCCCGACGGGTGTTCGGGGACATGACCGACACATCATCATCGCATGGATTCGGCTTACAGGGAGGCCAGCCATGCCGTGGCGCGAGGTGTCGATCATGGACGAGCGGCGTGAGTTTGTTCGACTGGCGTTGCAGGAAGGGGCGAACCGGCGCGAGCTGTGCCGGCGGTTCGGGATTCATCCTGATACCGGCTACAAGTGGCTCGGCCGCTGGACGGCCGATGAAGGCCTCGCGGATCGTTCCCGTCGTCCGCATTTGAGCCCGGCGCGGACCGCAGCGGCGATCGAGGAGCGCATTCTTGCGGTGCGCGACGCCCATCCGGCCTGGGGAGCGCGCAAGATTGCCCGCTGTCTGGAGCGCGATGGGCTGGCCTGTCCGGTCCCTTCGACGGTGCATGAGGTGCTGCGCCGGCATGGCCGGATCGTTGCGCCGCCCGGTGGACCTGCCGCCTGCCTGCGCTTTGAGATGGCGGCACCGAACCTGCTCTGGCAAATGGACTTCAAGGGCCATGTGGCGCTTGGCGATGGTAGCCGTTGCCACCCGCTGACTGTGATCGACGACCATTCCCGCTACGACCTGTGCCTGGCGGCCTGCGCCAACGAGCAGAGCAACACGGTGCAAGGCCGATTGGAGCGCACGTTCCATCGCTACGGTCTGCCGGAGGCCTTCTTTGTCGACAACGGCGCCCCTTGGGGCGATTCATCCGGGCAGCGCTGGACCCGGCTTGGCGTGTGGCTGCTCAAGCTTGGCATCAGCGTCCTGCACAGCCGGCCCTATCACCCGCAGAGCCGCGGCAAGAACGAGCGCTTCCATCGCACGCTGAAAGCCGAGGTGTTCGCGCTCAGCCACTTTCGCGATCTGGCTGAGGTGCAACGCGCCCTCGACCGCTGGCGGACGATCTACAATCTCGAACGGCCGCACCAGGCGCTCGATCAGGATGTCCCGGCCAACCGCTTCCGGCCGAGCCCCCGATCGATGCCGGATCGTCTGCCGGAGGTGGAATACGACGGCCACGAGATCGTGCGCATCGTTCCCGCCACCAAGGATTACATCAGCTTCAAGGGGCGTCCCTGGATCGTTCCCAGGGCTTTCCGCGGCGAGCGCGTCGCCATCCGGCCGCTGACATCCGACGGCCGATACGGCGTCTTCTTTGCCGCCCACCAGATCGCAACTATCGACTTGACCAACAAAGAATGTGTCGGTCATGTCCCCGAACAGGTGTCGGTCATGTCCCCGGGCTAAACAACAAGGCCGGGCATGACGGTGTACACATCATGCTCATCGCCTAGCCGGTAGTCCTCTTGACCCTCCCCAAATTCCACTACGGCTTCGTCGTCGCCGGCGTGACCTTCATGGTGCTGCTGATCGGCGCCGGAATGCGCGCGGTGCCGGGCGTGTTCGTGGTGCCGTTCGAGACCGAGTTCGGGTGGAGCCGCGCCACCATCTCGCTCGCGGTCGGCGTCTGCATCGGCCTGTATGGGCTGATGGCGCCGTTCTCCGCCGCGACCATGGACCGCTTCGGCGTGCGCGGCACCATGGTCGGTGCGCTGTGCATCATCGGCACCGGTGTGGCGCTGCTTCCGCTGATGACGCAATCCTGGCAGCTCATATTGCTATGGGGCGTGTTCGTCGGCTCCGGCATCGGCTTCGTCGCCAACGTGCTGGCCGCGATCGTTGCGACCCGCTGGTTCGTGGCGCGGCGCGGTCTGATGATGGGCCTCCTCACCTCGGCGACCGCGGCGGGCCAGCTTCTGTTCCTGCCGCCGCTCGCCATCATCGCGGCGACCTACGGCTGGCGCACCATGGTCGGCGTGCTGGCCACCGCCATTCTGTGCCTGATCCCGCTGGTGGCGCTGCTGATGCGCAACCGCCCCGAGGACATCGGCCTGCGCGCCTATGGCGAGACCGCCGAGGCGGAGCCGCCCGAGCGCACGACCGGCAATCCGATCCGCAACGCGTTCCGCGCGCTGGGCTTCGGCCTGCGCCACCGCGACTTCTATCTGCTCGCCGGCACGTTCTTCGTCTGCGGCGCCTCGACCAACGGGCTGATCGGCACGCACCTCATTCCGGCCTGCATCGACAACGGCATCCCGGAAATCATGGCGGCGAGCCTGCTAGCCTCGATGGCGATCTTCAACTTCATCGGCGCAACCGGCTCCGGCTATCTCAGCGACCGCGTCGACTGCCGCGTCCTGCTCTGCGTCTATTACGGGCTGCGCGGCCTGTCGCTCCTGTTCCTGCCGTTCTCGTTCGACACCTTCTACACGCTGTCGCTGTTCGCGATCTTCTACGGCCTTGACTGGATCGCCACCATCCCGCCGACCGTGAAGCTGATCGGCCAGAGCTTCGGCCGCGAGAAGACCGCGGTGATGTACGGCTGGATCACGTGCTGTCACCAGCTCGGCGGCGCCAGCGCGGCGTTCTTCGGCGGCGTGCTGCGGGTCAATTTCGACACCTACATGCACGCCTTCATGATCTCGGGCCTCATGTGCCTGATCGCTGCGATCATGGCGCTGTTCATCGGCTACAATCGCGAGCAGCCGGTCAAGCCGGCGGTCGCGGCGGCGTAAGGACTTCGCGCAGCACGATCCGAGCGGCATACTCGGTCTGCTCCCTCCCCCTGAAACGGGGAGGGTTGGGGCTATCGGATGGACACATTTTTGAGCCTGAAGCCGTGAGCGATAGCATGGAAGCATTGCAGACCTCGATGCATGGTTATGGGGCCGGGTGGTTTGGCGCTCTTGGCACCGCTCCATGCGCCGAGGCGAGCGATAATCCAAGCCGCCCAAGGCAACGATCGCGGCGGGAAGGGATTTTTAAGGCGGTCGGTCTTGCCGTCGACGGTGGGGGCGATGGCTTCAAGCACCTCGACTTCTTCAGTCTCGAAGGCAGCGATGGCCGGCCGCTGATCGGCGCCGCCGCGCGCATGAACAAGCTGCATGCACACAACGGCGGCGCGCAAGGCGACGACGGCGATCTTGTGCAAGACGTGCGGCGTTTTGATCTGGCTATCTTCGAGATCGAGGCCTTGGCTCTTGAGGGTTCGGAAGAGCTGCTCGATATGCCAGCGGCGGCGGTAGTCGGCGATCGCCTGGTGCGCCGTCGCAACAGTATCGATAGGAGCACTGGACAGAAGGCGCCAATGGACCGGCTCAACCCCAGCCGGTGCCTCGATCTCGCGTACATCGAGGGCGTAGAGCGCGACGGTTGCCGGCAGATTGCGATCGGCGCTGTTTCGAGGCCGGCTCAAACTGACCGGGCCGTAACGCAGGACCATTGCGGCGCGCCGCGCGCTACGTCCGGGGATGGCTGGCAGATCGAGAATGAAGCGATCCGCGATGGGAAGACCATCGAGATGTGCGAACAGATAGCCGCCACCGGCCAACCCGCGCTCGGTCTGGGCGCGGACCAGCAGTTCGACTGCGCCCGGCCGCCGCGCAAAAGCGGGATAGAGGTCGCCCTCGCGGTCGGCCACTACGGTAACGGCTGTGGACCCGGCCGCGCGCAGGCTTGCCGCCGCCTCGGCACCAGCCAGCCAGCGGCGGGATTCTTTCTCATCCGTCGTGCGGGACGCCTCTTTCGCGGCTGTACCATGCCGTTGCCAGAGCTGCACGTCGGCCAGCCCCAAGATGACGTTGCTGTCCGCGTCAACCGCCAGCACTGGATGCACGAAAAAGGCCGCGTCGGTACCGTTGCCGCCTCGGCCGAACGCGGTCTTGCTGCGCGTATGCCGCGAGAAGTTGATTTCGCTGGTGTCCTGAATCGCCAGCACACGGCGTCCAGCCACCTGCGCCAACAGATGCGACTTCGCCGCGGTGATCAGCGCCGCCTCGCTCACACGTTTGTTGCGCAGAAACCGTCCGAAGGCCTTCTCACCGGCTTCATCGCCGCCAAGCCGTTTGATGCTGACCGTGCGGCGCAGCACCATGCGCCCAAGCAACTGCTGCCCCTTTTTTGCAGCCGCTCGTCCCCAAACACTCCGAGATCGTCCACCATCGTCATCGCGGCCTCCATCCAAAAGACCGCAAAGCACGGAATCATTGATCCGACCGTCCCGCCACTCGTTCCAAGCCACCCGAGTCAACATGTCGCACTCATGGCAAGAACAGGATGTGTCCATCCGATAGGGGTTGGGGAGGGGGTCGACATCAGCGGAGTTATGACCCCCACCCGGCTCGCTTTGCTCGCCGACCTCCCCCTTTCAGGGGGAGGTAAGGCACCGCCGTTGTGGCGGCCGTTTAGGATCTCACGAGGAACCGCATGCCCTTCGACAACGAACTCAAAGGCCGCGTCGCCGTCATCACCGGAGCGGGCCGCAGCATCGGCCGCGAAATGGCGATCGAGCTCGCCTCGGCCGGCTGCAATGTCGTGGTCAACGTGCGATCCAACCGCGCCGAAGGCGAGGAGGTGGTGAAGCAGGTTGAAGCGAAGGGCGCACGTGGCCTCGTCGCGGTCGCCGACGTGGTCGACGCGGGCGCGGTCAACGCGATGGCGCAGTCCGCGCTCAAGACGTTCGGCCGCATCGATTACCTGATCAACAACGCGGCGCTGCGCCAGGAGAAGCACATCGACGACATGACCTTCGAGGACTGGCGCTTCATCACCGGCGTCATTCTCGACGGCGCGTTCCACTGCGTGAAGGCGTGCCTGCCGGCGATCAGAAAGAGCGACGCCGGCTCGATCATCAACATCGGCGGCCTCACCGGCGCGATGGGCGCGCCGGACCGCGCCCACGTCGTCACCGCCAAGGCCGGCATCGCCGGCTTCACCCGCGCGCTGGCGATGGAGCTCAGCTCCAACAAGATCACCGTCAACACCATCGTGCCGTCGATGCTGGCGCGCCCCGGCAAGCCCAACGAGATCCCCGATCATCCGGTGTACAAGCCGCTGCTCGGCCGCGCAGGCTGGCCCAACGACATCGCGCCGCTGGCGCGCCTGCTGCTCGGCCCCGGCGGGCGCTACATCACCGGGCAGATCATCAACGTCAGCGGCGGGACATATTTCAACGTGTGAGGTTGATCGGGGGCGTACTCTCTCACCGTCATGGCCGGGCTTGTCCCGGCCATCCACGCCTTGCTTGCTTTCCCAAAGTAAGACGTGGATGCCCGGCACAAGGCCGGGCATGACGGTGGCATTTCTGCGGTCTGAGCAAGCAAGCAGCTAGCTAACTCATGCAAACCTGGATCGTCGCCATCGCGGTCATTCTCGTCCTGCAGACCACGTCGGCCTATCTCAGCCGCCTCATCCCGATCGCGTCGCCGGCGTTGATGGCGGAGTTCGGCTGGCACGAAAGCTGGATCGGCTATCTGTCGGCCGCCAACATCATCGGCGCGCTGTTCGTGCTGTTCGGCTGCGTCGGGCTGATCCAGCGCCTGGGCAGCGTGTTCGCGCTGCAGCTCAGCCTCGTGCTCGGCGCCGCGAGCCTCATCCTGTTCCACGTTCCCTCGCTCGCGGTGGCGCTGCTGGCGAGCGCGCTGATCGGCATCAGCAACGGCACGGCGAACCCCGCCGGCGCCGACGTGCTGCAGCGCTACACGCCGGATACGCGCCGCAACTTCGTGTTCTCGATCAAGCAGGCCGGCGTGCCGCTCGGCGGCGTCGTCGCCGGCCTCACCATTCCACCCCTGATCGAGACGTTCGGCTGGCGCTCGGCGCTGGTGATCGCCGCGGCCGGCACGCTCGCCGCGACGGCGCTGATGCTGCCGTTCCGCGCCCGCATCGACGGGCCGCGCGAGCGTGTGGCGCGAAGCCGCATGAGCCTCGCCGATCTCGCTGTGCCGCTGCGCTCGCTCACCGCCGCGCCGGGCCTGCTGCGTGTTTCCATCGCCGGCGCGGTGTTCTCGGTGGCGCAGTCCTGCTGGTTCACCTTCGCCGTGACCTATCTGGTGATCGCGCACGGGCTGTCGCTCGGCGTCGCCGGGCTGGTGTTCGCGGTGATGCAGGCGTTCGGCGTCGCCGGCCGTATCCTGATGGGCTGGATCGCAGACAACGTCTCGAGCACGGCGACGCTCGCCTGCGTGGCGGTGGCGTCGGCCGCGGTCACCATCCTGTTCGGGCTCTACCGGCCGGACTGGCCGGCGTGGAGCTTGCTGGCGCTTGCCGCCGCCGGCGGCGTTTCGGTATCCGGCTGGAACGGGGTGCAGATCGCCGAGGTCGCGCGCCGCTCGCCGCGCCATCTGGTCGGCGAGACGGCGGCCGGCTCGGTGATCCTGGTGTTTTTCAGCAACATGCTGGCGCCGGTCGCCTTCGCGGCGTTCGTCGCCGCGACCGGTCGATTCGACGTGGCGTTCATCATCGCCGGCGCGTGCAGTCTGGTGTGTTTGCCGCTGTTGTGGGGGATTGATGGGAAATCGTAGGATGGGTTGAGCCTCAAGCGCGTTTACGCGCGTCTTCGACGCGCTATGGCGAAACCCATCACGACGATGAATTTTGGGAAAGATGATGGGTTTCGCTGTGCTCAACCCATCCTACGCTTTGCTCGGAGCTAGGCTAGCTTCGTAGACTTCGACCAGAGCGATCAACACGTCGAGACGACTGCACTCCGGTGTATCGCGCTTCGCGCCCATGAGTGTCTCGTTTCCTTCAGCGCCATGCGGTAATCGCGCTTGGTCTTAAGCGGCGTGACTTCGCCGCGTGCTAGGGCGACGCCTTCCTTGGCTGCTGCGATCAGCTTCTTTCCGAGCTTAGTCATGACGATCTCCGTGCTCTGAATACAGCAATTCCCGAGGCTAATTGTGCCTTGACTTTATTCCTTTTATCTGGATAATATTCCTTATCTCATCCACCCGAGGGCGTTCTCATGAGACGTCATTTGAGCGGGATGGGTGCGGCGCCCGCGGGCCGGTCTCGTAAACCGGCTCCCGGGAGGCCTCGGGACCCCGCCCTACGGACACTACGATCCGTGCGCAGGGAGCCTGCTGGACGGCCCAGGTCATCGCGCAAGCGGCGATCCGGGTTCGCAAGCGCGGCCCGGGAGCCAGTGCGGACAAGCGTAACGCCCCGCACGAAAACGCCGCGGTGAAGCGCCGGAAGGCGCGCCGGCCCGCGTCATGGGCCGGCGGTCCCGCAAGGGACCGGCCCGACCGCAAGGCGGGCCACGGGGTGCGGCGATCCGCACCGGCGCCTGTCGGCGCTTCACCCCCCTCGGACTTTTTTCGGGGGCCGCAATTCCGCAAACCTCGGACGATCATCGCCGCGAGAACGAGAGAGCGCGTGCACACAAATTTTTCCAACCGCTTCCTGCGCTCGCCAGTTGCATCTTGGTCGGATAGCTTGGATCGCCTTTCCGTGCGCTCATGGCGAAGCTGCCTTGGAGGCGGCCTTGGACAATCTCACCATCGCCCTTTGCATCAGTATCGGCAGCGGCGTTCCGTGGCTGATGGCCATTCATTCGGAGTTCAGCGCCCGTCAGTTGATCTGGAACAGCGCGTTCGGGATGGTGGGCGTAACGCTCTGTGCGTTCGCGCTCTCATGGGTCGATCCGCTATACGCCATCTTCGGACTGGTGGCGCTCGGACCGGTGTGTTCCCTGCTGGCGATTGTCGCCGGTCAGGCGGCCAAGCGCGCGCTGGTATCGAGGCTTTCGCAGCCGCCGACCTAGCGAGGCGGGTGGCCGCAAAGGAGTAGGGATGCTAGTTTCCCGTCCGAGGGACCAATCCCAAGAAACCAGCGTAACGAGGGTGCCATGTATTCGGATCTCGGCCTTTTCATCGACGGCGCGTGGAACAAAAACGGCGGCGGCGGCAAGTCGGAAGAGGTGATCAACCCGGCGACCGAAAAGCCGCTCGCCACCTTGCCCCACGCCAACAAGGCCGATCTCGACGCCGCGCTCGAAGCCGCCAGGAAGGGCTTCGCCGCCTGGCGCGCCACCTCGGCCTACGACCGCTGCAAGATCATGGCCAAGGCCGCGCAACTAATGCGCGACCGCCACGACGCCATCTCGAAGATCATGGTGATGGAGCAGGGCAAGCCCTACGCCGAGGCGCGCGGCGAGGTGATCGTCTCCGCCGACATCATCGACTGGTACGCCGAGGAAGGCCGCCGTTCGTATGGCCGCATCGTGCCGGGCCGCGGCAAGGGCATCCGCCAGCTCGTCATGCAGGAGCCGATCGGCGTCGTCGCCGCGTTCACGCCGTGGAATTTTCCGGTGCTCACCCCGGCCCGCAAGATCGGCGGCGCGCTCGCGGCCGGCTGCTCGCTGATCCTCAAGGCGTCGGAAGAGACGCCGGGCGCCTGCGTCGAGATGGTGAAGTGCTTCGCCGACGCCGGTCTGCCGGCGGGCGTGCTCAACCTGGTGTTCGGCGTGCCGTCGGAAGTGTCCGAGCATCTGCTCGCCAAGGACGCGGTGCGCAAGATTTCGTTCACCGGCTCGATCCCGGTCGGCAAGCATCTGGCACAGCTCGCCGCCAAGGGCATGAAGCGCACCACCATGGAGCTCGGCGGCCATTCGCCGGTCGTGGTGTTCGGCGACGCCGACCCGGAGAAGGCGGCCGACACCATCGCGGCGTTCAAGTACCGCAACGCCGGCCAGGTCTGCATCTCGCCGACGCGCTTCTATGTGCAGGAGGACATCTACAAGCGCTTCCTCACCCGCTTCACCGAATACGCCAAGGGCGTGAAGGTGGGCGACGGCCTGGAGAAGGGCATCGGCATGGGCCCGCTCGCCAACTCGCGGCGGCTCGATGCGATGGACGCAATCGTCGCCGACGCCAAGGACCGCGGCGGCAAGATCCAGGCCGGCGGCACCCGGCGCGGCAACCAGGGCTATTTCTACGAGCCGACCGTCATCACCGACGTGCCGGATGACTCCAAGATCATGACGCAGGAGCCGTTCGGCCCGGTGGCGCCGATCGTCACCTTCAAGACCTTCGACGAGGTGGTGCAGCGCGCCAACTCGCTGGAGTTCGGGCTTGCGGCCTACGCCTTCACCTCGTCGGCCTCGACCGCCGCCGCGATCGGCGACGCGATCGAATCGGGTATGGTCGGCGTCAATTCGATCGCGATCTCGACGCCGGAGACGCCGTTCGGCGGCGTCAAGGAATCCGGCCACGGCAGCGAGGGCGGCACCGAGGGGCTGTCCGCCTATCTGGTCACCAAGTTCATTTCGCAGGGCTGAGTGTGTGGTTGAGTGTGTAGGATGGGTTGAGCCATAAGCGCGTTTACGCGCGTCTTAAGACGCGCTATGGCGAAACCCATCACAAATCGGCAGACGACGGTGGGTTTCGCTTCGCTCAACCCACCCTACGATCAGGAGGGAACGTCATGGCCAATCGTGAGCAAGGCAAGAGCCGGGAAAAGAAGAAACCGAAGGCTGACAAGAACAAGCAACCCAAGCACCAGCCGTTCGGCGGCAAGACGCCGTTCGGGCAGATGCCGCAGATCGGCCAGCCGAAGAAGTAACGAATGGCGGAAACGGCGGTCTGCGCGGTCTCGGACGTTGCCGAGAATTCGGTGAAGTCGTTCGAGATCGGCACGACCACACTTGCGGTCTACAACGTCGGCGGCACGTTCTACGCCACCGACAACGAGTGCACCCACGGCGCCGCGAGCCTCGCCGACGGCATTCTCGAGGACGGCATCATCGAGTGCACGATGCACTTCGGCGCGTTCAACGTGAAGACCGGCGAGGCGGTGCAGGCGCCGTGCCACATCCCGCTGCGGACCTACAAGGTCGCGGTGAAGGACGGGCAGGTGCTGGTGGATCTGGATAAAACGGCGGACGAATAGCGGGCGCTTACGCGCCCGCCGCCCGACACGCCCGCCACAGCTTCTCGGACGTTGCCGGCATGTCGATCTTCTTGCTGGCCTCGCCGGGAATAGCGTCCGCGACCGCGTTCATCACCGCGGCGATCGCGGCAGTGGTGCCGGCTTCGCCCGCGCCCTTGACGCCAAGCGGGTTGGTGGTCGCCGGCACCGGGCAGAAGCCCTCCTTGAACGACGGCACGTCGTGCGCGCGCGGCATCGCGTAATCCATGAACGAGCCGGACACGAGCTGGCCGCCGGAGTCGTAGACCGTGTTCTCCATCATCGCCTGGCCGACGCCGCAGGTCACCGCGCCGTGGGTCTGGCCCTCGACGATCATGTGATCGAGCACGTTGCCGCAATCGTCCACCGCGGTGTAGCTCGCGAGCGTCAGCTTGCCGGTCTGCGGGTCGATCTCGACCTCGGCGACGTGGCAGCCGTTCGGGAACGTGAGCGGCGTCTCGGTCTGCAGCTTGGTGTCGAGGCTCTCCGGGATCTCGCCCTTCTTCTTCATCTCGCTGGCGCGGGTGGCCGTGTCGAACAGCGAGATGCGGCGGTCGGTGCCGACCACGTTGAACGCGCCGTTCTTGTATTCGATGTCGCTCTCGCCGGCTTCCAGCGCCGATGCCGCGACCTTCTTGCCCTTGGCGAGAACCGCCTCGATGGTCTTCACCATCGAGTGCCCCACCGTCATGGCCGAGCGCGAGCCGACCGAGGCGTAGCCCGCGACCTCATGACGGCTGTCGCCGTGGTGGTGCCTGATCTCCTCGAACTTGATGCCGAGCCGCTCGGCCACCAGGCGCGGGAAGATGGTGGCGTGGCCCTGGCCGGTCGATTGCACGTTGAGCGTCAAATCGAGCTTGTTGCCGCCGGGGAAGCCCATCATCAGACCTTCGATCGGCGCGCCGCCGGAATGCTCCAGCACGAAGCAGACGCCGAGGCCGCGCAGCAGGCCCTTCTTCTTCGACTCTTTCTTGCGTGCCTTGAAGCCCTCGTAGTCGGCGAGTGCCAGACCCTGGTCGATCACCGCGGCGAAGTCGCCGGAATCGTAGGTGGTGCCGACAGCGGTCTTGTACGGCATGGCCTTGCGCGAAATGAGGTTGCGCTTGCGCAGCCTGATCGGGTCGATGCCGGTGATGCGCGCCGCCTCGTCGACCACGCGCTCGATGCAATAGCTCGCCTCCGGGCGTCCGGCGCCGCGATAAGGCGCTGTGACGACCGTGTTGGTGAACACGCAGCGGGTCTGCGCGTCGATCAGCTTGATGTCGTACATGCCGGGCAGGCAGCGCATCATGTTGATGGTCTGGATGTTGGCGCCGACCGCGCCGATGTAGGCGCCCATGTTGCCGATGTGGCGGATGCGCAAGGCGAGGAATTTGCCCTTCTCGTCCAGCGCCAGCTCGACGTCGCTGTAGGCGTCGCGGGCGTGGTTGTCGGTGAGGAAGGCTTCCGAGCGGCCGCACATCCAGTACACCGGGCGGCCGATCTTCTTTGCCGCTGCCAGGATCGCGATGTACTCGGGATACGGCCCGGTCTTGAGGCCGAACGCGCCGCCGACCTCTTCGGTGGTGACGCGGATCTTGTCGTTGCCGATCTTGAGCACGCCCGCCATCGAGTCGCGCATGGCGCGGGCGCCCTGCGAACAGACCCGCAGTTTGAACAGGTCGGCCGCAGCATCATAGCTCGCGGTCGCGCCGCGCGGCTCCATCGAGGCGACGTTGAGCCGGTTGTGGAACAGCGACACCTTGGCAACGTGCTTGGCCGAGGCGAACACGCGCTCGACCTCCTTGGCATTCGCTTCGGGATCGGGGGCAAGGCCGGCCCAATCGACCGCGACGTTGCCCGGCGTCTCGGGATGCACCTGCGGCGCGTCTTTCTCGACGGCGGCTTTGGCGTCGACCACCGGCTCGTGCTCGGCGTAGTTCACCACCACGGCCTCGGCGCCGTCCTGCGCGGCCGCGAGCGTCTCGCCGATCACGACCGCGACGGCCTCGCCGATGTGATTGACCCGCTCCGTCGCGAGCGACGGACGGAACGGCATGATCAGCTTGGCGCCGCCGCGGCCGGGCAGCGGCGGGTGCTGCGAAACGCTGCCGTGGAAGTCCTTCAGGTCTGCGCCGGTCAGCACCGCGACCACGCCCTTGATCGCCTTGGCCGCGCTGGTGTCGATCGACTTGATGTCGGCCGCGGCATGGGGCGAGCGCACGAAGGCCGCCTGGGTTTGGTTCGGCAAGGGGGCGTCCGACATGTAGCGGCCGAGCCCCCGCAGGAACTGCTCATCCTCGATGCGGGGCGTGCGCTTGTGGCTGGTCTTGGTGTCCATGTCGGCTAGGGCTTTCCAAGGATGATCGGTATGGTGGGAAACCCAAAACTACCGGCCGTGATGCGATCCTGCAATGACCCAACCCACTGACAAATCAGCGCCTCTTGGGCTTGGAATCTGCGGTCTCGGCATGGCCGGCGCTGTGATGGTGCAGGCTGCCGCCGCCCACTCGGGCTATGCGCTGCGGGCAGCCGCCGACCCCCATCCGGGCCCCCGCGAGGCCTTCGCCCGCGACTTCAACGCCAGCGCCTACGCCGACATGCCGGAACTGTGCGCCGACAAGGCGGTGGAGGCGATCTACATCGCGACGCCGCACCAATTCCACGCGCCGCACGCCATCATGGCGGCCGAGCACGGCAAGCACATCATCCTGGAAAAGCCGATGGCGCTGACGCTTGCCGACTGCGACGCCATCATCGCTGCGGTCGAGCGCAACAAGGTGCAGCTCCTCGTCGGTCATACCCACGCGTTCGATCCGAATGTGCGGGCGATGCGCCGCATGATCGCGAGCGGTGAATTGGGCAAGCTCGGCATGATCAACTCGTTCAACTACACGACTTATCTCTATCGCCCGCGCCGGCCGGAGGAGCTCGATACCTCGAAGGGCGGCGGCATCCTGTTCAATCAGGTGCCGCACCAGATCGATACGGTTCGCCTGCTTGGCGGTGGCATGGTGAGGAGTGTGCGCGCACAGGCGAACGTGCTCGATCCATCTCGTCCGACCGAGGCGGGCTGCGTGACGTTCCTCCAGTTCGAAAACGGCGTTGCCGCCTCGATGGTCTATGGAGGTTACGACTTCTTCGACTCCGACGAATGGCATTTCGGCATCGGCGAACGTGGTGCGCCGAAACCGTTGTCGCATGGCGCATCGCGCCGCGCGCTCGCCCAGGCCAAAGAGGAAGCCGGACTGCGGACCAAGACGCAGGCCTATGGCGCCAGCAAGCAGGACATGCCGCCGAACCAGCCTCACTTCGGCCTCACCATCGTCACCTGTGCCGGCGGTGAGATGCGCGCCTCGAAGGATGGCGTGCTGGTCTATGGCCGCGACGGCCTGCGCGAGATCGCGCTGCCGCGCGGCGAGGGCATGCCGGGCCGTCAGGAGGTGCTCGACGACATGGCTGCCGCAATCAGAACCGGAAAAAAGCCGGTGCACGACGGCTGCTGGGGCAAGGCCACTGTCGAGGTTGCGCTCGCGATCCTGCGCTCGTCGCGTGAGGGGTGCGAGATCGCACTGGAACATCAGGTGGCGGTGGACGATGCGGCGCGTTAGATATAGAGAAAGTCCGAAATCCCGCGTCCTGGGAGCCTGACATGACCGCCCCCTACAACGGAAACGGCCACGGCCATTTGAACGGCAACGGCCGCCTCGTCGTCGAGGACAACGAGAACCTGACGTTTTCCGTCAACCGCAAGGTGTTCGTGTCGGATGACGTGCTCGAAGCCGAGCATCGCGCCATCTTCGACCACTGCTGGATTTATGTCGGCCACGCCTCCGAGCTGAAGCAGCCCAACGACTTCCGCACCCGCAACGTCGCCGGCCGCCCGGTGATCTTCTGCCGCGACCGGCAGGGCAACGTGCGCGCGCTGATCAACTCATGCCGCCACCGCGGCGCGCTGGTGTGCCGCGAGCGCGAAGGCAACGCGCGGCAGTTCCAATGCATCTATCATGGCTGGACCTACAACACCGACGGCTCGATCAAGGGCATTCCAGGCGATGACGCCTATCCGCCGGGCTACGACAAAGCCGGCAAGGGTCTCGTGCCGGTGCCGCGGCTTGAGCACTACAAAGATTTCTATTTCGCCAGCTTCGATGCCGATGCGCCGGACCTGGCGAGCTATCTCGCAGGCGCCAAGGACTACATCGATCTGGTGATCGATCAATCGCCATCCGGCCGCATGGAGATCATCTCCGGCGTGCAGGAATACGACATCAAGGCGAACTGGAAGCTGTTGGTGGAGAACAGCGTCGACGATTATCACCTCGTCACCACGCACTCGACCTGGCTCAACTACATGCGCAACTCGGGCGTCAACATCACGCCGGCCAAGGGCCACATGCTGCCGACCAAGGGCTTCGGCAAGGATCTCGGCAACGGTCATCTCACCACCGACAACCCGAATTACCGCGGCCGGCCGGTCGCGAAGTGGATTTCCGTCTACGGCGAGGAGGCCAAGGCCGACATCGACGCGATCCGCAAGGAGCTGGTCGAGCGGCTGGGCGAGGCGAGGGCGGCGCGGGTCGCCGACACCAACCGCAACCTCTGCATCTTCCCCAACCTGGTGATCAACGATGGCTCATCGGTGACGGTGCGCAACTTCTTCCCGGTGGCGCCCGGCCACATGAAGGTGATCGCCTGGGCGCTCGGCCCGATCGAGGAGACCGAGGCGCAACGCGCGCGGCGGCTGCACGCGTTCCTCACCTTCTACGGTCCCGGCGGCTTCGCCACGCCGGACGACATCGCGGCGCTGGAGCTGGCGCAGCAGGGCTTCGCCGCGTGGCGCGAGGTGCCGTGGTCCGATCTCTCGCGCGGCATGGGTTCGAGCCAGGAACAGCTCGCCACCGACGAAGGCCATCTGCGGGTGTTCTGGCGCAAGTGGAGCGAATTGGTGGAGGCGCGGCCATGAACGCGCCGGTGGCGCCGGGCGCGGTGACGCGCGCCGAGGTCGAGGACTTCCTCTATCACGAAGCGGACCTGCTCGACCGCTGGAAGCTCGACGACTGGCTCGGGCTGCTGACCGAGGACGCGGCCTACTATGTGCCGCCGAACGACAAGCCCGACGCCGACCACCGCTTCACGCTGTTCACCGTGGCGGACGACATCGTGCGGCTGCGCGAGCGCATCATCCGGCTGAAGGACCCGAACTGCCACGCCGAGTTTCCGCCGTCGCGCACGCGCCGGATGATCTCGAACGTGCGGATCACGGGGATGGAGGGCGAGCTCATCCTGGCGGAGGCCAACTTCGCGATCTTCCGGCATCGCCGCAACGAGCCGGTGCGTGAGTTCGTCGGCCGCTACCGCCACAAGCTTAAGCGCACCGATGACGGGCTGAAGATTCACGAGCGCCGCGCCATTCTGGATGCGGAAGAATTGGGGCCGATGGGATCGGTGAGCTTCTTGTTATAAGGGCACGCTGTCATGCCCGCGAAAGCGGGCATCCAGTACGCCCGGTGGTTACTGGATCGCCCGCTTTCGCGGGCGATGACATTCAGAGAAGATGACATCCAGAAACGTCTTGGGGAGTGCAATGCCAAATCCGCTTTCGATCGACGCCCACGCCCACATCTGCACCGAGGAGACGATGAATCTCCTCAACAAGGAGGCGCCCAAGGTCGCCTCCAACCTCAAGAAATACGAGAAGGACGTGTTCGAGTGGTCGGTCGCCGGTGTGCCGTACCGGCCGCTGCCGCGCGGCGGCTTCGACATCGAGCAGCGCCTCAAGGACATGAAGGCGTCGGATGTCGACATGCAGGTGCTGTCCAACACGCCGCAGACCTTCCTCTACAATCAGGATGCCGGGCTCACGACCGCCACGTCGATCATCCAGAATGACCAGATCGCCAAGCACGTCCGCGACTATCCGAAGCAATTTTATGGCATCGCCACGCTGCCGATGCAGGCGCCGAAGGCGGCGGCCGACGAGCTCAAGCGCTCGATCACCAAGCTCAACCTGAAGGGCGCGCAGATCGGCTCCAACATCATGGGCAAGAATCTCGACGAGCCTGAATTCGAGCCGGTGTGGCAGGTGGCGAATGAGCACCACGCCTTCTTCATGGTCCATCCGAACAACGTGGCCGGCGCGGACCGCCTCAAGAAGTATTACCTCAACAACTTGATAGGTAATCCGCTCGACACCACCATCGCGGCGGCGTCCCTGGTGTTCGGCGGCGTGATCGAGCGCTTCCCCAACATCAAGTTCTTCATGGTGCACGGCGGCGGCTTCACGCCGTATCAGGCCGGGCGCTGGCAGCACGGCTGGCATGTGCGGCCGGAGCCGAAGAACCATCTCAAGAAGCCGCCGGCGGAAACGATCCGCACCTTCTATTGGGACACCATCCTGCACTCGAAACCGCAGCTCGAATTCCTGGTGCAGGAGTTCGGCGCGGCGAACGTTTTGCTCGGCAGCGACTATCCCTACGACATGGGCACCTTCGAGTGCGCGCGACAGGTCAAGGCGCTGGGGGTTTCCGATCTCGACAAGGCGACCATCCTCAACGGCATGACGCAGAAGCTCCTGAGCGCGGTGAAATGAGCGGCAAAGGGAATTTGATTCCCGCCGCCGCGATCGATGCGCTGATCCGGGACTGCATGCAGACGGTCGGCGTGTCGGCTGCCGATGCCACCAAGGTCGCGGAGCTTATGGTCGAGGCCGATCTGGTCGGCGCCGACGCACACGGCGTGTTCCGTCTGCCGCAATACATCCGGCGCATCAAAGGTGGCGCGGTCAACCCGAAGGCGAATGTCGCTGTCCAGCAGACCGGGCCGGCCACCGCGATGGTCGACGGCGACAACGGCATGGGCCATCTGGTGATGTCGCGCGCTGCTGAAACGGCGGCGGAGCTGGCAAAAAAAGCGGGCGTCGCCTGGGTCGGCGCCAAGCGCAGCAACCATGCCGGCGCAGCGGGTGTCTATGCGGCGATGCTGCTTAAGCAGGACATGGTCGGCATCTACGCCGTGGTGGCCAACGCCAACCACATGCCGGTGTGGGGCAGTTCGGAAAATCTGCTCGGCACCAATCCGGTCGCATGCGCCATCCCGGCAGGGCAGGAGCCGCCGGTGGTGCTTGATATCGCGACCACGGTGGTTTCGTACGGCACGGTCAAGGCCAACAAGCTGCAAGGCCACGACATGCCGCCCGGTTGGATGGTCGACAAGCAGGGCCAGCCCTTGACCGATTCTGCAAAGAGCGCCGAGGGCTTGCTGATGCCGATCGGCGGCCACAAGGGCTCGGGCCTCGCGCTGGTGCTCGGCTTGCTCGCCGGCACGATGAACGGCGCCGCGTTCGGCCGTGATGTGGTCGATTTCAACTACGACGACGAGACCGCCTGCGACACCGGCCACTTCATCGTGGCGCTCGATGTCAGCCGCTTCATGCTGATGCCGATGTTCAAGGCCGCGGTCGACCGCCATCTGCGCGATCTGAAGTCATCGCCAAGACTGCCCGGAGTCGATGCGATTCGCTTGCCTGGCGAACAACGGCTCAAGCGCCGGACCGAGCGTGAGCGCAACGGTGTACCGGTCTATCCGGAGGTGGTGGCGCAACTCGACATTCTGGCAACTGAGCTGAAGGTCAAGCCGCTGGGCAATCGGTTCTAACGCGCCTCGTAAGCCGTTCTCACCCGGGCGACCACGTCGGCCGGCGTCTTGGCAATATCCTCCAGCATCTTGGCTAGCTCGTCGCCGCTCATCGGATCAATCTCTAGCTTGAGCTTGTCCGCCTCAGCGAGGAACTCCGGGTCCTTCAAAGTGGCGTCGAAGGCGCGCCGCATCGCGGCGACGCGTGCAGGCGGGACGTTTGGCGGCATGAAGAACGGCCGGCCGAATTCGAGACGCGCCAGCGCAAGTTGTAGCGCCTGCTTGTGTTCCGGGGTTTTCGCCAGACTGGTGATCAAGGGGATTCCCTTCAGCTCGGGATGTTCGCGGCCGCCCCAAACGACCAGCATTCGGATCTGCTTGTCCTCGTACTGCTTCAAATTGAGAGTCTTGACCGTGGACCAGTTGGCGAGCGTGCCGTGCACCTCGCCGCGCTCCATGGCGAGGTTGATGTCGGATGTCGACTTGTAGCCGGTGACGGGCTTGAACTTCAGGTCGAACAACGCCTTGCCCAGCATCGGATAGTCGTACTGGGTCGAGCCGGGCGCCTGCGCGCCGACAATCATCTCCTTGGTCTTGAGATCATCGAGGTTCTGCATCGGCGCGGTGTGCCAGACGTACATCGTCTGCGTTTCGCGATTGGTGCTGCCGAGCCAGTTGATCTTGGCGGACTCGAAACGTACGCCGTTGGGCTGCAGCAGCGGCGCGGTCGGCAACCCGTTGAACGAGGCGCCGAACACCGTGCCGTCGAACGGCCCTGCGGCATACATCTGGTTGGTCATCGTCAGTGAGCCGGCGCCCGGCTGGTTCTGCACGATGATGTTCGGGTTGCCGGGGATGTGCTTGCTCATGTGGCGGGCCAGAACACGGGCGTTGACGTCGTAGCCCGAACCGACGCCGATACCGACCAGGAGGCGCACGGTCTTGCCTTTGTAGAATTCGGCGACGTCTTCCTGAGCCTGTGCCGTTGCGGGCGCGATCGCGAGCAAGACCAATGCGAGCAGTGACTTTCTCATCGCATCCTCCCGTTATTCTTCCCTTGTATCTTACGCCGCCCGCTTCTCCTCGTCAGGGTCCAGCGGCAATTTGACCGGTTGTTTGCGTTTCGCCGAAAGGTCGAGCGCCTTGGTCAGCATCAGCCGGTTGTGCGCCTCCTCGACCGTCGCGGCGGGCGTCGGCAGACCGAGCGCCACCCGATTGAGCCACGACACGGTTTCCTCCGCCATTGGGCCGCGCAGCTCGCCGAGCGCCATGTCGCCCGGCGGATAGGAGCCGAGGAAGTCGACCAGCCGGGTCTCGTCCGGCGCGTAGCCCTCGGACTGCGCCTTCGACACCGCGAGCACCATGTCGCGGTGGGTGTCGTCGATGGTCAGCACGCCGTGGGTGCCGACGATGCCGACTTCGAGCGAATAGACCGCGCCCGGCCACGTGACCGGCAGCGCCCACGAGATGTTGAGGTGATAGACGCAGCCGTCCGACATCATGATCATGCCGGCGGTGGCGTCGATGCCTTGATAGAGCGGGCCCAGCACCTTGTCGATCGAGCGCGCGTAGCACTCAACCGGCGTCTTCCTCTCCAGGTACCACATGCACATGTCGAGCGCGTGGGTGCCGGAGATCACCATCGGCGAGATCGTCTTGGGATCGTCGGTGCGCTTGTAATTGTCGATCGCGACCAGCCGGTTCATGAAGGCGCGCGAGGTGACCAACGTGACGTCGCCGAGCGCCCCGGTGCGCACTTTTTCCTTGCCGGAGAGCCATTTGCGGCGAAAGCGCTGGGTGTAGCCGACCACCGCATCGACCTTGGCGTCCTTGATGGCCTTGAGCACGCGGGCGGATTCCGCGAGGTCGGTGGCGAGCGGCTTCTCGATCAGCAGAGGAATGCCGCGCTCGGCCGCCACCATGATCGGATCGACGTGCAGATGCTCGTCTGTTGCGATGATCGCGCAGGTGACCTCCGGCCGCTTGAGCAGTTCGACATGGCTGTTGGTGACGAAGTCCGCCTCGATTTTCGGCGCGACCTCGCCGGCGCGGTTCGGATTCTTCTCCGCAAGCCCGATCCATTTCACCGCCGGGTGGCGGTTCGCCACCTCGCCGCGGAACAAGCCGACACGGCCGCCGCCGATGATGGCGAGACCGATGTCCTTGGCTTGGGTTCTCATGCTGCCCTCTTTCCGCCAGCCGCGGCAGCAATGACTGTGCCCTCTCCCCCTGCGGTAGAGGGCAGCCGCAGCGGCTCAACAATGTGGAACGGGAGAGGGGTGTGCATCCGCGGATCAATACCCCTCTCCCGGTTCTTTCTGTCGAACGACCGAGCAGCCCTCTCCCTCAAGGGGAGAGGGCACAATAACTGAGGCCCTCTGCCCGCCGCTTCTATTCTCATGACTTCACCGCCACGTTGTCGCCGGTCCGGAACTTGGCCTTGAAATCCGCCACCGCGGCGATGGTCTCGTTGGTCAGCGGCAGGTCGACCGGCTCGTTGCGGTCGGCCGAGAGATCGGCCGCGGTGTAGGCTTCCATCACCGCGCGCGCGCTTTCCGGTGTCACCATCACAGGCGTGTTGCGAATGCAGGCTTCGAGGAAGTGCAGCGTCTCCGGACCCATGCCGCCAGCATACACCTCGCCAACCTGCTCGCCCGGCATGGTCGACATCGGAAACTGCTGGCCTCCCGATATGGTGTTGAGCCAATGGTCGCGCGCGGTGTCGTCGAGGATCAACGCGCCGTCAGTGCCGGTGATTTCCATCCAGGTCGAACAGAAGTTCGGATAGCTCGGTGGCAGGTTCCAGCCGCCGCCAATCATCACCACCACGCCATTGTCCATGGTGACGGTGGTGAACATGATGTCGTGCGAGCCGTTGATCGGCTGCATGAAGCCGAACGCGCCTTGCGAATAGACGCGCACCGGCTTCGCCGGCTCCAAAAGCCAGAATACGAAATCAAGATCGTGGGTCGATTCCATCACTACGGGTGACAGCCGCACGCGCTTGCCGATCTTGGTGCCGAGCGTGCGCGTGATATGGCGGCTGACCAGTACGGACACGACTTTGCCGAGCGTTCCGTCCTCGATCTTCTTCTTGGCGAAGGCGACTTTCGGATTGAAACGTTGCGAATAGCCGATGGTGAACTTCAGGTTGTTGCGCCTGGCGAGCATGATCAGCTCGTCGGCTTCCCACAGTTCGAGCGAGATCGGCTTTTCCAGCAATACGTTCTTTCCGGCGCGCAGGCAGTCGCGAGCGATCGGATAGTGATTGGATTCCGGCGTCGTCGAGATATAGACGACCGAAATATTGTCGTTCTTGACGATGTCCTGATAGTCGAGCGTCGCGGTTTCGGGCTTGGTCAGCGCCTTCACCTCGGCGAGGCGCTCCGGCCTGATCTCGCAGATGTGCAGCTTGTCGCACAGCGCCGAGCGTGACAGCGTCTCAGCGCGGATGCCGCCGCACCAGCCGGTGCCGATTACTGCAGCTTCAACGGTTTTCACGGGATTCCCTGAAGTTTCTTGATGTTTGGAGTGGGCGCGGGCCCGCAAGAAACCATGCCCTCGCGCGGCCTGCAAATGGTCTTTCAGGCGGACTTTCCAACCCCGAACACCTTCGTCGCGAACTGCGGATAGACGTCCGCCAGTTCCGGAGCGACGGTTTCACGCAGCAGGCGCAGCGTGTCCGGCGATGGCGCCAGCGTGACCGGCACGTCGGGCGGCCGGTCGAACTCAAAGCCGGTATTGACGATCACCTCGGCCAGGGTGTGGCCGGGGTGCACGCTCCGCAGTGTGAAGCGCCGCCGCGGCCGATCGAACGAGAACAGGCAGCGGTTGGTGATCAGCGCGATTGGTCCGCCGCTGCGGTGAATATTGTAGTCACTGCCGCCCGGCGCGCTGATGAAGGACACCTTGGGCACCAGCGTGCGCTTGGAATGCTCGGTGCGGAAAAGGATCACCTTCGGCACCACGTAGTAAAGATAGGCCGACCCGAACGAGCCCGGGAAACGCGCGATGGGCCTGTCGTAGTCGCCGACGCTCACCAGGTTGATGTTGCCTTCGCCGTCGATCTCGCCACCGGACAGGAAGAACACGTCGATGCGGCCCTGGCCGGCGCAGTCGAACAGCTCGCGACCGCCGTCGGTGAAAAAGGTATGACGCGGGCTGCCGAGCAGCGACACGTAGGGCCGTCCATTTCCCTTCGCGCGGGCGAGCAGCGATGCGGCTGCCGGGATCGGCGAGGCGTTGCCGACCGCGACGTGACGTACGTCGCCGATCAAGTCGGCGACGACGGAGATGAGGAGTTCCTCGGTGCGGAAATCTTTTTGACTCACGGCACGCTCTCTCGTCTCCCTCCCCCGCTTGCGGGGGAGGGTTGGGGTGGGGGCAGCCGCAAGGGTACGGACCGGGTAGATACCCGACAATCTAGACCGGGATGATGGTCGACAGGTCAAAAGGCATCGGAGGGAGACCGACCGATGCCGTTTTTGGAGACCTGTCGGATGGAAGAACGCATCCGGATGCTTTCGGACTACGAGACTGGCAACTGGAACGTGTCGGAGCTGTGCCGCCGCTACGGCGTGTGTCGCGACACGTTCTACGATTGGCGCAAGCGCAGAGACAGCGGCGATCCGCATTGGTTTATCGATCGATCGCATGCGCCGCACCACTGTCCGCATCGGACTGACCCGGGGCTGGTGGAGACGATCGTCTCGCTGCGACGTCGGTTTCCGCATCTGGGACCCCGCAAGCTCCTGGCGATGTTGGAGCGGCGCCATCCGGAGAACTGCTGGCCGGCGGCCTCGACCATTGGGGATATCCTGCAGCAAGCGGGCCAGATCGCTCCAACCAAGCGGCGGCGCAAACCACTTGCTCAACAGAGGCCATTTGCAGCTGTCGAGGTCGTCAATGACGAATGGAGTGTCGATTTCAAGGGCTGGTTTCGCACCACTGACGGCGCGCGCGTTGACCCCTTGACCATAACGGACAACCACAGCCGCTTTCTGATCACGCTCGATATCGTGCCGCCGACGATCGATGGGGTTCGGCCAGCCTTCTGCGCAGCGTTTCGCAGCTACGGCCTGCCAGTTGCGATCCGCTGCGACAATGGCTCGCCGTTCGGCTCGCGCGGGCCCGGCGGGCTGACCAAGCTCTCGGCGTGGTGGCTCAAGCTCGGTATCGAGCCGCATTTCATCCGTCCGGCATCGCCGCAAGAAAACGGTCGCCACGAGCGGATGCATCGCACGCTCAAGGCGCAGACCTCGCGCCCGCCGGCAGCAAGCCGGGCCGAACAGCAGATCCGCTTTGACCACTTCCGCCGACACTACAACGAGGAGCGCCCGCACCAAGCGCTGGATCAAAGATTGCCCGCCGAGCTCTATTCGGCATCGCCGCGCCCCATGCCAGAGCGCCTTGAGGACCCTTGGTATGATGCCGATCACCAAGTGCGGCGTGTGCGCAGCAACGGCGAGGTCATGTGGAAGGGCGAACTGCTCTTCATCAGCGAAGCGCTGATCGGAGAACTCATCGGCATTGCCGAACTGGAAACCGGCGACCAGGTCGTACGCTTCTGTCACTTCGACATCGGCCTGATCAATCGCCTGGGCCAGTTCCGGCGCTTCGCTCCGCCTCGCGACGGGCTCCGCGGCGCGCCGGAACTGGCCCAAATCCCAGAACCGTCGGGTATCATCCCGGTTCAAAATGTCGGTCATCAACCCGGTTGAACAAAGGACGGCGGCCCGACAATGCCCCCTCCCGGCGCGCTGCGCGCGCCGACCTCCCCCGCAAGCGGGGGAGGTGACTCGCGGCACCATTCAGGCCGCTTTTCGCTCATGGACATGCTGCTTGAGATACTGCGCAAAGCCGTCGTCGGTCGCGGCCAGCTTGACGTATTCGGCAAGATGCACGGCGTCCCAGGCGTAGTAGTCGGGCAGCGGCAACGGCCAGGCGCCGCGCTCGGCGACCGCAACGGCTTCAACGTAGAAGCCCGGGATCGTTCCCGCCGCCAGCTTGGGATCTTCCAGCAGGTTGCCGGCGTGGATGTTCTCGACTGTGACGACGGTCTTTGCGGCGGCGTGTGCCATGGTCATCAATTCGCGCTGGCGTCCGATCCAGACGTTGCCGTGGCGGTCCGCCATCGGCGCATGAAACAGCGCGACGTCGGGTTTGATCGCGGGCAGCAGCACGATCGGATCGCCGTCGCCGAATGGATTGTCGATCGTCTTCCAGTCCGGGCGGTGCGCCAGCACGTCGGAGCCGATCAGGCCGCGCAACGGCATGAACGGCACGCCCTTTTCCGATGCCTGAAAGGCGGCGTGCAGCGCTGGGCAGGTGGCGTCTTTCATTTTGATTGCGCCGGCCATGATCGCGGCGGTGAAGCGCGGCGCCAGCCCGAACTCGCCGAGACTCACGGCAGACGTTTCGAGCGTCTCGACGCAGCCGGCGCCGATCAGCATATCGGCCTGCAGGCTCGACGTCGGCAGCGCGATCAGGCTTAGCCGCTTGACGCCGCGCCGGATCAACGCGCGGGTCGCCGTCATTGCAACGCCAGAGCTTTCGCGCGGAATTGCCAGCACGCAGCCATCGGTTATGGGGGCGAGCGCCTCGTCGAGCGTGCGGACGAACTGCGGCATGAGTCGATCCTGCTCCGATCCTATGGGTGGGAAGGCTTTGCGCCAAGTGGGCAGCGACCCGCTGCACGGTCACTTGAATCGGGGCAGGATTTGGAGAACAAACGCGCGTGGCCAATTCTCCCGACACCCTCAAGGACAAGCTCGCCGCCGGACGCTTCGTCGTCACGGCGGAAATCACCCCGCCGGCTTCGTTCGACGCCGCCGACCTGCTCGCCAAGGCGATGCCGCTCAAGGGCCTTGCCGACGCGGTCAACGTCACCGATGGCGCGGGCGCCCGCGCCCATCTCGGCGCGCTGACCGCCGCCACGATCCTGCTGCAGAATGGCATCGAACCGGTGCTGCAGATGACCTGCCGCGACAAGAACCGCATCGCGCTGCAAGGCGACCTGATGGCCGCGGCCGCGATCGGCATTCGCAATCTTCTGATGCTGCGGGGCGACGACCCCAAGGCCGGCGATCAGCCTGAAGCCAAGCCGGTGTTCGATCTCGACACCATCGGTTTGACGCAGATGGCGGCCTCGATGCGAGACAGCGGCGAACTCCCGCACGGCCGCAAGGTCGCGGGAAAGGCGGATTTCTTCCTGGGTGCCGCCGACATGCCGATCGATCCGCCCGCTGGCTGGGAGCCGAAAAGCCTCAAGAGCAAGGTCGCGGCGGGCTGCGCGTTCGCCCAGACGCAGTTCTGCATGGATGTCGCGGTGCTGCGCCGCTACATGGCGCGGCTTGCCGAACATGGCGTCGAGCTGCCGATGCTGATCGGTATATCGCCGCTGCGTTCGGCCAAGTCGGGGCGGTGGATGCGCGAAAAATTGTTCGGCACCATCATTCCCGACGCGATTGTCGAGCGCATGGAGGCCGCGGCCGACCCCGCGGCGGAAGGCCGGCGTATCTGCGTCGACCTGATGCGGGACGTGGCCACGATCCCCGGCGTCGCCGGCGTGCACATCATGGCGCCGGGCAACGAGGCGGGCATCGCGGATGTGATCCGCGATGCCACCAGCGTGCGCCGATAGCTACGACAACGCTCCCTTCACCTGGTCCGGCGAGAACGGGACGCGGCGCAGCCGCACGCCGGTCGCGTCGAAGACCGCGTTGGCGATCGCCGCGGCGACCGGGCGGATTGACGGCTCGCCTGCGCCGGTCGCGGGCCGCTCAGGCCGGTTGATATAGACGCAGTCGATGGTTTGCGGCGCCTCGGTCATGTCGAGGATCGGATAGGTCAACCAGTCGACGCTGGTAACGTTCTTGTTGTCGAACTTCACCTCTTCCCACAGCGTGCGGCTGATACCCTGGATGATGTTGCCTTCGATGGTGTGCTTCAGCCCATCGGGGTTGATGATCAGACCGCAGTCGTGCGCCACGGTGAATTTGCGCGCCCAGATTTTCCCCGAACGGCGGTCGACGTCGACCTCCGCCACGACCGCGCAGGTGGTGCCGTTGCGTTGCGAGTAGGCGATGCCGCGGCCCGACACGGTGTTGCCGGTCTGCTTCTGGGGCGAGGTGCGCGTCTGCCAGCCGGCCTTTTCCGCCGCCGCCTTGATGACCGCGACATCGCGCGGATCCTTCAAGTAGCGAATCCGGAATTCAACCGGGTCGGCGCTGATCGCGTTCGCGACCTCGTCCATGAAAGACTTGGACGCGAAGTGGATTTGTGGCCCGACCGGATCGCGCAGGTGCCCGCCGCGCAGCGGCGAGCCCCGTTCCAGGAACTGCGCGATCGTCTCCCATGCCGTCCGTTTGTTGTCGAACACGTAGGATTCCGCCGGGACGCCGAAGTTGTCGTTGACCTTGAGCGCCACGCCGCGGAAGTGACCGGCGAGCGTGTCCTCCGGTCGTGAGCCATTGGTTTGCACGTCGATGCGGGAGAAGCCTTTGCTGACGAATTCGTAGGCCACGACCTTGTTCGAGGCGTCGAGCGCGGCGCGGGCCTGGTGGATCGAGGCCGGGCCCTTTGGATCCCAGCCGGTGCCTTGCTCGCGTGTGTATTGCAACCGCACCGGCTTGCCGGTGAGCTTTGCCAGCACCGCCGCATCGTGCGCGCAGTCGTCCGCGTCGTTCCGCCCGTAGGAGCCGGGGCCGACCACCCAGATGCCGTCCACGTTCGCGGGCGGCACCTCGAGCGTGCGTGCGAGGCCGTCGCGCACGAAATGCGGCTTCTGCGAGCCGGTGTAGCAGGTGACGCGGCCGTCCCTGATCTCGACCACGGCGCAGGCCGGGCCCATGCAGGCGTGCGATTGGAACGGCCATTCGTATTCCGCCTCGATCACGCGTGCGGCGGTCTTGAAGGCTTCGGCGGCGTTGCCGACCGGCTTCTCGTCCACCGCCTTGCGCACCGGAGCCTTGCGGATGTGCTCGTAGAGCGCGTCCTGCGATGGGAAGGGCGGCGTTACGTGCGACCATTGCACCTGCAACGCGTTGTACGCCTTAACCGCGTCCCACTCCTTGTCGGCGACCACGGCAAGGAAATTGCCTTCCCGCACCACGCGCGCGCCAGGGATGTCCTTGAGCGAGGCATCGGCGACGGCGACCGGCGTCGCGCCCGCGACTGGCGGGCGGATCACGCGGGCGTGCAGCATGCCGGGGATTTTCACGTCGGTGACGAAAGGCTCCTGGCAAAACACTTTTGGCGCGATGTCGGCGCGTTTGATCGGCTGGCCGACGATCTTGTAGTCCTTCGGATCCTTCGGCGTGGCCTTGCCGGGGGCGTAGAGCGCGTTGCCGATCTGCTTGTTCCATTCGAGCTGGACGTTGAAGTAGCGGCCGCCGATCAATTCGGCGTAAGAGACTTTCTTGTCGCGATTGAATGCGGCGCTCACGATGCCATCAGCGACGATGAGTTGGTCGGCCGGTGTCGCGAGCCGTTCGGCAGCCATCTCAACCAGCACACGGCGTGCTTCCGCCGCGGCTACACGCATCTGCCGCCCGCCGGTCTGGATGCCGGTCGAGCCGGATGCGCCGCCCTGGTTCACACTGGTGCGGGTATCCGCCATGAACACGGTCACGGCCTTGAACGGCACGTCGAGCTCCTCCGCCACGATCTGGCCGATCGAGACATAGAGACCCTGGCCCATGTCCATCTTGCCGAAGAACGCCGACACCGCACCGTCCGAGCCGATCGCGATGTAGGACGAAAGCTGCTCGGGCACGAGCGGTGGCTTGGTGCCTTGCGCATAGGCCGAGCGCAGGCCGAGCACGGTGTTGAGCGAAACCGGTGCGCCGACCGAGACGACGACGGCGCCGCCACCCATCAGGATGGCGCGGCGCGAAAGCGATTGGGGCTTTTGATGCTTGGTCATAATCGCCTCCCTCAACCCATCATGGTCGCCGCGCGCTTGACCGCGCGCAGGATGTTCATGTGCGTGCCGCAGCGGCACTTCAGACCTTCGAGCGCAGCCCTGATCTCGGCGTCGGTCGGGTTCTTCTTGTCCCGCAAGAATGCGGCGGCGGTCATGATCCAACCGTTAATGCAGTAGCCGCACTGCGTGACTTGTTCCTCGACGTATGCCGTCTGCAGCGGGTGCGGCTTTTCGGGCGTGCCGAGGCCGGACAGCGTCACCACCTTGGCGCTACCGACCGAAGAAACCGGCGTGATGCAGGAGCGGATCGGCTGGCCGTCCATATGCACGGTGCAGGCGCCGCATTGCGCGAGGCCGCAGCCGAATTGAGGATTATTGAGCCCGATGTCGTTCTTCAACGCATAGAGCAGCGGCATGTCCGGATCGGCGTCGACGTCATGCGTCTTGCCGTTCACGTTGAGCGTGAAGCGGGCCATCGGGCGACCTCCCTCGGTCTGTTTGGATTGGCTCCAGACTAAACCAAATGACATTCGATTGTCATTGCCCGCGAAAGCGGGCGATCCAGTAACCACTGGGAGTACTGGATGCCCCGCGTTCGCGGGGCATGACAGCGGTGGATCTATTCCCCCGTCACAAATCCGAGCGCCTTGCAGGAGTCGAGCAGGTCGCGCACCTGCCCCTCGGTCACGTCGCGGGTGATGAACACCAGCCGGCTGGAGCGGTCCTTGTCGGGCCATTCGGCCAGTTCCACCGGCGGATGGATCAGGTGCTGCACCGCCTGGAACACGACCGGCCCCTTGGCCCCCTTCAGGTTCAGCAGCCCCTTGATGCGCAGCAGGTCGGGCCCGCGCAGCGACACCAGCGTGTCGAGCGCGCGCTGGAATACCGGCCACTCTAGTGGTTGCTTTTCGCGAACCACGAAGCTCGCGATGCCGTCCGAGTGCGACGCTTCGGCGACGAACCCGGAGTGCCGCGCCGCGGTCGCATCCTGGCCGGAATCGATCAGGTGCTTGGGATCGATCTCACCGTCGACAGCCATGTCGACGTCGGCGCGCGGATTGAGCGTCTTGAGCTCGGCCGCAAGCGCCTTTTTGGTTCGGCTGTCGGCGAGGTCGATCTTGGTGATCACCAGGCGGTCGGCCAGGATTGCCTGCTTGCGCGCCTCTGGCGCCTTGTCGAGATTGCGCAGCCCGTTGACCGCGTCGACCAGCGTCAGCACCACCTCGATCGCAAACTCGCCACCGAGCGCGCGGTCGGTCGAGAAGGTCTGCAGGATCGGGCTGATGTCGGCGAGCCCGCTGGTCTCGATCAGCACGCGGTCGAAATGCAGGATATTGCCGCGCTCGCGGTCGGCGACCAGCTTGCGCAGCGCGATTTGTAAATCGGAGCGGGTGTTGCAGCAGATGCAGCCATTGCCGAGCAGTGTGATCTCGTCGGTGCTCGACCGCAGCAGCACGTCGTCGATGCCGACCGAGCCGAATTCGTTGATGACCAGCGCGGTGTTGCGGCCTTCTGGCGTGCCGAGGAAGCGTCGCACCAGCGTCGTTTTCCCGGCGCCAAGGAAGCCGGTGACGATCGTCACCGGCACCCGCGATCCGCGCTCGCGCTTCTGCCGTCGGCCGAAGCGGCCCGCGGATGCGGAGGGGAAGAGGCTGAGAACGGTTTCGTTCATTCTCCTACTTTACAGGATCGCCAGACATTTGAACGACCCTGTAGAAACGCGTGTTCCGGGCGCACCGCAGCACCATAAGCGCGTTAACGCGCGTCTTATGCGCGGTATGGTGATGCAGTGCAGACCCGGGACCCAGCTTTCTTTAGGTTAACTGCGGTCGCTTTCGCTCGCCCGGGACACGTTGGTCCTCAGATCAGAAATCCATCTCCAGGCAGTACAGGCCGCCGATGTGGCGGTCGACGCAGTACACGATCTCCCGCTCATCGACGAACACGTCGTTGATCTGGGTCGTTCCGGTCGGCGCGCCCGGCGCCGCGGGCGGCACGAAGGTCGCGATCGCCTGCGGCTGGTACGGGTTGGAAATATCGTAGGCGCGCAGCCCGCCGTTGAAGAACGTGCCGAGCACGATCTGGTCGTTCTGCCAGCAGGTCGGCAGCGGCACGTTTTCATGGATGTTGTGGGCGCCGAACCGGCCGCGTGAGGCATAGGCCTTGTGGTCCGGCAGCGGGCAGGTTGCGATTGGAACCAGGTTGGTCTCGTCGCGGGCGTCGAGGATCCACACGAGCTTCGGCCAGTCCTTCGCGTTGTTCTCGGTCGACTTGTCCGTCACCAGCATCAGTCCGCGGTCGAACAGCGGCACCACGGTGTGCATGAAGCCGGTGTAGGGCGGCGAGTTGGTCCAGGACGAGATGCGCTTCGGGCTCGACTTGTCGGAGATGTCGAGCACGTGCATGCCGCCGTCGATGTAGGCAAGGTAGCAGCGGTCCGGCCGCTGCGGATAGACGTTGCAGTTGTGCGCGCGATAGCCCTTGTCGAGCGTATGGCGGGGCGGCGGAGGTGCGTTGTCGCCTTGCTTGGTGCCCGGCATGTGCCAGCGGCCGACTTCCACCGGCTTCGAGGGGTTGCGCACGTCGATGCAGCGATAGAACTGATCGTCCAGCGGATGCGAAGGAATGAAGTCCGGCGCGCTCGACGCCATATGGACGTACTCGCCGTCGCAGAACCAGAGTTGGTGCACGCCGCGGGAATGTTCGCCCGAGCAGTCGAAGAACGACACCGAGCGCGGCTTCTCCGGGTTGGAGATGTCGAAAATCTCCATGCCGGCCGGCTTCATGTTCTTCTGTTTGGTCTGATAGGCGACCGCCATCAGGTTGCCGCAGGTCTCCAGCGAGTTCGAGCGCACGTCGTTGTGCGGCAGGTCAGTCTGGCAGACCACCTTCGGCTTGCGCGGGTCGGACACGTCGACCGCGGTAAAATTCTTCGGCGCGCTCTCATGCGCCAGCCACATGATGCGGCGGCCGTCCGGCGCGATCTGCACCGACATGCCTTCGCCCATGCCGCCGAAGCCTTGCAGCAGATTGTGCGACAGCAACTTGAAATTCCAGGTGACGACGCCGTTCGCGCCGGCCTTGGTGTTGCTTCGCACCGCCGGCTTGCTCACTTTCTTCGAAGGCTTCGCGGTCTTTTTCTTGGCAACGACTTTCTTGGCAGTTTTCTTTGCAGCCGCTTTCTTTGTCGCGGCCTTCTTTTTCGACTTCTTCATAACGATGACTCCATGCAAGGGACAAACGGCGGGTGAGAACCTTTAGCGCGTTTCGCAAGGTGAGGGGAGGCCCCAAAACACAGAGCCGGCGCGCGAACGCCGGCCCTGTCACGTATTTCAAGTCCGCAGCGGTCAGGCGCTGGCCTTCGACCAGAAGTCCGGACGCAGCGCTTTCTTCCAGTCCGGGATCGCTGCGATCTTCTTTTCGCGCAGCAGCACCTCGGCCTCCCTCTGCATGTAGGCTTCGAGGCCAGCCGGCCAGCCGGGGGCAACATCGACGGTGCCGAGTGCCTTTTTGAACACATCCTTGGACATGTTGTAGCCCTTGGATGTGAAGAACGCGAAGATCGTGTCGGACACCTTCTCGGGGTTTTTCTTAAATTCCGCTCCAACCTCGCGCCAGGCTTGCAGGTAGGCGACGACCGTGGCCGGATTCTTCTCCACGAAGTCCGGCGTCGCCGCCATGAACACCGGGATCGAATCCACGCTGGAGTAGTCCATGATCGTGGTGGCGATGCCGTCCGCCTCAGCGATGGTGTTGTACGGCTCGGTGTTGACCATGGCATCCACGGTCTTGCCCGACATGGCGGCGATCATGTCGTTCACGTTCATGCGGACTTCTTGATAGGTGCCCTTTGGCAGTCCGTGCTTCGGGGCGAGCTGGTCGACGAAGATGTTGCCGAGCGACGACCCGGTCTGGTTGGCGATCTTCTTGCCCTTGAGATCCTCGATGCGGGTGATGTTGAGGTCCTTACGCGACATCACCCGCGCGGTACGGCCGACCGTCTCGACCACGACCAGCGCGACCAGGCCGCCCTTGTCGTGGCCGATGATGAACGACTGGCCGGCGTAGGTGCCGAGATCGACCTGGCGAGCCACCATTTGCTGCATGGTGAGGTTGCCGGACGGCACCGCGAACTCCTCGAATTTCAGGCCGCGTTTTTCGAGCAGGCCGGACCGCATCAGGTAATAGGTCGGCATGCCCCACATGTTGGTCTGGTAGCCTTGGCGGATGGTGACACCGGCCTGCGCGGCCGCGTATTGGCTCAGTCCCAGCACGAGTGCCGACGCGCCAGTGCCGGCGAGGTAATCGCGACGTGTAATCATGCTTTCCTCCGTCATATCGTTGTTGGCGTGGATTGGATGCCGCAACCGCGGTCCGGTCAAGGCTGCTAGGCGTGCGCCTCCTGCCCGAGATGTCGCAGCAATTGCTTCTGGTAGTCGAGAAACTCGACGCTGAGCGGGTCGCGCGGCCGCTGCAGCGCGATCGGCACCTCAACCTTTACGGTGCCGGGGTGCGGCGTCATCACCACGACGCGGTCGGCGAGATAGACCGCCTCCGCGACGTTGTGCGTCACGTAAATGACTGTCTTGCGCGTCTCGCGCCAGACCTCCGCGAGCAGCCGTTGCATGTCGTCGCGCGTCAGCGCATCGAGCGCCGCGAACGGCTCGTCCATCAGCAGCACCGCCGGGTTGTAGGCGAGCGCGCGGGCGATCGCGACGCGCTGCTGCATGCCGCCGGACAGGTGATGCGGATATGAATTGCAAAACTTGTCGAGCTTGACCAGCGATAGCTGCTTGCGGGCGATCCGCTCGCGCTCTACTTTGCCGACGCCTTTCATCTCCAGGCCGAACGCGACGTTACCGAGCGCGGTCCGCCACGGGAACAATTGCGCGAAGTCCTGGAACACCACGCCGCGGTCCATGCCGTGGCCGGTTACCGCCTTGCCGCCGATCTTGATCTCGCCGCCGGTCGGAGCCAGGAACCCCGCGATGATGTTCAGCAGCGTCGACTTCCCGCAGCCGGACGGGCCGACGATGCAGAGGAACTCGGATTGGTCGATGTTGAAGCTGGCCTTGTTAACGCCCGCGACCTGGCCGGCCGGCGTGTCGTAGACCAGCGAAACGTTCTTGATCTCGATGTGGGGCATTCCGTTCCCTGACGTCCTTTTTTTGTTGGGGCCAGTATGCCCATTTTTGATAGGAATCCGACAGCCCGTTGGTGTCGCAGCGGGCTGAATGGGTGTACGATTCACGCCGAAACGGCCCAATTAGGACTGGCCGAGGAGCTTTCCATGAACCACCACGCATCGAGCGACAAGATCACCAGCCAGATGTCGCTGTCCGAGCGCGCCGACCATCTCGAAGAACACATGATGCACGAGTTGGACCGCGTCATCACCAAGTCGGTGTTCAGCCATCTAACCGACGGCAAGGTCGAGATGGAGGGCGGTGCGGCGCTGCAGGCCAAGTATCCCGGCAAGTACTTCAACATGGGCCCCGATCCGCGCTTGCCGCCGATGCCCGAGAAGCCGACGCTGCTGGACTATTTCAAGAATCGTTTCGCCTCGACCAATCATCTGGTGCAGAGCGCTGCGCTGGCGCTCAAGAACGGCCACAGCGAGAAGGTGGTGCTGGCGTGCCTGCTGCACGACATCGCGGTGGTCGGCTTCATCCGCTGCGACCACGGCTACTGGGGTGCGCAGATGATCGCGCCCTATGTCGACGAGGAGGTCAGCGAAGGCATCCGCATGCACCAGGCGCTGCGCTTCTTCCCCGACGAGTTGGTCGGCTACGGCTATCCCGACATGTATCGCAAGTATTTCGGCGACGACTATCAGCCCGAGCCTTACATCGTCGAGGAATACAAGCGCGCGCGGAACAGCAAGCACTACATGACGGCGCGGCTGATTTGTGTGAATGATATCTACGCCTTCGATCCGAACGCCAAGGTCGAGCTCGATTCGTTCGAGGACATCATCGGCCGTAACTTCAAGCAGCCGAAGGAGGGCCTCGGCCTCGATCACAGCCCGTCGGCGCACATGTGGCGCACCATCCTGTGGCCCACGCGTTTTCTATAAGCGGTATCTGTAGTTAATGTCTGTTCATCTCGCGGAACTCGACCGCAACAACGTCGTCGACATCGATCCCGGCAGTGCTGAGTTCAAGGCGAACGCTCACCGCCACATGGCGGAATGGGCGCGCCGGCCGCCGTTCTACGTGCTTGGCTCCGGCCACCCGCAGGTCATCGTTGGCCGCTACGCTGACGTGCATAACGTGTTCTCCGACACCGAAACCTTCGCGTCCGAGATGCCGCGCGGCCCCGGCTGGGAGCAGTTCAACAAGATCATGGACGCCCAGTTCGTCACGCAGATGGACGGCACGCAGCACGCCCGCGTCCGCCGTCTGCTGATGCCGGCATTCTCGTCGCGGCGGATCGAGCAACTTGAGCAGAGCATCACGGGAATCGTCGACGGCATGCTCGACCGCATCGAAGCCAGCGGTCCGAATTTCGATGGCATGCAGGACTACGGCGCACATCTCGTGGTCGATGCCTTGCTCAGCGCCATGACCAACATGGACGAGCGCCGCAAGGCAGTCTTCACCTCGTTTCACGATCTGATTCCCGGCACCACCTACGTGAAGCCGGGTGAGCCGTGGTCGCAGGAGTTGCGGCAGGCGTTCGATCGCACCATGGACGAGATCAGGGTTCTGATCGACGAGCGCCGAGTGGCGCCGCGCCAGGACTTCATCAGCGACCTCGTCAATGCGCGCGATGCCGGCGACAAGCTCAACGATCGCGAGCTGTTCGACCAGATTTTCGGTATCTGCGGCGCGTCGCTATCGGCGACCAGCCGCGCTGCTGGCGGGGCCCTCGTTCTGCTCTATACGCACGACGACGCGCGCAACGAGCTGATCCGCGATCCCGCGCTGCTCCCGGATGCGATCGAGGAGTGTCTGCGGCTCGGCAGCAACGGCTATTTCACCTTTCCGCGCATCGCCACCCGCGACACCGAGGTCGGCGGCACGCGCATCTTCAACGGCATGGTGGTGCGGCCGTCGCCGCTTGCGCCCAACTACGATCCGGACGTATTTCCCGATCCGCTGCGCTTCGACATCCATCGCAAGCCGAAGCGGATTCTCTCCTTCGGCGCGGGCCCGCACCATTGCGTCGGCAACATCCTCGGCCGCACCACGATCACCATCGCGATCACGCGGCTGCTGGCGCGTTTTCCGGGCGCGCACATCCGCGAACGTGATTTCACGCCGATCTACGGCGGCGCGGTGGGCGAGTTGCGGCTGCAAAGCCTGCCGATGCGCATTCACTAAGGGATGGTGCCATGATCCATCGCGCGTTTCAGGTCGCGTTCGCGTTTACCGCTTTGCTGGCGGCGCAGACTTTTGCTTTTGCCCAGAGCTATCCGACGCGCCCCGTCGTCATGGTGGTGCCGTTCGCCGCCGGCGGCGCGTTCGACGTGATGGGCCGCATCCTTGCGGTGCGAATGAGCGAACTGCTCGGCCAGCAGGTGGTGGTCGAGAATACCACCGGCGCCGGCGGTATCGTCGGCACGATGCGTGTGATGAACGCCGCGCCGGACGGCTACACGTTCCTGTTCGGCAGCGTCGGCACCCACGCCTACAATCCGACCATGTACAAGAACATCCGCTACAACGCCGCGACCGATTTCGCGCCGGTCACGCTGTTCGCCGACCAGCCGATGACGCTGTCGGCCCGCAAGGACTTTCCGGCCAGTTCCATGCAGGAGTTTGCGGCCCACCTGAAGGCCAACGCCGCGAAGCTGCAATATGGCTCGGCCGGCGCCGGTTCGACGACGCATCTCGCGTGTTCGCTGGTGAACTCCACCATTGGCGTCAACATCACGCACGTGCCGTACCGCGGCTCGGCGCCGGCCTCGAACGACCTGATCGGCGGGCAGATCGACTACATGTGCAACAACATCGGCAGCGCCACCCCGTTGATCAAGGGCGGCAAGGTGAAGGCAATCGCCAACCTCTCGGCGACACGCTCGCCGCTGATGCCGGACCTTGCGACCGCGCGGGAGCAGGGCATCAAGGATTTCGAAATCTCCACCTGGAACGCGATCTTCCTGCCCAAGGGCACGCCGGCTGCGATCGTCAAGCGGCTCGGCGACGTCACCAATGAAGCGATGGATACGCCGGCCATCAAGGCGCGGATGCAGGACATCGGCGTCGACGGCATCGCACCGGACCGGAGGTCGCCGGAATATCTGGCCAAGTTCGTGGTCGACGAGATCGCACGTTGGGCCGGCCCGATCAAGGATGCCGGGCTGCAGGTTGATTGAGGTTGTCGCATGAGATGGTGGCTGCTCGTTCTTGCGGTGTTCATGGCAGCGACAAGCGAGCATGCTGCCGCGCAGTCAAAGCTTACTATCGACGGCTCGACCGGAACGGCTCCGCTGGTCGCGGCACTTGGTACGGCGTTTGCCGCACAGAGCGGCGTTGTTGTGGAGATCGGCAAGGGATTGGGCACGAAGGCCCGGCTTGATGCGCTGTCCGGCGGCACAATAGACATTGCCATGGCGAGCCATGGGCTGAATGTGGTGGAGGTCCGTGCCAGCGGCATGGACGTCCATCGCATCGCAATGACGCCGGTTGTCTTCGCGACACATGAGTCCGTGAGTGTCACAAATCTCTCTGATGCCCAAATCTGCGCGGTCTACTCGGGTAGCATTTTCAATTGGGAGCAAGCGGGGGGCGCTGATATGGCGATCGTGCCGCTAGCGCGTCCTGATAGCGAGGTTGACGCGGAGGTGGTTCGCGCGGGTATAGGATGCCTTAAGGCGCTCAAACTGTCTGATGCCGTCCGCATTCTTCAGCGTGCCGGCGATATGGCGAAGGCCCTGGCCGAGACCGCAGGCGCTCTCGGTATGACCAGCACGACGGTGGTCGAGCAGAGCCGGGGGAGAATCAAGGCCATCGCGCTCAATGGCATCGTTCCGAACGTATCGAATGCGCTGGCAGGCCGGTATCGATTGACGCGCGATGCCTTCATCATCACCAAGGCCGCGCCATCCCAACAGGTTCGAGCGTTCGTCGAGTTCATTCGGAGCGTGGAGGGCGCGGCGGTTATTCGAGCAAACGGCGCGATCGCAGCCACGCCGTGATTCATGCGCTGCGATGCCCATGTCCATATTGTCGGTCCGGTCGGCCGCTACCCGCAGGTGCCGGAGCGGACTTATCTCGCAGGCCTCGCAACGCTCGATGAACTGAAATGCCATGGCGCGCCGCATGGGATTACGCGGTTTGTGGTCGTGCAGCCGAGCTTCTACGGCTTCGACAATTCGGCGACACTCGACGCGCTTGACGAACTGGCCGGCAATGGGCGCGGCGTCGCCGTAATCGATCCCGGCAGCACGCCAGACGTAGCGCTCGGCGACATGCATCGCCGCGGCATCCGTGGCCTGCGCATCAATCTCTACAGTCCGCTCGCTGCCGGCAAGCGAATGGACGACAGCTTTGCCACGACCGCTACCGTGGCGAAGAAAATGAACTGGCACATCCAGGTAATCGCGCCATTGCCGGTGTTGCTCAAGAGCGAGAAACTGCTGGCGCAGTCGCCAGTGCCGATCGTGATCGATCACTACGGCGTTTACGGCAAGTCCCGGCCCGAGGACATCGATGGCCAGCGTCTGCTTGGCTTGGTGCGCCATCCGCACGTTTGGATCAAATTGTCCGCACCCTACCGGCTCGACGACGGCCCGATGAGCACCAAGCCCGACCGCGAGTGGGTCGCAGAACTCTATGCAGCTGCGCCGCCGCGTTGCGTGTGGGGCAGCGACTGGCCGCATCCGCCGGAGGCGAGCGCGCACAAAGGCCCCAACGCCGCTGCGCCCTATCGCGACCTGTCATATGACGCATTGGTGAACGACTTCATCGCCGCGCTGCCGTCGCCGAGGCTCGCGGATCGGATCATGCGCGACAACCCGGCGCGGCTCTACGGCTTCTAAGCTCTGGACAGCGCGCACTCTCTCACTGAGAGTCCGCGCAGGAGGAAACATGTCCCTGTCATTCCGCGCCGCCGCTGCCGCCATCCTCACGCTTGCGCTGACCGCTTCCGTCAGCGCGCAGCCCTATCCGACCCAGACGGTGCGGGTCGTGGTGGCCTACGCGCCGGGCGGCACCGGAGATATCGTCGCGCGGCTGATCGCCGTGCCGCTTGCCGCCGCGCTCGGCCAGAACGTCGTTGTCGAGAACCGCGCTGGCGCGACCGGCGCGATCGGTACGCAGGCGGTGGTCCAGGCGGCGCCGGACGGCCACACGCTGCTGCTCGGGCAGACCGGCGAGATTTCGATCAACCAGCATTGGATCAAGGGGTTGACCTACGACGCCGAGCGCGATCTGCAGCCGATCGCGCTGGCGTCGGTGGTGCCGCTCGCGCTGGTGGTCTCGACCAAGGCGCCGTACTCCACCATGGACGAGTTGGCGAAGGCGCTGTCCGATAAGCGGCCGGTGACTTTTGCATCGGCCGGCACCGGCACGCCGGGTCACTTCGCGGGCGAATTCCTCAAGCTTCGCACCAAGGCCAACCTCACGCACGTGCCCTACAAGGGCGCCGGGCCTGCGCTGAACGATCTGCTCGGCGGCCACGTCGATATGTACTTCCCCGGCTTTCCCGCTGCGGCGCCGCACGTCAAATCCGGCGCCATGAAAATCCTCGCGGTGTCGTCAACGACGCGCTCGTCGGCGGCGCCGCAGATCCCGACCGTGGCCGAGGCGATCGGCGACAGGAGCTTTGATCTCACGCTCTGGCAGGGCTTCTTCGCGCCGAAAGCGACGCCGAAACCGATCGTCGACCGATTGCACACCGAGATCAGCCGCATCCTTGCGTCGCCGGACATGCAGATGCGGCTGCGCGACGCCGGCGCCGACGTGCGGATGATGTCGGTCGCGCAGTTCGCCGACTTCACCCGCGCCGAGAGCAACAAGTACCTCCAGATCATCAAGGACTCCGGCGTCAAGCCGGAGTGAGGCCAAGCATTACGGGCGATGGGCCGCTGCCCCGATCCGTGCGGGCTGCCTAGCCGCCGCAATGCTCCGCGGCTTTAATGCGCGGCGCCAATGGAAGGAAGTGCCATGCGCCGCAGCACCGACAAGATTCTCACCACCCACACCGGCAGTTTGCCGCGGTCGGCCAAGGTCGTCGAACTGCTGCTCGCCGAGAAGGTCAAGCCCGGCGCCAACCGCGCGGCGCTCGACGCCGCGGTCGAAGAAGCGGTCGCAGGCGTGGTGAAAAAGCAGTTGGAGGCCGGTCTCGATGTCATCAACGACGGCGAGCAAGGCCGCACCGACTACACCGTCCACGTGCTCGACCGCTTGACCGGTTTCGAGGGCAAGTCGACGCCGCCGCTTGGCACCGGCGAGCCGGAGTTTCCGGAGCTCGCCGCGATCCTCAGCCAGTTCGCGACGCCGTTCCAGCATCGGCCGGCCTGCTCCGGCCCTGTGGGATGGAAGGACTGGCCCGCCGCCGAGGCCGACATCGCGCGGGCGAAAGCGGCGATGGTGAAGTCAGGCGCGCGGGAATACTTCATGACCTCGCCGTCGCCGGGGCAGATCGCGCGTTATCTGAAGAACCACTATTACAAGACCGACGAGGAATACCTGTTTGCGCTGGCCGGTGTGATGGCCAAGGAATACCGCGCCGTCGTCGATGCCGGTTTCATCCTTCAGCTCGACTGCCCCGACCTCGCGATGTCCTATGCGCTTTATCCGGGCATCGGCATTCCGGACTACCGCAAGATCATCGAGAAGAACGTCGAGGCGCTCAACGAGTCGGTGAAGGGTCTGCCGTCCGATCGCATGCGCATGCACGTGTGCTGGGGCTCGACGCTCGGGCCGCACCACGGCGACATCGAGATCAAGGAGATCGTCGACATCCTGCTAAAGGGCCGGCCGCAGGCGGTGTCGTTCCCCGGCGCCAATCCGCGTCACGGTCACGAATGGAAGGTCTGGAAAGACGTGAAGCTGCCGGACGGCAAGATCATCATTCCAGGCGTGATCGATTCCACTTCGAACTTCGTCGAGCATCCGGAACTGGTCGCCGACCGCATCACGCAGTACGCGCGGGTCGCCGGCAAGGAGAACGTCATCGCCGGTGTCGATTGCGGCTTCGGCACGTTCGCCGGCCGGGTTCAGGTCGACACCAAGATTGTCTGGATGAAGCTCGCCTCGCTGGCCGAGGGGGCGAAGATGGCGTCGGATCGGTTATGACGCCCGGTCGCGACGCGGTTATCGCATTTGACCTCGCAAAGCTCGATCGCACCTTCCTCGACGATCCCTATCCCGTCTACCGCGCGCTGCGCGAGCACGACCCGGTGCACCGTTTGCCGGACGGATCGTATTTCCTCACCCGCTACGACGATCTGGTCGAGGTCTATCGCGACGCCAGGACATGGAGCTCCGACAAGAAGGCATCGTTCAAGCCGAACTTTGGCGACAGCCTGCTGTATGAGCACCACACCACCAGCCTCGTCTTCAACGACCCGCCGGTTCACACGCGTGTCCGAAAGCTGTTGGCGCCGACTTTCACGCCCCGTGCGCTGGAGGTGATGCGCTCGCGCATCGAGGGGTTGGTTGACAGGCTGCTCGATGCCGCCGCCGAGCGCGGCGCCATCGACTTGATCGAGGATTTCGCCGCGGCGATCCCGGTGGCGCTGATCGGCGACCTGCTCGGCATCCCGCAGGCCGAGCGCGGACCGTTGCGCAACTGGTCGCTTCGCATCCTCGGCGCGCTGGAGCCGACGCTCACGCCCGAGCAGTTCGATGCCGGCGTGACGTCGGTTGCCGAATTCAAGGACTTCCTGCGCGATCAGATCGCACGGCGGCCATGGCAGCGCACGCCGGATCAGGGCGAGATCCTCTCCAAGCTGGTCGCCGCGAGCGAGCTCGGCGAGGGCGGCGGCGACACCGAGCGCCTCTCGGAAGCCGAACTGCTGCACAACTGCATCTTCCTGCTCAACGCCGGGCATGAGACCACCACCAACCTGATTGGCAACGGCGTCGATCTGCTGCTGCGCAATCCGGACGCCATGCGCGAGCTGGCGGCCAACCCCGGGCTGATCGAGACTGCCGTGGAGGAATTCCTCCGCATGGAAAGCTCCAACCAGCTCGGCAATCGCCGTGCCGCGGTGGATACACGGATTGGCGGGGTCGAAGTCGCGGCCGGCACGTACCTGCACCTGTGCATCGGCGCCGCCAACCGCGACCCGGCGCAGTTCGCGCAGCCGGACCGGCTCGATCTGTCGCGCAATCCCAACCGCCATCTCGCGTTCGGCAGTGGCATCCACATCTGCGCCGGCAATTCGCTGGCGCGCATGGAGGCGCAGGTCGCGATCGGCAAGCTGGTGGCGCGCTTCAAGACGATCGAACGTGCTGGCGATTTTGTGCGCGGTGGCCGCGCGCGATTCCGCGGCTTCCTGCGCTATCCGATCACGGTGAGCTAGCTTTTCTTTGCCTTCTCGCGCTCGGCCTTCCGCATCTCCTGGCGGCTCGCATAGACCGGCGGCTTCGTGTCCGCCTTGCGCTGGCCGATGCCAAACCGGCTCCGGAGCATGCGCGACAGATAGACACCCGCGACGACACCGAGCAGACGATGCCGAACAAGCCTTGCTCGGTTATCGCGCCCATTGGACCTACATCTTGCCGTGGCCGCGGCGCACCTGCCGACCCATGCCGCAGGGGAACGGCATGTCGGCCAAGTGCGGCAAAAAAAGATGATGCCCCCTTCCGCCTCCGCGCAAGCCTGATGTAGCGTTTCCTTGAAGCCGCCAGCGGGAGGTGCCAAATCCCGCTTGTTACAACGGCGGCAAGGGTGCCATCGGCGCGCCCCCACCCAAGGGTACCGCGCCTATGCCCAAAATGTATGAAGTCCTCGCAGAAGCGTTCCTTGCGGAGGGAGTTGACACGCAGTTCGTCCTGATGGGCGACGGCAACATGCACTGGTCCACCGCCTTCGCCAAACTGCCGGGCGTAGAAACCGTCCACGTCAGACACGAGCACGCCACGGTCGCGGCGGCGACCGCCTACAACGTCGCCACCAACAAGGTTGCCGTTGCCTCTGTCACATGCGGCCCTGGCGTGACCCAGTTGATGACGGCGCTGCCGGCCGCGGTTCGCGCCCGCCTGCCAATGGTGGTGTTCGCCGGCGAGTCGCCGATCAACGCCAAGTTCTACAATCAGGCGATCGATCAGGCGCCGCTGGTGACGGCGACCGGGGCGCATTACATCGCCGCGCATAGCGTGCCGCGCATGATGGACGCCGTGCGCGAGGCCTTCCATTTCGCCAAGGACGAGCGGCGGCCGGTGGTGCTGGGCATTCCCTACGACCTGCAGAAGGTCGAGCACATGTCCAACCAGCCTTACGAGACCTCGGCGATGTACCAGCCCAAAGTCGGGCGCATGCACCCCGATCCCGAGGTTGTGGCCGAGGCTGTCGAACGGCTCGCTTCAGCAAAGTGGCCGATCATCCTCGGTGGCCGCGGCGTGATGTGGTCCGGCGCGCGGGACGCGGTGATCAAGCTCGCCGATCGCTGCGGCGCCTTGCTCTCCAACACGCTGCCTGCGCGCGGTCTCTTCCACGACCATCCGTTCGGGCTCGGCATCACCGGCAGCTATTTCACAGCGCTGGGCCGGGAAATGTACGAGTCCGCGGACGTCGTGCTCGCGGTTGGCACGAGCCTGTCCTACTACGTCGGTGGCGGGCACTTCTGGCCAAAGGCCTACAAGATCCAGTTGGACGATGCGCCACGCGGCTTGCGCGATGGGATGAAGGCCGCCGACCTCTACGTCAAATCAGATGCGCTGGTCGGCACGGAAGCAATCCTTGCCGGCCTGGACAAGAAGCTGGGCGCCGGCAAACCGACCGCGGCAGCGATCCGCACCAAAGAGCTGGCGCATCGCATCGCGACCGAGCCGGCGGACTCGATGGAGTTCGACATCGAGTCTGGAGTGCTGGATCCGCGCAAGGTGATCACGGCCCTCGATGCGGTCATTCCAAAGGACTGGGACATCGTCGTCGGCGGCGGCCATCAGGCGTATTTCAACGCTCAGATGCGTGGCAGGCCGGCAGAGCGCTACACGACGGTCCGTGAATTCGGCGCGGTCGGCAACGGCCTGTGCTATGCGCTCGGGGTTGCGGCGGCGCGCCGGCAGGGCCGCGAGGGCAAGGTCGTGCTGTTCGAAGGCGACGGCGGGCTCTTGTTCCATATCCAGGAGCTCGAGACGCTGAAGCGTCAGGGATATCGCATCCTGATCTGCGCGATGAACGACGGCGGATACGGCTCGGAGTTTCACAAGCTGCGGGCCGATGGCCTTGACGATCGCTGGGCCGTGTTCGGCCGGCCCGCGTTCGAAAACATCGCGCGCGGCTTTGGCCTGCGCGGCAACGAGATTCGCGATGTGTCGGTGATTCCGAATCTGTTCGCCGACTTCGCCGCGCAGGGCGAAAGCGAAATCTGGAACATCCAAATCTCCGACCAGATCACGGCGCCGGTGATGCGCCAGACCGTCAAGCGCGGACACGGCAACATGTGACCGCCAGTTCAGCGCGCTTCCTTCTTGGCCTTTTGCCGCTCCGCTTTGCGCATCTCCTGGCGGCTGGCGTAGCTCGGCGGCTTGGTGTCTGGCTTGCGCACCCCAATGCCGTACTTGCTGCGCAGCGTCCGCGACAGCCAGATGCCGCCGGCGATGCCGAGCACCGCGCAGATAATGCCGAACGTTCCCTGCTCGGTGATGAAATTCATCGCCTACGTCTTGCCGCGGCCGCGGCGCACCTGTCGGTTCATGGTCGGGTTGATCACCTTGTTGCAGCAGCACGCTAGCATTTGGGCGCAGCCCGCCGATAGGGCTACAGCGTGTGGCGGCCATGATCGCCGCGCTAATTAGCGCGGCTGCACCAGCGATCGCGCGGGATCATTCGCCGGGCCGGCGTGCGGAAGGAGCGGGACGCACGCAGGCGCCGCCCGCTCTCACATAGCCGGCGTTGCAGAAGCATTGCGCGGTCCGCAGACTCCCCGGAAACGCCACGGCTCTGGCGTGCGAATTTGACGGGCATTGCTGCTGCGCGGACGCCGGGCGCTCACCTGCGAGCAGAACAGCCGACAGCAGGACAATGAACAATCCCGACATCAGCTCTTCGCCAGCCGCACCATGCCCCAGCGCTGCACGGTGGCCTTCTCGATCGAGCCGAAGACCAGCCGCTCGCAGACGAAGCCGATGAAACCGATCACGATCAGCGAAGCCATCATCAGGTCGGCGTTGAGGAATTCCTTGGCGTCGAAGATCACCCAGCCGAGCCCCCAGTCGGAGGCGGCGAGGAACTCGGCGCCGATCACCGCGATCCACGCGCGCAGGAACGCCTGCCGCACGCCGGTGATGATGAACGGCGAAGCGCCCGGCACGATCACCTTCCAGAACAACGCCTTTTCGTCGGCGCCCATCGCTCCGGCCGCGCGCAGCCACAGCGGATTGACCGCGCGCACGCCCGACCAGACGTTGAGCAGCATCGGGAACAGCGATGCATAGAATACGATCAGGATCGCGACGGTGTTGCCGAGCCCAAACCACAGAATGAACACCGGCACCCAGGCGAGCGAAGGGATCGGCATCAGCGCGCTGGCGAGCGGAAGCACGAAGTTCTCGACCGGCTTGTAGCGCCCCATCAGGATGCCGAGCGGCAGCGCGACGACGATGGCGATCGCCATGCCCATCAGCACGCGGTACATGGTGGCGGCCGCGTGCGCGGGCAGCGTGCCGTCGATCAAATTGGCCCACAGCGTGCCGCCGATCTTGCCGAGCGTCGGCATCAGCACCGCCGGGAAATAGCCGGAGCGCGCGACCGCCTCGTAGAGCAGGGCAAACACGATGATGGTGATGGTGGCGCGGATCGCCGAACGCCAGCGCACCGAGAACGCGGACGACGCGGTCGAAGTGTCCTGGGTGACGATTGCGGTCACGTCATCATCCCCCAGCGCTGCACGGTGAAGCGCTCCAGCCGCTGGAACACCAGCTTCTCCAACGCAAGGCCGAGCGCGCCGATCACCACGACGCCGGCCAGCATCACGTCGGTGTTGAGGAACTCGCGCGCGCCGAAGATCATCCAGCCGAGACCCCACGGCACTGCGGCGAGCATTTCGACACCGACCAGCGTGCGCCACGCCTGGGCAAGACCGAGCCGCAAGCCGGTGAGGATGTAAGGCAATGCACCCGGCACGATCACCTTGACGAACAGGCGCCGGTCGTCGGCGCCCATCGCCTGCGCGGAGCGCACCCAGATTTCCTTCACCGCCTTCACACCGGTCCAGGTGTTGAAGATGATCGGGAACGCCGAGACGAACGCGACCAGCAGCATCGCCGGCTTGCCGCCCAGTCCGAACCACAGCAGGAACAGCGGCGCCCAGGCGATACCCGGAATCGGCGCCATGATGCTGACCAGCGGCAGGCAGACGTCCTCGGCGCGGCGCGATCGCCCCATCAGGATGCCGATCGCCACGCCGACCACGGCGGCGAGCGCGAAGCCGCCGAGCAGGCGCAGCACTGTGTCGAGCGCGTGATGCGGCAGGATGCCGTTCGCGGTCAGCCGCCAGAAGGCGGCGCCGACGTCGACCAGCGATGGAAACAGCTTGGGCGGGAACACGCCGATCCGCGCCGTGACCTCCCACGCCACGGCAACCACGAGAAACGGAAACGCCGTGCGCGCGGCGACGCGCCAGCGCGATTCCTGTGCCGGGCGTGAAGCGCCGATCAGTTCGTGAGTGGCGGGCAGGTCCGTCATGGAGTGCTCATCGCGGCGGGAGGCGCAGGATAGAGGGGTGGGCGGCAGGCCGACAAGCGACATGCCGTCCCATCTGGGGTGGGCAGCGCGACCCTCTATAGGCGTGCCGATGCCGCTCGCTTATCCTTCAGCAAAACCGACGAAACGCCCGGGAGGACATTATGTATCGCGCCAGCAAGGACATCATTCTGCCGACCACCATCACCGGCTCGCTGCCGCGGCCGAGCTGGTACACCGAGAATCTCGGCACCCGGCACTTCCTCCAGGCGATGGTCAACCGGCGTTTCCGCGAGCAGTACGAGGACGCGCTCACGGTCTATCTGCGCGACCAGGAACTCGCCGGCCTCGACATCCTGTCCGATGGCGACTGCCGGTTCGATGATGACGTCGGCGGGCAAAGCTGGACCGGCTACCCGATCAACCACATGACCGGCTTCGACCAGGTGAATCCGCGGCCGACGCCGGCCGGGCGCGGCGGCGTGTTCTTTCCGCGCGGCCACATCCTGCACGACTATCTGGAGTCGCGGGTGATGCCGACCGTCACCGGTCCAATCGGCCGCGGTAATCTGCAGTACACCGCGATGTGGAAGGCGGCGCAGCGTTTCACCGAACGGCCGGTCAAGTTCGGCGGCGTGTCGGCCGAGATCGTCGCCTTCTCGGTGCAGGACCGCTACTACAACAGCGTGCCCGACCGCATGATGGCGGTCGCCGAGGCGTTCAACCAGGAATACCACGAGCTCGCCGACGCCGGCTGCCCGGTGATCCAGATCGAGGAGCCGCAACTCCATCTGATCCTGGCGCGCGGCATTTCCAACGAAACCATCAATGCCAAGCTTCTGATCGAGGTGTTCAACCGAACGGTGAAGGGCCTGCGCGCCAAGACTGAGGTGTGGGCGCATTCGTGCTGGGGCAATCCCTCGCAGCAGCGAATGTTTGCAGAGGTGCAGAGCTACAAGAACGCGCTTGAAGCCTTCACCCAGCTCGACGCCGATGTCGTCACGTTCGAAACGTCGGCCTCTGGGGGCCGCGATCTCGAACTCACGGGGCAGATTATCAAGGACCAGAAAATATCGATTGGCGTGATCGATCACCACACGCTGCAGGTCGAGACGCCGGAAGAAGTCGCCGCGCAGATCCGCCGCGCCCTCAAATACATCCCAGCCGACCGGCTGATGATCTCGACCGACTGCGGCATGGGCCGCGAAGGCATGAGCCGCCGCCACGCCTTCTACAAATGCGTGTCGCTGGTGCTCGGCACCAACATCGTGCGCAAGGAGCTGGGCGTCCCGGAGGCACGCGTGCTGGCCGCCGACGAGCGCTTCTCGCTGGTGGTGCCGCCGCAGTAGCGTGCTCTCGTGTCCCGGACGCGGTGCAGCATGCAATGCTGCACCGCTGATCCGGGACCATTCCAGACACCGCCTTCGCTATGGTCCCGGGTCTGCAGCACACCACTTCGTGCTGCGCTGCGCCCGGGACACGGATACAATCACCCCATGAACCTCGCCTCTCTCCTCCTCGAACGCGAATCCGCCGGCAATCCCGTCACCGTCGGCCTGATCGGCGCGGGCAAGTTCGGCACCATGTTCCTGTCGCAGGCGCGGCTGACCCGCGGACTGCATGTGGTCGCGGTCGCTGACCTCAACGTCGAGCGCGCCGGAAGCCAGCTTGCATCGGCCGGCTGGCCAGCCGGGCAGATTGCAGCCTCGTCGCTCGGTGACGCGCTGAAGATGCGCACCACTCATGTCACCGCCGATGCGCAGGTTTTGATCGCGCATCCCGGCATCGAGGTGATCATCGAGGCGACCGGCATCCCCGAAGCCGGGATCGTGCACGCGCTGAAAGCGATCGAGCACGGCAAGCACATCGTGATGGTCAACGTCGAGGCCGATGCGCTGGCGGGTCCGCTGCTCGCCCGCAAGGCGAAGGCGGCGGGTGTGGTCTACAGCCTGGCCTGGGGCGACCAGCCGGCGCTGATCTGCGAGCACGTCGATTGGGCGCGCGCCTGCGGTTTCAAGGTGGTCGCGGCGGGCAAGGGCACTCGCTACGAGCCGCACTATCATCAGTCGAATCCCGACAATGTCTGGGACATTCTCGACAAGTACCTGAACATCACGGATCGCAAGTCGATCAATCCCAAGATGTTCAACTCGTTCGTCGACGGCACCAAGTCGGGCATCGAGATGACGGCGGTGTGCAACGCCACGGGGCTCGTGCCGCAGAGCGATGGCCTGAGCTTTCCGCCGGCGACGCGCTTCGAACTGGCCGAAGTCTGCAAACCGAGGAACGCAGGCGGCGTGCTGGAGAGCGAAGGCGTCACCGAGGTCACCTCATCGGTCTATCGCGACGGCCGCGATGTGCCGCATCATCTCGCGCTCGGCACCTATGTGGTGATCGAGGGAGAGACCGAATACGCACGCCGCTGCTTCAAGGAATACGCCATGCTGCCGGACCGGAGCGGGCGCTACGCCGCGCTCTACCGCCCGATCCACATGATCGGACTGGAGCTCGGCATCTCGGTCGCCAGCGCAGCGTTGCGCAAGGAGCCGACCGGCCAGCCTTCCGGCTTCCGCTCCGATGTCGCCGCCACCGCCAAGCGCGACCTGAAGGCCGGCGAGATGCTGGACGGCGAGGGCGGCTTCTGCGTCTGGGGCAAGCAGACGCCGGCCGCGCGCTCGCTGGAACAGGGCTTTCTGCCGCTGGGTCTCGCTCAGAACGTGAAGTTGAAGCGCGACGTTAAAGGCGGCGAGTGCCTGAAATGGAGCGACGTCGAATTCGACCCGAACGACATCGCGGTCAAGATCCGCCGCGAGATGGAGGCGGCGTTCGGGTGGCCGAATATGGCCTGAAGCTGAAAAGTTGACCCGCCGCGCTCCCCGACTATGATCCGCGCCGGAGCCCCTGTGGCGGAATTGGTAGACGCGCCTGACTCAAAATCAGGTACCGCAAGGTGTGCTGGTTCGAGTCCGGCCAGGGGCACCACAACAATTTCAAGTACATAGAACGGCATTTCGCGACCGGCCGGCGCTCACTCCTGCCGTTTAGCAAATGCTGTTAGTAAATCCTGACCCGGCCCGGCGGACGCTCTTCTGAAGGAGGAGCGAAGGCTTACTCCCGTTTGTTACTCATGGCCTGCTAGCTGAATGACGGGTTGCAGATCGGGTCAGATCGCCTTATTTTGCCGGTAACAGCCGAACCCGGCCAATAAGGCAACCACCGCCAGGATCAGAAGCCCCCAGCCACTGCGTGGGGCCAAACACGAGCAACTGGCGAGCGCAGCGGCGCAATCCCGCCTGGTGGAACAGTCCGGAATAGGGTCGCGACACACCGAGCATAAACACGACGTGGTCGCTTTCGCGCAACTGCCGCACCTCGCGGCGTAGCGCGGGAGCGGCCGTTTGGCCTTGACCGCTCCCGCACAGAAGGGAGCCGGTCAATGCACCGCGAAAAACCGAAAACTACTGCCGCCGCTGATCCAGCACCGACCCCGACGACGCTGGTCCCTCCCGATCAACTGCTCCTCAACCGCGTTCAAACCGCTAGAGCGCTCGGCTTGTCGACTTCGAGCATCATCCGGCTCGAAACCGAAGGCCAGCTGACCCCGATCAAGTTGTCGCGCAAACCGTCGGCGATGACCTTCTATAGTCGGGCCCAGGTGTGGGCTCTTGCAGAGGGGAGGCCCGACAATGACCCGATCAGCTGTTAGTCCGCACTCTCGAGTAACTATTCTCCCCGTTGGCATCTATCCATACGTCGACAAAGTCACCGTATGGCTCAAGCGTCCTTTGATTCAGACGGAGACTGCATGGATCGCAGCACGATGCCGCGGCAAAGTCGAGATAAAGCGCAACGGGGAATGGATCTGGATCTCCGGCAGGTCAACTCGAGTTTGGCATCCCAACCGAGCCTTCCAGCAGCGCGTACAGTTATATCAACCTAGCGACGAAGTTCTGGAATGGCTTGCGGATCGAAACGATGTCCGGTTGACCTATTTTGAGCCTAGCCTTGATCTCATTTTCAAAAATGAGGAGGACTGGGAAGACGCTTATCGGTTCATTTGTAAGCACCATGTGAAACTATATCACCGGACGCAGAAGGTTGCCTTTGTAGGGGAAAGGGGCTGCACCAGATACTCGGGCCCGCGTAAAGCACCCAATGTCATGGTCGTCTATTGCGACAGGCCCAGCAAGGTGACGGGCGAGTACAACTGCGTGCACTTCGACTGGCGAATAAAAGGTTTCGATGCCCTCTGTCGTGCCGGCATTAAATCCATCCGCCACTGGCTCAACATGGATAAGCGAAAGTTCTGGTCAGAGCGGATCCTTTTGCAACAGTTCAACCTCAATCGCCTTGGGGAAGTTCATCGAAGTTGGTATTACCCGAAGAAGCGCCTCCGTCCGCGAACAACCGATACGGGACATTTGCCGTATGACGTTGATCGCCGCACGGGCTCCATCATTGTTCGTAAGTTCGGTTCCACACAGGCAGTATTGGATTATGCGAGCCGAAAGAAGTTTGACGCGCGCAAGTGCCTCGTGCCCATAGACATAGATGATTGGTTACCCCGAAACGAGGCTCTACCCTCTGTATGATATATACACACATATCACTTTTGTCACTAGATAACCCCGTGATTACATTATCTTTTATCGATATCGATGTTTTCAGATAACCAGTACCAAAAATGGATGATGTCGTTTAGTTATCGCAAGAAGGTTGTGTGCAGAGAATAGGGTAGCAATATTACTCACACCTACACGACTGTTTACAAATCGTTTCAGCCCAATTTGTCCTAACGGAGTGATGCGCATTTATTTTAGTCCTGGTCGAGAACTTTGGATGAGATGCGCGGATGGTTGCACTCGGTCGGAGGTGCTCTCTGAGCTCTTCCTGTACAACTCGTTTTTGATTGTTTTTAGATTGCCTGCTCGGGCGCGACGTTAGGATGACGAGAGGGACGGCACAGGGCAGGGGTACCATTCGGTTATCCTCGATTTTCGCTTTTCCTTATGACCCCTGGCTCCTGGATCTCTATTCGACGCGAGTGCTCGTTGAGACGACCACCGAAACGCTCCATCTTCGTCCTAATGTCTCACGCGACATGAATTCAGCAGCCGGAGGATTTCCGCATGACCGACTTCTGGTTGGAGGAATGGTGGACTAAACCAGCTAATGCGGCCGACTTTTTACCGTACGGACACGATCACTACAGGTCTCGATGAGCCCGATTACGGTTGGATGAACCGATCCGTCGAAACCCCGAGGGTACCAGAATGTCCGAAGGCGCAGGTATGAGGCGAGCAAAGCTAATTAAGGAAGCTTTGCGACTCATCGGCACACCACCTCCTGGTAAAGGAAAATACGTAAGGCTGCTTATTGAGTCCTTCCTAGAAGGCGCGGAAGGCCCGTATTGGCCCATAGCCACATCAACAAAACGGCAAAAGAAAGCAGCGCAAAAGCTAGCGCAGGCACTCCGCCGGTTAGAACAGGCGCTAAAAAGCCCCGACCTAGCCGATGATGTGTGGTTCGGTCCGCTTGATCGCCATACTTCAGATGAGGAGATGCTGAAGCGAATGTCGGGTGTTCGCCCCTTCGACGGGATTGATTTCGAGACTTTACGCAGGCGTGCTGAGGCGGCAGCGTACAAAAAGTTGGGTCAGCCGAAACCCCGAGACTTGGCGAAACGCGCCGCCGCCCACACAGCGGCACATCTCTTGCTGAGCATTCATGGGCCGCCGCTGCACGTGACGAGAAAGGGTAGATTTGATCGTCTGGCGGCTACGCTCTACGGCCAGCCAAACATCAGTCTCTTCGAGCATTGCCGCGCAGTTAAGGGGTTTCACATGAAGGCCCAATATTGGATCGAAGCATAGACTGGAACCAGGAATGAAATTGTCCCACCTCCAGTCCAGATTCCCGGCCATCATTGCCACGTGGGGTAGGAGTTCGTGGAAATGGCAGCCGGCTCACGTCGGCTAAAGAGAAAGGTAAACGCTATGAAACGTAAAGCCGAGGAACGCGCGAAACGTGAAGTGCAACCTCACGCGGTTGTTCGAATGATGGTCGCCGGAAGCAGGGGAATCGATGTGGGTCACGCAGTTGAACAAGGGGAAGGCATATACCTGGTGACTTTAGATACGGACAAAGAGCCGTATTGGAACGTCGAGCTCGAGAAGAGAAACATTTGGTTCACTCTGCCGTGGTGTTCAATTTTCGCTGGACGCAAACGACATGGGTGAACGCGACAAGCCCGGAAACTAGTCTAGCTGTCTTGGTATCAACTTATCTGTCGCTCGTTTGCAGCAAAGTGGTGACGCGGGTGTGTAGCTCGCCGGGTATTTGAAACCTCCTGATCGATCAGCGGGAGTGTCGTCAAATCTCAGCACAGGGGCCGCACATCCGCGTTTCCACACGAGTAGTCGTTGAGAAGAGTGCCGCAAATCAACCTTTCCCATAGGCTTGCGAACACAACTGACCTTAAATGCACCATGGGTCGCAGTCATCATCGTAGCCAGTGCCGTGCAGGAGACAGCGCGCCCGCACGATGCGATCGCACGATAACCCGACAAATTCGCAACACCCTCGCATTCCGCGATAGTCGGTCGCACACGCGTGCTTATCACGCCCCACTGTCTGCCCAGTGGGGCGCCCCCAAAAATGAATGTGCGACCAAGCGCGAGCGAAATTCGGGGTATTCAGCAAACGTCTGAGAGGCTAATCGGGTTTTTGGAGTGGGGCGCCGACTTCATCCTCGCGCTCGCGCGTGACGCCAGCCTGCTAGCACGCGATGATGGCCACGCGGCACTGATCGCCGCTCCCGCCTTACAACCACCGCTCACCACCGGGCGGCTATGTTTGGCTGTAAATCGCAACAAATTGGCAAGTGCCAACAATCTCCATCGTTGGGTCTGACGGTAAAATCATCTCGTAGCGCGTTTCAGTTGCTCGAAGCCTTGTCGGGTGGGGATTGATCTTGAACAACACCAGTATACGCACTGCTGACCAACTGACCCACATCAAGATCGTGGTGGTCTCGCTGGTCCTGGGCACCGTCGTCGTTGGCATCGGCATTGCCGCCAGGCCGACCGTGCCGGACATGAGCACGCAGCTCGAGGCCCGTGCCCCGGTTCTCAAAGCTGGCCAGCCGGTCATCTGGTCCGGTTCCGAGATCTCGACCATCCGCTAGGTTGAGTGAGAGGAAACGATCACGACAATCGGTCTCGACATCGCCAAGTCGGTCTTCCAGGTCCACGGCGTTGATGTGCTGGCCAGGTGGTCATCCGCCGTCAAAAGCGTCGCTATGTCCTGGCGTTCTTTCAGAAGTTGCCGGCATGCTTGGTCGGTATCGAAGCCTGATCACTGCTCCACGTACGTCCACTCGACCATCAATGGAAAAGGCACGCTCGGCCGTTGACGATGCCATGCTCGAGACGTATTTGGGGTGGAGGGAAACGCGTCGCTGTTTGCGGCCTAGAGAAGGCGAAAGGCCAATCCTGTTGTGAGACGACTTGCGAATCTTGGTCGATGTGCCGTTGCGTTTGCAACGGTAACTGTCATGGTTGCGCCCGTCCGCGCCGAAGCGCCCGCGAGGTCTTGCGCCGTTCCGGCCGAGATCGCCCGGCTCGATCATCGGCTCGCGCGCATCGCAAAGCGGCTCGCCAGCAGCGAGCCTGTCACCATCGTTGCCATCGGCTCCTCCTCCACCGCCGGTGCCGGCGCGAGTTCACCGGCTGCGTCTTATCCGGGCCGACTCGAAGTCGAGCTCAAGATCCATTTCCCAAAACTGTCGATCAAGGTGCTCAATCGCGGTGTCAACGGCGAGGACGCCCGCGAGATGCTGGCGCGTTTCGATCAGAGCGTGATCACGGAAAATCCCGATCTCGTGCTGTGGCAGGTCGGCACCAATGCGCTCCTGCTCGAACGACCTCTCTTGCTGGCAGGCGAGCGCATTCTTGAGGGGGTGAGGCGGTTGAAAGCAGCGGGCGCCGACGTGGTGCTGATCGATCCGCAGTTTGCACCCAAGGTGCTGGCCAAGGTGGATATCGGAAATCTGTTGAAGCTTTATTCCGTCGTCGCCAAGCAGGCCAACGTCGGCGTTTTCCATCGCTTCGCGGTGATGCGACACTGGCGCGAGGTCGCGAACATTCCATTCAAGGTGTTCCTGTCGGAAGACGAACTCCACATGAACGACTGGAGCTATTCCTGTGTTGCCAAACTCCTGGCCGGCGCGATCGTAGAGGCTGCGACCCGCGCCACCGTGACCGCGGAAGTGACCGCGCGACGCTAGAGTAGCCTCTCTGCTCTTCAGAGCTTGCCGATCACCCATCTGATAGGCACCGCGGCGCAACGCACCCTCGGGGGCGCCCTATTTGGTCGCGACAGCCCCCCGAAATGCGCAAATTCCCACCCTGAGACGATATGCTTTTTCGAGGAACGCAAGCCGATCATCGTTTGCTAGTTGATCCCACCATTCCTCCCACGCCTTAGTTATCAAGGGTTCGCACACCATCGCGGCCAGGGCCCATGTACGTTCGGTTTCGTCCCGGGCGATTTCCTTTCGAGTGTTGGGCATGGCACTCATGGCCTCGCCAATTGCAGCCTTCCGATTTTGTTCGTTATCAAACGCCTCGTCGAGTTTTTCGGCGATGAACTCTAAGAATTCAATTAGTTTGGTATCGCTCATGCGAACGCTCCCCTGCGATTTCGTTTTGGAAACCGGGCCATCAACGTTCGTGCGCCGCTATTGTGCCCCATGTACGTCAGCTTAAGCGGGCCGCGCTGGGGTCGGCATTTCCACAGAGGAAACTCAGCGCCGGGAGCGACGTTAATTCAACGTTCGAAAGGGCCCCTCATGGGGACCAAGGGATCTTCCTACGAGCGGCGCGGCGCCGCCTAGTAAATTTGGAAAGCGCGAGGCAGACGATACATGTCAAAACAACAGACCCCTCGCAACTCGACAGCAATACGCGCTGTGGTGCGCGCTCTCCTTCCCGTTGTCGTACTAACACTCTCCAGTCCGGCCTTTGCGCAGACCGTCACATGCCAAGTTTCAGCAAAGTTTAGTTGCGCCCAGACAGGCTGCCTGGAGGCACGTCTGAATGTTTGGAAAGTCATTGATATGTCCGGGCAGACTTACTCTCGATGCGATAGCCGAGGGTGCGACAAGTATGACGCGCGCTTCTCGCGCTCAGGCGACTTCACAGTCATCGACATTCCAGGTCATGGCGTCACCGCGAAGCTCGCCGCCAACATGTCTGCGTTCCTTGAAGTTGCGACTATCGGGACAACAGACGTGTTGGTCAGCTTCGGCGCATGTCAATTACGTTAGTGAGTGCTGCGCGTGCAGGAAAGGCGGTGCTTGATGGTGCCGAACAACACTAACGGCGTTGCCGACGTTCGCGTCATCCGCTGGAACCGCGCGCACAAGGATGGCTTCGGTATCCACGTCGTCGGCGATGCGAGAGCAGGCCAGATGGCAGCGTGAGTCCTAAAATAAGCACGAATTGTTGCCTAAGTTGTCAACCGACACTTGCGCTCTGAGGGGAATACCATGGGATCTTTACGCTATGCGGTGATGATGCTCTTGGCACTGGCGTCATCGCGTGCGACTGCACAGGACATTCCTGGCCTTGAAGCCTGCACTGCCGAGAAGCAGATGGAGCGTCGTACCGGCTGCCTTCAAAGCAATGACGAGTTTCTTCAGCAGGCGCTGTCGAAGCTAGCGCGTGAGACGCAGGCCAAGATCGTCGCCTCAGGCCGCGCACTCGCCGCCGCCCAAGCCGAAATTGCTGCACTCAAGTCAGCAATGGAGAAGTTGAACAGCGAGCTGGCGCAAATGAAGGCGAAGGTCGAACCCACCATCAAGAAGTAAGTCCCAAATCGCTTGTCGGCCATCCGCCCATATTCGAGGCGGCAAGGGGGGTGTCCCGGCGGCCATTCGGCGCGTCAGGGAATGGGGACATGCCGTCGGCGCTCGACCGCATGATCGGACTGGCAGCTTTAAGCAAATATTTGGCCCGGCCGAAGCCGCGTATTACGCGTATTAAGAGTGAGTGTTTGGTGGCGAGATCACCTATACAGCCGTCAGCGCAATCGGGTCACACCTTCGGGCGTCACTCATGGAACGCCTCCGCGAGGATCTGAGCCGTACCAATCTTACTTGGATCTAATTTGTGATTAGTTGTTTGTGAGTAAGAACCTCAAACATATCATGGCGGTATCGTGTAGCGGTGCTAAATAGCAAATGGATAGTACATATGAGCGGTGAAAATCCGCGTTAGAGTCGCATCCTGTAGGCTGCTCGCCCTTCAAGATTTTGTCGTCCGGGGGCGTCAATAAAGCGAATTGGCAAAATGTAGCTGATCAGGTCCTACCGAATTCGTCATGCTTGCTGCCCAATTGGAGCCCAATTGTTGCCGTCTACCTCAGTCTGAACAAGGCCTTATAGCGCTGGGGCCGCGCAATGCAGGAACGCTGCGTGGCCGGTATGCTGGTCGTTGGCGACCCGACCCTGTCAAAAACCTGAAGAACCTGAATCTTCCAAGGTGTCGCCGGCACCGCCGAATTTGATAACGAGGATGGCGATGGTCACGACGAGATGGAGCACGGCAGGCATTTTTCTACTCGTCATTTGCGGGTCTGATGTGTCTGCTCAGCAAATCCCGGGTTGTACGTCAGCCGTTGTGACGGATCCGCCAAGAACGGTCTTCCGCTGCAATGGAGGACTGATCATCGAGGCTGAAGCATTCGCCGCGTTTAGAATCTCCAGTTCGCGACCCGGCGGGCCGACCTCGATCGAACTCACGAGTCGGGCGATTCTGATTGAGTTGATCCGGCCGCGCCGTTTCCAGATCCTGACGCCGCACGCTATCGCCTCGGTACGAGGTACGATCTACGCAGTGGACGTCGCTCCCGCGCAGACGTCTGTCTTTGTCGCTAGGGGACGAACGCGGGTCATGCGTCGCGACCGATCCGAGGCCGTGAACCTCGGCAGGGGCGAAGGCGTCGATGTCACGCAAGGCGTTCCACTCGTTGTGCGACGCTGGTCCCCGGAGCGAGCATCGGCCTTGCTCGGCCGCTTTGGCCGACAAAATTTGGCGCGTTGATGCGGATGCCGATAGCGGCAATAGCTGGCCTGGCCGTCGCCTCCAGCTTGTGGGCTCTATTCCTGGGTTGGTGGCATCTTGCCGGCGAACGCACCCCTCTCGATCGCGTCGAGGCGTCGCTTGCCGATGTCCGCTTGCTGATCGCCGGGCGCAAGCCTCCACAGAGCGACGTCGTGATCATTGCGATCGACGATGCAACGGTTTCAAATGAGAAAGGCTATCCGATTCAGCGGTCGACGCTGGCGCGCCTGATCCGTGTGATCAATGCAGGGAAACCGCGCGCGATCGCAATCGATATTTTGTTGGTCGACGAAACCTTACCAGAGGCCGATGAGGCATTGGCAAAGGCTCTCAAAGAGAGCCCTACGATCATTGCCGCTGCGGGGAAATTCGATCCATCGGCCAGTGCAGCCCCATTCGGAACGCCACGCACCAGCAGTGTCTTATGGCCGGCAAAACCATTCGACAGAGTTGCAGAAAGCGGCCTTGTCAACATCGCAACGGATTCATCGGGCACCCCGCGGCACCTGCCGCTTCTATTCGAGACTGATCGCGGTTTGCAGCCTTCATTTGTACTTCGTGGAGCGGCGCTGGTCGCTGGCAACCCAGAGTTTTCGCGCGACCGGGTGAAAATCGGGACTGCGACGATAGCCCTTGATCTTGGCTATCACCTGCCGCTTCGCTTCTACGGTCCACGTGGAACGTTCGAAACACTCAGTGCCAGTGATCTCCTGTCGGGAGAGCCGCCGGTGCAACGTCTCAAAGGTCGTATCGTCGTCGTGGGGGTCACCGCGACCGGCATCGGCGACAAGTTCGGAACGCCGTTCGATCCGATCATGCCCGGCGTGGAAGTGCTCGCGACCGGGATCGCGCAACTGACGGGGGGCGATGGTCTGGTGCGAGACTTGACCATTCGCAAGATCGACGCTGCTGCAACCGTCCTCCTCACACTTGGCGCCGTGCTGGTCATTTTATTGGTTCCCGTCAGTGCGGGTCTTGCACTTGTCGCTACGGCCGCGGGACTGTGGACGGTGGCGACAGTCTTGCTGTTCGGGCAAGGCTATTGGTTGAGCGCTGTTCTGCCGCTGGCGGGTGTCCTTCCGGCCGCTGCCGCGGCCACTGTCCTTCGACAGATTTCGGATCGGCGGCACACCCGCGAGGTGGTCCGCGCGGAGGCGGCGCTGCGTCAGTTCCAGTCGCCCATGCTTGCCGAACGTATCGCGCTCGATCCCAACTTCCTGAATGAACCCGTGCAACGGATGGCGGCGATCCTTTTCGTCGATCTGGCAGGCTTCACCGGGCTCAGCGAACAGCTTGGGCCGATTAGGACCAGGGAGCTTCTAAACCAGTTTCATACACTCGTCGCGAACAGGTCGATTGCACGGGGAGGCCTGGTGATGAGTTTCATGGGCGACGGTGCGATGATCGCATTCGGTGTTCTGGAAGCGCAAGCGGACGACGCATCCCGTGCGTTCGATACCGCGTGGTCCCTGATCGAAGACCTGCGGGCGTGGATCGACCAAACCTCGACGTCTGGTCGGGTGCGAGGCGTCCGCCTTGGCGGGCACTTTGGGCCCGTCGTGGTATCGCGGCTCGGCCACGAAGCGCACCAGCACGTCACGGCGACCGGCGATACCGTCAATGTCGCAAGCAGACTGATAGAGGTGGCGAAGCAGCACGGAGCCACACTCGCGCTATCGACGGAATTCTTTGAGGCCGTGGGCGAAGCCAGAGCACGCCGCCGCCAGCCGGAAGCCATCCGTGACGTCGAAATCCGCGGAAGGCTGCAGCACGTAAATGTTGCGCTGTGGGGCTGACTGGCGAAATTGTCATCGTATTTCAACTGAGGACGTTAGCCCGCCTCTTATCGGATCACTCGCGTCTCGCGATGCGGCGTGGACGCGAACCGATGAATGGCGCGAGCCAGCTTCATGCCGCCCTGCACGGACGGCTCGATCGGATTGGCGAAGTCCTCGTCCGCATCGAACATCACCCGCAGGTCGATCAGAGAAAGGTTGCGCGAGAAAGCTTCGCGCGTAACCACGTCGTTGATGACCGAAAGCCCGAGTGAGCCCATGCGGCGCTGGAAGCACGCGATGATGGCCACGCGGCACTGATCGCCGCTCCCGCCTTACAATCACCGACCGGCTCACCCCGGGCGGTATGTTTGGCTGTAAATCGCAACCAATTGGCAAGTGCCAACAATCTCCGTCGTTGGGTCTGACGGTAAAAATCATCTCGTAGCGCGTTTCATTTTTTTCAGTCGCTCGAAGCCTTGTCGCGTGGGGATCGATCATGAACAACGCCAGTATGCGCACTGCTGACCAACTGACCCACCTCAAGATCGTGGTGGTCTCGCTGGTCCTAGGCATCGTCGTCGTTGGCATCGGCATTGCGGCCAGGCCGACCGCGCCGGAGGACATAAGCACGCAGCTCGAAGTCCGTGCCCCGCTTCTCAAAGCTGGCCAGCCGGTCATCTGGTCCGGCTCCGAAGTCTCGACCACCCGGTAGGTCGAGTGAGCGAAGATGGTCACAACAATCGGTCTCGACATCGGCAAGTCGGTCTACCAGGTCCACGGCGTTGATGTGCCGGCCAGGTGGTCATCACCGGCAATTGAAAGCGTCGCTATGCCTGGCGCTCTTTCAGAAGTTGCCGCCATGCTTGGTCGGTATCGAAGCCTGATCACCGCTCCACGCACGTCCACTCGACCATCAATGGAAAAGGCCGCTCGGCCGTTGACGATGCCATGCTCGGGACGTATTTGGGGTGGAGGGAAACGCGTCGCTGTTTGCGGCCTCGGGAAGGCGAAAGGTCAATCCTGTTGTGAGACGACTTGCAAATCTTGGTAAATGTGCCGTTGCGTTTGCAACGGTAACTGTCATGGTCGCGCCCGTCCGCGCCGAAGCGCCCGCGAGGTCTTGCGCCGTTCCGGCCGAGATCACCCAGCTCGATCATCGGCTCGCGCGCGTCGCAAAGCGGCTCGCCAGCGGCGAGCCTGTCACCATCGTTGCCATCGGCTCTTCCTCCACCGCCGGTGCCGGCGCGAGTTCACCGGCTGCGTCTTATCCGGGCCAACTCGAAGTCGAGCTCAAGATCCATTTCCCAAAACTGTCGATCAAGGTGCTCAATCGCGGTGTCAACGGCGAGGACGCCCGCGAGATGCTGGCGCGTTTCGATCAGAGTGTGATCGCGGAAAATCCCGATCTCGTGCTGTGGCAGGTCGGCACCAATGCGCTGCTGCTCGATCGACCTCTCTTGCTGGCAGGCAAGCGCATTCTTGAAGGGGTGATGCGGTTGAAAGCAGCGGGCGCCGACGTGGTGCTAATCGACCCGCAGTTTGCACCCAAGGTGCTGGGCAAATTGGATATCGGAAATCTGTTGAAGCTTTATTCCGTCGTCGCCAAGCAGGCCAACGTCGGCGTTTTCCATCGCTTCGCGGTGATGCGACACTGGCGCGAGGTCGCGAACATTCCATTCAAGGTGTTCCTGTCGGAAGACGAACTCCACATGAACGACTGGAGCTATTCCTGCGTTGCCAAACTCCTGGCCGGCGCGATCGTCGAGGCTGCGACCCGCGCCACAGTGACCGCGGAAGTGACCGCGCGACGCTAGACTAGCCTCGCGCTCTTCAGAGCTTGCCGATCACCATCTGATATGCGCAGTGAAGCACGCCTCTTATCGGATCACTCTGGTCTCGCGATGCGGCGTGGACGCGAACCGATGAATGGCGCGAGCCAGCTTCATGCCGCCCTGGACGGACGGCTCGATCGGATTGGCGAAGTCCTCGTCCGCGTCGAACATCACCCGCAGGTCGATCAGAGAAAGGTCGCGCAAGAAAGCTTCGCGCGTAACCACGTCGTTGATGACCGAAAGCCCGAGCGAACCCATGCGACGTTGGAGCGGGTCAGGGAAGCGCGGGTCGTACACGGTGCAGACTGCCGTCGGAAGGTTCCGCTGTGCTGTCGCGTCGAGCATGCTCGCGTAGTCCTCGCGAAAGCGGTCCTGTATTTGAGCAAGCTGCTGAAGCACGTCCGCAACCGAGTGCGCGGAGCATCAAACACGTCGGCTTCTCCCAGCGCATCATTTCCACCGACGCTGATCACAATATGCGAGGTGTCTGTTGGGAGATCTTCAAGCTGACTGAGAACGCTCCATGTAACCGCGCCATCGATTGCCAATCGCGTCACCTTCCATTCGTTAGGCACGATCTTGCGCACTTGCTCGGCCACGTCCGGCCCGCGACCGACATACGCCCCGTTATCGATTACAGAATCGCCGAGCAGTGCGATATGCGTCATGTTTCCTTCCATTTGCCATGACACAAATAATAAAAAGAAACTGAGAAACAACCGGACGATAATTATGTAGCCCATATGCCGAAAGTCGTGGCGGGCGATTAGCGCCACGACCAATTGTCTCTGCGTGGTGAAGAGCAGATCAGTGCCAATCATCAGCGCGTCCGGCCGTTGCTGGCCAAGCCGCACATGGTTTGGTGATTTAGCCACGGTACTGGCTGTCACGAAGCTCAATTGCTGTCCAAGCGCCGCTGCTCCCAGCAGTCCAGCATGAAACGGTGGACTTGGTCGGCGTTACGCCACCGGACGACCACGGACTGTTTTAAAATTTGAACCCGTTCGTCATTCGAAAAACGTCGCCGTGCCCGACTCACCACCGGGCAGTTTTTTGTAAACTCAGCGAGCTTGTGACGGATTAGGATTTCTTATCTTGACCGAGTGGCCTTTCCATTGTTCCACCCGCACGTACAAGCGGTAGTCATCTTCCGAAACGACACGGTAGGACCCGCATGTACAGCTGAAGTAATAGCGGTGCTCCGGATCGGCGGAGGCAATGCGCAACTCCGCTCTCATCCGCTTAGCGCATTTAGCGCAAAAGATAATATTAGGCATCGGGCCCCTCAGCCGCAGATACCCTACGATGTTGGCTGCAGCTTTAGCTCCAATCCAATTCGCATAAGAATTATGCGAGCCACAAGTAGGTGCCGGAATACCGTTTGTGGTTGACGACGCGCGTGGCCGGCAACGCGACCAAAAATAACTTTTTCGTGACGGCTGTCACATCAAAGATGGACAGACCGGCATACGGTTGGAGTCATACCGAAAGGCCACCGCATCACCAACCTACACAAAGGGAGGCACCTCATGCGCTACGCTATCGCTCTTGTGGCAGCTGTCCTGGTCGGGTTTGGCGCGAAGCTGTTTTTCTTCTCGGCTCCGACCGCAGTCGCGTACGTCCCCACCGTGACGATCGATACGTCCGAAATTCAGCGGCACATCACAGATCTTCCGGTACACAAGTACCACGACATGTCATTCGTTTATTCCGAGGCTAATTAATCAAACAAGGTGCTGAAGCCCGGAGAGGTTCTCCGGACTTGAAGGCCCTGCGGTGCGGGGCCTTCACTTTGTCACTCATATCGCGCTCCCTAGTTGCCGACGTCTGGCCGGCGCTGTTGTGTCAGTGCCGCCTAAATATCCGTGTGGGTGTTCGCATTGGGTGCGTGACACCCCTACGGGGGCGATGGCCACTGCACCGCCGACCAACGCAATGGATTTCTGCCCACTTCATTCGATCACCCGTCAGCGCGGGCAACGCCCAACACGGTCGAAGTCTGAGTCGGACAATGTTGCTTGGATCTGATTTGTAGCCAACGTAATCGCTGCGCCCGCCCGCATACGTTTTTTTACCCCAAACGGGATCGTTCGAATAAAAAAGCCCGGCTGTAGCCCACTTCAAAAGGCAATTTAACTCAGTATGATACTTGAAGCTTGGCTGAAGTGTGGTGAGCGACGCCGTGATCAACCCAGTGACGCCATGATTTCGAAGCGAATTAAACAAACCTGGCGACGGAAGCGAAGCGATCAAACATGGAAGCAGATCGATAAAACGCGCATACCTTTGAGCGCCGGTCGTATTTGGCTGGTTGACAAAGAAGGCAATGTTAGCCGCGCAATTGCTTGGACGTGGCCTATCCTAAAACGTCGCGAGCCGCACAAATATTGTTGGTGGATGCACCGTATTGATCATGCAAGAGAGCCTACACCTGCGGCTCTTGCGGCCGTAGCGGCATTGAAACACGCTAACGGAGATTAGCACCACAACTGGCGCGGCGGACACGAAGTAGCGCCGCATAAGTAAGGCTTCGCCAAACCTTGCGAAATCAAAGTTTCGCCTACGTCACGGCCTTGCACGCTGAGGTAACCGCAAGCTCGGCCAAAATTGCACGCTGACGTGTCCTCCGTGCCGGGCGCACAGGCGCACGGCGCTATACGCAAGTCCAGGCCGCCATTTGCAATTAACTTTTCAATCGCGTCGTGGCTCGGTCACCCAGTTCACGCTCGCGTTGGCAACGCGCGCGGTTGCCGGTCTCCGGCGCGTCAAAGCCTACTAATCGCACGACGCGACCTCGCGCGCTGATGGTGTCGCCATCGATCACGAAAATGTCTGCAGGACTGAACCAATTTTCGCCTGGCTTAAACGATGGTCGACAAAGGCTTGGCGATCGTTTTTGCGGGCATCCGACCAGGCATGCCCCGGTGAAAATGCGATCAACTAGTCTCCTTGCTTGGTAACGCGACGTAAACCATCCTGACAACGATACGCCGCCCCTACCGCCAGACCCTTGTTTTACCCCAATGTCCAGTCAGTGCGGGATCTTCGATCTTCGCGTAAGCATGGGGCGCGTATGTTTTGGGTTGGCTTCGCTTTCGGCGTAGTGGCGACCGTTGTATTCCTGATAGCTGAACATCTGATTGGCCAGTTAAATTGGCAAAAGTGCGTAAGGGTTTTGAAGTCATTTTATCCGCCAGGAGAAACGTCCAAGCCAGAAATTCTGGGTCACCATGACCGAAACCGAAAACGCAAAGGTCTTGGGCAAAAGTGCGTGGCGTGTTTGAAGTCATTATTTTTCTCGGCAGGAGAAATGCCCAAGCCAATAAATCTGGACCGCCACGGCCGAATAGGGAGTGAGCGCGATCACCTCTGGCGGCGCGGGAAAGCAACGACGGTCTGATGTCTGCTTTTGGTGTGCGCCGTGGCAAGGCGGCGTTTTCCAGTGGGTGCGAAAGCCCCACCCGGCGACCGCTCCAGCCGGTAGCAATCGGAGCAGTCACGGAGGTAACGAAGTGACTGAAGCCTTCGATTAGCGTGTCACGAATTGGTGACAGCGCGAGTGTGCAGGCCGCAACGCGAGTGAACGCTGAGCAAGCCTCGAAAAGGACAATGCGCAGGCCGACCCGACAACCCTTTCGGGAAGGCTGATACGGCTGGGTGCATGAGCGAAGCAGTACGCCCAGACGCTGCGCCGGGGTATTGGCGGCGGCATGTCCGCAAGGAAAGCGCACGCAACACGGGAAGCCTCAAGGCGTGTCGGCGATGACCAACCGGACGCCCGTGAGGGACAGGCCGGGCCGCTCTGGGGTGGCGGAGAGGTTCGTAGTACCGCGGAAGCCGGGTAACGCCGGTGGAGGGAAGGGACCTCAGTTCAAGACAGACGCAATACGTGGTGAAGGACCTGGAGATTGGGCAACCTATCAACTCCGATGAGTGTTCAGAAACTGCCGATGGCGTTGCACGCGAAAGCGAAGGCGTGAAGTCTTGTCCGAGAGCCGGATGCGGGAGATCCGCCTTCCGGTTCGATGAGCGGGATGTGGAAACGGAGCCATGGTGGAACCATTGAGGCACCGCCAGACGAAAGGGGCGGCAACAGAAATGTTCTACCTACAGCCACCGCGCCACAGTCTCCACTTTACCCCGGAGCGGACATAGGGCAGCGTCTCAACGAGCTGTGCTCGGAGGTCATATTAAGCCGCTCCAATGTGCCAGCCTGAGCTGGGCGAAACGTTGCCCTGATGCTGCGGGTGGATATGAAACGGCGCGAGTTCATCCCTGCTCAGCGGCGCGACAGTCGCTTGGCCGCTCTCCGCCCGTGCTCAGCAGGCAACGCCAGCATCACGTATCGGTTGGCTCAGCACTGGCTCTCCCACCTCACACCGCTTTTCCCTTTCAGCATTTCGCGAAGGCTTGCGCGCACTGGGTTACATCGAAGGAGGAAATCTCGCCATTGAGTACCGATGGGCCGAAGGCAACTTGGCCCGGCTACCTGAATTGGCCAGTCAACTGGTTCAGCAGCAGGTCGAGGTCATTCTGGCTGGAGGCTCAACTGGTGCGCAGGCCGCCAAGGAAGCGACATCCGTCATTCCGATCATAGCTGCCGGTACGGGCGACCTCGTGGAGCTTGGGCTGGTCACGAGCTTCGCGCGACCGGGTGGCAATTTGACCGGATTTATTACGGTGGCTCCTGAAACCGCAGGAAAACGGCTCCAGATCATCACCGAGATTGCACCGCAGGCGAGGCGTGCGGCGGTTCTGTGGACTTCGGGAGCCACACACTCGGGACTCGAATGGAAGGTCGTGTCGCAACTGGCTTCCACCCTTGGGCTCGCCTTAGAGCCCTATGAGGCGCGCAACTTGCAGGACTTGGACCAGGCACTGGCCGCAATTATGCGATCCGCCGCGCAGATGCTTCTTGTCCTGAACGATCCTTTCATTTTCACGCACAGAAAGAGGATCATTGAGTCAGTCGCCCAATCTCGACTGCCAGCCATTTATGGCTTCAGGGAATTTGTCGACGATGGCGGCTTGGCCAGTTACGGCCCAAACATTTCCGATGGCTATCGTCGCGCAGCTACTTACGTCGACAAGGTCCTCAAAGGCGTCAAGCCCGCCGACCTGCCGGTGCAGGCGCCGACAAAGTACGAACTCGTCATCAACCTCAAGACCGCCAAGGCGCTCGGCCTCGACCGTGCCGCCGACGCTGCTCGCCCGCGCCGACGAGGTGATCGAATGAAGCGGCGCGAGTTCATCGCGCTGCTCGGCGGCGCGGCGGCGTCTGGCCGCTCGGCGCGCGCGCGCAGCAGCCGGCGATGCCGGTGATCGGGTTTTTCCGCAGCGGTGAGGCCCGTGCTTCTGCGCCTCTCCTGGTGGCTTTTCGCAGTGGCCTCAAGGAGGCCGGCTTTGTCGAAGGCCAGAACGTGAGGATCGAGTATCGCTGGACCAACGACCACCGCGATAGCTTGCCAGCATTCGCAAGCGATCTCGTGAGCCGGCAGGTGGCCGTCATCGTCGCGAACCAGGAGGCAGCAATAGCCGCCAAAACCGCCACCTCAACGTTGCCCATCGTGTTTGTGACTGGCGCCGATCCGGTCAGAGCCGGCTTGGTGACGAGTTCAACCGGCCGGAGGGCAATGTCACCGGCATTGTTTTCACGGCGGGCGATCTGGCGGGCAAGCGATTGGGGCTGCTGCGCGACTTGGTTCCTACCGCACCTGTAATCGGGGTGCTGGTGGACCCGAAGCTCCCGCAGCCGAACAGATGTTGCAAGGCGTAGAAGAGTTGCGTCGCGTCCTCGGGCTTGCGAATTGAGATAGTCCGGCCGGCCAGCGAGCGCGAATTGGATGTTGGGTTCGCGACGATGGTGCGCGCCGGCGCAGGAGGGGTACTGGTGGGCAGCGGCCCGTTTTTCCTCGGGCAGCATCAACGAATTATCGATCTCGCCGCTCGCCACACCCTGCCGGCGAGTTACTCCGACACGAAACTACGCCGAGGCTGGTGGTTTAATGAGCTACGGACCGAACCAGCCTGATGCCTATCGTCAAGCCGGCATCTACGTCGCCCGCATTCTTCGGGGCACCAAGCCGGCCGAGTTGCCGGTCGAGCAGGCGAGCAAGTTCGAGCTGGTGATCAACCTCAAGACCGCCAAAGCTCTGGGGCTGGCCGTTCCCACGTCCATGCAATTGCTCGCCGACGAGGTGATCGAGTGCAATTGGGATGATGGCAGCTATTGGCACAGAGCGGACACGCCAACGATCCGGCGAATGTCTCCGGAGGAATAGCGGACATGACCCCAAGAGCGCGCAATGTCCGTTCCTGACCCAAGCGGTCATCAACCGCGGGGCCCCCGCGCAACGCGGGAAGAAGGGGATCGAGGCGGCGGAATGACGTGCGCGTCTCGCGCCAAGCTCATCCAGACCAGGCTGCGCCATCTTTACGAAGGCACGGGGACCGGATCGCCACCCACGAAGACAATCGGAATTGTCTTGGTCGCGGCGGTTGCGGCCCTCACGGTACCGCCGTTGGTCACGAGGATGGACACGCGTGCCTGCATTAGTTCCGCGGCCATCGCGGGAATTCGATCCAGCTGGCCGTCGGTCCATCGGTACGTGATCGTCACGTTCTGGTGTTCGCGGAAGCCTGTTTTCTGAAGTCCTTGCCGGAATGCACGCGTCTGGGCCGCGTATCCATCAGCAGTTCCATTCATGAAAAAGCCGATCACCGGCATCGCCTGCTGCGCATGAGCCTTTACCGACGTTACCGCCGCGCCGCCAAGCAGCGTGATGAACTGGCGCCGCTTCATTCGATCACCTCGTCGACGCTAATCAGGATAGACAGAGGAAACTCGAGGCCGAGCGCCTTCGCCGTCTTCAGGTTAATCGCGAGCTCAAACTTAGTCGCCCGATCAACCGGGAAGCTCGCCGGGCTTGTCGCCCTTGAGAATCCGCCGAGTGTAGATTTCGATGCGGCGGATCCGCGAGATTGTTCCCATATCCGATAAGACCTCCGGCGGCGACGAAATCTCGCCCTGCGTACATCGTAGGAAGATAGTGGCGCGCCGCAAGTGCAATGATTTGATCGCGCCTATTATTGAAGAATGGGTCGGCGGTGAGGATGAGGCCACCGGCTTTTCGCTTCGCAAGGGCCGAAAAGGCCGCGTCGATTTCGTCTGCGTGCTAGCATTCAAGCTAATGAGTTCTCGGCCGATAACTGCGGCTGCAGCTTGGACATCTGGACGCTGCGTTCGGCTTTCAGGATTATTTGAGTTCACCAGAACAGCAAGACTAGACGCGGTCGGGACCAGATCCCGCAGCCGCTTTCCGACTGTTTCGGTGTTGAAAAAACTGACCACCGTAAGATTACCACCCGGACGATTGAGATTGAAGACAAGGCCCGACTTGATCGGTTGTCGCCGCTCGTGACCACAGTCGGGATCGTGTCGGTCGCGCTCTTAGCTGCAAGTGCTGAAGCGACACCGCCCGTCGCAGCGATCACGGCGACCCGATGGTGAACCAAATCCCTCGCCATAGCTGGTAGCAGATCGTTTTGACCTTGCGCCCAGCGATATTCGATCATGGCATTTTGGCGGTCCACATAACCAACAGCGCTCAAGCCTTGCCGGAACGCATTCGCATAACGCGCGAACGCCTCCGGTGACTGCCCACTCAGAAAGCCGATCACCGGCTTCGCAGGCTGCTGCGCGCGCGCCGCTAGCGGCCACGCAGCCACACCGCCGGCGACTGCGATAAAGTCCCGCCGCTTCATTCGATCACCTCGTCGGCACGTGCGAGCAGCGTGGGCGGCACGGTGAGGCCGAGCGCTCGCGCGGTGCGGCAGATAATCACGCCGTCTGGATGTAGTCGCGCAGCGCGTTCTGCTCGATTTCCAACTGTTGCAGGCGATGCTTCACGACGTCACCGATCGAAATGATGCCGGCGAGCTTGCCCTGCTCGACCACCGGGACGTGACGGAACTTGCCCACCGTCATCACCTCCATGATCGAATTGATGGCGTCGGCGGGAGTGCATGTTGTGACCTTTCGCGTCATCACCTCGGTCAGCGGCACGTCGAGCGCATGGACGCCGCGTGCGGCGAGGATCGCGACGATGTCGCGTTCAGAGACGATGCCAACCACGCGCTGCTCTGGCCCGGTCACCACCAGGGCGCCGATGCGCCGTTCGGCCAATATCTTCGCAGCCTCCTCCACGCTTGCGGTGGGCTCAATGGTGATAACGTTGCCGCCCTTGGCTGACAGAATGGCTTGCACCGTCATGGGTTGCTCCCTTCATTCCCGTCGACTCGGGGAAGCCAGCAGCACGCTGATGCGCCGCGCGCGCTCGGATTGCCGTACGCGCGCCCAGGCTGTGTAAAAACTCATACATCGGGGAAATGTAGAAAATACAATTCTCCGACATGGCATGCAACCTTGTGTCCGCAGCATAAGCAATCTCACGACGCGCAAATTTCTCCAAGATTTTCTACTCGCGCGGCGAGCGTTGGAGTTTCGCACAGCCTGGGTCAAAAGCGGACATCAGGCGTGCGGCCCGCTAGACCAACTGTCAGGCCCAAACTAGCATTCTGCTGGGATCACTAGTGGGGCCGATCAGATGAGCGCGCGGACCATGCTTCGAATAGGTTTTCAATCATCCCTCGCATTCGTTGTTATTGGCGTAGCGGCGCTGCCTGCTGATATTGGCGCGCAAGTAGCGCACGCGCAGACGGCAAGTGACAAGGTGATGCTTGCTCCTACCGGAAAGCTTCGCGTTGGTATGTGACGCTGGAAGTCCGACGTCGATGGTTATATCGGCGCGTACCGGTGAAACCCATGGGATCACTTTTGAACTGGGCAGAGAACTTGCAAAACGTCTTGATGTGCCTTTCGAGCCGTTGACCTATGAGCAAGTCTTGATCAAATTCTCAAGGCCATGATGGCAGGAGAATTGGATTTTGACAGTCACCAACGCCACACCTGTTCGCGCCAAGGACCTCGACTTCAGTCAGACCCTCCTTTCTGATTGAACCTCGGACTAATCTTGTGCCGCCGAATTCTTCCGTTTTTACAGTCGAGGATATTGATAAGCCCGGTACGCTGGGATTGGCGTCACGCAAGGAAGCACCTCAGAGCGCACGCTACCAAAGTTGCTAAAGAACGCTTCGGTCGGTGTCTGCTCCCCAGCGTTAAGGAGGCGGCTCGAGATGATTGGTAACAAGCAGTTGGATGGACGTTCGCTACGAACAAGCCAATCTTGTTTGAGATGTCTGACGGGATCCCTGGATCCAGAATTCTGGACGGACGCTGGGGCGTAGAGCATGTTGCGGTAGCAATCCCC
>CAWFCM010000017.1:0-147599 GCA_963814215.1 uncultured Alphaproteobacteria bacterium | reverse complement strand
GTTTGAAAATTGAATTGGGGCGGATGAAGCCGGTGTGTGATACTGCGCGCGCAACACACTCGATGTCATGCCCGCGAAAGCGGGCATCCAGTACTCACAGTTCTGTCGGTGTGTACTGGGTCCCCGCTTTCGCGGGGACAACATCGACGCGCATCAGTCGTAATCGTCGCGCAGCTTCGCGGGCCGATTGTCGCCGGGCTGCGGAACCGGATCGTTCATCGCCACGTCGTCGCGTCGGCGCTTGGCGGCTTCCTCACCGGTCTTGAAGTATTCACTCTGCACCGCGCGCCGCGCCTGCTCTTCCAGCGAAGCCGGCCAGTGTCCGAGATCGTAGCCGTGCCACGGCGGTTGCGGCTTGAGCGGCGGCAGGCCGAGCTTGTCCCAGAGCTTGCGCGCCTGCTCCATGAACTCGCGCTTGGGCAGCGCGACGGGCGAATAGACGCCCTTCAGCGTCGCATTGATCAGCACTGAAGCCGTCTCGCCGCCGTCGCGCGGCCCGCGCGGTCCGTGGCCTGGGTCTTTCCGTTCGACCACCTGAAGATCGTGCTGCGGCTGACAGCGGTACGACATCGCCCAGAACAGCGAGTCCGCGTTCTCCGGGTCGATATCCTCGTCGACCGCGACAATCCACTTGCCGGCAAAGCGATGCAGCACCGCGGCGCCATTGAGCGCGCGCCAGATTTCGCTGTCCGGCGCGCCGCGCTCGAACTGCAGCGCGATCACGGCGTAAAGGCTGGTCAGCGGCTCGTGCATCGCAACGCGCTTGATGCCGCGGATTGACAGCACGGATTTCAGGTGATTGAGGAACACCGGCTCCATCGCCACCTTGCGGATCACGCTGGATTCGCTCGGCGTCACCTGGCTGATGAACGAGGTGAGGATCGGATTGCGCCGCCGCGTGATCGCGGTGACCTCCATGAAGGCGTTGTATTCCTGCAGGTTGACGTAGCCGTGCAATTCGCCGAACGGCGCCTCCGGCTCCAGCCATTGCGTGTCGATCAGCCCTTCGATCACGATCTCGGCTTCGGCGGGAACCATCAGATCGACGGTGCGCGCCTTGACGACGTTGATAGGGCCGCCGGCCAGCGCGCCGGCAACCGCAGCTTCATCCAGGTTCTCTGGCATTTTCTGCACCGCGGCGTAGGAGATTGCGGGCGGACAGCCGAGCACGACGGCGCACGGCAGCGGCTGCTTCCTGGCGCGGCATTTCTCCCAGTGCGCATAGATGCCCGCGCGCAGTTCAACGGAGGGGTTCATGCCGAGCCGCCGCGTTGTCTTGATCTGGCCGCGGTAGTTGCCGACGTTCTGGATGCCGGTGTCGGGATCCTTGGTGATGTAATGCGCCGAGGCTAGATAGGGCGCGTTGTCCCAGCCCGGCGTCGAGATCGGCACTGGCAGGCCGTCGAGGCCGAGGCCCGGCTCATCGAGCGCATCGCCGAGCACCACGACCTCCTGACAGGGCGCTTCGGTTTGTTCGACAACGCGCGGCGCAACCGGCGAGGCGAGCGCCTTGACCCATGTCGGGCCGACCTCGTCGAGCGGCTTGCCGAAGCCGATGCGGTAGATGTCGCGGCTTCCCGCGAGGCCGGCGATCAGCACCGGATACTCGAACGCGCGGCCTTTCGAATCCACCGGCCTGGTGAACAAGAATGCCCTGCGGTCCGGCTCCTCGATGCCGCCGCGGTATTGCCAGCGCACCAGCGGGTGCATTTCCGTGTCTTTGTTGACCGGCTCGTCCACGACGATGAGCTTGCCGGCCGCGGCGAGAGCCAGAACATGGTCGTGCAGATCGGGATAGTTGCGCGGCAGCCGGTCCGCATCGCGGTAGCGGTCTAGGATCGTTTTGTCGCGCGCGGCGGACATCAGGTTTCGAGCGAGCCGATCAGGTCGTTCCGCTTGAACGCGGCAAGCACCCAGACCGCGGTGTCGAACAGCGCTGCGTCGCGCTCCACGCCGCCCATCAGTTGCAGGCCGAGTGGCAAGCCTTCATCTGCGAGCAGCGGCAGCGTGATCGCCGGGCAACCGAGCAATGACGCCGAGACGTTCATGATGGTGTTGCCGGTGGAGCCGAGGCCTTTGGGCGCGGCGCCGCAGGCGCCCAAGGTGACGAAGGCGTCGTATTTTCCCGCCGCCTTGGCATAAACCGCGCGCGCTGCCTCGCGCTGCTTGAGCAACCCGGCGTAGTCGCGTTGCGTCATCGCATTGGCGGTCTTCAGGCGATCGAGCGCGGCCGGGCTGAGCTTGCCCGCGTCCAGCGCCGCGTAGGTGTTGAGCGGCCAGCGGCCCTCGAACGCGTTGATGCTCTGTGTGAGTGGCAATGCCTCGACGAGGTGCTTCTCCGCCGTTTCCAGGTCCGGATCGTCGGCACGCGATCTGATTTCGACGCCGGTCGCTTTGAGCATTTCCTTGGCCGCCTCGAATGCCTTGCGTGAGTCCTCGGTGGTGGCGCCCCAGCCGCCGGTTTCTAGGATCGCCAGCCGCTTCGGCTTCGCCGCGCCGGCGAAGTTCACCATGCCGGCGACGCCGACATGACCGGGATCGCCGCCGGTGCGTTCGGTTACGGTCGTGATCAGACCCCAGACATCGGCGACCGTGGCGCCGATGCCGCCCTGGCAGCTCTGGCTGAAGTGATCGTAGGAGCCGCTGCGATTGACGCCGCCGACGCTCGGCTTGTAGCCCACGCAGCCGCAGAAGCTCGCCGGCCGCAGGATCGAGCCAACCACCTGGGTGCCAAGCGCCGCCGGGACCATGCCGGAGCCGACCGCGGCAGCCGAACCGCTCGACGAGCCGCCGGGCGTGCGCATGCCGTCGTGCGGGTTCTGCGTCTTATGCCAGGGGTGCGTGGCGGCGAACTCGGTGGTCGTGGTCTTGCCGAGGATGACGCCGCCGGCCTCGCGCAACGCCCGCACCGCCGCGGAATCGCGCCGCGTCGCGTTGCCCTTCCACATCGGCGAACCCTGACCGGTCGGCATGTCGGCGGTCTCGATCACGTCCTTCACCGCGATCGGCATGCCGTCGACTGATGAGAGCGGTTTGCCGGCTTTCCAGCGCGCGGACGATTTATCCGCCGCCTTGCGCGCGCCTTCGGCGTTGATCGTCACAAATGCGCCAATGCGGGGATCGTTCTTGGCGATGCGATCGAGGCATTCCTCAAGATAGGCGCGCGGTGAGACTTTGCCCGAACGCAGTTCGCGCGCGAGGGAAACATAGGTACGAAGTTCGGTCATGGATATTCCAATACTCGGAAACAGGGAGTTCAGAGCTTACTTTTGGATTCTGCGTCACGCACGGGTGTTTCGGGCGTCAGCCCGCCACGGCGCCGGGCGAAGGTTTCCTTGCCGCTTTTCTCCCAATCGCCTGTGACGGCGCGCTGGGCATAGGTTTCCCAGTCGTCCGCCCAGTCGCCGAGCGGGTAGCCGTGCCAGGGCGGTTGCGGCGTGATCGGCGGCATGCCGATTTCGTCCCAGATCTTGCGGGCACGCTCCATGTATTGCTGCGCCGGCAGCGCGAGTGGCGGAAAAGCCTGCTTGAGCGTGGCGTCGATCAGCAGCGATGAATCGTTGGGGACACGCCCGGATTTCGGGCCGTGGCCGCTGGAGCGGTGCGGCGCGATGTGCACGTCCTCGACGGGATTGCACCGGTACGCCATCGACCAGAACACCGCGTTGGTGTTGGTCGGGTCGATGTCCTCGCTCACCGCGATGACGATCTTGCCGCAGTCGGCGCGAAAGTTTGAGGCGCCGTACAGGCCGCGCCACACTTCGGTGCGGGCGGCGCCCGGCGCAAATTGCAGGAAGATCACCGGCCGTACGTTGGCGAGCGGCTCCAGCAGCGAGACGTTGCGGATGCCTTTGATGGAAAGCTGGTCGCGCAGGTGCGACAGGAACATCGGCTCGTAGGCCACCTTCTTGATGACGCTGCTTTCGCTTGGAGTAACTTGACTGATGATCGAGACGAACACCGCCTTCTTCTTGTGCGTGATCGCCGTCACCTGCATCGACATGTTGAAGTCTTCCAGCGCCACATAGCCGTGGCTTTCGCCGAACGGCCCCTCGGGCTCGAGCAACTCGGGATCGACCAGCCCCTCGATGACGATTTCTGAATCGGCCGGCACGTCGAGATCGACGGTGACACATTTCACGGTGCGGATCGGCTCGCCGGCGAGCGCGCCGGCGACGCCCATCTCGTCCTGATCGATGGCGAGCTTTTGCGGCCCGGTGAACACCACGACCGGCGCGCAGCCGATCACGATGGCGCACGGCATCGGTGTCTTCGTCTTGCGGTGCTTGAGCCAGTGCTGGTAGCCGCCGGCGCCGCCGATCCGCGACGCCATGCGTACGCCAAGCCGGTCGGTGGCCTTCAAGCCGCCGCGGTAGGTGCCCATGTTCTGGATGCCGGTTTCGGAATCCTTGGTGACGCAGAGCGTGGCGGTGAGATACGGAGCTGCGTCGAAGCCGGGTGTCGAGATCGGAACCGGCAGCAGCTTCAATCCGCCATCGGGCTGCTTCAGCGCGTCACCCGTGATCACCACCTCCTGGCACGGCGCGGAGTTCACGCGCACCGGCGCGATCGGGTGGTTGATCGCGTTGATCCACGCCGAACCGATTTCGTTCAGCGGTTTGCCCATGCCGATGGCGTAGATGCGCGGCGACGCCGACAACGCGCCGACCACAACGGGCATGTCGTATTTCTTGCCGTTTCCATCGACCACGTTGGTGAACAGGAAGGCGCGCCGCTCGTCCTCCGGCAGATTGCCTTGGAATTGCCAGCGCACCAGCGGATGCAGTTCGGTGTCTTTATCTATCGGCCGGTCGACGCGCACCACAAGTCCCTGGGCTTCCAGCGCCGCGAGGTGTTCCTGGAAGTCGAGTGCAGGCCCCTGGTTCTGGGCCTTCTTGCTGCGCGGGTCGGACCGGTCGAGCATTACTTCTTCTTCAGATGAGCCTCGATGACCGGGCGAGCGTGGCGAAAGCAGTCGACGCCAACCGGGATGCCGCAATAGACCGCGATCTGGATCAACACGGCGCGGATTTCGTCCGGAGTCATGCCGTTGTTGAGCGCTCCGCGGACATGGGTCTGGAACTCCTCCATGCGCCCGAGGCAAGCAATCATGCCGAGGTTGAGGATCGAACGCTCGCGCGGCTTCAGCGTTTCGTCGCCCCAGGCTTCGCCCCAGCAATACTGCGTGACGATGCGCTGAAAATCGCGGTTGAAGTCGTCGAGGTTTGCCATCGCCTTGTCGACGTATTCGTTGCCGGCGACCTGGCGGCGCATCTTCATGCCGACGTCGTAGGTTTCCTGGTCCATACGCACTTCCTCCCAAATTGAAGTCAGTCTTCTTCCGGTCCGCCTTTCCAGCGCTTGACCATTTTCGTCTCGATATCGAAAAAGTCGAGCAGCCGGCCGACCGTGTGATTAATGATGTCATCCACCGTCTTCGGCCTGTTGTAGAACGCTGGCACGATTGGCGACACCACGGCGCCGATGTCGGCGAGCGTGGTCATGGTGCGCAGGTGGCCGCCGTGCAGTGGCGTCTCGCGGACCGCAAGGACGAGGCGGCGCTTTTCCTTGAGCACGACGTCCGCCGCGCGCGACAGCAGCGACGACGTCACGCCGGTCGCGATCTCGCTCATAGTTTTGATCGAGCAGGGTGCCACGATCATGCCCATGGTGGAAAACGAGCCGGACGAGATCGACGCGCCGATGTCCGCCGCCGGGTGGTTGACGGAGGCGAGCGCGCGAACATCCTTCGGTTTGTACTTGGTCTCATAAGCCAGCGTCATTTCCGCCGACTTGCTCATGACCAGATGCGTCTCGATGTCGGTCTTCTTCAGCAGCTCCAGAACCCGGACGCCATAGATCGCGCCGGATGCTCCGGAAATCCCGACGACAAGCCGGCGTGGAGTCTTGGTGGTCATGGACATTCTCTATTACGCTCGCCGGCTTATCCCTAAAGGGGAGGTTCGAATTTTGCAAAGGCGCTCAGCACGGTGTCGAGCGGACCTCCGGGAAACGGCCGCAAAACGGCCTGATAGGCCTTAACGCTCGCTCGTGCTGCTTCGATTTTGGACGCGGCCGGGCGGCCGATTTTGCTCGACTGCGCGAGACTGTACATAGCCTCCTGTTGGAGCCGCTCAGCCTCAAGCTCGACGGCCTTGATGCGGGTGCGGAAATCCTCTGCCTCCTGCGGCGCCATCACGGGCGGCGGCGTCTTCAAGGCGCGGCGCACGTTGCGCAAAGGCACAACAGCCATGTCGCGCCACGCACCGATATCGTGCTCCAACGCCGCGACCTCGGTGTTGTTGAGCGCGCAGTTCTGCGTCGCGTTCCAGAGCAGGAAGAACAGGATGTTGACGTCGACTCCCGCCTGGTCCTGCAAATCGATGCAGGCCTGCGCCACGCCCGGCTCGGCATAGAACTTCACTGAGAATCGCCAGAACGACGATTTTCTGACAGGTGGCGCGCTCATGCCGCGGACAGCTTGTCGTAGGCGCCAGCCTCGCGCAGCGCCGCGACGATGCGCTCCGGCGTGAGCGGCATCTCGGCGAAGTGGACGTCGAACGGTGAAAGTGCATCCTCGATCGCTGCGACGATCGCGGCCGGCGCGGGAATGGTGCCGCCTTCGCCCGCGCCCTTGACGCCGAGCGGATTGAGCGGGTTCGGTGTCTCGACGTGGATGATCTTGCAACCAGGTACGTCTGTGGAGCCCGGAATCAAGTAATCCTGGAACGTGGTCGTGAGCGGGTTGGCGTCGGCGTCATACTTCATGTGCTCGAACAGCGCATTGCCGATGCCGTGCGCGACGCCGCCCTGCACCTGCCCGTCGACGATCATCGGGTTGATGATCGTGCCACTATCATGGCCGACCGTGTAGTTGCCGATCGTGACGCCGCCAGTCATCGGATCGACCTCGACTTCGACGATGTGAGTGCCGTTGCAATACGACGCCTGCGGCGGCGTGAAGTAGGCGGTGTGCTCGAGGCCCGCCACCTGTCCCTCCGGGAACGCGGAGCCCGGCACGCCTTGCGCCATCCGTGCCAATTCCGAGAACGTCAGCTTGGGCTTGTTGCCACCTCGCGCGACGGCCTCGCTGTCTTCGACGTCGATCTCGCTCTCCGGCACCCCGAGCGTACGCGCGGCGAGCGCAACGATCTGCTTGCGCACCGCGATGCCGGCGATCTGCGCGGACGAGCCGGCATTGATGGCCTGACGGCTGGCAAAGCCGCCGACGCCCTGCGAGATGGCGCCGGTGTCGGCGATGGTCATGACGATATCTTCGATGCGGCAGCCGACCTGATCGGCAACGACCTGCGACAGCGTGGTGCGCGTGCCCTGGCCCTGATTGGTGGCGCCGGTCGCGACGGCGACCTTGCCGTTGGTCAGCACGCGGACGGTGACGCCTTCGAACGGACCGAGGCCGGTGCCTTCGACGTAATTCGCGATGCCGATGCCGATGTAGCGGCCCTGCGTCAGCGCCTCGGCTTGGCGCGTGCGAAAGCTTTCGTAGCGCGATTGCTCGACCGCCGTCTCCTGGCTCTTTGGAAAATCGCCACCGTGGTAGACGATCGGCTTGCCGTCACGGAAGATTAGCGGAATCTCGTACGGCATCTGCTCGGGTTTGATCATGTTGCGGCGGCGCACCTCGACGCGGTCCAGCTTCAGCTCGCGCGCGATGCGGTCCATCAGCCGCTCCATGATGAACACCGCCTGCGGCCGGCCCGCGCCGCGCACCGGCGCGGTTGGCACCTTATTGGTGAGCACGACGGTGACGTCGAGCTTGTAGGCCGGCATCACGTAAGGGCCGGGCACTGTCACCGCGGCGATGTAAGGCATCACGATGCCCCACGGCGTGAAGGCGCCGGTGTCGTGCAGCATGCTGCCGCGGAATCCGAGCAGCTTGCCATCCTTGTCGACAGCGATTGCAACTTTCCAGTACTGGTCGCGCTCCTGGATAGCGCAGAGGAAATGCTCGCGACGATCCTCGAACCACTTTACCGGGCGGCCAAGCTTCATCGCGGCTGCCGGGATCACTGCCTCTTCGGCATAGAACGGCGCCTTCGGCCCGAAACCGCCGCCGACGTCGGGCGCGATCACGCGGATCGACTCGAGATCGCGCTCGAACAGATCGGCGAGAGTGCGCCGACCAAGGTGCGGCGTCTGGGTTGCCGACCACACCGTCAGCATGTCGGTGGCCGGCTCGTAGCTCGCCAGCACCGCGCGGGCTTCCATTGCCATGCCGCCGCCGCGGTGCGCCCAGATTTCCTCCTCGAACACATGCGTCGCGCGGGCGAAGGCAGCGTCGACGTCGCCGTATGCTGTAGGCACCACCAGCGCCACATTGTCCGGAATGTCGGTGTGCGCCTGCGGCGCCCCTGGCGCGACCGCCTCGCGCGCGTCGCTCGCGGTCGGCAATACCTCGAAGTCGACCGCCACCATCGCGGCGGCGTCCTCGGCGAGGTGCCGGCTGTCTGCGATCACCACGGCGATAGCCTGGCCAACGTAGTTCACCTCGTCTTGCGCGAGGCAATGCTGGGTGCGCATCGTGCGGTTGTCGGCCACCGGCAAGATCATGGGAATGCGCGAGGTTCGCATCGGGCCTGGCAGGTCGGCGGCGGTCAGCACCGCGTGGACGCCCGGCATCGACAGCGCGACCGAGGTATCGATCGAACGGAATTTGGCGTGGCCGTGGGGGCTGCGCACAAAACAGGCGTTGAGGGCACCCGGCAGCGCAATGTCATCGACGAACCGGCCGCGCCCGGCCAGCAACGCTGGATCCTCGAAACGCGTCACCCTCGCGCCGAAATGCTTCACGCCCATGATGTCACTATCGGCCTGGAGGGCAGGCAAGGGAAGGCCAGGGAAGCGCCAAGCGGCGCCGACCCGCGCTGCAAGCAGGAATGGAAAGCAGTTACCGGCCCGCGCGGGCCGCGACTGCGGCAGTCCGGTGGCGCGGCATGCGCGCCGCAAGCCGGCCCTGCGTCTGGCGTAACGTTCCACGTGCCAACTGGCACCGAACTTGATCCAGCGCCGCGCCGCCCAGTTCAAGGCAGGATCGACCGTGAACGAGCGCAATTCGTAAGCCTTAGCCAGGGAATGCTCGTCGCAGCCCCGTTTGATGGGATCGTCGTAAAATTCGGCGATCTTGTCCGCATTGCCGATCGGAAACAAAGTCAAATACGGCAGGCGAGCGGCGGGCGACTCCGAATAGTGCGTCAGCGCAGGGAACGAGAACTTGGATCGTCCAACCGGCTTGACATCGAAGCCGATTGAGATCGAGTGGCATTCGCTGAGCACCTCTTGCGTCATGCCGAGCTTGTGGCGGATGCCTGAAGGCCGCTGGCGATCACCGCCAAACGAGCGGAAATCTGCCCCAGCCATTGGAGAGCGTGACCAGTTGCCTGTCGCTACTGGCCGAAAAATCCGGCGTGTTCTGCTGCCGTCATGGCTTCCAAAGACGTGGATGCCCGGCACATGGGCGAGTGAAGCGCGGGCGAGCGAAGCGCCGTCCTTTGGACGGCTACGGTCGGGTATGACGTGGACAGAACCGAGTTGGTCGAAAGCATCAGCCCGTCACTGCGATTTCCAGCGGGAACTCGTCGACGACCTCGTGCCCCGTGTCGGTGATGATGAAAGTATGGCCGAGGAAGATGCCGAACATCCCGTCGGGGGTGATGGGGTTGGGCTCCGCCATGATGATCATGCCGGGCTTGATGATCATGTCGCTCTCGGTGCCGCCGATGTGGTCGAGGCAGATGTGTGGATTGTCGGTGACGATGTCGATGCCGTGGCATTGCGTCGGCCGCGACTGGCAGCCCTTCTCGCGGAAGAACTCGCTCGCCTTGCGCATCGCTTCGGCGTTCTTGCCCGGCAGCATCTCGGCGACGATCTTGTTGTAGCCGGGCAGCGTAATCTCCTCCCAGAACTTGCGCACCATGTCGGTCGGCGGCCCCAGCGTGATCGGCGAGCCGATCTGCGCGGTGTAGCCGCGGTAACCGGCCGCCAATTCCATGTTGACCATGTCGCCCTTCTTGAGCACGCGGCCGGACGGGCGGGGATTGCCGAAGATCAGCGCCGGATTGTCCATTGGTGTTGAGCCGATGATGAGAAAGTCGATGTCGCCGCCGCCGTCCATGATCGCGGATGCCGCCGCGGCTTTGAGTTCGTATTCCTTCACGCCGGGCTTGGCGCGCGCGACCATCGCCTCCATGGCGCGCTCGCAGAGCACGCCGGCCTTGCGGACGCAGTCGAGCTCTTCCTTGGAGTGAATTACGACGAGATCGTGGAGGAAGTTTTTCGTGAACACCAGTTCGGCGTCCGGCAGCTCCTTGCGCAGCGTGTTGTACTGGTTGACTGGGAGGTAGTCGCCGTGGCGCGGGTCGATCTCCATCAGGCCGATGCGGCCTTTCTCCAGCTTCAATTCGCGCAGCCGTTCCACCATCACCATGGCGTACTGGCCGTTTCGACTATGCCGCACGTCCTTGACCGCGACGGAGACGTGGCGGCGCACGGCCTCGGCGTGGGTGCCGCCCATCGAATAGATCATGGTGGCTTCGCCATCGGCGGGAACGAGCACGTAGCAGCACAGCGCGTGCCACTCCCAGTGGCCGGTGAGCCAGGTCATACCGGCGCCGAAGCTCCAGTGACTGGGGCCGCCCGGCACCACCACGGCGTCGAGCTTGTGCTCCTTCATCTTGGTGCGCAGCGAGGTGTAGCGGCGCTTGTACTCGGCCTCGGAGAACTGCTCCCACACGCAGTCGCGGTAGTACGGCGTGTCGCGCATGTTGGCGAACGGCAGCGACTGGTCGAGCTTGTTGCGAACGACCTCCCAGGGCTGGGGACCGAGCGGACGGCGGGGCTGTTCGTTCATGGCATTCACTCCACACATTTCCCGATCGTCACCCGCCCGCCGGCGGCGGCGACCGCCTCCTCGGCGAGCTTGATGTTCGACACCTGCTCGACGCTCGGCTTCTTGGCCGCTTCGATGTCACCGTTCGACACGCTGTTGTCGATCGACCATTGCGTGCGCGTCGGATTAAAGCCGGTGTTGACCGACCAGACGCAGTTGTCAGTGTTCACCTTCCAGGCGAACTCGACGGCTTCCTTTGGCTTCTTGGTGGCGTCGACGATGATTGGGATCACCTTGTCCTTGTCGCGGTAGATCGCGCGGTTGGCCTCGATCATCGCGGCGACGGTGTCGCGCAACAGGTCGCGGTCGCGCGCGATCCATTCGATCGATGCGCCGTAAGCGTTGAACATGTAGTTCGGCATCAGCTCAACGAGCTGGACCAGGTTGTTCAACGTCGGCTTTTGCTGCTTCGCGAGGAACACGTCCTCCGGATGCAGCGCGACGCCGTCGATCTGGTTGGCGATCAGGCCGGGCAGGCGCCCTGCGGTGGGCGAAGGGATGAACTGCGCGTCGTTCTCGGTGAGGCCGGCGGATTTCAGCACCTCGCGGCCCATGCGCCAGTTGAAGCCGCCGACGCCGCCGCCGGTCGCGGAGAGGCGCTTTCCCTTGAGCTCGGCCGCCTTGGTGATGCCCTCCTGCACCATGTAGGCCTGCGGCATGCGCGGCGCGAGGCCCCAGATCTGCTGCACCTTGAGGCCGCGGCCGATCGCGACGTCGTTGACGCTGACGATCGCGCTGCCCTGCGCGGCGGCGACGTTCGAGGTCTGCGACTGGCCGCCTTCGAACTGCACGATGTTGGCGTCGATGCAGCGCTTGGCGAAGAAGCCGAGAGCTTTGGCGACGTAGGGGGAAGTATGCACCACGTTCGGCGGCGCCACCGACACGCCGACGTTGACCTTGCGCATGGTGGGGCAGTTGGGGGCGGGTTGGGCGGAGGCGGGGGTGGCGGCCGCAACAAGAACGGCGGCCGTGCCGAGCAGCGTGACGAAAAAGTTCATGATCGTACCCTTTGCAAGTTTCACAGCGTCTCGGCGAAAAAATCCCGCATCAGCGTGTAGGAGGTGCGGCAGAGCTTCTCGTCGTAGAGCGCGCCCGGCGGATGGTTGGCGGTGTGATCGCAGAACGAATGCACGCCGCGGCCGAACGTGACGATGTGCCAGTCGACCTTGGCCTTGGTGAGCTCGTCCTCCAGCGCATCCATCATCGGCTTCGGCGTCACCGGATCGGCGCGGCCGTGCAGCGCCAGCACCCGGCCCTTAATGTTGCAGGGCGTGCCCGGCACCACCGGGTTTGGATTGGTGACGTGGAACACCACCACGGCTTTGAAGCCCGCGCCAGCCCGCGCGAGCTCGAGCACGAAGCCGCCGCCGGCGCAGAAGCCGATCCCCGCGGTCTTGTTCGTGTCGATCAGGCCGAATTTGTCTGCCTCGGTCATCAGCGCCTTATAGGCCGCGTTGCCGCACGCGATGGTGAAGGGCAAATCGTTGTGGACGGCCTTCATGCCGGCCGCGAGCTGCTCACGGGTCTTCGGCGTGTCGCCGTAGCCCGCGCCGAACATGTCGGCCATCAGGACGACGTAGTCCCTGCCCGCGACGGCGCGGGCCTGCTCGATGGTGTCGGTGCAGACGCCCTTCCAGTCGGGCTGGTCGAAGATCGCGGGGCGCTTTCCCTTGACGCTGTCGTCATAGACTATCATGCCCTCGAACTGCCGGCCGTTGACCTGATACGGCACTTTCTTCTCGGCCATCGTGATCTCCTTGCGGTGTTCAGCAAAACGCGTTCTGCAGCCTGGCCGCAGCATAGAAAGACGTGGATACCCGGCACAAGCGCCTAGCCCGGTGCGGGGGCGCTATGACGTGGTGGAACTGGTCAGCCCGCCCGCGCTGGGGCAAATTGCGGCTGCAACAGACACCGTGCGAATCGCGAGATGAACCAGCCTTTGAAGCGCCCCGTGGTCGGTGTGATCGGCAACGAGGTCCTGGCCGAGAACCGGTTTCCGTCCCAGCGGGTCGGGGAGAAGAATCTCCGCGCGGTGGCCGAGGTCGCCGGCGCGCTGCCGCTGATGTTCGCGGGCTGCCCGGACATCACCGAGGTCGACGCGCTGCTGGATTCGGTCGACGGCATCCTGCTGACGGGCGGCCGCGCCAACGTGCATCCGACGCTTTTTGGCGTGGAACCCAATGCGAAGCACGAGCCCTACGACACGCGGCGCGACGCTGTGGCGCTGGCGGTCGCGGTGGCCTGCGTGACGCGTGGCGTGCCGCTGCTCGGCATTTGCCGCGGCTTGCAGGAGATCAACGTCGCGTTCGGCGGCACGCTGCATCCGGAGATCCGCGAGCTGCCGGGCCGCGTGAACCACCGGATGCCGCGCCTGGAAAACGGCGAAATTCATCCCGACACCGAGTTTGTGTTCAGCGACCGGCATGACGTGAAGCTGGTTTCAGGCGGTGCGTTCGCGAAGCTGTTCGGCCAGGAAATTATCCGCGTCAACTCGCTGCACGGCCAGGGCATCCTTGAGCCCGGTGCCCGCGTCGTCGTCGAGGGCGTCGCGGACGACACCACGATCGAAGCGATCCGCATTGCCGACGCGCCGGGCTTTGCACTCGGCGTGCAGTGGCACGCGGAATACGACCCGCAGCGCAATCCGATCAACCGCGCGCTGTTTCAGGCGTTCGGCGAGGCGGTGGCGGCAAGACGGCGGGAGCGGTGACGTAGAGTCCGGCCCGGTCCGACTGTTCGAGGCGCAGTCAGCCCGCTATGGTTTGTGAAAACCGGGAGGACTCATGCGACACGCTCTCACCGCCTGCATCGCCGCTGTGGCCGTGGGGCTTGCTGTGCCCGCCGCCGCGCAGGACTTTCCGAAGCAACTGATCAAGATCGTTATCCCGTTCACGCCGGGCGGGTCGAACGACGTGGTCGGGCGCGAGCTCGCGGCCGGCTTCCAGACGCGCTGGAGCTCGGGTGCCGTGGTCGAGAACCGGCCGGGCGGGGGCGGCACCATTGCGTATTCTCAGGTGGCGAAATCGCCATCCGACGGTCACCTGCTGCTGATCGCGCCGGTGTCATTCACGATCGTGCCGCACATGTCGCGCAATCCGCCGTTCAACCCGATTGCCGACTATGCGCCGATCAGCATGGTGGCCGACGTTCCGTTCGTCATGGTCATGCATCCGAGCGTTCCCGCGCGCAACCTGAAGGAGTTTGTCGCGCTGGCGAAGGAAAAGCCGGGGCAGATGAGCTACGCCTCGGTCGGCGTCGGCACGCCGCAGCATCTCGGCGGCGAGTTGTTCAAGCTGAGCGCCGGCGTCGATCTGGTGCATGTGCCGTTCCGCGGCGCGACTGCCGTTCTGCCGGACCTCTTGGCCGGCCGCGTCCATGTGTTCATCGGTGCGATCAATTCGCTCTTGCCGCTGATCAAGGACGGCAAGCTCGTCGCGCTCGGCGCAGCCACTCTCAAGCGCATCCCGTCGCTACCGGATGTTCCGGCGCTTGCGGAGACGTATCCGGGCTTCGATGTCGGTTCCGGCGTGGGCCTCGTCGCGCCGGCCGGAACGCCGGCGCCGATCGTCGACATCCTCAACCGCGCCAGCGCCGAGGTCATCGCCACCAAGGGCTTCCGCGATCGTATGGCGGCGATCGGCGTGGAGGTGGTGGGCACGACGCCGGCCCAGCACGCCAAGCTGATCGCGGACGACTACGCGAAATGGGCGCGGGTGGTGAAGGAGGCCGGCATCAAGCCGGAGTGACCGGGTTTAGTCTTCCTGCCCGGCCGCGGTCCACGGCGCGACCCGCTTCTCGACCATGCGCAAGAGCGCGGTGAGCGTCACGCCGAGCAGGCCCAGCGTCACGATCGGCACGAACATCTTGTCGACCTGGAACGTCGAAGCCGTGCGCACAATCAGGTAGCCGATGCCGGAGATCGCGGTGTAGAGGTCGGCCAGCACCATACCAATCATGCCGCGGCCGACCGCGAGGCGGATACCGGTGACGATGAACGGCAGCGCGGCGGGTAGCACGATGTTGCCCCAGAGCTGGCGCTCCGAGCAGCGGAATGCGCGGCCGACTTCGAGCAATTTCGGATCGACCGCCTTCACGCCCTGGTAGGTGTTGATGACCATCGGGAAGAACGCGAACATGAACAGGATGATGACCTTCGCGGTGGTCTCGTAGCCGGCCCACAGCACGATCAGCGGCACCAGCGCGACCGACGGGATCGAATAGAGGAACGTGATGTAGACGGTGAGGCTTACGTCGAGGATGTGGAAGCGCGCCAGCACCAGGCCGAGCAGCGTGCCTAACGCGATGGCGAGGCTGAGGCCCATCAGCAGCACGAGCAGGCTCGGCCACAGCGCGAACCACAGCTCGCCGCTCGCCACCATGTCGACCGCCGCGACCGCCACCTTGGACGGCGTGGTGAACAGCACGGGATCGATGTTCAAGCCGGCGATCTGCCAGAGCGCCAGGAAGATCGCCAGCGACACCATGCGGATGATGAAGTTGTGCAGCAACTGCCGGCGCCGTCGGTTCGCGCCGGCTTGCTCGGCGCGCGCGCGGTCGTTGTCGAGCTCGCGCTGGACCTGCGCTTCGGTCAGGGCTTCGGGCGCCTGTTCGACGGTGCTCACGCGATGTCTCTCCGCGAACTGGGTCTGCTCCCTCCCCCTGAAAGGGGGAGGGTTGGGGAGGGGGTCGAGTTAAATGGCGGTCGCGCAGCAGACCCCCACCCGGCTCGCTTCGCTCGCCGACCTCCCCCTTTCAGGGGGAGGTAAAACCGCGGCGCCATCGTGCGATACATCACGCGACCTCCCGCGGCGCCTGGGCGCGCTTCGGCCGCGCGGTGTGGAGCTGATGCCAGATGTGCTGGCGCAATTCGCCGAACCGGGCGTCCATCCGCATGTCGTCGACGTTGCGCGGCCGGCCGAACGGCATGTCGAGGATTTCCTTGATGCGTCCGGGGCGGGCGCTCATCACCGCGATGCGGTCGCCGAGCAGGATCGCTTCGTCGATCGAGTGGGTGATGAACACCATGGTCTTGCGCTCTTCCGGACGCTCCATCAGCGCGAGCAATTCTTCCTGCAGGATTTCGCGGGTCTGCGCGTCGAGCGCGGCGAACGGCTCGTCCATCAGCAGCACCTGCGGGTTCATCGCCAGCGCGCGAACGAGGCCGACACGCTGCTGCATGCCGCCGGAGAGCTGGTAGGGATAGTGGTTCTCGAAGCCGTTGAGACCGACCACGTCGATGTAGTGCGCGACGCGCTCCTTGATTTGCGCCGTAGGCGCGCCGGCCATCGCCAGGCCGAACGCGCCGTTCTCATAGACCGTCTTCCACGGCAGCAGGCCGAAGTGCTGGAACACCATCGCGACGCTGTCGGGCGGCCCATCGACCGGTTTGCCCTCGACGGTGAGGCGGCCGGTCGAGATGTCGGTGAGGCCGGCGATGCAGCGCAGCAGCGTGGTCTTGCCGCAGCCCGAGGGGCCGACCACGCACATGATCTCGTTTTTCGCGACCGAAAGATTGAGCTGGCGGAACGCCACCACCGCGCCGTCGAGAAACAGCTTCGACGCATTCTCGGCGACGATCATGGGGGCGGTGGTGTTCAAGCGGTTCCTCCGTAGGCTTTTGTTGTTGGCAGATCATACCTCGGCCTCGCCGGAAGTCAGCACGGCAAAGTTTGGGCAGAGCCGCGCTGCCGTCTTCCGAATTGCCGGATTGCGAGCCTCGCGATCAAAGGTCGGTCGGATTGAGCGGCCGCCTTGCCGCATGGCGGACGTGGAGAATGAGCAACTCGTCGCCGGAAATCCGGTAAACGATCGAATAGGGATAGCGCGGCACAGGCAAGCGTCGGTACCCGGCTTCGTCGATGACGCGGCCGATTTCCGGGAAGAACGTCAACGCATCGATGCTTGTTTTGATGGCCGCGAGGACGCTCTTCGCCCCGGAAGGGCTGCGCTTATTCAGGTATTCAGCAATGCCTTCGAGGTCGCGCAATGCGCGAGCCGCAACGACGGCCTTCATAAGCCGTGGGCACGCCAGAATGCTTGGACGGTTTCCGACGGCACGCGCTCGCCGCGCGCGATTTCAGCCTCGGCCTCCGCGACGGCCGCAGCCTCGTCAGGCGTCAGCGGCGTTGGCGGCTCGGCCGCGAGCGAGAGCATGAGGCGCGCCAGATCATCCTGCGTTTCAGGCGGCAATTTGCTGATCGCGGCCACGGCCTGTTCGACGAGCTTGGTCATGGCGCGACTATAGCTCGACTTCGGCCAATATGACACCGGAGATTCCCGGATGACGCGGTCAACGCCCCGCGGCGTAGCCCTGCATGCCGCGCGGATTGGCGGCGGCGCGGCGGCGTGGATCGAGCCGTGAGGCCGCGGTGAGGCGTCCCTCCGACCATTCCGGCTCGACCTCGATCTTGTGGCCGCGGCGCGACAGCTCGTCGCGTGTTTCCTTGGGCACGCGCTTCTCGATCTGCAACACGCCGGGCCGCGAGGTGCGTGGCCAGAACGAGATCGGGAAATGCTCGGAGTGCCAGGCCGGCGCGTCGATCGCCTCCTGCAAATTCATGCCGGCGTGGACGTGGCGCAGGAAGAACTGCGTGATCCACTGGTCCTGCTGGTCGCCACCGGGCGAGCCCCAGGCGAGATAGGGCAGGCCGTCGCGCAGCGCGAGCGTTGGTGACAGCGTGGTGCGCGGGCGCTTGCCGGGAACGAGCGAGGCTGGGTGGCCTTCCTCCAGCCAGAACATCTGCATGCGAGTGCCGAGCCCGAAGCCGAGCTCAGGGATGACTGGCGAGGATTGCAGCCAGCCGCCGGACGGCGTCGACGTCACCATGTTGCCGGCCTGATCGACGATGTCGAAATGCACGGTGTCGCCGACCACCTCGCCCATGCGGCCGACGGTCGGCTCGCCCGCGCCCATGCCGGCAACGAGCTTGGCGCCTTCCTTCAGCTTCACCAGCGCGCCGAAGCCCTCGACCGAGCCGGGCCGCAGCTCCAGCGACGCGGTGTCGCCGACCAGCTTGCGGCGCTCGTCGTTGTAGGCGTCGGAGAGCAGCGTCTCGAACGGCACCTGAACAAAATCGGGATCGCCGTAGAACTTCTCGCGGTCGGCGTAGGCGAGCTTGGAGCATTCGACCAGCAGATGGATGAAGTCCGGCCCGACCACGTCCATGCCGTCAAGATTGAAGCCCTTGAGTAGCGCGAGCTGTTGCAGTGTCACCGGCCCCTGGCTCCACGGCGCCTTGCAGACCGTGTAATTGCGGTAGTCGTAGGTGAGCGGCGCCTCGACGCGGGCCTGCCACTTCGCCATGTCCTGTCCGGTGAGAACGCCAGAGTGCGGCGCGCCGCTGGTGTCCATCACCTTTTGCGTGCGGCAGAACTTGTCGATCGCCTCGGCGACGAAGCCGTGCGACCACACCTTGCGCGCCTTCTCGATCTGCGCGACGCGGTCACCGCCCGCGCTCTCGGCTTCCTTCAGCACGCGTGCGTAGGTCGCGGCCAGCGTTCTGTTGGTGAACATCACGCCTTGCTGGGGCACCTTGCCGTTCGGCAGGTAGACCGCGGCCGATGTGGGCCAGTGCTGGCGGAACAGCTTCTCGACCGTTGCGATGGTGGCGCTGGCGCGCTCGACCAGCGGATGGCCGTTCTGCGCGTAGAAGATCGCGGGCGTCAGCACATCGGCGAGCTTCATGGTGCCGTAGTCGCGCAGCAGCAGCATCCAGGTGTCGAACATGCCGGGGATGCAGGCGGCGAGCAGGCCGGTGCCGGGCATCATGTCGAGGCCTTCGCGCTTGTAGTGCGCGATGGTGGCGCCGGCGGGGGCGGGGCCCTGACCGCAGATGATCTCCGGCTTGCCGCGCTTCACGTCATAGAGGATCACCGGGACGTCGCCGCCCGGGCCGTTGAGATGCGGCTCGACGACTTGCAGGGTGAACGCGGTGGCGCAGGCCGCATCGAACGCGTTGCCGCCCTTCTCCAGCGTCGCCATGCCGACCGCGGTGGCGATCCAGTGCGTCGAGGCGACGACGCCGAACGTGCCCTCGATCTCGGGCCGCGTGGTGAAGGGATTGGGATTGATGTTGCCTGCCATGGGATGCTTTCGAGCGGATGGTGATCGCGACGCAAGATAGCACGGGCGGCCCCTCGGTTGTCATTCCGGGGCGCCGCCATGAGCGCGGTAACGCGCGTCTTCGACGCGCTATGGCGGCGAGCCCGGAATCCATAACCACCACCGGGAGTATGGATTCCGGCTCTCGCTACGCTCGGCCGGAATGACACCGAACTAAAACCGAATCCTCTCCCCCGCCTCAAACCCATATAGCGCCGCCGGATTATCGACCAGAATCCGCTTGCGCGTTGCCGCGTCGGGAACCCAGCGTTCCAGCAGGTCGGCCATGTCACCGTCGTTGCGCATCGGCTTCTTTTTCATGACGTGCGGCCAGTCGGTGCCCCAGATCATGCGGTCGGGCCTCGCCGCGACGAGCTTCTTCGCAGGCTCGTCGGTGTCGCCGTAGGGCAGGTCGGGCGCAGTGGTGATGCGGTAAGGCCCGGTCAGCTTGATCCAGCATTGCCCGCCGTCGAGCAGCCTGAGCAGATCGGCGAACGCACGCGTCCCGCTCCATGCGGCCGCGCCGCCCTTGGGATAGCCGAGATGGCCAAGCACCACCGGTACGCCGAGCGAGCCCAGCAGTGGCGCGAAATCGCCGGCCTCGTCGAGATTGACCAGCATCTCGATGTGCCAGCCGTGCGGCGTGATGCGCTTCGCCACGCCGCGCAGCATGTCGGCCGGGACCTGGTTCTTGTTGTTGCGCACATCGACCACGTTGAAGCGCAGGCCGCGCACGCCGGCGCGGTGCAGCGACTTGATGTCCGCGTCCGAAATGCCGGGATCGGTCACCGCGACCGCGCGGAACCCCGGGCCTGCGCGGTTCAATGCATCGAGCATCGCTGAATTGTCGGCGCCATACACGCTCGGCTGCACCAGCACGGCGCGTTCGCAACCCAGCGTCTTGAGCGGCTTCTTGTAGTCGTCGAGATTGGAATCCGGCGGCGTATAGAGGCGCTCCTTTGCATAAGGGAAACGCGCCTCGAAAATGTGGGCGTGGGTGTCGCAGGCGAGCGGCGGGAACGCCGTGCGGGGTGCGCGCGGCTCGCGGTCGGGCGGGGCGCACAGCGGCGCGTAATCGGGTGCGGTGCTCATTTCAATGAGTGTAGGCCATCGATTTGATGACGGTGGACCATTTGGGGATCTGGCTCGCGATATGGGCCTCGAACGCGCGCGGCGAGCTGCCGACCACGTCGATGCCGAGCCCGGCCATGATCCGCCGCGCGGCCGGGTCTTCAAGCGCGGCCGCGGTCGAATGATACAGCACGTCGATGATCTCCTTCGGCGTGCCAGCCGGCGCGACCAGGCCATACCACGTGGTGGCGTCGAATCCCGTCAGCCCGAGCTCGTCGATGGTGGCGACGCCTGGCAACAGCTCGCTGGGCGTGCGGGTCGCCAGCCCGAGCACGCGCAGGCGTCCGTGCCGCACGTGGTTCGCCACCAGCGCGGCCGGCGCGAACATCATCTGCACATGGCCGCCGACCACGTCTTGCAATGCCGGCGCCGGCTTTTTGTACGGCACATGCACAAGGTTGACCTTGGCCTGGGCCTTGAACAATTCGCCGGCAAGGTGGGACGCGCTGCCGTGCCCCGCCGACGCAAAGGTGACGGCGCCGGGCTTGGCCTTCGCGATCTCGATCAGTTGCGTCAGCGTCTGCGCAGGAAACGCGGGATTGACCACTAGCGCATTGGCCTGCGTCCCGATCAGCGTGATCGGCATAAAATCAAGCTGTGGATCGAAGCCGATGTCTTTCCGGCGCGCGGGATTGGCCGCGAGGATGCCGGTGTTGCCCATCAGCAGCGTGTAGCCGTCGGACGCGGCATGGGCGGCGTGCTCGCCGGCGATGTTGCCGCCGGCGCCCTGCCGGTTCTCGATCATCAGCGGCTGACGCAGCGTCGATGCGAGCAGCCGGCCTAGAACGCGGCCGATCACGTCGCTCGGGCCGCCCGGCTTGTGGGCGACGACCAGCGTGATCGGCCGGGTCGGATAGTCGAGCGCGGCAGCGGGAGCGGCGCCGAGCGCGAGCAGCAGCGCGCCGCCGGCAATGCCGATCGCGCCTGCCATCATTCGATGTTGGCGCCAGACGCTTTCACCACCGCGGTCCATTTCGGAATCTCCGCCTTGATGTAGGCCTCGAACTCCTTCGGCGAATTGCCGACCACATCGACACCGAGATCGAACAGCGCCTTCTGCGTCGCCGGATCCTTGAGCGCGGAGGTGACGGCGAAGCTGAGCGTGTCGATGACCTCCTTCGGCGTGCCGGCCGGGGCAACCAGGCCGTGCCAGGTGGTGGCGTCGAAGCCCTTGAGGCCAAGCTCGTCCACGGTCGGAAGATCGGGCAGTAGGGCGGTGCGCTTCGGCGTGGTGACGGCGAGCGCGCGCACCTTGTTGTCGCGGATGAGCCCGATCACCGACGCGGCGGTGGCGAACATCATCTGCACATGGCCGCCGATCACGTCCTGCAGCGCCGGCGCCGCGCCTTTGTAGGCAACGTGCACGATGTTGATCTTGGCCTCGGACTTGAACAATTCGCCGGACAGGTGCGCGGCGGCGCCGTGACCGGAGGAGGCGAAGTTGATCTTGCCGGGGCTCGCCTTGGCGAGCGCGATCAGCTCCGCCATGGAGTTCGCCGGCACGGTCGGATTGACCACCAGGATGTTGGCCTGCGAGCCGATCAGGCTGATCGGGATGAAATCCTTCTCGGCGTCGTAGTTCAGCTTCTTATAGAGCGCGGCGTTGGTGGCGAGGATGCTGTTGTTGCCCATCAACAGCGTGTAGCCGTCGGGAGTCGCGCGCGCGACCTGCTCGGCGGCAATGTTGCCGCCGGCGCCGGGCCGGTTCTCGATGATGAACGGCTGGTGCAGGATTTCGTTGAGGCGCTTGCCGATGATGCGCGCGAGCACGTCGCTCGGCCCGCCCGGCGTGAATGCGACGAGGATGGTGACGGGGCGGTTCGGATAGGCGTTTTGTTGGGCTTGCGCGGAAGTGCACGCGAGCGCCAATGCCGCGACGGCTGCAAGACAGATCGCGAGTTTCCTCAGCACGTCAGTCTCCGTATCTGTCGCCCTTGCGTCTTGCTCTGTACTCTCTCCCCTTGTGGGAGAGGGTGGCGAGCGCTTTAGCGCGAGCCGGGTGAGGGGTCCATGGGTGGATTGGGCGCTGACCCCTCACCCGGTCCCTCGCTTCGCTCGGAACCACCCTCTCCCACAAGGGGAGGGTATCTGAGTCCGTTGCACCATTTGAAATCAATTCACAGTCTTGCCGACACCCCGCCATCGACGGCCCAGGCGCTGCCGGTAACGAAGCTGGCACGCTCCGACGACAGGAACACGACCACGGCTGCCACTTCCTCCGCCGCGGCCATGCGGCCCAGCGGGATCTTGGCGACGCGGGGCTTGAGCACCTCGGCCTCGGACTGGCCGGTCTTGGCCATGGTGTCCTTGATATTCTTGTCGTGGCGGTCGGTGCGGATCGCGGTCGGCACCACGGCGTTCACCAGGATGCTGTCCTTGCCGAGTTCGTTGGCGAGCGCCACGGTGAGGTTCTGCACCGCCGCGTTGTTGATGCCGGTGGTGATGGCGCCAAGCTGCGGCGTCCAGGCGGCGCCGCCGGAAATGTTGACGATGCGGCCCCACTTGCGCTCGCGCATCGGCGGCACCGCATGGCGGATGCAGCGCACCGTGCCGCGCAGCTTGTGATCGAACGCATGGTCCCAGGCCGCCTCGTCCATCTGGAAGAAGCTGCCCTGCGAGACGTTGGTGGCGTTGTTGACGAGAATGTCGAGCCGGCCGAATTCGGCGAGCGTGCGCTCGAACAGGGCGTCGACCGCAGCGGCGTCGTTAAGATCGGTCGGCACGCCGATCACGCGGCCGTTCGATTGGCTCTTCAGCGTCTCGATCGCCTGCGCGTTGCGCGCGGGATCGAGGCTCGCCACCACCACATGGGCGCCCTCGCGCAGCAATTCGGCGGAAACGGCATAGCCGATGCCTCGGTTGCCGCCAGTAACGATGGCAACGCGGTCTTTGAGGCCGAGATCCATGATTGTGTTCCCGTGTTTGTCTCGACTTGTTCGGTGTCATGCCCCGCGCAAAGCCGTCCGAAGGACGGCGTCGCTTCGCTCGCCTATGGCGGGGCATCCAGTACGCCCGGTGATTACTGGACCGCCCGCTTTCGCGGGCGATGACAGCGGAGTGTGGGCGCTGCACCGAATGCTGAGCGCGAAATTCAGTTACCCCGTGTACTCCAGAATATGCATGCCGGCGCCGGCGCGGTCGATCAGGTAGAGCCGGCCGTGCTCGTCGGTGCCGATGTCGTTCGACTGCACCGCCGGGCGGTCGCCCTCGAGCGCCGGCACGTAGCAGCCCTTCTCCTTGGGATGGAACGGATCGCTGACGTCGACCGCGCGAAGGCCGGCGTTGAAGTAGGTGAGGAACACGATGTCCTTCCACGGACCGTCGGATGCGATCTCGCGCTCCAGGATGTTGTGCGCGCCGTAGCGGCCGGGCCGGTTGAAGTACTTTTCGCGGTCCGGCATGAAGGTCGCGATCGGCGTGAGCTTGTCTTCCTTGCGCGCGTCGATGATCCACATGAACTGTGCGTCCCAGTATTTCTGCTTGGCGCGCGCCTCGTCGGTGACGACAAGGTAGGGCTTGTCGCCGATCGGCCAGCAGGTGTGGTTCGAGCCGGGGAAGGGCGGCGCCCAGGACAGGTGCCCGGCGAGCTTCATGTTGGACAGGTCGGTGCAATCGATGACGGAAATGCCGCCGCCCCACCACGCGGCGTACATGCGGTTGCCGCGGATCATCGGCGGGCCGTGCAGCGTGATGGCTTCCTCGTGCGGCTGCGCGCTGCCGAACTCGCCGACGCCGTCGGCCGCCTTCATCCACGGCAGGCCCCATTGGCTGATGACCTCCGGCTTCTCCGGGTTCTTGATGTCGAGTGTCCAGATCACGCGCTTGTTCCAGCCCGGCGCGTCGTTCGGCAGGAAGGCGAGCTTGCGCTTGTTGTCGACGCCGAAGCGGTGCGGGCCGGTGCCCGGCGTGTCGTAGAAGCCGATCTGCTTCGGCTCGCCGCCCTTCGAAATGTCGAAGATGAACAGGCCGGTGCGGGCGTTGAGGCCCTTCTCGCCGCCGAGCCGCTCCGAGTTCACGTAGAGAATGTCGCCGTCGACCACGCGCAGCTTGTGGGAGTGAACGCCGGGCGGCGACTTCACCTCGGCGACTTTCCTGGGATTGCGCGGGTCGCGCACGTCGTGGACGGTGAAGCCCTCCGGGCCGTTGAAGCTCGCCGAGCCGACGCCGCCGACATAGGCGTAGCCCTTGTTGATCTCGACGATACTGCCGCCGCCCCACGCGGCGGACGGGTCATGGCCGAGCAGCTTGAAGTTTTTGGCTTCTTCGGGGATGTGGTCGGGCATTGTTGCCTCCAACGCAATTCTATGAGGTCGTCATGCCCGCGCTTGTCGCGGGCATCCACGACTTTCTTCGGCGCTTAGATAAGCAAGACGTGGATGGCCGGGACAAGCCCGGCCATGACGAAGGTGAGGGCCGGTTTTTGCATAGACCAGCTACGGCTGATACCGCCCGCCGATCGCCGGCTTGCTGATGCCGCTGCCGGGTAGCTCCCACACGCCGGCGCCGCCGGGGTTGAGGTCGCCGCCGATGTTGGCGTCGATCAGGAACGGCTTGTTGGCGGCGACCGCCATCTTCACGGCGTCGTTGAGGTCGCCGGGCTTGTCGACGCTGACGCCCTCGACGCCGGCCGAGCGCGCCATCGCGGCGAAGTCGGGGTTGTAAGGCGCACCGGTCGAGGGATGCTTGAAGTCGGTCGCCAATTCGCGGCCGCCGAGATAGCCGCGCTGCAATCCGCGGATCGAGCCGTAGGCGTAGTTGTTCCACACCACCCAGACGACCGGCAGATTGTACTCGACCGCGGTGCCGAGCACGTTGGCGTGCATGAAGAACGCGCCGTCGCCCGACACCGACACGCACGGCCGGTCCGGCGCCGCGAACTTCGCGCCCAGCACGCCGGCAACGCCGAAACCCATCGCGCCGAAGCCCATACAGCCGATCTGAGAGTCGATCCGGCGCGGCTTGCAGTATTGCAGCAGCCAGTTGTGGTGCACACCAATGTCGCTGACCATGATCGCGTCGGCGGGAAGAGCGCGGTCGATCTCGAAGGCGGCGCGCTGCGGATTGATCGGCGACGAATCGTCCTTGAAGCCCGGCGCGATGTAGGCTTCCCATTCCTTGCGCCAGCCTTCGATCTGCTTGAGCCACCTGGCGCGCGCTGATGCAGCGGCTTCGAGCGACTTGCGGCGGTCGAGCTCCGCCAGCACCTGCCGCAGGAAAGTTCGCACATCCGCCATCAGGCCGAGCGCGATCGGATAGTTGCGGCCGATCTCCTCCGGATCGATGTCGACGTGAATGAGCCTAGTCGGCGGGATGGTGAACGAGTAGCCCTGAATCCACGACGACGACGTGCGGTCGTCGAACCGCATGCCGAGCGCCAGCAGCACGTCGGCCTGGCGTGTCGCGCTGTTGGCTTGCAGCGCGCCGGCGCGCGAGACGAGACCAAGCGACAGCGGATGCAGCGTGTCGATCGCGCCGATGCCGCTCATCGAATGCGCGACCGGGATCTGCAGCTTCTCGGCGAGCGCTTTCAGCTCTTCGGTGGCGCGCGAATACTTCACGCCCTGGCCGACAATGATCACCGGGCGCTCTGCCGACAGCAGCATGTCGACAGCCTTCACCACGCCGTCGGGGTCGGCGCCGCAGCGCGACGAGATGTTGGCGCTCCACTCCTGCGCCTTTGGGGGCTCTTCGGCGGCGGCTTCCTCGAACACGTCGAACGGCACGTCGAGCACGACCGGACCGGGGCGGCCGGTCACCATCGTTTTCCACGCCTGCCGCACCATCATCGGCACCTGCTCGCCGCGGGTCGGTTGATACACCCGCTTGCACATGGTGCGCACCGAGGACGGGAAGTCGGCCTGATGCTGGCGATACAGCTCCTGGAACGCGCCGCGGCCGAACTGGCTGGTCGGCACGTTGCCGGTGACGGCCAGGAACGGCACCGAATCGAGATAGGCGGTGGCGAGCGAGATCGGCAGGTTCACCGAACCGGGGCCGCAGGATGTGAAGGTCGCGACCGGCTGGCCGGACACGCGGTAGTACACGTCGGCCATGAAACCGCAGACGCTCTCGTGGTGCGTCGAGATGGTCTTGATGTCGCTCTGGCGCTCGAACAGCGCGTCGATGAACTGGATGTTGCCGTGGCCGCACAGGCCGAAGGCGTAGGGCACTTTCTGCTGGATCAGGTAGTCGACGATGACCTGCGCGCCATCGAGCGTGTTGTTGGGCATTGGGATTTTTTGCTCCGGACCAACCGCGTCATGCCCGGCCTTGTGCCGGGCATCCACGCCTTGTTCTGTCACCATAAAGCAAGACGTGGATGGCCGGGACAAGCCCGGCCATGACGTCGGAGTGGTTTTATTCGATTATAGCGTCGGCCCGTGCGAGCAGTGACTCCGGCATATTGAGACCGAGCGCCTTCGCTGTTCCGAGATTGATCGCAAGTTCATACTTGGTGGGCTGCTCAACGGGGAGGTCGGACGGTTTCGTTCCGCGCAAAATCTTGTCGACATAATCTGCGGCGCGCCGCCAAGACTGTCGGAAATTTGGCCCATATGACATCAGGCCCCCTGCTTCGACATACTCTCGGGTCGAGTGCATGGTCGGCAGCTGCAGGGCCAGCGCCAGCGCGTTGATGCGAATCCGGTTGGCGTTCACGAGAGCATCGGCACAGACATAAAGCACTTCGGCGCGGCCCTTGATCGCCTCAAACGCTGGCGCGATGTCCTCGGCGCGGCGGATTTCATGAGCAAAAATGTCAAAGCCCAACGTAAGGGCCGTTTTCTCCACCTCACCCATCTCCCGGACTGCCGCCGGATAACCGCTGTTGGCCAGGATTGCCAAGCGACGATAGCTTGGGATGGATTCCCTCAACAACTCGAGACGTTTCCCGGCAAGGTCAGTGCCCTGAACCGATAGGCCGGTAACGTTGCCGCCCGGTTGGGCCAAGCTCGCAACCAGACCCGTGCCGAGCGGATCGATAGCAATAGCAAACACGATCGGGATGGCGGAGGTTGCCTGCTTTGCTGCCGGTATCGCCGTCCCCGTTGTGACGATGACGTTGACATTATGCCGGACAAATTCCGATGCAATTTCCGCAAAGCGTTCGGTTCGTCCGTCAGCCCATCGAAACTCGATCAAGACAGTACGACCTTCGATCCAACCGAGTTCGCGAAGTCGTTCGACGAATGCGGTGGTCCACTGGCGCCAGCCGGCTTCTGAGGCTGTGCCGAGAAACCCGATGGTCGGCAGCTTCCGCGACCGCTGCGCCGCCACGGTCATCGGCCATGCCGCTGCCGTGCTGCCAAGCAGGGTGATAAACTCACGTCGTTGCATGTATCCTACCTAGCGCGACAATCGTTTCATCGCGCGTTCGTAATACGACAAGTCGAGATACTTCGCCGGGTTCGGCATCGGGCCGCCCTCGACCTCCTGGCGCAGCTTGAGCACGTTGTCGAATCCCTCTGCGTGGAGCTTCGCGTCCGGATTGAACCCGAAGCCGGGCTCGATCATCAGGTCGTAGCTGCGGGTGGCGAGTGAGCGCGACAGATTGCGCTTCGCCATGAGAAGCGTGATGGCCTCGTCGCGGTTGTTCTTGTCGAGCACCCAGCGCAGCGAATCGACATAACCGACGAGGTAGCGCTCCAGCGTGCTGCCGTTAGCCTGCGCCCAGGAGCGCAGCACGAACGCGCCGCCGGCCTGATAGGGCCCGAGCAGATCGACCGTGCGGCCGAGGCTTTTCATGCCGGCTTCGATCGCCTGCGCCGAGAACGGCAGGTTCATGATTGCGGCGGCATTGTCGCCGCCTTCCAGCATCGCCTTGAGGCGGAAGGGGCCGGCGCCGGCGGCGTTGATGCGGTAATCGACGCCATCCTTCAGGCCGTGCCGCGCCAGGATTTTCTTCGCCTGCACCGCGTAAGCGGTGTTCGGCGCGTCGGTGACCAGCGCCTTGCCGCGGATGTCGGCGTAGGAGTTGAGGCCTTTGCCGATGATGAACTCATTGGTGCCGCCGTCGCCGCCGGAGACGATCACCACATCGACCTTGGCGACCTCGATCATCGCCAGCGCGTTGTCGACCGCGGAATGCACGATCTCGAATTTGCCCGCGGCGAGGCCCGAGCGCTGCGCCTTGGAGCTTTCGGTGAACTCGAACTCCAGCTTGATGCCGTGCTTGGCGAAGATGCCTTTCTCGACACCAACGATGAACGGCAGCGACCGCGCGGTCGGGAACGTGTTGAGCCGGATCAGCGTCAGCTCGGCGGCGCTTGCGGGACCGGCAATCAGGGCGAGTGCCAGTGCTGCAAAGCGCATGGATCTCATGACGGAACGCTCTTGGGCGAAGGCCCACTGTAAGGTAGTAAGGGTAGCAGTTCGTCAGGCATGCTGTCATTCCGGGGCGCTGCGCAGCAGCGAACCCGGAATCCAGATGCACGTTCGGTGTTTTTTGTCTGGATTCCGGGTTCCGCGCCATTAGCGCGCTTACGCGCGTCTTCGACGCGCTATGGCGCGGTCCCGGAATGACGGAAGGGAGATCGAGGAATGAGACTGGGGTACTTCACGATGCCGGTGCACCCGATACACCGGGACCTCGCGGAAACGCTGCGTGAGGATCGCGAGGCCATCATCCTGGCCGACAAGCTCGGCTTCCATGATGCGTTCGTGGGCGAGCACCTCACCGACAAGTGCGAGACCATCACCAACAGCATGATGTTCCTCGGCACGCTGATCCCCGAGACCAAGACCATCAAGCTCGCAACCGGAACCAGCAACCTCTCGCACATGCACCCGGTGCTGGTCGCCCAGCATGCCGCGATGTTCGATCACCTGTCGCAGGGCCGTTTCATCTTCGGCGTGAGCCCCGGCGCGCTGACCTCCGACGCCGAGGCGCTCGGCATCCTGGAGCAGGACCGCAACAAGATGTTCGCCGAGTTGATCGACGTGATCCTGGCGATCTGGGAGCGCGATCCGCCGTACGACATCGATTTCCCTGACAACCGATTCAAGGTGTCGACCAGCCGCACGATCGATCTGCCGCTCGGCATCGGCTACCTGTTCAAGCCGTACCAGAAGCCGCGGCCGGAGATCGTCGGCACCGTGGTGGCGCCGTTCTCGCCCGGCGTGGTTCACATGGGCCGGCGCGACTTTCATCCGCTGTCGGCCAACTTTCTGCTCTCCGCGCACCTGAAGTCGCACTGGACCAACTACTGCAAGGGCAAGGCCGAAGCGGGTGTCGAGCCAAAGGTTGCCGACTGGCGCGTCGCGCGCACCATCTGCGTGGCGGACGACGACAAGGTTGCTGCGCGTTACGGCCGCGACGACGAGAACAGCCCGTACCGGTTCTACTGGCACCAGATGTATTCCAAGATGAAGCGCGGCAAGCGGCTCTACGTGTTCAAGAGCCACAAGGACCAGCCGGACGAGGAGATCACGCTCGACTATGTGCTCGATCACTGCATGATCCACGGTAGTGTCAACAAGATCGTCGATCGCATTCTGGCGTTGCGCGAGGAGATCGGCGATTTCGGCGAGATGGTGTATGCCGGCATGGACTGGGTCGATCCCGCGCTGGAGAAGCGCTCGATGACGCTGATGGCCGAGCAGGTGATGCCGCGCGTCAACGCGGCGATCGGCAAGTCGGCTGCGGCTTAGATACCTCCCCCTGAAAAGGGGGAGGTCGGATCGCGAAGCGATCCGGGTGGGGGTCAATCGCGGGGTCGGCGATCGCGGCAGACCCCCACCCCGACCCCTATCGGATGGACACATTTTTGAGCCTGAAGCCGTGAGCGATAGCATGGAAGCATTGCAGACCTCGATGCATGGTTATGGGGCCGGGTGGTTTGGCGCTCTTGGCACCGCTCCATGCGCCGAGGCGAGCGATAATCCAAGCCGCCCAAGGCAACGATCGCGGCGGGAAGGGATTTTTAAGGCGGTCGGTCTTGCCGTCGACGGTGGGGGCGATGGCTTCAAGCACCTCGACTTCTTCAGTCTCGAAGGCAGCGATGGCCGGCCGCTGATCGGCGCCGCCGCGCGCATGAACAAGCTGCATGCACACAACGGCGGCGCGCAAGGCGACGACGGCGATCTTGTGCAAGACGTGCGGCGTTTTGATCTGGCTATCTTCGAGATCGAGGCCTTGGCTCTTGAGGGTTCGGAAGAGCTGCTCGATATGCCAGCGGCGGCGGTAGTCGGCGATCGCCTGGTGCGCCGTCGCAACAGTATCGATAGGAGCACTGGACAGAAGGCGCCAATGGACCGGCTCAACCCCAGCCGGTGCCTCGATCTCGCGTACATCGAGGGCGTAGAGCGCGACGGTTGCCGGCAGATTGCGATCGGCGCTGTTTCGAGGCCGGCTCAAACTGACCGGGCCGTAACGCAGGACCATTGCGGCGCGCCGCGCGCTACGTCCGGGGATGGCTGGCAGATCGAGAATGAAGCGATCCGCGATGGGAAGACCATCGAGATGTGCGAACAGATAGCCGCCACCGGCCAACCCGCGCTCGGTCTGGGCGCGGACCAGCAGTTCGACTGCGCCCGGCCGCCGCGCAAAAGCGGGATAGAGGTCGCCCTCGCGGTCGGCCACTACGGTAACGGCTGTGGACCCGGCCGCGCGCAGGCTTGCCGCCGCCTCGGCACCAGCCAGCCAGCGGCGGGATTCTTTCTCATCCGTCGTGCGGGACGCCTCTTTCGCGGCTGTACCATGCCGTTGCCAGAGCTGCACGTCGGCCAGCCCCAAGATGACGTTGCTGTCCGCGTCAACCGCCAGCACTGGATGCACGAAAAAGGCCGCGTCGGTACCGTTGCCGCCTCGGCCGAACGCGGTCTTGCTGCGCGTATGCCGCGAGAAGTTGATTTCGCTGGTGTCCTGAATCGCCAGCACACGGCGTCCAGCCACCTGCGCCAACAGATGCGACTTCGCCGCGGTGATCAGCGCCGCCTCGCTCACACGTTTGTTGCGCAGAAACCGTCCGAAGGCCTTCTCACCGGCTTCATCGCCGCCAAGCCGTTTGATGCTGACCGTGCGGCGCAGCACCATGCGCCCAAGCAACTGCTGCCCCTTTTTTGCAGCCGCTCGTCCCCAAACACTCCGAGATCGTCCACCATCGTCATCGCGGCCTCCATCCAAAAGACCGCAAAGCACGGAATCATTGATCCGACCGTCCCGCCACTCGTTCCAAGCCACCCGAGTCAACATGTCGCACTCATGGCAAGAACAGGATGTGTCCATCCGATAGCCCTGACCCTCCCCCTTGCAGGGGGAGGGAGGCGGTAGCCGCTGCCCACTTGGCACCAAGTGGCCGATTGCCCATACATTGCATTGTGAACATCGGCCGAACATCCGAACCCTTCGTCTCGATCCGCAACCTGACCAAGCGGTTCGGCGATCTCGTCGCCGTCGACGACATCTCGCTGTCGGTCGGCGAGGGACATACGCTGGCTTTACTCGGGCCGTCCGGCTGCGGCAAAACCACGATCCTGCGCTGCATCGCGGGCCTGGAGACGCCCGACCGGGGCCATATCTCGATCGCCGGCCGCGTGGCATTCGACGCCGCACAAGGTATCGACCTCAAGCCGGAACAGCGCGAGCTTGGCGTGGTGTTCCAGTCCTACGCGGTGTGGCCGCATATGACGGTCGAGCAGAACGTCGGCTTTCCGCTCAAGGTCCGCAAGGTTGCGAAGGACGAGCAGCGCGACCGAGTCGCACGCATCCTCGAAGTCGTCGGCCTTGCCGCATGGCACGACAAGCCGGCAACGCAATTGTCCGGCGGCCAGCAGCAGCGTGTCGCGCTTGCCCGCGCTCTGGTTTACGAGCCGCGTCTCGTTCTGTTCGACGAACCGATGTCGAACCTCGACGCGCAATTGCGCGACCAGATGCGAATCGAGCTGAAGATCTTGCAGAACCGGCTCGGCTTTACTGCGATCTACGTCACCCACGACCAGGCCGAGGCGTTCGCGCTCGCCGAGAACGTGGTGCTGATGAATCGCGGCAAGGTCGAAACCTCCGGCGCGCCGCGCGACGTTTCATTCCGGCCGCGCACGCCATTCGTCGCGCGCTTCCTCGGGCTCAATGTGCGCGGCGGCCGGGCAATCCGGACCAGCGATGTGCAAACCGGGCTTTGCTACGCCGAGGTCGCGCTGTCGGAGCGGCTGACCTTGCGCGGATTGATCGGCGACGAGCGCCCGATCGCACCTGGAGCATCGGTGCTGGCCTGCATCCGTAAGGAACACGTCTCGATCCGAAAGCTGCCGCAAGGCGGCACGGCGAACCACGGCGCCTTGATCGGGGAAGTGCGGGCCGCGTCTTTCCTCGGCGCCGAGGAGGAATACGTGCTCGATCTCGATGGCGTCGAACTGCGCTCGATCCAGGCGCCGATCGGCGCCCGGGCGGGTGACATGGTTGAGGTTACGATCCGGCCGGAGAACTGCACGGTTTTTGCGGCTGGATAGTCAAATCACCGTCACGCCGCCGTCGACCGTCAAAGTGTGGCCGGTCACCGCCGCCGCGCCGTCGCTGGCGAGATAGACCACGGCGGCGGCAATTTCCTCCGGCGTGACGAAGCGGCCGATCGGGATGCGCGACAGCATGCGGGCGCGCGCCTCCGGATCGCTGAGCAGCTTCTCGCGTGAGGCCGTCATCACTGTGGCCGGCGCGACCGCGTTGACGCGGATGCCCTTGTCGGCCCATTCGATCGCCAGCATTTTTGTCATCTGGATCAGTCCGGCCTTGGAGATGCCATAGACCAGCCGCTCGCCGATGCCGGTCATGCCGTGAGTCGACGCGATGCTGACGATTGAGCCGGGCCGCTTGCCGTTGATGCAGGCGCGGCCGAACAATTGCGACAGGAAGAACGCGCCCTTGAGGTTCGAACTCATCACATCGTCCCAGTCGGCCTCGGTGATGTTGACCGACGGCTTCACCAGCGCGCGGCCGGCGTTGTTCACCAGAAGATCGATGTCGCCGAGCCGCGCGCGCGAATCCGCGAACGCGGCGTTGATGCTCTCCCGCGAGCGCAGGTCGAGCATGGCCGGCGCGACCTTGCGTTTCGCGACGTCGGGATGCGCCAGCGTCTCCTTGAGCTGCGTCACGTCCATCTCGGTCAGCGCGAGGTCATAGCCGGCGCGCGCCAGCGCGATGGCGATGGCCTGGCCGAGTCCGGATGACGTTCCGGTTACGAGCGCTGTGCGAGGTCGATCCACTTTGCGTCCTTCATGCTCTGATAGCAGGCTTGCGCGAATTGCACGTCCCGGATTCCGGCGGCGAGGTCGGCCGGCATCGGTGCGTCGGTACCGACATGACGCAGGAAATTCTCCCAGCCGACGCGGTAGGGGTTGGTCGGCGAGACGCCGTCATGCACTTCGGTCCATTTGACGCGGTAGTCGATGTTGAGGTCGGTCGCGACGCTGAAATGCGCGGTGTGGGGCGTCTGCGCGCCGGTTTGAACGTAGCAGCGGTGCAGGCCGGCGTTCGCCGAGCCTTGAGTGCCGTCGATCTGAAACGTCAGCAGGTCGTCGCGTCGCACCCGCGTCGCCCACGACGACAGGATGGTGCCGGTCGCGCCGCTTTCGAGTTCCACGATGGTGGAGGCGGTGTCCTCGACGTCGACTGCGTAGCGCGCACCGTGCTCGTCGATGCGTTCAGGCGTTGCGGTGGACAATGCGCAGACGACGCGGCGCATCGGGCCGAGCAGATTTTCGATCATGTAGCGGAAGTGCGGATACATATCGAGGATCAGACCGCCGCCACCCACACGGGTGTAATTCCAGCTCGGCCGCTGGCAGGGCACTTCGGTGCCGTCGAACACCCACCAGCCGAACTCCACACGGAAGCCGGCGATGCGGCCGAGGGTGCCGGATTTCACGACATGCGTGAGCTTCTGCAATCCGGGCAGGCCGAGCTTGTCCTCGACCGCGCCGTGCTTGACGCCGCGGGCCTGCGCGGCGCGCAGCAGCGCCACGCCGCGCTCGACCGACAGCGCCACTGGCTTCTCGGAATAGATGTGTTTGCCTGCAACGATCGCCCGCTCCAGCATGGCCTCGCGCTGGTGGGTGGCGGCGGCGTCAAAGAATACGCTGTAGTTCGGATCGGCGAGCGCCTTGCCGAGGTCCGTGGTCCACGCCGCGTTGTGCTTCTTGGCGGCGGCCTCGACGCGCGCGGCGTCGCGGCCGGCCAACAACAGGCGCGGTACGATGCGGTCATTGCCGGCGGGCAGGCCGCCCTCGTCGCGGATCGGCGCCAGCGCGTTGGCGAGATGCTGTGTTCCGCCGATGCGTCCGGTGGCGCCATTGACGATAATGCCGATGGTGTGGGTGGCCATACGCTATCTTTGTCATTGCCCGCACGGCCGGGCAATCCACTATACTGGCCGTGATGCCCCGCCATATCGTCTGCCTCACGTTCGATTTCGACACCCAGTCCGGCTTCATTGCGCGCGGCATGACAACGCCGACGCCGCTGTCGCGCGGCGAGTTCGGTGCGACGACAGCGACGCCGCGCATCCTGAAATTCCTCAAGGAGCGCGGCATCAAGGCGACTTGGTTCACACCCGGCTTCACCATCGAGAGCTGGCCGAAGCAAAGTGCCGCGGTGGTCGAGGGCGGCCACGAGATCGGGCATCACTCCTGGGCGCACATCCCGAACGCCAACCAGACGCGCGACGAGGAAGAGGCCGATCTCGTCCGCGCCAATGAGAACATCAGGAAGCTCACCGGCCGCGCCGCGCGCGGTTATCGTTCGCCGTCCTGGGACTTGAGCCCGCACACCATCGACCTGCTGCTCAAACACGGCTTTCTTTACGACTCAAGCCTGATGGGCGCCGACTACATTCCCTATCGGGCGCGGCGCGGAGACGTCGCGGAACTCGGCAAATCCTACAAGTTTGGCGAGCCGACGACGCTGATCGAGATGCCGATCTCGTGGTCGCTCGACGACCATCCGCATTTCGAATTCATCCGCACGCCGCAGACCGTCGCGCCGGGACTGCAGCCGGCGCGTGCGGTGATGCAGAGCTGGCTCGATGAGTTCGCCTATATGAAGAAAACGGTGGACTGGGGCGTGCTGACGTACACGATGCACCCGTACGTGATCGGCCGCGGCTATCGGATGCTGGCACTGGAATGGCTTTGCGATCAGCTCGCCAGGGAGGGCGCGGTTTTCATGACGATGGAGCAGGCAGCCGAGGAGGCGCAGCAGAGGTTGTTTGGGTGATCTCGCCGCGAGTTACCTCCCCCGCATGCGGGGGAGGTCGACGCGCGAAGCGCGTCGGGTGGGGGCATCAATCAGCGCGAGCATTTCCCCACCCCAACCCTCCCCCGCAAGCGGGGGAGCGCATCGCATCCGCGGTCAGATAGTCACTTCGTAGCTTCCTTCGCGACCTGTTCCAGGATCGGACGCCAGGTCTTCTGCTCGTTCTGCACGAACGCGGTGAGTTCGGCCGGCGTCATGTGGCGCACGAAGCCGCCGTTCAGCGCGAGCTTCGTCCTGATATCCGGATCGTCGAGCACGACACGCATGTCGTTATGTACCTTGCGGATAATTGGCGCGGGCGTGCCTTTCGGTGCGAGCAGAATGGTCCAGGCGCCGACGAAGAAATCGGGCACCGTCTCGGCGACGGTCGCGAGGTTCTCGAACCCGGGTGGCCGCTTCAACGCGGTCGAGGCCAGGCCCTTGATCAAGTCGCCCTTGATGGCAGGCGCCAGGCCCGCGTAGCCATCGAGCACCAGCGGCACGCGGCCGCTCATCACGTCGTTCATGGCTTGGGCCGGGCCGCCGGCGTAGGGGACGAGCTGGAGCTTGATGCCGGTGCGAACCTGCAACAGCTCCATCGTCAGATGCGTGAGCCGGCCGCGGCCGGTTGCGGCGTAGGTCAGCTCGCCGGGCTTCTCCTTCGCCATGCGGATAACGTCGCCGATGGTGTTGATACCGGACTTGTGCGAGGCCCCGATGTAGAGCGGCTGCTCCAGGATATAGGCGACCGACTCGAAGTCGCGCGGCAGCTCGACCGGCATGTTGGGCGCAACGCCCGGACCGCCGGGGATCGCGAGGAATACCGACGTGGACGGCATGTACAGCGTGTAGCCGTCGGCCGGTGACTGCGCGGCGACACGCGCCGAAATTCCGCCGCCTGCGCCCGGCTGGTTCAGCGTGATGACCTGCTGGTTCCAGATTTTGCTCAGCCGGTCGCCAATCAGCCGCGAGGTGGCGTCGTTGGCGCTGCCGGGCGCCGAGTTGACGACGATACGGACGGTGTTGTTGGGGTAGTCCGATTGCGCGAGGGCGGTAGATGCGGCAAGTGAGAGGCAAAGCGTCGCAAAAGTGAAAAGCTGCCAGTTTCGTTTCATGGTCGCGATCCTCTCGGGGGTCATCGCCGGGCCGGCGCGAAGCGCCGAGTCCCGGTGATCCCGATTGTTGATGCACTATGCTCGCCTAAGCGGGATGGCCGGGACAAGCCCGGCCATGACGTTAGTGCGAGGTGCTACTTATCCCGCCGGCGCCGGCACCTGCTTGGTGTACCAGTCGTAAATCTCCTGGCCAGTACAGTGCACCACGCCCGGATGCTTGTTGATGTACGAGTAGAGCCACTCGAAATACTTGATGCGGTGCGCCTGGCCGGTGACGTAGGGGTGCACGCCGATCGCCAGGATGCGCGCCGACTGCTTGCTCTCGAGATAGAGGCGGTCGAAGGCGTCTTTGGTCCGCGAAAAGAACACCTCGGACTCGTGGTGGTGTGACACCATCATGGTGATGTCGTTGATCTCGGCGCTGTAGGGGATCGACAGGATCGGGCCGTTCGCGGTCTTCACCCACAGCGGCTGATCGTCCAAAACCCAGTCGCCGAACCACGTGAAGCCCGCCGCCGTGGCGTGATCGAGCGTGTCGTACATCTGGCCGCGGCCCGGTCCCAGCCAGCCGTTCGGCCTCTTGCCGGCGAATTTCTGCAGGATGTCGATCGACTGGTCCATTACCTCGCGCTGGCGGTCGGCGATCTGCTGGATCGGCATCTGCACATAGGAGTGCGCCATGAACTCCCAGCCGGCGTCACGCGCCGCGCCGGTCGCCTCGGGATAGGTCTCGCAGACCTTGGCGTTGAGCGACATGGTCGGCGTCACCTTGGCTTTCTCCAGCGCCTTCATCAGCCGCCAGAAGCCGACCCGCATGCCGTACTCGTACCAGGTCCAGTTCGGCATGTCGGGGATCGCGCTCTGCCCCTGCGGCGCGATCGAGAGCTGTCGCGCCATCGGCCGCGTGATCTCCCACTCCTCGATGTTGACGATCGACCAGACGATCATCTTGCCCTTGCCGGGCAGTTTCAGCGGCGGCCGCGTGAACGGCGAGGAATAGCTGAAGCGGTCGCGCGGGTAGGTGGTCATGTGGGCGTTTCTCTCTCGATTCGTCATCACCGGGCCGCGCCGTCAGGCGCGAGATCCGGTGATCCATCATTGAGATGGATCGCCGGGTCAAGCCCGCGCTTCGTTGCGCGATTTCCGCCGCGGCTCATTCCGCCATATAGTACGCGCTGCATGCTCAAAGCGATCACGCTGCTGGCCGCCGCGATACCCATCATCCTGTTCCTGAGGAATCTGTTCTTCAAGAAATCGAAGGTGCTGCAGCAGGCATCCGCCGAATTTCGCAAACAGATCGACTACCTGGTATGGGGAATCTTGTTCCTGGTTGGATGCGGTATCGTCTATTCGTTTGGCCGGTTGATCTACTCGATATGGAGTTGATCCCGGCTCGCGGGTGAGCGGCGGCTACTCCGCCGCTGCGGTCCTCGGAGCCGACACCAGCCGCGCCTGCGTCTTTGGGTCGGCGGTGATGATAGTGCCCGCCGCTTCACAATAGGCATGGGCGATGCGGTAAACCGCCGGTTCGTCGAATGCATGTGCGGCAATCTGCATGGCGAGCGGCATGCCGCTCTTCGACAGCCCGGTCGGCACCGAGATCGCCGGCGTTCCGGTGACGTTGAAGACAAGCCGGCACTGCTGGTCGTAGGTCTTCAGCACCTCCGGCGTGTCGTCGATCTTGCAGGGCAGCAACAGGCTCGACAGCGTGACCATCGCGTCGAGGCCGCGCGTCGCCTCGGCCATCTGCTGGCACAAAGCGCGGCGCAACTGCTGCGCCCTGATGTATTTTGCCGATGACACGAAGGCGCCGGCCAGGATGCGGTTGCGCGTCAGCATCGCGAAGTCCTCGGGCCGCTCCTGCAAATCACTTTCGTGGATCGTGTAGGCCTCGCAGGCGTGGATGGTGCGGTTGCAGTCGGTCCACAGCGACAGCGGCGCCACCTGGATCGTCCGCACATCGGCGCCGAGTTTCTTCAGCACCTCGATGGCGCTCTCGATGCCGCGCACCTGATCGGGATCGGCGGGGGAGTCCTTGATGTAGAAGTGCTCGATGACGCCGATCTTCATTCCTTTGATGCCGGTCTTCATGTCCTTGAGGCAATCCGCCACCGGACGCTCGGTCATGGTCGGATCGCCGGCGTCGTAGCCGGAGAGCGCATGCAGCAGGATCGCGTTGTCCTCGACGCCGCGCGTCATCGGGCCGACGTGGTCGAGCGAGTAGGTCAGCGGGAACACGCCGGAGAGGCTGAGCGCGCCGTAGGTCGGTTTCAGCCCGATGATGCCGCAGCAGGTCGCCGGATTGCGCACCGAGCCGCCGGTGTCGGTGCCGAGTGCCGCCGGCACAAGTCCCGCAGCAAGCGCGGCGCCGGAACCGCTCGATGAGCCGCCGGGATGCAGGTCGCGGTTCCACGGATTGCGCGCCGGCGGCCAGGGCAGGTCGAACGCTGGTCCGCCGGTGGCGAACTCGTGCAGCGCGAGCTTGCCAAGCAGGATCGCGCCGGCCTCGTGCATCTTGTGGATCGTGAAGGCGTCGGACGTAGCGCGGTGATCCTTGCAGATCTTGGAGTGGCATGTCGTTGCCATGCCAGCGACGTCGAAAATGTCCTTCGCCGCGTAAGGCACGCCGTGCATCGGGCCGCGATATTTCCCGGCGGCGATCTCCGCTTCCGCGGCCTTGGCTTCCTTGAGCGCGCGATCGCCGGTGATGACAAGGAATGCGTTGTAGGCGGGATCGACCGCGGCGATGCGGTCGAGCAGCGCCTTGGTCCATTCGACCGGCGAGAGCTTGCGGGTGCGAAGGAGCTGCGCGCCCTCAGTGACGGAAAGCCAGGCGAGGTCGGTCATTTGCCGGGCTCGTATTGTGCGGGATTGAACACTTGCGCCGGATGCGTGATCGGCGAATTGCCGGGCGGCATCACGCCAAGGGGACGCAGGCCGCGCTCGGCCGCGCCCTTTACGCCTTCGGGAAATTTCTCCAGCGCGCGCTTGAGGCCGTGTTGTTCGGCCAGAAGGCGCAAGGCGTCTTTGTCAAGGCTCACTGAATTCCTCCCGTCATTCCGGGTTCACGCGCCATAGCGCGTCGAAGACGCGCGTGAACACGCTTATGGCGCGTGCCCCGGAATGACTGTGAGAGATTTTGCGCTACCCCACAAGCCGGACCGGCGGCTTGTCGGGCTTTACGGCCTCGTACATCCGGCAGACGTCCTCTGCGATTGGCGAATAGGCGGCGTGGATCCGCATGATCCAGCTCCGCATGCCGTCGCTGTTGTGATGCTTGTCGCCTTCGTTGGGCAGGTCGATGCACACGTTGCTCGCCGGATCGCGGAACGTGTACATCGGGTCGATGCCTTCCTCGACCTTCTTAATCTCGCGGCGCAGCACGCGGCGATAGAGCGCGACGCCGTTGTCGGACGCGCCGAGATTTTCCAGGGTGCGGTCGGCGATCGCGCCTTGCGTGATCCACGCCATCATGTCCTGCCCGTCGACGTTGTCGAGGATGTACTCGCCCTTCTCGTTCCGGAACGGCACGTCGTAGACGTGGACCTTGTCGAGCAGGTGCGGCGCGACCTTCTGACCCTTCGGCGGCACGTAGGCGGTGTACCAGAGGTGCAGGGTGTGGGTGTCGTCCACCGGCACGCGGATTTGGAACGCGTAGTAGCGGGAGTTCGTACGCACGTCACCGGCGCCGACGGAGAGAATGTTCGGGAACACGATCGGGTGGCCGATCTTCCAGTCGTCGCAATCTTCGGATTGGCCGGTCAGCAGCCGGTGCTTGGTGATGCCGTGCTCGAACTCGCGGAACGCGATCTTCTCGTGGTGCGCGCTGATCGCGACCTTGTGGCCCTTGCCTTGCTGCTCCTTGACGAACTCATAGGTGTGGCCGTGCAGCCATTCGGTGTGGACGGGGTCCAACGAGTTTTCCATGATCTGGAGCCAGTTGCAGGGCACAATCGCGCGGCCGAGCATGCGGACCGTGTCTTCGGCGACAAAGCCGTCGAGGCGCGGCAACAGCGGCTTGGTTTCCTCGGGGCCGAGATAGGCCCAGATCACGCCTCCCAATTCCTCGACGGAATAAGCGGGCGTGCTCACCTTGTTCCGGAATGAGCTTTTCTCGGGCTCGTTGGGCTGCGCAAGACATTCGCCATCCCGGGCGAATTCCCAGCCGTGGTAGGGGCAGCGGATGCCCTCCTTGGTCGGAATGCCGTAGGCGAGCGAGGCGCGGCGGTGCGGGCATTGTTCGGTGATCAGGCCGAGCCGGCCCTCGCGGTCCTTGAACAGCACGAGGTCTTCGCCGAGCACGCGGACGCGCTTGTTCCAGGTGGCGCCTTCGAGCTCGGACGCCGCCGCGATCGGGTGCCAATAGCGCCGCATCAGGTTGCCGGCCGGGGTGCCCGGCCCGATGCGGGTGAGCAATTCGTTCTGCTCGGCGGTAAGCATTCCGCAGTCTCCTATCCAGAAACTCGGGCGCAGTTTACTCTTTGCTGAAGGCTGAAACCAGCGAAGGCTTGCAAAACCAATGGTGGCGCGAATTCGCATCGGCATCGCGGGGCTGGGCGCCGCGGGGCGCGCATTCCTGCCGGCGATCCGCGGCCATGCGGCGTTTGAGCTGGCGGCTGTGGCGGAACCGGTGGCAGAAGCGCGCGAGAGCATCGCGCGCGAGACCGGTGCCAAGGGCTTCGCCGATCTGCCGTCGATGCTAGCTGGCGCTGCGCCTGACGCGGTGTATGTCGCGACGCCGACCGAGCTGCATCCGGAACACGCCGCGTTGGCGTTTGCCGCGAACAAGCATGTGCTGACCGAAAAACCGATGGCGATTACGATCGATCAGGGCCAGGCCATGATCGCGGCGGCGGAGCGCGCCGGCGTTGTGCTGCTGGTTGGCCATTCGCATAGCTACGATCTGCCGATCAAGACCATGCACGAAATAGTGGGGAGCGGATCACTCGGCCGCGTGCACATGATCCACACCTGGAATTTCACGGACTGGATCTATCGGCCGCGGCGGCCGGACGAACTCGACATTTCCCTCGGTGGCGGTGTGACGTTCCGTCAGGGCTCGCATCAGTTCGACATTATCCGCCTGCTCGGCGGCGGTCTGGTGAGGACCGTGCACGCCAGCACGTTCGACTGGGACGTGGCGCGGCGCTCGATCGGCGCACATACGGTGTTCATGCAATTCACCGACGGTGTGGCGGCAACTGCGGTGTACAACGGCTATGGCTATTTCTCCACGATCGAGTTGATCGAGGACGTGACCGAATGGGGCTTCACCGAACCATTGGAGCAGCGCGCGCCGGTGCGGCGTTCCACAGGCAGCGCCGCCGATGAACTCGCGGCCAAGCGCAAGCGTGCCGGCGGCGCGATTCCTGCAAGCGCGCCGCACCAGCCGCACTTCGGGCTGACCTTGGTGAGCTGCGAGCGCGGCGACATCCGGCAATCGCCGGATGGGCTGTTTGTCTACTCGGACAAGGGCCGAGAGGAGATAAAATTGGCGAACGACCGCAGCCCGCGCGACCTGGTTCTCGATGAATTTGCGGCTGCGATTAGCGGCCAAGCGCCGGCGATCCATGATGGACGTTGGGGCTTGGCGAATCTCGAAATCTGTCTCGCCGCGATCGAGTCATCGAAAAGCGGCAAGGCAATCGAGATGAAGCACCAAGTACCGATCAAGAGCGGGGCGTGACATGCTTCCCATCAGGCTGGACGTATCGCGGGATACCACGCGGCTTTCGCTCGGGGTCGGCAGCGAGGATACCGAACTCACCGCGGAGGGCGTGGACCGGCTGATCCAGCATCTCGCCGAATGCCGCGCGCGGATGTCGCCGGTGCATCCGGCCGATCCGCCAAACGATCCCGGGCGGCTGCACCAGAGCGACAATCTGCTGTGGCGCATCAAGGCTGCGCCCGACCGTGCGGCAATCCAGTTCGCCACGCATCATCCGGGCCTGGGCTGGATCGCCATGTGGCTCTCGCGCGCCCAGGTGGAGGATTTGGTAACCAGCATCGAATTCGAGCTGGTGAAGATTCCGCAGCCGCGCTGAAGAATGCCGGTCGATCCTGGCGATTCCGACCGCCCGGCGGCCGCAGCCGTGGCGGCGTGAGCAAGGCCTCCGCGCCTCGCGGATGCCGTTGTTTTGAGTTACTCTCATCTGCATGGACGCTGGATTCGAAGCCGCGCTCTCCGGGCGCGTGGATGAGATGCTCGACGCCTGCACCAAGTGCGGCGCGTGTTTCAAAGCTTGTCCGATTGCGGACCCCGCCGGCCTCGGCGGCGCGGACCCGGAGACCATGGTGTCCGGCGTGCTCGACATCCTGCGGTCCGGCAAAGGCCCAGAGGAATCCGAGAAGTGGGCCAAGGCCTGCATGGCGAGCGGCGAATGCATCAAGGCCTGCGATTACGGCGTCAATCCGCGCTTCCTGCTGACGATGGCGCGGCTTGCGATGCTGCGGACTGCGAAGGATTTGCCGGAGCGCCGCAAGGCGGGCGTCACGCAGTTTCGCAAGGTTGGCGAGGACGTCAGCGTGCTGTCGCGGTTGCAACTTTCCGAAAGCGATCTGATCCGGCTCGGCCAACGGCCGGGCAAGGAGGCGCCGCGCGAGGATTTGCCGGACGTGGTGTTCTACACCGGCTGCAACGTGCTGAAGACGCCGCACATCGCGCTGCTCTGCCTCGACATCATGGACATGATCGGCACCGACTATCAGGTGATGGGCGGGCCGACGCACTGCTGCGGCACCGCGCAGCTTCGCGCCGGCGATATCGATACGCTGGGGCGTTTCGCCAACAACACGATTCACAAGCTGTCGCAGTCCAAGACCGGCCAGGTGCTGGCCTGGTGCCCGAGTTGCGTCATGCAGTTCGGCGAGACCGTGCTGCCGACCGTCGAGCGCGCCACCGGACAGATGCCGTTCGACATGACCCCATTCATGCGCTTCCTGCATTCCAGGCTCGATGTGCTGCGGCCGTTCCTGAAGGACCGCGTCGAGATGACGGTGGCGCTGCACCGGCATCCGGGCGTGGCCGGCGTGATGGAGGCGGCGGAGGAACTGCTGCGCGCTGTGCCGGGCATCAGGATCGTCAAGCTGGATGTGCCCGCGGTCGGGCTGCAGAGCGTCAATCTCGCGACGCTGCCGAAGTTCAAGGCCGAGCTTCAGTTGAGGGAACTGGACGCCGCGAAGGCGGCCGGCGTCGACGCGCTGGTCGCGGTCTATCACTCCGATCACCGCGAGCTGTGCGCGCACGAGCGCGACTGGCCGTTCCGGATCATGAATATCCTGGAGGTGGTCGGCGCGAGCATGGGGCTGCGCCAGGACGATCACTACAAGAGCCTCAAGATCAAGCAGGACGTCGACGCGATCATCGCCGACACCACGGATCTCTTGAAGCAGCACGGCGTCAACCTCGACACCGCGCGCAAGGTGATCGTCAACGGCATGCTGGGCGATCAGCCGCTGCCGCTGCAGGGGGCGCGTTAGATCGCCTCAATCTCCTTCATCAGCGCATCGGAAACCGTCAGCCCCTCCGCCTGCGCCATCTTCCGCGAAGCAAGCCTCCGCATGCCCGGCAACCGCGCGCCTTGCTGTGCTTCGATGGATTGCGCCAGCACGCCAAAGCGCGCCACCGCATTGGTTCCGAACGCGGCAGGATCGAACGCCACGATCAGCTGCCCTGTGCCTGGCGGCGGGCCTTTGTCGTCGAGATAGGACGACGCCTCGGCGCCGAAGTTGGCGCCGGTCAGTCCCGCGGCCAGCAACTCGACCATCAGCGCGAGCGCGGTGCCCTTGGCGTCGCCCATGGGCACCATCGTGCCGGCGAGCGCCGCGTCCGGATCGGTGGTTGGCTGGCCTGCTGCATCGAGCGCCCAACCTTCCGGGATTTTTTCGCCGCGCTGCTTCGCGGTCATGATGTTGCCGCGCGCGACCTTGGAGAGCGACAGATCGATCGTGAGCGGCGCCCGGCTCGGCAGGGGACAAGCGAACGCCACCGGGTTGGTGCCGAACACCGGCTGCGAGCCGCCCCACGGCGCGATGGCGGAGGGCGTGTTGACGAACAGGATGGCGACAAGGCCGGCCTCGGCAAGGCGCTCCACCGGATGGCCGGCGGCGCCGCAATGGTGCGAGCGATGGATCGCGGCGGCGGCGACGCCGTGGCTGCGCGCCATGTCCGGCAGCGCGGTTTCGGCGAGCTCAATTGCCGGATAGGCGAAGCCGTTCACGGCATCGATGGCGATCAAGGCCGGCTTTTTCTTTGTCAGAGCCGGCGTGGCGTGGCCGTTGACCTTTCCAGCTTTCGCCTGCGTTGCATACATCAGCACGCGGGACAGGCCGTGGCCTTTCAGCCCGTCGGCCTCCGCCATCACCAGTGCGCGGGCGACGCTTTGCGCGTTGCTCTCATTGGTGCGCGCGCGTGTGAGGGCCGCAACGATAAGGGCTTCGGCTTGGACGAAGGTGAGAATGGGCATGGTCGCGCCGTTTCCCCAGACTGTCATGCCCGCGAAAGCGGGCATCCAGTACACACAGCCCTGTCAGCGACTACTGGATCGCCCGCTTTCGCGGGCGATGACAGCGAGTGTGGAGCGGCCATCAAATCTCAGGCGCTCCGATACAGCTTCGTCATCACAAACTCGCGGTGACCGAGCGTCTCTGCCGCGGTGAGCCGCCCGTTCGCGGTGCGCACGATCATGTCGATCAGCGCGTCGCCCGCCTGCGGGATCATCATGTCGCGGCGCAGGATGCCCGACACGTCGAGATCGACATGCTCGCCCATGGTGCGAATGGTCTTCGGGTTGCCGCTGATCTTGATCACCGGCACAATCGGATTGCCGATCACGTTGCCCTGCCCGGTCGGGAAGGTATGCACGGCATAGCCGCCCGCTGCCATCAGCGTGACGCACTCGGCGGCTGCCGAAGACGTATCCATGTAATAGAGACCCGGACCTTTTTTCGGTGTCTCGGCCGGCAGCAATACGTCGATGTATTTGCACTCGCGGCCGATCTTCTCGAGGTTGCCGAGCGCTTTCTCCTCGATGGTGGAGAGCCCGCCGGCGATGTTGCCCTTGGTCGGCTGCGAGTCGGAAAGGTCGCTGGTCTTGTGTGCCTCGATGACGTCGTCCTGGTACGACTGCCAGACCTTCATCCACTTGTCGCTGATTTTCTTGGTTGCCGCGCGGGCACGGGCGAGATGCTCGCCACCGGTGATCTCCGAGGTTTCGCCGAACACGCCATAGATTCCGCGCGGAATCAGCTTGTCGTACATGTTGCCGACGGTCGGGCAGGACGCGAGGCCGGTGGTGGTATCGCTCTCGCCGCACTTGGTCGAGACCCACAGCTCGGAGATGTCGCACTGCTCGCGCGGCAGCTCCGACGCCCATTGCAGGAATTGCTTTGCGACGTAAGACGCCTTCGCGATGGTGGCGATGTCGCCGTGGCCTTCGATACCGAAGCCCATCACCGGCTTGCCGGTCTTCTTGATGCCGTCGACCACGATCTTGGTCCAGCCGTCCTCGATGCCGATCACGACCACTGCGGCGACGTTTGGATTGGCGCCGGTGCCGATCAGCGTGCGAAAGTGCAGGTCGAGGTCTTCGCCGAACTGCAGCCGCCCATAGGCATGCGGCAGCGCCATCGCACCCTTGATGTTATTGGCGACCGCCTCGCAGGCCGCGTTGGAGAGATCGTCCAGTGGCAGGACGATGACGTGGTTGCGTACACCGACGCGGCCGTTCTCGCGCCGCCAGCCCCAGAACGTGGCGCTGCCGTTTTTCTTCGCAACGGTCTTGCCGGCCTTGCCATTCTTTTTGGATTTCTTTGCCATGAGGCTCACCACCGCTTCGTCTTTATATTATGCACGTGGACATGCTCGCCCTTGGCGATCTTGGCCTTGGCAACGCCGACGTCCTGCCCGTACTTCCAGATCGTGTCGCCCTTCTTGATGTCGGTGAGCGCGACCTTGTGGCCGATCGGCACGTCCATCCTGGACTTGAGCTTGAACGACGAGTTGTCCGCGGTGACCACGCACAGCATGTCGGTGCCTTTTTTCAGGCCCTCGACGACGACCACGCCGACGGTGTCCTTCTTTTCGTGAACGAGCAGTTGCGGAATGGCCATGGTCCTCCCCCGGCGAATTGGCAGCAATTTGCCTATCTAAGGCGCGGGAGTACCGGGAGTCGAGATGCCTCGCCGTCATCCTGAGGTGGCCGGAACTGAAAGCGTCGCCTATGCTTGAGGATAAGGGGAAAGTTCATGCTCGACTACGTCGCAGTGCCTGAGTCCTTCAAACTGCCGGATGGCATGAACTTCGGTGGCACGTCGGGGATTGCGATCAATCCGAAGGGTCACCTGTTCGTTCTGCATCGCGGCCCGAAGCCGCTGATGGAGTTCGACCCCGACGGCAATTTCATCCGCGGCTGGGGCGATGGGCTGTTCGACCGGCCGCACGGCCTGCGGATCGACACCCAAGGCAACATCTGGGCGACCGACGTCGCGTCTCACGTGGCCTACAAGTTCAATCCCTCCGGCCGGCTGGAAATGGTGCTCGGCGTCCGGGGTCGCGCCGGCGAGATGCATGACTTCGGCCATCTGCGGCTGTTCAACGAGCCGAGTGAGGCGGTGGTGGGGCCGAGCGGTGACATCTACGTGCTGCAGGGCCACGGCAAGGGGCCGTGCTGCGTCGTCAAGTTCGACAAGGACGGCAACTTCCTCAAGGCGTGGGGCAAGAACGGCAAGGGTAAGGCCGAGTTGGACATCCCGCATTCGCTGGTATTCGACGCCAGGGGACTGCTCTACATCGCCGACCGCAGCAACGCGCGCATCCAGGTGTTCGACGCCGACGGCAACTACATCCGCGAATGGAGCCAGCCCGGCACGCCGTGCGGATTGTTCATGACACCCGACCAGCACATCTGGCTGGCGCATGGCCACACCGGACAGATCATGAAGCTCGATCTCGACGGCAAGGTGATCGGCAAGATCGAAGGGTCGGGGCAGGGCAAGACGCTTGGCCGCTACGGCGAGGCGCACTACATCGCCGTCAGCGCCCGCGACGAGATATTCGTGGCGGACACGTTGAACTGGCGCGTGCAGAAGTATGTGAGGAAGAAGTAGCGCCACGCGGCGCCGGAGCCGCGAGTCCCCTCTCCCGCATAGCCCGTCGAAGACGGGCGTGAACGCCCTTACGCGGGAGAGGGTGCCGAGCGAATGCGAGGCGGGAGAGGGCATTGCCCGTTGCCCAGAGAGCCCTCTCCCGGCGTCGCGCCTGTCGGCGCTCCGCCACCCTCTCCCGCAAGCGGGAGAGGGGAAGAGGCCGCTAGCGCCGCCTGTGCCTAATCCAAACAGAACCCCTTCTTCCGCACGAAGGCGCCGAAGTCCGGCCGCTGCGGCACGCCGTATTGCCGCGCCTTGTCCTCCGACCAGCCGTAAAACGCGGTCTCGCCCCAGCGGGCGGGGTCGCGCGGCTTGTAGGGATGGATCGCGGCGCGGCGCTTGTCGTAGGCGTCGATCTGCGCGGCCAGATTGCCTTCGTCATATTGTCCCTGATGCAGCGTGCTCGACAGGCCGAGCCGCGGGCTGATGTGGCCTTGCTCCGACGGCCAGCCGACGCATAGTCCGGCGACCGGGATCACGCGCTGCGGCAGCTTGAGCATGTCGCTCACTCGCTGTGAGTGGTCGCGGATCACGCTGATCGGGCAGGTGCCAAGTCCGACCGCGTCGGCGGCAGCGAGGAACGTCGCCAGCACGATGCCGGCATCGACCGCGGCGTTGAAGAACTGGTCGAGATGATCGTTCGGGAACGGCTTGCCGCGCATCTTCGAGATTTCCGGCAGCCGCCGTCCGCTGGCAAGGAATACGAGGAACGCGGGCGCGGTGCGGATGAATGGTTGGTCCGGAATGAGATCGGCGACGACGTTTTGCTCGGGCTTTTCCAGGATGACGATGTCGGCCTGCTGCAGGTCGCTTTTGGAGGGGGCCGACAGCGCGCAGGCGCACAGGAGGCGAAGCAGGGCGGCGTCCACCGGCTTGTCGAGACAGCGGCGATGCACCTTGCGGCTGGCGATGCGGGCGAGCGCGTCGAGGCCGGCGAGATTGTCGTCGACGGGGAGTGCTTCGCCGAAGCGGTGTTGCAGGGCGGCGGCGATGGTTTTTGCGGATTCTGTGTCGGGCATGTTGTTATTCCGTCTGTGTGGCCGCAATCTCACCACGTCATGGCCGGCTTGTCCCAGCCATGACGGTGCCTCCGCTCATTCCCGCGCATAGCCGTCCGAAGGACGGCGTCGCTTCGCTCGCCTATGCAGGGAATCCAGGGCTGCATACTCCGGCGCTGGGTCCCCGCTTTCCGCCTTCGCTGAAGCTTCGGCGGACCGGGGACTCGCCCGCCGAAGCCTTGCGCGGAGGCGGGTCGCGGGGACGAGCGAACGGAAAGTGCTTTCGGCCCGGTAAACCAGCGCTTACAAAGCCACAATGTTCTCCGATCCCGCGCTTGCCGCGGTTCTCACACTCAAGACCGTCCTGATTGTCTGGCTCGGCGGCTTCCTCGGCGGCGTGGCGTCAGGCGCGGCGGGCTTCGCCTATGGCGTCGTCGCGACCGCGATCTGGCTGCATGCGATCTCACCGCTGCATGCCACCATGCTGGTGGTGTCGGGCGGGCTGATCATCCAGTCGAGCCTCGTCTACAAGATGCGGCGCGCCCTGGACTGGCGGCGGCTCGCACCGTTCGTCTTCGCGGGACTGATCGGCGTTCCGATTGGCGTCGCGCTGGTGGTGAAGACCGATCAAAGCGCGCTTCGGCTTGGTGTCGCGGTGTTTCTGGTGGTCTACGGCCTCTACGCGATCTTTGCGCCGCGACTGCCGCACATTTCCGGCGGCGGCACGGCGGCCGACGCCGGCATCGGATTTCTCGGCGGCCTGATGGGCGGACTTGCCGGATTGTCCGGCCTGGCGCCTGCGATCTGGACGCAGCTTCGCGGCTGGCCGAAGGATGTGGCGCGCGGCATCTATCAGCCGTTCATCCTGGCCGCCCACATCGCCGCGCTGCTGCTGATCGGCGTGGTGGCGCTCGATAAGGTCGGCGTCGTGCTGTTCCTGCTGGTTGCGCCGGCCATAGCGCTCGGCGGCTGGGTCGGCTGGATGATCTACGGGAAACTCGACGAGCGGCGCTTCCAGCAGATGTTTGCCGGACTATTGGTGGTGTCGGGATTGCTTTTGTTGATCCGCATTTGAAGTCGCTTGGGTTGAAGCGCGCGGCGGAATAGGCGACCCTGCCCGCCGTCTCGCATCGAGTGAGGTTGTGCCGTGGCTCCGATGATTCCCAGTCAGCGCGTCGAATATTCCGCGATCGTCGACCGCCCGCCGCTGAAGCTGCCGAACAATGCGCGCGTCATCTTCTGGACCATCGTCAATTACGAGGTCTGGGATATCTCGCGGCCGATGGCGCGACAGGTGATCCCGGCGCCGACCGGGCAGGTGCTGCTGCCCGACGTGCCGAACTGGAGTTGGCACGAGTACGGCATGCGGGTCGGCGCCTGGCGGTTCTACGAACTGTTCGCGCGGCTCGGCATCAAGCCGACGCTCGCTGCTAATGCGCGCATCTGCGAGGACTACCCGCGCGTTGCCGAGCAGGCCAAGAAAGACGGCTGGGAGTTCATGGGCCATGCCTACGACCAGCAACCAATCCACAAGGAGACCGACCAGCTCGCGATGATCGAACGCTCGATGGACGTGATCCAGAAGTTCACCGGCACGCGGCCGGTCGGCTGGCTCGGGCCTGGCCTGACGCAGACGCTGGAGACGCCGGAAAATCTCGCCAAGGCCGGCGTGCAGTACATCGGCGACTGGGTCTATGACGACGAGCCGACCACGATCAAGACCGACAACGGTCCGTTGGTCACGATCCCCTACACCGTGGAGCTCAACGACATTCCGATGATGATCGTGCAGCACCACGAGAGCGACTACCTGCTCAAGCGCGCGATCGACCAGTTCGACCGGCTCTACGCCGAGGGCGCGCACCGCGCCAAGGTGATGGCGGTGGCGATCCATCCCTACATTTCGGGCCAGCCGCACCGGATCAAGTATCTCGAGGCGATCTACGATTACGTAAACCGCTTCGAGGGCGTGCTGCACTGGAACGGCGTGCAGATCCTGGATTGGTACAAGAAGGCGTCGGGCGGCCAGTTGAAGAAGTGAGGCACTGAACTCGCCTCGTCATGGCCGGCCTTGTCCCGGCCATCCACGTCTTGGCGGCAAAGTAAGACGTGGATGCCCGGCACAAGGCTGGGCATGACGAACGAGAGAGCGCCGACGCCGACTTCTGCTATAAGCCCGCAATGACCCAAGACTCCTCCCTCCGCATCGCTTCCGCTGACCTCCATTCCTTCACCGCCGCGATCTTTGTCGCCGCCGGTCTGACGCCCGAGCACGCCAACGAATGGGCCAAGATGCTGGTCTGGGCCAACCTGCGCGGCACCGACTCCCACGGCATCATCCGCATCCCGCGCTACATCGATCTGATCAACGCCAAATCGATCAACGCCGCGCCCACATATCCGGGTCGAGCGGCGCACCGCCGCGGCGGTCGTGCTGGAGACCGACCGCGCTCCTGCAGCAGTCGGCATGACGCGCGCGATGAAAGAGGCGATCGAATGCGCGAAGAGCGCAGGCGTTGGCTGGTGCGCGGCGCGCCACACCACCCATACCGGTGCGATCGGCTATTTTGCCGTGCAGGCAGCGGAAGCCGGCTTCGCCGGCATCGCCATGAGCGCGTCCGGCCCGATGATGATCTATCCCGGCACGAAGGTCGCGGCGGTGTCGTCGAACCCGATCGCGTTCGCTGTTCCGCGCAAGAACGGGCGGCCGTATCTGCTCGATTTCTCTACTGGGGTGGTCGCCAACGGCAAGATCATGGGCGCCGCCGACCGCGGCGAGAAAATCCCCATCGGCTGGGGCGTCGACAAGGATGGCCGCGACACTACCGATCCCAAGGCGGTCGAAAACGTGCTTCCGATGGCAGGGATGAAGGGCGCGGGCCTGTCGTTCATGATCGAGTGCCTGACCAGCCTGCTGCTCTCGGAGCCGCGCGTCGCGCCGGATCTGGAAGACTGGTCGATTGGCGACGATCCGTTCCTCAACGGCTCGCTGATTGCGATCAATATCGAAGCGTTCGGCGACCCGGAAAAATTCCTGCGCGAGGCCGAGCGGCTGGGAACCGCGATCGCCGCGCTCGACCGCGCCGACGGAACCGACAAGATCATGCTGCCCGGCGAGCGCGGCGACGCGATCCGCGCCGAGCGGGAGAAATCGGGCATTCCGGTATCGAAGGGAACGTGGCAACGTATCGGCAAGGCGGCGGAGAAGCTCGGGGTGAAGCCGCCGGTGTAATTAGGAATTGGCGATGAAACGCCGTGAATTTCTGGCGTTCGCCGGTGGAGCGGCGGCAACGCTGCCGCTCGCGGCTTACGCGCAGCAGAAAATCCCTCGCGTCGGCGTTCTTGTCACCAGCGAGCCGGGAACGATGGGGCCGTTTCGCCAGGCGCTGCGCGACATCGGCTACATCGAGGGGCAGACGATCCGGTTCGAGATGCAAGTGGCCAATGGCAGGACCGATCGTCTGCCTGCCATGGCCGAGGAACTGGTTCGCAGCAAGGTCGACATCATCATCGCTTCGCAAACGCCGGCCGCCATCGCGGCGAAAAACGCCACCCGCGATATCCCGATCGTCATGGGCGCGGCCGGCGATCCAATTGGCACAGGATTAATCACGAACCTGGCGCGGCCGGAGGCCAACGTCACCGGCTTGTCCGCCACATCGGCCAAGCTTGCGGCGAAAAACCTGGAGGTGATCCGCGAAATCCTACCGGCCGCGCGCCGGGTCGGGGTAGTAGGCAACGCCACCGATCCATTCGTAAAGCCGTTCCTTGAACAAATCGAAACCGGCGCCCGGACGATGCGCCTGGACATTCATGTCTTCCTGGTTCGCGCCAATGACGAGCTGGAAGGTGGCATGGCCGCGATTGCCAAGGAGCGCGCCGACGCCGTTATCATCCAGGGCAGCCTATCACCCGAGATCGCGGTCGAAGCGGCGCTCAAGCATCGCCTTCCAGCTTTCTCCAATCAGAAATCTCTCGCGCTTGCCGGTGCGCTGACCTCGTACAGCGCCAGCAATGCAGAGCGGGCGCGCGGCATTGCCAGCTACGTTGACAGGATTCTCAAGGGCGCCAAGCCGGGCGATCTGCCGGTGCAGCAGCCGAGCATTTTCGAACTGGTTATCAATCTCAAGACCGCCAGGGCGCTGGGCGTGACCATACCGGCAACGCTGATGGCGCGCGCCGACGAGGTGATCGAGTAAGACTGTTTCGTCAAAGGAGCCAACAATGCGTTTCAACAAAGGCCACATGGAGTTCACCACCCTCAATCTCGATGAGGGCTTCCACAACGTGCCCGGCTATCCGCCCGGCTTCCGCGAGCGGATTCTCGCCGGCTCGCTCGACGAGAAGAACAAGGTCGGCAACCGCACCCGCATCCTGCGGATCGATCCCGGCGCCTATTCCACCGTGCCGTTCGTGCACGAGTACTGGGAAGAGGTGTTCTTGGTGTCCGGCGATCTGGTGTGCGGCTCGGACGACAAGGGGCAGGGCGGCGAGCAGTTCAAGGGCCCGACCTATTGCGTGCGGCCGCCCGGCGTCTATCACGGGCCGTTCACGTCGAAGACCGGCTGCTATTTGCTGGAGACGCATTACTTCGCGGAGAAATGACGGTCATCGTGTGCTCAACGTGCGGGCGATGACACCGCATTTGTATTGCGCGCCGCAGATGCGCGGGGGGAAGCCATCATGCGAATGACGCTTGCGATATTGCTTGCGCTCGTTTCCTTGTCTCCAACTTTCGCCCAGGACTGGCCGTCCAAACCCATCCGTATCGTCGTGCCGTTCGCGCCGGGTGGCGCGGCCGACGTCTGGGCGCGCCTCATCGCCGAGCCGCTGTCGGCGGCGCTCAAGCAGAGCGTGGTGATCGAGAACCGCGGCGGCAGCGGCGGCATGATCGCGGCGCAGCAGGTCGCGCGCGCCGAGCCGGACGGCTACACCATCCTGGTCGGCGGTCTTGCGCCGCAGATCATCTCGCCGTCGCTTTCCATTAATCCCGGCTTCGACACGCTGAAGGATTTCGTGCACATCGCCTACATCGGCGGCCCGCCGATGGTCTGGGTTGCCGATCCCAAGAATGAGTTGCGCTCGGTCAAGGACGTGGTCGCGGCAGCGAAGGCCGACAAGCTGTCGGGCTATGCCACCTCGGGCGTCGGCACGCTCGGGCATCTGGTGGTGGAATATGTAGCCAGGCGTGAGGGCCTGAAGCTCAACCACATCCCCTATAACACGGCGGCGTTCGCCGACATCCTTGCGGGCCGTGTGCCGTTCGGCTCGTTCACCTGGGGCGCCGCACTCGGTCAGATCAAGGGCGGCACGTTGCGCGGGCTTGCGGTGACGACGGAGGCGCGGCGGCCCGAGGCGCCAGACGTGCCGACCTTCAAGGAATTGGGCTACGACCTCGTCGCCAGCACCTGGTTTTCGTTCGCGGCGCCGAAGGGCACGCCGGATGCGGTGGTGCACCGGCTCAACGCCGAGACGGCCCGGATCATGAAATTGCCGGAGATCCAGAAGCGGCGCGACCAGGACGCGTTCGATCCGAAGGAGTTCACGCCGGAGCAACTCACGGCGTATTTCGAGTCGGAGATCAAGCGCTGGCGGCCGGTGGCGCCGGACGCGGGGATGAAGAAGTAAGCCCCGCTGTCATTCCGGGGCGCGCTGTAGGCGCGGAACCCGGAATCCATAACCACCGCCGGGAGTATGGATTCCGGATCGCCGCTTCGCGGCGTCCGGAATGACGGAGCGCTACCCCGCCAACCCCAAATGCTTCACCGCATTGTTGTACGCGATGTCCGCGCGCACCTTCTCGTCGAGCTTCTCGATGTCGAACCAGTGGCCGGCTTCCTCGGCCTTCTCGAACGGATAATCGGCGCCGAACATGATGCGCTCGTGGCCGAGCGCGACGATGGTGCAATTCAGCGGCTCGGCTGAGCACATGCCCGATGTCGTCACCAGGATGTTGTCCTTGATGTACTGCGACGGCGGCCTCTTCAGCGGCACGTTGTAGAAGTCGGGTCCGGCGCGGCTGTCGAACCGCCAGAGCAGGAATGGCAGCGTCTCGCCGAGGTGGCCGAGGCCGAGCCGCGCCTTCGGGAAGCGGTCGAACACGCCGCCGAAGATCAGCCGCAGCGCATGCGAGCCGGTTTCGAACGTCCACTCCCAGGTGGCGCGGCGCAGGCCGTTGTGGCCCTCAAGCACTGGCGCGGGCGACACCGGGTCGGTCGGGTGGATGTAGATCAGTGCGCCCAGCGCCTCGGCTCGCTCCCAGAATGGATAGAGCGAGGAATGATCGAGGTACTGGCCGTTGGTGTGCCCGTTGATCATGGCGCCGGGAAATTTCAGCTCCTTGACGCAGCGCTCCAGCTCGTCCGCCGCCGCCTTGGCGTCCTGCATGGGCAAATGCGCGAAGCCTGAATAGCGATCGGGCCGGCGCTGGATTTCACGGGCGAGAAAGTCGTTGGCGTCGCGGGCGCGGCGGATGGCGATGCGCGCGTCGGGTTCGGCCTGCACGCCGGGGCCCGCCAGGCTGAGCACCGCGCGCGCGATCCCGGCCTTGTCCATCGAGGCGAGCCGCAATTCGCCAAAATCGGTGCAGCGGCTGAGCAGGCCCTCGCGCTTGCGTGCGGGCATCTGCGCCACGGTTGGATTCCAGTAGTCGATGAAGCCCGGGCAGAGGAAATGCTCTTCGATCGCGATTTTCTGAACCATGACTCCCCCCGGATTGCGGAGCGTTTCCCGTTCTGTAGCGTAGTCGAATGGGCCTGTATATCATGCCCACCGAAAAGTGGGCCGCGACGCATTTTCCTCTCCGTCATGGCCGGGCTTGCCCGGCCATCCCGATAAGGAAGGCACGACAGTGCCCACGAAATGACAGTGCACGTGGGGAGGAATTTGTGGCGAAGAAAATCCGCGGCGTGACGTTCGAGGAGAACCTGAACAACGACATGGGGCTGCAGTTCTACAGCCTGTCCCATCGGTTCGGTTATCAGTCCCCGAACTGGCCCTATTTCGAAGACGTCAAGATCGAGCGCATCCACTACATGGCGAAGTCGGGCGTGCTGTCGCAGCGCATCACGACCTCGATGCACAACACCACGCACATCGACGCGCCCGCCCACGTGGTGCAGGGCACGCCTTTCATCGACGAGGTGCCGCTGCCGCACTTCTTCGGCTCCGGCATCGTGGTGTCGCTGCCGAAGAAGAAGTGGGAGCCGATCACTTACGATGATCTCGAAAAAGCCGCCGGCAAGATCGTGCGGCCGCGCGATGTCGTCATCATCAACACCGGCTGGCACCACAAGTACGACGATAGCGAGGAATATTTCTGCTACTCGCCCGGCTTCGTGAAGTCGGCCGGCGAATGGTTCGTCGAGAAGAAGGTGAAGGTGGTCGGCCACGACACCCAGGCCAACGACCATCCGCTCGCCACCGCGATCGGCCCGCAGCGCAATGGGCCGCTGCATCCACACCTCGCCGAGGAATACAAGAAGTGGTCGAAGGGCCGCGACTGGAAGGACGATTTCCCGGAATGGGAGCCGGTGCATCGTATCCTGTTCAAGAACGGCATCCTCGGAATCGAGAACGTCGGCGGTGACCTCGACAAGGTGACCGGCAAGCGCTCGACCTTCGCGTTCTTTCCGTGGAACTGGGATCGCGGCGACGGCTGCATCATCCGCCTCGTCGCTATCCACGATCCCAAGGGCAGCTACCGGATCGAGAAAGGGGAGACGTTCAAATGATCGTGCGTAAATTCTCCGAGGCCAAGCCTTACGACGCGCCGAACCATCGCGACTACAAGTCGTTCCGCGTGTTCGGCGCCGAGATGGGTGGCTCGCAGGCGCTGATCTTCGGCATCTCGCACTTCCTGCCGGGTGGCGGCGCTGGCCCCGACGCTTCGCCACCGGAGAAAATCTATTACGTGCTGGCGGGCGAACTGACGGTGATCGCCGGCGGCAAGGAGCAGGTCATCAAGCAGGGTGATAGCTGCTACATCGGCCCGAACGAAAGCCGCGAGATTATCAACCGTGGCCACGAGGTCTGCACCATCGCGGTTGCCGTGACGATGCCGAAGTGACGCCGAAGGCGTCATGGCGGGCTTGTCCCGGCCATCCACGTCTTCTTTGCAGCAAGGCGTGGATGCCCGGCACAAGGCCGGGCATGACGCGGAAAAAGCGAACTCCAATTCGAGAGTATCCCCATGTCCGAAGCCTTCCTCAAAGATCCGCTCTCTCTGTTCTCCATCAAGGGCAAGGCCGCGATCGTCACCGGCGCGACCGGTGCGCTCGGCGCCATCGCGGCGAAGACGCTCGCTGCCGCCGGCGCCAACGTCGTGATCGCGGCGAACAACGCCGACGGTTTGAAAAAAGTGGCCGCCGAATGCGCCAAGCTCGGCGGCAAGACTGAGATCGTCGCCAAGCGGCCCAGCTCCACGGCTAATTGCGAGGCGATGGTGAAGGCTGCGGTCGATGCGTTCGGCGGTGTCGACATCCTTGTGGTGGCGTCCGGCCAGAACAAGGTGTCCAAGATCGTCGATCAGAAGCCCGAAGATTTCCTCGACGTGATGGACGCCAACGTCACCCAGTCCTGGCTAATGGCGCGCGCGACGGTTGCACAGATGCTCAAGCAGGGCCGCGGCGGCAAGATCATCCTGACGTCGTCGGCGCGCGGCCTGCTTGGCCATCCGGCCGGCTACACCGCCTATTGCGCGTCGAAATCGGCGATCGACGGCATCACCAAGGCGCTCGGCTGCGAGCTCGGCGGCAATGGCATCACCGTGAATGCGCTCGGGCCGACGGTGTTCCGCTCGCCGCTCACCGAATGGATGTTCGCCGACGACGAGAAGGGCAGGACGGTGCGCGCCGGGTTCCTGACGCGCGTGCCGAGGGGCCGCCTGGGCGAACCGGAGGACCTTGCGGGGCCGCTGCTGTTCCTCGCTTCGCCGGCGTCGGATTTTTACACCGGCCATATCCTTTATGCGGATGGCGGGTACACAGCAGGGTAGTCGAATGACGGCAGCGCCGGTACTTGACCCCCTCCTCAATCCTCCCCCTTTCAGGGGGAGGAAGGTCGTGTTGCTGCAGCTCGAGCCTTCTCAAGAGTGGCGGATGGCGCCGCGAGTTCTCCCTCCCCCTGAAAGGGGGAGGGTCGGGGCGGGGGTCAGCGTCGCGTGCGTGCGATGACCAAACCGAAAATCGCAATCGTTGGCGCCGGGCTGATGGGCCACGGCATCGCGCAGGTGTTCGCGCTGGCCGGCCATGACGTCACCATCACGGATTCGCACAAGCCGAATCTCGATACGGTCAAGCAGCGCATTGCCACGAACCTGCGTGACCTGGGCGACGATGAGAAGGCTGTCGAGCGCGTCACGCCGGTGACCGAGCTTGCCGCCTGCGTCCGCGCTGCGGACTACGTCGTCGAGGCCGTGCTCGAGGACATGGCGCTGAAGCAGAAGCTGTTCGGCGAGATCGAGCCGCACGTGCGGCCGGACACCGTCCTCGCCAGCAACACCTCGGTGATGCCGATCACCGAGATCATGCAGGGCCTCAAGCGCCGCGAGCGCGCGCTCGGCACGCATTGGTGGAACCCTCCGTTCCTTGTGCCCCTGGTCGAGGTGATCGGCACGCAGTGGACGTCGCCGGGCGCGATCGACTTTACCATGAAGCTGCACGCCGACGCGGGGAAGAAGCCCGCGCATGTAAAGAAGGACGTGCCAGGCTTCATCGGCAATCGCTTGCAACATGCGCTGTGGCGCGAGGCGATCTCGCTGGTCGAGCACGGCATCTGCGATGCGGAGACGGTCGATGCCGTGATCAAGGCGTCGTTCGGGCGTCGGCTCGCGGTGCTCGGCCCATTGGAAAATGCCGATCTGGTGGGCACCGATCTATCGCTCGCCATCCACCAGACTGTACTCCCGGCGATCGACAGCCGCCCCGGTCCATCGCCCTATCTCGAAAAGCTGGTGAAGGACGGCAAGCTCGGCTTCAAGTCGGGCGAGGGCTTCCGCAAGTGGAGCGCGGAGGAGCAGGCGGCTTTGCGGATGAAGGTTTTGGAGCATTTGAAGAAGTCGCGGTAGGCGCGGCCTCGCGGGTGGGCAGCTTTCTCCGATTTCGTGCCATTTGCGCTTCGCGCCCGTACCGCATATTTTCAGGCCAACGACAGCGGCCGCGCCGCCACCGCAATCTCAAGGAGCCCGCCATGACCCAGATCCGCTCGATGGCCCAGCCGGTGCAGAAACGCCCCGGCGAAATCGGCGTTCACTCGCTCGATGCATTCAATTTCTCGGTTCCCGATCTCGCCCAGGCCGAGAAGTTCTATGGCGACTTCGGCCTCAACCTGAAGGAAGAGAACGGCTCGATCTCGCTCTACACCCACGGCCACCCGCACAAGTGGGGCTCGGTGTCGGAAGGCCCACGCAAGAAGATGCAGTTCGTTTCGTTCGGCTGCTACGAAGAGGACATGCCGAAATTCCAGGCGCGCATCCAGGAGATGCGGCTTGATCGGCTTGACCCGCCGAAGGGCTTCGAGTTCGAACGGTATCTGGCTACGCGATCCCTCCGGTATGCTGGTCGAGATCCGCGTCGCCGAGAAAAGCTCGCCGAACGAGAAGTCCGCGGTCGATGCGTTCGGCGGCAAGCCGAAGATCCAGAACGCGCCGAACCGCAGCAAAGCGCCGCAGGTGCATCCGCGCCGGCTTGCGCACGTCCTGGTGTTCGCGACCGACATCCCGAAGACCATCGCTTGGTACCGCGACGTGCTCGGCATGCGTCTGTCGGACCGCTCCGGCGACATGATCGCCTTCATGCATGGCATCCACGGCAGCGACCATCACATGATCGCGTTCGTGAAGTCGGATGGCCCCGGCCTGCATCACCTGAGCTGGGACGTCGCCTCGATCAACGACATCGGTCTCGGCGCCAGCCACATGGCCGACAAGGGCTTCAGCAGAGGCTGGGGCCTCGGCCGTCACGTGCTTGGCTCGAACTTCTTCCATTACGTGCGCGATCCGTGGGGTTCCTACGCGGAATATTCCTCCGACATCGACTACGTGCCGGTCGACCACGACTGGCAAGCGGCTGACCACCCGCCGGAGGATTCGTTCTACGTGTGGGGACCGACCCCGCCGGAAGAGTTCGCGGTCAACCACGAGATCGCGACGAAATAAGTTCCGATACCGGTTCGATCGAGCGCAGCCCGCCGCCGCAAGGCGGCGGGCTGTTGCGCTTTCGCGCATTTCAAATCCAGTGCGGCGATGCTGTAATGGCGCTTGGGGAGGACGGCATGCAGCGGCGCGAATTCTTGAGTTCGAGCTGTGGGTCTTTGCGGCGTCACGGCGGGCTGGCCGGCGCTCGGGTATGCGCAATCGCAAAGCTATCCAAATCGCCCGGTGCGCTGGTTGCTCGGCTTCGCCGCCGGTGGCACGACCGATATCTTGTCGCGCATCGTGACGCAGCGGCTGTCCGAACAGCTTGGCCAGCCCTTCATCATTGAGGCGCGCCCGGGCGCCGGCACCAATCTTGCGACCGAAACTGTCATCCGCTCGGCGCCAGATGGTTACACCCTGCTGCTGGCCGGCGCGCCAAACGCGATCAACGCATCGCTCTACAGCAAGCTGAACTTCAACTTCATCCGCGACATCGCGCCTGTGGTCGGCATCGCCGCTGTGCCGAACATCATGGTGGTGCATCCGTCGGTGCCGGTGAAGACCGTCCCCGAGTTCCTCGCTTATGCCAAGGCCAATCCGGGCAAGGTCAACATGGCGTCGTCAGGGGTGGGCTCTACGCCGCACCTCGCCGGTGAGCTGTTCAAGATGACGACTGGCGTTAACGTCCAGCATGTACCGTATCGCGGCGCAGCGCAGGCCGTGACCGACCTGCTGGCGGGGCAGGTTCAGCTTTATTTCGTCACCACGCCGGTCTCGCTCGAATACATCAAGGCGGGGCGGCTGCGGCCGCTGGCGGCGAGCACCGCGACGCGCGTGCCGGAATTTCCCGATCTGCCGACTATCGGGGAGTTCGTGCCGGGTTATGAAGCGACCGCGTGGTATGGCGTCGGTGCGCCGAAGGACACGCCCCCCGAGGTGATCGAGAAACTCAACCGCGACATCAACGCGGCCATGGCCGATCCGAAAGTTCGGGCGCGGCTGGAAGAGCTTGGCTGTACGGTGCTGGGTGGCCCGCCCGCCGCGTTCGGCAAGCTGATCGCCGGCGAGACCGAGAAATGGGCCAAGGTTGTGGCATTCGCCGGCATCAAGGCGGAATGAGTCCCGGCTTGGCCTTTGCAGCGAGGTGACCTGTGGCACTGAAGTTCCGCGTTGAATTGGTTTGGCAGGACGATAAGGACACCGCGTCGTCGATCTATCTCACTGGTGACGGGCGCGTCATCGTACAAGGCCGCGCGGTCTCGGCCGCCGAGCGCGCGGAAATGAAGCTGCCGCCGGAGGGTGAGATGATCAGCGTGGACCGCAAGGTGATCCGCGCGATCAAGGAGATGCTGTAGCCGCACGTGTCCCGGGGCGAGCCATAAGCGCGTTCACGCGCGTCCATAGCCCGTCGAAGACGGGCGTAAACGCCCTGAAGGACGCGCTATGGCGAGACCCGGGACCCCGGTTTGGTACAGCAGCCGATTAACCGGGGTCGTCCCGGCTCGCGCTCGCAATGCTCGCTTGGCCGGGACGCGAGGCCTGTATATTTTGAAAGAATCCAGTTTGCACCGAGGCCCGCCATGTTCCTGAAGAACCATTGGTATGTCGTAGCTTCCGCCAGCGACCTCGGCCGCAAGCCATTCGGTCGCATCATCCTGGGCGAGCCGGTGGTGTTCTTCCGCACCGACGACGGCGCGCCGATCGCGCTGGAGGACCGTTGCCCGCACCGCCGTCTACCGCTGTCGATGGGCAAGCTGGTCGACGGCGACATTCTGCAGTGCGGCTACCACGGCCTGCGCTTCGACCGCACCGGCGCCTGCGTGCGCGTGCCGGGCCAGGACATGATCCCGCCGGCGACGAAGGTGAAAACCTATCCGGTGGTCGAGCGCTACAAGTGGCTCTGGATCTGGATGGGCGATCCCGCGCTCGCGGACCCTTTGAAGATCGTCGACTACCACTGGCTCGACGATCCGAACTGGGGCGCCAAGACCGACTATCTGCACGCCGAGTGCAACTGGCAGCTCGTCAACGACAACCTGCTCGATCTCACGCATCTGGCGTTCGTCCACGAGAGCACCATCGGCAACATGGCGCTGGTCGAGCATGCCGCCGTGCGCGTGCAGCGCACGCCGTACGGCGTGCAAGTGACACGCTGGATCATCGACCAGCCGGCGCCGCCGACGTTTGTGAAGGTCGGCGGCTTCACCGGAAACGTCGATCGGTGGCAGATCATCGACTACACGCCGCCGTCGTTTATCCGACTTGATGTCGGCGCGACGCCGACCGGCACCGGCGCGCCGGAGGGCCGCCGCGTCGGCGGCATCCAGATGCGCAACCTCAACGCCATGACGCCGGAGACAGAGTCCACCACGCACTATTTCTGGGGCCAGGCGCACGACTTCCAACCGAACAATCCTGAGGTCACCGAGCGGGTGTTCCAGCAGATCAAGACCGCGTTCTTGGAAGACGTGGCGATATTCTCGGCGCAACAGAAGCTGATCGATCTCGATCCCGGCGCGCCGACCACCGACATCAACGCGGATTCCGGCGGCATCCAGGCGCGGCGCATCGTCGACAAGCTCTACAGGGAAGAACAAGCCGTGCGGGCGACTGCGACCGCCGCGGAATAGCCTGTTGGAAGGAATGACCATGCGCCGCCGGGAATTTATCGCGCTGGGCATTGCCGCGGCGGTAGTTTCGCCAGCGCACGCCCAGGATAAATATTTGTCGAGGCCAGTGCGGCTGATCGTCCCTTCGACCGCGGGGGCGTGCACGATGTGATCGCCCGGCTGTGGTCTGACCGGGTCAAATCGACGTTCGGTGCGGTGGTGATCGACAACCGCGGTGGCGGCGGCGGTATCGCCGCGAACGACGTGGCCAATGCGTCGCCCGATGGCTACACGCTCCTGCTCGGCAGTACGACCACGCAGGTTCTTGCGCCGACCGGCATGGCGAGCGCACCGTACGATCCGGCGAAGAGCTTTTCCGCCGCCACGGTGTTCGCCTTCAGCTCGACCGCGCTGGTCGTCAACCCGGCGGTGCCCGCGAAAACGCTCAAGGAACTGATTGCCCACGCCAGGGCCAATCCCGGCAAGCTGTCCTACGGCTCGGTCGGCAATGGCTCGAGCACCAACATGGCGGGCGAGCTGTTCAAGCGGCTCGCCGGCGGTCTCGACATCGTGCACGTGCCCTATAAAGGGACCTCGCAAGGCCTTGCCGATCTCATCGCCGGGCAAATTCCGATGCTGTCGGTGAACCTCACCGCGCAATACCTGGAGCTGCAGCGCGCTGGAAGAATCCGTATCCTTTCAGTGAATTCGGGAACGCGCCTGAAGGGCGCCGCCGATCTGCCGACCTCGATCGAGAGCGGCCTGCCCAACATGGTGGCGCAGACCACGTTCGGCATCCTGGGGCCGGCCGGAACGCCGCGGTCGGTCATCGAGCGCATCAATCAGGTAACCCAGCAGGCAATGGCCGACGAATCGGTTCAGAACGAATTGGTGCGGGTCGGGTTCGAGCCAATTATGGGCATGAGCGCCGATCAGGCCACCGCCACGTTCCAGGACGAACTGACGCGCTGGACGCCGATCATCAAGGCGAACAGCGGCAAGAGCTGACGCGCGGCCCGGGCGTGCAGCCGCTCTATTCAATCCGTGTCGGTGCGGGCCAGCAAACTGGTGGGCGGATTGATGCCAAGCGCCTTGGCTGTTTTGAGGTTGATAATCAATTCAAACTTCGTTGCGTGCTGAATGGGCAAGTCCGCCGGCTTTTCGCCCTTGAGGATGCGGTCAACATAGGTCGTGGCCGACCTGTGAAGGTCGATGTTATCAACACCATAGAACGCCAATCCGCCGCCGGTTACCCAATAGCGAAATGGATACACGGCCGGCAGCCTATGCCTGCTGGCCAACGCGACGACCAGATCGCGCTGAACCGACGGGGCAGGGCCAGGCAATATCACCGGGCCGCTATTCGGCTTGTTAGCAATCACGCTAAAGACACGCTCGATTTCGACGCTGTCATTTACAGGATGCTCTGACACCTGCACCTGAAATGGTGGCGCACCAGCCTTGATCGCCGATAGGTATCCAGCAGTAGCCGGATTCTGTGGATCGTAGATGATCGCAGCGTGCTCGGCCTGCGGCATCAGCTCTTTGAGCAATTCCAGCCATTTCACGCCGATTGAAAATTCATGTTGCGTGAAGCCGGTAATGTTTCCGCTTGGCCGCGCCAAGCTCTTCACGAATCCGGCTCCCACCGGGTCGCTCACCTGCGCGAACACAATCGGAATGGTAGCAGTCGCCTTTTGCAGGGCCGACAATGAAGATGTGGCCGAAGCAATCAGCACATCCGGGCCTGATTGCACGAGTTGCGTGGCGAGTGCCAGCATGCGTCCGACGTCACTTGCCGCGTAGCGCGCGTCAATTTGGATGTTGCGTCCTTCCATCCAACCAAGCTTTTGCAATCCATCTCGAAGCGCGCCGATACGATCTTTGCCTTCCTCCGAACCTTCGGCCTGCGAGAACAGAACGCCGATCCTCCTGGAGCGTCCCGTCTGCGCTGACAATCTGCTGGGCGTCGCCGCAAGAGCGGCACCGAGCAGGTGGATGAATTCGCGTCGTCTCATGGCGCCACTTACTTCGTCGCCTTCATATCGAGTAGCTTGGCGATCGAGGCCAGCTTGTCGCGCAGCTCCTTGATGCCGAGGGCGAACTGCGCCGGCGGCTGCCCTGTCACGACCTGTCCGGTGGCTTCGAGCCGCTTCGCGATCGACGGATCGGCGGCGAGAACGGCGCGCACGTCCTCAGCGATGCGTTCGCGGGCGGCGAGCGGCATGCCGCGCGGGCCGAATATGCCGCCGGGGCTGTCGATCTCCAGCGCCGGATAGCCGGCCTCGCTCACGGTCGGCACGTCGGGCGCGCTCGGCATGCGCTGCTTGCTGGTGACCGCGAGGATCCTGACCTTGCCGGCCTGCTTGAGCGGCGTGACGATCGCGAGCGACGACGACAGCAGCTGGATGCGCCCCTCGGCGAGATCGTTCGGACCCTGCATGATGTCGCGGTAGGGCACCTTCGCGATGTCGAGGTTCTGGTTCTTGAGAAAGAACCCCAGCAGGAAGTCGGCGTTGCCGCTCGCCGCCGCCGCGTTGAACTTGCCGGGATTGGCCCTGGCTTGCGCAATGAAGTCGCGCAGCGACGGTGTGTTCAGCGATTCCGGCGCCGCCAGCGATAGAGCAAGCGAGGTGACGCCGACGATCGGTAGCAGATCGCGGTCGGCGTCGTAGGGCAGCTTCTCGCGCTCGAACGGGTGAACGGCAAAGATGCCGACCGGGACCCACAGCAGCGTGTGGTCGTCGTTGGCGGCGGTGAAGGCGTTTATCGACACCAGGCCGTCGCCGCCGGGGCGGTTCTCGATGACGACCGGCTTGCCCCAGCGCGCCGACAGCTTCTCGCCGACTATGCGCGCGACGACATCGGTGCCGCTGGCGGGGCCGAACGGCAGGATGAATTTCACGGTGCGCGACGGATAGGCCTGCGCCGATGCGTGCTGCGCAACGCTGATCTCCGTGAGCAGCGCGACACCAAGAATCATCAGGAACCGCAGCATCGAATATCCTCTCCGCCCGACCTTTGACGCCCATCTTAGCGTATTCGCCTTCCGAGTCCTGGACCGAGCCGCTATCCTGCCGCATGACAGATGGTCGCTACCGGCGTCCAACAAGAACATTGGGAGGAGTCGATGGAGCGTATTCCGCAGCCGATCATGGACAAGCGCGGCGAGCCGCACATGAAGCGGTTCCAGGAGCAGCGCTGGCTGCTCGACAACACCATCCGCTCCAACGGCATCGACTGGGACCAGCCGCGCTCGATCTACATCAGCTCGCCATGCGGGCTGGAGGGCACCGCGGACATCGTCGGCGTGCGCGAGCGCGTCAAGAAGATGGGCGATATCGCGCCGGCTTTCGAGGCGGTGGCGCGCCGCCGCGAGGCCAAGGCCAAGGGCGCCGAGGAGGCGGGCAGCCAGGTGACCGCGCGCGACAACTACTTCATGGCAGCGGTGTACTGGGGTGCGGCGCAATGGCCGTACGACCAGAACGACGAGGCGAACGTCGCCTGCCATCTCAAGAAGCGCGAGTGCTACACCAAATACGCCGCGATGGCAGACCACAAGGTCGAGGCGGTCTGGATCCCGTTCAAGGACACCGCGCTGCCAGCCTGGTTTCATCTGCCGCCGAACTATAAGGGGGGCAAGATTCCGGTGGTGATCAACGTGCCCGGCATGGACAGCTACAAGGAAATCCAGACCGCGCTGTACGGCGACCGCTTCCTCAATCGCGGCTTTGCCACGCTCAACATCGACGGGCCGGGGCAGTACGAATCGCCGATGCTTGGCATCTATTTCAGCATGGACAACTGGGTTGCGACCGGCAAAGCGGTGTGCGACTGGCTCGCCAAGCGTCCCGAAGTGGACATGAGCAAGGTCGTGCTATCGGGCACGAGCTTCGGCACGTTCTTCGGCACACTGGCGACCGCGCATGAGCCGCGCATCTCGGCTGCCGCGGTCATGTCGGTGTGTCATGAACCGGGCTGCCACACTATCTTTCAGGAGGCGTCGCCAACCTTCAAGAAGCGATTCATGTACATGTCGGGCATCACCGACGAGGCCGAGTTCGACAAGATGCGGCAGGGCATGACCTGGGAAGGTCACGCCGACAAGGTGAAGGCCCCGTATCTCTGCGTTGCCGGCGAGTTCGACGAACTGTCACCGGTCGAGCACTCGTTCCGCCTCGTCGAGTCGGTCAGGGGGCCGAAGCGCATCGTGGTCTATCAGGAGTCGCGCCACTCGGTCGGCAACGTGCCCGCCGCCAACCTCGGGCCGTTCCCGCAGATATTGGTGGCCGACTGGCTCACGGATCGCGTCGCCGGCAAGCCGTTCCCGAACGAGCACTGGTATGTGCGCAGCACCGGTCAGATCGACAAAAAGCCGCTGACACGATAACGATCACAACAGGCGCGCAGGCATCCAGCGGCGGCCGGCGCCCTTGAATGCATACCGGAGAGCGAGTGAGCGATAATCTCTTTCAACATGTTCGATCGCGCTATCTCGATCTGCTCGAGGGGTCCATCCAAAATTCGATCTATGGCGAGAGCCAGTTGGAAATGACGTGGCGACGCATCGTCCAGCGGCTGCGCCATCCCTATCTCACGCGCCGGGGTGCCATCCCGTGGCCGTCCAAGGCGCATTCGATGATCGGGCCACGCCGGCTGCGAAATGTCCGCGAGCTTGTTGAACGGACGTTGAGCGAGAACGTGCCCGGCGATTACATCGAAACCGGCGTCTGGCGGGGCGGCGCGTGTATTCTGATGCGCGGCGTGTTGGAAGCCTATGGCGTTCGCGATCGGCGGGTGTTCTGTGCCGATTCGTTCGAAGGCCTTCCACCGCCCGACGCCAGGAACTATCCAGCCGATCGGCGCGACCGTCTATTTGCCTTCGAGGAGCTTGCGATCTCGGAGCAGACCGTGCGGCAGAACTTCGCCGCCTACGGCCTGCTCGATGAACAGGTGGTTTTCTTGAAGGGTTATTTCAAGGATACGCTGCCCCGCCTCGGTCCGCAGCGCTTTGCGCTGATTCGCCTCGACGGCGACATGTACCAGTCGACGATGGATGCGCTCGTCAATCTCTACGACAAGCTGTCCAGCTCCGGATTTGTGATTATCGACGACTACGGCGGCCTCAAGAATTGCCGCCGTGCCGTCCACGATTTTCTCGACGGGCGCAATCTGCGTCCTGAAATCACGGCTGTTGACGACAGCGGAGTCTGGTGGCGGAAATCCTGAGCGGAACAAACCGACGCGGTGTGCTGCAGCCTTTGAAAGGGAGTGCATGATGGATCTTTGGATTAGGCGGCCGCGCTGCGCTCGTCACCGGCGCGAGCAAGGGTATCGGTCGCGCCATCGCGCTGACGCTCGCCGCCGAAGGCATGGATGTCGCGATGGTCGCGCGCAACCGCGACGCGCTCGATGCGCTCCAGAAGGGAGATCGAGGGCCAAGGCCGCACAGCGCTGGTTCATGCCGCCGATCTCGCCGATCCGGCCGCGGCCCAGCCCGCAATCGACACCGTGGTGAAGGCGTTCGGCAAGCTCGATCTGCTGGTGAACTGCGCCGGCGCGACCAAGGGCGGTAGCTTCCTCACCCTGCCGGACGCCGACTGGACCGACAGCTTCGGGCTGAAGTTCTTCACCTAAGCAGAAATTCTCAGGCTACCCAACGGATCGAGGCCACGGATGATGCTGGCGCTAGCCGTTTTCGTTATCCATCCGTTGGTGAGCTAGCAAAAACCTGCTTAGGTGCGCATGTCCAAACACGCCTGGCCGCACCTCAAGGCGTCGCGCGGCGGCATCGTCCACATCGCCGGCATCGCCGGCCGCACCGGGGCGAGCGGCTTCGATGCCGTCGGCACGGTGAACTCGGCGTTGGCGCTGCTCACCAAGGCGCAGGCCGACCGCGGCGTCATCGACGGCGTGCGGGTGAACGCAATCCACCCCGGCACCATCGACACCGGCCGACGCACCGCGCGGCTCGACCGCGCCATGGCCGCAAACAAGGTCACCAAGGACGAGGCGCTGCAAGCGCTGCTCGCTGACGAGAAGACCGAGCGCGTCGGCAAGCCCGACGAGGTGGCGGCGCTGGTCGCCATGATCGCCGGCAAGCCGCTCGACTTCATGCAGGGTGCGATCATCGATTTCGACGGCGGGAAGAACAGGGGGCTTTAATGAGTTCTCTCCGTTCACCTCTCCCCGCAAGCGGCTATCGGATTCACACATCTCGGAGCCTCAGCGTAGTGCCGTATTTGATGCGCCGGTAGTCATCCAGTCCCCGGCGCATCACTTTCGGGCCTGGTTTTCCATAGTAGCCCGTCCATCCGCCGAGCCGGGCGATGACCCAAGCAGCGAACGCGAGGGAGCCGTTAGGATGAGGGTTCTTTTGAAGTGTCGTTGCGCCTTCGAGGCGGGTCGAAAGAGCTTCAAGGATTGGTTGATCGTCCGGTTCGAAGGCATCAGTGAGCTGCTGATCGGTCGTGCCGTCGCGCGCCTTGACCAGCTGCATCACGGTGACTGCCGCAATAGCCGTTGCCGTCACGAATTTGATCATCGCTTGCGGATCGCCAATGTCGGTTTCCTCGATGTCGAAGCCAGCTGTTTTGAGCAGGCGGAAGAACTCTTCGATGCTCCAGCGCATTCGATAGAGATCAACGATCCGCTGAGCGTCAGCCAAGCTGGTGACCGCATGCGTCGTGAGAAGCCGCCAATGCACCGGCTTGCCGTCTTCTGGTGTCGAGACCTCGCGAACATCGACCAACATCAAGCCAATTGTTGCCGGCAGGTCGCGCGCCGCCCCGTGCAGCGGCTTACGCAACGAGACCGGCGCGAAGCGGATGGCGAGTTCCGCGGTCCGCTCCTTGCGACCTGGTGCAGCAGGGATTTTCCGGTGGACCCGGCCCGCTTCCGGCAAACCGTCGATAAACGCGAACAGAAGCAAGCCCTCGTCGATCTTCCGATCTTGGCAGGCTCGTACAATCAAATGCGCATTCGAAGGGCGCCGCGCAAAGTGCTCGTAAATATCGCTTTCCCGGTCCGATACGACAGTGATGCTCTTCGCCGCACCCAGCACATCACTGGCGCGCGCTGCCACGTCGAGCCAGCGCTGCAATTCCTTGTCGCTCGTTGCACGCGAACGTCGTGGCACAGCCTTGCCATTGGTCCGGTTCCAAACCTTGGCTTCGACCAAGCCGAGCAGGGCATTGCTTCCGATCTCCAGCACCAGGGCGGCGTGCAGCAGCAATCCGCCCAGCGCGCCACCCTTGCCGACCGGACCATAACCGTTCTCTCGCGCCCAACGGCCACCCAGCGTCAGTTCGCTCGTGTCCTGAACGACCACGACATCGCGGTCGGCAACCCGTGCGGCTGTGCCCGTAGCCGCATGGCATACCATCTCGCCAGCCGTCACAGCGTGATTGCGCAGAAAGCGCGTGAACCGCACCTCCTGCGCCCGTCGTCCCGCAAGCCGACGGATACACGAGCCGGGGCGCTCGACAAGCGCCGCATGCAAGGCGGCCCCCCTTTTTCCAGGCGGCGGTCGCCGAACCGCCCCAGGCCAAATTCGATCGTCACGTCTGCCTCCGCGAATCAATATTTGACCCACGGAATCAGCCCGCCGAACTATCGGCAATCGAGATGTGTGCATACGATAGCCGCAAACGGGGAGAGGTCGGATTGCGAAGCAATCCGGGTGAGGGGGACTCTCGATAGAGCGCGCTCTCGGATTCCCCCTCACCCCGACCCTCTCCGCGCAAGCGGGGAGCGCACTGTCGATGCCGCTCTGCTACCCGCTAATTCAACACCTGCATCTTGCGCCCCGCGCGCGTCGCCCAGTTCTCCCACGCACGGTTGAGTGTGTAGTGGCTGGTTCGCGCGATCACCGCGTCGACCTCTCCGGGATGGAGAAACTGGATCTTCCCCATGTTCATCGCCTGCATCTGCAATTTCGAATTCAGCTCTAGGTAATTCGAGATGAATACCGCGTGGCGGATCGAGGTGCCGGCCACTACCGCGCCGTGGCCGCGCATCAGCGCGGTACGGCCCTTGCCGAGCTTCTTCGCGAGATCGCGGCCCATCGCCATGCTGTTAACGAGGAGCGCGGTGTCGCCGAACTTGTCGTGAGAATCCCACAGCGGCACATCGTGGCCGATCGATGCGCACATGTGCAGCAGCGGCTTCAGCCTGGTATTGGTGATGCCGAACGGGATCGTGCTCGGCGAATGGTTGTGCACCACCGACATGATTTCCGGCCGCATCTCGTAGATTGCGCCGTGGATGTATCGCTCGGTGTAGGGCGCGTGCGTGGTCTTCGCTTTCTTCGGATCGAGCGGATCGCCCTCCAGCGTGAACTCCATGATGTCGGACGGCTCGATCCGCTCCGGGGCGCGCGCGCGGGAGAGCAGGTAGCGGTCCTTGTGCTTGGGATGGCGCACGCTGATATGGCCGAACGAGTCGACAATACCTTCGTGGGCGAGAATGCGGTTGGCGGTAACGAGCTCGTCGATGATGTCGAATTTCTTGGCCATGAGCTTCCTCTTTTGAATTCGGTTATGTCGCGTGCCCCGTCGCCCTCGCGGCGAGGCGTTGTGGGTTGTCCGGCGCGCCGTTGCCGCGCCAGACGACATGCATGTCAGGACGCAACAGAATGAGATCGCGCGCGTAGATGTCACGCGCCGCCTGGTCCGGGACGTCAAGCACCTGGAACGGCGCGCCGATTGTGGCGAACGCGCTCTGCAACGCGGACGCATCGTGTTCGACGCTGCCCAGCCGCAGCAGCGTGTATCCGCCGCCGATCTTGTCCTGCATGGCGATGCCACCCTCGAGCCAGACATGGGGCAGCCGCACGCCGGGCAGCGTCGAGGGCTTGTATTCGATGAAGTCGTAAGGCGGCGGGTCGCCGGGCTCCGATGCGATTAGCGGTGAGACGTAGAAATAGCCGAGCTCGGCGCCGATCATCTCGTTCGACTTGCGTTGCTCGACGTCGGCGATTGCGGCAAGGCGGGCGCGTTCGCCCGCGGCTGAAGGCGCGCGGTAGTCGACACCGCCCTTGATTTGCGAGCGCCACTTGCGTCGGCCCAACGAGGCAAAGCGCGAGGCCGCGACATTGTTCTGTCCGACCGGGCGGCGTTCCGTTTCGTAAGACTTGAGCAGACCCGGTCCGCCCCAGCCCTTGAGCGTTGCGGCAAGTTTCCAGCCCAGATCGACGGCGTCGCCGACGCCCGAGTTCATGCCGAGCCCGCCGGTCGGAATCATCAGGTGCACGGCGTCGCCGGCGAGGAACACGCGGCCATCGGCGAAGCGGTCGGCCAGCAGCAGGTTCTGCCGCCATTCGCCGACCCACTGCATCTCGTATTGCAGCGGCATGGCGATGGCGTTCTCGAACATCGCCGCCATATCCTCATCCCTTTCCACGACCGAATGCAGCGTGAAATGCCGCGTGTCGTCCTGCAGGATGAGCTGCGTCGCTTGCGTGTCGACGACGTGATAGTGGCGGCCCTTGCCGATCGAGATGCGCTCGAACAATTCGTCGCAACGGTAGAGTGCCTGGCGAAGCTGCAGGATGTTGCCTTCGCCCTGCAGGGCGATACCGAGTTGCTTTCGCACCCCACTGGCGCCACCGTCGCAGCCGGCCAGATATTGCGCGGTGATACGCTCGGTCTTGCCGCTTTCGTTCTTGATCTCGGCGGTGACGCTTTGCGAGTCCCGCGTGAACGACACGAACTCGCAGCCGTAGCGCACCGTCACGTTCAGATCGGCGTCGATCACCGATTTCAGCAGCGGCTCGACGGTGTATTGCGAGATAAGCTGATAGGGTTCGAGCGGCAGCGTGCCGTCGTTGCATACCGCGATCTGTTTCCTCGCCTCGGCGACGGAAGGATAGGGTAGGTGGAGCAGCGGCGGATCGGCCAGCGACGTGACGATGAACACGTCCATCGGCACATCGGCCGGCAGTCCGGCCGCGCGGAAGCGTTCGGCCAGCCCCATGCGGCGGAACATCTCCATGCTGCGCGCGTTGCAGCGCTCCATTTTTGGCAGGCGCTGCGGCGCGTCCTTGCGCTCGATCAAGGTACATCGCACGCCGCGTCGGCCAAGATCGAGCGCGAGAGTCAACCCGACCGGTCCGGCGCCGACGATCAGAACCTGGGTATCCATGTCAGGTGGAATCCATCTCTGGCGCGGCTGAAAGCACGCTATGTTTCGGGCCGAGCCATAGCAGATTCGCGGTGCGGGACATCGGCAGGGCAGGCATGACGGATTGGATCGACCGGCTGTGGCGAGGCGAGGCCGCCCTCGCGAAGGCGTTCTGGGAATACGCTATCGTATTCGGGACGCTCATCCACCTGATCGCCACCGGCGTGGCCTATGGCGCGTTTGTGGCCGGCGCGCCGCTCTGGCTTGCGGCCGTGATATTCTTCCTCGCAGCGCCATATACAGTCTTGGTTACGTTCGGGGTGTGGCGCAGCGCAAACCGTTATCGGGGGCCGCCAAAATGGGCGCATGCCGCGCGGATCGGCGTGGTGGCGTGGGCGATTGCGTCGCTTGTCCTGTAGCTAGGCCGTCCGCAGTGCGGGCATTACCTCGCGGCCGAATAGTTCGACCGAGCGCAGCATTTCCTCAAGCGTGAGATCGCCGAACGCCATCTGGCCGACCACATAATTGCATCCGCTGTCTGCGAGCTGCGGCTTGAGAAATTTCGTCACCGTCTCCGGCGAACCGGCGATCGCCTGGCCTTGCTTCACTAGCGCGTCAAAACTGTCGGCGCGCAGCGGCGATCCGACTTTCGCGCCGTGCATGTCATGCAGATAAGTGAAGCTGTGACGCCAGCGCAGATAGGCGCGGCGCGCGACAGCAAGCGCCTCGTCGTCGGTGTCCGCAACCATGATAAAGCGGACCATGCCCATTTTGGGCAACGGCGCGCTCGCGCCCTGCGCCTCGCGCCATACATCGCGGTAACGCGCGACAATGGCGCGGGTCGGTCCCGGCATGTCGTTGGTCACCATGTGCAAGCCCTTGCGCGCGGCGCGCTCGGCACTGTCCGGCGAATGCGCGCCGTACCACAGCGGCGGGTGCGGCTTCTGCAATGGCTCGATCTGCAACGGCACATCCTTGAACGTGTCATATTTGCCCTCGAAGCTGAGTTCCTTGGTCTGGAACGCCTTGAGGATTAGCTCTAGCCGCTCCGCGTAGATCTGCTGGCGCTCCTCGGCGTTCTGCCCGTAGTAAGAAATTTCGTACGGCACCGAACCGCGGCCGAAGCCGATCTCCAGCCGTCCGCCGCTGATGTGATCGAGCATGCAGATTTCCTCGATCATGCGCAGCGGATGATGCACCGGCAGCGCATAGACAAAGGTACCGAACCGCAGCCGCTTGGTGCGCTGTGCGATCGCGGACAGGTACACGCTTGGCGAAGGGGCGAGACCGAGCGGCGTGAAGTGATGCTCGGCGACGTGATAGGCGAAGAATCCGGTACGGTCGAACGCCTCGATGATCTTCAGCCGCTCCTCGTAATAGTCGGCGAACGGCAGGTCGTTGCGGTCGAGGTGGTCGAAGATGCCGAACTCGACGGTCATTCCTGCCACTCGATGTGCGCCCGGATCGCCTTGCGCATCTCGTCGATCCAGCCGTGCGGCTTGGCCTTCTCGATCATCGCCGACAGGTTTTGCTGCCAGGCCTGGTCCTGCGCCACGCCGTCCCAGCGCCGCAGCGCGGCCTCGGAAATCCACGCGGTCTTGTCGTCGGGTAATTCCGCAATGCCGGCGAGCGACTTACGGGTCGCGTCGAGCTTCGCCGGATTGCCGGTCACCACCAGCTGGAAGGCGCGGAAGTTGTTGCGGTCCTCCAGGGTGATCGTGCTCGTGGCGGACACTTTGACGAACACCGGGCGGCTCCTTAAGCGAACGGCTTTTCGCCGTTCGGCGTCGGGACCTCGAAGCCGTTGATAACGGTCGCGATCATACTGTAGATGCCGGCAACGCTGATGATCTCGATCGTCATATCGAGACCGAACGTCTTCAACAGGGCCTGATAGGCATCGTCGCTCAGCTTGCGATTCCGTAGCAGCGACGTGACTGCATCGTAGATTATCGCTTCGTCCTGCTTGGTGAAGTTAGGCTTCTTGCCGGTGCGGATCGCTTCGATCACGTCGGGTGCTATGCCGACATCTTTCGCAGTCTGTTCGTGCGCCGCCCAGGCGTAGGACGCGGTCCAGTGTGCTGCCACGATCATCACGATGAACTCGTACAGGCGCTTCTCGATCTTGCCGGTGTCGCGAATCGAGTTGACCAGCTTGTTGGCTGCGTCGGCAATCGGCGGGATGCGCAGCCAAACGCCGAACGGTCCGCTGACGCGCGGCCGCGAGCGGGTGATCGCCGCGTAGATTTGCTTCTGCTGTTCGGTGAGTTCCTCCATCTGAGGCGGATCGAGACGTGCCACGGCGTTCCTCCGGTTTGCTATTTCAGCGGCCTGTCGCCGGTCGGCGTCGGTACATCGAAACTCTTCAGGAAAATCCCGACCATCGCATAGTAACCCACGGTGCTGATGAGATCGACGGTGCCCTCGATGCCGAACAGCGCGATGGCGCGATCGTAGGTGGCCCGGCTCAGCTCCTTGGTCTGCATCAACTCGGTCGCAACGTCGTAGACGACGCGCTCGTCGTCGCGCTTCAACTCAGGTTTGCGGTTGTCGCGGATTGCGGCAACCACCTCGGATGGGATGCCCGCTGCCTCTGCCGCCGGCGCGTGCGACGACCAGGCATATTGCACCGACCAGGCGCGGCACACGGTAATCACCGCCAGCTCGAACAGCCGCCGGTCGAGGACTTCGCTGTCCCGCAAAGCGACGCCGAACGCATTGGCGTGCTCGGCCAGCGTTGGATTGCGCAGCCAGATGGTGAACGGGCCGCGCACGTTCTTGCGCGCGCCGGAGATCGCAGCGGCGGCGCGCTGCTGCTCGGCCGTCAGCGTCGCGGGATCGAGGGGCGGGACGCGGGACATTTGCTAGACGTTGAGCGGCGCCAGCGCCGGCCGGCCGCGGATCAGATCGGCGGCCTTCTCGGCGATCATCATCACCGGTGCATTGATGTTGCCGCTCACCAGATCGGGCATCACCGAGGCGTCGACCACGCGCAGCCGCTCGACGCCGTGCACGCGGCATTCCGGATCGACCACGGCCATCTCGTCAGCGCCCATTTTGCAGGTGCCCATGGGATGATGCAGCGTGATGGCGGTGTCGCGGATGTGGGTGTCGATCTCGGCGTCCGTCGCAACGGCCGTGAGCGGTTTGGCGATGAAGGGCATGACGCTCGGCTTGGCCATGATGTCGCGCATCAGCCGCACACCAGCGCGCAGCGTCTGCCATTCGCGGTCGGTCGATATGAAGTTCTGTTTGATGCGGATCGGCGCGCCCGGATCGGAGGACGCGAGCGAGAGCTCGCCACGGCTTTCCGGATGCAGCATGACGATGCGGCCGCCGAAGCCATCGTCGAACGGCTGCGTGAACGGCTTGAGATAGGGTCCGGCGGTGAGGGGCGCTGCGGCAAGCAGGAGCTGAATCTCCGGCACCTGCGCGCCCGGATTGACCTTGGCGAATGACGCGACGCCGCCCGGAATGTCGGCCGCAATACCGCTGCCGCCAAGAAAATAGGTCTTGGCTAGCTCGGCGGCGATCCGATCGAGCCGCATCGCGTTGCGCACGGCGCCTGCGGGCCCAGCGCGGCGGAATGCGAGCTGCACCGTGACGTGATCCTGCAAATTTTTGCCGACGCCCTTAAGCGGCACCGTGCTCTTGATGCCGTGCGCACGCAGCGCATCGGGATCGCCGATGCCGGACAGCATCAGCACCTGTGGCGAGTTGATCACGCCGCCGGCCACGATCACCTCTCGGCTGGCGCGTGCCACGATCGTTTCGCCGCCCCTGCGATACTCGACGCCGACAGCGTGGCCGCCCTCAATCAGCACGCGCGACACAAGCGCGTTGACCTCGACGGAGAGATTGGCACGCGCCATCGCAGGACGCAGGTAGGCGACTGCCGCGCTGCAGCGCCGCCCGTTACGGATGGTATTCTGGTTGCGGCCGATGCCTTCGTTGTCGGGGCCGTTCAGATCGTTGTTCCACCGCAGGCCAGCATCTTTCGCCGCCTCGGTATAAGCATCGACCAGCGGCTCGTTGAATGTGGAGAATCGCACGCTGAGCGGGCCGTCGTTGCCGCGATAGGGACTCGGCGCGCCCTCCCAGGACTCCTGCCTGCGGAAATAGGGCAGCGCGTGGGCGTAGGACCAGGTCGGCAGCTTGTACTGCTCGGCCCAGCGGTCGTAGTCGCCGCGATGACCGCGTGAGTAGGTCATGGCGTTGATCGACGACGAGCCACCAATCACCTTGCCGCGCGCGCATTCGATCTTGCGGCCGTTCATCTGCGGCTCGGGCTCGGTGAAATACATCCAGTCGTGCAGCCGCCGAGTCAGAATGCGGCCCCAGCCGAGTGGGATGTGGATCCACGGGTCACGGTCCCAGCCGCCGGCTTCCAGGATCAGGACTTTTACGTCCCTGTCTTCGGTGATGCGATTGGCCAGGACGCAGCCGGCCGAGCCGGCGCCGATGATGATGTGGTCGTAGGTCTTGGCGGGGGAAGGCATGGGACGCGAAGGCTAGCGGTTGACCGGTGGAGCACGCAAGGCGTGCTATAGTGACGCCGAGGGACAGCAATGCAGCAGTACGACATCAAGCAGGAACTGGTCGACGCCATCCGCATGCTGGAGCACGCCGAGTACATCGACCACAACGGCCATTGCAGCGCGCGGCGCGACGCCAATTCGTTCTACATCAACTCGGGCGCCTCGATGCGCGCGAGCCTGACGGTCGAGGACATCGTCGCGATCGATCTCGACGGCAAGCCGCTGGATGGCAGCAATGTCAAGCCGCCGCTGGAATTTCCGATTCATGCCGAGGTCTATCGGGCGAGGCCGAAGGTCAACGCGGTGTTCCACACCCATCCGCAATGGTCGACCTATCTCACCATGACCGATACGCCGCAGAAGGTGGTGTACGCGCAGGCGTCGCTGCTGGGCCACATGCCGGTGATGAACTCGCCGATGTCGGTCAACACCCGCGAGATGGGCGAGAAGATGATCGCCGTCATGGGCGCCAATCCGGTGGTGATGCTGAAGGCGCACGGTGTGGTGGCCGCCGGGGAAAATATTCTGGAGTGCTTCGCCTATGCGGCTTACGTTGAGGAGAATGCGCGGCGCCAGTACATGGCGAAGCAGATCGGCGAGCCGTATGTGTTCAGCGACGAGGAGCAGGCGGCTTGCCGGCAGAAGCTGCGCTCACCGAGCCTCTTCAAGAAGACCTGGGATCACTACCGTTCCAAGATCTTGTGAAAAGTTCCCGGAACCCGCATATTTCCTGAGTTTTCCCCGTCTGTACCCTTTTTCCTCCACATTCCGGTCGCGATTCAACTGCATGTTTTTTCGCGTCGAGGGGACCTAAACCTCAAAAAATGACACAGGGGCGGGTGCGTCACTCGACGCGCGCCTGCAGAGGCGGGTGCATCGGGCATGGGGCGGCTTTTCGTCTGCGCGCTATTCTTTTTGTTTGTGTCCACCGACGCGTGGACTTCTACGACCGAAGCGTGGACTCCCACGACGGACGACCTGACTCCCGCCGAGCTTGCGCCGGCCAAAACCTCATTTGCCCATCGTGCGCGCCATAGCTGGAGCCCGCTGCCGGGTCCGGCGCTGAGCGCACTGTGGTTCTCCGGCGAGGATCGCGACCTGCCGCAGGTGGCGGTCGCCGAGCCGATCGTCGTGCTGCCGGCTCAGGCTGTGCGGCACACGCTGAGCCGCAATGCGCTGTGCAGTCATGCCGCCGCGGTCGCCGCCGAGCACGATCTTCCGGTGCCGTTCTTCGCCAACCTGATCCAGCAGGAGAGCGGCTTCAAATCCCATGTGGTGAGCCCGGCCGGCGCGCAGGGCATCGCGCAGTTCATGCCGCGCGTCGCGCGTGCTTACGGCCTGGAGAATCCGTTCGACCCGCTGCATTCGCTTTCGGTGTCGGCCAGGTTCCTGCGAGAGTTGCTCGGCCAGTTCGGGAACATCGGCCTCGCCGCCGCCGCGTACAACGCAGGTCCCAGGCGGGTGCAGGACTGGATGGCGCGACGCGGCAAGCTTCCTGAGGAAACGCGCAACTACGTACGCAACATCACCGGCCATCCCGCCGAACGCTGGGCGCGGGTGAACGCCAAGACCGAGGATACCCGCCTGCCGGCGCACGCACGCTGCCCCGACATGCCGGCGATCGAAGTCAGTATTCCGGAAGCCGCGCCGGTCAAGGTTGCGAAAAACGGCGCCAAGGGGAAGGGAACCAAGCTGGCATCTAAGACCGCCGATACCAAGGCTGGGGAGGCGTCGAAGGAACTGCCGAATCTCGCCGCGGCGAAGGAGGAAGGTCCCAAGCTCGCCGCCGCGAAGTCGTACACGCTGGCGTCGCTGGCGCGGGGCAAGACGACGGCCGTAATCAAGGACGGCAAGATCAAGATCATGGCGGCGGAAAAGGGCAAGAAGCCTGCCGCGTCCAAGGTCGCCGCGAAGGAAGCCAAGCCGGCGGCGAAGGACGCAGCCAAGCCTGCAACCAAGACCGCCGCCAAAACTCCGACCAGAGGTGCGGCCAAAGTCGCCGCGAAGCCGGCCGGCAAGCCGGCCGCGAAGTCGAAGCAGGCCATCAGCAAGCGCGTGAAGCTGGCAGCTGTCCGCTAGTCGTCTCGGCCGGATAGCCGTTCCCACTTCCCAACGCCAGATTTGATGTAGCATCGGCACAAGCCGGGCGCGGCCAACGATGCCGTAAGACCCGGTCGAGGGAGGCTGCCTTGCGCATCGTCCGATCGATCGTCGCCGGAGCGTTCGCGATTGCGAGTCCAGTCGCCGCGCAGGACTACCCGTCACGCCAGGTCACCATCGTAGTGCCGTTCGCCGCAGGTGGTTCGGTTGATATCGTCGGCCGGCTGGTGGCGCAGAAGCTCACCGAGCGGCTCGGCAAGCCCTTCATCGTGGAGAACCGCCCGGGCGCCGGCACCGCGACAGCGACCACGGCCGTCGCGAAGTCCGCGCCCGACGGTCACACGCTGCTGTTCGCGCCGAGCGGCACCTACGCGATCAACCCGACGCTCTATAAGCAGCTCGCCTACGATCCGCTGAAGGACCTGACGATGGTGGCGCTGGTGACGCGCGACCCGCTGGTGCTGGTGGTCAATCCGTCGCTGCCGGTGAACTCGGTGGCCGACTTGGTCAAATACGCCAAGGACAATCCGGGCAAGGTTTCGTTCGCGGCGACCGGTGCCGGAACGTCGCTGACGCTGCTCGGCGAGTTGCTGAAGTCGGTCGCCAAGATCGACATCGTATCGGTGAACTACCGCGGGGGCGCGCAGGGCCTGCAGGACGTGATCGCGGGACAGGTGCACATGATGTTCTCCGATCCGGCCTCGGGCGTGGTGCAGGCCCGCGCCGGCAAGGTGCGCGCTCTTGGCGTGTCGTCGGCGACGCGTCTGGCCGTTGCGCCGGATGTTCCGACCATTACCGAGGGCGGGCTCCCGTTCGCGATCGAGTCGTGGGAAATGCTGGCGGCTCCCGCCGGAACGCCGGCGCCAATCGTGGCGAGGATCAACGCGGAATTGCGCGCGGTGCTGGCGCTGCCCGACATCCGGCAGCAACTCAACGACCGCGGTCAGATCCCCGTGGTCAGCCCGCCGCCCCAGGAGCTCGAGGCGTTCGTGAAGTCCGAGATGACGCGCTGGGGCGACATCGTGCGGGCGGCGGGGCAGGCGGGGTCGCTTTAGCTACAGCGTCGCCTCGATCATCTTCCGCAACTCCGGCGTCACTTGCGGCTCGATGCCGAACCATGCCTTCCAGGCCGGCGGCGCCTGGTTGAGCAGCATGCCGAGCCCGGGAACGACGCGGTTGCCCCGTGCACTCGCGGTCGCGAGCAGCGGCGTTTCGATCGGGTTGTAGACGATGTCATAGACGATCGCGTGGTTCGGCAGCTTGTCGAGCCGCAGATCGAGCGGCGGCTGGCCGATCATGCCCTGGTTGGTCGCGTTCACCAGCAGCGCTGCGCCATCGAGGATGTCGTGGCGTTCCTCCCAGCGGAACGCCTTGCACGGCGCGCCGAGGTCGTTCGCGACGGCGATGGCGCGGGCATGGGTGCGGTTGGCGATGCGGATTTCCGTCACGCCGGCATCCGCCAAAGCCCAGATCGCGGTGCGCGACGCGCCGCCGGCGCCGATCATCGCCATCGGGCCGGCATCGGGTTTCCACTCCGGCTGCATCTGCCGGATGTTCTGAATGCAGCCGTACGCATCCGTGTTGGTGCCGGACAGCGAGCCGTCTGGCCGCACAACGACGAGATTGATCGCCCCAATGCCGCGGCCGACGGCATCGATCTCTGCCATGTCCTGCATGGACGTCTGCTTGTGCGGGATGGTCAGGTTGACGCCGGAAAATCCGAGCGCCGGCAAGGCGCGTAGCGCCGTATGGATGTCGTCCGGCTTGACCGCGAGCGGTGCGTAATTGCCATTCAGGCCGTGCTGCTTGAACCAGTAATTGTGCAGCATCGGCGAGCGCGATTGATGGATCGGCCACCCCATCACGCCGGCGAGCAGGATGCGGTCCTTCAGTGGGGTCACGCCGCGCGCACGTTCGCCTTCGGCAGCAGCCCGGCCTGCACCAGTGCCTGCCGGATGCGCTCGATCTCCGCGCGTTCGATCTTCACGAGCGGGGGCCGCACCACGGCGCGCTGCATCTTGCCGAGCAGCACCAGCGCCTCCTTCATGCGGTTGTGCATGTCAACCCACGGCTGCGAATAGAAGATACTGGCGAGCGGATAGATGCGATCGTTGATGGCTTGCGCCTGCTTGAGGTCGCCGGCCTGCACGGCCTTGAACAGTTGCGCCTGCAGGTCGGGGATCACACTGCCCGAGCCCGAGAGCAGGCCCTTGCAGCCGAGCGACAGCGAGGCCATCAGCCACGAGCTCTGCGTCGACAGGACGTTGAACGGACGCGACAGGTTCTGCAACGTACGGACGTGCCACTCGTGCTGCTGCGGCGTGCCGGCCCAGTCTTTGATCGCCTTGAGGTTCGGAATCTCGTCGATCATCTTCAGAATGGTTTCGTTCGGATAGCCCTGGCCGGTCGCCAGCGGATACTGGAACGCGATCAGCGGCAGGTCCGACGCACCGGCGACGTGCTTGAAGTGCTCGATCGCCATCGCCGAATTTTGTCCCATCGTGAATGGCGCCGGCGGGAACACCAGCAGCGCGGAGGCGCCGCCCTCGGCAGCCGCTTTGGCTATGCGTGCCGCCTCGAGCGAGCCGTCGGCCCAGATGCCGTGCACGATCGGCGTCTTGGCGCCGACCTCGTCCTGCGCGATGGCGTGTATGCGCTTCTGCTCGTCGAAGCTGCAGGAGGCCACTTCGGTCGAATGCGCGTTGATGGTGATGGCTGAGATGTCGTCGGTCGCGCACACGTCGCGCAGGTGCTTGCGGAAGCCCGCCTCGTCGATCGAAAGGTCATCGTTGAAGGGCAGCAGGACGGCGGGTATGACGCCGTGCGGGAGGTAATGGCTGTGGCGGGGCATGTCCGGGCTCCTGGTCTTCTGCGCAATGCATTATAGCAGCATTCCGTGGCTGCTGCGCTACAATGGACCCCTGCGGATTTGGCCGGTCTCTTGTTCGGTGGACTGCGTTTTCCGCGTGCCGGACGAATCAGGGTTCATGGGTCAAAGCGGCAAATTATCCCTCGCGAACATATTCAAGGGCGGCGCGCACCTGGTCCGCCGCATGCCGTCGCTCGCGGTCGTGACCGCGATCAGCGCGATGCTGGAGCCGTTTCTGCCGGACCGGGGCACGTTCGACCGGACCCTGGAACGCTCTGCCTGGGATTCGCTGATCGGGACGTTCGAGATATCCAACCTCCATCTCACGGCGCTCGGCGCAGCTCTGGTTCTGTTCCAAGCCCTGCTGGCCTGCTGGTTCACCAAGGGTGCGTTCGAGATCGAGGAAGCACGCGCATTGTCGACGGGGGCCTTCCTGCGCTTTGTCGCCCGCTTTCTGTGGACGACAGTGCTGCTGTATGCGGCGTTTGGCACTGCGGCGTTTCTGTTCGCATTCCTGCTGTCCGTTTTGATTTTCCCCCTTTCTCCAATTGCCGAAAAGGTCATTTTTCTGGGAACGGGCGCAGTGGTCTTCCCGGCATCGACCATGCTGCACGCGTTTTCGGTCTACTGGGTTTACGCCAAACCATCTCTGCTCGATGCGTATCGAGCCGTCGCGTCGTCGGTGATGGCGTACGGCCTGAAAGGCTATGCCTTCTTCGTCTTCACGATCGGAATCCGGCTGGCCGGCGTGGCGGCATGGTATGCGGTGCTGTCGTCGCCGATCTACTATCCGGTGCGCCTGGTGCTGGCAGCCGCGATCCTGGCCATGGTGACGATGTTCCTGCGCGGCATCCGGTTCGAATTTCAGTATCTGCACGAAGCGAACCGAGCAAGCCCGCGGTCGATTCAGCAGCACCTGGCGGCGCCGCAAGGCATCGCGAATAACTAACGGCTGAAAATTGCGAAAACGAGGAGCCCAAATGCGACGGCAACCGCCGTCCCTATCGCCATGAAATTTGATTTGGTTGTGCGGGCCCGGTCGCTGAGGCGGGTCGCGGCAGTCCGATAGTCCATCGTATTGGTGATTTTTTGATGCTGTTTCACGCTAGCTAGCTGTCCGTTGTGTTGTAGCTGCCGCACTTCACGCAATGGATCACCAGATTGTGAACCTGACCGTCCTCCGCGTGAAGCAAAACGGCGTCACAGGTTGCGCACGTGTAATCGACGGTGTGCGTGCTCGCGATCAGCGCCGGCGGTGCACTGACGATAGGGCCGCTCACAGGAGTCAGAACCGCCTTGAGGCGAACTTTGAGATGCTCTGAAATCTTGACGTTCACGAAACACACTCCTTCCAGGCGGGAGTGCGATTGCCTCTCGGTCACCGACGCCTGGCGTCATCGGCCGAGTCTGAGCAAAATTGACCACAATCGATCGCATGAGACGGTTCGCCGCGGAAGGCGCAGGCCGGCGCAGGACTCCATATCTCATTGTCAATTTGCGCTACACTGGCCGGCAATCAACAGGTCAATGCCCCGGGAGGAACAACGATGCTTCGCCGCCGCGAATTCCTGCACCTGGCCACTGGTGCCGTAGCGCTTCCCGTGTTGTCCGGCATGGCCAGCGCGCAGGCCTTCCCGACACGTACCATCACCATGACCGTGCCCGTGCCGGCCGGCGGCGCCCTCGACACCAATGCACGCCTGGTCGCCGAGGGGATGCGCGCGGCGCTTGGCCAGCCGGTGGTGATCGAGAACGTGACCGGCGCGGCGGGATCGACCGGCACGGGACGGATCGCGCGCGCGGCGCCCGACGGCTACAGCATCCTGTACGGCGCCAACGTCACGCATGTCCTCAATCCGGCGGTGCTCAATCTCAACTACGACGTGGTCGCCGACTTCGAGCCGATCGCGCTGATCGGCAACACTCCGTGGCTGTTCGCCGTCAAGAACGACCTGCCGGTGAACGATCTCAAGGGACTGATCGCATGGCTGAAAGCCAATCGCGACAAGGCGACGTTCGGCACCGCGGGCCAGGGCAGCCCGTCGCACATCGGCGGCGTCTTGTTCCAGAACGTCACCGGGACGCGCTTTCAGTTCATTCCCTATCGCGGCACCGCGCCGGTTATTCCGGACTTGGTGTCCGGGCAGATCGACATGGCGATCCTCGATCCGATCACCTCGCTGCCGCAGTTCCGCGGCGGCAAAATCAAGATCCTCGCGGTGATGGGGAAGAAGCGCGGCACCGGCTCGCAGGACATCCCGACCGGCGACGAGGCCGGCGCGCCCGGCGTTTACACCGAGCCATGGCAGGGCATGTGGGCGCCGAAGGGCACGCCGAAGGATGTCATCGCGAAGCTCAATGCGGCGGTGGTCAGCGCGCTCAGCGATCCGGCGATCCGCAAGAAGTTCGCAGACCAGAGCTATGAGCTCACACCGCGTGAACAACTGACGCCGGAGTATCTCGCCCAATTCCACAAGGCCGAGATGGACAAGTGGTTCCCGATCATCAAAGCGGCGGGGATCAAGGGCGGGTGAGGGTCACGTCCGCTTTATGCGGCAACCCATATCGGACATAGGACATCTCGCATAAGTACCGGGCATTGCCGCATTCGGTTAGACCTTTAACCCGCGCGAGACAACACCGTAAGCTTGACCGGGGCGAGGCCGGACAATCCAATCGCCCGCGCCCCTGCTGGTGTCAGGTCGATTATGCGCCCCCGAATAAACGGACCTCGATCTGAGATCCGCACGACGACTTGCTTGCCGTTTCGCAAGTTCACGACGCTGACCCGAGTCCCGAATGGCAAAGTCCGGTGAGCGGCAGTCAAAGCGCTGGGGTTCACTCGCTCGCCGTTGGCCGTCTTACTCCAAGCGTGGCCGTCACCATTCCCATACACTGATGCAATTCCAGTCTGTGGGGCAGCCAAAAGCGACGAAGAAAATGAAATCGTGGCAGTAAAAACCAAAGCTCCAAAACCAAACGTTTTCCGAACCTTCATTCCATGGCCTCATGTGTTGTTTGAGTTTGCTTCAACCGCGAGTCGCGGTTGAAGAGAGGCCCGTTTCGCTGCCCAGTGTGTTCATTATGCGACGCTGCAATGGTGATGCTTAGGCGGGCTGATAAAAATAGTGGTCGTGAGACCGGCGCGGCGAATTCTCGACCTAATTAGAGGCCGGTTTTAAATATTGTGGTGGCCTAATTTGAAAGTGTTCAGTTTTGCACAGACTTGACCGGTGGATTTGTAAAGCTCGGTCACATCGCCGACAGGGGGCATTCGTCGCCAGGCGTCGGTGACTGAGAGGCAATCGCACTCCCGCCTGTAGTGAATGGGAGGTTGCAATGTCCGCCACCATTGTTTCCGTTTCTTCGCGACAATTCATTTGATCCCGAGACGACCCGGGTGATGGGTCGTGCTTACGACACAGTTCGTGCGACGCTTCACGACACGGGCCAACCGGCCGTAGTGGAGGAAGTCATCGCCAGGCGCATCATCGAGATAGCCAAAACCGGTGAGCGCGATCCGGACACGATATGTCAGCGGTTGCTGACAGGGTTTGGATTTGATCGCGGCGTTTAGCGACTGTTGAAGAAACGTCGGCAACGCACCCGCGGACGCGGCTAAATCCGCACGTCCGTCATAACCCCTTTCGGGAAAATCTCGTCCGGCTTGGCGCGGCGGTGCGCGATGCCTTGCTCGTGGGTGTAGCGCAGCATCTGCTCCCAGGTCGGGCGGTTCTCCTCGATGCCGAACGGAAACGTGTCGCCGCTGAACTGAGCCGTCATCTTGCGCATATAGGTCGGCAGCCACGCCACCGGGTATCGCGACACCGCCGGGTCCATCAACCGCTCGACGCTGCGGCGCTTCGATTCGTTGAACGCGTTGTAGAGATTGCGCGCCACCCAAGGGTTTTCCGCCAGCACGCGCTTCTGCAGCGCGATGATGTGCATGATCGGCCAGACTTTCGTGCGCGCGTAGTATTTCTCCTCCATCTCCCAGAAGTCGGGATAGAGCCGCACCACGTCGGGATGATTCTGACGGAAGCAATCAGGCGGCCGGGCGATGATGGCGCAGTCGATCTCGCCCTTGGCCAGCATGTCGGAGAGCGACTTGTCCTTCACGCGAGTAAGCTTGACGCCCTTCGGCAGCGAAAGCTCGACCTTCTCGATGCGCCCGGCCTCGTTGGTGCCGGCCTGCACCCAGTTGACGTCCTTGAGGCGGACGCCGTGCTCGTCGTTGAGCCAGCCGCGCATGTAGACCGCCGCGGTGTGCGCCCATTCCGGCGAGCCGACCTTCTTTTCCTTCAGGTCCTTGGCGGTTTTGATCTTGCTCTTCTTGTTGACGTAGAACGACGAGAAGCGGAACAGCCGCGAGCAGACTATCGGCAGGCCGATGATGTCACTGTCCTTGCGCGTCACCTGCGCACAGAATTTCGCGAACGACAGCTCGGCGGCGTCCCATTCGCGGTTGAAGGTGAAGCGCGCGAAAATCTCGTGATGGCCGAGCATCGACCAGGTCGGCTCGATGCCGGCGGCCTCAACGCTGCCGAGCCGGAAATCGCGGAAGTGGTCGTAATCGGTGGTTGCGATCGACAGTTTCAGCCGCGCCATGGATCCCGCCCCGCTAGTGGCGGAGCGTAGCGCAGCGGCACGAACTAATAAACGCGGTGCTGCTGCCGGTTGCCGTAGTAGTCCTGAGAAGGACCGCGCTGCGGCGGTCCTGGCATTCCGCGTGGACCGCCCCAGTTCGGTACGTTGTTCGGTGGCAAGTCGCGGTAACGTTCCTCGTTCGGCGACACGAAGAACGGGTTGGATGGCCGGTCGTTGCGGAACAGCCGGAAGGGATCGCTGAACGGCGAATTGCTCCACGGGTCGACGTTCACCGAATAGGAGTTGTCGCGGTAGATCGAACGTGGCGATTCCGTCATGCGGCCGCTCGAATCGGTTCGCAAGTACTCGGTGAACCCGCCAGTGCTGCGGCTCGCGGTGCGCTGCTCGCCCATGTAGATGCGTTCGCCGTTGTAGTAGCGCTGCTCGTCGTAATAGGAGGAACCGGTGCGGTATCCGCTGTTGACGTCGATCTGCATCGCGACGAGGTTGCGCGAGGCCTCGGGCGAGGGGCCGCGCAGCGCCGTCTTCGGCGCATGGTGCTGCCAGACCGCCTCCATGATTGACGTGAAGATCGGCACTGCCACCTTGCCGCCCGTCTGCCCGCCGCCAAGCGTGCGCTTGCCGCGCTTGTTGTCGTAGCCGACCCACACGGCAATAGTGACGTCGTTGCTGAAGCCGACGAACCACGCATCGTTCTCGTCGTCGCTGGTGCCGGTCTTGCCTCCGACGAAGCTCGACAGGTGGCCAATCGAGCGCGCGGTGCCGCGCGCCAGCACGCCCTGCAGAATGGTGCGGAGCTGGAAGGCCGCCGGCCGGTCGACGCCGGCGAGCGCGGTCAGTTTCGGCTGTGCGCGATAGACCGTCTCGCCCTCGCGTTCGATCGATTCGATGATGTGCGGCGTCGGGCGAAAGCCCTCATTGACGATCGAGGCGTAGAACACCGCCATGTCCATCGGGCGCACCGGCTGCGCGCCCAGGATGAACGGATAGTAGCGCTCGCAGACCGGGTAGAGCTGGCCTTCCTTGGCGACGGCGCAAATCTTGTCGAGGCTTTCCGGCGCCGAATGCGCGATACCGCCCTGGAGGAGGTGCGCGGTCGCGAGGTTCTTGGAGTTTTCCAGCGCGCGGCGCAGCGTCATGGTGCCGCCGTAGCCGCCGTCGTAGTTCTTCGGAGACCACCAGTCCTTGTAGTCTGTGCTTTCGCGATAGATCGACTGGCGATAGCCGATCGGCGGCAGTGTGATCGGCCCGTCGTCGATCATAGCGTCGGGCTGCGTGCCGGCCGAGAGCGCGGCGAGATACACCACCGGCTTGAACGATGAGCCGGGCTGGCGACGCGATTGCGTCACGCGATTCAGCTGGCTCACCGGGTAGGAGAATCCGCCGGCCATCGCGAGGATGCGTCCGGTGCGGTTTTCCAGCACCACGGCGGCGCCCTGCACGGTCGGGCGGATGCGCATGTCGATGCGGGTGCCGTCCTGGACCTGGCCGTTACGGGTCTCGCGAATCCGGCTCTCGCTGACGTTAACGAAGATAACGTCGTTGATGGCGAGCAGGCGCCTCGCGTTGCTCGAATAGGTCGACAACGGCAGCACGCGGCCGTCGCGCAACCCGACGCGGATCGACTCGTGGCCGCCCTTCAGGTTGAGCTTCTCGACCACGACCGCCGGCGCCCATTGGACGTCATAGAGTGGCGGACGGAACTCGATCAGCGCCTGCCGCCACAGCGGCTTGGCGCGGTTGGCCGCGGGGTTGGCTTGCAGCTTCTTGATGGCTTCGGTCAGGTTCCCCTCGGCGCCGCGGAACATGGTCCGGCCGGCGCTCTGCTCGTACCGCGCCAAGCCTTCCTGCAAAGCCTTTTCCGCCGCCTGCTGCAACTGCGGATGGATGGTCGAGCGCACCGTGTAGGATTTGTCGGTGAGCTTTTCCATCCCGACGACCTGCTTCGCCTCACGGCCGAGCTGGTCGACCATGTAATAGCCGTTGTCGCGCCGTTGCCGCGACAGCGTGGCGATGTTCAGCTTCAGCGCCATCGCGTCCTTGAGCTGTGCTTCGGTGATGACGCCGTCTTCCTGCATGCGGCCGAGGACATAGGCCATGCGCTCCTGCGCGCGCACGCGCTGGCGGTCGGGGTTGTAGTAGCTCGGTCCCTTGGCGAGGCCGGCGAGGAACGCGCCTTCGGTCAATGTCAGGTTCTTGGCGTTCTTGCCGAAATACGAGCGTGCCGCCAGCTCGATGCCCCACGAAGAGCGGCCGAGGAAGATCGCGTTCAGATAGATTTCGAGGATTTCCTGCTTGCTTAGCGTCTTCTCGATCCGCGCGGCGACGATCATCTCGCGGATTTTCCGCTCGTAGCTGACTTCGTTGCCGACCAGAAGATTCTTCGCCACTTGCTGCGTGATGGTCGAGCCGCCTTGCCGGCTTTTCGGATCGGCAACGTTGCCGATGAAGGCGCGGATCACACTGCGCTCGTCGATGCCGGTGTGCTTGAAGAAGCGCTTGTCTTCCGCCGCGATGAACGCTTGCTGCACGTGCTCGGGGACGTCGGCGAGCTTGACCCAGAGGCGGCGGTGGTTTGGCTCGTAGAGCTCAGCGTAGGGCGCGCCTTTCACGTCATAGACGTTGGTAAGGCCGGGCATGCTCAGCGCCTTGAGCTTGTTGTGGTCGGGCAGGCCGGCGACCGCCACGTTGTAGAACTCGATCACCTGCGCGACGTCGACCACCTCGCGGTCGATCTTTTCCTTCTTGCAGAACTGCCGGTAGGCCCGAAACAGGTCGGAGAATTTGATGCCACGAAAAGCGGCAACCTCTTCATCTCCGCCGCGCGTGTCGGTCATTGCTGTTTCGATCAGGCCGTCGAGGTCGAGCTGCTCGACGTCGAACGCCTTGCGCATGTGCGAGCAGCCGGCGGTCAAAAGCTGAACGACTTCAGCCCGATCCTGCACCGGGTCAAAACTGGTTTTGATGGTGTCTGGCCGCGTGGTCACCTGGCTGAGCGCCAGGGCCGTGGCAAAAACCTTGACGAGAATGGCTTCCATCAATGACAACGGCTGCTAGAGGGCGGCCTCCTCTGGCAGCATGGTTATACAACAATGTGGTCCGGCAAGGGCGGGCTTTTGTCAACTGCGACAGGCCTGTCGCGGAAAGCTAGCGATCAGGCGATTTGTCTAGAACTGTCAATACGTTAAGATGATAACGAGGAATTCGGGAGGACGTGCACGATGACCGCCAATGGGTTGAACGAACGCCTGCAGACGCCGATCTCCACCGCCGAGCTCCAGCGCCGCTGGGGCTTGGTCCGTCAGGCCATGGAGCGCGAGAAGATCGACGTTCTGCTGATGCAGAATAACAACGACCACATGGGCGGCGCGGTGAAGTGGTTCACCGACATGCCGGCCACCAACGGCTATCCGGTTACCGTGGTGTTCCCGCGCGACGACGAGATGACCGTGGTGATGCAGGGCCCGTTCAACGGTGACAGCCGCCCGCCGGCCGACATGTGGCGCGGGGTCAAGCGCATGCTGACCACGCCGAGCTACGAGTTGGCGCACTACACCAATTTCTACGATCCGGAGCTCGCCGCGAAAGCGCTGGCGCCTTATGCTAACGCGACGATCGGCTTCGTCTGCATCTATCAGATGTCGTTCGCGCTCGGGGATTTCACGATGAAAAAATTTCCCAACGCGCGCTACGTCGACGCGACCGAGATGGTCGACCGCATCAAGGTGATCAAGTCCGCCGAGGAGCAGGAGCTCGTCAAGCGCGCCGCGCTGATGCAGGACGGCGCGATGAAGGCGGCGTTCGACGCCATCAAGCCCGGCATGCGCGATCGCGACGTCGCGGCGATCGCACAGTGCTACAGCCAGCGCAATGGCTCGGAGAACGGCATCTATCTCTGCGCCTCGACGCCGCTCGGCACCGCCGCCAAGTTCGGCCAGCGCCACGTGCAGAACCGTGTCATCCAGAAGGGTGATGCGGTGGCGCTGCTGGTCGAGGACTCTGGCCCCGGCGGTATGTACACCGAGCTCGGCCGCACCTGCGTGGTCGGCGCCAAGGTACCGCAGGCGATGAAGGACGAGTTGCAGTTCGTGAAGGAGTCGCGCAAGCTCACCCTTGATCTGCTCAAGCCCGGCACGCCTTGCAAGGACATCTGGGAAACCTTCAACGCCTTCATGCGCAAGAACGGCCGGCCTGAAGAGGCGCGGCTCTATTGCCACGGCCAGGGCTATGACCTGGTCGAGCGTCCGCTGATCCGCAACGACGAGCCGTGGACCATCGAGAAGGACATGAACATCGTCGTTCATCCGACGTATGGGTACGGTGGCTACCTGAATTGGCTGTGTGACAATTACATCATCGGCGGCAACGGTCCCGGCGACCGTTTGCATCAGTTCACGGAAGAGGTGGTGGAGGCGGGGTGATCGCTGCCCTAACCACCGTCATGGCCGGGCTTGTCCCGGCCATCCACGTCTTGGCTACTCGGAAGTAAGGCGTGGATGCCCGCGACAAGCGCGGGCATGACTGCGAGAGACCGAGTGTCAGACCGCCGGTTGTCACCTCATGAACCTCCTCATCTTCCTCACCCATCCCGAACCCACCCGCTCGGGCTACGAGAAATATCTCGGGCCCCGCCATCCCGAGCTCACCATCAAGACGTTCGGCACGCGCGACGAGGCGCTCAAGCACGCCGCCTGGGCTGACATCATGATGTGCTTCGGCCCGCAGGTGAAAACCGACTTCTTCAAGGACACGCCGAAGCTCAAGTGGGTCCACTCGCTCGGCACCGGCACCGACGGCATTACCGACAGCCCGTATCTCGGCAAGGACGTCGTCGTCACCGCGACGCGCGGCATCCACGGCGTGCCGATGTCGGAAATGGCGTTCCTGATGATGCTCGCCTTCAACCGTGACCTGCGGCGCATCGAACGCCAGCGCGGCGAGCAGAAATGGGAGCGCTATCCGGGCACTACGCTCGACGGAAAAACCGTTGGCATCCTCGGGCTCGGCGCCATCGCCGAGGACATGGCGCCGCGATTCAAGGCGTTCGGCATGAAGGTGGTTGGGATTTCACGCACCAAGCGCGCCATTCCGGGTTTCGATGCGGTCTACAGCCGCGCGGAGCTGGCCGATGCCGTGAGGGACCTCGACTATTTCGTGCTGCTGCTTCCACTCGAGGACGACAGCCGTAACATCGTGAACGACAAGGTGCTCGCTGCGATGAAGCCGACCGCGTTTCTGGTTAATCTCGCGCGCGGCGGCGTGCTCGACGAAGACGCGCTGCTTCGTGCGCTGGAGAAGAAGCAGATCGCCGGTGCCGCGCTCGACGCGCTCGCCACCGAGCCGCTGCCGAAAGACAATCCGCTGTGGTCGCTGCCGAACGTTTACATCACGCCGCACATTGGCGGCTTTTGCGACACCTATGTGCGCGACGCGTCGATGCAGTTCGAGCAGAGCCTGAAGGCGTTCCAGGCGGGCGCGCCCGACAAGATGATCAATCGCGACAAGTAACTGGCCGCGTGGCCGCTCGATCGCTAAGAGTTTTTGGGATCGCGGAAGTAAGGCTCAACCTGGCCGGGAAGCTTGATCGTCAACGGATTGCCGAACCGATCCTTGGCATTGCCGGCAGCAACGCGGATCCATCCTTCGCTTACGCAATATTCCTTGACGTTGGTCTTCTCGACGCCCTTGAATCGGATGCCGACGTCGCGGCTCAGTGCCTCGGCGTCATAGTGCGGGCTTCTTGGATCGGTTGAGAGACGATCGGGCGGCGTGTCTGACATAGACAGGTCAATACACCGGATGCATGTCGGCCGGACGGGCGGCGACTGGTGTGCCCCGCGGCCTGGCGCGTGCGCTGGCCGGACGGAACTGCGACTGACAGGCCGGCGAGATTTTCTTGAGATTCTTGCGCAGGCAGGCTTCGACCCTGGTGGCGTCGGGAATCTCAGAGCCGCAGAACTCGAATGCATCGCCCATGCAGGCCGAGCGCTGCTCGGCGGTGCCTTGCGCGGCGGCCGGAGCCGCGAGCAGCGCCGCGGCGGTGACAAGAACCGCGCAGCGGATGGTGAGCCGAGTTCGAGTTCATAATGTCTGCCCCAATGAATGAGCGCGCGAAGCGCTGGTCAACCGAAGGTGCGAGCAAATTATCATAGGGCCATGCCAAAGCTCAGCCGCTTCTCCGGCTATTCACAGCGCTCGCAGGTGAGCCTCAACCGCTGCGCAGCTTTTGCAGCGCTTCTTTCTTGAAGCGGATGAAGTCCGCCTCGATCTCGCCGACGCCGACCAGCACGCGTTCCTGAACCGCGAAGCTGTCCTGTCAGAAGAACGTGAGATTCGCCTCGTCGTCGGTGAGGTCGCGGCCTGCTTCCTCGCGCGTAATGAAGTGATCGGACGAATAGGCGAAGGTGAAGGTCTTGGCGAGGAACGACATCGTCGCGCCGTCCCATTCGCAAAACCAGCGGTGATGCCCGAAGCCGACCCGCAGCGGCCGGCCGAACATACGCCGCCACAGATAGCCGCGCTTTTGGTGGAACGTCTCGCGCAGCCGCGACGGCGTCGCGATGAAGCCGGCCTTTGAAACGCGCATCAGTTCTTCGCAGGCGCCGATCGGATCGCGGATGTCCTCAAGCGTGTTGGAGCAGTGGGAGAAGTCGAAGAATTTGTCGGGGAATGGCCACGGCTTGCGGCACATGTCGAAATTGATGAACTCGGCCTTGCTCGTCGTAAGCGGCGGCAAGATGTCGATGATGTGCGTCGCGGTCGGTAGCGGAATGAACGAGCCGCCGGCGTCGAGCACGCGGGGGCATGACGCGGTCTTGTCCAGCACGGCTTGCGGATGCGACATCGGCTATTCCGCGGCCACGCGGTGGTCCTGCCGCAACGCCGGCATGACATGCCGGGTAAACAGGCCGAGTGAGCGCAGCGAATCTTGGAGCGAGAGGTCGCCGAATGCGAAGCGGCAGACCAGATAATTGCTCCCCGTTTCCGCGAGTTGTGGCCGGAGCGCGTTCAGAACCGTCGCCGGCGAACCCGCGACCGCGGTGCCGGCCGCGATCTGTGCGTCGATCTCCGGCGGATAGTTCACGTTTGGCGGCTTCTGGTTGTACTTCCACCACAGGTGCATGAAGCTCGCATACCAGACGCGGTAGGCACGCCGCGCGATCTCAAGCGCCTCGACATCGGTGTCGGCAATCACCAGGTAGCGGTTCATGCCGAACTTTGCCGGCGCGCAGCCGGAAGGCTGCTCGGTGCCGATGTAGCGCTCGATCTTGGCGCGAATCGCGGCCGCCGGCGCGTTGCTGATGAAGCTCATGCCGGCCCTGGCGGCGCGGGCGGCGCTATCCGGATTGACCACGCCGTACCAAAGCGGCGGATGAGGCCGCTGAAATGGCGTCAGCTCCATCGGAACATTGCTGTAGCTGAAGTGCTCGCCCTCGTAGCTCACCTTGTTCTGCGTCAGCGCCTGCAGGACCACTTCAAGCGCCTCGGCGAAAATCTTCTCGGTGCGGCTGGTATCCACGCCGTAGAAGCCGATCTCGATCGGCGACACGCCCTTGCCGACGCCGACCATGAACCGCCCGCGGCTCATTTGGTCGAGCATGCAGATTTCCTCGGCCAGCCGCAGCGGATGATAGAGCGCCAGCGTGTAGACCAGCGGTCCGAAGCGAAGATTTTTGGTGCGCTGGGCGACCGAGGAGAGGAACACGCTGGGCGACGACGCCATGCCGAGCGGCGTGAAATGATGCTCGGCACAGTGATAGCCATAGATGCCGGCGCGGTCGTAGGCCTCGATCAGCTTCAGCCGGTCTTCGTAGAACGCGGCGAGCGGCCGCGCATTGCGGTCGACGTGATCGAAGACTCCGAATTCGAGGGGCATTCCGTAGCGTCCTTTCGGCGGAGACTATATCGTCTGCTTTCAACGCCGTCATTGCGGGCATGACGAAGGCACCAGCAGTGGACCTATCGCACAAACCAGCCGGCAACCGTCTGATCGGCAGCCCGGTGGAGCGCGTTGAGGATTGGCGCTTTCTGCGCGGGCGCGGCGAATTTGTAGACGATGTGAAGTGTGGTGCCACGCTGCACGCCGCAGTCCTGCGCAGCTCCGTTGCGCACGGATGCATCCGTAGCATCGATACGTCGAACGCGGTGCGGCTTCCCGGCGTCCACGCGGTCATCACGGCGGCGGACATCGGCGTGGTCCCCGTTATCGCCATGCGGCAGGAGTTGCTGCCGGAATACGTGGATTTCCAGCAGCCGGTCATTGCATATGGGAAAGTCCGTTACGTCGGCGAGCCTGTCGCCGTTGTGGTGGCGGACAGCGCGGCGCTCGCTGAGGACGCGCTCGACGCGATCGAGATCAACATCGAATCGCTACCGGCGGTCGCTAGCCGAGCGGCATCGCGGGCTGATAAGAACCTTCTCTATGAAGCGCGCGGCAGCAACCTGGCCGGTACGCTGACCGCATTGCGTGGCGACGCCGATACCGCATTCAGGGGTGCCGCTTACGTCCGCCGCGAGCGCTTTGAAGTGCAGCGCTTCACCGCAGTGCCGATGGAGCCGCGCGGCTTGCTCGCCGAATGGGACAACGGACACCTCACGATGCACGGCGCCGCAAAGGTAGCGTTCCACAACCGTGACATGCTGGTGAAGCTGCTCGGCCTCGCCGAGGACGCCATCACAATGATCGAATCCGACGTTGGCGGCGGCTTTGGCGTGCGCGGCGAATTCTATCCGGAGGACTTTCTCATTCCATTCGCGGCGCGCAAGCTCGGCCGTCCGGTGAAATGGATCGAGGATCGCCGGGAGCATCTGCTCGCCACCAATCACGCGCGCGACGCCGAATGCGAGCTGGAGATTGCTTGCGACCGCGACGGCACTATTCGTGGGCTGCGGGGGAAAGGCGCGGTCGATCTCGGCGCCTACATCCGCACGAATGGCATTACGGCCGCGCGCAACATCGCGCAGGTGCTGTCAGGCCCGTATCGCATCCCGCACATCCATTTCGACGTCGATCTGCTGCTCACCAACAAGACGCCGTCCGGCACTTATCGCGGGCCGGGCCGTTTCGAGGCGGATTTCTTCCGTGAACGGCTGTTCGACATCGCGGCGCGCGAGCTCGGGATCGACCGGGTGGAATTCCGGCGCCGCAATCTGATCAGCGAGAATGAGATGCCCTGGCAGCTCGCCACCGTGATGCCGCTTAACATCGCCACGGAAACGGACAATGGCGATTACCAGGCGACGCTCGAAAGATGCCTTGCCGAGTTCGGCTGGACAGAGAAGGCGAAGCTCCAAGGCAAACGCGTCGATGGCTGCTATCAGGGCATCGCGGTCGGTTGCTATCTCGAAGGCGGGGCGTCTGGCCCACGCGAGAACGCCCGGTTGGTGATCGAGGCGGACGGTGCGGTCTCGGTCTATGTCGGCTCCTCGGCGCACGGCCAGGGCATCGAGACGATCTTCGCGCAGATCGCGGCCGATGCGCTGGAATTGCCGATGGGCCGGATCCGCGGGGTAATGCACGGTTCGACCACGCATGTCAGCCGTGGCTACGGCTCCTACAGCTCGCGGTCGACGGTGATGGGCGGCTCGGCCATTCTGAACGCTGCGGAGAAGCTGAAAGACGCGATCCGCGAAGCTGCGGCCAAGAGCTTGGCCTGCTCGCCAGCGGACGTTTCAATCATGAGCGAGGCGATCAGCGGTCCCGCTGGCAAGTCACTGCCTTGGAATGCGCTCGCCAACGTTTCTGCGGAAGGCACCTACGCCAGCAACAAGCGCACTTACAGCTACGGCGCGCATGCCGCGCATGTCGCGGTCGATCCCGGCACTGGTCATGTTGCGATTCTCGACTACGTCGCGGTGGAGGATGTCGGCCGCATCGTCAATCCGATCACCCTGCACGGCCAGTGCATGGGCGCGATCGTGCAGGAACTCGGCGGCGCGCTGCTGGAACAGTTGATCCACGACGATAATGGCCAGCTTCTCACCGGCTCGCTCGCCGATTACCTGCTTCCAGGCGCTGGCGACTTTCCGCAAATTCGCGCTTTTGCTCTGGAGCTCAAGCCGGCGCCGCATAATCCGCTCGGCGCCAAGGGCGCGGGCGAGGGCGGTATCATTCCGGTCGGCGGCGTAATCGCCAACGCGGTGGCGAATGCGCTGTCGTCGCTTGGTGTCGAGCCGCGCGTGCTGCCGCTATCGCCGGGAAAGGTGTGGGAGTTGATCGAGGCTAGGCGCTAGACCTTCGACAACTCATAAATCGATTTCGCGAACATCTCCTCCAGCGGAATCTTCCGCGGCGCCAGGCCCTGCTCGAACGAGTACCGCATCAGGGTTTCCAGCGGGTGCTTGTTCTCGTGCGCGCCATAGCTCCAGTAGTCCTCACCCATCACTCTCTTCAGCCGCTCGTACTCGTGCACCGCCCAGGGCTGCGTGACGTGCAGATGTCCGATTTCCCCCATTTCGTGCATGCAAATCGCCTTGGCCTTGAGGAATGCCTTGTAGACACTGACCGCGAGCCAGGGGTGCTTCTCCACCAGCGACTTTCGGATGCCGATCGCGTGCATGATCGGGAACAGCTTGGTCTTCTTGTAGTAGGCTTCCTCAACCTCCGGATAGTTCGGGAACAGCCGCGCCACGTTCGGATTGCCTTCGCGGAAGCATGACGGCGCCCGCGCGCTCAGTAGTCCGTCGATCTCGCCTTTGGCCAGCATGTTGTTGAGCGTGCGGTCCTTCGGGATGGCCTGCAATTCGATCTCCGGCGGCAGGGTGATCTTGGTCCGCTCGGCGCGGCCGGCTTCCTCCAGCCCGCCGTTGCGCCATTTGATGTCGGCGGGCTTCACGCCGTATTCCTCTTGCAGCATGCCGCGCACCCAGACGTTGGCGGTCATCTGGTATTCCGGCAGGCCGATTGTTTTGCCCTTCAAGTCCTGTGGGCTTTTGATGCCGCGGTCGGTGCGGATGTAGATGCCGCTGTGACGGAACAGCCGCGACACGAACGCCGGGATCGCCACGTAATGCGCGTCGCCACGCGCGGTGGTGAGCAGGTAGCTGCTCATCGAGACTTCGGTGACGTCGAACTCCTGATACTTGAAGGCGCGGTGGAAGGATTCCTCCGGCACCAGCGGCACCGCGGCGACGTCGCAGCCCTCGATCGGCGCGCGTCCGTCGAACAGCGCGGCGGTGCGGTCGTAGTTGCAGACGGACATGCTCAGGGACAGAGCCATTCTCATTTCTCCGGGAGGCATTCGGCCCCGGCATGGGGCGCGTGCCGGACGCCGCGTTGACGCATCCGGCAGGGGCGAGGATAGTAGCTCACCTTATAGCCGTTCCAGCGTAGTCGAAGGTGCATAGCGCTCATGAAATTGCCCGCCTTCGAGTATGCCTGCCCCGCCACGCTGAAAGAAGCGGTCGCGCTGCTCGCCTCGCATGATGGCGAGGCGAAGCCGATCGCTGGTGGCCAAAGCTTGATGCCGATGATGGCGTTCCGCGTTGCGCAGCCGTCCCTGTTGGTCGATCTGCGCAAGCTGCCGGGTCTCAACAGGATCGCCATCGACAAGGATGGCGTTTGTCTCGGCGCCATGGTGCGCTGGCGTGATATCCAGGACGACAAGCGGCTCGCCACCGCGCATCCGCTGCTGCAGGTGGCCATTGCGCACGTCGCGCACTACCAGATCCGCAATCGCGGCACGGTCGGCGGCAGCGTGTGCCATGCTGATCCGGCCGCCGAGATGCCGGGTATTGCGATCACCTGTGATGCCGAGATGACGGTGATGGGCAAGGATGGCCAGCGTGTAATCAAGGCGGCCGATTTTTTCCTCGGCGCACTGACCACGGCGCTGAAGCCCGATGAGATACTTACCGAAGTGAAATTGCCAGCTTGGCCAGCGTCGCGGCGGTTCGGCTTTCAGGAGTTCGCGCGCCGGCGCGGCGATTTCGCCATGGCGGGGACTGCGCTGTTCTACGATCCGGATGCGGGCGGCAAGGCGGGCAACGCCCATCTCGGCGTGATCGGCGTTGGCGACAGGCAGCGGCGGCTGACGAAAGCCGAGGCAGCGATCAATGGCAACAACATCGATGAGGCGACCATTGCGAAGGCCGCGGAGGCGGCGTCCGCCGAAGTCGAGGCGCAGGACGACATCCACGCCAGCGCCGCTTACCGCCGTGCGCTGACCGGCACGATGGTGGAGCGCGCGCTCAAGAGTGCGGCGTCATGAGCACAAAGTTCGAGGTTAACGGCAAGGCGGTCGAAGTGAATGTCGAGCCCCGCATGACGCTGGCCGATTGCCTGCGCCATAGCCTGCGCCTTACCGGCACGCATATCGGCTGCGAGCACGGCGTATGCGGCGCCTGCACGGTGCTGGTGAACGGCGATGCCGTGCGCTCGTGCCTGATGCTGGCGGTGCAAGCCGAGGGCGAAAGGGTGACGACGGTGGAGGGGTTGTCGAACGACGCCGATCTCACGCCGTTGCAGAAATCCTTCCGCAAACATCACGCGCTGCAATGTGGTTTCTGCACGCCGGGCTTCATCACCACGGCGCATGCGCTGCTGACCGAAGAGCCGGACTGCGACGCCGACCGGGTGCGCGACGTGCTGTCGGGCAATATCTGCCGCTGCACCGGCTACATCTCGATCGTCGAGGCTGTCCTCGACGCGCGCGCCGCCTACAAGAAGGAGGGCACACGATGAAGAACACGTTCATCGGCACGCCGATGGAACGGCGCGAGGATCTGCGCTTCCTGCGCGGGCGTGGCACCTATGTCGACGATCTTGCTCCCGCGGATCTGCTCTACGCCGTGATCCTGCGCAGCTCGGTGGCGCACGGCCGCATCAAGTCGATCGACGCTTCGGCAGCACTGAAGATCAAGGGCGTGCACAGCGTCATCACGGCGAAGGATATGCCCGGCAGCCCACCGATCATCGCCATGCGGCTCCAGCCGTTGCCGGAGTTCAAGCCGTTCGAGCAGCCGGTGATCGCCCACGACAAGGTGCGATACGTTGGCGAGCCGCTTGCCGTGGTGCTCGCTTCCAGCGTCGCGATCGGTGAGGATGCGCTGGAGCACATCGCCATCGAGATCGAGGATTTGCCGGCTTTTTCCGACTGGCACGTGGCGGCGGAGGACAAGAGTCTGCTGTTTGAGGCGGCGGGCACCAATCGCTCGCTCACCTTTTATTCCCGCAAGGGCGACGCCGACGCCGCGTTCGCCAAGGCGCCCTACACCCGGCGCGAGACGCTCGGCACCGGGCGGCACTACGGGTTGACCATGGAGCCGCGCGGCGTCATGGCCGAATGGGATGCGGCCAAGGGCCGTCTCACGGTGTCTGGCGCGGCCAAGGTGCCGTTCTTCAACCGCCGCATCCTGGCGAAAATGATCGAGCTGCCGGAATCGTCCATCGAGATGATCGAGAACGATGTCGGCGGCGGCTACGGTGCGCGCGGCGAGTTCTACCCGGAGGACTTCCTGATCCCGTTCGCGGCGCGCCACGTCAACCGCCCGGTGAAGTGGATCGAGGACCGCCGCGAGAACCTGATGGCGATGAACCATGCCCGCGAGACCGAGGCTCACCTGGAGATCGCCTGCGAGCGCGACGGCACCATCATCGGCCTGCGCGGCGAGGTGCATACCGACATGGGCGCCTACATGCGCACCAACGGCGCGGTCGGCGCGCGCAACGTCGTGCAGTTCATGGGCGGTCCATATCGTGTGCCGCACATCAAACTCGACTCGCACCTGTGGATGTCGAACAAGACGCCGGTCGGCACCTATCGCGGACCGGGGCGGTTCGAGTTCGAGCTTCTACATCGAGCGGCTGCTCGACATGGTGGCGGGCGACCTCAAGATCGACCGCGTGGAATTGCGCCGCCGCAACCTGGTGACGGCGGCGGACCAGCCCTATCCGATCGCCTCGGTGCAGCCGACCGACGCCAACGACCAGTACGACAGCGGCGACTATCTCGAGACGTTCGACCGCGCGCTGAAGGAATTCAACTGGGTGGAGAAATCGAAGCTCCAGGGCAAGCTGATCGACGGCCAGTACCACGGACTTGCGATCTGCAATTTCGTCGAGGGCGGGGCGGCCGGTCCGAAGGAGAGCGCGCGGCTCGAGGTCAACGACGACGGCACCATCACGGTGTTCATGGGCTCGTCGGCGGTCGGACAGGGCGTCGAAACGGTGTTCGCGCAGATCGCCGCCGATGCGCTGGAGGTGCCGATCGAGCGCATCCGCCACGTCTATCATGGCTCGACCACGACGGTGAGCGATGGCTATGGCGCGTATCACTCGCGCTCGATCGTGATGGGCGGCTCGGCGCTGCTCGACGCCACCGAGAAATTCCATGCGGCGATCCGCGAGGCCGGCGCGAAGAAGCTCGGTTGCGAGGCAAGCGCGGTCAAGATTGAAGTGGACAAGGTCAGCGGCGGCGGCAAGTCGTTTCCGTTAAGCGAGCTCGCCGGCCTCACCGCCGAGGGCGCATTCCTCAACAAGAAGCACACCTATAGCTTCGGCGCGCATGCCGCGCACATCACGGTCGACGCCAAGCTCGGCCAGGTGCAGATCGTCGATTACGTGGTGGTGCAGGACGTCGGTCGCGCCATCAACCCGCTGACGCTGCACGGCCAGATTATCGGATCGCTGGTGCAGGGGCTTGGCGGCGCGATGCTGGAGCATCTGCAATACGACGAGCAGGGCCAGTTCCTCACCGGCTCGCTCGCCGACTATCTCCTGCCGACTGCGACCGACTTCCCCAACCTGCGCTCGTTCGTCACCGACAATCACCCTTCCCCGGTCAACCCGCTCGGCGCCAAGGGCGCGGGCGAGGGCGGCATCGTCGCCGCCGGCGGGGTGATGGCGAACGCGGTGGCGAACGCGCTGTCGTCGTTCAATGTCCAGCCGCGGCGGCTGCCGCTGACGCCGAGCTACATCTGGGAGCTGGTGCAGGCGGGGTCGCGTCAGGCGGCAGAGTAAGCTAGATTCACGGAAAGCATCGAACAGAGGAGTTCATCATGGCCGCACGGCATCCGCGCCCGAAGGAACTCGAAGGCGTTCCGGTCGAGGAGATTCTGAACAAATACGTCGGCCGCTTCCGCGACAAGAAGGGCGACTGGGCGGCGTTCGAGGACGCCAAGATCGAAGGCTATAAGCGCGCCCAGCACCGTTTCATCGGCGCCGGCGGCTCCGGCAAGCACGGCGATTCCTCGGTGATCCCGCCGGGCAACTTCACGCTGTCGGTGATGTATGTGCCGGTCGGCCAGGGCAATGCCGCGCACACGCATGAGGTGGAGGAATGCTTCTTCGTGCTGCAGGGCTACATGACGGTGTTCGTCGAGGACGAGAGCGGCCATCGCGTGTCGACGCGGCTTGGGCCGTGGGACACCATCTGCTGCCCGGCCGGCGTGATCCATGGCTACCAGAACGACGGAGTCGAGCCGGTCTACATGCAGGTGATGCTCGGCCGCGGCAAGCCGGAGACCATGGGCTACGCCGACGATGAACTCTACAAGCGCCGCGCCGACCATTTGAAGGCGGTCTAGTTCAGCGCATGCCCAACCTTCGTTTGAATCTGGCGTGCGGCCCCTACGACCGCACGCAGGCGCTGCGCGACGGCACCGTCCAGGCCGAAGGCATCGACCTCAACTACATCCAGCTACAGCCCGCCGAGATTTTTTGGCGCATGCTGCAGTTCAAGGAGTTCGACGCGTCGGAAATGTCGATGTCGAACTACACCACGCTGGTGAGCGAGGGGAATTCGCCGTTTATCGCCATCCCGGTCTATCCGTCGCGCGTGTTTCGCCATGGCTACTTCTTCATCAACACCGACAAGGGCATCAAGAGCGGCGCCGACCTCAAGGGCAAGCGCGGCGGCGTGCCGGAATACTCGATGACCGCCGCGGTCTACATGCGCGGCTTGATGCAGCATGAGTTCGGCGTGAAGCCGTGCGACGTCGAGTGGGTGCAGGGCCGCGCCGACCGGCTCGGCCGCAAACTGCCATCCGACGTGAAGCTGACGCAGGCGCCAGCCGGCACCGAACTTGGCGATATGCTGGAGCGCGGCGATCTCGACTTCATCATCACCGCGAACAATCCGCTGTCGTTCCGCCGCGGCGCCAAGAACGTGCGGCGGCTGTTCCCAAACTATGCCGAGGTCGAGAAGGACTACTACAAGCGCACCAAGATCTATCCAATCATGCACACCGTGGTGATCCGCCGCGACGTGTACGACCGCGATCCATGGATCGCGCTCAATCTCTACAAGGCGTTCTGCCGCTCCAAGGACTGGTGCTACCAGAACATCACCGAGACCGGCTCGCCTAAAGCGTCGTTCGCCTGGCTGCAATCGATGATCGAGGAGGAGCAGGCGATCATCGGCAAGGACTGGTACCCCTACGGCATCGAGCAGAACCGGCCGTCGATCGAGGCGCTGCTGCAATACACCCACGAGCAGGGCCTGACCGGCCGCCGCATCAAGCTCGAGGAGCTGTTTGCGCCCTCGACCTTGCGCGACATCCCGCTCAGCGAAGGGCAGCGGGTTTAATTCTCTCCGCGTTGTTCCGGGACGGCCTCGTACGCGCGTAACCGCGCTTATGCGCTCGCGCCCCGGAACGACGAGGACAGGGGAACGCACCGCCTTGAGGCGACACCGCCGTTTCTAAAATCCGTAAAGCCTCGCCGGATTGTCCGCCAAGATCTTCCGCCGCGTTGCGTCGTCGTCCGCCCAATGGAGCAATGTATCGAGCAGCATCGCCTCGTCCGGCTTGTGACCGGCCGGTTCTCCCGGGTGTGGCCAATTGGTCGCCCACAGCATGCGCTCCGGCGCGATCGCGATCAGTGCTTTGGCCAGTGCGCCAGCGTCGGCATAGTCCGGCGGCCCGGACTTGGAGAACTCATAAGGGGCGGACAGCTTCACATAGGTGCGTCCGCCTTCCACCAGCCGCGCCAGCGCGCGAAAGCTCTCGTGTCCGGGCGGCACGATCTGCAGGAACTTGCCGATGTGGTCGACCACCAGCGTGCCGGGCAACTTCTTCAGCGGTGCCTCGCGCTCCGGAAACTCCTTGCCGTCGAGCTGAAGTTGCACGTGCCAGCCGAATGCATCAACCCGCGCCGCCATCGTCTCCAGGATGTCCCAGGGCAGCGCGCCGCCCGGCAGCATGTGGAAGCGCACGCCGCGGATGCCGGCCTTGGTCAGCCGCTCCAGCTCGGCATCGGTGACGCTCGTATCGACCGCCGTGACGCCGCGCGCGCTTGGGCCCAGCGCTGCCATTGCCTCAAGCGTGCAGCGGTTGTCGGTGCCATAGGTGGTCGGCTGCACGACGACGTTGCGTTCGAGGCCAAGCCGCGCCTGCAATTTGCGATAGTCAGCGACCGAGGCGTCCGGCGGCGTGATTAGCGCGGTCTTCGCGGTGGGGTAACGCGCATTGTAGAAATGCATATGAGTGTCGCAAGCGCCGGGCGGCGCCTGTAGTCTTGGGCGCGCGTTCATGTTGGTGATCGCTCGATGCCGCGGTCGAACTCGTCGCTGCAATACGGTCCGCCCTGGTACCAATCGCCGACCCGATCGCCCGGCAGCGCCGCATCGGCCGCGATCGCCTGCGCGGCATGGTCCTCGGCGCGGCTTTGCGGCCGGTAGCCGTAGCGGAACGCTGCTTCGTTGTCCCAGAACGAGCGCGCGTTGTCGGATGCCCCGAAGAAAATCTCATGGCGGATGTCGGGATGCTCAAGCCCGATGCGGATCAGTTGCACCAGGTCTTGCGGCGACAGCCAGATCGACAACCGGCGCCTGTCGGCCGGCGTGTCAGTGACATTACCGATGCGCAGGCAGGTTACCCGCAGGCCGTGCTTGAAGGCGTAGAGCGCGCCGAACGCCTCGCCAAACGCCTTGCTCGCGCCGTAGCGCGAATCCGGCCGCACCGGCTCGTCGGTGCCGATCTTGCGTTGCCGCGGGTAGAAGCCGACCGCATGATTCGATGACGCGAACACCACCCGCTCGACGCCGTGGCGGCGCGCCGCCTCGAACAGGTTGTAGCAGCCGATGATGTTGGCGTTGAGGATCGTCTCCCACGGGCCTTCGACGGAGAATCCGCCGAGATGGACGATGCCCTGCACGCCCGCGACCGCGTTCTCGACTTCGCTCATCGCCGCAAGATCGGCCTTCACGAACTTTTCGTCGCCGGCGAGGTCGGCCGGGGCATTGAGATCGCTCCAGCGAATTTCGGGATAGACACCCTTGAGCAGTTTGCGCAGCCGCGTGCCGATGCCGCCGGATGCGCCAGTAACGAGAACGCTGTGCATGGAACGTCCCTTGACAGGTCAAGCCGGGGGCTATTGCCTAACACGCATCGACAAGCGCGAAAATGCGCCAACCAGCGCCTTCACGACGAGGCAACAGGGAGGATGTCATGAACAGGCGCGAGCTCATTCAATTCGGCGGTTTCACGGCCCTTGCTGCGGTCGGCGGCATCGGCATCGCCGGCGCCCAGCAAAAACTGATGCTTAAGGCAACCGACGTGCATCCGCTCGGCTATCCGACAGTCGAGGCGGTGGTGCGTATGGGCAAGAAGCTCGAAACTGCGACCAGCGGCCGGCTCAGCATTCAGATGTATCCCTCGATGCAGCTCGGTGGCGAGAAGGAGATGATCGAGCAGGCCCAGGTCGGCGCTTTGGCGATGGCGCGCATCAGCGTCGGTCCGATGGGCCCGCTGGTGCCCGAACTCAACGTCTTCAATCTGCCGTTCATGTTCCGCGACGACACGCATATGGAAAAGGTGATCGACGGCGCGATCGGCGACGAGATGCTCAAGAAGCTCACCGAACATCCGACCGCCAACCTGATCGGCCTGTGCTGGATGAACGCCGGCACGCGCAACGTCTACAACAGCAAGAAGCCCATCAAGACGATCGAGGACCTCAAGGGTCTCAAGATCCGGATGATGGGCAATCCGGTGTTTGTCGACACCATGAATGCGCTCGGCGGCAACGGTGTCGCAATGGGCTTCGACCAGCTCGTCAACGCCATGCAGACCGGCGTGGTGGACGGCGCGGAGAACAACTATCCGACGCTACGCGACCGGCCAGCACTTCCGCTACGCCAAGTTCTATTCGACCACCGGGCACCTGATGATCCCGGAAATCCTGGTGTTCTCGAAGAGGATCTGGCAGTCGCTGTCGAAGGAGGATCAGGCGCTGGTCGCCAAGCTCGCCAAGGAAGCGCAGCAGGAGCAGCGCAAGCTCTGGTACGAGATGGAGGACAAATCCATCAAGCAAATCAGGGATGCCGGCGTGGAGATCATCAAGATCGACGACAAGAAGCCGTTCCAGGCCGCCGTCAAGCCGGTGTGGGACAAGTACGGCGCGCAGCATGCCGCGCTGATCAAACGCATTCAGGACGTCAAGTAGCGCGCTTGGCGCGTCTGGAGCCGGCCGATCCGCAGGATCGCGCCGGCTCTTGTCGTTCGTGGGAGGAAGCGATGAAGGCGAACTACATCCGCGCAATGGATGCCCTTAACACTGCGTGCCTGTTCCTCGCCGGCTGCTGTCTCATCGTCATCACATTGATCGTTCCCTACGGGGTATTCACTCGCTACGTGCTCAACAGCGCGGCGTCGTGGCCCGAGCCGATGGCGATCCTGTTGATGATCGTGCTGTCGTTTTTGTCCGCCGTGGTTTGCTACCGCGAATACCTGCACATAGGGGTCGGCATTCTGCCGATGATGCTCGGCGAACCCGCCAAGACTCTGCTCGGCTGGTTTCTCGAAGCATGCATGCTTGTCACCAACCTCTTCATGCTGGTGTGGGGCATCAAACTCGTTCAGGTCACCTGGTATCAAAGCATCGCGGAATTTCCGATCGTATCGGCTGGCATGGCTTACCTGCCGATTCCGATCGGCGGCACGCTCACCGTGTTGTTCGTGATCGAGCGTCTTATGACGCAGAAATTCTTCTCCGAGCCCGGGCCGGAAACGATCGGCCAGATTTCGACCGAATAGCGCGCACCATGGACGTTCTCATCCTGGTCGGTAGCTTCGCCATCGTGTGCCTGATGGGCATGCCGGTGGCTTATGCGCTCGGCCTCGCCGCCATCCTCGGCGCGCTGTGGACTGGCATTCCGCTTGAAGCGGTGATGCTCAAGGTCTCAGGCGGCATGAGCAGCTTTTCGCTGCTGGCAATCCCGTTCTTTATCCTGTGCGGCGCCATAATGGCGGTCGGCGGCATGGCCGAACGGCTGGTCAACCTCGCCAAGGTGTTCGTCGGCTTCATCCGCGGCGGCATGGCGCTGGTCAACATCATCGCCTCCACCATGTTCGGCTGCATATCGGGATCGTCGGTGGCCGACACCGCCGCGGTCGGCTCAGTCATGATCCCGCAGATGATCAAGAACGGCTATCCGCGCTTGTTCGCGGTGAACGTCACGATCTCCGGCTCGTTGCAGCCGCTGCTGCTGCCGCCGTCGCACAACATGATCATCTATTCGCTCGCGGCAGGCGGCACGATCTCGGTGGCGCACCTGTTCATGGCGGGCGTCGTCCCGGCATTGCTACTGGGATTCTCGCTGATCGTCCTGGTTCTTGTGATTGCGCATCGCGACAAGTTGCCAAAGGGCGAAGTGGTGCCGTTCAAGCAGGCGCTGAAGATCGCGCTCGACGCGTTATGGGGGCTGATCACCATCGTCATCATCCTCGGCGGCATCCTCACCGGCGTATTCACCCCGACCGAATCCGCGGCTGTCGCCTGCGTCTACGCCTTCCTGGTCACCATGTTTGTCTATCGCGACTGCAAGTGGCGCGATCTGCCCAAGCTGATCGCGCGCGTGGTGCGCACGGTCGGCATGGTGATGATCATGATCGGGTTCTCGATCGCCTTCGGCTACATGATGGCAATCCTGCAAATCCCGGCCAAGGCGACGGCCTTCTTTGTTGCCATTTCGAGCGACAAGTACACCTTCCTGCTCTACGTCAATGTCCTGCTCCTGCTGCTCGGCACCTTCATGGACCTGGCGCCGATGCTGCTGATCTGCACGCCGATCTTCCTGCCGGTGATTGCGGCGTTCGGCATTGATCCGGTGCACTTCGGCATCGTCATGATCCTCAACCTAGGCATCGGGTTGCTCACACCACCGGTCGGCCCAACCATGGTGGTCGGCTGCGCCATCGGCCGCGTCAGTATGGAAGCAGTGTCGCGCTCGATCCTGGTGTTCTACATCCCGATGCTGATTGTGCTGGCGCTGGTAACATACTTTCCGATGCTCTCGCTCTGGCTTCCGAGCGTGCTACTGAAGTAGTAAGCCGGAAATGCATCGTGGCGAGGCCAGCAGGTCTGATCGGATGGCGACGGTGGCGCGAACCAAAGGCAAGGCGCAGAGCGCCAAGAAGGTTCGCGGCGCCGGTCCGCGCGACCCCGAGCGCACCAGCGCGTCGATCCTCGCCGCCGCGGTGACCGAGTTCACCGAAAAGGGCTACGCCGGTGCGCGCATCGACGCCATCGCGCTGAAGTCCGGCGCCAACAAGCGCATGATCTACCACTATTTCGGCGACAAGGACGGGCTTTACCTCGCCGTCCTGGAAAGCACCTATGTCGGGATCCGCGAGTCGGAGGCCAAGCTGCAACTCACCGATCTGGAGCCGGTGCAGGCCATCGAGCGGCTGATCGACTTCACCTGGGACTACTTCATCGAGCACCCGGAGTTTCTCAGCCTGCTCAGCACCGAGAACCTGCACCGGGCGAAGTTCCTCAAGAAGTCGAAGCGCGTGCTCCAGCTTCATTCGCCGTTGGTGTCGATGATCTCGGACGTGCTCAGGCGCGGCGCGGACAGCGGCATGTTCCGCCGTGACGCCGACCCGGTCTACGTCTATATCTCCATCGCCTCACTCGGCATCTTCTATCTGTCGAACCGCTGGACGCTTTCGACCATCTTCGCGCGCGACCTGATGGCGCAGACGGAGATTCGCGCGTGGGGGCGGCATATTTCTTCGGTCATTCTGGGCTATCTTCGGCCCGAAAAGCCGCTTGACGGCCTCGGCTTGTTGTAACTAAATAGTTACTATCGAAGCCGCGAGCGGGAGGAAACAGGGCATGGCGCAGCAACGTCTCGGCATCATCATGAACGGCGTCACCGGGCGCATGGGCATGAACCAGCACCTGATCCGGTCGATCGTCGCAATCCGGGCGCAGGGCGGCGTCGCGCTGAAGAACGGCGACCGGGTGATGCCCGACCCGATGCTGGTCGGCCGCAACGCTGACAAGGTCGCGGCGCTCGCCAAGGCGCACGGCAATCTGCGCTGGACCACAGATCTCGACGCCGCACTGAAGGACAAGAAGGACACGCTGTTCTTCGATGCTGCTACTACGCAGCTTCGCGCCGGGCTGCTCAAGAAAGCGATGAAGGCCGGCAAGGACATCTACTGCGAGAAGCCGGTATCCGACACGCTCAAGGACGCGCTCGATCTCGCTCGCACCGCGAAGAGGGCTGGCATCAAGCACGGCGTGGTGCAGGACAAGCTGTTCCTGCCGGGCCTGCTCAAGCTGAAGGTTCTGATCGACTCCGGCTTTTTCGGCCGCCTGCTCTCGGTGCGCGGCGAGTTCGGCTACTGGGTGTTCGAAGGCGATTGGCAGCCGGCGCAGCGGCCGTCATGGAACTACAAGAAGGCGGAAGGCGGCGGCATCATCCTCGACATGGTGTGTCACTGGCGTTACGTGCTCGACAACCTGTTCGGCGAGGTCGAGAGCGTGACTTGCCTCGGCGCCACGCATATCCCGAAGCGGGTCGATGAGAGCGGTAAGACCTATACCGCCGATGTCGACGATGCCGCCTATGCGACATTCCAACTCGCGGGCGGCGTGATCGCGCACATTAACATGTCGTGGGTCACGCGCGTGCGCCGCGATGATCTCGCGGTGTTCCACGTCGACGGCACACACGGTTCGGCGGTCGCCGGGTTGCAGAAATGCTGGAGCCAGCAACGGGTCAACACGCCACGCCCGGTGTGGAATCCGGACGTGCCACAGCCGATCGATTTCTACGACACCTGGTCCGAAGTGCCGGGGCTCGGCAATTACGACAACGGCTTCAAAACGCAGTGGGAAATGTTCATCCGGCACCTTTATGACAATGCGCCGTTCAAATGGACGCTGCTCGAAGGCGCCAAGGGCTTGCAGCTTGTGGAAGCCGCGCACAAAAGCTGGAAGGATCGGCGCTGGATCGATATTCCGGCGCTGAAGGTGTGAAGGAGACGCCGTGCCCACGCTGAATCTTCCCATCGCAGGCGGCAAGCTCTCGCCCTACACCACGCGCCCGCCAAAAGCGTTCCCGCCGGCGGAGCAGCCGTTCAATCGCATCGCTTACGCGGCGGCGCACGTCGTCGCTGACCCGCTTGCTGAGCGCGACCCCTGGGTCGAGGCGGCGATCGACTGGGACGCGACGATGAACTTCCGCCGCCATCTCTGGTCGCTCGGTCTGGGTCTCGCCGAAGCGATGGACACGGCGCAGCGCGGCATGGGGCTCGATTGGCCGACCTCGTTGGAGCTGATCCAGCGCACGCTGGAAGCCGCGCAAGACTATCCCGGTGCGCTGATCGGCTCCGGCGCCGGCACCGATCATCTCGCGCCGGGCGAGAGTGTGACGATCGACGAAGTCATTGCCGCCTATGAGGAGCAATGCGCTGCGATCGAGAAGCTCGGCGGCCGCATCATCCTGATGGCGAGCCGTGCGCTGGTGAAAGCCGCGCGCTCGCCTGACGATTACGCCACGGTCTATGACCGCGTGCTCAACCAGGTGAAGGAGCCCGTCATCATTCATTGGCTTGGCGAGATGTTCGATCCTGCGCTCGAAGGCTACTGGGGCTACACGAATCACACAGAGGCGATGAAGGTCGCGGTCGACATCATCGCGGCAAACCCCGCCAAGGTCGACGGCATCAAGATTTCGCTGCTCGACAAGGGCAAGGAGATCGCGATGCGCCGCTGCCTGCCGCAGGGCGTGCGAATGTACACCGGCGACGATTTCAACTACGCCGAGCTGATCGCGGGCGATGAGCAGGGCTATTCCGACGCGCTGCTCGGCATTTTCGATGCGATCGCGCCCGCCGCCGCAGCGGCGCTCGGCGCGTTTGCGCGCGGCGACACCCAGTCGTTCCATGACATTCTGGCGCCGACCGTGCCGCTGTCGCGCCACATCTTCAAAGCGCCGACGCGCTTCTACAAGACCGGCGTCGTATTCATGGCCTATCTCAATGGGTTGCAGAACCATTTCACCATGGTCGGCGGCCAGGAGAGTGCGCGCTCGACCTTGCACCTTGCCGAGCTGTTCCGGCTCGCTGACGCCGCGAGACTGCTGGCCGATCCTGACCGCGCCGCCGCGCGCATGCGTATCGTGATGGCGATGCGCGGCGTGATCGCTTGATGCTCACCGCCTGCACTGATCTCTCGGTCACCTCTCCCCGCAAGCGGGGAGAAGGGGTCCACTGCCGTTGTGGCTAGCATGCGCGACCTCTCCCAAGACACGAGGTTGCTCGCCGTCAACTCGGCGACGGTGAAGGCGTGGTCGCTGCAGCAGTTGATCGAAGGCTGCCAGCGCGCCGGCGTTGCGGCCATCGCGCCTTGGCGCGATATCGTGCAAGCGGTAGGTATCGAGAAGGCCGGCAAGCTGATCCGCGATGCGTCGCTTGACGTGTCGTGCCTCTGCCGCGGCGGCATGTTCCCCGCGTCCGACGCGGCGGGGCGACGCGCCGCGCTCGACGACAACCGCCGCGCGGTCGACGAGGCCGTGGGCATCGGTGCGAAGTGCCTGGTGCTGATCGCCGGCGGTTTGCCGAAAGGATCGAAAGACCTTGCGGGCGCGCACGAGCAGGTGCGCGACGGCATCGCGGCGCTGCTGCCTTACGCCCGCGATGCTGGCATGCCGCTCGCGATCGAGCCGCTGCACCCGATGACCGCCGCCGACCGCGCCTGCGTCAACACGCTCGGCCATGCCAACGATCTCTGCGACGAGCTCGGCGAGGGGCTCGGCATCGCGCTCGACGTCTACCACGTCTGGTGGGACCCGGAGCTGCCGCAGCAGATCGAGCGCGCCGGCAAACGCATCGTCACCTATCACGTCTGCGATTGGCTGGTGCCGACGCGCGACCTGGTGTTCGACCGCGGCATGCCAGGCGACGGTGTGATCGACTTGCGTGGTATCCGTGCGATGGTCGAGGCGACCGGCTACGCCGGCCACATCGACGTCGAGATTTTCTCAACGCTCGATTGGTGGAAGCGCGAGCCCGACGACGTGCTGCGCATCTGCAAGGAGCGGCACCGCACTGTGGTGTAACGCTCCGCTCTCCTCGCGCTCGAATCCGTTACTGCCCGCAGTTCCAGACCATTCCGATTGGGGTGTAGGTCCAGCACGGACCGAAGCTGCCGCCGTTCCAGCGGCCGCGATAAACTCCGGGATATCCCCATCCATATCGAAGTTGGGCGTAGCGGGAGTGCGGTCTGTAATACCAGTAACGTTGCTCGTATTGCTCGCGCGCCTTGTAGCGTCGGTTTTGGGCTCTCCAATCGGTAAGAGCGGGTGGCTGTCTGTAGCCGGGAAGAAATCCGTAGCCGCGCCAGCGTTGCTTGGCGGGTGACTTTGAGCTTGTCGCGGCTTTTGAGCTTGTCGCGGTTCGCTTTCCGTCGGCTTGTTGCGCAATCGTCGTTGCTGGCAACAGTATGAATGTTGCAAGCGTGGTGACCAGCAGCGTTTTGGCCAATGGCATCATCAGAACGTCTTTGCGCCCGGAAACTGGCCCAGCGCGGCGTTCGCCACTTGCCGGTCCTCCTCGCCGGTGCCGGAGCCGATGCCAATGCCACCAATCACATGGCCGTCGACGATGATCGGCAGCCCGCCGGGCAGGTTGACGCGCTTGCCTTGCGTGGCAATCGCCAGCTTGATGTCGACGCCCGCCGGAATGTCACCCGTTGGGATACCGTAGGACGCCGCGGTCATCGCTTTCACCAGTGCGGTATCGTAGGACAGCGCGAAGGCGCCATCCATCCGCGCGAACGCCAGCAACTGGCCGCCAGCATCGACGATGGCGATGCATTCCGGCACTTTCATGTCCCGCGCCTTCGCCATCGCGGCGTTGAGGAGCTTCATCGCCCCGTCGATGGTAAGCTTCAGCGATGCCGCCGTATCCGCCATTGGATGACCCTTGTGATTGAATCTGCGCCTTTCACGCGATGGTCGCATACTCGGTATGACATGCGAAATGCTATCGGCGGCATCCTGACATGGTGGCGGGAGATGTGGCGGATGCTAAGCTCCGCCCCGCCGAATTGGAGTGTCCGATGGTCCGTTTGAAGTTCGTGCTTGCCGCGTTGGCGTTCTGCGCCCCCTCATCCGCAAACGCGCAGAATTATCCCAACCGCGCCATCACCATCGTGGTGCCGTTTGCGCAGGGCGGCTTGACCGACGTCCCGGCACGCCTCTTTGCCTCGGTTCTGCAGGAGAAGCTGGGCGTGCCGGTGGTGGTCGAGAACAAGACCGGGGGCTCGGGCTCGGTCGGCGCCACGCACGTTCTGCGATCGGAGCCCGACGGCTACACGCTGCACGCCAATGCGGTCGCCGACACGCAGAACCTCCATTACATCAAGGTGCCCTACAATGCGGTCGAGGACTTCGCGCACATCGGCAAGATCGTAGAAGGCCCGCCGCTGGTGCTGGTGATCGACGCCAAGCTGCCGCACAAGACCGTCGCGGAGCTGGTGGCGGGCGCCAAGGCCAATCCGGAGAAATACAGCTTCGGCACGTCGGGCCCCGCAAGCTCGCCGGTCATCGCGCTGAACCAGCTCAATGCCGCGGCCGGCACCAAGATCCAGGAGGTGCCATACCGCGGCTCCGGGCAGGCCGCGACGTCGGTGGTGACGGGCGCAATCCAGGGCACCTTCACGTTCTATTCCAGCGCCAAGCCGCTGGTTGACGGCGGACAGCTGCGCGCGCTCGCGGTTGCCGGTCCGCGCCGCATCGCCGACTGGCCCAACGTGCCGACGATGGAGGAGGCTGGCTTCAAGGGCTTCGACCACAATGGGTTCGTCGGGCTTGCGGCGCCCGGCAAGACGCCGCCGCAGGTGATCGCGTTCCTCACCAAGGCGTTGAACGAAGCGGTCAACACCGAGTTGTTCAAGAGCCGCATGGCCGCGCTCGGCATGACGGTCCTGCCCGTGGCCGAGAACACGCCGGCGAACTTCAAGGCCTTTATGGCGGCCTCGACGATCCGGCAGGGCGAGCTCGCCAAGCTTGCGGGGGCGCCGTCCGCCGAACCGCCGCCGGCGCAGCGCTAGCGTCAACGATCTTCGACAAGCCGGGAGAGCCCATGGCAAAAATCACGCGCATCAATCCGAGCAACATTTCCAAGCCGTTCGCCAGCTACTCCCACGTGGTGACGGCGGAGGGCGCGCAGAAACTGGTGTTCGCCGCTGGCCAGGTCGCGGCGGATGTCGACGGCAAGGTGCTGCCGCCCGACGATTTCGAAGCCCAGGCGAAGATGGTGATGCAAAATCTCGCCAACGCCCTGGCGGCGGGCGGTGCGAAAATCTCGGACGTCACCAAGATCACGATCTACATCTGCAATCCGCACGATGTGCCCAAGGCGCGTGGTATTCTGCAGAAATATTTCGGAGATCATCCGCCCGGCAGCACGCTTTGCATCCTGCGCGGGCTGGCCAATCCGAATTTTCTCCTGGAGATCGAAGCAATCGCTGCGGTGTGATAGACGGCGTCTAAATTCAAGGCAGGTACGGTCAATGATGAAGCAAAGAAAACTCGGCTCGCAGGGCCTCGTGGTGTCGGCGATCGGGTTGGGCTGCTCCGGCATGAGCGGCGATTACGGCGTGCCGGACGATGTCGAATTGATCAAGACCATGCATCGGGCGATCGAGCTCGGGCTCACCATGTTCGACACGTCGGACGCCTACAGCGCCGGGAAGAACGAGAAACTGGTGGGCGAGGGCATCAAAGGCAAGCGCGACAAGGTCATCATTGCATCCAAGTTCGGCAACGTGCGCGGTCCGAACGGCGAGCGCGGCGGCGTCAACGGCAAGCCGGATTATGTGCCGGTCGCCTGCGAGGCCAGCTTGAAGCGGCTCGGCATCGATGTGATCGATCTCTATTACATCCACCGCATCGACAAGAGCGTGCCGATCGAGGAAACGGTCGGCGCCATGTCGCGGCTCGTCGAGCAAGGCAAGGTGCGTTACATCGGCCTGTGCGAGGCCAGCGCGGAAACGATTCGTCGCGCACACAAAACCCATCCGCTCACCGCGCTGGAAAGCGAATACTCGCTGTGGACGCGCGACATCGAGGTCGGAATCCTGCCGACGCTGCGTGAACTCGGGATCGGTCTGGTCGCATATTCGCCACTCGGCCGCGGGTTCCTCTCCGGCGCCTTCAAGAAGCGCGACGATCTCATTCCGGAGGACCGCCGCCACGCCCATCCGCGGTTCATGGAAGGCAACTTCGAGAAGAACCTGAAGCTGCTGCCGGCGGTCGAGCATATTGGGAAGGCAACCGGCCTCACCATGGCGCAGGTCGCGCTCGCCTGGCTGCTGGCGCGCGGCGACGACATCGTGCCGATCCCCGGCACCAAGCGCCGGACCTATCTGGAGCAGAATGTCGCAGCCGCCGAGCACACGCTCGACGAGGATTGGGTCGAGACCCTTGAAGGCGCATTCCCGCGCGGGCAGGCCGCCGCGGGGCTGCGCTATCCGGAGTTTCAGCTTAAGGGCATGGGAATTTAGCCGTTTGGTGGAGCAGCGTGTTATCACCGCGCCCAACAAGACGACCGACCAGGGAGGAAGTTATGAGTTTCCAATCGCCCAAGCTCACCCGGCGCGCGTTCAACGGCGGTCTCGCCGCAGCGGCCGGTATCCTCGCAATGCCCGGGTTCTTCCGTGGCGCTGCGGCCCAGCAGGGCGGTTACCCCTCGCGCAGCATCCGAGTCGTCATTCCGACCGGTCAGGGCGGTGGCGCGGAATTGCTCGCCCGCGCGTTCGACTCTGCGTGGTCAAAGCTGCTTGGCCACCCGTTCGAATATGAATTCCACCCGGGCGCAGCCGGTCAGGTCGGCTACACGCTGTTCGTGCAGAAGCGCGACAAGAACGGCCACAACCTGCTGTTCGGCAACATGGGCCCGGAAATGATCATGTATGCGACGCAGAAGCCCGCATACAAATATCCGGAAGATTTCATCTACTTCTGCCGCACCGACATCGACGACTCTTGCGTGTTCGTGCGCCGCGATTCCAAGTTTCAGGACGTCAAGTCGCTGGTCGAGGCGGCGAAGCAGCGGCCGATCAACGTCGCGCTCAGCCGCCTGCCACATCCCGCGACGCTCGGCATGATCGCGCTCGGTGAGGCGACCGGCGCGAAGTGGAACTTCATCCCGTACGGCGGCGGCAATCCGACCTTCACCGCGATGCTGAGCGGCGAGACCGACGTCGGCGCCTTGCCGATAGCCAACATCCTTGCGCTCAAGGACAAGTTCAAGGTTCTGGGCGTGTTCAACAAGACCAACATCTTCGCCGCGCAGACCGAGAACGCGCCGGCGGTTAACTCGGTGTTCGGCACCAGCATTCCTGAACTGTCGTCGTCGCGTTCGTGGGCGGTGCATGCCGAATGGGCCAACGCCAATCCCAAGCAGTTCGAATTCCTGGAGCGCACCGCCAAGGAGGCGCATGCCTCCGCAGCGTTCCGTGACCAATGGAAGAAGAGCGGCAATCCGGTCGAGGCCCTCGTGTGGGGCGACCGCAAAACCTGCCACGAGTACGCCGAGGGCATGGTGAAGCTGGCGCAGCGCTACGAGAAGCAACTCACTGCGAAGGGCAAGTCCTGACCGTAGATCGGGCGGCGCATCCATGAGGAATCCGGATTCGGCGCCGCCCGGCCCGCAGGCACGCGCCCCGATCGGGGCGGACTTCATCATCCCGGCGCTGGCCTGCGCTCTAGCGGCCTATTACTTCATCTCCACCACCGAGCTGGTGTGGGAGGCGCGCGCCACCGGCACGGTGATCGGCCTCGTGCTAATCGTGCTTTGCATTGTGCTGTTCGTGAAATTCGGCCTTCGCATCGCGTCGGGGCAGGCGAGCCTCGGCATGGGCGATCTGTTCAGGAACGACGAGTTCAATCGCCAGCGCTTCGGTCTGATTGCGATGATGGCGGTTTATATCGTCACCATCTATTGGGTCGGCGCGACCGTCGGCCTGTTCTTCCTATTGATAGGCTGCATGTGGGTGCTGGGCGTGCGCAGCATCAAGACGCTGGTCGGCGTTGCGCTGGTCGCCGCCGTGCTGACGCATCTCGCGCTGATCACGCTGCTCGACAGCAAGCTGCCGCGTGGCCTCCTGCTCGGTCAGTCTGGGCCATCCGCGACCGAGGAGCCAGCCAAGGAGCCGGGCAAGGCGGGCAGGAAGAAATGAAGGACGGCATTCTTCTTGAGCTGTTCGTCCGCTCGCTCGGCCTGTGGTGGGTGATTCTGCCCGGCATGCTGCTCGGCACGCTGGTCGGCATCCTGCCGGGCTTTTCCGCCCAGAACACGCTAATCATCCTGCTGCCGCTGACGCTCCACATGGACATCAACAGCGGCATGGCGTTCATGATCGCGCTCTATTGCACGACGCAGCTCGGCGGCGGCATCCCGGCGATCCTGTTCAACATGCCGGGCGAGGGCGGTGCGGTCGCCACCACGCTCGACGGCTATCCGATGACCAAGAAGGGTCAGGCACAGCAAGCGCTGGTGCTGTGCTTTGCGGCGTCGGCGTTCGGCGGCTTGATTGCTACGGCGCTGACCATGGCGACGCTGCCGTTCCTCGCCAAGATCGGGCTGTATTTCCGCAGCGTCGAAATGGTGGTGGTGATCGTGTTCGGCCTCACCCTGATCGCCGCCATCGCCGCGCAGGACATGCTCAAGGGGATCGTGGCTGGCTTCTTCGGCCTGATGATCGGGACCATAGGCGTCGATCCGGTGTTCGGCACGCCGCGCGCGACCTTCGGGCTGCTCGAATTGTATGACGGCGTGCCGTTGATTCCGGCGCTGATCGGGTTGTTTGCGATCTCCGAAGCCTTCGTAATGCTGGAGAGCGAGACCATCGTCCGCAGCGAAAACCTGAACCAGGCCAAGGACGCGCGCTGGAGCGATACGCTCGAAGGTCTCTGGATGACAGCGCGCTACTGGTGGCAGACGGTGTGGACCTCGATCATCGGCCTGATCATCGGCATTTTACCCGGCGCCGGCTCCACGGTCGCCGCCTTCCTCGCCTATCACTATTCGAAGCTTCTTTCGAAGACGCCGGAGCTTTACGGCACCGGCCATCCGCCCGGCGTGATTGCGCCGGAGTCGGCCAACAACGGCGTGACATCAGGAACGCTGGTGCCGGTGTTTGCGCTTGGCATTCCCGGCGGCACCACCGGCGCGATCATGACCATCGTGCTGACCTACCACGGCGTCGTGCTGGGGCCGCGGCTGTTCATCGACAACGCGCAGTTCGTCTACGGCGTCTATATGCAGATGCTGGTCTGCTACATCTTCATGGCGCTGATGATCCTGCCGCTGGCGCGCTACATGAGCCGCGTGGTCTGGATCCCGACGCGCTTCCTGGTGCCGCTGATCCTGTCGCTGGTGACGATCGCGGCATTCTCCGAGCGCGAATACGTGTTCGATATGGGGCTTGCGCTCGGTTTCGGCGTGATCGGGTATATCGCGCGCAAGACCGGCTACGAGGTCACGGCGATCCTGATAGGCGTGCTGATGGGGCCGCTGTTCGAGCAGTATTTCCTGCGCGCGCTGCGCGTCGGGCAGGGCGATCCGATGATCCTGTTCTCGTCGAACCTCGGCAACGTGCTGTGGCTGATGGTGGTGGCCGCGCTGGTGCTGCCCTACATCCGCAACCGCCGCCAGCAGGGCGTGCTGGCGCAGACCCAGCGCGCCGGGCACGAGTAGATCTCTCCGCTCATTCCCGCGCATAGCCGTCGAAGACGGCGTCGCTTCGCTCGCCTATGCTGGGAATCCAGGGCCTCACTCTCGATCTTGCTTTTTGGTTCTGGGTCCCCGCTTGCGCGGGGACGAACGGGCCGCGGAGTGTCACTCGCGTCCATTTGCCGCCGTTCTGCGATTGACGCCGGTCCCGGTTGAATATCGAATACCTGGAAGCCCGACCCCAGAGGAGACGCTGATGCGAACGCTCCGCACCCTGCTTGCCGCCGCTGCCATCGCCGCCGTGCCGCTTGTGGCGCCGGCGCAGACCAAGATCACCATGGGCAAGGTGATCAGCGGAAACGGTCTGCACATCCCGACCTACATCGCGATGGACCGCGGCTTCTACAAGGAAGAAGGCCTCGACGTCCGCTTCGTCTCCCTGACCGGTAGTGGGCTGATCAAGGGCGCGCTCACCGGCGCGATCGACTTCATCCCGATCCCGTCAGGCGGCGCGCAGGCCGCATTCAGCGGCGCGGAAATCCGCTACGTGGTCGGCCAGTCGCTCGGTTCTCAATGGCTGATTGTCGTGCGCCCCGAGATCAACAAGCCGGAAGACCTTCGCGGCAAGGTGTTCGGCTATGGCCGCGTCGGCTCGGCCGATTATGACGAAGGCGCCGCGGTGATGCGCCGCGCCTTCAAGATGGAGGTCGGCAAGGACTACAAGGTGATTTCGTTCCAGGGCGAGCCGGAGAAGATCGCCGCATTGATCAACGGCGATATCCAGGCTGGCTTGATCTCGGTGGCGCATGCGCCGAAGGCGGTCAACGCCGGAATGAAAGTCCTGATCCGCACCGGCGACCACATCCAGCGCGCCGGCGGCACGATCTGGACACGCAAAGCCTACGCCGACCAGAACCCCGACGTGATGCCGAAGGTCACCCGCGCCATCGCCAAGGCGGTGACGTTCTATCGTGACAACAAGGAGGGCTCGATCCCGACCCTCAAGGAGCATCTCGGTCTCGAAAACGACACGGACGCTGGCATCGTCTGGGAGCAGACCCGCAATACGTTCGGCGCCGAATTGCCCAAGGACAAGTTCCGCGAAATCTTTGAATCCCGGCTGCAGGACATGATCGCCGCCAAGCAGTGGCCCGCCGACAAGCCGATGCCCGATCCGGAGCAATGGCTGCTGCGCGCGCAGCTCGACGGCACGCTTAAGGCGATGAACTACGTGCCGACCAAGATGGACCGGCCCACGAATTAGGACGGCTGCCCACGAAACTCGCCGCCGTCATTCCGGGGCGCGCCGTAAGGCGCGAACCCGGAATCCATATTCCCGGTGGAGGTTATGGATTCCGGGTTCGCGAGCTTCGCTCGCGCCCCGGAATGACGACCCGGGCTTTTTCGGTGACGTACTTAGGGCATAGAATGCTGATCCGGCCGTCGGCCGAAAAAAATTCAAGGGAGGGCGTTCCATGCGGGTGCTTCATTCTGCGGCGCTGGCCGCAATGGCGTGTGTCGTCGTTTCGTCGGGCGCGTGGGCGCAAACCGAAATCACCATCGGCAAGATCATCGGCGGCATCGGGCTTCACCTGCCGTCCTACATCGCGATGGACCAGGGCTACTACAAGGCCGAGGGCCTCAACGCGCGTTTCATCGAGCTCGCCAGTCCGCCGATGATCCGTGCCGGCATGTCGGGCAACGTGAACTTCGTGCCGATCCCGTCCGGTGGTGCGCAGGCAGTCCTTAGGGGCGGCGCCAAGCTCAAGTACGTGGTCAACCAGTCGCTCTCCTCGCAATACGTGTTCGTGGCGCGGCCAGAGATCAAGACGCCGGAAGATCTGCGGGGCAAGACGATCGGCTTCGCCCGGCCCGGCGCGGCCGATTATGACGAGGGCGCCACCGTACTCTCGCGTTACTTCAAGATGCAGCTTGGCCGCGACTACAAGGTGCTTTCGCTGCCGGGCGACCCCGAGCGCGTCGGCGCATTGCTCAACAAGGACATCGACGCGGCGATGGTGTCGACGGCGCAGGCGATCCGCGCCGTGCAAGGCGGCATGAACATCGTGCTGCGAACCGGCGATCATCTTCAGCGCGTCGGCGGATGCTTTTGGGTCGCTGAAGAGTGGTACGACAAGAACCAGGACACGGTTGCGAAATTCATCCGCGCCATCGCCAGGGGCGTGATGTACGTCCGCACCGACAAGGCTGGTTCGATCCCGACCATCAAGAACTATCTCGGCATCCAGACCGACGAGCAGGCCGGTCTGGTCTGGGATCAGGTGCACAGTGCGTATGCGGCGGAAATGCCGGCCGAGCTGTTCCGCGAGATATTCGAGTCGCGCCGCCTCGATTTGATCGCGGCCAAGGAGTGGCCGGCCGACAAGCCGCTGCCGGACGTCGAGCAGTTCGTGCCAAGGGCGCTGCTGGAGAAAACCCTGAAGGACATGAGCTACGTGCCGGCCACGATGAAGAAATAGGGCGCGTGATCCCGAAAAGCGGGAACCGGTTTCCCGCCTGCGCGAAGCTCTGGCGCGGTCACCCATTTTGTTCGATGCTTCGGCGGGCGAAGGCAGGTCGGAAAGATCACGCGCAAAAGAACATCAAGCACGAAAGGAGACTGCGCCATGTCCGCGCGCCTTGCCGCGATATGCGGCGCTATGATCGCAACACTGTTCACGACGCTGGCCTTCGCGCAAAGTTATCCGGCCGGTCCGGTGCGCGTGCTGGTGCCGTTCGGCGCCGGCGGCGCCACCGACGTGGTGGCGCGGGTGTTCGCCGAGCGTTTGCAGCAGCGCATGGGCCAGTCGTTCACGGTGGAGAACCGCGCCGGGGCTGCAGGGCAAATCGCCGCGGCGGCGTTCGCCCGCTCGCCGAACGACGGCTACACGCTGATGTTCACCACCGCCGCGCCGATCACGGTTGCGCCGCTGATGAACGACAAGGTGCAGTACGACCCGCGCAAGGATTTTGTCCCGGTGGGCGTGGTCGCGATGCAACCGGTCTGGATCGTGGTGAACGCAAATTCGCCGCTGAAATCGCTGGGCGACATCGTCACGCGGGCCAAGGCCGAACCCGGCAAGCTGACCTACGGCACCTCGGGCGTCGGTACCGAGCTGCATCTTGCCGCCGAGGCGGTGGCGCGCTCCGCCGGCATTCAGATGGTTCACGTCCCATTCCGTGGCGGCGGTGAAGTGATCACCGCGCTGCTCGGCTCGCAGGTCGACTTCGCGGCGCTCTCTACCGCGTCGATCGCCGGCGCGGTGAAGCAGGGCACGTTGCGCGTGCTCGCGGTGTCGTCGCCGAAGCGGATGACCGATTTCCCCGACGTGCCAACCTTCGCCGAGCTCGGCCACGGCGGCGCCACCATGGTGCCGTGGTGGGGCCTGATGGTGCCGGCCGGCACGCCGCAGCCGGTGGTGGCGCGGCTCACGCAGGAGCTGGAAGCTGCGACCAAGGACGATGCGGTGCGCGAGCGTCTCAAGGCGACATTCGTGCAGATCGAGTTCGAAGGTCCGGCGGCCTTCCAGAAGCGGCTCGACGCCGAGACCAAGCTCTACGGCGACGTCATCAAGGCCGCCAAGATCAGGATGGAGCCGCCGAAGTGAAGCGCAGCACCGACAAGATCCGCACCACGCATGCCGGACGGCTGCCGAACTCGCCCGGCTGCGACGACCTTCCGATCCGGATGTTCCGTGGCGAGTCGATCGATCCTGCGGTGCTCGAAGCCGGGTTGGAACACGTGGTGCGTCGGCAGCTCGATATCGGTGTCGACATCATCGGCGACGGCGAATTCTGGAAATCGCGCTCGTTCTCCTATTATAGCCGCCATCTCACGGGCGTTGAAACGCGTGCGCTCAGGCCCGGCGAGCCGGTGTCGACCCGCGTGTTCACGCGCGAGCGCGACGAGTTTGCGGGTTTCTACAAAGACCTCGATGCGACCGGCACGATCTTCCACGTGCCCGGCGAGAAGCGCCTGCCGCCGGAAACCGTGAAGATGGTCGCGACCGGTCCGGTCAAGTCGAAGGGCACGGCGGCGATCGCACAGGAGATCGACACCTTCAAGAAGGGCATCGCGAGGGCAGGCGGCGCGGTGGACGAGGCCTTCATGTGCGTGATTGCACCGGGATGGCTCGATCACTTCATCTACAACGAGCATTACAAGACGGATGAGGAATACATCTTCGCGCTCGCCGAAGCGTTGCGCGATGAATATCTCGCGGTCGTCAACGCCGGGTTTATCCTGCAGATCGACGATCCGGGCGTGGTCGACTGGTGGGACATGCTAAAGCCGGCGCTCAGCGTCGAGCAGTATGTCAACAAGTTCGCCAGGGTCCGCATCGAGGCGGTCAACCACGCGCTCAAGGGCATCTCGCCGGACCGCGTGCGCTATCACCTTTGCTGGGGTTCATGGCACGGGCCGCACACCCACGACCTGGCGTTTGAGCACGTCGTCGGTTTGATGCTTCAGGTCAACGCGCAGTGCTATTCGTTCGAGGCGGCCAACGTGCGCCACGAGCACGAATGGAAGCTCTGGAAAGACACCAAGCTGCCTGACGGCAAGATGATCCTGCCCGGCGTGGTGAGCCACTCCACCAATCTGGTCGAACATCCCGAACTGATCGCCGAGCGTATCCAGCGTTTCGCCGGTGCGGTCGGCCGCGAGAACGTCATCGCCGGCACCGACTGCGGGCTCGGCGGCCGCGTTCACGCGGAGATCGCCTGGGCCAAGCTCGAAGCGCTGATTGCGGGCGCGAAGCTTGCATCCAAGGCGCTGTGGCGGTAGCGCTAGAGCGGCGATCGAACAAGCCGCTCAAGGAACGACATGGCCAGCGACGACAAAAAAACCCAAACCACTCCCGCTCCAAAAAGCGAGCCGCCAGCAAAGGACAAGAGCGCTTCAACTGCAGACGCATCCAAGGCCAAGAATGGCGAAACAACCTCTGCCCCCGTCACAGCCAAGGATGGCGAGAAAGCTGCCGCCTCGCCCTCCAGCTACAGCAGGGGCGAGGGTCAAAAGCCGGTTTCCCAGGCTTACAAGGACAACTGGAACGCGATTTTCGCAAAGAAGAAGAAAAAACGATAACGCCCCACTGCCCGTGACGGGCTGAAGAGCGATCCGTGATTCCCTGGTCCCTGATCGATACGGCCCACGTGCCCGGCGGCGGAGAGTTGCGCCTGATGCGGCGTGGCGCCGAATTCTCGATCATGCTGGGCGGCAACCAACTGATGAACAGCCGTGTCAGGGGCTCCGAGGAGGCGCTCGCGACAATCGCCTGCGAAAGAATTCGATCCCACAAGAAGCCGCGGATTTTGATCGGCGGATTGGGAATGGGCTTCACTCTTCGTGCCGCGCTGGCAGCGCTTGGCGTCGATGCGCGGATCACGGTTGCCGAGCTGGTGCCGGCCGTTCTGGCATGGGCCCGCGGTCCGATGGCCGAGGTGTTTGGCAGCAGCCTGACCGATCCGCGTGTCAGCGCCCGCGAAGCGGACGTCGGTCAGTTGATCCGGTCCGGCTCGTCGGCATTCGATGCGATTTTGCTCGATGTCGACAATGGTCCCGAAGGGCTGACCCGAACAGCCAACGATGCGCTGTACGACTTGGAGGGATTGCGTGCTGCTTGCGCGGCGTTGCGTCCCGGCGGCGTGCTGGCCGTGTGGTCCGCGGGGCCGGACCTGAAATTCACCCAGCGGCTCCGCAAGGCCGGGTTTGCCGTGGATGAGGTGAGAGTGCGCGCCAACGGATCGCGTGGCGGCGCGCGGCACGTCGTCTGGATCGCGACCCGCGCGGATGGCGGGCGTCAGGCGGCCAGCGTTTGACGGTTCTTTCAAAACTGGCGGCTCAATGACGTTGGCGGGACGCTGCAGCAGTTTCCGGTCATTGGGCCGACTGGCGCCCGTTTCCGGCGAGGTCCGCTATTCCAATAGGCGACATCGCGCATTCATTGTCCTTTTCGCTTGATGCATCGAAATCCAACATGACTGACCGACGTATCGACCGGCTGCGCGTGGCGCGCTGCCGGGCGGTAGCGGCGGCAGTAGTTCGGCGCGCACAGGTGCGAGCCACCCTTGATGACCTTGCGTGGGATTTTGATTTGCGTCTGGCTGGGGTCGTAGCTTCCCTCGATGCTCGCGCCGCGCGGGTTCTCTGGGATGCAGCAGGCCTTTGATGCATCGGCGTCGTGCTTCTGCGAGAACCAGTCGGCGGTCCATTCCCAGACATTGCCGATCATGTCGTGCACGCCGTGGCCGTTCGGCGGGAACGCGGTCACCGGCGAGGTGCGCGCGAAGCCGTCCTTATTGCGGTTCTCGCTCGGGAAGTTGCCCTGCCAGGTGTTGGCGCGATGCGCGCCACCGGGCGCGAACTCATCGCCCCACGCGTACTCCGCGCCGTCGAGTCCGCCGCGCGCCGCGAACTCCCACTCGGCTTCGGTTGGGAGCTCTTTGCCCGCCCATTTGGCGTAGGCGAGCGCATCCGAGAACGCGACGTGCACCACCGGATGATTGTCGAGCACGTTGATGTTGCTCTTCGGTCCGTAGGGATGGCGCCAGTTCGCGCCCTTGGTGAACTGCCACCATTGGCTCCAGTCGCGCAGGTTGACCGGATGGTCCGGCGGCGTGAAAACCAGAGAGCCCGCAAACAGCATGTGCGGAAGCGCGCCGGGATAGTCCTTTGGGTCGGGCGCGATCTCGGCGAAGGTGATGTGGCCGGTTGCCCTGACGAATTCCTTGAACTGGCGGTTCGTCACCGGCGTGCGGTCGATCCAGAAACTGTCAACAGTCACGTGATGGACCGGCGCCTCTTCCGGATAGTGCTTGTCCGAACCCATGCGAAACGTGCCGCCTGGAATCCGGGTCATGTCATCGTGCCGATCGGCCAACGCCTGATCGAGTGCCGATGGCACGCCTACAGTCATGCACAATCCTATCGGCGCGCGCGTTCTACTTGCGCACCAAGCGTGAGGGGGCGGCCTGGGGCGCGGCTGGCGAGATCGCGAACGTCAGCCAAACATTCCAGCCCTCGGGCCGGTTCTCGGCGCCGAATTCCTTGTAGCCCTTAAGGTTCAAATAGCCCTGATGATCGCCAACCGGAAAGAGATAGCCAATTTGGGGGCCTGCACCGAAAACGCGTGATTTAAAATCGCCGAGTCTCCCGCCGCTGTCGCCGGTGAGCTGTTGGTACGCGTATCCGACCAAGCCGACGTGCAGTTGCTTGCTGAGGAACTGCGATGCAGCCATGTCGAGATGGAAGTCAACGCCGTTGCGGTAGTCGGTGTCAGGATTCTTGAAATTGTAGGTAAGCCCGCCGACCGCGGAGAACTCATGACCGGTCTGCGGATTGAAATACGTATAGCCCGCGCCACCGTCGATCGCGCCATGGCCGATGCCGAGATCGGCCAACCGGTTCGGATCGTAGGCGCCAATCGGGATGTTGCCGGTGACGTAGGTCATCACGTTGTGCACGCCGAAATTCCAGCGCAATGAACCTTGAAGAACGGGATCGCCGAAACCCGTCGTAGTGTCGGTTCGGCCCGCCGACCGACTGAAGCCGAGCGGCCCCAAAGCAGCAGTCAGCGTTGCATCCGCAGAGACCTTGTTGCGGCCGCCCGGGATCAGCATAGCGATCGCCGCCTGTCCACCCAGCACCGGCGTCGCAAAAACATATTGAGGAATCGCAATGCCGAGATCGGCGTCGGCGTTCAGATTGGCGACGAGACTGGCGCTGAAGTTGGTGGTAAGCCCGCCACGGTGAACCTGCCGCGCGAACACGATATCGCCACCGGCTTTGACTGACGTGTGATAGTATATGGTCGCCAGCGACCAGCCGGGCTGCTGTGGTGTAGCGGCCAAGCTGCCGAAGAAGCCCGGCACCCAAAAGCTGACGCCCCCTTCATCGGCCCATGACGCCTGCGGCGTGACAACCGCGGCTGCCACAGTAGCGCATAGCAGCGCCCGCAAAATTTGGCTTCGACCCATGACTCCCTCCCATTCAGACCTTCACCGCTAAGCATCACGCTAAGGCTTCAGGTAGGTCACCTCTAATTTTTCGATTTTGCCGCTATTGCGACCAAAGAGCCACAGTACCCCAATAGATGGACATGGCGATGCGGCCATTGAACTTCTGCTTTGAGCAACGCCGACTTTAATGACTTGCGGCCTCAAACTACGGCCCCATGCGCGCTAAAGCGTGACGCATTGGGGCGCTGGAAAGCTGCAGCGTTCCCTCGAACGGCCGGCCCAATTCCAGGATAAGAAAGATCGCTCCCGAAACCGAAAGGGCACATACGAAAAGAACACTGACGACCGTCGCGTTGGCTGGTGAAAAGAGTCCGAAGCTGGCGAATAGAACTGTGAGCCAAAATACGAGGATCATCAGGAATGGCAGCGGGACGGCGCGGCTTTCCTGCTGCGCGGCGAGCAGCCAGCGTGTCTGGCCGAGTTCCTGAAGAAGCTGCAGAACTTGAGATTGAATCCTGCTTTGCATGTCGTTCTGTGGCGAGAGTTTCTGAACTAGGCCGTAGACCGCCCTGCCTCCTGCCGTTGTATCGGGGGCGGTCAACGAGGACGCTTGAGACGAATCCTGCGGCCAGATGCGGTCGAGCGCGGCTGCGACGGTGCGACGGAGCAGATCGCGAGCGCCCGCGGTCTCCGGTCCATACTGCGCCAGCCCTGCGTCGACCAGGATCAACTTGGCCGAGATCTGATCAAGCCCGTCACGCTGCGCCTCGTACTGGTCCTTGGCCGCGGCGACGAGCAGGCCAAGGACCAGTGCGGCCATCGTCGCCACCAGGCCCATTCCGAGCTTCACCACGTCCTTGGAATCGTTGTTGAGATGATCCTCGGGCAAGACGCGGCGAAGAAGCATACCAAGCAATGCGCCGCAGCACACACACGCGAAAACGATCCAAGCGGTTGCCAAGCCAGACACAACTGCCCTCACTCGTGAATGCTGACCAGTTCGCAACTATTTCAGGTAGCTTACCTCTAGCGTGTCAATTTTGCCGTTGAACTTGAACGGGGCGCGATCGTAGTAGGCAAGCGAAACCGGCGAATAGCTATCCATGCCGACGTCAAAGCTGTCGTTGGCAGTGAACAGAAGCGGTGCATTGCGCGGCACGCGACCCTTGGCGATCTCCTGACCGTTAACGCGGATCACGACGTCAACTGCCTTGACATATCCTGTTCCGGAGTTGCGTGACTCGACCTCGATCCTCACCTTGCCTGTCGGCAAGGGGGTCGACGACGCGATACGCGTGCGCTCGATTATGAAAAGGTTGTACTCGTAGGTCAGCTTGCCGCCCTCGACCCACAACGCAAGACCACCGGAAAATCCTCCGAGCGCGTAAAGGACGCCCGCCGAATCCGGCTTGAGCTCTGCATTGATCGTTACGAGATTGCTGACCGCACCAAGCTTTGGCGCAACTCCTTCGGGAACGGCGACAACATCCTGCGTATAACGGAATTCGGTCGCCGGGTTACGTGGCGCGGCGTCGGGCCTGAACAGCACGGACCAGAGGCCACCACCAATTGGAAAGACCTTGTTCGCCTCCGCGGCAGCGTCGAACGCCTTCTTCATATCCTCGACCCGTTGTGGCTGCTGACCGGCCAGATCGCGCGCTTGGGAGTAGTCGGCGCGCAAGTCGTAGAGCTCCCAGACATCGTTGTCCGGGTTCCAGTTAGAATGCTGGGGTCGATACCGGAAACCCAAGGAATCCGCGGGCCGAAAACCGATGCGATCCACTCATCGCGGTAAAGGGCCCGGCTGCCCATGACCTCGAAATATTGCTCCTTCTTTTCGCCGGGCGCGCTTGCGGAGGCGAAGCTGTATCTGAGGCTGATCCCATCCAGAGGATCCTGACTGATCCCGTCCACGAGTCGCGGCGGCGCAATGCCGAGGACGTCATAGATCGTCGGCACGATGTCGTTGACGTGATGGAATTGCGGGCGGGGGTTTTTGTCAGGCGTGATCGACTTCGGCCACGACACCGCCATTGGCGTGCGTGTGCCGCCAAAGAATCCCGCCACCAGCTTGGTCGCCTTAAGCGGCGTCGAGGTACCCCACGCCCAGCCCGCGTGCTGCATGTTGTCGGCCTTGGGGCCGCCCAGTATGTCGAGGCCGCCGAGCTCGTTCAGCGCCCTGATGTGATCCTTGGTCGTCGACGGAATGCCGTTTTGCGCGATCAGTTCGCTGATCGTGCCGTTCTGCCCCTCCGCACTCGCTCCGTTGTCGCTCCAGATATAGAAGATGAGCGTGTTTTCCCGGATGCCGAGTTCATCGAGTACGTCGATGAGGCGGCCGGCCTGCGTATCGGTGTGCTCGACAAAACCGGCGAACACCTCCATCAGGCGAAGCTGGAACGCCTTCTCGTCATCGGAAATCTCTGTCCACGCCGGAAGCGTCGAGGGCCGCGGCGTCAGCTCGGTGTTGACGGGAACCCAACCGAGTTGCTTCTGACGCGCGAACACGCGCTCGCGCATGGCATCCCATCCCTCGTCGAACTTGCCTTTGTATTTGTCCGTCCACTCCTTGGCGACGTGGTGTGGGCCGTGCACCGCGCCGGGTGCCCAATACATGATGAACGGACGTTCCGGCGTCAGGGAGCGTTGCTGGCGAATCCAAGTTACTGCCTTGTCAGTCATGTCCTCGGTGAAGTGATAGTCTTTGCGGCCATGTGCCGGGCTCAGCCGCACGGTGTTCTCGACGACCGCAGGCTCGTATTGCGAGGACTCGCCAGCGAGGAAGCCGTAGAAATAGTCGAAGCCGATGCCCGGGCCGACCGGCCAGTTCGTATAGGGCCCGACCGCGGTGGTCTCGTTGGCGGGTGTGTTGTGCCATTTGCCAAATGCGGACGAGCTGTAGCCGTAGTACCCGAGAACTTTGGCGACAGTGGCCGCGGTCCGCGGGATCACGCCGCTGTAGCCATCCCAATCATTCGCAAACTCCGCAATCTGACCATTGCCGACACGATGATGATTACGTCCCGTGAGCAAAGCCGCGCGCGTCGGCGAGCACATCGCGGCATTATGAAAGCGGTTGTATGAAATACCGGCATTGGAGATGCGTGTGAGCGTCGGCGTATTGACATCACCACCGTAGGTGCTCGGCAGCGCAAAGCCTGCGTCATCCAGCATCATGATGATGATGTTAGGAGCGTCGGTCGGGAGCCGTCGCGGAACGGGATTTGGCGAATAAGTCGATTGCTGCATCGTGCGGGCTGCCTTGCTGCCCGACGGTGTCGGCGGGAACGGCAGCGATTCCTGCGCCGACCCAATCGCCGGAGCGGCGAAGATCAGCGCCGCGATGCTCACCGACAGCCAAATGTTTTTCTGTTTGAGAGGATGCATGACGCTCTCCGTACCAAGAGGAAGCGAATTACATTCTGGATTTTCGGACAATACCCCTGAGGATACAAGGCACATTCGCGTCGAGTTTGCCGAAGGATTTGCGATTTGGTTTTGCCTTGTGCGTACGAGCCACCACGCTCACGGCACTACCGCAAAGAACAAAAACACAGCGAAGATGACCAGATGTACGATGCCTTGGAGTACCGTGGTCCGGCCGGTGGCCAATGTGATCGCGCTGACAAGCAGCGTGAGCGCGAGCAACACCTGATCCTTCACGTCTAAGCCGAGTTCGAGGGGCTGCCCGATGACAATTGACACAGCGGCAACCGCCGGGATCGTCAGACCAATGGTCGCGAGGACGGAGCCCAGTGCCAAGTTCAAACTGGTCTGCAATTGATTGGCCTGCGCCGCCCTGAGTGCCGCCAAGCCTTCGGGCAGCAACACCAACGCAGCAATGATAATCCCCACGACGGCCTTCGGTACGCCGAGGTGCGCTACTCCAAGTTCCACTGTAGGGGTCAAAGTTTTAGCGAGACCAACGATGGCGACGAGACAAACGATAAGAAGCCCGGCACTTTGAGCAGCGGTTCTGTCGGAGGGCGGTGACGCGTGCGCCTCCTGATCGGCACTTGCCACCGGGAGGAAGTAGTCACGGTGCCGTGCGGTCTGGATGAAAACAAATGAGCCGTAGAGCACCAGCGAAACAAGCCCGGCAAAGACAAGCTGCGGCGTGCTGTACAACGGGCCAAGTTCACGGGCCGCGTAGTTGGGAAGGATCAGGGCGAGGACGGTGAGGGCCGTCAGCACAGCAAGCGCGGCGCCAGCCCCTTGCACCTGAAATCCCTGCTCATGATAACGGGCGCCTCCCAGAAGCAGGCACGCGCCAACGATGCCACCGCACACGATCATGACTGCGGCGAAAACGGCGTCGCGCGCCAACCCTGCGTTTTCGGCCGGAGCCGAAATTGTGACCGAAACAATCAATGCCGTCTCAATCACCGCCACCGCTACGGCGAGCACAAGCGTTCCAAATGGCTCGCCCACGCGGTGTGCAACCACCTCGGCGTGGTACACGGCCGCGAACACGGCAGCCAGCAAGACAACGCCAGCACCATTGCGGACATGGCAACGTTGGATTTGGATGCCTGTTTTACCGCTCGAAAGCGGACTTCGCAGGCCACACTGTTTGGTATCAATGGTTACGCCCACGTCGGGTCAAAGCAGAGCTATTCATACCGGGTCGACAACAGACGTTCGTATGGTATTTCGGGTCGTCTTCACTCCCCGCCGGCGTGCTGCGGTCGCCAGCGGCCGAGCCGGTTCTCCAGCACCTGGACCGAGGCGGTCATCGCCAGCGTCATCACGGCGAAGATGATCAGGCCGGAGAACACGATGTCGACCTGATAGCGTCCGGCGGCCTGCACCATCATGACGCCGAGCCCCGAACTCCGAGCCGAAGAACTCCGCCACCACGACGCCCAGCACGGCGCGGCCGATCGACAGCCGCAAGCCTGCGATGATGTAGGGCATGGCGTTGGGTACCACCACCAGCCGCGCAACGTCCCATTCCTTGGCGCCGAACGAACGCACCACGTTGATCAGAAGCTTGTCGGAATTCCGCACGCCCTCGTAGGTGTTGATCAGGATCGGGAACAGCGCGCCGATGAAGACGATCACCACCTTCGACCACAGGCCGAGGCCGAACCACAGCATCACCAGCGGCAGGAAGACGAGCCGCGGCGTGGCGTTGAACGCGGTGATGAACGGGTCGAACATCGCGTTGAGCTTGCGCGAGCGGCCGATCAGCACACCGAGCGGCAGCCCGACGATGATCGCCAGCCCCAGCCCTACCGCAAAACCGGAGGCGCTGACGGAGAGCGGCCCCCAGATCGAGCCGGTCGCGAACATCTTCCACAACGTGCCGGCGATCTGGCTCGGCGTGGTGAAAAACAGCTTGGTACCGGCGGACAGTGTGACGATGCGCGGCAGCAGCTCCCATACAATCAGCGCGATGACAATGGTGGAGGTGCCGAGGATGACCGCCTCGAAGCGATGCCACAGGCTCTTTGGCGGCGCGGCGAGATCGTCCGCGCCGGAGGGGCTGGTTTCGAGCGCCTGGGATTCGCTCATCGTCCGACGCGCCATGGGAACGCCGCACGCTCCGCCCACCGGATGCCTTCCGTCATGATAACGGCGATGATCATGATCGCCACGATGCAAGCGAACATCTTGTCCAGCGCGAACAGATCGCCGTAACGCGCAATCGCGTAGCCGATGCCTTCGGACGCGGCGAAGAACTCCCCGACCAAAATCCCGATCAGGCCGCGGCCGATGGCGATGCGCGCGCCGGCGACGATGTAGGGCAGCACGCTTGGCACCACCACCTTGAGATAAAGGTCCTTCTCGGTGCCGCCGAGCGAGCGAACCACGTTGACCAGCAGCCGGTCCACCGCGCGAACGCCGGCCTGCGCGTTGAAGATGAAGGGGAAAATCGAGAGCAGGAAGATGATGGTCGCCTTGCCCGATACGCCAACACCGAAGAACACGATGACCAGCGGCGCGAGCGCCACCAGCGGACTCGCGTAGAACACGATCATGATCGGGTCGAGCGCGTAGCCGACGCGGGTGCGCCAGCCCATCACGATGCCGAGTGTGACGCCGACCACCACGGCGGCGCTGAAGCCGTAGACGAACGGCACCGCGCTGACCGCAAGCTCGCGAAGCAATTCGCCGTTCACAACCATTTCGTAAAACGCGGCGAAGATCAGCGACGGCTTGCTGATGAACAGCGGGTTGAACGGCACGAACAGGAACACCGCCTGCCAGGCGGCCAGGAACAGCGCAACCGACATCAGGCCGAGCAGCAGGTTGAAATAGCGCTCGGAGAACGGAATCGGCGGCGCAGCAGATTCGGTGGTGGTCTGGACGGTCACGTCGGCCATCGTCACACCACGATCTCGTCCTTGAGCTCGTTCCAGATTTTCAGCTTGAGCTCGTTGAACTCTGGCGTCACCCGCATCTCGTAGTCGCGCGGGCGTGACAGCGGGATGGTGAACATCTTCTTGGCGCGGCCGGGCCGCTTGGTCATCACCATCACGCGGTCGGACAGGTAGATCGCCTCCTCGATCTGGTGGGTGACGAACAGCACGGTCTTCTTCGCCTCCTGCCAGATGCGCAGCAGCTCGACCTGCATGATGTCGCGGGTCTGCGCGTCGAGCGCGGCGAACGGCTCGTCCATCAGCAGCACGTCCGGATCGGTGGCGAGCGCCCGTGCCAGGCCGACACGCTGCTTCATGCCGCCGGAGAGTTCGTGCGGGTAGTGGCTTTCGAAGCCGGTGAGCCCGACCATGTCGATCAGGCCGCTGCTGATCTTGCGGCGCTGGTCGGCGGGCATGCCCTTGAGCTCGAGGCCGAGCTCGACGTTGTGCTGCACGGTGCGCCACGGCAGCAGCCCGAACTCCTGGAACACCATGGCGCGGTCGGTGCCTGGCCCGGAAATGGATTTGCCGGAAAGCCGAAGGTCGCCGGAATCGATGCGAAGAAGACCGAGAAGAGCGTTGAGAAACGTGCTCTTCCCACAGCCGGACGGGCCAACTATCGAGAGAAACTCGCCTTCTTCGACGTCGATGTCGAAATTGTGCAGCGCGCGCACCGGCCCCCGGCTCGGCGGCCGAAAGGTCAGGTTGACGTTCCGGCCCTGAATGTAAGCCGCCATGCGCTCCGCCCTGTTTGTTCTGATTATTCAAGCATAAATTGGGGACAGGAAGGCAACCAAACGTCGCGGGATCACTCCGCCACCGTGTTGGCCCGGTTGATGCCCAGTGCGACGATCCGGTTGAGCAACTCCGCGTAGGGCAAGCCATCGTGTTTGGCAGCTTGGGCGAATTCTTCGATCTGGGCGATCTCCGGGTTGGGATTGGCCTCGATGCAATAGGGTGTGCCGTCGGCGGCCAGGCGGAAATCGATGCGGGCGTAGCCGTCGAGGTCGAGGCTGCGGCAGATGCGCTTCACCAACTTGACAATGCGCGCCTGCAACTCAGGGCCGAGGTCCTTCGCGGGGCCGTGCTCGATGCCCACTTTGTCCTGGTAGCGCGTGTCGTGCTTCACCCGCTCGGTGGCGATGCGGTGCGCGCCTTCCGTGATCGAGCCGAACTGCAGCTCCCAGATCGGCAGCACTCGCAGCCTGTCGTTGCCGATCACGCCGACGTAGATCTCGCGGCCTTCGATGAACTGCTCGGCGATCGCCGGCGTGCCGATCCGCTCGTGGATGAATTTCACGCGCTCCTGCAGCTTGTCGTCGCTGTCGACCACCGAGGCGCGCGCGATGCCCCACGATGCATCCTCGCTGACGCTCTTGACGATCAGCGGCAGGCCAAGGCGCGACGGCCGCTTCACTTTGCGATTGATCGGAAACACTGCGAAGTCGGGTACCGGGATGCGGTGGTAGGCCATGAGCTGCTTCGACAAGTCCTTGCCGCGCGCCAGCATCAGGCCGCGCGGATTGCAGCCGGTGTAGGGAATGCGCAGCAGCTCAAGATAGCTCGCCACGTTTTGGTCGTAGGCGGGATCGCCGTGGAACTGCTCGAGCAGGTTGAACACCACGTGCGGCTTCCAGCTTTCGATCTCGTCCCTGATAGGCTTCAACTCGTTCTGCACACCGAGCGGCTTCACCTCGTGGCCGTTGGCGCGCAGCGTCGTGACGACATCGTATTCAGTCTTCCAGACGTTGACCTGCTCCTCGGTATGTCCTTTCGAGGACTCCGGCGGCATCAGATCGGGGTGCATCAGCACCAGCACGCGGAGGCGTTTCATAGCGCGAACCATTGCCGCCGTTTCGGGCCGTACAGCGAGTGCACGGTCTTGGCGGTGAGCAACACGATGGAGTTCTGCCGCAGCTCGCGCTCGTGGCCGACCGCGTGCAGCTTCAGCTCGCGGCAACGGTCGATCACGTCGTCAAGCATCGAGTCTAGTGTAAGCTGATGCTCTCCGGTCCAGCGCGCAACCATCTGTCTGATCTTCGTTCGGTTCTTGCGAAGGAACGTTGACGCCGCAGGCCGGCTGCGAAATTTCGGATCGGCGGAAAACAGACGATGCAATTCGCGGTCGTACGTCTTCGGCGTATCGACGGAGTAGAGAGCCTGCTTTTTTCGGTAATATTCGGCAAGCGTGATCTTGTACTTGTTCAGAGGATCGGTGCGGCTGCGCCGCGTCATTCGCGGCCGCTGCTCGGCGATTTCCGCCATCAGCTCGTCGACGTACTTGAGCTTGCGCAGCGCCGGCCAGCCGGCGTAGCGGTTGCGCCAGTTCGAGCGCGGCGTCAGCCACACCGCGAAGGTCTCGGCGAAGTCTTCCTCCGGATGACTCTGCGCGTACCATAGCCGCAGATGCTGGACGTAGTTCTTGCTCGCCGGGTCGGGCCGGTAATGGCTCGGGTAGCGTTTTGAGGCACGGCCGAACAGCTTCTGCCAGCGGCGGCGACGGTTGAGCTGGTAGGCGAGCTGCACGACGTGGCCCGCCTCGTGGCGCAGGATGCGCATGCACTCCTTCTCGGTGCCGCCTTCGACGTCGATCATCATCTTGCGCTCGAGCCGCATCAACCGCGGGTGCGCGAGATAGAATGGGATCGCGATGCCGGGCGTGTCGGACGGGCTGAACCATTCGTCTGAAATCCAGACATGCGGCATGAAGCGGATGCCGCGCTCCTCAAGCTCGCCGTGAAGCTGGCGCACGCAGCGCCCGAGCCAGGTGCCTTCCACCTTGACGTGGAGGTCCTTGAGCCGCACCTGCAGCAGCTTTTCCTCGGACAGGCGCGACCAGGAAATGCGGCGTTTGGATCGGCGGCGGCGGCGCGGCATGGCGATGGGATCGTGTCACAACCTCGGCCCCGGTCAACGCCGCCAAGCACCCTTGAAAGAGGCTGGAAAATCAGCCCTTCGCCGCCATCGCCTTGGCCAATCGTGGAAACAGCGCCAGCGCGTTGTCGTGCTGGATGCCGCGGCGGGTCTTGTCATCCCAGCCCTCGAACGCCTCGAAGCCCGCGATGGTGCTCTTGAGGTCTTGCGCCGGGTCGCGGTGCCGAGAGAACGGGAAGTCGCTGCCGAACAGGACGCGCGTCGGGTCGGCGACCTCCATCAGGCATTTGAGCGGGCCGGGCGCGTTGATCTCGGCGACGTCGTACCAGAGCCGGCGCAACGTGCTCTGCACGGTGGCGCCGCGCAGCCGCTCGCGGACCTGCGGATTATGGTCCATCGCGCCGAGCCGGTAGGTCAGGAATGGAATGGTGCCGCCGCCGTGCGGCATGATCCAGCGGATGCCGGGGAATTTTCCGAACGTGCCATTCCACAGCAGGTTGTGCATCGCGCGCGTGGTGTCGAGCACCAGCTCGGTCATGCCGGATGGATACGAGTAAGCCGGTACGTCCTTCGCATGGTTGCGCAGCGGATGCACGAACACCACCGCCTTGCGGCGGTCGAGCTCGGCGTAGAGCTCGTCTTCGTCGGGATGGCCGAGATGGCGCTGGCCGGCATGGCTCAACAGGCAGACGCCGTCGAGTTTGAGCGTGTCGAGCGCGTAGGCCGTCTCGCGGATCGAGGCCGTGACGTCCGGCATCGGCAACAGCGCGAAGGCGCCAAGCCGGTGCGGATGATCGGAGATCATTTTTGCCGCGTCGTCGTTGCACTCGCGAGCGATGCGGATAGCTTCCTCGGCGTTGCCGAAGTAGGCGCCGGGTGAGGCGACCGAATTGATCACCGCCGCGATGTTCATCTCGTCCATCAGCTCGAGCTGCGACTGCAGGCTCCAGGCGGGCCACGGATTCTCGCCGCTGCCGTGGATGCCGACCTTCGCCAGCGCGCGCTGGTAAACGTCCGGCACCGGGTGCTGGTGCGTATCGATCAGGGTGCGGTGGGGCATGGAAGCTCGTCCGGGGCCGTGCATCATAATCCGCTGTCGGCGATATGCTATAGGCGAGGGAATGGACGAAGTTGCGTTCAGACAATTGACCGACTGGGTGATTGGCGCCGGCCTTGCCGGGGAAGCCGAGCTTGCGATCGTAAACGGCTTGTGCGAACGCGCGGTGGCGGCCGGCCTGCCGCTGGCGCGCGCTCATATCTTGATCGATGCGCTTCATCCGGTTCACGAAGGTCACCTGTTCCGCTGGGGCCACGATCCCGGTGTCGCGCCGACGGTCGAGTACGGCCGCACGACCGAGATCGAGGCGCTCGTACGCTCCGGAGGCGGCGTCATGGTCGACCGGCGGATTGAGCAGCGCGCCGCGAACGTCGACCAGTGGCTGGCCAGCCCGTTCTACCGGATGCTGCAGACCGGCGATGCGCTGCTGCGCCGCCGCTTGTTGGCGGATACGGAGACCGAGTTCAGCGTGTTTCTGGATTTGCGCGCGGCCGGCATGACCGACTACGTCGCCATCATCAACCGCTTCGCGGCTGAGGGCGTGATCGGCGACATGGATGGCGTTTATTCATCCTGGATGAGCCGGGCGCCGGGCGGCTTTGAGGATGCGCACATCGCAGCGCTCGAGCGCATCACGCCGTTTCTTGCGCTTGCCATCAAATCCGTCACGCTGGCGCGCATGACCGGGACACTGATGGAAACCTATCTCGGCCGCGACGCCGGCAAGCGTGTACTCAGTGGGCGGATCGTGCGCGGCGTCGCCGACCATATCGATGCGGTGCTTTGGTTCAGCGACTTGCGCGGCTTCACGCGGATCACCGACACCGCGCCGCAGCACGTCATTCCTCTGCTCAATGACTATGCCGACGTCATCGTTTCGGCGATTCACGAACGCGGCGGCGACGTTCTCAAGCTGATCGGCGACGGCACGCTGGCGATCTTCACGGCGGGCGAGCGCGCAGAGGCCAGCAAAGCGGCGCTTGAAGCCGCCATCGCCGCGCGGCGCGGCGTTGCCGCGCTTAATGCGCGCAGGGCGGCCGGCGGATTGCCGGTCACGGACATGTATCTCGGCCTGCACGTCGGCGAGGTGTTCTACGGCAACGTCGGCAGCATGGAACGGCTCGATTTCACCGTGATCGGGCCGGCGGTCAACGAGGTCAGCCGGATCGCGGCGATGTGCCGGTCGGTCGATCAGCCGATTCTAATCTCGGACGCGTTCGCCGCGGTGGGCGACAATCGCAGCCGGCTGGTCTCGGTCGGGCGCTATGCGCTGCGCGGCGTCGGGCGCGCGCAGGAGTTGTTCACGCCGGACCCGGAATTCCTGGTTTGAGGCGCCGGCAGGTGGCGGAGGGAGAGGAACTGTATTCCAACGTTCTCTCGCAGATTTTCGCCCGGCTACGAAATCTTAATAGGTATACTAAGAATTGGTATCAGGTTGCTCGCTTGAAGCATCCGCTCGACAATGACGCGCGCCTCAGAGATGGCGTCGCCTATCCGGTCATGCGACACGTCTTGGCCGATGCTTCGCAAGCCTCATCCGGGTCCGAAGCGAAGCGGCCGCTTGACCCTCGGATTTGATCGACGGCTCACGTTGAGAGCTGTCTGGCTGGGGTGCCGACGTCTTCGCGTCGGCGGACGCCCGGCGGCCATTCGAGGCCTTGGAGTTCTTGGCTCGCTTCGGAACGGCAGGGCCATTCGAACCGGCAGTCGCGGCCAGCTCAAGCCCGAACAGCGCCGCGACATCGCTATCGACAAGCACTTTCGGAGAGCTGGGTGACGCTATCGACAACGGAATATCCTGTCCGGCAGCGGCGATTAGTCCGTTTGCATCCACGCCACGCAGCAGGAAGAGAAGCTCAGGCCTTTCGTCAAGCCTAGCGCCGACGCCGTAGAGCACCGCGGCAACGTGCTTGCACATGTCGGCCCAGTCCGGACAACTGCAGGACAGCTTGATCTCGTCAGGCGATGGGAACAGTCCGTCGCCCTTCCGACAGACGCGATCCATCACTCCCTTGGCCAGCCGGCCCTGCAGCAACTCAACCAATGAATCGATATTTCCAGCGCAATCACGACAGATGGATTTCCAGCGCGCCGTCTTTACCGGCACGATAGCGATCTTGATTTTGTAGAGGTCGGAACCGGCGACCATCGCTGCGACCGCGCCCTTGGCGATTTGCAGATCGACCACGGAGCCGTTGCGGACATAGGTGCGTCCGCGCGGCAGGCGGTTCTCGTAGTCGCTGTAGCGTTCGAGGTTTGTACACCATGATTTGCCCCAGAAACTTCGGGCGATCACGCGGCCCTCGATCGTGACCGGAGCGATGGATTGTCCCTGCTTCTTCAGCTTGGATACCTCGCGCTCCGCCCGGCGGCGCTTCTCAGCCACCGAAACATAGGGTCGCGATGAGAAATAGTAGCTCATGCATCAGCCCTCCTTCATCGCCGCAGCAAGATCAAGAGATACAAGGCGCAGCAATTCCTCATCCTTCATTTCGGTCAGCACCGTGTCGGGACCGCCGCTAAGGAAATCTCCAGCCAATTGCTGCTTCAACTCGATCATCTGATCGATCCTGTCCTCCACGGTGCCACGGCACACGAACTTGTGCACGAGCACATTCTTGTTCTGCCCGATTCGGAAGGCACGGTCAGTGGCCTGGTTTTCAACAGCTGGATTCCACCATCGATCGAAGTGGATGACATGGGAGGCGGCGGTGAGGTTGAGTCCAGAGCCACCGGCTTTGACCGAGAGCACGAAGAAGGGGACGCTCTCGTCCTCCTGAAACTGGCGCACCAGGTCCTTGCGTTTCTTGACCTCGGTCTCGCCATGTAGGACCAGGCCGCGCCGACCGAACACGGAGCCCAGGAATGCTGCCAGCGGGGCGGTTATCTCCTTGAATTGGGTGAAAACCAGCGCCTTCTCCTGGCGGGAGGCCAGCACCTCCACAATGTCGCGCAGACGAGCGAATTTGCCGCTGTCCTCCTCTGCCCATGCGCCATCGCCGAGCCACTGCGAGGGATGGTTGCAGATCTGCTTCAACCGCATCAGCAAGGCGAGGACGATCCCCCTGCGCTCGATGCCTTCGAGGCCGTCGAGCTTGTCGGCCAGATCGTCCACCGCTTGCTGGTACAGCGCTGCCTGCTTGCGGCTCAAGGAACAAAACGCCTTCACCTCGGTCTTGTCAGGCAAGTCGGCAATGATGCTCTTGTCGGTCTTCATGCGCCGCAGGATGTAGGGGCGCACCAATTCCTTGAGCGGGCCGTACGGGTTCTGCGGCCGCTCGGCGAGCCGCTTGACGAACGACGAAAACTCCTTCGACGATCCCAACAGTCCGGGATTGATGAAGTCGAATATCGACCACAGGTCACCGAGCCGGTTCTCGATCGGCGTTCCAGTCAGAGCAATGCGCGTGTCGGCGCGTAGCTGCTTGACCGTTCTGGTCTGCCGGGCGCCGGGATTCTTGATGGCCTGTGCCTCATCGATCACCAGCAGCCGCCACGATTTCGCTCCGAGCCAGGGCAGGCGGGACAAGAAGCCGTAGCTGGTGATGACCAGGTCCACGTCTTCCAGATTACCCTCGCCATCCGATTTCAGTTGCTCGGCCGGCGCCGCTGACGGATGGGCGATCATCGCTTTGAGGCTCGGTGCGAACCGGGCGATCTCCGCCGACCAGTTGGTGAGCAGTGAAGCCGGCGCCACGAGCAGGCTGGGTTTGCGCTTATTCCCGGCTTCCGACTTCAACACCAGCAGCAGCGATAAAACCTGGATGGTCTTCCCAAGCCCCATGTCGTCGGCAAGGCACGCCCCAAGCCTGAGCCTCGCGAGCAGACAAAGCCATTCAACGCCCGCCCGCTGATAGGATCGGAGCGTGCCCTGAAGGGAACGGCCGGGGTCGACAAGCGAGAGCCGATCGGGATCGCGCAGGGCCGCCAGCATTTCTGCTAGCCAGGGACCGGCCACCGTCTCGCTCCAGGCAACATCGGCTGCCCCGGCAGCTCCATCCCCCGCAGTGCCGGCCCCGGCCAGCAGGCGCATCGCCTCGCCGAACGACAAGCCATCGGTGACAGCGCGGCGTTCGATGGCTTCGAACTGTTCGAGTGTCCGACCCAACCGCTCGCGATCGACCTCAACCCACTTGCCGCGGATCAAAGCCAGCCCGTCGGAGTGCTCCAGGAGCCGTTTGATCTCGGCCGAAGTCAGGGTTTCGCCGTCGAGCGTCAGCTCCATCCGGAAGTCGAGCAGCGCATCCATCCCGAGGTGCGAGGGTGCATTGCCTCCTATCGTTGCCCTCACCTGCGGGCGCGCTGGACGGTTCATGCGCCAGCTTGCGGGCATGCGTACGAGTACGCCGGCACTTTCGAGCGCAGGAACGTCCCGCAGGAATTGCATCGCCTGTTGCGGACTCCAGCGCAGCGGGTGAAAGATTTCCCCCGCATCGACCATGGCCTTCAGCCAGGAGCAATGCTCAGCGGCACGCTGGACGGGCATCAACAGCGAAAGCAGGCGTTCGCGATTCCGCGCGCCGGCATATTCCTGCAAGGCCCTGCCAAGCGGCAGATGCTGGGGCTTGGCTTCGGCCGAAAGCCGCGTTGTGTAGGTCGCAAGAAACGCGAACGGGGCCTCCTCGTCCTTGCGGTTCTCTGCAAGGTTGAAATGAACACGCCCCACCAAATTCCAGGCATGATGACGGCTCTTGAGAAACTCCTGCACTGTGAGCTTGGATTCAGCCAGTTCGGTATCGAAGGCCAAATCCGCGTCTCGCCACAGCTTGGCCAGCACGTCCGTCGTCAGATATTCCGCGCCAGTCATTGGTGGGACGGCCGCAGCCATCGTGTCGATCTCCCCGTCCGCGGGGATCGGTACGGGCGGCTTGGTTCGCTCGGCGACACCGGGAAGGGCACACAATGCGGTCATGTAGCACGCCCCGAATTTCCGCCAATACGACAGCGTGGAAGGCAGAACCGTCCCCACCTCGCTGGCACCCAGGAGCAACAGGCCGTGCCCTGAACCGCGCGCAAACGCCTTCTCCAGCTGGAGGCTGCGAGCGGCATCCAACGCCGGCGTTTCCTCTTCCACCTGCGAAGATCGCACAAGCGTCAGCAAACCATTCGGCGTGAGAACTGGTGCGAGCATCGTCATGACGATCGCGTCTTTGCGCACCGTCCGGATCGCGTGGTGCCAACGACGGCTGGTGGTCGCGCTTCGTGATCTTGCATCGGAAACTCCGACTCGGCGCAACAGATCTGGCAAAACCAGGGTCTACAAACGTGCTTTGCCCGCCGCGTTCCGCACCCGCGCGGGCTGCACCCGCAGGAGGGGTAACCGGTCCATGCCGGGCATTATTCAGTTCGTTCTGAATAGATAACAGCCGTGCGCACTGAAGCGAAAATACGCGTGTTGTAGCGAAATCCTGTGTAATTGGCGGAGAGGGAGGGAGCGATAAACGTCTCAAAAACCTTTATTTAACGGGCATTCTGTCGATGCCTGTCGGTGGAGGGGACGGCTTAGGGTTCGACTTGGTTTTGCTTGCCCGTCAGCGCTCGCAGTCTGGATGCGCTGGACGGGCTGGCCCCGTTCCGGTGGCTCCCGGCTCGCGGGCCGGCGTTTCCGGGCGTGGGTCGTCGCGGTGCATCTGACGCTGTTGCGGCCGGATGGCAGCCCGGAGTTCCGGGCGGCGTGTGGAAATAGTGGCCTCCAACGGCGGTTAGGATGCCCAGAAGATCAAGCCTTTGGGCTTCCTCCACGGCACGAGCGTTTCACCGCGGATGCGGTGGATATGGGCCGCGCGACGCAGCGATGCGTGACGGGTGAGGCGGCTCGCTCATCGGATGCCGGCAACAAGTGAGGGAGGAGGCGTGGTCAGGGTTAGAAGAAGGGCACTAGCGTAGCGGCTGCGTGATCGATGTTGGTTTACGCCCAGCTGAAACACGGGTTCGATTCCCGTAGGGAGCGCCAACAACATCAATCAGTTAGCCAAAGATCGGCATCTGGTGTCCAACAATTGTCCAATAAACGTACGCGAACACGCATGGACTCGGGAGTACAAGCATGGACTGGGGCGCATATGTGTGCCGTTCGGCTGTGCCTACGTGATCGAGATCATCGGCGTCTAATACCAGCGGTGATGAATTCTAACTCATGGGGGATTCCCGTGGCGTTGTTGGCATGATTCGCTTGGCCTTCTTGATTCGAGGAGGAGGTCAGAATGCCGGCAGCGGTTTCGATCACGCACATGGACTACAGCGCGGCTGAGCTTCGACGTGAGGCGAAGCGCACGGATGATGCGGATGTGGCACGGCGAATGTTGGCCTTGGCGCTGGTGCTGGAGGGCAAGTCGCGCGGCGAGGCTGCGATATCATGCGGCATGGACCGGCAAATCCTGTGCGATTGGGTGCACCGCTACAATGCGGAAGGCCTTGCGGGTCTTCGGAATCGAACTGCGCCGGGAGCGAAGCCGAGGCTCTCTCCCGAGCAGGAACGGGAGGTGGCCGAGCTGGTTCGCAACGGGCCGGATTTGGCCGAGCATGGCGTTGTACGCTGGCGGCGGATCGACCTCGCGCACGTGATCGCGCAACGCTATGGGGTCACGCTGGCCGAGCGATCGGTCGGCGATTTGCTTCGTCGTCTCGGCTTTCGGCGTATCTCGGTGCGGCCACGATGTCCCGAACAGGACGCCGCGATCCAGGAGGCGCATAAAAAAACTTTCCCGATCTGGTCGCTGCCGCCATCCCCGCGCATGCGCGCGACAAGCCGATCGAGCTTTGGTGGCAAGACGAGGCCCGCGTCGGTCAGCAGGGCACGTTGACAAGGATTTGGGCCGAGCGCGGCAGCCGGCCGCGGGCCCCGCGCGACCAGCGCTACGATTGGGCCTATCTGTTCGGTGCAGTCTGTCCCGCGCGCGATGCCGGCGCCGCGCTCGTGCTGCCGGTCGCCGACGGCGAGACGATGAACCTGCATCTCGCCGAGATCAGCCGCAACGTCACGCCCGGCAGCCATGCCGTCGTGCTGCTCGACGGTGCCGGCTGGCATCAGACCGGCGGCAAACTCAAGGTGCCGGACAACATCAGCTTGCTCAAACTGCCGGCCTATTCGCCCGAACTCAATCCGGTCGAGAACGTCTGGCAATACTTGCGCCAGAACCAACTCAGCAATCGCGTCTTCGACGGCTACGATGCCATCGTCGACGCCTGCTGCGATGCTTGGAACGCACTCACCGCTGAACCGGGCCGCATCCAATCAATTACGACCCGCTCCTGGGCATCGGTTACTATCTGATGCCGTTGGTATAAGTTGGGTACTCAGCACCCCCCGGCTAAACGCTCGCGGGTTTCCGACACCCCTAGGTCGGGTAGGCCGACATTGTTCAACGCATGTGTAATTAAACTGATGCGCCGCACTCAGTCGTTTGCGCAGTTGAGCTGACGTAACATGATTGCGGCTGAACGACGTCCTGGCTCAATTCGCTGTAGCCACCACGATATTGGCCACCTTGTGGAAGTTGCTGAAGACGACGACCACGACAGCGATGGCGTAGAACGCTAGCCAAGCGAAGGCACCACCAACTGCGTTCTTCTCTGCTTCAATAAGATGACGGTGCTTTTCTTGGGCGTGATGCTCCGCGACGTAGCCGGAGCCAACGACATCGAAGTGCTGTGTGCTGGTTTCGAAGGACATGATGGCCTCCCGCTTCTGCACTCAAACTCTAAGCGGTGCTGGGCGAGCGCGATGTGATGACGATCACGAAAACGCGCATAAGGACAGCTGTGTTGACCCTGATCGCGTTGATGGAGCCCGACCCATGTCCGCTTGTGACACAAAGCCTGACCGCCTGATGTCCGTTTTCGGGGGAAGAGCGGACATCGTAATCCAGGGGTGCCATGTCTGCTTTTGACCCAAAGCGGACATGCGCACCGCACAACGAGCGACTAGTGCGACTTAAAGGATATCGAGGTCCCGCGCAGCCACAACTCTGCCCGTATACGTCTGCTGGATTTCCTCGACCAGAACATCCGGCGATCCTGGGCGTTCTCCGTGCGTTTGCGCCCGATGATACGTGACGAGCAATCCCGGTTTCACTGCATTGGCGATTTCCGCCAACTCGGCTGATGAAGTGTGATGACGACGGCGGAATTCGGGCGTCGGCCGGACTTCGTTGCGCGTCTCGGCAATTGAATAAGCGTCGTGGATCAGGACATCGCAGCCTCGGCTGTGTTCAATCAGCGCCTGGGTCGGAGCGGTATCGCCGGAAATCACGATGGAGCGGCCGGGCGTGTCGAACCGATAGCTGAAGGAGTCGGCCATCTCTTCGTGCCGCGCGGGAAAGGCCGTCACCGTGATGTTATCGTCGCGGTACACGATGCCGGGCGCGATCTCGTGCGCGTTGACCTTGTAGCCGGTGGTGTTGTGCTGGTTGAGACCCTTGGTGCGTCCGTCGATGTCCACCTGCCAGGCCTGCAACACATGCTCGGTCATGGCCGTGATCCCCTTTGGGCCGTAGACGGTGAGGGGCTCGCGCCGCCCCATCACCCATGGCGTAAAGATGAGGTCGGGATAACCGATCGTGTGATCCGAATGCATGTGCGTCAGAAATGCAGTCCTGATGTTGACGCCGGCGTAGCCGAACGCGGCTACGCCTTTGGCATGGGCAGCCGAGATCCGGCGGATGACGCCAGTACCAAAGTCGACAAGATAGGGCGTATCATTGACGACGACGGCCGTGGCGGGTCCGGAGCGATTGGGATCGGGCCGCGGCGTCCCGGTTCCGAGCATGATGACTTGAGTTGACATTGCCTGCCGCCGCTCAATCCGCGCGCATTCCGGTGGCCTCGATGACCTTGGACCACAGGCCGCTGTCGGCCGCGAGGCGGGCTTTCGCCTCGTTGCCGGACGACGCAACGATGCGCATGTTCACGGCGCGAAACCGCTCCACCAGATCAGGCGATTGCAATGCGCTGCGCGCCTCGCGTTCGAGCAGCGCGGCGATCGGCTCCGGCGTTCCGGCGGGCACCGCAAGCACGAAATAGGTTTCGCGCCGGAAGTCGTACCCGGCTTCCGCGATGGTGGGGATGTCCGGTGCGAGCGACGTGCGCTCGCTGGACGATATCGCGAGCCCCTTCAGGCGGCCGGCGCGCACATGCTCGAGCACGCCTGTGGTAGCGACAAATCCAACCTTGATCTGACCCGCAGCAAGGTCAGTGGCCAGTTGTGCATTGCCGCGATAGGGCACCGGCGTTGCCTCGAATCCGGCCAGCATCCGGAAGAGTTCCATGGTGAGGTGACCGGGGCTCCCGTTGCCGCCATGGGCGTAGCTGATCGGGTTCGCTTTGGCGAAGGCAACGAACTCGGCCACCGTGCTGACCGGGATGGACGGATGCACGACCAGAAGCTGCGCGCTGCTTGCCATGATCGACAAAGGGCGCAGGTCCGATTGCGGTTTGAACGTCAGGTTCTTGTACAGCGTCGGATTGACGGTCAGCGTGGTATCCAGCGCGACGAACGCCGTGTAACCGTCCGGAGCGGAGCGCGCGACGAACTCGGCCGCAAGATTGCCGCCGGCGCCGACGCGATTGTCGACGATGACGGTCTGCTTAAGGCTCGCCGACAGTTTGTCCGACATCGCACGCGCCAGAATGTCGTGCGGCACGCCGGCAGGACGGTCAACGACCATCCTGATCGTGCGTTGCGGATACGATTGCGCCCATACCTGGGTTGCGGCCAGAACGCCGCAACTGGCAGCGGCCACAGTCGTAAGCAGAGATCGTCGCACGGCCATGCTCCATCGTTGGATGCTTGAGCGTTACGACCTGACCATGTCTGCTTTCGTATTAGCAGAACAGTACTATTATCCTGCATCTGGTTAGCAATTCTGCTAAGGGTAAACCATGCGCTGGAACGACCGAAATCGGCCGCCGCATCAAGCTCAGCGACCTCCACATCCTGCTCGCCGTTGCGCAAACCGGGAGCATGGCGAAGGCGGCGCAGGCGCTCGCCGTTTCTCATCCTGTCGTCTCACGTTCGATCAGCGACCTGGAGCACGCGCTCGGCGTGCGTCTTCTGGAGAGGCACCCCCGCGGCGTCGAACTGACGAGCTACGGGCAGGCCATGCTCGCCCGCAGCCATGCCGCATTCGATGAACTGCGGCAGGGCGTCAAGGAGGTCCAGTTCCTGTCCGACCCAAGCGTCGGTGAAATACGAATTGGAACCACGCCGCCAATTGCAGCCAGTTTTGTTTTCACTGTCATTGACCGGCTGTCCCAGCGATATCCGCGACTGGAGTTTCGAGTCATCGCTGAGGGAGCCAGCCAGCCGGCGCAGCGGCAGAACCTGAAGGAGCGCGCCGTCGATCTGCTGATCTACCGGAAGGTCGACACTGTTGCTGACGAAGAGACCAGCTTCGAGTTTCTGTTTGAAAGTCCTTACGTCGTAGTCGCGGGTGCGAGCAATCCCTGGGTCAGACGGCGCCGCATCGAACTCTCCGAACTGATGGAGGAGAAATGGGCGCTGCCGGCCCCCGGCGACGCATTTGGCTCGTTCGTCACTGACGCCTTCAATGCGGCAGGACTCGACTATCCGCGTGCGACCGTCATTACCTCGGCTCTCGAAATTCGGGCCAATCTGCTACGAACGGGCCGCTATCTTTCGATCATGCCGGAGTTCTGGCTGCGGCTTCCCGCTCCGCATCCCTTCCTCAAGAAGCTGCCGGTCAAATTACCCATTACCGGTGCACCGATCGGCATCATCACCTTGAAAAATCGCAAACCGAGTCCGGTCGTACAACGCTTCATCGATGGCGCGCGAGACGTCGCGAAGTCATTGCTGAAGCGAAGCACATAACTC